>JAKZMJ010000033.1 GCA_030491005.1 Sulfurospirillum sp. | reverse complement strand
CTATCATTTGTCAAGGCTTTCTTATGGAATTATTGAGAAATTTTGAAATTTATATTTTTCATCTTTAAAAATTCGTAATTTTTAATATATAGCCATTATCATCTGCAATATATAAATTAGCATTATTATCAAAAGTTATACCTTCTTGAGCATATTTTGTATTTAATTTTTGTATTGCTTTTATTTTTTTATGTCTTAAATCATATTTTATTAATAAATTATTTCTATCACTTATCATATATAAAAAATTATTATAAAAAGTCAAACCTGCAATATCAAACATACCATGATTGATAATATTTTTAATTTTTAATTTATTTTTATTTAAATTATAATCTACTATTACTATTACTGAAGAATTAGAACTTGGATACTGTTTATATGATTGATTTGAGAGATATAATTTATTTTTGATTATAACTATACCCTCTAAACCATGCTTCATATTTTTTTTTAATATAGTTTTATTTTTATATTTTCTTTTAATTGCTATTTGTTTTTTAATTTTAAAAGTTTTTTGTTCTAAAATTAAAATATTATCAATTCCTTCAATAAGTAAAATTAATAAATTATTCTTATCATCAATTGTAATACCTTCAAAATCATATGAACCAATTTTCTTAGATCTTAAAATTTTACCCTTTAAGGATAACTCATACAATAGACCCTCATCACTTACTACAAATAAAGTATTAGATTTTTGACTAAATGTTATTCCTGAAGCTTCTTGTATATTCGCAATTATTTGTTCTTTCCCAAAAAGTATATTTGCAAATAAAATAGCTACAAGAATAAATAAAATTTTCATAAGTATTTAGTTTTAGAATTTGCTTCTTTGACCAAACAGTTTACTTAAAACATTGGCATCTGCATGCTTTAAGACTTGTTTTTCTAGGTTTTGGGTCTTTTCCAATTCATCTTTTGCTTTTTCTTTCCAATATCTTAATTTGTCCATTAATGCTTCTGGATTGTCAAGATTATCAAAACCACTTTTTACCTTATTTAATTCTTTTTCTAAGTCATCAATTTTAATTTCATAATTGACACTAGTTTGCTTAGCTTCTTTCAAATATTTTTCATCAATGCTTTTTAAGCTAAGTAATAATTTTTTATTTTTCATTCTATAATCAGTATTGTCTTTAGAAAGTTTCATAAATGAACTTTTATCACTGTTTAAAGAAAGATAATCTTTTTTATACTGCATTATCTCTCTTTTTAATTGTTTATTCTCTAAAATAGCTTTTTCATGGCTGTAAACATCTAAATCATTTTTTGTTATTTCTAAACTAAATGATTTTTGTAATTCCCTTATCTTTTGTTCTAATTTATTGATTTTTTGCGTTGTTAAAATTTCATCTTTTTTACTTTTTATAAAAATATTTCCCTTATCTTTCATTAATGAAATTTTAACATCTCTTTGTTGATTTATTTCTTTTGTTATGTCTTTTTGAATACAAATAGATCCTATTACATCCCCTGCATCATTTAGCGATGATATTATTGTACATTCTGCTACATAGTTTGTATTAAAATTTGTTTTATTTTTTATAATACCTTTCCATGTGTTATTAGATAAAATACTAACTTGTATTTTTTGAGATATTTTTGGATCAACATCGCCATGGAATAAAGAGTCAAGTGATTGATTTAATAATTCATCTTTATTATAATTAGTAGTTGAGCAAAATAGTTCATTAACATATGTAATTTTCATTTTATTATCAGTTTTAATAACTATATTATTATCTAATATTATATTAGTATATTTTTGTAGTTCATTTTTTTGTTGTTCTAATAAAAAATCATTATATAAAGTTTGTGCTAGTGTGCTTGTTACTTCTATTAGGTTTCTAATATCAATTGGTTTTATTAAATATTCATAAACTTTTAATTTGATAGCTTCGCTATAAAACTGCGTATCTGAATAAGCAGTCGTAAACATTATTGGTATATTTTTATCTATTTTTCTAATTTCTTTTAACATTTCTATACCAGTTAATTTAGGCATATTAATATCAGATATTATAAGGTCAATACTATTTTTATGTTTCTTATAAACTAAAAGTCCATCTTCACCATCTTTTGCCGTATATACTTTTCCGAAAAATTTTAATAAAACAAGTGTTAGTTCACTTCTAATACTATCATCATCTTCTACATATAATACTTTTAATCTTAATATTATTTTTTTATCTAATGTCATATATATTAGCTTTCATAAAAATTTTAACTTCTAAGTTCTTCTTTGCTTACAACAGATTCAATATCCATTAATACAAGCATTTCATTATTATCTAATCTTACATATCCTTTTAAGTATCGAGAAGGAATTGCTGAACCCATATCTGAAACTACAGATAAAGAAGATATATCTATTTTTTGTACATCATCAACCTTATCAACAATAATTCCTATCATTCTTTTATCTTTAGTTATAACAGCAATTACAGATGTATTTGTATTATACACAATATCTCCTGTATGAAATTTAATTCTTATATCTAAAATAGGAACAACTTCTCCTCTTAAATTAATCAATCCTTTTACCCAATCGTTCGTATTTGGCAAGGGAGTGATATTATCAGGATATGTTAATATTTCTCTAATCTTCTCTAATTCAATTGCATATTTCATTTTTCCTAATTCAAAAGTCATATACTCATTCAAATTAACCCCATCAAGTATTTGGGTATTTTCTACACTAGTATCCATTATGATATTTCCTTTGTTGAGTTTTTATTATAATCTAGCTACATTTTAACTTTTATATACTTAAATTATTATTATTGTTCTTCAATACTATTTATTGTACAAGAAACAATAGTTTTTGTTGTTTGTAGTGTGATATGGTCATTTACCTTTAATTCTTCTAAATGGCTTAGTTTATTATTTTTTAAAATTTGTGCAAAATAATTTAATTGATTTTTACTTGGATGATTGTTTCTAAAATTTTCTCTTAGGTTATCTAACTCGAACTCATTCATTTTTACATTTTGCTCTATACAATAAATAAAATTTTGTTTTAAAAGCTTAATTTCTTTATCAAAATAAGCAAATTTTGATTCAATAGAATTTTGTTCATAAAGTTTTTTCATATATTCTATATTATCATCTTTATTATTTAGAATATTTAATAAAATATTATCAAAATCTTTGCTTAAATTATCTATATAAATTCTATATTCGTTAATATCAGGCAATGCCAACTCAATTGCATTTGATGGAGTGGCTGCTCTTAAGTCTGCTACATAATCACTTATTAAATAATCACTCTCATGACCAATGGCTGAGATAATAGGAATAGCTGATTCATATATAGCAATGGCTACATCTTCTTCATTAAAAGCCCATAAATCTTCTATGCTTCCACCACCTCTACTTAAAATAATCAAATCACAAGATAAGGTATTAGCATATTTTAAAGATTTTACTATATCATCTTTTGCATCTTCTCCTTGAACTAAAGTTGGTATCAAAATCAATTGAACTAAAGGCCATCTGTTTGTTGCTACTTTTTTCATATCTTCAATAGCTGCACCACTTGCCGATGTAATTAAGACTATTTTTTTAGGAAATTTAGGAAGTTCTTTTTTATTCTCTTCTTTAAAAAAACCTTGCACTTCTAATTTATCTTTTAATTGTGAATATGCTAATGCCAAACTACCCTGCCCTGATGGCTCAATTTTTGTACACAATAATTGATAATTTCCTCGTGGTGTATAAACTGTCAAATTTCCATTAATACATATTTTTTGTCCAAGTTCAAGTCTGAACTTTAGATATTTTGCATTTCCTTTAAACATAACACAAGAAATTACAGAATTTGCATCTTTAATCGAAAAGTATATATGTCCTGAGTTATGATAAGTTAAGTTAGATATCTCACCTTGCACATAAACACTTATAAAAGTAGTTTCTAAAATAGATTTTATTTGGATGTTTAATTGTGATACCTCAAGTGCTTTTTGCATCAAGTTCCTAGCATTATAATTTTTTAGCTATTATCAAAGTAGATATATTCATAGAAAATGCTTTTGTATAGACTATTTCAAACCCAGCTTCTCTTAACTCTTTACATAAGTTCTCACTTGTTAAAAATTCATCAATGGAATTCGGCAAATAATTATATGCTTCTTTATTTTTTGAAATAAACCCACCTAATATAGGTAATATTTTATTCATGTAAAAATCAGTAATATGATCAAGTGCGGAAGTTTTCTTATTTTTTGTAAATTCTGAGATTACAACTAAACCATCTTTTTTAAGAATTCTTGAAAATTCATTAAATGCTTCTTGTCTTTTAACTACATTTCTAATACCATAAGATATAGATATAATGTCAGCACTATCATCATCAAAAGGCATAGATATAGCACTAGCTTCTATGAATTCTACTTCTTTTATTTTTTTCTTAGCAACATCTAACATTCCAACACTTGGATCAACTCCAACAATATTATGTAAGTTGATATTGTTAGTTTTTGCTATTTTTTGCCAAAAATAAATCATATCACCAGTCCCACAAGCAACATCAATGATTTTATCAATATTTTTTTTATCATAAAATTCAAAACTTAAATTACAAGCTTTATTCCTCCATGATTTATCAATACCCATAGATAAAATTCTATTTGTAATATCGTACGTTTTTGCGATATCATTAAACATTGAAACTATTTTTTCTTGTTTTCCCATATATTTTTTCCTAATTTTATAATAAATATTTACCAGCAAAAATACCTAGAATAAATCCAATATTTAACATGATTAATAGTTTTAAAAAAGTTATTCCTTTTTCTTTTTGTGGCAAAAGTTCAAATATATTTTTTTGTTTTTCTAAAGTGTTTTCTAAAGCTTTTGAAGCTTTTGAAATATTTTCAAATGATTTATGTAAAGATATTTCTGATAATTCAAGCTGTTCTATTACATCTTTTGCTTGTTTAAAGCTCATCTCATTCATTTTTTAAGATCAATCCAAGTGTCTAAATCACAAAAAATTTTATTTAATACATCAATAACATAATCTTTTGCTTCTGTTTGAATACGTCTAAAAAATAAATATTTTCTTGCACTTTCAATATCTCCTAGCTCTTTTGCTTCTAGTGCTTTTTTTGTAAAATCTGTATTTGTATATGCCATTTCCCAAACAGTTGAGCCTAAATACCTACTCATTGTAATAACTTTATCATTTTTAACAGAAAAATATTTTGGATTTTTAACAAAATCACATATGACAGAATTAGATTCTAAATATTTATGTCCAAAAAAATTAATAAATTGTTCTTCTATATACTCTGTTTCCATAGAAATAGCTCTATTTAAAGCAAAAATTACATTTGCTTCAGAATTTTTTTCAATTTTTTTGATTTTTTTCATAGTAGAAATAGCATTTTTCCCATCTAATTCCCCATCACCTAAAGGAATTATCCATTTAATATTACCAAAAGAGCCTATTTTCTTTATCTCATCTAATACTAATGCTGAAGTTTTATTTCCTCCAACATCAACTATAATTTCATGATTATCATCCATTAAAATTAGCTCATCAAGTTGGGTTAATTTATTTGTACCCAACATTCTTTTATTAACTATTTCAGTTTGAGTAAATGATTCTGAGTCATTATTCTCATCATCTATTTCAATATAAGTTATTTTTTTGCCATGTTTTTTAAATAAGTAAGGAGCAATAACCTGCATAGCAACCGTAGACTTCCCTACTCCCCCTTTTGTTTGTGGAATTATAATCATTTGTTTATCCTCTTAATGCTTTTTCATAAATTCAATAATTTTCCCATGAAACCTACAATAGATTAAATTTAAAGATATTTCATAATCGTAAAGTTGAACGATTTTATCGTAATTTTCATTAATTCCATATTCTAACCATTCTTCAAGATCAATATAAGATTCAAACTCATAATTAAATCTTTTTAATAATTTAAGAGTATATTTATCTACTACCATAGAATCTCTTTTGCAGGCATAACATAAAATAGCATCAGCCGTTTCAAGTCCTATACCTTTTTGTTCTAAAAGCCACTCTCTTGTACAGGAGTTTTTAAAAAGTTCAAATGAACCAAATTCTTCTAAAATATTAGAAGCTAATAGTTTTAATTTTTTTGACTTTTGATTTTTAAAACCACTTGAAGTAATAGCGAAAATCAAACTATTAATATCTATATTAAGTAAATCTTCTAAGCTTAAAATATTTATTCTTTTTAAATTTACTAAAGATTTTTCAACATTTGTCCATTTTGTATTTTGTGTTAAAATAGCACCTAATAAAATCTCAAAATCATTTGAGCTAGGCCACCAAGAAATCAAATGTTCTTTTAATAAATCTTTTTCTTTTAAAAAAATAAATAAATCATAAGAGTTATTTATGCTAGTCAATAATTGCATTTGTTTGTATACACTCATCTTGATTACATAGTTTTTTTAATTTAAAGCACTTAATAGCTTTACCATTTTTAATATCAATTACCATCATTTGTAAGATTGATTTAGCTGTTGTAGGAATAGAAAAGTGTCCACCTATTCCTGTGGTGGCTTTTAAAATAGGAATTTTACTATCCATTCCTATTACATTTGTTCTACATCCAGTTAGTCCAATATCAGTTAAATAAGCAGTGTTTTCAAATATTTGTAAATCATCTGTTCCTACATGTGTATGTGTTCCACATATTGCACTAACTTGATTTTTAAACATCATAAGCATTATTCTTTTTTCACTAGAAGCTTCACCATGAAAGTCAATAAAAATATTTTTTACTCCATCTTCATGTAGTTTTGAAATGATTTCTTTTGCTAGATTAAAAGGATTCTCAACTATTGGCATAGCAAATTGTCCCATTAGATTAATAACTGCTAATTTTTGTATAGCATTTTTTGTTTTAACTTCAAAAATTTTAACACCAGACCCAACTAGACCTACAGGATAATTATCTGGTCTTAAAACTGCTTTTGTTTCAAGCAATACTAACATATCTTTTTTCTTATCAAAAGAATGATTTCCACCAGTAATAACATCAATTCCCATTTTAAATAATTCATCACAATGCTTTATAGTTAAACCAAAACCATGACTAGCATTTTCACCATTTGCAATGACAAAATCAATATCATATTCTTGTCTCATTCTTTTTAAGTTATCTTTAATGATTTTTCTTCCAGGACGACCTACAATATCTCCTATAAAAGCAATTCTCAATTTTATCCTTTCTTAATATTTAAATTTGTGTTACAAAAACTTTCTTCACTTTACCTTTTAAATAAAGCTTATCATTTTCTAATCTTATACTTAATTCTTCTTTGCTTTTTGGATAAACAAAAACTTCATTTTCTACTAAAAAAAGCTCATTTGTTCTAATAAAACAAGCAACCATTCCAGTCCCACAAGCTAAAGTCTCAGCCTCCACACCTTTTTCAAATGTACGAACAAATAGTTTTTTATTCTTTACTTGCACAAAATTGACATTTGCATTATATTTTTGTCTCATTTTTACACATAAATTTATATCAAAATTGTCTAAGTCTTCAACAATACAAACTAAATGAGGCACTCCTGTATCTATTAAAGACCAAGTATAGCCATATTCTTTAAAGTCTTCTTTTATAACTTGATGCTTTGTAAGCTGTGTTTGAACAATATCTCCAGATACTTCTGAGTATATAATTCCAGCACCCGTTTGAAAAGACATTGTGCATTTTGTCAAATTATTATTATATGCATAATGGGCACAAGCTCTTGTACCATTTGCACACATTAAAGCAGTGCTTCCATCACTATTATAAAATAACCATTCAAAGTCATAAGTTTTATTTGGAATTAAAACAATCAAGCCATCTGCTCCAATACCTTGTGTTCTATTGCACAAAGAAATAGCTTTTTTAGAATAGTCTTGCTTGTTAAAAGTATGGAATATTATAAAATCATTTCCACTAGCACTATATTTTGTATAAGTCATAAAACATCCCCTATTATCTTTTCTACTTCATTTTGTAAATTCTTTAAATCTTTTGAATTATCTATTACATAAGTAGCTAATTTTTTCTTTTCTTCTATATCCATTTGATTTGATATTTTTAATTTTGCTTCATTTTGTGATATCTTATCTCTTTTCATTAGTCTAATAATTTGTATATCAAAAGGTGTATATACGGTTAATGATCTTGAAATTGGATAATTCATAGTTTCAAAAAATAAAGGAATATCTATAAAATAAGTTTTTTTTGCTTTTTCAAACACCATAGCTTCTTTTACAATCTCTTTTTTAATTAAAGGATGAATGAAATTTTCTAGTTTTAATTTTTCATCTTTATTTGAAAAAATAATTTGACCTAATTGTTTTCTTAAAACTTTTTTATCTAAAATATATTCTTCTCCAAACATCTTTTCAATTTCTATATAATGTATATCCAATAACTTATGAGCAATTTTATCAGCATCTATAGTTAAAAAACCATGAAGCTTAAATAAGTTACAAACTGTACTCTTTCCACTTGCAATTCCTCCTGTTAAAGCAATCGCATGTTTGAATAAGTCTTTATTTTCTATCATTCAAAACATTCCTTAAGAAATTCTATTAGAAGATAATATCAAATATTTTATTTATTAGAACTAAATTTACAGCTTAAGATTTAAATATTAGATATATCTACATATACTAATCTTTACTAAACGTATTTTTAGATAGAATAAGCAAAAATAAGTAAGATGGATGATAATATGGATGTAAGACAAGAATTTTTAGATTTTTTTAAGAATAAAGGGCATGAAGTTATTTCTTCAATGCCACTAGTGCCAAATGATACATCATTGATGTTTGTTAATGCTGGTATGGTTCAATTTAAAGATATTTTTACAGGTGAAGTTCCAAGACCCACAAATCCAAAAGCAACTTCTTGTCAACTTTGTATAAGAGCTGGTGGAAAACATAATGATTTAGAAAATGTAGGATATACAGCACGACATCATACACTTTTTGAAATGCTTGGGAATTTTTCTTTTGGAGATTATTTTAAAAAAGATGCTATTGCTTATGCTTGGGAATTTATAACTGTTAACTTAGAACTTGAAGTTGATAAGCTATGGGTTACTATTCATAATGATGATGATGAAGCTTATGAACTTTGGAAAAATCACATAAGCAAAGATAGAATAAAAAGATTTGGAGATAAAGATAATTTTTGGTCAATGGGAAATACAGGAGCATGTGGTCCATGCTCTGAGATTTTTTATGATCAAGGTAGCGATAATTTTAATTCCGATGAAGATTATCTAGGTGGTGAGGGTGATAGGTTCTTAGAAATTTGGAACTTAGTATTTATGCAGTATGAAAAAGATAAAAAAGGGAAATTAACTCCCTTACCAAAACCATCTATTGATACAGGTATGGGCTTAGAGAGAGTTATTGCCATTAAAGAAGGTGTTTTAAATAATTTTGATTCTTCAAATTTTCAGCCTTTAATTAAAAAAGTTGAACAATTATGTGGTAAAAAACATACAGCTGAAACTATTGGAAGCTACAGAGTAATAGCTGATCATTTAAGAGCTACTTCTTTTATGTTATCTCAGGGTATATTATTTGATAAAGAAGGTCGTGGTTATGTTTTAAGAAGAATTTTAAGACGCTGTGTTAGGCATGGTTATTTATTAGGCTTAAAAAAACCATTTATGGCAGATCTTGTAGATACTTTATGTGATATTCTTGGAAATCATTATACTCAAATTGTTGAGCAAAAATCATACATAAAAGAACAGTTAAGCCTAGAAGAAGCTAGATTTTTTAAAACCATTGATTTAGGAATGTCTTTATTTAATGAAGAATTAAAAAATACAAAAGAAATCTTTTCAGGAAATACTGCATTTAAACTTTATGATACATTTGGTTTTCCTTTAGATTTAACACAAGATATGCTAAGACAAACAAATATAAGTATTGATATTAATACATTTGATATCTTAATGCAAGAGCAAAAAACTAAAGCAAAAGCTTCTTGGAAAGGAAGTTCTAATAGTACAAATGATGGTGCTTTTAAAATACTCCTTGATAAATATGGCACAAATACTTTTATAGGATATTCTAATGTAACAAGTAGCTCAAAAGTACTTGCACTTTTAGATGAAAATTTTAAAGAAGTAAGTATTGTAAAGCAAGGTCAAAGTGCTTGGGTGATATTAGACAAAACTCCTTTTTATGCACAAAGTGGTGGACAAGTAGGTGATATTGGAGCTATTGAAACTCATGATAAAATTATTATGGTAACTGATACTCAAATATTTCACAATATTAATATGTCAAAAATAATAGTTGAAAATCAATTTTTAAGTAAAAATGAAATAGTTACCTCCGTTGTTGTAAATAGATATGAAACATCTAAACATCATAGTGCAACACACTTACTTCAATCAGCGCTTAAAATAGTATTAGGAGATAATGTATCACAAGCTGGTTCTTTAAATGAAATTTCAAGGTTAAGATTTGATTTTACTTATGAAAAAGCTATGAGTCAAACACAAATTAATGAAGTTGAAGATTTAGTGAATTCTATGATAAGTCGTGGATTAAAAGCTAGTATTCAAGAACTATGTATAAAAGAAGCTAAAAAAAGTGGTGCTATTGCTATGTTTGGTGAAAAATATGGAGATATTGTACGAGTTATTAATTTTGGAGATATATCAATTGAATTTTGTGGGGGAACACATGTAAAAAATACTGCTGATATTGGTAGTTTTTATATTACTAAAGAAAGTGGTGTGAGTGCTGGAGTTAGACGAATAGAAGCTGTTTGCGGTAGTAGTGCTATTAATTACACAAATGATATTATAAAAAATATGAATGAACTTAAAAATGAAGTGAAAAATAATGATGTACTAATAGGCATTAAAAAACTAAAAGATCAAGTTAAACAACTGAAATCTCAAATTAATGAAATGCAAGAGCAAAATACTCAAACTTTAAATGAAATATTTATTAATGATGTTAAAATTATAGTTGATATTGTAAAAAATGGTGATATTAAAAAAATTGTTGATGATTTAAAAAATGCAAATCAAAAACTAGCAGTACTTTTACTACAAAAAAAAGGCGATAAAGTGATGATAGTAGCAGGTTGTAAAAATACAAAAATAAATGCAGGATTATGGATAAAAGAAATTGCACCAATACTTGGTGGCAATGGTGGAGGACGAGCTGACTTTGCACAAGCAGGTGGAAAGCATATAAATAAAATAGATGAAGCAAAAACACAAGCTTTATCTTATCTAAATAAAAAGGAAGTATAAGAATGAGAGAATTATTTTTTGTGTCACCTAGTTTGATAATATTTTTGCATGTATTAAGTGCAATTGTTTGGGTAGGTGGAATGATAACTATGAGGTTTGTTATTCATTATTCTATGAATAATATAATAGAACCAAAGGTAAAAATAGAAAGAACATTAGAAAATCTTAAAAGATTTTTTAATTTGATGATAGTATTTATTTTGATATTGCTAATAACTGCAATTATAATGATTTTAGGTTTAGCTTTTAAAGGAACTCCTTTATATCATTTTGTTTTAATTAAAGAAGGTATTTGGATGCTTATGACAGCAGTATTTATATTTCTTTACATAAAAAGAAATAAAGCACAAAAAGCTTATAATTTAGGTGATATGTTAAATGCAAAATCACATTTAGAATCAATAAGTAAGCATATGCCTATCAACATAGTCTTAGGACTACTTGGTCTTTATTTTGGAATTACATTAAGAGGATTTTAAAACTTTTTTATACTTAGCTCTAAATAATAATACAAGGAGATAATAAAAATGAAAACAAGATTTATACAAGCAATATTGTGTGTAGTTTTTATTATCTTAAGTGGCTGTACAAGCAAAAAAATTTATAGAAAAGATATTACTTTTCCTTCTTATTCTACACAAAACATTTTTATATACAAGCAGTTAAAAAAACAATACCAACAATGGCAAGGTGTAAAATATAAATATGGTGGTACAACTAAAAAAGGTATAGACTGTTCTGCTTTTGTACAAAATACTTATACAAATAAATTAAAAGTATCACTACCTAGAACAACTGCCCTACAAGAAAAAATAGGAAAACAAATAAGCAAAAAAAATCTTAAAATAGGTGATTTGATATTTTTCAAAACAGGTAGAAATTCAAGACATGTAGGTATTTATCTAAAAGATGGAAAGTTTATGCACTCTTCAAGCTCAAGAGGTGTACATATCTCTCATATAAATAATACTTATTATAAAAAGCACTTTTGGAAAATAAAAAGAATTTTAAGATAATATGAACTTATAGCCAAATGTTACAGCATTATATTAACTCAAATTTTACAATAAAATCAATTTTAGATATAATTTATATAACTATTACAAAGGTAAAATTTGAATAAAAATAATTATTATATTGATTTATTTTCAGGTTGTGGTGGTCTGGCACTAGGACTACATAATGCAGGTTGGAAAGGTTTGTTTGCTATAGAAAAGAGCAAAGATGCGTTCTCAACATTAAAGCATAATTTAATCAATAATAATTCTAATTTTTCCTGGCCCAAATGGTTACTTTTACAAAATCATGATATTAATAGTATATTAGATACTTATGAAAAAGAATTAAAATCTTTAAAAGGAAAAATATCTTTAGTTGCAGGAGGACCACCTTGCCAAGGTTTTTCTATGGCAGGAAGACGAAAAGAAAAAGATGATAGAAATAAACTAATTGATTCCTATATTAAATTTATAGAGTTAGTACAGCCAAAGGTTTTATTTTTTGAAAATGTAAGAGGATTTACAATAGGTTTTAAAAAAGGAAATACTAGAGGTCAGGCATATTCGGTATATGTAGTAAAAAAGCTTAAAAAGTTGGGTTATGATGTTGAAGGAAAAATCATTGATTTTTCAGAATATGGAGTACCTCAAAAAAGACAAAGATATATTCTTGTAGGTACGAAAAAACAAGGAGATGCAAAAACTTTTTTTGAAAGTATTATTAATAATAGAGCTAATTTTTTCAAGTCTAAAAATTTGGATTTGAGTTTAAAAGACAATGATACTACCTCTTTAACTGATGCCATATCTGATTTATTAAAATCAAATGGGACAAAAGAATCTTCTGATACAAAAAACTTTCAAGCAGGAATATATTCAAAAGCTACAAGTCCTTATCAAAAACTTATGCGACAAAGCAGACCGTTAACAAATAAAATCGCAAATAGTCATAGGTTTTCAAAACATAAAGAATATACAATAGAAAAATTTCAATATATCTTAGATAATGGTATACCAAATAAGAACATATCAGAGAAAATAAAAGAAAAATTTAATATGAAAAAAAGAACAGTTGTGCTACTTTGTCAACATTCTCCTACTCCTACACTTACTACCTTACCAGATGATTATATTCATTACTGTGAACCAAGAATATTAACTGTTAGAGAATATGCAAGAATACAGTCATTTCCTGATAGTTACGAGTTTAAGGCTAGTTATACAACAGGTGGTGAGAGAAGAAAAACTTCCGTTCCCAGATATACTCAAATAGGAAATGCCATACCACCTTTATTTGCAGAACAAGCTGGAATAATTTTGAAGGATATGATTTAATGGCAATTGATTGGGAAGATGTACATTTTTCAGCTCATGTAAATATAAAAAATATTATAGGTCAAGAACTTATAAATAATGATAATGTAGCTGTTATGGAACTTGTTAAAAATTCTTATGATGCAGGGGCTAAAAAAGTTACGGTAGAGTTTAAAAATTTACAAAACAAAGATAAAAAAAAGCATCAAATAATTATATCAGATGATGGTACAGGTATGTCAAAAGAAGATATATTGCAAAAGTGGTTAAATTTGGCTTATTCTATCAAAAGAGTACAAAATGCACAAAATAATCGTCTGCAAGCAGGAAATAAAGGAATTGGTAGATTTTCGTGTGATAGACTCGGAACAAAATTAGATATATATACTAAACAAGACTCAATAGCATATCATTTAAAAATAAATTGGGAAGATTTTGAGAATATAGAAGATTATAGTGTTCAAATCAATAAAGTTCCTATGCAATTAAGAGAAATCTCTGACAAGGAGATAAAAGAAGATACCTCTTATAAAATTAACAAAACTGGTACAATTGTAAAAATATCTTATTTAAGAACAAAATGGATAAAACTAAATGATGATAGTTTATTTAATGATATCCTTAATTTTCAAAAAATAGTTTCTTTAAAATCAACATTAGAAAAATTAATAAATAAAAGTCAAGTAGAAAGTGATAATTTTAAAATATTTCTGAAAGTTGATGATATAGATGACAAAACAGAAGAATCATATAATAAAAAAATAAATGGAGAGATAAAGAATAAGTTTTTTGAAAAATTAGATTTTAACACCACCTATATTCAGTCAGCTATCAGTGAAGATGGTAAATATATAATTACAAAATTAAAAGATAGAGATAAAACTATTTTTAAAACAATAGAAAAAAATATAGACTTTCCAGAATTAAAGGGTGTTAAAATAATTTTAATGTATCTTAATCCTTATGGAAAAGTTTATTTTGAAAAACAGATGGGGATAAGAAGTGTAGATTTTGGTTCTGTATATCTTTTCATTAATGGATTTAGAATACCTCCTTATGGAGATATAGATAATGATTCTTTTGGTATGGAAGTAAGAAAGAACCAAGGTTATAGCCGTTATCTTAGTAATCGAGATATTATAGGTCGTATTGAAATAGAAGATAGAAATAATCAGTATAAGATTATTTCAAGTAGAGAAGGTATAGTAGAGCATGAATCTTTTAGACAACTTATTCATAAATCTACAACATCTAAAATAAATCAAACTAAAAATAATGGATTTTTTTATAAAACACTAAAAAAACTTGAAAAGTATGTGGTTGAAAGTCTTAAATGGGATAGTGTTTCTAGAGAATTAACAGAAAGTAAAATAAAAGCAATGGTCGGTCAAAAATACTGGAAAGAAAATAAGGAAACTTATATTATACGAAGAGAAGAAAAACTTACTAATGTATGTAAAAAAATATTTGCTATTATCAAAGTTGATTCTAAAAATATAATGGATTTGTATATAAATACGGATGTTTTATTATATTTGGTAGAAAAAGAAACAATCAAAACTCAAAAAAATATAATACAATTCATTAAGGGATTTAGTAAAATCCCAAACTATGCAACAGGTGTAAAATTTAAAACTTTTATTAAAAAATTAATAAAAAATATAGATGATAAAGACCTACTTAAAAAAACAGAATTTATTCTCAATAATAAAATCATTGATATTAATAATATAATAGATAAGGAAGAATCATATAGACAATTAGATAAAAAAATAATAGTATTAGAAGACGAACAATTAAAATTAAAATTAAAACTGCATAATACCGAGATAGAAAAAGAACAATTTAGAAATCAAAAAGAACAGAGTGAAGAACAAGCAAAAAAACTTAAAAAAATTTTATCTAAAGATACTAAAGAATTAGTAGCTTTTCAGCATCATATAGGCTTATATGCAAATACTGCAAAAGATTTTGTACTTGATACAATAAGAAAAGTGAAAAGTGAAAAATTCGATAAAAGTGATTATTTAGAAAATCTACAAATTGTTATATTAGAATTGGGAAAAATAAAGATAATAAGTAAATATATTATAAGAGAGGACTACTTAAGTGTAGAAAAAAAAGTTAATGATGATTTGGTAAAATTTATTTTTAATTATACTAAATCAATTTATGAATCAACAACAAATAGAGAGTTTAACATAACTATAAATACAAATAATATAAAGTACAAATGTAAATATGAACCTATTAAAATTAATATTATTATTGATAATCTTTTAAGTAACTCTAAAAAAGAAGAAATTGATGCAAAAAATGTAACTATTAACTTTTATAATGAAGATAATCATATTTTACTAATGGAATATCTCGATGATGGTAAAGGTTTGGACAAATCAATTGTAAATAAAGATTCTATTTTTGATATAGCAGTAAGTAAAACAAAAGGTTCAGGACTTGGGCTATATCATATAAGAGAATTATTAAATGAGATGAAGTCAACGATATCAGTTGTAAAACAAGACAAAGGTATAAAATTTTTAATAAGGTTTAAACTATGAAATTAAAATATAAAATTCTTTGGATTGAAGATGAAAAGATATCCATTAAAATAAAAGCTAGAAATATAAGAAGATATTTAGAAGATGAATATGGTTTTGAATGTTTAGAAAGTGATATTACAATACTAGATTATGAAGAGTTTAATCAAAACTATATTCTTAATAATCAGATAAAAATAGATTCTGATATAGACAAATTTGATTTACTATTAGTTGATTTTAACTTAGGAGAAGAAGAACATACTGGTGATAAGCTTATTCAAATAATTAGAGATAGTAATATATATTCTGAAATACTATTTTACTCTTCAGATCTTGATTCATTACTTGAAAGATTAAATAAACATTTTATTGACGGAGTTTTTACATCTGTTAGAGATGAATTAGAAGATAAAATTAAAAAACTTATAAAAGTGACTATTAAAAAAGTACAAGATGTAAATAATCTTCGAGGTCTAATTATGGCTGAAGTTTCTGAACTTGATAGAATTAAAGAACAAATTATTATTAAATATGCTAATAAAAATAAATGTGGGACACTTGAAAAATATATTCTAAAAACATTAGAGAAATCATATAATGATAAAACAAAAGATGTAATTAAATATACGGATAGTCCCATTGATGAGATAATTGATAAATTATATATAGATAGTGATAAAAAAGCTAGAACAATTAAAAAAGTAGATAATAGTTTTAGTGAAATAGAGTATAGAAAGAATATTCTTAAAATTAGAAATAAATTTGCACATCTTGAAGAGAAAGATAATATGGTTGGTGATATTGAGTTTACAGAAAAAAATTGTATAAAAATTAGAAAAGATATAAAAAGATATAAAGGCTTATTAAAAAATATAGAAAAAAGTATTAATGAATAATATAATAATCTACGGAGACATCCATGGTTCTTATGATGAGTTAGTAGCTCTAAGAAAAAAGTTAAACCTAAACAAAGACGATATAGAAATTTGTGTTGGTGACATCATAACAAAAGGCAAATATTCTATAAAAGTTATTGATTATGTTATCAAGAATAATATCAAATCTGTTCTAGGAAATCATGAAGATAAACTTATCAGATATTTAAAACATCAAAAATCAGATAAAAAAAATCCTATTATTTTGAATGATGATGAACAAAATATAATGGATAACTTAACACCTAAACATATACAATTTTTAGAAAATTTACCTTTATATTTACAATTTGAGAATATAACGATAGTTCATGGTGGAATGATAAATAATACTGACTTAGAAAATTTATCTCCTAGAGATAAGCAACAAATTCTAAGACTAAGATACTTAGACAAAAATGGGAAGTTTTTAGCATATGGGAAAGAAGATGAAACTAGTATATTTTGGGCAGATATATATGATGGGAAGAATGGCTTTGTAGTATATGGACATACAAAATTGCAAAATGTAAAAATAAACAAATATTCTTTAGGAATTGATACAGGGTGTATATACGGAAATAAATTAACTGCTGTTGTTTTTAATGATAAAAATGGCAACTATGATATAGTTCAAGAAAATTATACTTTAAATAATAATAAAAAATATCATTGATTTTAGATATAATTATACACAAGCTTAAAATTTAGATTTTGCCAATTTTATTTTTTTATACTTCATTTGAGAAATACCAATTCCAAGTAGTATTACAATACATGCAAAAATTTGACTTTGTGTAAGAACTTCATCTAGTATCATATATGCTAGTATTAGCGTAAAAATAGGAATTAAGTTTATGAAAACTGCAGCTTTTGAGGCATCAATTTTACTTATTGCATAATTGTATAAACCATAACCACCAAGAGTTACAACTACTCCTAAATATACTATCCAAAGCATCGCATCAAGTGTAAAATTCATCTCTAAAGTATTCATTTCATAAATGAAAAAAGGAAAGAAAAAAATCAAACCAATAAAAGATTGAATTGCTGTTATAAAAATAGCATTAAATTTATAAGATAAATATTTTGCGACAATAGTATAGCCAGCACCACAAACCATAGCACAAAATTCTAAAAAATTTCCAAGTAAGGGATTAGGAGATAGTACAGTTGAACTTGCATTTACACTTAATACTACTACTCCAATTATTGCTAAAAATGAACCAAATATTAATTTTCTTGTGATGATTTCTTTTAGGAAAAAACCAGCACTCATAGCTGTAATTAGTGGCATTAAGGAAGCTACCATTCCTGCTTGTGAAGCTGATGTATATTGAAGTGCTTTTGCTTCAAAAAGAAAATATACACAAGGTTCAAAAGCCCCTAGAAGCAAGATATAATAAATATCTTTTCTAAGAAAAGTATATTTAAAAAAACCTTTGATAAATAAAACAAAACATAAAGATGCAAATATCATTCTTAAAAAAATCACGCTATAAGGACCTATATCTACAAGTGCTATTTTTAAAGCTACAAAAGAACTTGCCCAAATAAACATAGCTATAATTAAAGATAATATTCCTATTATATTAAAATCATTTTTCATTATATACCTTAACTTTAGTCATAATTTTTGCAATGATATCATATAATTTATTAAAAATTTAATCTAATTAAAAGATTAATATCACCTTTCTTATAGTATAATCAATAAATTTTTATAAAAAAGAATTAAAAATGAATTTAAGAAGTCAAATTATACTTTTATTGCTTTTATTAATCGCATTGATTTCTTGGTGTGTTTATACTTATGATTATGATTTAAGTTTAAATAAAAATTCAGCAACAATTGAAACAATAGATACTAAGCCTGAAGAAAATATACAAAACATTGAAGAAAATATTAGTGAAGATATTCATTCAAGTAAAAATGATATTATTAATTCTACTTTAGCTAATATAGAAGCAAATACGACTACTAATATAATAGATAATGAACAAAGTTTAACTGATAATGAGAACATAAATACTGAAGAAAATTTAGACATAAACAATATAAGTGATGAAATACAAATAAATGAAATCAGTACCAATGAAATAATAGAACCTTTAATTACTATTAATGAAAAATACATTAGAGAGAATAACGAACAAAGAATTGAGAATTTATCACAAGAAACACAAAAATTGCAAATCAAAATATTAGATATATTGAAAAAAAATCCTATTATATTTAAAAGTCAAAGTAATGTAACTACAAAATCTAGTAATATAAGCATTAATAAAATAGTTGATATTCTAAATGAATATAAAAATATAAAAGTTGAAGTAGCAGGTCATACAGACGCGTCTGGACCAGAAGCTTTAAATGAACAAATATCTCTAAAAAGAGCCGTAAATATTCAAAATACATTAATACGCTCAGGAATTAATGAAAATAGAATTATATCACGAGGGTATGGTGAGAGTATACCACTAGTTAAAAATAGTAGAGATGGATATTCTAGAAAAAATAGAAGAGTTGAATTTAATATTATACAGGAGTAAGTAGATGATAGAAATTGCATCTCAGATTATACTTTGTTTAAGTATTGCGGCATTAATAGGGTTTTTAGTAGGTTTGTTACTTGGTCGTTCACTTAATACTGATAAAACAAATAACATATATAATTCAAATAAATATGTCTATAAAAATCAAGGAAATATTTATAATAAACCTTTAATAAGAAGCATACCACGACCATCAGGAAAAGATGACTTAAAAAATATTGAAAGCATCAATGATGAGTTAGAAAATCAATTAAATGACTTAGGTATTTATCATTTTGATCAAATAGCAAAATGGAGTATCAAAAACTGTAGATGGGTAGAAGAATATCTTATACTAGAAGATAATATGATAATTGAAAATAAATGGTTAGAAAAAGCAAAAAGTTTATCTACAATATAAGAGAATAATAAAAAACTTATATTTGTTTTGTATTAAAGTCGTAAATATGAAACTATCAAAAGATTAATTGTCAATTTATTAATAGAATTACTAGCAAGAGTATAGTACTAATAAAAAATATAAACTAAAGCAATAACAAACTTTAGTATTAAACATAAAAAAGATTTAAATTTTTTTTACATTATATTTTACTTATATAATAAAGGCGTACAAATGTTAAAAGAAATATTTTTAAAAGTAGAAAAAAAAGAAGATACTTTTAATAAAAAAGAAGAACAAATAATAAATGACTTAATAAAAGAAAAGATTTTAATAAAAATTGATGAAACTTATGCAATAAATAGTAAATATAAAATAGGTATTTTAAAAGTAGAGAAAAACTTCGCGGTATTGTGTAATTTAGGGAATGAATATAAGAATATAAAATTAGATTTTGATAATTTAAATGGAGCTTATAATGGAGATTTAGTACTTGCAAAAAGAATTTTTAATCCTAAAAGTCAAATTAAAGCACAAATAATCAAAATCTATGAAAAAAATGAAAATAGTATTTTAGTTTGTGTAAAAGATAATTCATTTATAAGTGTAAAAGAAAGCATACAACTAAATAGCAAAAAGAAAATAAATGAAACAAATGGAACGGTTTTATTAATTCAAAATAAATCACATGAAATTATAAAAACTATTGGGCATATTGATGATGTAAAAATTGATGAACAAATCTCACTTATTTTACATAATGAAGATTATCGCTTAAATAATAAAATCGAAATTGATTCTAAAATGGATGATACAAATAAAAGAATAGATTTGACAAATTTGCCTTTTTGTACCATAGATCCAAGTAGTGCAAAAGATCATGACGATGCTATATATTTTGATAAAGAAGAGTGTATTTTATATGTGGCAATTGCAGATGTATCATATTTTGTTAAACAAAATAGCACTTTAGATAAAATGGCTTATAAAAAATCAACATCTATTTATTTACCTTCAAAAGTATTACCTATGCTTCCAAATGAATTAAGTGAAGATTTGTGTTCGCTTAAGGAAGGTATTAATAGATATGCTTTTGTATCTAAAATATATCTTGATAAAAATACTTTTGAAGTTTTAAAGTCTGAATTTATTGAAGCTATTATAAAATCACATAAAAAGTTTTCTTATGGAAGAATTGATAGAGTATTAGCTAATAAAAACGATACTTATACTAAACTAGAAGAAAGTATATTCAATTATTTAAAAGATTTATATACTATTACAAAAAAAATAAGAGAAAAAAGACTGCAAAGTGCTTATAATTTTGAATCATATGAACATAAACTTAAATTAGTAAATCATATCTTAACATCAGTTAGTATTGAGAAATCTACTAGTTCGCACCAATTAATCGAAGAATGTATGTTATTAGCAAATGTTCAAGCAAGTAAAAGATTAAATATGCTTGGTATTTATAGAATTCATGACGAACCATCTTTTCAAGCAATTGCTAAATTAGTTGATGATGTAAATTCTTTAGGATTAAAAGTAAAACTGAAAAAAAATATTTATGACACAATAACACATATTCAAAAACAAGCTAAGTATTCTTCTTTACTTGAAGAAATTGACAATCTAATTATTCATGCTCAAACACAAGCTAGATATTCATCTAAAAAGCTTTCACACTTTGGTTTGGGTTTTGCGTCTTATTCTCATTTTACTTCCCCTATTAGAAGATATGCCGATTTGATTTTACATAGAATTTTAAAATCAAACAAAATTCCAAAAAATATTATTGAAATTTGTGAACACATTTCTAATAAAGAAAGAGATATCAATAAATTAGTCTGGGATTATGAAGATAGAAAGTATGCAAGATATGCAAGTAGTCATATTGGTCTTGAAATAGACATTAAGATTATAGATACGCAAAAAGCATTGGGTATGACTTATAACAAAATATCTGGTATGAAAATATCTTTAGATAATTATAAAGGGCAAACTTTATTTTCAAAACAAAAAGTACTTATAAAATCAGTAAATATAATTACTAAAAAGATAATTGCTTCTATTAAATACTAAAAAAAAAGATTAATAAGAATGATTTAATATTTTTTATACCAAACAAAAGATATAATTGCACAAAAACTTAAATTAGAAAGAATGAATATGATTGATATAAAACTTTTACAAAAAGACTTTAAAAACACTTCTATATCTTTACAAAAAAGAGGTGTAGAAAAAAAATTATTAGAAGAATTAAAAACATTAACTCTTAGTACAAAAACAAAACGACAAAATATGGAAGAATTAACAGCAAAGCAAAATATTTTATCAAAAGAATTTCCTAAATATAAAAAAGAAGGTCTTGATATTGTAGATTTACAAAATAAAATCACTGAATGTAAAAGTTCAAAACAAGCCTTAGAAGAAGAAGTGAAAAGTTTAGAAAAGGATATCAATTCTATTGTTTTAAGTATTCCAAATATTCCTGATGCTTGTGTTCCAAAAGGAAAAGATGAAAGTGAAAATATTATTATACAAAAAGTTGGAGAAAAACCTGAGTTTTCATTTGAGCCAAAAGAGCATTGGCAATTAGGAGAAGAAAATCAAACCTTAGACTTTAAAAGAGGTGTGAAACTAGCAAAATCAAGATTTGTAGCCATGAGAGGACAAGCTGCTAAAATGCAAAGAGCATTAATAAATTATATGCTTGATTTTACTACAAAAAGAGGTTTTGAAGAATGGTATGTACCTTTTATGGCAAATTCAAATACACTTCAAGGCACTGGACAATTACCAAAATTTGAAGATGATTTATTTAAAATTGAAGATGAAGATTTATATCTTATACCAACTGCTGAAGTTGTGTTAACTAATTTATATAAGGATGAAATTATTCCTAGTGAAAATTTACCTCTTCTTTTAACTTCATATACTCCTTGTTTCAGAAAAGAAGCAGGAAGTGCAGGAAGAGATACAAGAGGTTTAATACGACAACATCAATTTGATAAAATAGAACTAGTAGCAATCACAAAAGAAGATCAAAGTGAAGAAATATTTCAAAAAATGATTGACTGTGCAAGTGATTTATTAAGTTCTTTAGGATTAGCTCATCAAAAAGTTCAATTATGTACAGGTGATCTTGGTTTTTCTGCAAGTACTACTATTGATCTTGAAGTTTGGTTACCTGGTCAAAATAAATATAGAGAAATTTCGTCTATTTCAAATACAAGACAATTTCAAAGCAGACGTGCAAAAATAAGATATAAAGATGGTAAAAAAAATATTTTAGCTCATACTTTAAATGGCTCAAGCTTAGCAGTAGGAAGAACACTTGTAGCCATTATGGAAAATTATCAAAATTCTGATGGTACAATACGAGTGCCAAGTGTTTTAGAAAAATATATGTAAAGAATATATGTATATATCATAAGAAAATAATTAAAAAAAAAGGATAGAAGAAATGAATATTGAGAAAATTAGAAAGTTTTGTAGCCCATTTAGAGTAGTTTTAGGTTTGGTTTGTATTTCGTATGGAGTGTATAGTGCTAATTATTGGTTTTTTTTAGGAACAGTTCCTTTAATTGCAGGTATTCTTAATATTTGTCCACTTTGTAAAATTACAGGAAAATGTGATATGTTTGCTAAGAAAAAGTCATCGTAAAATATAGCCACTTGAAGCTTTTATTACAGTATGTAAAATAAGGATTAAAACATTGAACAAAAGAATTTTTATACAAAATTACAAAAAAATTGACTTTAAATTTTATCAAAATATAGATGATTTTATAGTAAAAGAAGAATCTATTGATTTTACTAATCGTGGAAATTTTATAATATTAAAAATACAAAAACAAAAATTAAGCACATGGGATTTAATTGATATATTAGCTAAGAATTTAAAAATATATGAAAATGAGATAGGTTATGCTGGTCTTAAAGATAAAAATGCAACTACAACACAATACATATCAATACCTCGTAAATACTCAAAAGAAATTAAAAGATTCAAGCACTCAAAGATACAAATACTTGAAACCTGTCTACACAGTACTAAACTAAATATTGGAGATTTAAAGGGTAACTCATTTGAAATAAATCTTCATGAAGTAGATGAAAATGATATAAACACAATTCAAAAAAGATTAAAAAGTATTGCAAAAATAGGAATGCCTAATTATTTTGGTTATCAAAGATTTGGCAAAGATTATAAACAAAACTTAGAAAAAGCAAGAAGAATAATATATGAAGACCTTGATATGAAAGACCATAAGCTAAAAAAAATGCTAATTTCTATGTATCAAAGTGATTTATTTAATAAATGTTTAGCATATAGAGTAAAATCATCGCATGAAACTTTTAAACTTTTAAGTGGTGATGTATTCTTAGATTTAAATAAAAGTAAGTTTTTTACACCAAAAAATATAAGTGAAGCTATGAAGAATGACTTTATTGACCATAAGATTGTTCCTACTGGGCTTTTATGTGGTAAAAAAGCTTTTAGGTCTTTATACGAAGCAAGAGAAATTGAAATAAAATTTGATGATATGTATATTCAAGAAAAAGGCTTAAGAAGGGCATTTCTCGCTTTTCCTAAAATTGAATCTGTAAGTTATGATAAAAAAGAATCTAAATGTAAGTTAATATTCTCTTTACCAAAAGCATCTTATGCTACAGTATTAATTGAAAATATATCTTCTTAATATTTTTATGCTTATGTTATAATAAAATTTTAATAATAAATTTTGTAGGAGAGAGATAATATGAAATTAGGTGTAAATATTGATCATATTGCAGTGTTAAGAGAAGCTAGAAAGATAAATGACCCAAACCCAGTTGAAGCACTAAATATCTGTAAACTTGCAGGTGCAGATCAAATCACTATTCATTTAAGAGAAGATAGACGTCATATTCATGATAGCGATGCAAAAGCTATCATAGAATCTTCAAATCTTCCTGTTAATCTTGAATCATCAATCAATGAAAATATCATAAATATGATTTGTAAATTAAAACCACAAAGAGTTACTTTAGTACCAGAAAATAGACAAGAAGTAACTACTGAAGGTGGTTTAGATTTAGAAACTAAGTATAATAATATTAAAAAAGTAATAAAAAAATTACATGATAATGAAATAGAAGTATCTTTATTTATAGATCCAAATAAACAAATGATTAACTTAGCTTCTAAATTAAAAGTAAAATGGATAGAACTTCATACAGGAACATTTGCAAATATATATGCCATGCTTTATTTAGGTTTACAAAGAACTAATCATAGTATAAAAGATTTAGAATTAAGTAAAAATGAATTAAAAAATCTTTTACAAGAATCTACAAAAAATATAAAAAAATCTGCAAAATTAGCAAAAAAATTAAATTTAAAAGTAGCAGCTGGGCATGGTTTAAACTATCAAAATGTTTCAAAAATAAGTTCTATTAAAGAAATAGAAGAATTAAATATAGGTCAAAGTATAATAGCTAGATCAGTTTTTACAGGTTTAAAAAAAGCAATAAAAGATATGAAAAAACTAATATGAAAGATAAAGTTAAAGTAGCTATAAGTATTGGTGATTTAAATGGTATTGGCATTGAATTAGCATTAAAAACACACAAAGATATTAGTAAACTTTGTTCTCCAATTTATTGTATAAATAAAAAAATGTTAAAAAAATCAAGTGAATTATTACATATAAAAATACCAAAAGATTTTATAATCCAAAAAGTAAATGGAAATTTTAAAATCAATATAGGTAAAACATCTAAAAAATCTGGACAATATTCATATGACTCGTTTTTACAAGCTATAAATTTAGCCAAACAAAATAAAGTGCAAGCTATCGTAACATTACCTATAAATAAAAAATCATGGAATAAGGCAAATATATCTTATAAAGGTCATACTGAGGTATTACGGAATTATTTTAAGAAAAATGCCATTATGATGTTAGGATGTGAAAAAATGTTTGTTGCACTTTTTACAGAACATATTGCATTAAAAGAAGTGCATAAAAAAATTAAAACAAAAAAGTTAATACAATTTTTACTTGATTTTTATTCTTGTGTTCAAGAAAAAAATATAGCAGTTTTAGGATTAAATCCACATGCAGGAGATAATGGTATCTTAGGCAAAGAAGAACAAAAAATTAAAAAAGCTGTAAAGTATGTAAATAAGTACTTAAATGTGCAAGTTGATACAAAAGTAAATAAAACACTAGATAAAAAACTAAATACAAAAAAAGAAGAAATATTTTTCTCAAAACCATTAGTGCCTGATACTGCTTTTTCAAAATATAATCTACTAAAATATAAATATTTTATAGCAATGTATCATGATCAAGGATTAGCACCATTAAAAGCATTGTATTTTGATGAAAGTATTAATGTTAGTTTAAATTTACCAATCATTAGAACATCAGTTGATCATGGAACTGCCTTTGATATAGCATATAAAAACAACAGAGTATTAAATACACAAAGTTATGAAAATGCTGTAAAAGAAGCAATAAAATTAAGTAAAAAAATTAAAAAATAAACAACATGCAAACTCTTGAGTTTTGTTATGAATTTGATTGTAATAAAATTAACTTCATTGAAAGAAAAATAAAAATAATATATCCCAAAACTATAGTTTATGGATCACCTAGGTCTGGGAAAACTTACTTAATTTATGATTATTTATCTAATTTTCAATCAAAAGATTATATTTATATTGATTTATATGATATAAGAAATGATAGAAACAATATAATCAAAAACTTAAATGAATTTATAATAAATAATAATATCAAAATTCTTGTTTTAGAAAATTTTGATTTTGATTTTACTTTACCAATATGTAAGCACATTATACTTTCTACTTGTAATAATGAAAGTAAAAGTGGTTTTGAAAAATTATTAGTAAAAGCACTTGATTTTGAAGAATATATTTTACATAATAATAAACATCAAAATATTACAAATAGTTTTAATAGCTTTTTAAAACATGGCAATCTTCCTGAAATGATTAATATCAATAATTTTAATAAAGTACAAAGATTACAAGAAATAATTAGTTTATGTACACAAAATACAACAGAAGAAGAAATACTAAAAATTTTATTCTTAAATATTGATGAAAAAAAATCTCTTTTCCAATTATTCTTGATACTTAAAGAAAATATTAAAATATCAAAAGATAAATTTTATAAACAATGTAAAGTATTTGAAGAAAAGAATATAATTTATTTTATAAAAAAGTATCAACAAAATAATGCAACAAAAAAAATATACTCTTATAATCATTCTTTTATTAATGTATTATCACATACAAAAAAATTAAAAAATGAATTTTCCAATATGGTTTTTTTAGAACTAAATAATAGATATGATGAAATATACTATTTAGATAATATAGATTTTTATATTACATCACATAATTTAGCAATTATAGTAATACCATTTTTTAGTATAAACTTGAATAATAATCTACTTAAAAAAATCTATAAAAGCATAGATGAATGGCATTTTAATGAAATAAATATTATTACTATATCAAACAATGATCAAGTGATTTATAAAAATAAAAAAATAAATATTCTTTCATTTTATGAATGGTCACTTGCTTGATTAAACTAACAAAAATATTAGAGATATGATATACAATAGATACAGATTTAGTTATTGGTGTATTATGTTACATATTAATTTATGATACAATAGTATTATAAAACATTTAAAGGATAATATATGCTAGAAGAACTTTTTATTAAAAGCAGAGATTTTATTAATATTAATAACCTAAAGTATAAAAGATATTTTATTAAAACAAAAAAATTAGAACATAGATTATCAGTTATAATAGGATCAAGAGGCATAGGTAAAACAACTACAATCGCTCAATACATTACAACAAACTATAAAAGCAAAGAAGCTTTATATGTAAATCTTGATGATATTTCAAATACATCAAAATATACAATGACACAAATAGCAGAAGAATTTGTACTAAATGGCGGTAAACTTCTTTGTTTTGATGAAATACATAAGTACAATAACTGGTCGGCTGAACTTAAAAATATATATGATAGATTTGATAAATTAAAAATAATAGCTACAGGCAGTTCTGCATTACAAATTAATAAAGGAAGCCATGACTTAAGCAGGCGAGCTATTGTTTACAATATGGTAGGTATGAGCTTTAGGGAGTTTTTAGAACTTCACCATGGCTATACATTTGATGCAATTACACTAGAAGCTATTTTAGCAAGTCATATTGAAAAAGCTACAAGTATAAAAAATACAATAGAACAGAATAACCAAAAGATAATTCCTCTATTTAAAGATTATCTAAAACATGGATATTATCCATACTTTTTATCTATGCCTAATGAAGTATTATTTTTTCAAACATTACAACAAAATATCAATGTATCAATAGAGGGTGATTTACTTAATATCTATCCTAAACTAAATGGTAACAGTATCAAAAAAATAAAGATGCTTCTATCTGTTATTATTAAAAGTGTACCATTTGAGCCAAAAATAAGTGATCTTAAAAAAGCAGCTGATATTAAAGATGATAGAACATTAAAAGATTATCTTTCAAAACTAGATGATGCAGGACTAATTAAACTTCTTATGCAAAATTCATTAAGTATGAAAGCTTTTAATAAATCTGAAAAGATATTTTTAGCAAATCCAAATTTGATGTATACAAAAGAACCAAATATAGGAAACTTACGAGAAACATTTTTTGTAAATCAATTAGATAATTATTATAAAAATAAACAGTCCTTAAATGATGAAGGAATTTTTGCAAGTAAACAAGGCGATTTTTATTGTCAAGAGAAATACACCTTTGAAGTAGGAGGTAAAAGCAAAAGCTTTAATCAGATTAAAGATATTGAAAATTCATATATAGCAAGTGATGATTTAGAAATTGGAATTGGGAATAAAATTGCTCTTTGGATGTTTGGATTTTTATACTAGAAATTTAAAACTAAATGATATCTAAAATTATTTTATACTCTTTTAGCTAAAAATTTGCCTTTTTAGTCTAAATTTAAAAGCTAAAAACCTAAAAAGACTAAGCAAAAATTTAAACCTAAAAAGCTTAAACCAAAAGCCCAAAAAGCCAAAAGAAAGAAAAGCCAAAAGAAAGAAAGAAAGAACTTAAGACTAAAGCCTTAAATCACTCTCCTGCTCGCACTAAACGAACCGCTCTCTTACTGCTCCGATAGCTGTAGCTGCCGTTGCCACTGTTGAAGTTGACATTCCACGAAATGCTAGAAATAGAGGAATAAGGCGAGCTAGACCAAAAAAACAAGGAAGGAGTATCTGGAAACATACTTGCATTGATACTTGGACTAGTACAATTAAATGCTACTAAGGAGCTAAGTTCTTTTATATTTGGTACT
>JAKZMJ010000032.1 GCA_030491005.1 Sulfurospirillum sp. | reverse complement strand
CAATTCCACCAAGACTTGAAATAGTAAAACAAGCACCTTGGATATCATCAATTTTTAGTTTTGCTTCTCTTGCTTTTTGTGAAATAGCTAGTAATTCTTGTGCTAATTCATTAATACCTTTTTTATCTACATCTTTTATTACAGGTACAACTAAACCATTAGGAGTATCAACAGCAACACCTATATTAATATACTTTTTTAAAATAATTGACTCTTGATCGGCACTTAAAGAAGAGTTAAAAATAGGATGTATTTTTAAAGCTTTTGCAACTGCTTTTAAAATAAATATTAAAGGAGATATTTTATAAGTAGCTTGTGATTTAATAAGTAAAGCATTTTGTTCTTTTCTAAATTTTTCAAGTTCAGTAATATTTGCTTCATCAAATTGACTTACATGAGGTATTCCTATCCAATTTCTATGTAAAGAAGGTCCTGATATTTTTTGTATTTTGCCTAAAGCTTGAAGTTCTATTTCTCCAAACTGTGTAAAATCTATTTCTTTAAGCTTTGGTAAACTAAATCCTAAATCTGAGTTTTGATTTGTAGTATTATTAGATATATTTTCCAAGCTTTGTTTTACATAAGCTTTAACATCTTCAATCATAATTCTGTTTTTTCTACCACTTGGAAGTACTAAAGATAAATCAACCCCAAATTCACGAGCTAACCTTCGTATAGAAGGAGAAGCATGAGCTTTTGAATGCTTGTCTTTTTTGCTTTGTTTATTATTTGGTCTATTATTTTTTTCTATGTTTATTTCTGATTTTATATTGTCTTTTTCTATGTTTGTTTCTGTATTATTTATTTCTTTAGCTTCTTCTTGTACTTCTACTTCTTGTGTACTTTCAGATTTTTCCATAGTACAAATAAGAGTACCTTGGCTTACTTTATCTCCAAGTTTTACATTTAAGCTTACTAGCTTCCCTGAAAAAATTGCAGGTATATCCATAGAAGCTTTATCAGTTTCTACTGTTATAATAGCATCTTCTTCTTCTAGTATATCTCCAACTTCAACACATATTTCAATAATTTCAACTTCTTCACCACCTACATCAGGAAGTAAGATATCTTGTGTATTTGCCATTTTTTTTCCTTATGCTTTTAGAGGATTTATTTTATCTGCATTTATTTTGTATTTTTTCATTGCAGTAATTAAGACTTTTTTATCAACTTTTCCTTTGTTTACTAATTCACTTAAAGTAGTAATCACAATAAAAGGTGCATCAACTTCAAAATGCGCTCGTAAATTTTCTCTACTATCTGAGCGTCCAAAACCATCGGTTCCTAAGGCTTTAAAAGTACCTGTTACATAAGCTCTTATTTGCTCAGAATATGCTTTCATATGGTCTGTTGTAGAAATAATCGTGTTTTGTTCATACGAACCTAAGACATCTGTAATATAAGCAGTTTTATTTTTTTCATCAGGATGAAGCATATTGTATCTCTCAATATCTTGACCGTTTCTGCATAGTTCATTAAAGGAAGTAACTGAGTAAATTTCTGAAGCAATATCATAATCCTTTGCTAAAATCAAAGAAGCTTCTCTTACTTGTTCTAAAATACTTCCACAACCTAGTAATTTAACACTATAATTATTTTTTGCTTTTTGTGAATCTAATAAATAAATACCTTTAATAATACCTTCATTAATTCCTTCTGGCATTGCAGGATGTATATAATTTTCATTTAAAGTCGTTAAATAATAGAAAATATTTTCTTGACTTTCTCCATACATTCGTTCAATTCCATTTTGTACAATAACAGCTAATTCATAACCATAAGTTGGGTCATATGATACACAATTTGGAATAGTATTTGCTAATATGTGTGAATGTCCATCTTGATGTTGTAAACCCTCACCATTTAGTGTAGTACGACCTGCTGTTGCACCTACTAAAAATCCTCTTGCTTGTAAATCTCCAGCAGCCCAAGCCATATCTCCTGTTCGCTGAAACCCAAACATTGAATAATATATATAAAATGGAATCATAGGACAATCATTAACACTATATGAAGTTGCAGCACTTACCCAAGAACCCATGGCTCCTAGTTCATTGATACCTTCTTGAAGTACTTGACCTTTTTTATCTTCTTTATAATAAGCTACTTGATCTCTATCTTGTGGAATATATTTTTGACCTTCATGTGCATAAATTCCGATTTGTCTAAACATTCCTTCCATTCCAAAAGTTCTAGCTTCATCTGGAACAATAGGAACAATTGTTTTTCCTATTTGTTTATCTTTTACTAAAGCATTTAATATTCTAACTAATATCATAGTTGTAGAAACTTCTCTATTCCCTGAACCTTTTAAAAGTGAATCAAAGATTTTTAAAGTTGGAATATTTAAATTCGTTGAAAACTTTGTACGCCTTTGAGGAATAAAACCACCAAGTTCCTCTCTTCTTGCTTTCATATATTTCATTTCAGGGCTATTTTCATCTGGAAGATAATAAGGAATACTTTTTAACTTTTCATCAGAAATAGGAATATTAAATCTATCTCTAAATTGTTTTAACACTTCCATATCCACTTTTTTAACACTATGAGCTATATTTTTACCCTCAGCAGCATCTCCCATGCCATAACCTTTTACAGTTTTTGCTAAGATAACAGTAGGTCTTCCTTTTGTATCTTGAGCTTTTTTGTATGCCGCATACATTTTAACAGGGTCATGTCCACCTCTGTTTAATCTCCATATGTCATCATCTCCCATATTTTCAACTAATTCTTTTGTTTCTTTATGTTTATTAAAAAAATGCTCTCTTGTATAAGCTCCACCTTTTTGTTTAAAGTTTTGATATTCACCATCAACGGTTTCTTCCATTAAATCAATTAATTTTCCCGTTGAATCTTTTGCTAATAATGGATCCCAATGTCTTCCCCAAATTACTTTAGTAACTTCCCAACCAGCACCTCTAAAACCACCTTCAAGTTCTTGTATTATTTTTCCATTTCCACGCACTGGACCATCAAGGCGTTGTAAATTACAATTGATAATAAAAACTAAATTATCCAAACCTTCTCTACCTGCAAGGTTAATTGCACCTAAAGATTCAGGTTCATCACACTCTCCATCTCCCATAAAACAATATACTGTTTGACCACTACAATCTTTAATACCTCTATCTGTTAGGTATTTTAAAAAACGTGCTTGATAAATAGCTTGTATTGGACCAAGTCCCATTGATACTGTTGGAAATTGCCAATAATTAGGCATAAGTTTTGGGTGAGGATACGAAGATAAACCATTTCCGTTTACTTCTTGTCTAAAATTATCCATTTGTTCTTCGCTTATTCTTCCTTCAAGAAAAGAACGTGCATAAATACCAGGAGATATATGTCCTTGAAAATAAACTAAATCACCTCCATCTTTTTCATTTGGTGCTTTAAAGAAGTGATTAAATCCCACATCATATAAAGTAGCACTAGATTGAAAAGAAGCAATATGCCCACCTAATTCCAAATCTTTTTTAGAAGCTCGCAAAACCATAGCTTGTGCATTCCATCTTATGATTGAGCGAATATTTCGCTCTAAGAGCTGATTACCTGGCATTTTAGGTTCTTGCTTAACAGGAATAGTATTTATATAAGCCGTTGTAGCCTTATAAGGTAAATAAGCACCATTTCTTCTTGCTTTGTCAATTAATTGTTCAAGCAAAAAATGAGCTCTCTCTTTGCCATCTTCTTGAAGTACACTTTCAAGTGCATCTATCCATTCTCTTGTTTCTTCTGGATCTATATCATTGATATTTATTTCAGACATAAATTATTCCTTAATATTATTTAAATACTTTTTTCTTTAAAGAAAGTATTATAAATTGATTTAATAAGTGCTTAATCGAATTAATAAAGTTATTGCTTAATTAAAGTTTAAGCCAGTTTAATATTTAATAAGAATATGGATAAAATATTTAATAATATTAAATTTAGGCTAATTATATCAGATACAAAAAGTGCAAAAATGAATATGGCTATTGATGAAGCATTAGTAAAATCATTTAAAATAGGGGACATGCCAATACTTAGATTTTATTCTTGGGAAAAATCATTTACTCTTGGTATTTCACAAAAAATTGAAAATTATTTAGATTTACTTAATTTAAATAAAAATTATGCAAAAAGAATAACAGGTGGTGGTGTACTTTTCCATGGTCATGATATTTCTTATTCTTTAATAATCCCAGTTTCATATATGAAAAATTTAAATGTAAAACAATCATATGAAAAGATTTGTACCTTTTTATTAGAATTTTATAAAACTCTTGGTTTAAAAGCTACTTATGCAAAAGATGATGAAAATATTGTATTAAGTAGTAGTAGTTTTTGTCAAGTTGGTTTTGAGGCTTATGATATTTTAGTAAATGGAATTAAAATTGGAGGTAATGCACAAAAAAGAACAAATAAATTAATCTTTCAACACGGTTCAATTCCTTTAAAAGAAATTGAGCATAGTGTAAAGTCTAATAATGAATTAGAAGTTGGTAATACTTTGTTTGATTTTGACATTAAATTATCATATGATAAAGCTATAGTTTTATTAAAACTAGCTTTTGAAAAAGTTTTTGCTACACATTTAGAAAATAGTAAATTAAATACAAAAGAAAAAATAACTTTAGAGAGTTTATTACAAAACAAATAATATAATTTAAAAATAAGGAAAATTATGAATAATAAAAAAGTAGGAATAATCGGAGTTGGAAATGTAGGCTCAACATTGGCTTTTATCTTAGCTAGCAAAAATGCTTGTAAAGAAATAGTATTAAAAGATATTAGAGAAAACATTGTACAAGCTATGGCTTTAGATGTTTCACAAGCTGCAAATGCTGCAAAGTCTTGTACAAAAGTTACAGGAACACTAGAAGCTAGTGAATTTAAAGATTGTGATATAGTAGTAATAACAGCAGGAGTTCCAAGAAAACCAGGTATGAGTAGAGATGATTTATTATTAATTAATGCTAAAATCATAGACGCTGTTATGAAAGATACTATTAAATATAATCCAAATGCTATTATAATTATTGTATCAAATCCACTTGATGCTATGGTATATACAGCTTTAAAGGCTTCAAATTATAATAGAAATAAGATTATTGGAATGGCTGGTATTTTAGATAGTGCTAGAATGAGTCATTTTATTTATGAAAAATTAGGATATGGTGCAGGAGAAATTGAAGCATCTGTTATGGGTGGACATGGTGATGATATGGTACCTTTGGCAAATTTTTCAAAAGTATCAGGCAAAGCATTAGAAGAGTTGTTATCAAAAGAAGAAATTGAAGATATCAATAATAAAACACGAAATGGTGGCGCTCAAATCGTTGGTTTATTAGGTAATGGTTCAGCTTATTATGCTCCTGCATATTCTACTTCACTTATGGTTGAATCAATTTTAGAAGATAAAAAAGATATTTATCCTTGTGCTACACTTTTAGAAGGAGAGTATGGCTATAAAGATGTGGTATCAGGAGTACATGTAAAACTTGGCTCACAAGGAATGGAAGAAATAATACAATTAGATTTAAATGATATTCAAAAAGGACAATTTTCTAAATCTGTTTCTTCTGTTAAGGAGTTAATCTCTACACTAGAAGATAAATTTTTTAAAAATAATTTATCTTAGCATTAAATATAATAGTTTATTGTCATTTAATAATTTTTTAATTTAAATATAGATATAATAAGGACTATATTTAGATTAAGGATGAAAAATGACAATTAAAACAAAATTAGTATCATTATCAGTATTCGTATTTATAAGCTTTGTAGCTTTGTTTATTGTAGAAGAATATACAATTTCTAAAATGCAAACTTTGTCTAAGACTAGTCATAACTTTGACTCAGTTACGATTGATATCTTCAAGCTTAGAAAAAATGAAAAAGATTTTTTAGCAAGAAAAGATTTAAAATATTTAAAAATATTCAATGAAAATTTTGAAGAGTTTAAAGAAAATTTAAAATCTTTAGAAAGTCACTTACATGATTTAGGTTCTACTAGTAAAGATGTAAAAGATGTATTGCATATAGTAGAAGCCTATAAAATAGCTTTTATGAATTTAGTAGATGAGCAAAAACACATAGGACTAACTCCTGAAGACTCACTATATGGTAAACTAAGACGAGCAGTTCAGTTAGTACAAATAGAAGCAAAAAGAATCAACGATTTTGAGTTATTAGCTGGTGTATTTGAGCTAAGAAAGCATGAAAAAGACTTTATGCTAAGAAAAGATCTCAAATATATCACAAAATTTAATAAAAATATATTTTATCTTATAAATAATAACTCAAATGTAAAACTAAATAAATATTTAAAAACATATCATAAAGATTTTTTGGCATTAGTTAAAGCAGAAAAAAACAAAGGTCTTTCTCCTAACAAAGGTCTTTTAGGAAAAATGAGAAAAATAATTCAACAAACGGAAGAAACTTTAAAAAAAGTTAGAAAACATATAGAGCATAAAATGCTTACTGAAGCATCTTCTATCGAAACATTTTCAATGGTATTTATAATTTTAGTGACAATTCTTGTAATGTTTATCTTATTCTCAATTGGTAGAAGTATTACTTCTTCTTTAAAAGAGTTTGAAGTTGGACTTGTTAATTTCTTTAAATATTTAAATAATGAAGTAGATGATGTTAAATTGTTAAATGACAAAAACAATGATGAAATAGGTTTAATGTCAAAACTTATCAATAAAAATATAAAAAATACACAAAAGTTAATAGAAGAAGATAAAGCTTTAATCAAAGATGCAACATCTGTTGCAAACAAAATTAAACTAGGTTATTTAGATAATGTCATCCAAGCTAATACAAGTAATGAATCATTGAATAATCTAAAAAATGTAATTAACGAAATGCTTCAAAACTTAAATAAAAATATTCATAATATCTTAGAAGTCCTTGGTGCTTATTCATCAAATAATTATCTTCCAAGAGTTAATGTTGATAATGTTGAGGGTGAGATTTTAGAACTTTGTAATAATACAAATGTTGTTGGAAATACAATTAGTAATCTTTTAGAAGATAGTAAGAATAATGGAGTAAATTTAGAAAAAAGTGCTGAGTCTTTACTTGCTAATGTGGATAATTTAAATAAAGGTTCAAATGAAACGGCTGCTTCTTTAGAAGAAACAGCCGCAGCTTTAGAAGAAATAACATCTACAATTATAAATAATACTTCAAGTATAGAAAATATGACAAATCTTTCAAATAAAGTTATAGAATCTGCAAAACAAGGTGAAAAGCTTGCACAAGATACGGCTGTATCTATGGATGTGTTAAATGAACAAGTTGTATCTATAAATGAGTCTATTGGAATAATTGATCAAATAGCATTTCAAACAAATATACTTTCTTTAAATGCAGCAGTAGAAGCTGCCACAGCAGGTGAAGCAGGAAAAGGTTTTGCAGTTGTTGCTCAAGAAGTAAGAAATTTGGCATCAAGAAGTTCTGATGCTGCAAAAGAGATAAAAGAATTAGTAGAAAATGCTACATTAAAAGCAAGCCATAGTAAAGATATAGCAAATAATATGATAAATGGTTATACTCAATTAAATACACATATTCAAGAAACAATAAATAATATAAAAGATGTAGCTATTGCATCAAAAGAACAAAGAGAAGGTATTGAACAGATTAATGATACTGTTAGTAGACTAGATCAACAAACACAAAACAATGCTTCAATAGCTAATGAAACACAAGAAATTGCTAGAACTACTAATGAAATAGCCACTAAAATGGTTGAAGAAGTTGATAAAAATAAATTTTAAATTTTAAATTTTAAATTTTAAATAATGAAAACAATAGGTTTATTAGGTGGTATGTCTTGGGAGAGTACATTACTTTATTACAAAGAAATAAATAAGGCTGTAAATAAAGAATTATCTTCCTTGCATAGTGCAAAAATAGTTTTGTATAGTGTTGATTTTGAAGAAATAGAATTATTACAAAAATCTAATAAGTGGGATGAAGCAGCTAATATTTTAATTTTGGCTGCTTTAAATATACAAAAAGCTGGTGCAGATTTCTTACTAATATGCACAAATACTATGCATAAAGTTTATCCTTTAATTAAAAAAAATATTAATATTCCTATCATTCATATAGCAGATGCAACAGCAAATGTATTACAAGATGACAAAGTAACTAAAGTTGGACTCTTAGGAACTGCTTTTACTATGAGAGAAGAATTTTATAAAAGTAGAATTTTTGATAAATTTAATATTGAAGTAATTGTACCAAATGAAAAAGATATAGATATTATTCATAAGATAATTTATGAAGAATTATGTTTGGGAATTATTAAAGATAGCTCAAGGAATAAATTTCTAAAAATTATGGATAAATTAGTAAAATCTGGAGTTCAAGCTATTGTCCTTGGATGTACTGAAATTTGTACTTTAGTTAAAGATGAAGATACAAGTATTAAGCTGTATGATACAACAAAAATACATGCACTTAAAGCAGTAAAACTTGCTTTGGAAGTGAAAGTTTAAGCTCACTAATTTTTCAAATATCTATATTCTTTTAAAATCTAAAACATTAGCCAACTCTTAATTGAAGAACTTCTTTTATATCTTTATATACATATTCTTTATACTCTTTATTTTGTGATTTTATAGCTATCATCGCCATACGATCTGCTAATTCATTACCTTCAATACCACAATGAGCTTTTACATGTTTTAAATCAATCTCATCTTTAATGTCATCATAAAGTTCATGTGCTTTTTTGATGATATTTAAGTTTTTTATTTCTCCACCTTTTTTTGTCCATGCTTTACTTTTCCAAGAATATGCCCATTTACTAATACAATCAATACTGTATCTTGAATCTGAAAAAATAGTAATATTTGCACCCTTATATTCTTGTGCAAGGAGAAGAGCTTTATATAAAGCATTTAATTCAGCTATATTATTAGTACCTTCTTTTACATATTGTCCATGTAAAAGTATAGGATTATCATCATTTATATACATGCTTAAACCACTTCCTGCTTTTCCAGGGTTATTTAAACAAGCTCCATCACTGTATATCTCTATCTTATTTATTTTATTCATTTTTTTCCATTTTATTAAATTTTTTATTTTAACTTTTTATTTAGATTTTTTATTTAGATTTTTTATTTAGACTTTCATCTTACTTTATAAACCAGCTGCTTTCCACATAGATTTTGTTAAGTTTTTATCTACAAGTTTTAGTTGTGTTTTATATATCTTTTTCCATTTTGATTTTATACTTTTATACAATAAAGCATTTTTACTATTTGGATAATATTCTTTATCCCATACTATTAACTTAGATGAAGCTTCTTGTAAAGAAGTATAAATACCAGCTCCAACTCCTGCACCAATCATCGCTCCAAGGGAAGTAGCTTCTGTTATCTTTGGTATTTTTATTTTACATCCCATTACATCGCAAAGTATCTGCGCCCACAAGCTACTTTTGCTAGCTCCTCCTGCAAATACTATTTCATCTATTTTGATATTTGTAAATTTTTGTATTTTTTCAAGATTAATAGCAGATACTATACAAGCATTTTCTAATAAACAACGGTACATGGATATTTTATTATCTACATTTTCATCCAAAGATAAGTTTAAAAAACTAGGACTTGCATGGTACCATTTATCATATTTCATAGAATCTGAAAAAATAGGAATAATACCATTTGAACCAATAGGAATATGTTTTGCTTTTTCATCTAAAAGTTCATACACACTTATATTTTTCTTGCTAGCTTCTTGTTTTTCTTGGCAGCAAAAATTATTAACAAACCATCTTAAAACAAGTCCCGAAAAGAATGTTATACCTTCAGCTTGTGATAAATCAGATATTACATGAGGGTTAATTCTTATTTTCATATTTTTGGGGTTCATTGTATCTTTTTTTATATTGACAATTTGTTGCCAAAAAGAACCTCCTAAAATGGCTAATTGCGATTCTTTTACAATACCTAAGCCAAGTGTTCCTAATTGAACATCTCCACCACCCATAACTACTTTTGTATTAATAGATAAACTTGTTAAAAGTGAAGCTTCTTTTGTAACATTTCCTATTGTGCTTCCAGTTTCCACACATAAGGGACAAATGTTTTCATTTAATCCAACGGTACTAAGCATTTCTTTATCCCAAGTTCTTTTTTGAAGATTAAAAATACCACTCGTACCTGCATTACTTGGGTCACTTGCGATAATTCCTGATAATTTAAATAAAATCCAATCAGATAACATAGATATTTTTTTGACTTTTTTATATATATCACTATTGTTATTCTTAAGCCATAAAAGTCTTGGAACTGCACCTAAGGCAAATGTTTGTCCAGAACTTTTATATGCATTTTTTTCAAAATTTTTAAAGTTTTCTTTTAAGTATTTTACTTCTTTTCCTGCTCGTGAATCTACATTGGCAACTGCCCATAATTCTTTATTATCTTTATCATATAAAACTATACCTTCTCTCATGCTAGAAGAACTTAGAGCTAAAATATCATTTGGATTTATGTTTGCTTTTTTTATAGCCTCTTTAATACAAAATATAAGTAAGGTAAAATTCTTAACAAAGTCAAAATTCATGGAGCCATCAACATCATATTCTGCTAAATGAGTCCATTCTTTTTGCTCCATTGATATTTGCTTACCTAAAGTATCAAAAATTATAGCTCGAATGCTTCCTGTTCCTGCATCTATGCTTAAAAGATATTTCATATTTTTTTTAATTTCATTTGTTCTAATTCCCAATATTCCATTTCAAAAGAATCTTTTAGACATATTGAAGTATACCCTCCTAAATCTTTTGAAAGTAGAACAGCCTTTATCGTGTGAGATACTATATCATTTATGATACTTGCTTCTTTTTCATTTTTTCCAAAACAAACAATTCCTACATTTTTAATTACTGCATAATTTGGTGCAGGGTTTAAACAAATCTCATCTTTTTTAAATGCTTCAAAGTATTTTTTATAATCTTGTATATAGTTTTTTAAAGCAACTTGTATATTACCGTTTTCTAAAATTAAAGGGTTTCTTTTTGTTCTAATTATATGCTCAGGGGTTAAAAGACCTTTTGTAGCATTTATCATTAGATTTTCTTGTGAAGCATAATGAACTGCTAAAGGACTTTGATTTATTTTTAAAACTATTTCATGATTTTTTTCTTTTTCTACTAATATTTTAAGTTTAATAAAATCAAAATTTAGTTTGTCTGTCTTTTCACTGATTTCCAAGCTTGTATTTTGTTTTAAAAATAGTTCTGCTTTTGTAACTGCATTAATCATTTTATCATAAGATTTTTTTGCATCATCATCAAAGGTAAAAATACCATGATTTAGCAATATAATGCCCTCACATTTTAACCAGTTAAAATCTTTTGTATATTCATATACTGTTTTTGCCAATATAAAGCCTGGCATTACATAAGGAATGATTAAAAAATTTGGAAATATTTTTTGAATATATTCTTTGCCTTTTTTTGTATTTGAAATAGTTACTATGGAGTCGGCATGAGTGTGATCCACATATTTAAAAGGAATAATGGCATGTAAGATAGCTTCAACAGAAGGGTTAGGAGCATTTTTATTAATCATAGCTTGTTTTTGTTCATGAACCATATCTTTATCGCTTAGAGTTTCTTCTTGTGCCATTTTTAAAAGTACATTTAACGCTACAGGTGCAAATCCTTCTTCTTTTATGGAAGATAAATCCCAACCACTTCCTTTAACATATAAAATATCCACATTACTAATATTGATTTTAACAGAAGTATTTCCCCCTCCATGTAAAACTAAATCAGAACAGCTACCTAAGAGATTTGAAGTATATACTCTTAATTGTAAAGCCGTTGAATATTTTTTGGCTTCAACATCATTCCATAAATTTTTCATAATTTATTATAGTGTTTCAAGTTCATATGAACTTTTATCTTCACAAAAAACTTCAAAGTTTTTCTTATAATATTTATAATGTTCTGAATTCTTATGTCCGTCTAAAGCTTCTTCATTTAACCACGACTCTACAACTATAAACTTTGTAGGTTCATTCCTTACTTGAAAAATATCATATAATAAACAACCTTCTTCATCTTTTGAAGCTTGAACCATAGTTTTTAATAAATCTTTTAATTCTTGTATACAATCTTGTTTTGCTATAAATGTAACTTGTTTAGTAATATTCATTATTTTATCCTTGATTATTTTTATATAATTGTAGTAAATAATTACTTCAATAAAGCTCTAAGTATAACTAATGTTTTCGTACATTTATACTTTTAAACCTATCTCCCATACCAGATGACTCAAGCAATGTTTTAACTTTTTGCACTTCTTTTAAATATATTATATGACTTGTATTATTTTTTAATATTTCTAATAAATCAATAATGCCATAAGATATTAAAGTTTTATTTTGTGTGCAGTAAACTATATCATCACAATTGTGTTGTTTAAAAATGTCTATTAGGTGCTTAAAATTCACATCATAAGTTATATCACTAAGTGCAAATAGTTTTTTTAAATCTATATTTTTTTCAAATATATTATAAACTTTATGCTTATTATATATTCTTGTTGAAAAATCATTTCTAGCATAATTATCGCCATAATCAAAACTTAAAAATTCAAATCTTTTTACACTTTTACATAATGTTTGTATAAAATCAAGATAATTCAAACAAACTTCACCTTTTGTGATTTTGTATTTTTCACAATGATTTATAATATCTTCATCTAAACATTTTTCAAATTTAATTTTATGATTGTTTACATAAGCCATTTCTAAAATATTGTTTTTATTTGTATAAACTAACTCACAAGCAAATGAATCAAATATCTCATTTGCTAGTACAAAAGCATTATCAAGTTTAAGTTCTTGTAAATTTTTATAAAAATTAAGTTTGATTTTATCATCAAAAGATGTTTTTAAATATTGTTTTTGTTGTTTTTGTAAGTTATCAAATTTTTCAATAATGACAAAACTTAAAGTATCTAATAATTTAGGTTTTAAAGTATATATAAACTGTATTATATCTGCTAGTAAATAGCCATGATGGGCACCTATTTCTACAATTGTCGTGTGTTTATCTAAAAAACCATCTTCAATACTAGAAATTATTTTTTTAGCAATACTTCCACCAAAAAAAGAAGAAACAGAAACACTTGTATAAAAGTCTCCATCTTTTCCTATTTCTTTGTAGTTTGCATAGTATGAATTTTCATTATATAACCAAGAGCTAAAGTATTTGCTAAATTTTATATTATCTTTACTCATAAGTACTTTTATATAAACTCAACACCTTTTAAACCATTCTCAACACTACCAATAACATAAGCATCAGTATTTTTTAATACTTCATCTACTTTTAATGAGTCTACAACTAAAACCATACCTACACCCATATTAAAGGTTCTGTACATTTCTTCTATTGCTACATAATTACTCATAAATTTAAATATAGGTAAAACATCAATTAAATCTCTTTTTACCACTGCTTTTAAATGAGAAGGCAAAACACGAGGTAAATTCTCAGTAATACCTCCTCCTGTAATATGAGCTAAAGCATTTATAAGATGTTTATTTTCTTTGAATTCTTTTACATAAATTCGTGTAGGTTCTAGTAAAACATTCTTTAATTTTTGTCCTTCAAAATCATCATCTAAAGACATATTTAATTTATCAAATAATAGTTTTCTTACTAAAGAAAAACCATTTGAATGTATTCCTGAAGATGGTAATGCTAATAAGATATCACCTTCTTTTACTTTTTCAATTCTATTTAATTCATCTTTTTCAGCAATTCCAACACAAAAACCAGCTAAATCAAAATCGCCTTTTTTATACATATCTGGCATTTCAGCTGTTTCCCCACCTATTAGTGAGCATTGGCTTAAAATACAAGCTTTTGCAATTCCTTTTATAACATCACTTGCTTCATCTACGTTTAAAGAAGCACTTGCATAATAATCTAAGAAAAATAATGGCTCACCAAAATTACATAAAAGGTCATTTACACACATGGCAACTAAATCTATACCAACACTATCAAATATTTTTGCATCTATTGCTATTTTTAATTTTGTACCAACACCATCAGTTCCAGCTAAAAGTACTGGTTTTTTATAAGAAGTAGGCAGTTCAAATGCACCTGCAAAAGAACCAATTCCACCTAATACACCTGGTAATATAGTTGATTGTACATGTGGTTTTATCTTCTCGACAAATTCATTTCCAGCGTCTATATCAACTCCTGCATCTTTATAATTGACTAAATCCATTTATTACCTTTTTACAAACTATTTTTAACAATTTTTCGCTATTATAACAAAACATTTATAAATTTTAAGGACAAAATATATGAACGATAATACAGCTTTTAATGAAATGATGATTCATCTTCCTTTATGCACACATAAAGAGCCTTCAAAAGTGTTAATCATAGGTGATAATAATGATGATATGAAAGAACAAGCACTTAAACACTCTTGCCATATTAAAGATATAGAATTTGGAAATTTGGATTTATTACATTCAAAAAATGAAAAAGATATAGACATAATAATACTAACAAATATCGCATTAGATGAACAAATATTAGCTAATATTTCAAGAATTTTAAAAAACGATGGTTTAATTACTTTTGCAAGTAAAAGCTTTTCACAAAATGAACAACAATTAAAAGATGATTTATTATTAGCTGGATCAAAATTTTGGATATCTATGCCATTTAGATTTGGACATAAAACTTCAATAATAGCTTCAAAAAAATATCATCCAACAGCAGATATAATCTTACAAAGATCTGATTTATTAGATGATTTAAATTATTATTCATCTGAGCTTCACTTAGCTTCTTTTGTATTTCCTACATTTATACACAAAGCTTTAACAGGTATATCAAAAAGATAAGCAAAAAGATAAATAAAGATATAAGTAATAGGCAAATTAAAGATAAGGCATAAAATGAAAATAACACTAATGCAAAATACTTCACTAGAAGTGTGTGCTTATGCGATTAGAACTTGTTGGCAATCATATGACAAAAGTGATGATGGTGGAGAGAAAGATAAAGAACTAATAAATAGAGTGGGAAATAAGTTTAAACATGCTTCAACTTTAGAACATCTAAGTTATACATTTTTTATTGAAGGTATTTCAAGAGCATTACTTCAAGAATTAGCACGACATAGAATAGCTAGTTTATCTGTAAAATCAACAAGATATACTTTAAAAGAATTAAAAGACGAAGAAGCTTTTGATATTTCTAATTTAGAAAAAGCTAGTAAATATCTTGTATTAACATCAAATGAATTAGTAAATGAAATGTCGATAAAAGCTTTAGAAAACTTAAGACAAGTTTTACAAAAAAACATAGCAAATGACCTTGCTAAATACTGTCTTCCTGAATCATATAAAACTTCATTAACTTGGAGTATAAATGCAAGGAGTTTACAAAACTTTTTAAGTCTAAGAACGTCAAAATCTGCACTTTGGGAAATACAAGAATTAGCAAAAAAATTATATGAGAGTTTACCAAGCGATCATCAATATCTTTTTAATGAGCAAATATCTTAAAATAGATTTAAAGTATTTTCTTTATGCGAGATTATAGTTTGAATTTCATCAAGTGCAAAACCTGCGAAATAAGCAAGATTAAAATCTTGTTTTAGGTGCTTTTTAATATCTGCGTCTTTTGTTAAATGTATTTCTTGTTTATCAAGACTTATATCTTCTTTTACAAAACAAACGACTTTTCCATATTTAAATGATTCTTTTAAATAGGCAAATTCTTTTTTTATTAAAGAGATATTTTCTTGTACTAATATTAGCTTGTTTGTTTTACCAAAATCCACATTATTCGCATATTTATCTATAAATATAGGCTGTAAATGAATAAAATATTTTAACTTATTCGTATCAATTCTTTTTTCTAAAAAAACATATACCTCTAAAAAAGAATTTAAATAAAGTTGTGATACTTTATATCTATTAAAATATTCGTTTTCAAAACAAAAAGAAGTTTCAAAAATAGAATGTTTTGTAAAGTTTGTAGTTTTATGTACTTTCTTATTAAATAATTTATAACTTGGATAAATCTTATTAAGCGAACCTTCATCACAAGAAAAAAGAATATTATTTTTTGTGATATCATCAACTTTACTTACAAAATACTTTAAGTTTTTTGGAGTGACATCTATATATTTTTTGTCATTTTTTACAAATAATTTTAAATAATCATAAGATACAAAATCACAATAATAAACTTGAATATCTAAATATGATAATTTATATCTAATTATTTTTATAATAGCTTCTTTGATACAAGAAACTTTAACCCAAGCAATCTCATCATCTATAATACTAGTATCTTTATCAAAGATAATCGCAAAAGCACCATTATTAACAGCTAATTGAATATCTTTTATATCACTTGCAATAAAAAGATCACCTTGTTTAACTTTTGAAGGATTTGTTTTAATACTATAAATAAATGATATTGATGGCTTATTTATTATTATCCCATCAAGAATATCAACTAAGGAGCTGATATTCATTAGCTTATATTTGTACCTATTGTTTTGTTTTTCTCTGGTCTAATTAGGTGTAAACCATTTTCATCTCTTGCAGCTAAAAGCATACCCTCACTTATCATTCCCATTAACTTAGCAGGTTTTAAATTCGCAACAATACAAACTTGTGTGCCTACTAAGTCCTCAACACTATAAAACTCTTTAATTCCTGCTAGAATTTGTCTAGTATTTTTTTCACCTAAATCAACTTGTAATTTTAACAATTTTTTAGATTTTGGAATTTCACTAGCTTCAATGATGGTGCCTATTTTTAATGAAGTTTCAAAAAATTTATCAATACTAATTAAATTATCGTCTTCGTCTTCATTATCATCTACGCAAGCTTTTTTAGTGCTTTGTTTTTTTTCTTCTTCGTTAACTATCATATTGGGAGCTTCTTCTAATAAAACTTTTTCAATCCTTGGAAATAAGGCTTCTACTTTTGTAATGCGTATATCTTTAAGTAATTCATTTTGTTTTAAAATACACTCATAGGTTTGTGTGTTAATTTGCATTCCAATACACTGTGCTATTTTAGAAGTCTTCTCAGGCATAACACAATGTAGTAATAAAGCTACTTTTGCCATAATATTTGTAATCAAAGCAACAAGTGCCATAGCTTCATCTTGTTTGTCTTCTTTCATTAAATTCCAAGGAGTATAATCCCCTATTGCTTTATTTGCTATGCTTAAAACTTTCCATATATCTTCTAAAAATCTATTTATTTGCATTTTATAAATATATTCTTCAACATTTTCTAAGATATCATTTACTTGTTCTAATTCTTTTGAATGGTATTTAAGAACATCTTTAGAGCTTACATAAAAATCAAAATATTTACCACTCATTCCAATAATTCTATTTAATAAATTTCCTAAGTCATTTCCTAAGTCTGAATTAATTCTATCTATTAATGCTTTTTGTGAAAAGTCACCATCTTGACCAAAAGGAACTTCTCTTAATAAAAAGTATCTAAAAGCATCTAAACCATAAGCATTTGCTACTTCTTTTGGATCTATTACATTGCCTTTTGATTTAGACATTTTCGCACCATCTCTTGTCCACCAACCGTGAGCTGCTATATGTTTTGGAAGAGGCATATCTAAAGACATTAAAAATGCAGGCCAATAAATAGCGTGAAATCTTAGAATATCTTTTCCGACTAAATGCACAGAGGCAGGCCATTGGTGCATATTCTTCTCATCACTACCATAACCTAATGCTGTAATATAATTCATCAAAGCATCTAACCATACATACATAACATGTTTTGGTTCATTAAGACAAGCAGGCAATTTAACTCCCCAATCAAAAGATGTTCTTGATATGGATAAATCTCTTAATCCACCTTTGACGAAGTTTATTATTTCATTTTTTTTAGCTCGTGGTAAAATACAGTCTTCATTTTCTTCATACCATTTAAGTAGCTTATCTTCATAAGAAGATAATTTAAAAAAATAACTTTCTTCTTTAACTATAGAAGTTGTTTTACCACAATCAGGACAAAACTGTTCATCAATTAATTGTTTTTGCGTAAAAAAAGTTTCACAAGACACACAATAGTATCCTTCATATTCACCTTTATAAATATCACCTTTTTCATACATTTTAAGAAAGGCTTTTTGAACACCTGTTTTATGTTCTTCATTCGTTGTTCTTATAAATTTATCATAAGTAATGTCAAAATCATCCCATAAAGTTTTAAATTTTGCAGAAATTTCTGTCGCATATTCCATTGGACTTTTATTTCTACTTACAGCACTTTGTGCTATTTTTTGTCCATGTTCATCTGTACCTGTTAAAAAGTATGTGTTTGAACCACTTAATCTTGAATACCTAGCTAACATATCAGCTATTATTGTAGTATAAGCATGTCCTATGTGTGCTACATCATTTACATAATAAATAGGTGTTGTTATATATACATTTTTACAATTTTTGTCCATCTTTTACCTTTAAAATAATTAAAATTCAAAACCACCACTTGAACCTTTACTCATAGATTCATATACGGCTTTTACATAAGAGTGTCTTAAATCACATTCAAAAAATTTAGGACAAGGATTACATGAATCTAAAGTATTTGATACTTGACATTGCTGTAATTCTTCAAAAACTTTATCAAGTTCTAATTCCCACTCATCTCTTACTATCTCTTCTTGCTTAGCCAATTTTTTTATCCATGCTTTTTATAAGTTTCAAGTACTTTGTTAATCTCAGTGTTTGAGCCAAAAAAACAAGCACTTGTATCATGAATATGTGTAGTTTTAATATCTAACAATCTTTTAAATCCATTTACACCTTGTCCTTTTGCTTTTTCATAAACAAAAGCGAAAGGAAAAACTTCAAATAAATTTCTTAATTTTCCTTTTGGTCTATCACTGGTACTAGGATATGAAAATATTCCCCCACCTTTTAACAGTATTTGATGTAAATCAGGAACCATACCCCCTGAATATCTTAATCTATAACCTTCATTAAAAAAACCATCAATCATCTCTTTATGATATGAAGTCCAACAATTTTGCGTTGAACCAGGAGAATTTAATACTCCTTTTTCATTTAATTTTATATCTTGTACATATATAAAATCATTGTTTAAAAGTCTATACATTTTCACACTATTGTCTAAAGCTATTACCATCTCAACTCTAGGACCAAAAACAACATAAATACTTGCAACAATATTACAGCCTTGAAAATCTTTTTCATAAATACCATATATTGAACCCACTGATAAATTAACATCTACTAAACTACTACCATCTAAAGGGTCATAAGCTATTAAGTATTTTCCATTTTCATTAAGGTTTATTATATTTTCTTGTTCTTCTGAAACAATTGCTTTTACATTATCTAGTTTTGAAAATATATTTTCAATAATTATATCACTAGCTATGTCTAGTTTTAACTGAACATCACCTGTTGAATTTTCATTTTCACTTTTAGAAGTATCTCCTATTAAAATCAAATCTTTAATTTTAATACTAGCTTCTTGTATAGCTTTTATTATATCTTTCATTAAACTCTTTTCGCGTTTTTATTTATCCATTCAATTATATTTTCAGGATTATTTAAATCTAATATTTCAATTTCTTTTGGTATCTCATTTTTATTAATAGTATCATCACAAGCAATTGCATTACTTACTTTAAAATATGTTTCATCAAGAACATTTCTAAAAATAGAAATTCGAGGAAGTTCTAATGTTTTTAAACCTTCAATTAACAAATAGTCAAAATCACCAAATAAGCCAATAATATCATCTATACTTGATGGAGCTTTTTTAAACAATGTTGTTCTATTTGGACTTAAAATCAATACATCAGCACCTGTTTGTGAGAACTTATCACTATCTTTACCAGATCTATCAAACCTTGCTTTATCTTTTGGGTCATGCTTTGTTATACACACTTTAAAAGAATTATCTTGTAATATATTTGATATCTTTACAATTAGGCTTGTTTTACCAGTATTTGAAGGTCCACTAAATGCTACAATTAATCTTTTATATTTACTCATAAGAAAGATTTTATCAAAATGTTCGTTAAAGTATCTTAAAGTATGTATAGTATATACTTGCACCTTAAATTTATATAGGAATATATATGAAATTTTTTTTTATTTATACACTGTTTTTTATCATATTATTTTTAGGAGGATGTAGTCCTACAAATAAGTTTATATCTTTTAAGAATTCGTCTTTAACTTTTAATACCTTACAGAATACAAAAAAACAAGATTTTGTTTTAAATGAAAAAGTAAAAGCACTTTTTTTCGTAACATATTTAAATAATACAAGCAATGATTTTCAAAGTGAAAAAAAAGAATATTTTCTAGTTGGTGCTTATTTACCAGATGAAGAAGAACAAGATATATTTAAACAATCTTACACTATAACTCTTAACGGAAAAGAAATAAATAAAACAAAACTTGTTGATAAAAATAATCAGCTTTTTAAATCTATTGCATTGAAAAATAAATGGACTAAATATTATGTATTGCAGTTTTCGTCTTTTAAAGATGTTTATGATTTAAATATTAAGGTTTCGCATTTTCTTTATGGAAACCTTATATTTAAGTTTGTTAAGTAATTTTATCATTTGCTAAAATGATTTTCATTTAGTTCTCAAACATCATTACTTATTTGATTCTACCAAATCCAAAAGTTTGTGTCCATTTACCATTTCTAAAAGTAAACTTATAACTTTCTCTCCAATTAAATTGAGTATTTACATTCTCAAAAGAAACTCTTAAATCCCAGTTGGAATCTCTTGTTACTCTAACTACACTTCCTTCTCGTGGGTCTGATGGAAGTTTTATAGTACTAACCCAATTACTATTACTTACTTTTATAATTACTTTGTCATAAGTATCTAAAAACTTTTTCAACTCTACTGGATAGTCTTTGATTAACTGTAATGTAGATTGATCATTAATAGTCAAATAATTTCTATACGCATCAACACTAACAGCATTTAAACTAATACTCGCAAAAAATAGCATAATTGCTAAACATAATTTTTTCATAATTAATCCTTTTTCTAGTTTTAAAAAAAATCAACTGCAGCTTAAATATGTACATACTTCATTATATTAATTATCAAATTACATCGTTATTAGGAATAAATATTATATTTATTTTTTTAACCTTATCCGAATTCTATTCTATCTCTTCCGTTTTCTTTTGCTTTATATACTCCATTGTCAGCTTTTTTTATCAATTCATCTTTTGATGCACATTCATAAAAAAATGCCACCCCCATACTAACAGACATAGATATCTCTCTTGTTGGATGATAAATATTTTGTGATTTAATATCTATTCTTAAAATATCTAGTTTTTTTACAATTAATTCTTTTTTTACAAAACAAAGAATGATAAACTCTTCTCCCCCATATCTATAAACTTCTCCATCTAAGAGCTTTGCATGTTTTTTTAATTTATTTCCTAAATATATTAAAGCTCTATCTCCTGTATCATGTCCAAAATTATCATTTATACCTTTAAATCTATCAGCATCTACAAAAACAGCTGCTAAATTATGAGAATTATTTTGTTTTATAAACATAGATAAATCAGCTTCCATTTTTCTTCTATTAAACACACCTGTTAAGTGATCACGGTTCATATTGTCTTTAAGTTCTTCTTTTTCGCTTATAAGCTCTTGAATTAATATATCTTTATAATCTTGTGTATAAGTATTTTTTTGTTCAAGTATTTTTCCTAAATGAAACTCAAAAGTATTTTGCTTAGCATTATGTATGATATTTTTACACTCTATTACTAACTTAGGATTGTTCTTTCCTAAACCATTTATAATATTGATTTTAGGTATTTTTTTAATATTATAATGTAACTTATCATCTATTATTTCAACTTCTATTAATTCTTTTTGCCAATACTTGCTAACATTCTTTTCCAAAATATTCATTTTTTGTAATAAAATATTTTCAAACAATGTTTTAGTAACACTTAGTTTTAACATATCTTTAGCATCTTTTTAGCATATTTTTAGCATGTCAAAATTCTTTAATTAAATCCATAAAAACCTCACTTAGTTGTTCTACTTCAATAATCTCTACTTTTTCATTAACAGAATGAATAGTATCGTTTCTTACACCAAATTCAATAGAAGCAATACCAAAAGCACCAAAGTGTCTAGCATCACTTGTCCCACCTGCTGTTGAGTATTTTGTTTTCATATTTAAAACTTTTAAAATAGAATCTTGAACGGCATATACAACTTTAGAGTTTTTACTAGTAATAAATGGATGGGAACCTTGTGTTAGCTTTAAAGTATAATTTATATCTTTAAATTGTTTTTTTATAAATTCTTTTATGTCTTCTTGTTTTGTATTTGTTGAGTTTCTTACATTAAACATCAAGTCAAGTGTATCAGGGGTTACATTAGTAACTTGCATTCCAGCTCTTATATCTGTAATTATTAGTTGGCTTGCTTCAAAATACTCATCTCCATTATCAAACTTATATCCTGCTATATTTTTTAAAATACAAGAGATTTGATGTATAGGATTTATTGTTTTTTCAGGATAAGCTGCGTGTCCTTGTTTACCTTGAATATGCAAGTAGCCATTTATACTGCCACGCCGTCCGATTTTTATAGCATCTCCGAAGATTTTTTCACAAGTAGGTTCTGCAACTATGGCATAATTTGGTACAAAATCAATTTGTTTTAAATGCTCTAAAGCTTTAATCGTACCATTTGAGGCATTACCTTCTTCATCTGAAGTTAGTAATATACTTAAAGTACCATCAAATACTTTTGCGTGTTTACAAGCATATAAAAAAGCAGCAACTCCACTTTTCATGTCTTGCGCTCCCCTTGCTATTATTACCCCATCTTTTATATTTGCTTCGTATGGATCTACTTCCCAACCCTCTCCAGCAGGTACGACATCAATATGTCCATCAAAACATAAGTGTTGTTTTTTATCATTGAATTTTTTATAATAAAATCTATTTTTAGTATCATGCCTATCTATATTGATACAAGTCCATTCATCTCCTAAATATTTTTCTATAAATAAAAATGCCCCATCATCATGTGGTGTAACAGATTTAAATCTTAATAATTTTTGAAAAAGTTCTATAATGCTCATTGTTTTCCTTAGAATAAAATATATTTTTAAAAATCCATTATAACTATTTAAGGCTTTATTAGCTATTTTAAACTTAAAAATATCAACTTTAATTAAACGGAAATTATATGAAAAAAACTTTTTTTAATAAAATATTCACTTCAAAAGAAGCTCTTTTGTATATTATGAGTATTTCTATGGTTATCTCATTTTCTGCTTGGATGAGTTTGTTAAATAACTTTACAATAGAAGTTGCGTCTTTTGATGGAAGTCAAATAGGAATACTGCAAAGCTTAAGAGAAATACCAGGGTTTTTAGCTTTTAGTGTCATCTTAGTACTTGTATTTGTAGCCCAACAAAAACTAGTATATATATCTATTTTAACTCTTGGACTTGGAACTGCTTTAAGTGGCTATTTTCCATCTGTCTTAGGTTTATATATTACGACTATTATTATGTCTTTGGGCTTTCATTATTTAGAAACACTAAATCAGTCCTTATCTTTACAATGGATTGATAAGAAAAAAGCTCCTATTGTTTTAGGAAAGTTATCAGCTATAAAATCTTTTACAGGTTTGTGTGTATTTGTGTTGATTTATATTTTGATGAATTATTTAAATCTTTCATACAAGTATGTATATTTAATCTTTGGTGGAACATCTTTTATTATAGGACTTTTTGCTTGGTATTTATTTAGTCATTTTAAAGAAACTGTAATTCAAGATAAAAAATTAAGACTTAAAAAAGAATACTGGCTATTTTATGTACTTACTTTTTTTGCAGGGGCTAGAAGACAGATATTTGTAGTGTTTGCAGGTTTTTTACTAGTTGAAAAATTTGGAGTAGATATTCACAATATGGTAATCCTATTATTTGTTAATTCTATTTTAAATATATTCTTAGCTCCTAAAATAGGAAAATTTATCAGCATATTTGGAGAGAGATTAACTTTAAAGTTTGAGTATTTGGGTTTGATTTTTATTTTTATTTCTTATGCTTTTGTTCAAAATATATATATAGCTTTTATTTTATATATCCTTGATCATTTATTATTTGCCATGGCAATTGCACTAAAAACATACTTCCAAAAAATAGCAGACCCCAAAGATATAGCAAGTGCTAGTGCTGTTTCTTTTACTATTAATCATATAGCTGCTGTATTTTTACCCTTTATCTTAGGACTTATTTGGTTACAGTCTCATTCTTTGGTTTTTATTATTGGAGCTTGTATTGCTGTCATATCTTTTTTATTAGCTTTTTTAATACCAAAAGAACCTAAACAAGGTTTTGAGACTATATTTAAGACTTAGTTTTTTTCTAAGTAGCTATTAGAATCTTAGGCTTAAATATCTTTTGCTAAATTATTAAAATCAAGGAAAATATTTACTTAATATACTTGTATTTAGATGATTTCATTTTTTTAATTGTTCGATTATATCATCTATTTTAGCTTTAATTCTAATTTACTAAGCTCTATCAATAAAACGTTACTTAAAGTTTTTTACTTATTCTTTCCAATATTTCTTATGTTTTTATTTCCAGTTTAATTTAAAATGTCATTATAATGGCATTATAATTATATGTCAAGAAATAAAATTGAATATTTATTGAGTATTTTTAATTCCACTTCTTTAACTTAATATATGATAAAATTATTATAAAGTATAAAATATGAGGAATTTACCATGATGATAAACTCAACGACAAATATAAACTATACACTAGAGCCACTTGCAAATTAGCAAATAAGTTCATAATTTAGGTTTTTATTTGTAAAAAAAGTTGAATCAAATTTCAAATAAGTTATAATTTTATATCCTAAAATTTAACAGAAAAGAGATTCAACTTATGAAAAATATTATACCAAAATTATCTTCAAATCTTTCAAAAATGTGGCTTAGGATTATAAACCATGAAAATTGTTTATTTCCTGAGATAAAAGAACAACTAGGAACACTAAGCACTAAAGAAGAAAAATTAATAAAAATATTAGATTTTGCCCAAATAGAAAAGCATGTTACAATTGTAACAATTACAAACACTCCAAAAGATAGAGAAGAAATAGCAAGGGCATTTATTGCTAAATCAGTTTATAATATACAAACAACAAGAGATTTAATTCATAGACTGCATAGGGATAGAATATTGCGAGTATTATGTGGATGGAGATATAAAATAGATATTCCTAGTGAATCTAAATTTAGTAGAGTGTTTGAACAACTTAGTGATATGAAAATAGCTGAGAAAACTCATCAAAAATTCATAGAAGAGTATTTGTCAGATACTATATTTATGTACAATGCAAGTGATGCTACAAAAATACCACTTAGGGAAAAACCTGTAAAAGTTGAGAAAAAAGAGAAAGCAAAAAATAAGGTTGGAAGACCTAAAAAAGGTGAGAAAAGAGAAGCTATAAAACCAAAGATTCTTGAACTTCAAAAAGATATGAAAACTACTAATGATATGTTATCACTTGTATCAACATCATGTGGAGTTGGTATTAAACAAAATTCAAAAGGTAATAGAGAAGTTTGGATAGGTGGTAAACTTCATATTAGTGTTGTTGATGGAGATATACCAGTAGTTGCATTTTATAGTGGTGCAAATGTTCATGATAGTTCTGTAGCACTTCCACTTATAAATGAAACTAGCAAAAGAGTAATGTATCTTCATGATTTACTTGATGCTGGATATGATAGTGATATTATTGCAGAGTATTCTGAAGAGTTAAATCATAAACCAATCATAGATATAAATCCTAAAAACTCTAAAGTGCTAAAAGAAAAAATAGCTTTAGCAAAAGAGGAAAAAGAAAAATTTGAATATTTAAATTTGACTCAAGCATCAGATAAACATCACTACAAGCAAAGAAGTATGGTAGAGCGAGTAAATAAATACTTAAAAGATGACTTTGGATGTGATAAAATATACTATCAAGGGGCAAATAAGGTAGCTTGCGTTTTAGCATTTGGAATTTTATCTATTTGTATACATCAAAGTTTAAAACTTATTACATGACCATTGATAGAAATTTATATAAAAATACTGAATTTTACAATTTAACCATAAGGAATGGAGAAAAAATGTGATTTTTTAATAAATTTGGTAAATATATTGTAAATTATGCAAGTTAGAAATAATAACTATTTTTTTAAAGCTTAAAATAGTTACTATTAAGAATTATATATTTGATTGTGATTGAATTTGCAAGTAGCTCACTAGTTAATAATATAAAAACAAATCATACCAAAACAGTAGCTAGTGATTTTACTATAAGCAAAGCATTAGCTCCTGAAGATATTACTTATGATGAATACAAAAAACTGACAAATACAGATATCAATAGTTTATTTTCTTATAAAAATGATAGATTACAATGGTCTAATGCAATGGCTTTAAGAAATAATGCAAATGAATTTAAAGATGAAGCATTAAACAAACTATTATTTGAATATCAATTATCTAATAATAAATCTTATGCACAAAAAGAGTTGAAAAGTGATATACAAGCTAGTATGTTTATAAAATTCAAAGATGTTTTTTCTGAATTTGATAAAAATGTTTTACTACCTGTCATTGCAATTTATGCAAAAAATGGTTTTCAAACTTCACCTGAATATGAAAGAGAACTTTCAAAAAGAGAAGATGCATTTGACATTCATAAAAAGCTACAATATGCAAGTAAACATAATAAAATATCAAGTGAAGATTTTTTTAATTATTTAGAAGACAAACATCAAAATATAAAAAATTATATACACGACCCTTTAGCTTGGAGTGATTTAAGACAAACAGAATATTATAAACACATAGATGAAATCATATACGAAACTACAAAATTAAAAGAAAAGTATGTAAAACTAAAAAATGATGAAAAGGCACTTCTTCATTATCTTACTAAAGATTATACAAAAGAAGTATTTGCATAAGTCTCATTCTTTTGTTTTTATCATGGGTGCTTGTATTTCTATCATATCTTTTTTATTAGCTTTTTTGATACTAAAAGTTATTATCTTAAAACTAAAGTTTAAATCTCTTGATAAAAGTGCTAACTTTAAATTAGATACAATATAAATTAATATTGTTTTAGTTAAGATATTATTTTACAAAGGTATCAAATGTTAGATAAAATTAAAAAATTTTTATTGTATGGAAAAGATCATTTTATTAAAGTCATATTTAATGGACTTTTTTGGTTGGCCCCAATAGTTGCAGTTACGCTAATAGTATTATGGATTTACGATAAAATAGATGCAATGACGGGACAGTTATTTCAGATAATTGGAATAAATCCACAGAATTATCCATTCTTATGGACTATAGTTGGTGTTGTAATATTAGCATTTATTGCTTATGTGATTGGTATTTTTGTTGAGACAAAATTAGGTAATTTTATACAAAAAATATATGCTAAAATTCCTGGATATGAAACTGTAAAAGAGTTAATTAATATTTTTAATACTTCAAAATCTGGTGAACAAAAAGTACTAGTTGTTTTAATTCGTGGTTTTGCTTCACAAGGCTATAATATAGGTCTAATGTATTCAACTAAAGAATCTATAATAAAAGACCATTACACAGTAACACTTTCAATGACTCCTATACCAAATGGTGGATATATGTTTGAAGTTCACAAAGATAATATTTATATAATAGAAGAAGCCACTTTTGATTCTAATTTAGAGTATTTATTATCAATGGGAGTAAAAAGCATAGCTGATATCATCAAAAGTAAGCCAAAAGATATTGATGATTTTGTAAGTATTTCTCAATATTTAGATAAAAAATAAAATTACACGATATTTAATACTTTTTCATTAAATTTATATTTTTTATGAGATATCTTTAATAAAATCTTTTGAGAAGCTAATTGTCTAAAGAGTTTTATTAAAGTAGGTTTAGAAATAGGAATATTAGACATAATCTCACTATAAGATGAAAGTAGTTCATTTTTTTCATCTAAGTTTGAGATGATATATTTTATAACTTCTACTTGCTTACTATTTGTAATAGCAGAAATTGTTTTTATAATATTTGAGCTTTTCTTAATTTCTTTATCTTGTATAATTGGAAGCAAAATATCATATAAACTATCAAGTAATTCTTTTATATTAATAGGTTTGATAATATAATTTTCAACTTTTAATTTAATGGCATCTAGTAAATACTTAGTATCTGTATGTGCAGTTGTTAAGATACTAGGAATTAATATATCATTACTTTTTAAAAGTCTAAGAAAATCAATTCCATTTTCATTTTCTAATAATATGTCAGATATTATGACATCAATTTTTTCATTTTCTATTATTGTCATAGCATCTTTACAATTTTGAACTGCAAAAACATTTTTAAAAAAATCATCTAAAATATCTTTTGTATGAATTAATAAAGATTTATCATCTTCTAAATATAAGATATTAAAATTATTTAGAATATTAAGATTTTTAGCTATCATTGATGTCCTTGGTAATATGGTATGCTTATTATAAACAAACTACAATTTTCAGATTTGCCTTTGTTTATTTTATAATAAATATTCTTACAAGTAATACTTCCATTCATATGTTTTTCAATAATTTGCTTAGACATATATAAACCAAGTCCTATACCGTCACTTTTATACTTAGTTGTATAATATGGCTCAAAAATATGACTTAATGCTTCTTCTTTTATCCCCCCACCATTATCAAAAATATTAATTTTTATTTTATCTTTTGTTTTTTTAACTATTATTTCGATAACTTTTTTATTTGTTTTATTTTTTAGTGCATCTTTTGAATTACTTATAAAATTTAAAAAAACATGTGAGAGTTCATTATTAAATCCATAAATTTCTACATCATCAATTATATTTAATGAAATATGAATTTTTTCTTGTTCTAAAAAATATTTTGATAATTCAAAAGAATCTTCTAGGCATTGTTTTAAATTAAATACTGATTTGTCTTTATTTGGTTTAAAAAAGTTTTGAAAATCATCAAGAGTTTCAGACATATTATTGCCTAATAAAAGAGCATCTTCTACTTTTTTATTTACATAATCTTCACTTAATTTTTTCAACTGCATTTTACTTTGAATACCTTGAATAATCATCATCAAAGATCCTAAAGGTTGCCTCCATTGATGAGCAATATTTGCTATCATTTCTCCTAAAGATGCTAATCTTGCTTGTTGAAACATAATTAAATCTTTTTTTCTATTTTGTTGAACTTCTTTTGATATTTTAATTTGAAGATAATCATTTATTTCTAATAATTCTTTTGTTTTTTCTTTAACTGCAACTTTAAGGTCAAAATGAAGAACTCTGAAATTATGAATAATTATCATTGATAATATTATAGAAAATAAAAATACAAAAATAATTGATATATTTAAAATCATAACTAAAGAATTAAATATTTTTTGTGTTTCATTTTTTTCTATTATTGCCATATCTAAATCATAAGTTGTTAAATTAGTAAGATAAATATTAATAGAATTTATTTTGAAATATATTTGATTAATTAATTTAGTTGCTCTTATAAAATCATCTTGTTTGAGATAATTAATGATTTTATTTATGTGTACATTAATTTCAAGCATTTTTGTATTGATAGTTTTTATATTATTTATTTGCACTATTACATTAGTTTGATGTTTCTTCAAACCAAATATATATTTTATACTTTTACTAATTTGTGATGATTTGTATTTAGAACTTTTATTTGTTGTTTGATATTTTAACCAATTTTTTTTTATTAGTTGTTGACCTAAGGATATCACAACTTTTGATTGTTTTAAGGTTAAATTTTTATTTTGGATATCGTATAAAGTATCAAATATATTTATCTTGTAGATATCTTTGATTGTTTCAATTTGTATAATGGGTTTTGTTCTTTTTTCAAATAAAATATCAAAATCATTTTTTAAAGCATAAATAGAAATTTGAGATAAAATAATTATACATATCATTCCTCCTGCAATAATAAAAATCAGTATTGATGTTTTTAATGAAAATGGTATTTTATTTAAAAAATAAAATATTTTTTTAATAAACATTAATAAATTTCTTTAAAATCATTATTTTTGTATTCAAATAAATATACCTTATTTAGAAGTTGTGTATTTTTATAAGTAGTGTGAATTCCATTTAATTGAGTAGAAGATAGAGTTTTAATTTTTTCTAAGAAGTTTTCTCTTGTAATATTTCCATCAATATTATTTAAAGCATTTACAATAGTTTTTGCTACTAAAAAAGACTCTAAGGAGATAAATCCTAAGGATTCATTTGGATAATACTTGCTCATTAATCTTTGATATTCTTGAACTACTTTTATTTTATTATTATTGTAGCTTGGTACAACTTGTGAAAATAAGACATTAGAAGTATTATAATTTAGTTCTTTAACCATCTCATTTGCATCACCAAATGATAAAATAGAAAAGATAGCATTTTTTAAGTTTTTATTTTGTTTTGCTTTTTTTATAAATAAGGCATTTGCTTTGTATGCTCCAACTAAGATAATAGCTTCAGGTTTAGCATTTTTAATTTCAGCAAAAGCATGTGTTATTGATAAAGTATTTCTTTTATAGGTTCCTTGGGCTATTAATTTTAAACTTTGTTTATTTAGAGTTTTTACTAATGATACATATCCTTCTTTACCATAATCATCATTTTGATAAAAAATTGCAAATTTACTAATATTTTTTTTATTTTTAAGGTAAGAAACGATTTTATAAAGTTCTTCTTTGTAAGAGCTTCTAAAGTTTACTATATTAGGTTTTGAAGTATTTCGTAAAAAATCAGCTCCTGTAAAAGCTGCAATAAATGGTATATTTGTATTTTCTAATAAAGGAAAAATATATTTTACAGTAGGTGTTCCTACAAAACCATAAAGAGCAAATATTTTATCTTTATAAATTAATTTTTTTATATTATCATATGTTAACTCAGGTTCATATTTATCATCATAATCTACAAGTTTAATTTTTTTGTTCTTTGTTAATATATTATTTTCATTAACATATTTAAAATATGCATTAGTACCGTGATTAACACTATTCCCCCAAGCTTTCATAATCCCAGTTTTTGGTAAAGAAGAGCCAAATAATAAAACCTTATCATTGTATATTTTATTTCTAAATATGAGATACAAAATAGAAGATAGAACAAACATTATAAAAAGTATTTTTTTAAACAAAATAATCCTTTATAAAATATATTATATCACAATATTTTATATTTCTTAGGTAAAGAATAGTTTACCTTTTAATAAAAGTATAAGCTATATAGCTATAAAATGGTAAAGTAAATTTTACCAAAGGCAAATGATGCAAGAATTTATATATTATGATGACAAAAAACTTGATTTTCCTCTTTCTGATAAAATTCTAGTAAGCAATAATTTATCAACAATAGAAAGTTATGATTACTTAGTATCAAATACGAAGAGTATTGATGCTGAAGTTATAGCAAATGAAATAGGATTTTATATTAAAAATTCTAAAGATAGTGATTCTGCAAAAATTAAGAATGTTGAAAAGTTATATGAATTAAATGCCTTAAGATTTGATTTAGCAAAAGATATTACTTATTCACAAGAAGTTCAAAATAAAGTTTTGCTTGTATGTAATGACGAAGAAAAAAAAGACTTTTTAAATAATTCAATACTTGAAGAATTTGATTTATTCCATATTGATGAAAGTATTATAAAAAACATTACAGGTCATATTGGAAATTTAATTGTTACAGTTGATGATGAACACAAAGATGTTGATATTTTTGTTGATCAAATAGTATGGTTTGATGCAAAACTGATGGGATTAAAACAAAGTGGAACATTAGACCCAAATGATACTTCACTTGAAGATGTTATAAATACACTAAGAGCCAATATTAAGCAATATGAGTATAAAAAATATACAATATACGATAAAAATATTTGTCAATACCATGAAAGAAGAGAAGTTATATGCTCTAAGTGTGAAGAAGTATGCCCTACAGTTGCAATTAGCAAAGATGATACTAGTAAAACACTGGCTTTTTCCCAAATAAATTGCACAGGTTGTGGGGCTTGTATTTCAGTTTGTCCTTCTGGTGCTTTAGAGTATACTCCTAGTAACAAAGAAGCTATTTATGAAATGTCAAAATTTTTAAATGGACATATTGCTTTAATAGTGCCAAATAAAATGCAAATAGATAATTTAGATATACAAATAAAAGAAAATATACTTCCTTTTGCTATTGATGGTGAACAATTTTTAGATGAATGTGATCTTTTAACTATTGTGCAAGAATCAGGAGCTCAAAGTATACTTTACACAGACTTACTATCACAAGGTACAAAAGATGCAATAAGTATCTTAAATCAAATTTATCAAAAAAAATATGGGCTAGATGCTATTTTACTTGCTATGAATGAAGAAGAACTAAGACAAGCTATTAAAAAAGTTTCTTTTATTCCTAATTCAAGATTTACTTTTAATGAAAGCAATTCAAGAAAAAGAGAAATTTTTGCCATTAGATTATCTAATATTGTGCAAAATGACAATTTAGGTGAGGTTACAACGGGGGAGTATGTACACTATGGTTTAGTAAAAGTAAATGAAAGTACTTGTACTTTATGTCTGGTATGTGTAGGAGCTTGTAATGTAAATGCCCTACAAGCAGATGCTTCTGATAATACCTTAAGACTTAATCCATCTTTATGTACTTCTTGTGGTTATTGTGAAGTTTCTTGTCCTGAGAGTGATTGCTTAACAATACAAAGAGATGTTATAAAATTAGAACCTATGTGGTTTAAAGAAAATATACTAGCCAAAGATACACTGTTTGCTTGTCTTGAGTGTGGAGAAGAGTTTGCGACAACAAAAGCTATTGATAAAATAGCTTCAATTATGCTTCCCTTGTTTAAAGGTGATAAGATCAAGGAAAAAAGTTTATATTGTTGTGCAAATTGTAAACCTAAAATAATGATGCAAAATTATTTTGATGAAAAAAACAAAGGAATTCTTAATGCAAGATAAAAATAAAATCAACAAATCAAGAGCTCTTTATTATAATTTATTTGCTAATTTTTTTATTTTAAGTAAGGATACACATAATTATTTTGAATTAATAAGTTTGGTTAATTTATTTAAAAGCAATTCATTAGATTCAAGTTCACAAATAGCTATGGAAAAACTTTCAAAATTATTAGATCCTTTATCTAATATAAAACTTATAGAAGAATTTGATAATTTATTTCATTCACCTCTTTCAAAAAATATCAGACAAACTGCATCTTTTTATGATGAAGGTGTTGAATCAGGGAAAAAAAGAGTTGAGATGATTCAATTTCTTGCAAAAACTAAAATAAGACGAAATGAAAAATTATATTTTGAATATGAAGATTCTGTAGGTTTTATTTTTTCCTTAATGGCTAATTTAGTAGATTTGGTATCCAAAGACGAAAGTGAATATGAAAATACTGTTCATTGTATCTTTTCTGAGATTTTAAATAATTTTATAGATGAATTTGCAAAAGATATATACGAACATAATGATTCTGTGATTTATAAAGAACTTATGATTATTTTACATTCTTTTATAGAATTTGAAAGACTTTATTTAGAAGTATCAAAACCTAATAAAAAAGATCAAATACAAGAACAAAAACCAATTGAAATAATCTCAGATGCAGAAAAAGAAAGAAGATTTAAAAATAAGCAATTAAAACAATTAGATAATGAGAATATAAAACATGATATTGCTTATGATATAGAAGATGGAGTTTAAGAAAATTATTATTTTATAGGAGATTTTGTAAAAAATATTTTGTTTTTTTTACAAAGTCTCTTTAAATATATCAAATGGGGCTTAATTTCTATAAGGGGGTCAGTGGTGCAAACAAGCAGAAGAGAATTCGCTAAAAAAACTGCCATAGTAGCAGCTGTTGGTTCAGTTGCAATTGCTAGTACCAATGTATTGGCTGCAAGTGCTAAATCTGTTCAAGATGGAAGCAATAATGGTGTTGTTGTAGGTAGTTCTAAAAAACAAGAAATACTATACAAAAAAACTGCGACTTGGGAAGAGTATTACAAGAGCGCAAAATAAAATCTAAAGTAGGAGAAGCATATGTCAATTAATACATATGAGGCTCTAAATGCTAAAGTAGGACGACGCTCATTTATGAAAATGGCAGCGCTTGCTAGTGCATTTGGAGTAACAAGGTCTTTTGCAAGTACAAAAGTAACTAGAAATGCTACAAAAAGTGAGATTAAAAATCCATTTCCCAATTCAAAATTGGTAAAAACGATTTGTACAGCATGTTCAGTAGGTTGTGGAGTAATTGCAGAAGTTCAAAATGGTGTTTGGGTTAGACAAGAAGTTGCACAAGATCATCCAGTTTCACTTGGAGGACATTGTTGTAAAGGTGCCGATGTTATAAATGTAATTCGTTCAGAAGTTAGATTAAAACATCCAATGGTTAAGAAAAATGGAAAATGGCATAGAATTTCTTGGGAAAATGCAATTGAAGAAATAGGAACTAAATTAGAAAAATTAAGACAAACAGCAGGACCTGATTCTACTATGTTTCTAGGCTCAGCTAAGTTTGGTACAGAGCAATCATATTATTTTAGAAAATTTGCTGCTATGTATGGAACTAATAATATAGATCACCAAGCTAGAATTTGACATAGCTCAACAGTTGCCGGTGTGGCAAATACATGGGGTTATGGTGCTATGACAAATTCTTTAGGTGATATTCAAAATGCAAAAGCTATTATTATATTTGGAGCAAATCCAGCAGTTAATCATCCTGTTGGTTTTCAACATTTTTTAAAAGCAAAAGAGAGAAATAATGCAAAAATAATTGTTGTAGACCCAAGATTTACTAAAACTGCTGCAAAAGCAGATTATTATGCACAAATTAGACCAGGTACTGATATTGCATTTATGTATGGAATGCTAAATATTATTTTTAAAAATGCTTGGCATGATGAAAATTTCATAAAAGATAGAGTTTATGGAATGGAAGACATCATGAAAGAAGCTAAGAATTGGCCAATTGAAAGAGTAGCTGATGTGACAGGAGTTGATGCAGATTTAATTGTACAAATTACAAAACATTATGCTTCTAATACTCCTGGAACACTAATTTGGGCTATGGGTTTAACTCAGCATTCAAATGGTTCTTCAAATACAAGAATGGCTCCAATTTTACAATTAGCACTTGGTAATATGGGTGTTGAAGGTGGAGGGTGTAATATTTTAAGAGGTCATGATAATGTTCAAGGTGCAACTGATATGTGTTGTTTATCTCACACTTTACCTGGATATTATGGATTAAGTGATGGTTCATGGAAATATTTTGCAAAATCTTGGGGTGTTGATTATAAGTGGCTAAAAGGAAGATTTAAAGATCCATCGTGGATGAATAAAAAAGGCTTTACACTTTCTAGGTGGTGGGCTGGTGTTTTAGGTGGAAACCCTGGTGAAGATAAGATTTATAATGCTAATACAAGATTAAAAGCATTGTTTGTAATGGGTAATGGTATAACATCAACCGCACAAACTAAAAAAGTAAAAGAAGCGTTAGACAATCTTGATATTGCTGTTTTTTGTGATCCTTTTGTAAATGAAGGTGCAATTTTAACAGATAAACAAGATGATGTGTATATTTTACCAGCTGCTACTCAATTTGAAACAAGTGGTTCTGTAACAGCAACAAATAGAGCAGCTCAATGGAGAAGTGAAGTCATTAAACCTATGTATGAGTCAAAAGCTGATCAAGATATTATGTTTTTATTAGCTAAAAAACTTGGGTTTTATGATGAACTTACTGCTGGAATGACAGTAGCTAAAAATAAAAAATCTTATAAGTGGCCAGAAGATGCTACTGATGAAATAGCAAGAATTATAAAAACTATTGGACTAACTGGTTGGACTGCTAAAAGATTGAAAAAGCATCAAAAAAATTGGCATATGTTTGATGAAGTATCAAGCAGAGGTTATGGCAAGATGAAAGGTGAATATTATGGTTTACCATGGCCTTGTTGGACGGAAACTCATAGTGGTTCTCCTGTTTTATATAATATTAATAGAAAAGTATCTGAAGGTGGAATGGGATTTAGAAATAGATTTGGCTTAGAACATGATGGAGTTGATTTATTAGCAGGAGTTGGCTCAGCTCCTAAAGGTTCTTCAAATAAAGATGGTTATCCTGAAATTAATAAGAAAAATATTGAAAAAGTTTTAGGTATTAAGCTAAGTGATAAAGAGAAAAAAGCAATTGGAAAAAATTGGAAAGTTGATACTTCTAATATAATTGCACAAAAATGTATGGAAGCTGGTATGGCTCCTTATGGAAATGCAAAAGCAAGAGCTAAAGTATGGACATTTGCAGATCCAATTCCTTTACATCGTGAACCTTTACATTCACCAAGAACTGATTTAGTAAAAGATTATCCTAGTTTTGAAGATAAAAAAAATCATTATAGGGTTGATACTAGATATATATCTGAACAAACAAAACAAGATTGGGCAAAAGATTTTCCTATTAATTTAGTAACTGGTAGACTTGTTAATATGAATGGTGCAGGAATGGAAAGTAGATCGTCAAAATATCTTGCAAAACTAACTCCTGAAATGTTTTGTGATATTAATCCTAATTTAGCATCCAAGCATGATATTAGAGATGGAGCTATGATGTGGATTCATTCACCCCAAGGAACAAAAATCAAAGTAAAAGCAAAATATTCATATTCTGTTAGTTCTGATAGAATTTTTATTCCTATTCATTTTGCTGGTGTATTAGAAGGTGTGGAATTAAAAGATAAATATCCAAGTGGAACTGTACCTCATGCTTTAGGGGAGAGCGCCAATACGGTTACAAATTATGGTTATGACATTGTTACCCAAATACCTGAGACAAAAGGTGGATTATGTCGAATTCAAAAAGCATAGGAGAACAAGATGAGTAATAATAATGTAGATTTTTCAAGAATGAAATTTTTTTGTGATGAAAATAGATGTATTCACTGTGATGGTTGTTCAGTTGCTTGTGCAGAAGCACATGAATTACCTGTTGAAATCTCAAGGAGAAAAGTAGTAACTATAAATGAAGGAATTCAAGGAAAAGAGTTTTCTTTATCAATTGCTTGTATGCACTGTACAGATGCACCTTGCGAAGAAGTTTGTCCAGTGGATTGTTTTTATATAAGAGAAGATGGCATTGTTTTACATGATAAGGATATCTGTATAGGATGTTCTTATTGTTTATATGCCTGTCCTTTTGGAGCCCCACAATTTCCTTCAAATGGGGCATTTGGAACAAAAGGTGTTATGGATAAATGTACTATGTGTGCAGGAGGTCCTGAAGATACAAATAGTGCACATGAAAGACAATTGTATGGACAAAATAGAATAGCAGAAGGAAAAGTTCCTGTTTGTGCTGCTATGTGTTCAACAAAAGCTTTACTTGTAGGCGATGCGGAAGATGTATCGAATATTTTTAGACAAAGAGTAGTTTCTGCTGGTCATGGTGTGCAAAGTGCACCTTATGGTTGGGATAAAGCTTATGGAAAATAAAAGTTTTTTAAACGAATATAAAGCCTATTTTATAATAGGTTTTTTATTCATTCTTCTAACATATTGGTATTTCTTTTTAGCAAGTATTGCTAATATAGATTATGTATATCAGTTTATAATGCAAATTTTACAAGGTAATATAAATGGTCAAGTTGTAGCTTTTGAAAGTTTAAGTAGACATGAACAAATGGAAGTTACATTATTTGGTCCAAATTATAGTGCGATTGCACCTGAGTTTATTAGAGCATTTGAAGAAAGACAAGAACTTTTACCTATAGTATTTATTGTTGAGTTTTTTTTATTTTTAAGTATGTTTATTATTACAAAAGGAAGAAAACAAGCAAAAATTACTAAAGCAGAAGATACAGTTGAAGTATATTCTATTTTTCAAAGATTTGTTTTATTAATCAATATTATAATTATGATTTATTTATTTATCACTGGTTTTTCTATAACATTTGGGAACATTACAAATGGAGGTGAACTTGCAAGGTTTATGAGAGCAAGTCACGAAATGATAGGACTTTCTTGGATACCTATATGGTTTATTATGACCATAATAGCTTTTAAGGATCATAAATATTTTATAAGACCAAGTGCAAAAATATGGAATAAGATTTTCTTAAGAGGTAAATACAAGCATATGGATAGAATTAATTATTATATGTATGTAGCTTTTGGTTTTTTATTGGTTTTAAGTGGATTTATTTTATGGAATATGTTTCCTGATTCATCTACTTATGCACAAACAATACAATTGAAAAGACTAATGATTTTTGTACACTTTATGGGTTCTGCGATTATCTCATTTTTTGTATTTGAAACAGTTTATTCTTATGTTGTATCTGTTAAAGGCTATATTCCTGGACTAATAAAAGGAAGATTAGCAAAAGAATATTTAGAACAACTAAGACCAGATGTTTTAGAAGAAGATTTAGCATAAATAAAAAAAACGATTATACTTTTAAAAAGTATTTTTGTTTTTTTTAACTTTATATAATATGCAAAAAATGCACATTTAGGATATAGATATGGAAAATGACAAATATTTAAAAACAGTAATAATAGACAAACTTATAGGAAATGAAGTTAAAGAATTTGAAGATGTAACTATTGATGAGGTACGCTTAAATTTGTATTTAAATGGTCAGAAAACAATATCAATGATGTGTATACCAAAAGATCAAGATGCTCATGCAATTGGATTTTTGATGAGTGAAAATGTTATTTCTTCTATGAAAGATATAGAAAAAATCCATATAAGTGAAGATGGTTTAAAAGTTTATGTTGATGCTAAAATAAATAAAGACTCAATTGCAAACTTATATAAAGAAAAAACACTAACTAGTGGTTGTGGTGGTGGAATTACTGGTAATATTGATGGTAATATTAAAGTAGCTTTTAATCAAACTTCTTTTTTGATTAAAGCAAATACTATATCTTCGGAAATTAAAATATTTTATAAAGAAAGCGAACTTTATAATTTAACAGGTTGTGTGCATAAAGCGATGATTTACTTGCTTGATGGGCAAACTATTACAGCTGAAGATATTGGACGACATAATGCTATTGATAAAGCAATAGGCAAGTGTAAAATACAAGGTTTAGATACCACTAAGTCACTTCTTTTTGTATCAGGACGCCTAAGTTCTGAAATGGTAATAAAATCAGTAATGCATAAAATCCCTATAATCATATCAAGAACTGCACCTACATACCTAGGTGTACAAATAGCACATAAACACGGTATCACATTAATAGGATTTGCCAGAGGTAAAAGAATGAATATCTATACACATCAAGGAAGAATAGATGTCTGATATAAGCATTTCAAATAAAAAATATATCTTAGATGAACTTGATGATGAGGATAAATTACCATGTTTAAAAGCTTTTAAAGTGGCAAAAAAAATGAATGTTGAAGTTATAAAAATGGCAAAGATTTGTGAAAGTATTAATATTAAAATAACTTCTTGCGAATTAGGAGTTTTTGGGAATATTGATTTTAAAGACTTTGAAGACAAGATTTATGATGATATAAGAAAAAATTCAAATAATGAATATAAATTAAAATGTAAAACCTTATGGAATGAAGCTAGGAAAACCTCATTAAGAAGAGTTGGTTCAACAGTTAAAAAAAGTAATATTGATGTTATATATTGTCAATTAGGATGTTTTAAGGAGAAGTTATCTCATGCAAATAAAAGTTAAAACTTGGATAGAAGATGAAGATAATAATTTAATATTTGGAGGTGGAAAAACACAAATATTAGAATATATTGACAAAACTGGTTCAATTGCAAAGGCTTCTTCTATAATGGGAATAAATTATAAAAAAGCTTGGTCTCATGTACAAATATTACAAAATTACATAGAAGATGATATCGTCATTAGTAATAAAGGTAGAAAAATTGGAGGAACAGTTTTAACTCCTAAAGCTAAACAAATTATAAAAAACTATAAAATTTTAAAAGAAGATATTAATCTTTTTGCACAAAAGAGATTTAATGAATTATTTTTAAGTAATACTGCACTTATGAAAGCTACAAGGGATAAAGATGTATAAACTTGATACTTTACAATACCCTGCTGTAGTAAAAGATATAAATATATTAAAAGAGTATTCTAATTATACTTTAAAAAATAATAGACAAATCGAAGAATTAGTTTTAAGTTTTAAAAATAAATTTAATTTTAAAAATTTAAATACTATGAGTTTTACTCAAGAAGCATTTTTAGGTTTAATGTGTATTTTAAATGGAAAAATTGCAATTTCAATAGGCGAAAGTGATGCTATTATTCAAGCTGGATATCAATATAAAAACTTAGGCTTGCAACTTGATTTTATATCTTTAAATAAAGATGGTTCCTTAAAGTATGATGATATAAAAAAAGATTTAGATTATATTTTTATATCATCATATATTATGGATACTTATGTAAAAGTTGATTTACAAAAAGTTTCCAAATTAACAAAAGCAAAAATAATTTCAAATATATCAGCTACTCTTGATTGTTCAAATTCTGACATAGTTATATTTGATTCATATAAATTAACAGCATACGCAACATCTTGTATCATATTACACAATAATTTACTTCCTAAGCAAAGTTTAGCTCAAATGGACATAGTTTCTATAAAAAATATTTATGATAGTTTTTTAAAAGAAATTCAATATACAAATAAATCTTATTTTATAAAATATCTAAAACAATATCTAAAAGATGATTTATTCTTCTTCGTACAAGCAGATACAACATTGACTAATACTTTGCACTTTGCTTTAAAAAATATTAAAGCAAGACAATTAATAAGAACATTGGCTTTAGGAAATATTTTTATGAGTAATGGGGAGGGGTGTTCACTTGGACTTTTAAAACCATCACGAATTTTACAAGAAATGGGTTATAGCGAACTTGAATCAAGACAAGCTATTAGCTTATCTTATACAAATGAGTTTAGAGAAAAAGATATAGAATTTATTTGTAAAAAAATAAGTAAAACATATAGACAAATAAAGGCATTAAATGATTAAAAAATATTTAAATTTTGATTTAGCACTTAAGCAAGCTTTAGAGTTTGCACAAGTTAGTAAATTAAATGAAATTGTAACTTTAGAAAATTCTCTTAATAGAGTTCTTGCACAAGATATTTATTGTGTTAAAAATCTTCCATCTTTTAATAACTCAGCAATGGATGGTTTTGCTATAAAAGCTAGCCATAAAGGAAAAGAATTATATGTAGTAAAAACTATTTTTGCAGGAGATAGTGCAGAAAAGCTACTTAAAGAAAATGAATGCTATAAGATTATGACAGGGGCTAAAGTGCCTGATGATGTTGATACAATCATTCCTATTGAAAATGTAGAGTTTTATAAAAATGATATTGTTAAAATTAAACAAGATGTTAAAAAAGGTGCATGTTTACGATTAAAAGGTGAGGAATGTAAAATAGGAGAGCTTTTATTTAACAAAAATCAACAAATCACTTCAGCTATGATAACTTTATTTGCTAGCCAAGGTTTAAATATGATTAAGGTTTATAAAAAAATATCCATTGCTATTGTATCGACAGGAGATGAGATAAAAGAACCATGGGAGAATGCAAATGACAATGAAATATATAATTGTAATTCATATGCTTTAATCTCACTTTTAAAAGAAAAAGGTTTTAATGCCTCATATTTAGGACTTATTCCTGATAATTTAGATAAATCTGTAGAGTTTATACATAATATTACAAACTATGATGTCATTATTACAAGTGGTGGTATTTCAATGGGTGATGCTGATTTTATAGGAGAAGCTTTTTTAAAAAATAATTTAGAAATTATCTTTCATGGAGTGAATATAAAACCAGGAAGACCTATAATGATGGGAACAATAAAAAAAGAAAATCATAATACTTTTGTGATTTGTTTACCTGGAAATCCATTAACTGCTATGGTTAATATGCATCTATTTTCAATACCAGTACTAAGGAAAATTCAAGGATATTATAATATTTATCACGATGTAATTTTTGCTAAAAATATGGAAACTTTTACTGTAAAACAAGGAAGAGTAAATGTAGTACTTGGTTCTTGTAATAAAGGAGAATATCAAGTAACACAAAAAAATAGATATGGTTCAGGAATGATTAGTGCTTTAAGTTACAGCAATAGTATTCTTGTAAGTAGTGAAGAAACTTCTATTATACAAAAAAAAGACACTATAAAAGTGATTTCTTTTAATTGTTCATACTTAGATGACAAAACAAATATATTTAACTAAGGAATAAAATGAAAAAAATATTATTAGCTTTAATCTTTGTTCTTTTTAGTACTTTATTTGCAAAGGAAAAAATTATTGTTTTTCATGCAGGTAGTTTAGCTGTACCTTTTGCTCAAATTGAAAAAGCATTTGAAAAAAAATATCCACAATATGATGTGCAAAGAGAGGCAAGTGGAAGCAGAGCAGCTGCTAGAAAAATTTCTGAGATAAAAAAAGTTGCGGATGTAATGGCTAGTGCAGATTATAAAGTCATTGATTCATTATTAATACCAAAAGATGCAAAATTTAATGCACAATTTGCAACAAATGAAATGGTCATTGCTTATACTTCAAAGTCAAAATATGCAAATGAAATAAATGCAAATAATTGGGCTAGAATATTTTTAAGAGATGGTGTAAAAATAGGGCATTCTAATCCTAATATAGACCCTTGTGGATATAGATCTATGTTAGTTACAAAATTAGCTGAAAAACATTATAAAATACCAAACTTATTTAAAAAACTTTTTGGATATGGCTCATCTTATAAGGTAGGTGAAGAAAAGAAAAGTAAAATAATTGTAAGACCAAAAGAAACAGATTTACTTGCTTTAATTGAAGTTCATATTTATGATTATTTATATATTTATAAATCAGTTGCACAACAACATGGTCTAAAATATATTACTTTACCTAAAGAAGTATCTTTAAAAGATAATGAATTTAAAGATTTTTATAAAACAGTAAGTTTTCAAATTAATGGTAAAAAACCAGATGAATTTATAAACAAAATAGGCTCTGCTATGGTATATGGCATTACTATTGCTCAAAATAAAAAATCTCCTAGAAATAAAAAAGGAGCTATAAAATTTATTAAATTTGTTTTATCACAAGTTGGTCAAGACATAATGTCTAAAAATGGTCAAGGTAATATCTCTCCTGCTGTTATTACAGGTGATATGTCAATATTAGATTAATAATGTCTTATTTAAAACTAGAAAATTTATCATCTAAAATAGGAAACTTCTTACTTGATAATATTAATTTAAGTATAAAAAAGAATGAATATTATGTTCTTCTTGGACAAAGTGGTAGTGGAAAAACAAAATTACTTGAAACAATAGCAGGATTAAATACTTCTACAGGAAATATTTATTATAAAAATAAAGATATATCTCTTCTTCCTACTGAGAGTAGAGATATAGGTTTTGTATATCAAGACTTTGCATTATTCCCAAATCTTAATGTTGAAAAAAATATCAAATTTGCAGCTAGATATAAAAAAATAGAAGATTCTTTAACTTTATTTGCAGATATAATAAATTTTTTAAAACTTGAAGATTTATTAAAACGAGATATAAATCAATTAAGTGGTGGGGAGAAACAAAGAGTTGCAATTGCAAGAGCTTTGTACTTACGACCAAAAATTTTACTACTTGATGAACCATTAAGTGCAATAGATCCAACTTTTAGAAATTCTATTATGAAAAACCTAAAAGCAATACATAAAAGATATGATTTAACAACTATACATGTTACACATAATTTTAGAGAAGCTTCGTATCTTGCAACAAATATTGCAATTATTATGAATGGACAAATTAAACAAATAGGAAAAGCTCAAGATGTTTTAAATAAACCATTAAATGTAGAAGTTGCAAAATTTTTAGGATTTAAGAATATTTTTCCAAGTAAATTGTTAAATATAAAAATATCTTTGAAATTTTTTTGTATTGACCCAAATTTTATTAGTATTTCAAGCATTAAAAATATGCAAACAGATTTTATTTTTGAGGGTATTTTAGAGGAATGTATGGGGGTTGTTGATCATTATAAAGTATTTGTTAATGTATTAGAATATCAGTTTTTTATAAAAGTCTTAAAAAAGAATTATCAAGATTGTTTTTCCAACACTGGAAATGTATTATATATTGGTTTTGATAAAAAGGATATTTGTTTTATATGAAAAATAAATCATTTAAATTTACATTAATAAGTTTGGCACTAATTATAATATTTTTTTTATCAATTCCAATTATAAAGATGTTTATAGGTGTTAGTAGTGATACTTTATTAAAAACTATAAAAGAAGGTGAAGTCTTAGCCTCTATTTTTTTAACTATGAAAGTATCTGCTTGGGCTATGATTTTTGTACTTATAACTGGTTTACCACTTGCGTATATAATAGCAAGATTTGATTTTTTTGGAAAAAGTATTTTAGAAGCCATAATAGACATTCCAATTATGATACCTCATACGGCTGCTGGTATTGCACTTCTTACAACTTTTGGTGATTCAGCAATAGGTGATTTTTTTAAGTTTTTTGGGATTGAGTTTATTGGAACACAGTATGGAATTATGATAGCAATGATGTTTTTATCAGCACCTTTTTTAATTAATGGTGCAAAAGATGGTTTTAGAAAAGTTGATGTTAAATTAGAAAAAGTGGCACGAACTCTTGGAGCTAGTCCACTAGATGTATTTTTTGTCATTTCCATTGCAAATTCTAAAAAAGATATAATTAATGGTGCTTTAATGATGTGGAGTAGGGGCTTAGGTGAATTTGGTGCAGTTGTTATTCTTGTTTATCATCCAATGACAACGCCTGTTTTAATTTTTGATAGATTTAATTCTTACGGATTAAATTATTCAGCACCTGTGGCTGTCGTTATTATAGGATTTTCGTTAATTGTTTTTATAATTGTGAGGTTTATTACAAATTCTTTAAAATGATTATTATTAAAATTGCCAATTTACACTTAAAGTGCAATGTTTAGTAATAGCAGATAGTAAGGCTGATTTAAATACATCATATGTTTGGTTAAATTTTTGCTTGTAAGTACTACCTGTCAAGTGCAATCTAAAAATGTACCAATATGCAATGTAAATATGCACCACTTAATAGGTTAAATATAGATAATGTTACTCCATTTGCAAATCCTAAAGTTATTTAAATACATCATATGTTTCGGTTAAATATAAACTTTTGCGAAGATAATAATATAAATATAGAATTTAAATACATCATATGTTTCGGTTAAATAAGTCTATACTGTCCCTCTTTGTCAATACCAATCCTAAATATATTTATATTCCGAACCTCTAAGCTACCTTTAGTAACACTTCTTTAGCATTATAACATTTATCATTAGAACAATTATAATATGCTTCATCTGGTGTTAAATAATCTATTGCAGAATGCAATCTTTCTTTATTGTAAATATTGATATATTCATCTATTCCTTTTCTTGCCTCCTTGATATCTTTATATGAAGATGGATATACATCTTCATATTTTAATGTTCTCCAAAATCTCTCAATAACTATATTGTCAATACTCCTACCTTTTGCATCCATAGATATAGATATATCATTATCTACTAATATTTTAATATGTTCATTTGCAGTGTATTGGCTACCTTGGTCTGTGTTTACTATTTCAGGTCTTGGATATAGAGATAATGCTTCATTTAATACACTAGTTGTCAAGGATACATCCATTGAATTAGATAACTTCCATGATAATATCTTCTTAGTATTCCAATGTATAATAGCAGCCAAATAAACAAAGCCTTTCTCTAGTCGAATATAAGTTATATCTGTACTCCATACTTTATTTGGAGTATCTATGATTACTTGATTTTTATCATTTTTAAACTCTTTTAAAAGGTATGGGTATTTCTTATGTTCTTTATTAGCTAAAGTAGTTCTAAGCTTAGGATATAATGCTCTTATACCCATAAATTTCATAGCTGTTTTTATCAGTTTTCTACCAACATTTAAACCCAATCTAGCCAAGAGTTTAACTATCCTTCTAGTACCATAGTATGGGTGCTTAGTGTGTATTAAATCTATAGTATTTAAAAGCTTCATATCTTCATTAGAACTAAATGGTATTACAGGTTCATAGTAATATGCTGTTTTAGATATATCTAATAATTTCAATTGCTTATTTAATGATAGTTTATGCTTGATATCAATCATCTCTTTTCTCTTATTTAATGATACCAAGCTTACGAGCTTTCCCTCAAGAAAATCTTTCTCTAAAGTTAATTCACCAACTTTCTTTGCCATATTATCTTTATCTTTTTGTAGTGTTTCAATTTCTATTTTATACTCTTTAACTAAAGCACTTTTATCAAATGCTAAACTTGCATTATCTAAAAACTGTTTCTTCCAATTTAATAAATTCTTTGGTAATACATTCGACAGTTTGCCTTGTGATATTAATCACAAGTTGTCCTTTACTCTTATTGTGTTGCTATCTCATTTAATGTCTTTGTTCCCTCTAAAACTTCTAAAACTAATTTTGCTTTAAAACTTGCTGTGTATGTTGTTCTTTTTCTACTCATAATGTAATATCCTCTTTTCTTATCTTTATATTGTATCTATTGGAATAAAAATATTTTATTAATCGGTTGTTTTATCTGGGGACATTATATTTAAATAAATAAAAAGTTTTATTTTGCATAGCTTGATAAGTATTTAACCGAAACATATGATGTATTTAAATAATTTAGGTATGACTTTAAAATATCCTATGCCAAGATTTAACCGAAACATATGATGAGACCACTGCACAGTATAATCCAACAAAGCAACCTATTTAAAGGCATTAAAAGCACTTTTCAGCTAAAATAACATCACTAAGAAGAGGTAAAAAATGGCATTTAAAGATACAAACAATACATTTTCAGATATAGCAGTAACATCAAGATTAGAAAAAGTAAATTCATTTCTTAAAGAGTTGGACTCTATTATAGACTTTGATAAATTACGACCAGTACTAAATAGAAATGGAATTGCTAAAAGTAATGTAGCTGGAGCACCTGCTTATGATAATGTACTGATGTTTAGAGTACTGTTACTCCAGAAGTATTACAATCTCTTTGATCAAGCCACCCAAGATGCACTCTATGTAAACCTACTCTTTATTAGATTTGTAGGACTTAGCCTAGAGGATAGTGTACCAGACGAGAGTACAATCTGTAGATTTGGAAATTCCCTACTCAAGAACCGACTTTATGATAAATTATTTAACTCTGTAAATAAACAATTAGAGAGTAAAAACCTGATAGCTAAAAAAGGAAAATCTGTTTTAATTGATGCTACTCTCATTAGAAGTGATAACACGCAAATAAAAAATAAGACTAAAGAAGTATACAAAGAAGACAAGAAAGGTATTCAAACAATAAATGCTGAGTTAAATATAAAACTTGAAGTAGAGCTTCAATCCAAAAAGCCTTCAAAAAAGAAGATTCAAAGAATTCTTAATACTAAAGCCCATAACTCCAAGACATACAAGAATGCACAACTTGATACACTACAAGGTATTGATACTAAAGATATAAAGACTTCTCAAATTATTATAAAGAATGAAGAAGATAGCTATAATCATCAAGATAAAATAGATAGTGAAGTAAGGATAGGCTTTCACGCATCAAAAAAACAATATACACAAGGCTATAAAGTACATATAGCAGTAGATGAGCAAAGTGGTATTATTATCTCCCAACAAACTACCTTCGCAAATACTCACGATATAGACACAGTAAAAACATTTGTAAAAGATATAGATGGAATGAAAGCTCTTTATGCTGATAAAGCATATAACTCAAAAGATATAGATACTTTTTTAGAAAGTGAAAATATAGAAAATATGGTATGTCTCAAAGAGAAACAAACTCTAAGCCAAGAACAGATTAAGCAGCAAAGAAAAGATGAAAAACCTAAACATAAGATTAGAGCTAAAGTTGAACATAGGTTTGCAGATATAAAAACTCAGATGAAAGGCTCAACTACAAAATTTATAGGACTCGTTAGAAATAATATGAATTTTACCCTTACCTGTATAGCTACTAATCTTAGATTATTAGGACAAAGACAAATAAGACAAAGATTATAAGTAGTTAGATGAATAATATAGAGCTAAAGAGATTTAATAGACTAAAAAAGCTCCTAAAAATGACTGAATCTAATTTTATTGAAGATGGATTTTTTTAAATATTTGAAAAAATAAGATATATGAGTACTTTTTAATTATGCAGTCGGCTCATGATGTATTTAAATGGTAGTGTCCATCTATAAGTGCCTATATTTTCCGAAATTTAACCGAAACATATGATGTATTTAAATTTTTTTAGTCCTTTGTTTTTATTTCAGTCATTTTTATTTAACCGAAACATATGATGTATTTAAATCTCTTTAGAATATCTATTAGTATATCTTGATATCAATTTAACCGAAACATATGATGTATTTAAATGTCTTTTATTCTTCATAATATTATTCCTTTCTTTAATTTAACCGAAACATATGATGTATTTAAAGGGCACCTCTAAAAATAGACAAAAAATCACATAATTTTCAAATACTTAGAAAATCATAAAATAAGTCTTTTATTTAATCCAAATAAATTTACAAATAACTCTCTATAAAGCTATTATTTAAAGCATTTGATACCACTATTTAGCTATAATTACAACATAAATTATTATAAAAAGTGAGTATATTATGGCAGGATTATTTGATTATGAGTTTCAGCTAGAAAAGATTAAAAAGCATCAACCACCTTTACAAAAGTTAAATGAAATTATTGATTGGGAATTATTTAGACAACCTATTGAAGAATCATTAATGAAAGAAGATAAAAAAAGTAATGCTGGTAGGAAACCATATGATAAACTCTTAATGTTCAAAATAATTATACTTCAAAGATACTACAATTTATCGGATGAACAAACAGAGTTTCAAATCAAAGATAGATTATCTTTTATGAATTTTCTAGGTCTCCAAATAGGTGATAATGTACCTGATAGAAATACAATTTGGCTATTTAAAGAAGAACTAAAAGAGAAAGATTTATCAAAAAAACTATTTGATATTTTTACTGCTAAACTTTTATCTAATGGTGTTATTGCTAAAGAGGGAACACTTGTAGACGCTAGCTTCATCAAAGTACCTAAACAAAGAAATAAAAGGCAAGATAATGCTGATATTAAAAAAGGTGCTATTCCTTTAGAGTTTGGAAAGAATAAAAATAAATTAGCTCAAAAAGATATAGATGCCAGATGGGTTACCAAGTATAAAACTAGAGAATTTGGATATAAAAATCATATATCAGTTGATCAAAAAACTAAAGTAATATCTACTTATACTGTAACACCCTCATCAACTCATGATTCACAAGTAATTAAAGAACTTATCAATGAAGATGATACTACATTGTATGCTGATTCAGCATACAAATCAAAAGAGATAGAAGACTATCTTCAAAAAAATAATGTAAACTCAAAAGTTATCAATCGAGCATATAGAAATAAACCACTTATTAATGCTCAACACAAACTCAATCATAAATATTCAAAAACTAGAGTAAGGAGCCACTTGCAAATTCAATCACAATCAAATATATAATTCTTAATAGTAACTATTTTAAGCTTTAAAAAAATAGTTATTATTTCTAACTTGCATAATTTACAATATATTTATCAAATTTATTAAAAAATCACATTTTTTCTCCATTCCTTATGGTTAAATTGTAAAATTCAGTATTTTTATATAAATTTCTATTAATGGTCATGTAATAAGTTTTAAACTTTGATGTATACAAATAGATAAAATTCCAAATGCTAAAACACAAGCTACCTTATTTGCCCCTTGATAGTATATTTTATCACATCCAAAGTCATCTTTTAAGTATTTATTTACTCGCTCTACCATACTTCTTTGCTTGTAGTGATGTTTATCTGATGCTTGAGTCAAATTTAAATATTCAAATTTTTCTTTTTCCTCTTTTGCTAAAGCTATTTTTTCTTTTAGCACTTTAGAGTTTTTAGGATTTATATCTATGATTGGTTTATGATTTAACTCTTCAGAATACTCTGCAATAATATCACTATCATATCCAGCATCAAGTAAATCATGAAGATACATTACTCTTTTGCTAGTTTCATTTATAAGTGGAAGTGCTACAGAACTATCATGAACATTTGCACCACTATAAAATGCAACTACTGGTATATCTCCATCAACAACACTAATATGAAGTTTACCACCTATCCAAACTTCTCTATTACCTTTTGAATTTTGTTTAATACCAACTCCACATGATGTTGATACAAGTGATAACATATCATTAGTAGTTTTCATATCTTTTTGAAGTTCAAGAATCTTTGGTTTTATAGCTTCTCTTTTCTCACCTTTTTTAGGTCTTCCAACTTTATTTTTTGCTTTCTCTTTTTTCTCAACTTTTACAGGTTTTTCCCTAAGTGGTATTTTAGTAGCATCACTTGCATTATACATAAATATAGTATCTGACAAATATTCTTCTATGAATTTTTGATGAGTTTTCTCAGCTATTTTCATATCACTAAGTTGTTCAAACACTCTACTAAATTTAGATTCACTAGGAATATCTATTTTATATCTCCATCCACATAATACTCGCAATATTCTATCCCTATGCAGTCTATGAATTAAATCTCTTGTTGTTTGTATATTATAAACTGATTTAGCAATAAATGCCCTTGCTATTTCTTCTCTATCTTTTGGAGTGTTTGTAATTGTTACAATTGTAACATGCTTTTCTATTTGGGCAAAATCTAATATTTTTATTAATTTTTCTTCTTTAGTGCTTAGTGTTCCTAGTTGTTCTTTTATCTCAGGAAATAAACAATTTTCATGGTTTATAATCCTAAGCCACATTTTTGAAAGATTTGAAGATAATTTTGGTATAATATTTTTCATAAGTTGAATCTCTTTTCTGTTAAATTTTAGGATATAAAATTATAACTTATTTGAAATTTGATTCAACTTTTTTTACAAATAAAAACCTAAATTATGAACTTATTTGCTAATTTGCAAGTGGCTCATTAATATTTACAATAAAGAAAGATTGCATTCTACAATAGATTATTTAACACCAGATGAAGCATATTATAATTGTTCTAATGATAAATGTTATAATGCTAAAGAAGTGTTACTAAAGGTAGCTTAGAGGTTCGGAATATAAATATATTTAGGATTGGTATTGACAAAGAGGGACAGTATATATGTTTCGGTTAAATAGAGAATAATGATTAGAAACAAAAGCATTAGAAGAATTTAAATACATCATATGTTTCGGTTAAATTCAGGAGACAGTATGCAACCAACTATTAATAGCGGATTTAAATACATCATATGTTTCGGTTAAATAAGACAAACAAGATGACCTACTTTTAGATTTTAAACATTTAAATACATCATATGTTTCGGTTAAATTTTGTTTCCGTTTTCTTCTTCGATAATTCCAACTTATTTAAATACATCATATGTTTCGGTTAAATACAATAATAAAAACGACAAAAGAAATAACTTTAATATTTAAATACATCATATGTTTCGGTTAAATACAATTTTACAGGAGATGTAAATATATTTTTAAATTCATTTAAATACATCATATGTTTCGGTTAAATAAGATAAACAAACTGACCTAATCATAGATATTAAATATTTAAATACATCATATGTTTCGGTTAAATTAAATGAAGATGAACAAACTGACCGAATAAAAAAATTTAAATACATCATATGTTTCGGTTAAATTTCTCTAACAGAGAATAAAGATTTTTTTGAAACGCAATTTAAATACATCATATGTTTCGGTTAAATAGTATAATGCAAAGAGTAGATATTTGTTTTACAAAATTTAAATACATCATATGTTTCGGTTAAATAATGAACTGCTTAATATTTGTATCATTTTTTTAATTATTTAAATACATCATATGTTTCGGTTAAATTTAAATATATTGGGACACCTGTTTGCTAATGTAAAATTTAAATACATCACATGTTTCGGTTAAATAACAATAAACATACATTTTTAAGAGATGTGAAAAATATTTAAATACATCATATGTTTCGGTTAAATTTGGTAGCTTTACGAGCTAAAAGATTAAAACAAAATTTAAATACATCATATGTTTCGGTTAAATCTTTGCTTTTATTCCCAGCAATTCTAAGTGAAAATTTATATAGCTAAAATCTTCCAAAATAATATCAAAAATCACTACTAAACAAATTCACTAATACCCTTTATTTAAAGGCTTTATCAAGCTTTTTAATACCTAATTTTAGCTATAATATATCCTATAAAAGCCCACAAACAGGAGTGTTTAAACAAATGAGACAGACAAATATTTTCGATTTTTTAATAGAATCATTTACAGATAATATATCAAATGTAGAAGATACTAGAAAACAAAGAACAAATCTAGTTTATAGTTTAAAAGATATTATATTATCAGCATTTAGTGTATTTTATTTTCAAAATAAATCTTGCTTAAGTTTTCAAAGGGATATTGATACAAGAAAAGGTATCAGTAATGCACAAACTATGTTTGGAATATCTGATATACCAAGTGATAATCATATACGAAACATGTTGGATAAAATAACACCCAATAGTTTTAAAAAAGTATATGAAATAATACTTGATAAGTTAAGAGATATAGGAATATTAGATAAATTTTATTTTAAAGATGATTATATGCTTGTAGCATTAGATGGTACTCATTATCATTCAAGTAAAAATATATCTTGTAAATGTTGTCAAAGTAAAACTAATAGTGATACAGGTGAAGTACATTACTATCATAGTGTTATAACTCCAACAATAGTACATCCTGATATAAAAAAAGTTATACCATTGATGCAAGAGTTTATATCAAATGATGATGGTAAAGATAAACAAGATTGTGAAGTAAATGCTTCTAAAAGATGGCTAGATAGTTTTAATAATCCAACTAATAAAAAACTTATTATTTTAGGTGATGATTTATATTCAAGAGAACCTATGATAAAAAAAGTATTAGATAAGAGCCATTCATATATATTTGTAGCTAAACCAACATCACATAAATACTTATATGAACAAATAGAAATGATAAAAAATCTAAATACTATTGATACAAAAATAATATCCAAAATGATTAATGGTAAAAAGCAAATTTTTACATATAACTATATTAATAATTTAGCAATTAAAAATCCACAAGGAGATACACAACATCCACCACAAGAAGTAAACTGGTGTGAAGTTATAGTTACTAATGCTACGGGTAAGAAACTATATCATAATAGCTTTGTTACTGATATATCTTTGAATGTAAATAATGTTATAGATATAGCAACAGCAGGACGAAGTAGATGGAAAATCGAAAATGAAAATAACAATACTTTAAAAACTAAAGGCTATCATTTAGATCACAACTTTGGTCATGGAAAAGAAAATCTATCTAAAACACTTTGTAGCCTTAATATATTAGCTTTCTTATTTCATACAGTACAAGAACTTGATGATGATTTATATATGGAACTTCGTGATAATATTGGTAACAGAGAAGAGTTCTTTGTAGGTATTAATTTTTTAACAACAATGTTTAATTTTAAAAGCTTTAATAAAATGTTGGAATATATACTTATTGCTCGCCAGACCGAAGAGAATGTAGATATGAAAGGATATATTATGTAGTTTTATTTTTGGGTTAGAATTGCTGTTTTATTCCTCTATCTCTTGTTCTTAGCCCTATTTAAATACATCATATGTTTCGGTTAAATATATCTCTTTTCAAGGAGTTAGTTTATTTAAAAATAATTTAAATACATCATATGTTTCGGTTAAATGATTTTTTAAAAACAAGTAGATCCTCGGTAAGTGGCATTTAAATACATCATATGTTTCGGTTAAATTGAAATTGATGAAAAAGTATTAACGAAAGAACTTAATTTAAATACATCATATGTTTCGGTTAAATGGAAAAGGCTAAAACAAGTGACATCAATTTATTTGATTTAAATACATCATATGTTTCGGTTAAATTCTGTATTTATGATACATAATGCTTTAACTTTCGCGATTTAAATACATCATATGTTTCGGTTAAATTGAAGAATCTGAAAGTTTTAAAGCTGAAGATAAATATTTAAATACATCATATGTTTCGGTTAAATTTTTTCATTTTAACACTCCTCTCCGCTTAACTCTTATTTAAATACATCATATGTTTCGGTTAAATCAGATAAAAATATCTTTTCTTTATCTTGTGTGTCTTCATTTAAATACATCATATGTTTCGGTTAAATCCACTTCTTGTTTTGTAAATTACTGCTTCTAACTGATTTAAATACATCATATGTTTCGGTTAAATGTAATATGTTAAGTTTTTTGCTTAATGTATTTTCAATTTAAATACATCATATGTTTCGGTTAAATTAACTCCCTTACATTCCATTCACAACTACAGTCTAAGATTTAAATACATCATATGTTTCGGTTAAATATACACAGGATACACAGGAAAAGAGCAGTATGACTTATTTAAATACATCATATGTTTCGGTTAAATTAAATTCTGCTAATCTTGATGCAAAACCTGCACCTAGATTTAAATACATCATATGTTTCGGTTAAATTGCACCTTTTTCTGCTGTTACCTTTACTTCTATAAAATTTAAATACATCATATGTTTCGGTTAAATAAATTATAATTTTACTGGAGAAGAGTTAGTATATCTATTTAAATACATCATATGTTTCGGTTAAATAATAAATTTGCTGTATCTTCTGTACCTGTAATATTATTTAAATACATCATATGTTTCGGTTAAATGCTAGTAACGAAATTATCATCACTAGAATTATCATATTTAAATACATCATATGTTTCGGTTAAATCAAATAATTATGCCTCCTGCCACAAAATCAGAAAATTTAAATACATCATATGTTTCGGTTAAATTAAAGGCAGTACATTTACTGCAAAAAGTGCATATAATTTAAATACATCATATGTTTCGGTTAAATTCAACTTCTAAATACATTAAAAGATTTAAAATACCATTTAAATACATCATATGTTTCGGTTAAATAGAATTAATTATAAAGAAGCGAACAAAGAAAAATATTTAAATACATCATATGTTTCGGTTAAATAATTAGATTATCTAGTGCTTCTTCAAACTCAACAATTATTTAAATACATCATATGTTTCGGTTAAATTTTTTTTGGTAAGTATCTGCAAGATGATAATATTAAATTTAAATACATCATATGTTTCGGTTAAATGATATGAAAATTAACGAACAATTAATTTTTTTAGAATTTAAATACATCATATGTTTCGGTTAAATAGACATTGGGTAATTAATCACTTAGACTGTAGTTGATTTAAATACATCATATGTTTCGGTTAAATAGCAAAAGGGGAGATAGCATCATTGGGAATTAATGAATTTAAATACATCATATGTTTCGGTTAAATTAACAAAAAATAATAAAAAAAACACAAAAAACTTGATTTAAATACATCATATGTTTCGGTTAAATAGTGGATTAGGGAGCACAGGTTATTTATATGCGAGATTTAAATACATCATATGTTTCGGTTAAATGGAAGTAAGGAAGCAGTAATCGAAATGTTAGAAGTATTTAAATACATCATATGTTTCGGTTAAATACATCTGCTATGTATGTGTATCTTCTTAAAACTTCATTTAAATACATCATATGTTTCGGTTAAATGTTAAATACACATCTCCATCTTTTAGCTCTATGTATTTAAATACATCATATGTTTCGGTTAAATCATCACCCTACCCAACAAACAAAAAAGAAACAAGCATTTAAATACATCATATGTTTCGGTTAAATAAAGCAATTAAAGTAACAGAACATACAACACGAAAATTTAAATACATCATATGTTTCGGTTAAATCAAATGCAAGTCAGCACATAGAAGAGCGAGTGGAATATTTAAATACATCATATGTTTCGGTTAAATAGGAATGGATAGTTCGGATACACAACTTACACCAAAATTTAAATACATCATATGTTTCGGTTAAATTTGAAAGCTAGAACAGTAAAGCTTGTAAGTCAAAAATTTAAATACATCATATGTTTCGGTTAAATGCTTTAGGACTAAAAGAAGACTATACAGTAATATTATTTAAATACATCATATGTTTCGGTTAAATTTTGCCCTATTATAAGCAGTTCTAACAGCAGCACTATTTAAATACATCATATGTTTCGGTTATACATTTTAATAATTCATTATAAATAATTCAACAACATTTAAATACATCATATGTTTCGGTTAAATTAGTATGATTTGCTTGGGCTATTACTTTAACTATAATTTAAATACATCATATGTTTCGGTTAAATAAATATTAGTCGAAGTGCATTAGCTTTAAGAGAGTTATTTAAATACATCATATGTTTCGGTTAAATCTTTTCAGTGTTTCTTTAATCGTTTTTGTTTCTCCATTTAAATACATCATATGTTTCGGTTAAATGAAGGACTTAAGCAAAAAAACCATTATACAGCTATATTTAAATACATCATATGTTTCGGTTAAATATTAGAAATTCAGTTGCTTTTGTAAGAGATTTAAAATTTAAATACATCATATGTTTCGGTTAAATGTTAAAATTCATTTTTTAATATCCTTTCGCATCCCAATTTAAATACATCATATGTTTCGGTTAAATGGACTCCTATTTCAAAGGGAAATGCTAAATAATCTATTTAAATACATCATATGTTTCGGTTAAATCTTAAAAGCATTGACTTTAAAGTTGTTCCTGCTTGATTTAAATACATCATATGTTTCGGTTAAATGATTTTTCGCTTTGTGCCTTTGTAATAGGTACAATATTTAAATACATCATATGTTTCGGTTAAATACTTTTATTTTCATAATTTACCTTTTTAATTTTTAAATTTAAATACATCATATGTTTCGGTTAAATTAACTAACATATTGTAAGCTATGTCTTTACCACCTATTTAAATACATCATATGTTTCGGTTAAATGATTTATCAATTTGGACTAACAAACAAGCATTTAAATTTAAATACATCATATGTTTCGGTTAAATCGTATCTTTGGGGTGTAACGACAAGGGTTTTTTATAATTTAAATACATCATATGTTTCGGTTAAATGTAGGTATTAATGATTATACTAATCCAACAACAAAATTTAAATACATCATATGTTTCGGTTAAATGCTTATCAAGAGTTTTTTAAAGTGTACTAAAAACATTTAAATACATCATATGTTTCGGTTAAATTTCTGTAGTAAAAGGCAATTTAATATGTACAAATCCATTTAAATACATCATATGTTTCGGTTAAATAAATACAACTAGATAATTGTTTATCAATAAATTTATTTAAATACATCATATGTTTCGGTTAAATTTTCTAAAGCATTTTGTATTAATAGTCTTTGCTCATTTAAATACATCATATGTTTCGGTTAAATAACTTAGTTGAATTTCAAGTTATGCCTGATATGCTATTTAAATACATCATATGTTTCGGTTAAATAACTTATTATAAGCTAAAAATACCTGATGGTAAAACATTTAAATACATCATATGTTTCGGTTAAATCTTACAATATTATAGTTGTAGGAACTAGATTACATCAATTTAAATACATCATATGTTTCGGTTAAATAAATTTAAGTATATCTTACCACTTCAAAAAAATCAATTTAAATACATCATATGTTTCGGTTAAATTGCTCCACTTATCAAAGATAACACAATTTTAATAAAATTTAAATACATCATATGTTTCGGTTAAATTTATAGGGAAGCATATATTACAAAGTGCTTTCCTAATTTAAATACATCATATGTTTCGGTTAAATACTATCGAGATGATGGAATGTCTTACTATCTTTATATTTAAATACATCATATGTTTCGGTTAAATATTTTAGATTTTGTTTCAAGCTCATCGTGGTTTTTTATTTAAATACATCATATGTTTCGGTTAAATTTAAAAGCCAAAAAAATGATTTTGGAATGTATCTTATTTAAATACATCATATGTTTCGGTTAAATAAATGATGTTAATCAATACTACATCACCTCAAGCTGATTTAAATACATCATATGTTTCGGTTAAATCCAAAATAGATGTCTACCTACTCTATAAGAAGGCATTTAAATACATCATATGTTTCGGTTAAATTTTAAAATAGCAGACCATAAAAGCTTATAAGCGATATTTAAATACATCATATGTTTCGGTTAAATACAAAAAAAGAAAGTATCCCGACTTAAGATTGTAATTTAAATACATCATATGTTTCGGTTAAATAATGAATAAAGAAGAGCTTATAAAAAAATTTAAAAAATTTAAATACATCATATGTTTCGGTTAAATTGATAGTATGCAAAATGCAAATCCAAAGGCTAGAGAATTTAAATACATCATATGTTTCGGTTAAATATAAAGCAGCACATGGACTAGTAAAACATAGAGAATTTAAATACATCATATGTTTCGGTTAAATGATGGAGAGAGATTTAATGATCTTCTTAATCTAATATTTAAATACATCATATGTTTCGGTTAAATTTTAGTTTTTATAAAATGTACAAGACAACAAGCCTATTTAAATACATCATATGTTTCGGTTAAATTGGAAAAATGCTGTTGATTTACAGGTGGAAAGGTTATTTAAATACATCATATGTTTCGGTTAAATCTAGCCTTTGGATTTGCATTTTGCATACTATCGAGAATTTAAATACATCATATGTTTCGGTTAAATAGGTAGTAGGTGTGTGCGAAAGAGGGTGAAAGTGATTTAAATACATCATATGTTTCGGTTAAATTTACTGTTTTTTTAGTAGGTATTTCTTTCCAAGCTTATTTAAATACATCATATGTTTCGGTTAAATAGAACACAAATTGGACAATATGCAAAACAATTATTATTTAAATACATCATATGTTTCGGTTAAATCCTAAAGGTTTTAATTTAGAAGAATTAATATATTTGATTTAAATACATCATATGTTTCGGTTAAATAAATTATCCATTCTTAAGTCCTTATTTGTTTTTTTATTTAAATACATCATATGTTTCGGTTAAATATTTTAGATTTTGTTTCAAGCTCATCGTGGTTTTTTATTTAAATACATCATATGTTTCGGTTAAATACACTTACACTACTTTTATTTACTTTAGAATGCAAATTTAAATACATCATATGTTTCGGTTAAATTTGCACTTTTACATCAGTTTTACCATCAGGTATTTATTTAAATACATCATATGTTTCGGTTAAATAGATTAATATTTTTTATTATTTACCCTATATACCCGATTTAAATACATCATATGTTTCGGTTAAATAATTGATGCACTGCTGGATAATTATATCCCTGTGTATTTAAATACATCATATGTTTCGGTTAAATCATTTATTTTAATGTGCTGATGGTATGCTTTTTCAGATTTAAATACATCATATGTTTCGGTTAAATCATAAACACACTTGTAAAATAGATGTAATTGCCTCATTTAAATACATCATATGTTTCGGTTAAATTTAATAAAAAATTAGGTTTTGATTTAGGATTTTGATTTAAATACATCATATGTTTCGGTTAAATTATGTTACAGAATACGAACTATTAAAATTATATTTATTTAAATACATCATATGTTTCGGTTAAATTTTGTAGTAACATAACCTTTATATTGTGCACCATCTATTTAAATACATCATATGTTTCGGTTAAATTTACATATTCGACTATAATCTGTCTAATATGGCATATTTAAATACATCATATGTTTCGGTTAAATATCGAATATCCAAAAATTCTTGCGAATAACCTCCAATTTAAATACATCATATGTTTCGGTTAAATATTATGTATAAAAGATAAAAGATAAAAGATAAAATCATTTAAATACATCATATGTTTCGGTTAAATTTGTAACTTCCTCCCTGATTACCAAAGCAAAGGGGATTTAAATACATCATATGTTTCGGTTAAATTTAATTCCATCTCCTGTATAGAAAGTCTCTTCCTCTATTTAAATACATCATATGTTTCGGTTAAATTTGCATCATTCAACATCGCAACAGGGACTTGCATGATTTAAATACATCATATGTTTCGGTTAAATTCAATATTTTATTGATGCACATAATAGAAGATATGAATTTAAATACATCATATGTTTCGGTTAAATCTTGGCATAGGATATTTTAAAGTCATCCCTATATTATTTAAATACATCATATGTTTCGGTTAAATCATTTATTTACTCCTTTTTCTTTTTAAAATTTCTTATTTAAATACATCATATGTTTCGGTTAAATGTACTTATAAACATAGTTTTACCAATCTATAATTTATTTAAATACATCATATGTTTCGGTTAAATCAGAGGTTAAACAACTAGATAGAAAAATTGCACTTAATTTAAATACATCATATGTTTCGGTTAAATAATCTAACTATTGCACCTAAGCCATTTCTAATAATTATTTAAATACATCATATGTTTCGGTTAAATAAAAAGTAACAGAAGATAATTTGTGTGTTTCTTTATTTAAATACATCATATGTTTCGGTTAAATCAAATCCAAATCCTCCCATTTCATCGCTCTCAAATTATTTAAATACATCATATGTTTCGGTTAAATCTTTATATCCGAATGGTTCATTAATTTTTGTATCTCCATTTAAATACATCATATGTTTCGGTTAAATGCGATACCAAAACATCAAGCAAAGGCTAAAACAAGATTTAAATACATCATATGTTTCGGTTAAATAAACAATTTTAATGGTAAAAAACTTAAAGATATTTCATTTAAATACATCATATGTTTCGGTTAAATAAAACAATTTTAATGGTAAAAAACTTAAAGATATTTCATTTAAATACATCATATGTTTCGGTTAAATTTCCAAGCTTCCCAAAATCTCTAAAGTTTTTAGACATTTAAATACATCATATGTTTCGGTTAAATAATGATTGATGGAAGTGCTAGCACTTATGCACAAAAATTTAAATACATCATATGTTTCGGTTAAATAAAATATACTGCAAAAAACATTAAAAGGAAATGAAATTTAAATACATCATATGTTTCGGTTAAATTTTCCAAGCTTCCCAAAATCTCTAAAATTTTTAGACATTTAAATACATCATATGTTTCGGTTAAATGCTTTGGCATTGCTCATAATTTGGGAATAAAAATTAATTTAAATACATCATATGTTTCGGTTAAATATTCTATTTCTAAAAAGAGTATCTTCCAGTTCCTCATTTAAATACATCATATGTTTCGGTTAAATGGAGGAGTACCTAGTACAATCTTAGGGAGACCGTAATTTAAATACATCATATGTTTCGGTTAAATAAAAAGATGAGTTTGGAGAAAGTGAAAATATCTTATTTAAATACATCATATGTTTCGGTTAAATTTTCTGTTACTCAGCTAAATTCGGCACTTTCGGCAAATTTAAATACATCATATGTTTCGGTTAAATGAATTAATATCTAAAGAATATGATACATTTTCAGAATTTAAATACATCATATGTTTCGGTTAAATAAACTTTGAAAACGATACTAATTTATTCCTAAATGAATTTAAATACATCATATGTTTCGGTTAAATAATTCTAATAGATATATTAAAAAGCAATTTAATAAAATTTAAATACATCATATGTTTCGGTTAAATTTAATGGATACTCTTGTAAATCAACTTCTTCAAAAATTTAAATACATCATATGTTTCGGTTAAATTTAGTTATAGGACTTGTTGCTACTTCCCCCTACTTGATTTAAATACATCATATGTTTCGGTTAAATTCTTGGCATAGGATATTTTAAAGTCATCCCTATATTATTTAAATACATCATATGTTTCGGTTAAATTCATCCCTATATTTGAGCTTGCACCCAACAAAAAAATTTAAATACATCATATGTTTCGGTTAAATTTCTTCTAATCATAGCCGAAAGTGCCGAATTTAACATTTAAATACATCATATGTTTCGGTTAAATTAAACTAAAGTTTAAAGTGTTTTCGGACATTTTTTATTTAAATACATCATATGTTTCGGTTAAATCTACGGATAGATATAATCCTTTGGGTTATATAAATAATTTAAATACATCATATGTTTCGGTTAAATACCATTTAGTAAAATAAATAAAAATACAAAAATGAAATTTAAATACATCATATGTTTCGGTTAAATGAGGAAGTTACAAGATTAGTACCTGCTGGATATGGATTTAAATACATCATATGTTTCGGTTAAATAATTAGTATCGTTTTCAAAGTTTTCTTCCCTTTGTTATTTAAATACATCATATGTTTCGGTTAAATAAAAAAAAGAATTCGAAAAATTAAACATAAGTTTATTTAAATACATCATATGTTTCGGTTAAATTTTCAACAATTATAATTATTAATACAAAAACACTTAATTTAAATACATCATATGTTTCGGTTAAATAATGGAAGTAATGGACATATTACAAATTTTTAAATTGATTTAAATACATCATATGTTTCGGTTAAATTCTAGCAATAGATGATTTTAATAAATCTTCTACACTTATTTAAATACATCATATGTTTCGGCTAAATACTTAAATCACTTTGACCAAAAAATCTTTTTGTATTATTTAAATACATCATATGTTTCGGTTAAATTTCTAGTCATCTTCTTAACCTAAAATAACCATAGAATTTAAATACATCATATGTTTCGGTTAAATCAAACCCTCTCACAAGACTTCATATCTTCAAAATAATTTAAATACATCATATGTTTCGGTTAAATGATATGGCTAGTTTTTATGATTTAGACAATACTGCATTTAAATACATCATATGTTTCGGTTAAATTTGTGAAAAAATAGGTACTTATAAATGGACTTTGCCATTTAAATACATCATATGTTTCGGTTAAATTATTATTTACATTTTCCATTTTATTTTCCTTTATTATTTAAATACATCATATGTTTCGGTTAAATAAAGCCCCCCAAATTACAAACCTCTGCCGTTTTTAGATTTAAATACATCATATGTTTCGGTTAAATAGATATAGAAAGATAATAAATTAAAAGGAAAATTAATTTAAATACATCATATGTTTCGGTTAAATGCTTTTAATCTTGTGCATAAAGGTTTTGGAGAATTATTTAAATACATCATATGTTTCGGTTAAATCAAAGAAGCTAGAAAAAAGCTAGATAAAGAATATAAATTTAAATACATCATATGTTTCGGTTAAATAATAAAAAAGAAGCAGTATTCATCTTGGAATGGCTATTTAAATACATCATATGTTTCGGTTAAATAATAAAAAAGAAGCAGTATTCATCTTGGAATGGCTATTTAAATACATCATATGTTTCGGTTAAATATATTAAACTGCTTATGTATATATAATTATTTTAACATTTAAATACATCATATGTTTCGGTTAAATTATTGGTATATTAAAAAAAGAAGACAAATTCGGCAAAATTTAAATACATCATATGTTTCGGTTAAATATCATATATCCTCATCATAATTTTAATGGATTGGAATTTAAATACATCATATGTTTCGGTTAAATCATAAATGTTTTTTGTGTTTAGAATAGTATCAAATATTTAAATACATCATATGTTTCGGTTAAATTTAGTAGAATATCTGGATTAAAAACAATAGATTTGATTTAAATACATCATATGTTTCGGTTAAATTATCACCAAAATCGACATCATGCTGTAAGGCTTTTATTTAAATACATCATATGTTTCGGTTAAATGTGTTAAAAATGTTGTTAGTATTATATATATGTGTATTTAAATACATCATATGTTTCGGTTAAATCATTTAAATCCAGTCCTAATTTTTATTCCCAAATTAATTTAAATACATCATATGTTTCGGTTAAATTCAAAATTTTTACCTAATTCATTTAGTTGATCATATTTAAATACATCATATGTTTCGGTTAAATGTTGTTAGTATTATATATATGTTAATATTAATATATTTAAATACATCATATGTTTCGGTTAAATAAAGTTTTATTAATAGTGGTATAATTAATACTATTGATTTAAATACATCATATGTTTCGGTTAAATATTATAATTTTGTTCATAGTTTTCATTTGTTTAGAATTTAAATACATCATGTGTTTCGGTTAAATAAATACTATCATTATAATCATTCATCTAATTACCTTATTTAAATACATCATATGTTTCGGTTAAATTAGAAATAATATCTTCCTCTAAAGATAAAAATTCAACATTTAAATACATCATATGTTTCGGTTAAATACAAATAAATTAATCGATATATTTAATTCTGTGGAATTTAAATACATCATATGTTTCGGTTAAATACTAATAATGCTTGCCTTATCAGACAACGCAAATGAATTTAAATACATCATATGTTTCGGTTAAATTCATATATTTTTTCAATAAAATCTTGTGGGAGGTTTATTTAAATACATCATATGTTTCGGTTAAATCCACAGAATTAAATATATCGATTAATTTATTTGTAATTTAAATACATCATATGTTTCGGTTAAATATTTATTTATAGTGTGTCCGTTATTACTTCCATCGCATTTAAATACATCATATGTTTCGGTTAAATTTAATTTAATTTTGGTACGACTATAAAAATAAAGAATTTAAATACATCATATGTTTCGGTTAAATCATTTATAAAATCCAACTCTTTCTGTATTGCTTCGATTTAAATACATCATATGTTTCGGTTAAATCAAATAAATTAATCGATATATTTAATTCTGTGGAATTTAAATACATCATATGTTTCGGTTAAATAAATTATAGATTGGTAAAACTATGTTTATAAGTAATTTAAATACATCATATGTTTCGGTTAAATTAATAATGCTTGCATTGGCAGATAATGCAAATGAATTTAAATACATCATATGTTTCGGTTAAATAATAAAATCATCTGTATTTGTCATTAACTTCATAAATTTAAATACATCATATGTTTCGGTTAAATGCATTTAAAATATAAAAAGAATATGTTATAATTTATTTAAATACATCATATGTTTCGGTTAAATGATATTAATTTTTTACTTCAAAAAGCCTTACAGCAATTTAAATACATCATATGTTTCGGTTAAATCATTTATAAAATCCAACTCTTTCTGTATTGCTTCGATTTAAATACATCATATGTTTCGGTTAAATTTGCCCCAAGGATTTTTATCTCTCGAAAATTTTGATTTAAATACATCATATGTTTCGGTTAAATAGCTCCAATTGGTCCTCCTATCATTCCACCCAAAATATTTAAATACATCATATGTTTCGGTTAAATCGTTTATTTGTTTTCTAAAAAAATCTTTTTCATCATTTAAATACATCATATGTTTCGGTTAAATAGATTTAATATTACTAAAAGTGATAAAACAAAAGTATTTAAATACATCATATGTTTCGGTTAAATGGTAGTTTTTTTTGATTAATTAATATACACTCTTGTATTTAAATACATCATATGTTTCGGTTAAATGAATAATAATCTGTCTAATATGGGACTCGATAGATATTTAAATACATCATATGTTTCGGTTAAATTTATTTTTTTATCAAGTAAACACTGTTTTATTTGCTATTTAAATACATCATATGTTTCGGTTAAATACACCATATACAAAATTATCTACTTCTTTTAATGTATTTAAATACATCATATGTTTCGGTTAAATGGATATCTAAATAAAAAAGACTTTATCATCCTTAATTTAAATACATCATATGTTTCGGTTAAATGAAGTTTATGCACATATTCCTGTTATCGGAAAATCATTTAAATACATCATATGTTTCGGTTAAATCCAGAGAATCAAGAGTTAAATATTTATAATCTTTATTTAAATACATCATATGTTTCGGTTAAATCAAACATTAAATATTGCTAATACAGATTATTCATTATTTAAATACATCATATGTTTCGGTTAAATTGAATAAAAAGAAACAAGAGGAAATAAAAGAGATAATTTAAATACATCATATGTTTCGGTTAAATAAAAATAAGATGTGTCAAAAATATTAAAGAACTAAATTTAAATACATCATATGTTTCGGTTAAATTTATAATTTTGTTCATAGTTTTCATTTCTTTAGAATTTAAATACATCATATGTTTCGGTTAAATTAAGTCTTTTACCATTGGCAAAATTACTTTATTTTATTTAAATACATCATATGTTTCGGTTAAATATCTCTGATGTTACAGAATTTATACCGTTTATTTCATTTAAATACATTATATGTTTCGGTTAAATGAAAAGATATCAACTGTAAGTATAGAAAGTGCTGATTTAAATACATCATATGTTTCGGTTAAATAGAAAGATGTTATCAACATATTATGAGTATGTTGAATTTAAATACATCATATGTTTCGGTTAAATGAAAGAGAACGAAAGGTAAAAAAATGATAGAGCACATTTAAATACATCATATGTTTCGGTTAAATTAATTCCATCTCCTATATAGAAAGTCTCTCCTTCTATTTAAATACATCATATGTTTCGGTTAAATGATAAAAGATTTAAAAATACATGTTAGTAGCAATAATTTAAATACATCATATGTTTCGGTTAAATGGAGCATAAGCATTCATCAAATCTATTTTATGTTTATTTAAATACATCATATGTTTCGGTTAAATTAGAAATAATAATATTAGGCTTATTATTTCTTCTATTTAAATACATCATATGTTTCGGTTAAATACAGTAATTTGCATTTTTTCTAAAAGTCCACGAACTTATTTAAATACATCATATGTTTCGGTTAAATTATAGCTTAAAATATAGTGTATAAAGGTTAATATTATTTAAATACATCATATGTTTCGGTTAAATCAGATTTACTTAGCAGTAGTAAAAGAAATGAAAAATTTAAATACATCATATGTTTCGGTTAAATAAAAAAGAAGTGAAAGAACTTTCTAAAGAAGAAAGAATTTAAATACATCATGTGTTTCGGTTAAATAAAAGAATCGACAAATCGCCACTGGCACGCTTTCGTATTTAAATACATCATATGTTTCGGTTAAATGAAAGAGAACGAAAGGTAAAAAAAATGATAGAGCACATTTAAATACATCATATGTTTCGGTTAAATTTCCCAAATTATGAGCAATGCCAAAGCACAAACCATATTTAAATACATCATATGTTTCGGTTAAATTTCTTCTAATCATAGCCGAAAGTGCCGAATTTAACATTTAAATACATCATATGTTTCGGTTAAATAAAGAAGAATTTTAATGAAAGCAATAAATTTTAAATTTAAATACATCATATGTTTCGGTTAAATTGAATTAAGAAGAAAGAGAACGAAAGGTAAAAAAAATTTAAATACATCATATGTTTCGGTTAAATAAAAGATTTTTATACTTTAAAGAGAGATAAAACAAAATTTAAATACATCATATGTTTCGGTTAAATTTAATAAAAAATTAGGTTTTGATTTAGGATTTTGATTTAAATACATCATATGTTTCGGTTAAATCGGGGGTCTCTAAAACTTCGCCCGAAAAGGCAAGCATTTAAATACATCATATGTTTCGGTTAAATGTATCAAAATGCAAAAAAATAACAGATGGTGGAATATTTAAATACATCATATGTTTCGGTTAAATATGTCGATAGCATGTCCCCATCCAGATTTTTGAATTATTTAAATACATCATATGTTTCGGTTAAATCTATTAATACTTGTAATTCCATAGAAGCAACTTAATTTAAATACATCATATGTTTCGGTTAAATGAGTTCCAAAGCGACATAATGTGATTTAAATACATCATATGTTTCGGTTAAATCCCAAAATAGATGTCTACCTACTCTATAAGAAGGCATTTAAATACATCATATGTTTCGGTTAAATTTATCGAAAAGTTTGGAAGTAAAACCTCCGACAAAATTTAAATACATCATATGTTTCGGTTAAATTCATTGTTCAATTCAAGATGAACTAAATGAAATATTATTTAAATACATCATATGTTTCGGTTAAATAGTATGCTGTACACCATCTTCATCTGTAATAACAAAATTTAAATACATCATATGTTTCGGTTAAATATAAATATAAAAGAAAATATAGATAATAAAAAATAATTTAAATACATCATATGTTTCGGTTAAATATTTTAAATGGTGTTTATCTATCTCGTTATTCTTTATTTAAATACATCATATGTTTCGGTTAAATTTTCCTTTCAATTTAAGTCGTTTTAAGACTAATTAAATTTAAATACATCATATGTTTCGGTTAAATAAATTCATCGTCTTTATTTTTTAGCAGTTTTTGCAATTAAATACATCATATGTTTCGGTTAAATAGCTCTGCTATAGGCATTAGTGCATTTTTAAAAGAATTTAAATACATCATATGTTTCGGTTAAATAAAGATGACAAAGGCAGGTGGAGGAACAAAAATAAATTTAAATACATCATATGTTTCGGTTAAATCAATTTGCTTTTTTATCCTTAATTTTTCGACCTATAATTTAAATACATCATATGTTTCGGTTAAATGCTTCTCTTTGCTTATCTCTAGTACCTATATCATTATTTAAATACATCATATGTTTCGGTTAAATAAAAGCTATGCAAGAAACAAGTATCACTTTTATAGAATTTAAATACATCATATGTTTCGGTTAAATATTTAAAATTATTATAAGAAATAGTAGTAGGGGTGATTTAAATACATCATATGTTTCGGTTAAATGTGCTAAATCTTATTATAAACCAAAAGGGTAAAAAATTTAAATACATCATATGTTTCGGTTAAATAGAAAAACTTATACCTCAAGAGAAAATATTAAAAAAATTTAAATACATCATATGTTTCGGTTAAATATAAAAATCAATTAGAGATTGAACGACAACAATTTATATTTAAATACATCATATGTTTCGGTTAAATTAAACAGCCCCAAATATCGAATATCCAAAAAATCTATTTAAATACATCATATGTTTCGGTTAAATACAGATTATTCATTCGATTTTAAAGAAGAATTTTAAATTTAAATACATCATATGTTTCGGTTAAATAATTAGGAGTTCCAATATTTTATCTGTGTTAATTTGATTTAAATACATCATATGTTTCGGTTAAATTATCGAACTTAGTTTAATGAAACTTACTTTTTTATCATTTAAATACATCATATGTTTCGGTTAAATCCAACCCCTAACAAAAGAGTTCATATCCGAAATATAATTTAAATACATCATATGTTTCGGTTAAATAGAGATTTATAATAAACAAGAATGGGGTCAATACAAATTTAAATACATCATATGTTTCGGTTAAATCAAAACCCCTCGCAAGACTTCATATCGAAAATATAATTTAAATACATCATATGTTTCGGTTAAATTAATTATAAACCAAAAGCTGGATATAAAATCAATATTTAAATACATCATATGTTTCGGTTAAATAAGATTACAGATAGATATATTGATTTACGAAAAAAATTTAAATACATCATATGTTTCGGTTAAATAAGGACAAAGTCCCACTTCTATATATCAATATTCCCATCTAATAGCTTGTCTTAAACCTTTTTCCAATCAAATTTTTGATTAACAATAAGTTTTAAAAGAACTTATTAAACAACGATATTATAACACTTAATAGCTTTTTTTAAAATAAAACGATTGGAAAAGTTATATAAAGATTGATTCAACTTCTTTTTTATTAATACCTATGGTCACCTCATCAAATGCACCTGTGTTTAAGACTTTTATTATTGTTACAAAATCAAGATTTTTATCTATGACTTTTTTTAATTTAAACTGTAATTCTATTTGATTAGAAGGAGTGATACTGCCTCTAAAAACTGAATTTTGATGATGTTTTAGATACTGCTTACATATCTTAAAAACTTTTGCAAGTCTATATTTTCCTACATCTGAAAACTCATCAGCGATATCGTAAAACAAAAATATATAATTGTAATTTATAATTTTCTTAGCCAAAATAATATCCTTTGATTCTTACATCTTTTCTTTTAATAAAAATGGTTTAAATTCTTTATCTTCAACGATAAACTTTATCAATTTATAGCCATCAAGTTTTAAACAGTGCTTGTAAGAAACCTTTCTTTTAAGCTTTTTGTGCATAAAGGTTTCATTGATTCTAGTTTCAAAAGCATCAATAAATATCTTTTTTCCACTTTCATTTAAAAGAGCATAATTCAAACTCTTATCAAAATGCTTGGAAACTTGTAGTCTTTTCTTAGCAACTAAATCAAAAATAGTTTTAAATACAATAATAGGCTTGAATACTTCACATAAATCAAGACTTAAAGAAAATCTTCCCTCTCTTGGGGAGTGTAAAAATGCAATAGTCTGGTTTAAATGAGTTTGATAAATACTTGATATAGTTTTTGTATAAAGCAAAGTATTTCCAAAACCAATAAGTGCGTTCATAGGATTATCAGGTGGTCTTTTTACTCGTTTATTTATAATAAAATCATCAGGTAAGAAGTACTTAAAACTAGCATAAAACCTTGCCCAGATTTGTCCTTCTATAAATAAAATCTGTTCTATGGTGATATTTTTTGATAAAAACTTAGGAACATCTTCTTTTATCCAATCAAGATAAGGTTTTAACTCTTTTTTCCCATGTCTAAAGTAGTGATATAGTACTTCGTGAATATTTAAAGATATACCTTCAACTATTGCTTTTGCTATTTCAAGTCTTCGCTCTATAAAACAAATAGCTTGTTTTACTGTTAGATTTCCACTTACATATTTTTCTTTTGGATAAAAAGTACCTGAATAATTTTCATAATAATTAAAAAGATGTAAAGTGATACCAGCTTTTGCTATAAAATCCAAAAACTTAGTATTAAATGAGACTTCATTCATACAATACAACTCTTTAGTATCTTGTATAGGTATATAAAAGTTACCTTTTTCATTTTTAAACATTATGGAATTATCTTTTCTCTTAAGCTCACCCATTGAAAATATATATCTTGTATGATTTTTAGCCATTTATCTTGCCTTTTTAAATATAACAGTATTCATAATATGCACACTTTTTACATTTGTTTTCAAATATAGGTGGAGGTGGAGTATCTTGTATGATTAGGTCTTCGATTTTTTTCAATACTTCCAAAAGTTCTTTTGCGTTTTTTTCATCAAGGTTTATATAGTGTATTTTCTTAGCTTGTTTTTTTACTTCTATGAACTCGATTTTGCCTTTTTTTTCAATGCCTTTGCATCTAAGCTTATAAAGATATAATAAAACTTGCCATTTTACAGCTTCTATATCACTATCAGATTTTTTGATTTCTACTAGATAGTCTTTTGTGATTTTATCGATTTTTATGTTTTCTATTGAGATCTCGGCTTTTTTTGATTTTGATTCTTTTATCTCGTGTAAGATTTTTCCTATTCTTACATCTTCGCTATTGTCTTCTAGGTTTATACGGTTTGCATGAAGCCAACATTGGGTTTTACAATGAAAATAGTAGTTTATAATTGTGCCGTTTATAGATGAAGAAATCATTTTAGAGTAAACCTATCAAAGCTTATTATTTCTATATCATTAATAGTGTCATTTATAGAAAAAGTTATAAGTTTTGATTTTATATCATCTTTTTTAAAATACTCAAATGCTCTTAATTCTCTCTTTTTTGTTTTTTCATTTTCGATATCATAAGATACTTGATATAAACTATTTCCATCATAAAAATCTATTTCATAAGTATTCTTCATATATGTTATATTATCTACTATAGAAGACAAATGATTATATACACCATTTTCAAGCATGGCTCCTAAATTTTTTGTTTGCTTAGGTGCAATTTGTAAAAAGCCATTATCTTTTATGTATATTTTTTTCATGGACTTGATTCTCTCTTTTGGTTTCGTGTGAAATCTATCAATTCTTTGCATCATAAAAGTCTCTTCAAAATATGATATATATTCTTTTATAGTCTTTTGGCTTAATTCAAATGTATTTGCTAAAGTTGTATAGTTTAAAATTGTTGTTGCATTATTCAATAAATAGAAGAATAGTCTTTCAACTATGCGACTATTTCGTATATTATATCTTGGAACGATATCTGCATATATGATATTTTTTGCATAATTTATCAATATCTCTTTTTTTATAACTTCATCTTCTATCTCAAAAACTTCATAAAAACCACCCCATTTTAGGTATTCTTCTTTTGCCCTTGCAATATTGATTTTATTATTTAATACCTGTAGTTCATCGCTATAAGTAATCTCTTTATAGCTTAGAAACTCTTTAAAAGAGAAAGTATCAAGATGAATATTTAAACTTCTTCCAGTAAGTAAAGTAGCTAATTCGTTGGAAAGCATTGAAGAATTTGAACCAGTAAGAATATATTTTATATCACTAGATTCATATTTGCTTTTTATATATACTTGCCAATTATCAAAAAACTGAATTTCATCAAATATCACATATATTTTACCTTTTGGGTTAATTAGAGTTAGATATTCGTCATATATTTTTTCTAAAAATAATGCATCATTTTTATATTCTAAAAAGTAAGGTTGTTCTAGGTTTACAAAAAGTATATTTTTGGGATTTGTATCATTTTGTATTAAATAGTTTATTGCACTCTTTGCAAGTGTACTTTTACCACACCTCCTAATCCCAGTAATAGTAATGATTTGTTTTAAAGGTAGATATTTAATAAGAGTTTGTAGCTTATCTCTTTTTGCATAATTTTTAAGATCATTAAACCAATGTCTATTTTGTTCATTTAGAATATCTTTTATCATAAATGTCTATCCTTTTATAAAATACAGATGTATACTTCTCTATATTATACCTATATTCTTAAGTATGTCAATATTTTTACTTAATCTTGACTTTTTATAAAAAGTTTAGCTTTTAATTTTTTTGATTTTAATATACTTCTTTCCTATGTGTAATTCGGATAAGAGTAATGAGTAAAATTTCATTTTGTTTTAAATATATGATTCTATAATTTCCTGCTTTTTTTCTAAACTTACATTTATGTTTCCCACTTAAAGTTTTATCTTTAGTTAATATGCCTTTTTTTAGTTCCATAATTTTATCAGCTAATAGTTTTTGGACATCTTTTTCAAATTTCATAAACTCTTTTTTTGCATCTTTTTCTAATGCAATATTAAACATTTATACCAGCTTCTTTAAAAACATTTTCAAGGGAATAAACTTCATTTTTCCCACTTTTAATATCATCAATTCTTTTATCACTTATTATTTCATCTAAAGTATGAAAATAAGAACTTACAGCTTTTTCAATGATATAAGTTCTCGTTCTATCAAGCTCTTTTGCATAAGAGTCTAAATCACTCAATAAAGACTCATCAATCCTTATATTAATTGCTTTTTTCATTGTAGTCTATTGTAGATATTATTGTCAAGTTATAAAAAATCACCTTTTACCAAGTCATTATACTTTTCTCTATCAAACTTTTTTTCTTCTGTTATAAAGTCTAAATTTTCGACAAAATAAAAACCATACTCCTCTTCACCTATATACGGTCTAGGACTCCACTCATATCTCACAATATTAAAAGTAAAAAATTGTATTAGAGAATTTAACTTAAATCTATTAATTTCTTTTTTAGCATATCCTTCAATATTATTTAGTTCCTTAAATACATTCCATACTTTTTGACCATCTAACTCTCCATCTGTTAAGTAACATTTTTCAATATGTACAAACTCTTTGATTTCGTATTGTTTTATATCTAAGGTAAAAGGAAAATAAAGTCTAAAATTCTCACTTTTTATAAGCTTCATTTTATCTTGTATCTTTTTATAATCAAGATGCTTGACATAATTATTAAATTTTTCAAAATTATTTTGTGTTCCTGATAATATTGATTCATCATTCTTTTTTAGTTTTTCTAAAAGTTCATCATAAAACTCTACAAAGTTTTTACTTTCTAAAACTTTTTGCCATTTAGTATTTTTTAGATTAAATTCTATTCTATTATCTTTTTTGTAGATAGCTGCTTCATCATCCATATCAAAAAAATAAACTTTAGGATTTAATGCTGATTTTAAACAAGAACGATTTATCCTACCCATAAACTGCTCTTCACTATCAAGTGTAGATATATCTTTAAAACCTAAATCCATATCAATATCAACACCAGCTTCTATAACTTGTGTAGCTATTACTATTATTTTAATATCTTTTTTTGTTTCATTTATAACTTTTTGTCTATAAGCTTTATTATCATCACCACTTAATTCATAAATATCAAAATCTTTATAATCTAAATCATCAATCAAACTATTGTAAAAAGTTCTTGCACTTTTTTTGGTGATAAATTCAAATAAAATCTTATTATAATCATTTTTTCTATCAAATAATTCATCTTTTAACTCTTCAAATGAAATCTTTTTTTTCTCATATTTCTTATTTAAAATAGAATAATCAATCTCAACTCTTTTTTTAAAATAATCATCATAAAAATATTCATCTCTATTTTTAATCAAGTCAACAAATATATCTTTTTCTATATCTTTGTCGATTAATCTATCAAGTTTTGGTAAAGTTGCTGACATAATAACTATTTTGATATTTAAAACCTTTGAATAACTTTCAAAGAATTTAGTCATATAAGACCATAAATTATTGTCATAACTTTGTATTTCATCTAAAATAATAACAGAATTTGCTAATTGCCATAAAGGGAAATTATCCTCTTTAGATGTTCCAAATAAAATATCAAAAAAAGATATATGTGTTGTGATGATAAGTTCATGATGAAAAAACAATCTATTCATATATGACTTTTGATATTTGCTTTCTTCATTTTCTTGAGTTTTATCATCTTTTTCTTTTATAGGAGTAATCGAGTTTATTACTTCTATATCTAAAGTATCTTTTTGATTTATATCATTATTAAAAATACTATCAAACACTCCTTTTGTCTGTTCTACTAAAGTATTAAAAGGAAAAACATAAAAAATTTTATTTATATTCTCTTCTTTTAAAAAATTCATAGCAAGGTTTATAGAAGTTAGTGTTTTACCACTTCCTGTAGGAGCTTCTAAATAAAAGATATTTTTATCAGGATTATCTTTTAAGCTTTGTTCGGCTTCAAGAAACATCTTTGAGCGAAGAGTATCAATGCCTTTTATATTTGTATTTGTTCTTATGTTTTTAACAATTTCATAGTTTTCAAAAGTTTTAAAAAGTAAATCATTTTTTTCTTGTGAAATAGTACCAAAGTTTGTAGTTTTTAAATCAGCCATATATTCAGTAGTTGCATAATAATCAGAAGATATTAATAGTGAAAAAAGAAGTTTATTTAAAATATAAAATTCAAAAGGATTTTTAATAAATTCAGAAGGATTTTTTTTAATATCATCAAAAGATGCATCTTTACACATAAAGTCATCAATTGATTTTAGCTTTCCATGATGTTTTGATATTGGATACATAAAACAATGAAAAATATAATTTAATTTATAAAAAGTATCCTCATCTTTAATATTACGAATATCATTTAAAAAAATAATTTTATACTCATCAACTGATATCTCGGAATGATTACTACTTAAAGTCGTTTCTTCAAATAAAATATTCTTCATTTTATTAGCTTGGAATGATGGATTTATTTTCCCTAAATCATGTAAGTAAATAGCATTATAAAATAGTTTTTTAATTAAATCACTATTTTCATAATCTAAATTATTAATCAAATTATCAATTAATGGTACTAAATTTTTCTTTGTTAAAATTTGATTTAAATATTTTTTAGTTAATAAACTGTGGGCTATTAATGTTTCACTTTTTTTATCGTTATGAGTATGGGCAAAAATATTTTTATATTTTTGCTCATCTAGTTTTATATACATAATATTCCCTTAAAAGAAAAAATAATTCTTTTCATCATAAGAATATATATTCTCATAATTAGATTTTAATTTGAGTTTCTGATTTGTAAAAATAAAGTTTTTATTTATGTAAAAATGAAAATCATCTTGCAGAAAAACTGGTGAACTTTCTTTAAATAAGAATGGTAAAATATCTCTTCCTGCACGTAAAAAAATTTCTAATTCCTCTTCAATAAATAATGAATCTAATTTATCCAATTCAATATCTTTTTTTAATTCTATATCATGTACTTTTTCAATTTTTGCAGGGTGGTCATTTTTACCTAAATATGGTATAAATACACTCTTTTTATTTAAAAGATATTCTTTTAATTTCATAAACTCCGAACTATCATCTTCAAGTATAATTATCTGCCAAGATGGATTTTCTAACCATTGTTCCCTTACTATTAAATTTCCACCTAACTCTCTACTAGCATATCCAACACTATTATTAAAAGTTTGAATTTTCTTTGAAAAATAGCCATTCTTTCCAAGTGGACGGATTGAAATTTTTAAATCTTTTAACTTCTCATAAAATTCAGGAAATCCATCATCTAAAGGTTTTTTATCCTCTTTTTTCTTTATACTTTTATTTGCCACTTCTATTTGTTTATTTTTATTAAACAATTGTGTATATCCACCAAGCCCAATAATAGAACCAAATATTCCTAAAAGAGCTGGTTTATGTATATTGTTATAAGTAAAATAAGTATAAGAATTTACATCTGGTTTTTTAAACATTGCTGTTTTCCCACCAAGTATAAAACTAAGAGCTTTCATTTTTAAATCTTTTCTTGTGTAAATATATTAAAAGTATCAAGTGAAGTTTTTACTATAACCTTAAAAGGATTATAAAAAACCTCAGCCTTTTCATATTTATCTTTTATTAGCTCCTCCAATTGGCTTAAATCAATCTCTCTTTTTTCATCAATTAAATCGTCACTATTAAACTGAATATAATCGCTCAAATCAGGAAAATAAGCATCATCATCTTTACACTCAATAAAAATGGTGAATTCATTTTCACAACCAAATTTAGCATTAGTACTATATGCTGTGGCACTAACTAAGGCTACTTTTTTAAACTCTTCATAATCAGCTTGAGTATAACCTTCAAAATCATTTCCTAATACTTTTTTATACTCATTATAATTATTGGGGTTTATTGAAAAACCATAAAAATAATGGGCTTCATCAACAGTAGTTTTAGTTCCTAAAGTAGATTGTTTTGCATCTTCTTTTGTAGAATCAGCAAAAGGAGATAATATATCTTGAACTTCAATATTTGTATCTTCAAACTTATTGAACCCTTGTCCAAACTGAATTGCACCAGTTATAGATATATTTTGTCCCTCTTCTGCAAATGTAGCACCAAAATTTTTTACATCTGTACATTTAAAAAGATTGGTCAATACTTCTTTTGTAGTAGTTGTTTTTTTATCAATTTCTACAAAAAGACTTGCATATCTTTCTCCTAATTGATTAGGTACAATTCCATTTTTATTTTCTTTCCAAGATTTGATAAAAAGAACTTTTTTATCTTCCTCTTGCCACATTTTCTTCATAGGATATTTTAAAGCCTTATCACTTCCAAAAATATCACCGTTGCTTGTAGATTTTGGTCGCCCTGTAAAATCTGCATTCCAGTTTGCCATATTTGCACCGATTCCAATTATTCCATAAACTCTATTCATCTTATTTCTCCTCTTTTTTCATATAAAAAATATTATCACTCAATACGCCAACCAAAAAACTATCCATTTTTTTAGATAATTTTTCAACACCATCATAAGACATAATTAAACTAATTGCATTATTCAATTTAATATGATTAAGACTTATTTTATGTTTATATTTAAAATATGTCACCTCTATATCTTTTTTGAGTTTCTTAGCATTATTAGCTCTTAAAAACGGTTCTAATAAATCACCATTTTTTTGATATGCTTCACTTTGACTTAGTAAATACTTTGCTATTTGACCACATAGATAAAAGAACTCTTCACTTTTTAAAGTTGTATAGTTTGAAGTTTCAAGTTTTGTTATCATCTCTTTTTGTATATTTTGTATATCCATAATATTCTCCCCTTTGTGTTTTAATAAAGAAAGTTTTAGATTTAAACTCTCTTTTGCTTTTAACTCTCTATTTTGCCTCAAATGTTCTATTGTAACATCACTTCCATATTTTTTTATGACTTGATAAAATCCTCTATCATAATATTTTTTAAAATAATTCAACATTGAGGTTTTTGTTTCATAAAGTAATGTTTGAAGATTTTTGGAAATGTATTGAGATACTTTTATATCATTAAAATAATTATGTATTAATTGTTTATTATAAAATGTCTCATCTATTTTAACTTCAAGTTGATACAGTTTTTCTATAGTATAATCTTCAATAATTTTTTTTGCTTTAAAGTCATACGCCTTTAGATAATTTGTAACATAAATAGATTTTTCTAACTTCTCAATCTTTAAAGGAATATAATCAAAATCAATGATTAAATCTTTTTCTTTAAAATCTTTATTTAGAAATATTTCTTGACTCAGTGGAGTTTTATTGATAGGTTGTTGAAATTTCAACCAATCAAAAAACTTTTTTAACATCAAAGCATCTTTATTTTTTAATAAAAAAGGAACTGAAAGCTTTCGTGTTTTATTTTCTAAAAATGGTTTCTTAGAATTTAAACCCATATTTGAATTGGAAAGACCATATGTGTCATCTTCAATTGTTATACTATATTTTATATCATTAAATATTTTTAGAGATAAGTATATTTCACTCTCTTTTTTATATTTTTCTAAATCTTCTTCAAAAAATACTTTTACATAGTTTTTAATCTCTAAGTCTTTTGACTTTTGCACTATTTCATCAAAATTTGATTCTAAAATTCTATATTTTTTTACGATATCTTTTTTTCTTGAAAATAATTTTATATATTCTTCAAAATAAAATAAAATATCTTTTTCTTTTTTATCTTTAAATTTTTTAAATGAAAGTAAAATATTAAAGTGTTCTCTTATCTTTCCTTTTACATATTCATTATTTTCAGCTTTAAAGTACAGAGAAAAATAATTAATATTATGAATCTTTTTATCAAATAATGCTTTATTTGAATTTAAATAAGAACTATAATAATCTACTTCCTTAAACCAATCATACGATTTTGAATCTTCTTGTCCTTCAAGATTTCTAAAAACTTTTTCTTTTTTTATAATTTTACATTCAAAATACTTGCATAATCCATCTTTATTTATTTTTACATAAAGCCCATCTTTTAAGCTATAAGCTCCTAAGATTAATTCATCACCTTTTTCCTTATAAAGTATTTTAAACTTTTCTAAAATATCATAAACCATTATTTACCCTTAGTTAAGAAGCCAAAGCCAAGTGAATTTTTTTCTAAAATTCCAACTCCAAAAGCTAAGAATGCTAATTTTTGACTTATATCATCACTTGCAAAATGAATTTTAAATTTATTTGTAAAAAGTTTAGTATTTTTATAATTATAAACTATAGGAACATCATTTTCAAGTTTAATCATAGAAATAAAATCATCGGGTGCTTTCAACTTTTTATTATAAAACTGCAAATATTTTTTTTCAAGATTTGCTGTGATTCTTTCTTTTACAAATTCTAAAGAAGAATCATATTTTGTCCAGTACTTTAGTTTTCTTGTATTTTCATCTGTAATAGAAATAATACAAGGTGTTAAAGTATATGCACTCTCAATATACTGGTAATTTCTATTTAAAAACTCAATAGCTAAAACATTAAAATCTAAAACTTTAGAATTTTTTAATACAATTTTTAACTTATTTAAAAAATCTTCATCTATACTTCTAATTGTAAGAATATAAACTTGGTTTACCTTATATACTTTTGTAACTACATCAAAAGGGTATAAAGAACCTATACAATAAGGCTTGAAACATTTCATGGTATGTATTTGTTTTAGGGCATTATCTGATAACATAACTCTATTTAGATTTGAAGATAGTTTTTCATGTATATCTTTAAATATAATATCTTTTTTTAAGAGTAATGTTACTTTTAATTCACAATATTTTTTCATATTAGCTCCTTAGGTAAATTATAGAATTATATTACTTAAATTAAAGTTAAAAACTTTATATTGAAACTATTAATTATAATTGTTTTATAAATATTTATACGATATCATTCCAAAATAAAAAGATTTTATTTAAATATATATAGTTTTTAACTATCTTATTTTATTTAACCAAAACATATGATGTATGTTAGAAAAGAAAGCAACTTCTTTCTTTTCTACTTAAACTTAGCTAATCATTTCAAATGAGAATCACAATTTTTCTTCTACGCCTATATATCAAGATATAGATAATTTAGTATAGTTTAGATATAATCTATATTAGTTATAAATGTTTTAGGAGTTCTTATGCTTGGTTTATTTACGAATGATAAATTAGAAGATATTCATAAAGAACTTATGAAAGACCATATAGATGCAGAAAAAATTCAAAAACTAATTAACGATGGTGCTAAAATCCACGAAATAGACGAAAAGGGACGAACCTTATTATTTGAATTATCAAAGAAACATAAAATAGAATCAATAAAAATACTCTTAGACAATAAAGTAGATATCAATAGTGAAGATAATTATGGGAAAACAGTATTAACTGAAGCTGTTCATAGTTCTGATGGAATGATGATAAGGTTTTTACTTGACAATGGTACTAGTGTAAATTATGCAAATTCAGAAGGACGAACTGCTTTACAAGATTCGGTTTTAGAAGGAAATATAAAAGCCTTTAGGGTACTGATGACAAAAAATCCAAACCTAAATCTTAAAGACAATTATGGTAAATACATATTATTTGATGGTGTAGAAAGTGGTAATATCGGTATTCTTAAAGAAATTGTTAATAATTTAGATGATCTTAATCAAGTTGATAACACTGGGCAAACAGCATTATTTCATGCTATTTTAAAAGAAGACTTAATCATTGCTAATTTTTTAATAACACATGGTACTAATATAAATCATTTAGACAATATGGGACAGAATATTTTATTTAATGCAGTTGTATTAGGTATGCAAAATATAAAAATCATTACTTTTCTTATAGAGAAAGGCATTGATCTTAATATTCAAGATAAAGATGAAAAAAATCTATTGGATGAGATTTTAAAACTTGTCAGTATTCAAAAAAATTCAGAAGACATAAAAGTTGATTCAAAATATAGATTTGTAAATAAAAAAAGAAACTATTTACAATTAACTGCCTTTTTAATTGATAATGATTTGGCAATAAATAGACTAGATAAAGAAGGTAAAACAGTTTTATATAGAGAAGTTGCAATGGGCAATTATGAAACGGTAGATTTTTTACTATCTTCTGGTGCTAGTATTAATGCTTTGGATAATGAAGGAAAAACTGTACTTTTTGATGCTATATTAAAAGGTTTTGGAAATATAAAAATGATAGACTACTTAATACTAAAAGGTGTTAATATAGATCAAGAAAATAATGAACATAAAACAATAGTTGATGACTTATGTGAAATAATTTTAATTCAAGAAAACAATAAAAAACCAAGCTCTAAAAGATTTTCTGATATTGACAAAAATGGAGATTATTTTCAATTATTAAAAACAATACTTATTTTCAAACCAAATTTAAATCAAATAAAAACCAATGGTCAAACTTTGATTTTTGATATAATGCAATATGATAATATGGCTTTAATCAGGTTAATAGCCAATGGTGTAGCTGATTTTAACTTACGAGATAACAATGGACAAACTTTACTTTCAATACTAATTACTAAAGGTTTAAAAGAAGAAAATGACAATACTAAAGAAATATTTTTAGAAAAATTCGTTTTTTTATTAAAATTTAGAATAGATATAAATATGATTTATGATAAAGGACAAACCGTTTGTCATCAAGCTGTACTTGCAAATAATCTTGATATTGTGCAAAAATTATTAAATAAAAATATAAATTTTAATATAAGAGATGAACAAGGAAGAACGGCTCTTCATCATACGCAATGGAAAGGAAATGATAAAATAGCAAAAATTTTAATATCAGCTGGTTCTAATATCAATGAAGCTGATAATGCAGGTTTTACTTTGCTTAATTATGCGACTATTTTAGGACATATAAAATTATTAGAAGTATTAATAATCTCAGGAGTACTAATGTTTAATCATAATAAAAAAAATAAGAAAATGGCACTTTTTTTCAAAAGTAAAGAAAAAAACCTAGAAAATCTTTTATCTAATAGTACTATGGATGAAAAAATCAAGCATGATATTAAAGAAGTTGTAAATAATTTTAAAAAAGAATTAAACGAAGCAATACAATAGGACGAAAATGAACAAAACCATTATTATTTTAGCAGCAGGTGCTGGAACACGAATGAAATCAAGTTTACCAAAAGTTTTACATAAAATTTCTGGTAAAGAAATGTTATATTATTCTATTAAAGAATCTATTAAAGTAAGTGATAATATCATCGTGGTTTTATTTCACCAAGCACAAAAAATAAAAAAAGCTATGGAAAAATATTTTGATAATATTACTTATCTTATACAAGATTATGAGAAATACCCAGGAACGGCTGGAGCTATTATGGGTATAGTTCCAAAATACGATAAAGTTTTAGTTCTCAATGCTGATATGCCTTTAATACAAGCAAAAGAACTTAAAAAGTTTGATATAGAGGCAAGTATAGTTATGTCTATTTTAGAGTTAAAATCGGCCAATGGCTATGGTAGAGTTTTAATTGAAAATAAAAAAATAATGAAAATTATTGAACAAAAAGATGCAAATGAAGAAGAACTAGAAATTAAAACTGCAAATGCTGGTATATATCAATTTGAAACAAAGTTTTTATTAGATAATTTATCAAAAATATCTAATAAAAATGCCCAAAAAGAATATTATATTACAGATTTAATTCAAATTGCTATGAAGCAAAATAAAATTGTAAAGCCATTGTTTGTGAATGAAGAAAACTTTAAAGGAGTTAATTCTAAATTAGATTTAGCAAAAGCTGAAACAATACATCAAAATAGAATAAAAGACTTTTTTTTAAATGAAGGTGTTACTATGAGAATGCCTGAAACTATATATATAGAAGATGGTGTAACAATTGAAGGTGAGTCAATTTTGGAAAATGCAGTAACCTTACTAAATAATTCCAAGATTATAAACTCTACTATTAAAACAAACTCTATTGTTGAAAACTCTATTGTGCAAGATTCTAGCATTGGACCAATGGCTAGAATAAGACCAAAATCTATTATAAAAAATACCCATATAGGAAACTTTGTTGAGATTAAAAAAGCAAAACTAACAGGAGTAAAAGCTGGACATTTATCTTATCTTGGTGATTGTGAGATTAATGAGGGTACTAATATTGGAGCTGGTTGTATTACTTGTAATTATGATGGTATTAATAAACACAAAACAATAATAGGAAAAAATGTATTCATAGGTTCAGCTGTGCAATTAATTGCACCTCTGTCTTTAGAAGATGATGTTATAATAGCAGCAGGAACTTGTGTAAATCAAGATATACATAAAGGCTCCCTTGCTATAAATAGAATACCTATTAAAATTATTAAAAACTTTTATTATAAATTTTTTAATAAAAAACAAACTAAAAGTTCTTAAAAATGTTATTAAAAAATAAAAATATTCTTTTAGGAGTAAGTGCTTCTATTGCTATATATAAAAGTCTTGAATTAATTAGATTATATATCAAAGAAGGTGCAAATGTTCGTGTAATCTTAAGCAAAGATGCTTCTCAGTTCATATCTGCTTTAACTTTTGAAGCTATATCTCAAAACATTGTTTTAGATGATAGTACACAGTCTTGGGATAAAACACAAGATTATAATCATATTGATATAGGAAAATGGGCTGATATTTTTATAATCGTACCTTGTAGTGCAAATACTATTAATAAATTAGCAAATGGTATAGCTGATAATTTATTAACACAAAGTATCCTAGCTTATAAAAAAACAAAAATAATATGCCCTGCTGCAAATACAAATATGATACAAAATGACATAACACAAAAATCTATAATAAGACTAAAAAAATTAAAATTTAGAATAATTGCTACTCAAAATAAAGAATTGATTTGTAAAGATTTTGGAGATGGAGCTATGGCTGATGTTGAAGAGATTTTTTATATAAGTACAAGAGAGATTTTAAAAACATCTTATTGGAATAAGAGAAATGTTATTTTAAGTGGTGGTGGAAGTATTGAAAAAATTGATGATGTAAGATATATATCAAACTTTTCATCAGGTAAAATGGCTAATGCTTTAGCTTTAGCACTTTATTATAAAGGTGCGAATATTACACTTGTAGCTTCAAGAGGTTATGAAAACTTACCTAAAGATATAGAAATACTTAAATCACAAAGTTCGGCTAAAATATTACAAAACTTACAAAAAACCATAGTAAATATGCAAGATAAAAAGAGTTTAAAGAAAACTTATCTTTTTATGCTCTCAGCCATTAGTGACTATATTCCTGAAACTTATCAAAAAGGGAAATTAAAAAAAGAAGAGCTAGGAACTTCATGGAATTTAAAATTAAAACAAAATGTTGATATTTTAAGTTCATTAAATAAAAAGCATATGATAAGCATAGGATTTAAAGCAGAAATGAATAAAAACGAAGCCTTAGTAAATGCTAAGAATATGCTTAAAAATAAAAAACTAGATGCAGTTTGTCTAAATATCTTAGATGAAGATAATACTTTTGGCTTGGATACAAATAATATAAAGTTATTATTTAAAAATTCTTCTTTTGAATTTAAAGGAAATAAACTTATAATTTCTCTTGAAATTTTAAAAAAACTAAAGAAAGAATTTAAAAACTATGATTAAAAGTACACAGTCTTTACATATCGCTATTATTATGGACGGCAATGGTAGATGGGCTAAGGAACACAATCTAACTAGAACGGCAGGTCATGAAAAAGGGGCATTAGCTGTTAGAAAGATTACCCAACATTGTGCAAAAATAGGTATAAAGTATCTAAGCTTATATGCTTTTTCAACAGAAAATTGGTCACGACCAAAGATAGAAATAAGTTTTTTGATGAAACTTTTAGAAAACTATTTAAATAAAGAATTAAGTGTGTATTTAGAAAATAATATTAGATTTGAGACCATTGGTGACTTATCAAAATTTTCTAAGGCTTTACAAACAATCATTAATAATGTGAAAGAAAAAACTGCAAAATGTACAGGTCTAACACAAATATTAGCCTTGAATTATGGTTCGCAAGATGAAATTTTAAGAGCAGTAAAAAAATTAAATGAAAATAAACTAGAAGTAAATAAAGAAAATTTTGAACGCTGCTTAGATACTGCTAATATTGGAAATGTTGATATTCTAATTAGAACAAGTGGGGAATATAGACTGTCAAATTATTTATTGTGGCAAAATGCCTATGCTGAATTATTTTTTTCAAGTACTTATTGGCCAGAATTTACACCTTATGAATTAGATGATATTATAAGTGATTATAATAGTAGAGAAAGACGATTTGGCTGCGTTTAGTTTTATCTTAGGCTGTGTTATTGGTTCATTTTTAAATGTATTAATACTAAGACTACCTTTAGGACTTTGTGTAATTAAACCAAGAAGTAAGTGTATGTCTTGTAAGCATACTATTTCTTGGTATTACAATATTCCTTTATTGTCTTTTTTATTTTTAAAAGGCAAATGTGCTTATTGTTCAAGTAAAATATCTTTGCAATACTTTATAGTAGAGTTTATAAGTGCTGTATTAACATATGCTCTTTTTATAAAATTAGGTTTATCCTTAGAATTTATTTTTACCGTACTTTTAATATATGTATTTATAACTTTATGTTTTATTGATTTTGCATATAAAGCTGTGCCTGATTATCTTTTATTAATTATTTTAATTTTATCTTTTTTTGTAAGTTCATATTCTTTATTAGATTCATTAACAAGTGCTTTTATCTTAGCAGGTGCTTTTGTTTTATTAAATTTTATCGTATCGTTTTATATACAAAATATTAAAGCTAAACTATTAAAAGATGATAGTTTAAAAACCCAAGAAGCCTTAGGAGAAGGTGATATTCCAGTTATTGCTGCAATTGCTGCAATTTTAGGAGTACAAGGAGCGATGATTGCTATGTTTTTATCTGCCATTTTCGCAATTATTCCATCTCTTGTGTCTAATTATTTTAAAAAAGATATTCAAACAGCATTTATTCCTTATTTATTTTTAGCTTTTCTTGTTGAATATTTTTTATCTTTATCGAAGTTGTTAAATTGAAATTAAATAATTATCTTTTTTCTCAACTCTCACAGAGTTTTTTCCCTATTTTTTTAGGCTTATATTTTATTACATCTTTAATATTTTTAGTAAAAATTGCTTCTTTGACATCTATTATTACCATTAATTTTTTTGAGCTATTTCAATTTTATTTATATGTAATGCCTACAATTATATTTTATACTATGCCTGTGTCTTTTTTTATATCTCTTGCCATTACTTTATCAAAAGTATCTAGTGAATATGAATTAATTGTCATAACTTCATTTGGCTTAAATCCTTTAAAAATACTAAAAATCTTCTTGCCAATAAGTTTGCTTTTAAGTCTTAGTATATTAATTATTTCTTTAGGTTTAATACCAAAAGCAAAGTATTTAAATGAGCAGTTTTTAGAAAAAAAAGAAAATCAAGCAAATTTTAATATAAAAGCATCAGAATTTGGTCAAAAATTTGGAGATTGGTTAATATATATTTCTTCTAAAAAAGATAGAACATATGAGAAAATAAAACTTTTTAAAACTCAAAATAATACTGACCAATTTATTATTTCTAAAAGTGCTGTTTTAAACAACAAAAATGGTGAACTTGATTTTCAACTTTTTAATGGTAAATCTTTTTATATCAATAAAAAAGAAATAAATCAAATCAATTATAAGCAACTATCTTTAAGCAACAATATAAAAAGTTCAAAAAAAGCATATAATTATTCTACTTCTTATATATTTTGGAAGGATACATTAAAAGAAGATATCAAAAAATCAAATAAATTTTCCTTTTACATCCTTATATCTTTATTTCCTCTATTATCCTTATTTTTAGTTTTAGTTTTTGGCTATTTTAATCCACGATATGAAAAAAGTAAAGTTATATTATATTCTTTGTTAAGTATTATTCTTTATTATTTTCTAGCAAAACAATTATCTGATATATTTTTACTTCATTCTTTATATATATTGCCAATTATATGGTTAAGTGTGAGTTATATTTTATACAATCAAACTACTTCCAAAAAATATTAATATGAATGCAAAATTTATAATTTCTTATGATGGCACACAATATTTTGGCTCACAAAAACAAAGCAAAAAAACAACTATTGAAAATAGTTTATTGAATGTTTTTAAAACATTAAACATAAGTACAAAAATTATCTTAAGTGGAAGAACGGATAAGAATGTGCATGCTTTAGGGCAAGTATTTAATTGTATTTTGCCAAAATATTGGTATGATTTAATTAAATTACAAAAAGTTATGAATAAATGCTTAGATGCAAGTATAAGAATATTGAGTATCATACAAGTAAAAGATGATTTTCATGCAAGATTTGATGCAAAAAAAAGAGTTTATAAATATATAATAAGTTCAGAAGCTAATACAGCTTTTAATGTTAACTTTATAACTTATGTAGAAAATATAAATTTTGATAAGATTAATGAGGCTATCAAGTGTTTTATTGGAGTACATGATTTTTATTATTTTCATAAACAAGGAAGTGACAAAGAAAATACCATAAGGGAAATTTTTGATGTTAAATTTTATAAATATAAAAATATTTTTGTTTTTAAATTTGTGGCAAATTCATATTTACGATCACAAATACGACTTATGGTCGGATTTTTACTAAAAATTTCCGATAGTAAATTAAGTATAAAAGATTTAGAAAATCAATTAATGAAAAAAAAATGTTTTTTTAGACTTCCTGCAAAAGCAAGTGCCTTGTATTTAACAAGGGTCGTGTACTAATGTTTTTTAATAAAAGAAAATTTTATACATTTTTTGATATTAAATATCATATAAGGTATACACCAATAATTTTTGTGCTTGTAACAGCTGTATTTTCTATTTTTATAACTTTTTTAGTATTAAATTTTGAAAAAGAAAACGCAATAAAGTTACATATAAAAGAAGATAATTTTCACAGTCAAAATATCTTAGAAAAATATATTAATAATATAGAGAAAAAATCAAATGCTTCACTTGATGAGGATAGAATTATTTTAAATAAACATATGAATGAAATAAATGGATTATTTAAATATAGTAAAAGTAAAATTTCATTACAAGAATTAAAAAAAATATTATTTAAAATAGAAAAAAAATATAATACAGAATTTATTTTATTAAATGCTAATAATCATATTTTATATGGTCAAAATATTATTAATAATATTAGAATATTAAATAATACAAAAGCAAAGGTGGTGACTTTTAAACAATATATAAGCTCAAATATACAGTTTAGTAAACAAAATAGATTTATCTTTTTTCTTAAAAATAATAAAAACAAGCTTAGATTAAATTATTTTCATCAAATCAATAATACTTCTTGGAGATTAGGTGCTTTTATAAGAGTTGCTAATATGAAAACAGCTACTAAATCCCATATTTTAAAATCAATATTTTCGCAAAGTTCAAAGTATGATAAAAGGTATTTATGGTTTTATGACTATGAAAATTCTTCTGTTTATAATTATTATAATAATAATAAAAATATTTCAATATATAAAATCTTTAAAAATGATCCATTAAATTTTACAAATAATATATTAAGAGAATATAAAAATCAAGATAAATTAAAAACTAAACAAGGTATCATAAATTTTGCCAAATATAAGTTTTTAGTTTCTATTAAAAGCAATGCTTTTTCAGAAAAAATAAATGAATTAAAATTTGAATATAATTCTAAATTATCTATGTTTATAATATTTATATTTTTAATGGCAACATTCCTGATATTAGCTTCAATAATTTTTGCAAAATTTATAACTACAATTTTTTTGCAATATAACAAAAGATTAAAGCACAAAACTAACCTTTATAAAAAGTTAAAAGATAGGTATGAATTGGCAATTATAGCATCTGATTATGGTTTGTGGGATATTGATTTAGAAAGTAATAAAATCTTTTTTTCAAAAAAATGGCTAGAAATGTTTGCCTATCAAGGTATTAATATAACCACTTTAGAAGATTGGTTATGCTTAATTCACCAAAAAGACCAAAGTGATGTTAGAAAAAAATTAACTGCTCACTTAGAAAATAGAACCGAACATTTTATTAGTGAATTTAGAATTAAAAACAGTTTTGGTGTTTATAAATGGGTATTAATTAGAGGAAAAGTTTTTACAAATAAAAGCAATAACTCAAAAAGAATGATTATGATGTCCATTGACATTCAACAAAATAAACAATTATCAAGAGATCTTAAAAATGTAGATTTATTAGTTGAATATGGAAAAATTATTATATTTAAGTGGAGAAATGATGAGAGTTTAACTGTAACTTATGTATCAAAAAGTATAAATACTTATGGATATTGCATCAAAGATTTTGAAAGTCATAAAATTGCATATTTTGATTTTATTCATGAAAATGATGTGTTTAAGGTTAAAAAGAAAATAAAAACTGCTATTAGTGAGAAATTAAATTTTTTTACAATTAGACATAGAATTGTAAATAGTAAAGGGAAAATTAAATGGGTTTTTAATCGTACGATATTATTAAGAGATGATTTAGATAATGTAACACATTTATATGGTTATATTAGTGATATAACACGAATTAAAATATATGAGCAAGAATTAGAAAATAAAATAAAAAATGAAGTCGAAAAAAATATCCAAAAAGATAAATTATTAGCTCATCAAAACAAACTAGCTTCAATGGGCGAAATATTGGGAAATATAGCACATCAATGGAGACAACCTTTAAATAATGTAAGTTTATTAATATATTTTTTAAGAGATAATTATAATAATTTTACAAAAGATAAATTAAATGAAACAATTCAAAGTGCCTTATTGCAAATAGAATATATGTCTGATACTATTGATGATTTTAGAAATTATTATCTACCAATAAAAGAAAAAATAAGTTTTAGTATAAAAAATGCTATTATCATAAGTTCTAAGATTGTAGCTTCAAGATTTTCGCATACAAATATGCAATTGGAGATTTTGGGTCTTGATACAAACATTATAAATTATAAAAATGAATTCCAACAAGTAATAGTAAATATTTTTAATAATGCAAGTGATATTGCTCTTGTTAAAAAGAAAGTAAAAGATTTTGAAGCAAAAATAATTATTAAATTAAATAAAAAACACGACTTTATTGAGATAAATATAATAAACAACTGTGGAGAAGCTTCACAAGAAGTACTAAATAAAATGTTTGAACCTTATTTTACAACTAAATTTGAAAATCAAGGTACAGGCATTGGACTTTATATGTCCAAAACTATTATTGAAAAAAATATGAAAGGGCATATCACTGCATGTAATACAACTGATGGTGTTAAATTTAATATATTATTACCTCTTTAATATCATTTATATGATAGAATTATATGTATTTATATTATAGGATATTGTGATGGAAAACTATTTAACAAAAGTTTTATTAGTTGAAGATGAAAAAGTGGCACGCGAGACTCTTTATTTTTATTTAAACACTATTTTTGATGAAGTCACAATAGCTTCTAACGGAGTTGAAGGCATAAATACTTTTAAAGAACAATTATCCAAAAATGAATATTTTGATTTAGTATTAACAGATTTAAAAATGCCACATAAAAGTGGTATGTCGATGATTGATGAAATATTAAAAATCACTCCAGAGCAAAGATTTATAATAGTAAGTGCACATAAAAACCAAGAAGATTTATTGAAACTCATTAATCTTCGTGTTTTAGGATATTTTACTAAACCATTGAATATTGACAATATGATGCAAATTTTACAAAAAGTTAAAAACGAAGTTTTGACCTATAAAATTGATACTAATTTAGACAAAGATTTAATAAAATTAAATGAAACATATACATATAATAAAGCTAAAAATAAATTATATAAACTTACTTTAAGTGTAAAATTATCAAAAAAAGAACTAGACATATTAAAAGTTCTTATTAATAATATGGGAGAACTTGTCCCTGTTGAGCAATTTAAAAAAGATGTTTGGGAAAATATTCAAACAAATGACTCTGCTTTTAGAACAGTGATGAAAAGACTCAAAGATAAAGTTAAAGATAATGATTTTATTATATCGCATAAAGGCTATGGCTATATAATAGAAATACCATTATGACACATTATTAAATAAAAGGAGAAATTACAATGTCAAAAAAACTTACACCTTTTCATGTTGCAATTGCAGTTAGAAATATAGAAGAAGCACGAGAATTTTATGGCAATACATTAGGTTTTAAAATTGGACGAAGTTCTGATATGTGGATAGACTTTGATATGTTTGGACATCAGTTTGTAGTACATTTAAATAAAAGCTTAGGTGCTAATGGAACAGTACAGAATGTATGTAATGATGTTGATAAACGTCAAGTTCCAGTTCCTCATTGTGGAGTTGTGCTTGAGTTTGATGAATGGAATGCCTTAGTAAAAAAAGTATCTGGTTTTGTAGACTTTATTATAGAACCATATATTAGATTTAAAGGTGAACTTGGCGAGCAAGGTACAATGTTTTTTGCTGATCCTTCTGGTAATCCTTTAGAGTTCAAAGCATTTAAAAATATCGAAGAAGAATTGTTTAAAAACTAAGTTATAAGAATTAGAATATCCTTATTTATATCTTGACTATCTTTTACTCATTCCTTGCTAATAAATAAGGGTTTCTCTGAGCAGTTGGCATAATATCTAAGTACTGAATATTTACATGCCTAGGAGTATTTAGAACACTTATAATGCTTTGCGAAATATCTTTAGCACTTAATGCTTTATATCCATCATAAACTGCATGTATTTTTTCTGCATCTTCATTAAATCTTACATTTGAAAAATTTGTCTCAACAGCGCCAGGTGCTATTGTACTAACTTTTATATTTGTATTTAACAAATCAGCATTCATAGAATCACCAAGAGAGTGAACAGCTGATTTACTAGCACAATATACATTTCCATTAGGATAAGCAGTTTTCCCAGCAACAGAGCCTATGTTAATTATATGGGCTGTACTTAAATCTCTCATTTGAGGAATAATGGCACGAGAAACATACAATAAACCTTTAATATTTGTATCTATCATATCTTCCCATTCATCAGTATCCCCTTTATCTATATGCTCCAAACCTAAGGCTAGTCCTGCATTATTGATTAATATATCTATTGTTTTATGCTCTAAAATATTAGAAATTATTTTCTTTACATTGATTTTATCTTTAACATCTAATTGATAAATATCAACATTTATATTTACATCTTTTTGTATTCTTTCTTTTAAAAAATTTAGCTTATCTACATTTCTTGCTATTAATATTAAATTTGTATTCATTTTTGATAAATCCAAAGCTAATTGTTCACCTATCCCAGATGTAGCTCCTGTTATAAAAACTGTTTTATTTTTTATATAATTTGTCATTTATTCTCCATAAATTAAGATACATTATATGTAGTATAACAAAAGATTTAATATAGTTTTCAATAGTTACAGTAGAATATTATTATAAAATATATTGTTAATTCGTTTTTTTAAGGTCTTGTCCATACCATTTTATTATTTTGTATTTTTTTATATCGAAGAATTTAGTTGTTCTTTCATTGACAAGTACCTTTTTACCAATGTTAAGCCCTGATGCTAAGTGATAATTAATTTTAACAGTTTTATCATTTTCTAGTTTTACGATTAAGAATGAGTGAATACCAGTATCATCTGTTCTTGCTCCAAAATTTACGACAGTTCCTTGCATACTTAATTGGGATTTTGTCGACATACTAAAATATATTATGAATGGAATACTAAGTATAAAAACAATAATAATAAGTTGCTCAAGTTTAGTTTTCAAGATATTCTACCCTTTACCAATTGTAATTTTTTTTGTTCTTAGTTGTCCAGTTTCACCACGTTATGGTTGCCTAGTTTCATAAATAATAAAGAAGAAACCAGTAGGAATTAAAAAATGTTTTATTAAGTTTTTAATATTTAATATTAGAATAAATTAGTATTATTCCAACACAAAAAACAAACACTATATCTACTATTATCATAGAAGTTTTTGCTAAATTCATGTTTGATTTTTACTATAATTATTTATTTAATTTAATCCATGCTTTGGATTGTATACGAATTGTATCTAATTGCATTACATAATCATTACACCATTCGCTTAAAGCATCTTCTTTGATTTTAATTAAAATATCATTTGGTATTTTATCATTTTTATAATCAATAAGTTTTTTTGCTGATTTTGATTGTTCTTTAATTGTCATTAGTTGGATTTCGTAATCATCTGCCCAGTCACCTAATGCTTCTTTTTTAATATTTTCCAAAATATTATTTGATATTTTATCATTAGTATATTCTAACAATTTTTTTGACGCTTTAATTTGTGACTTTATCGTCATTAATTGCATTTCATAATCATCTTTCCATTCTTTAGATACAGTTAATAATATTTTATTAAAAATAGTATCATTGATATTTTTAGTTTTTAACTTTTTTATTTTATCATATGATTCAATTTGATTATCAAGTGTGAGTTTTTGCATTTCAAAATCATCTTTCCACTCTTTTGCAATTATTGATTTAATTTCTTTTAATCTTTCTGTTGTCATTTGATAAATTCCTTTTATTTTAATCTTAAAACTCTTGATGATTTAAGCTCAATATATTCTAAATATTCTTCAGGATGTTCTTCTTCATATCGTTTTTTGTTAAACTGTTCTCGTGACTGAGTTTTCCAAGTTGCTATATTTTTTATGCCCTCATTCTTTCCAATTATTAATCTCAATTTATTTTCAAATTTTTCTTGCTCTTCTTTTAAATCTTTGATTTTTAAATTAATATTTATTAAGTCATTATAAATTTCGTTTGCTTCGTGAGTATCTTCAATAACAGTATCATTGTTTTGAATATTTTTAAATTCTTCAATTTGATTTAATTCATTTTGAAGTTTTTCAAATGCTTGTAAAGCAGTTTCAACTCTATTATCAAATTCTAATAATGGTATAAAAAAGAATTCTCCATTTTCTGCTCTATCATTTTTGAAGAATTTATGTAAAAATACTTCTAGTTTTGAATGCAGTTCATGTTCAATTAACTTGAATATTTCTAATGAATATGCACTACCCGTTGAAATTGCTTTTAATCTTTTTTCTGGGTTGGTAGTAGTTTTACCAATTTTAAATAATTCTTTATCCCCAACTTTAAAAAATATACTGTTGCCAAATTTTGTCCTTTCTCTATATAAAGACTAACTTTTAGAACACAAATAATTCTATTATAGAATATTCTTATTTAAGCTTGAGTGTATTCACCTAAATTCATAATTTTTTCATATTTCATTTGATATCTTTGAGCTGGTGTTAGTTTTTTAAGCTCTTTTAATGTTTTTAAAAAATACTCACCAAGAGCTTGAATAGCTTCTTCTTTTTGTCTGTGAGCTCCTATTAAAGGCTCATCAATGATATCATCAATAAGTTTTAGCTCTTTTAAGGAATCAGATGTTATCTTTAAAGCATTTGCTGCTGTTTCAGCTTTAGAAGAATCACTCCATAAAATAGCAGAACAGCCCTCAGGAGATATAACTGCATAAATAGAATACCTCATCATTGCTAATTTATCAGCAATAGAAATAGCCAATGCTCCTCCTGATCCACCCTCACCTATTACTATTGAAATACTTGGGGTTGTTAAATTAGAAAATTCATATAAATTTTTAGCAATGGCTTCAGATTGATTTCTCTCCTCAGCTCCAATTCCAGGATAAGCTCCAGGGGTATCAACTAACATCAAAATAGGAATATTAAATTTTTCTGCCATTTGTGCCGCTCTTAGTGCTTTTCTATATCCTTCAGGATTTGGCATTCCAAAATTTCTTTTTAGTTTATTTTTTGTACCTCTTCCTTTTTGCTCAGCAATAATCATAACTTTTTCATCACCAATATAACCTAAATAACAAACAATTGCATTATCATCACCAAAATGTCTATCACCATGAATCTCATAAGAATTAGTCAATAATGCTTTTATATAATCTAATGAATAAGGTCTATCTGGATGTCTTGCTAATTGAAGTTTTTGGTAATCACTTAAGTTTTTATAAGTTTTTTCAACTTCTTTTTGAAGTTTTTTTTCCAAGATTTCAACAGCTGGTTCGTCATATCTACTTTTTGCTCCTGCAATATCTTCTTCTATTTTTTTTATTTTATCTTCAAAATCTAAATAAGTTGCCAAATTAGTCCTTTTATAATCTTAATCCTTATATTTTGTAAAAATAATTGAACCATTCGTACCACCAAAGCCAAAGTTATTACTCATAACTGTATTTAATTCTTTTTTTCTTGCCTTGTTAGCTACATAATCTAAATCACATAAAGGATCTTGTTCTTCAATATTAATAGTAGGTGGAATAATACCTTCATTTAATGCTTTAATGGCAAATATTGCTTCAATTGCACCAGCAGCTCCTAAACAATGTCCTATTTGCCCTTTAGTTGAAGAAATAGGAGGACAGTTTTCTGCCCCATCAAATAATTCTTTAATTGCTGTTGTTTCATTCTTATCTCCTACAGGAGTAGATGTTCCATGAGCATTAATATAATCGATTTTAGGAAGTTCGCCACTTATATTTTTTACCATTTTAAGTGCGGCTTTCATCGCTCGTAAAGGTCCATCAACAACAGGAGCAGTTATATGATTAGCATCTCCACTTTCCCCAAAACCTATGATTTCTGCATAAATTTTTGCACCTCTTTTTTTAGCACCTTCTAATTCTTCAACCACTAGAACGCCAGCACCCTCACCCATAACAAAACCATCTCTATTTACATCAAATGGTCTTGATGCTTTTTTAGGATTATCATTATTCGTAGACAATGCTTTCATAGCAGCAAAACCACCCACACCTGCTTCACAAATAGCACTTTCTGCACCTACAACTAATACTTTACTAGCTGTATCCAACATTATAAGTTTTGCTGCTTCTGCTAAAGCATGAGTTGATGCTGCACAAGCAGTTACACAAGATAAGCTAGGACCCTTTAAACCATGAGCTATTGATACAAAACCACCTAGCATATTTACCAATGAAGATGGTATAAAAAATGGAGATATTTTTCTAGGACCTCTTTTATCACAAACTACAGAGTTTTTTTGAATAGTTCCTAAGCCACCAATACCTGAAGCTGAAACAATAGCAAAGCTATCAGCTATTAATGAATCTACTTTCTTATTATCATTTGTAATTAAACCAGAATCCATCATCGCTTCATATGAAGCATGTAATCCTAATTGAATAAATCTATCTGCTTTTTTAACTTCTTTTTTCTCCATAACTTCTGTTGGATCGAAGTTTTTAACTTCTCCTGCGATTTTTACAGGAAACTCATCTACATTAAATAGCGTTATTTTATCAATTCCACAATCACCTGCAATTACAGCTTTAAATGAACTTTCAACATTGTTTCCTATTGCATTAATAGTACCCAAGCCAGTAATTACAACTCTTTTCATCCAATCTCCAATTATATATTTATATTATTCAAGTTTAATATTAAACTTCAATAATATAAATAAAAAGTTAGCAAAGCTAACTTTTTATAAAACAACACAAATCTAAGCATTATTCTCGATATATTTAATAGCATCATTAACTGTTAATATTCCCTCAGCATCTTCATCTGAAATTTCTATATCAAACTTTTCTTCTAATGCCATAACTAATTCAACCACATCTAAAGAATCTGCTCCTAAATCCTCAATAAACTTAGAATCATCTTTAACCTCAGCTGGATTACAATCTAACTGCTCAATAACTACTTCTTTTACATCGTCTAGTATTGCCATATTTTGTCCTTTTTAAAATTATCGTGAAAGTATAACACAAAAAGATTTAAAAATCTTTTATACGTATAATCCACCATTTACTTTTAGAATCTCACCTGTAATATATGAAGAATAATCGCTTAACAAAAAAGCCACTGCATTAGCAACTTCACTTGGTTTTCCAAATCTGGATAAAGGAATATTTTTCTCATATTCTTCTTTTGTATCAGCACTTAATTCATCAGTCATTTGTGTTTGTATAAAACCAGGAGTTACTGCATTATACCTTATAGCCCTTGAAGCAGCCTCTTTTGCAAAAGATTTAGTCATAGCATTGACACCACCTTTTGAAGCTGCATAATTTACTTGTCCAGGGTTTCCCATCTCTCCTACAATTGATGAGATATTTACAACTGAACCAAATCTTTGCTTACGCATCACTTTTAAAGATGCCTTACAGCCAATAAAAGTAGAAGTTAAATTAGCAGTTATAACACTTGTAAAATCTTCCATACTCATACGAAGAGATAATCTATCTTTTGTAATTCCTGCATTATTAACCAAATAAGATAGTTGTCCATCTGCATCTACAATTGTCTTAATAGCTTCATTAAATTCTTTTTCACTTGTAACATCAGCTTTTATTATTGCTGCACTTCCACCATTTTTTTCAATTTCTTCTTTTACAAGCTCGGCCGCATCTATACCATTTCGATAATTTATCCATACTTTTAATCCAAAATTTGCTAATGTTTTAGCAATTTCTTTACCTATTCCTCTACTAGCTCCCGTTATTAACACATTTGAACCACTAAATTTCATATTTTTCCTTTTATATTAAGTACAATAACTATAATATCAAATTAAACAAAATTAATTATAATAATGTTAAATTTTTTTAAAAGTAATATTTCTAAATTTTATAGCTATTAAATAAAAAACAGGTGTATCAAAAATGGAAAAAATGAGTTTTATTATATAATCACCAATAATTAATTTTATAATCATATCAAAAGGTAGAACAAAAGAAAAAGCTAAGATAAAAAATATTGAGGTGTCAAAAAATTGAGAAATCATAGTACTTACATTGTTTCTTAACCACCATAATTTTTGGTATTTTCTTTTTAAATAAAAAAATATTCTAACATCTAATTGTTGAATTAGATAAAAACTAACAATAGAAGCAAAAGCTATTCTCCAATCAGCAATAATAACTGTAGGAACAATAGCAATAATAATACCTAAACGAACTACATTTAAAACTTCTTCTTGTGAATACTTTTCACTTAATATATCTGTTAGTAAAAAAGTAAATGGAAAAATTAATGCACCGTATGTTAGCCATTCATTAATAGCAAATTGTACTGTATAGTTTGCAACAACTATTAATGCAGCAAATATTACTGCATATGTATTTCTAGTTTCTTTTAACACTTTAATCCTTATTTTGTAATTTTAACCCAAAATTCATTAGGTTTTATTCGTATGTCAAAAAATCTTTTTTATTTTGTGTAAAAAAATTCCAATTAATTGCTAAGATTTTAATATCTTGTTTATTTTTTAAATATTGTACATTTTCATCAAGAATTATCATACTATTAGCAGTACTAAGAGTTGATACCATTCCTGCATTTCTTTTTGCACTTGCTTCAAAACAAGTTCCATCAAAATACCCAGGAATGATAGTAATTCTTCCTTTTTTATTTTGTAAATTATTTTTTAATTTTGTTTGTATAAAATTTGGATAATAATTTTTTGAACCTAATAGTTTTTGAATAATAATTTTACCAAATAATTCAAATATCAATGAAGATGCTAAAGGATTTCCAGGAAGATTTAAAATAAAAGTTTTACCAATTTTTCCAAAGACTGTAGGTTTGCCAGGTTTAATAATAAGTCCATCAAATAGGACTTGAAAACCTAATTGATTGAATGCTTCTTTAGTAAAATCAGCATCTCCAACAGATACCCCACCAGAAGTAATAATCAAATCAGCATTAAGAGCATTCTTAATGGAGTTTTTAATTGAGTCTATGTCATCGCTTACTTGTCCTATAAAACTTACATTACAAGCTAATTCTTTACATCTTGCTACAAAAGTAGGTGTATTTGAGTTGTAAATTTGATAATCCTTTATGCTTTCATAATGAAGTTTTAATTCATTGCCACTTGAGAAAACTACTACATTTGGTTTTGTATATACTTTTATGTGTGATATTCCTTGACTTGCAAGAAGTGTAATTTTAGCAAAATTAATTTCTTCATTATTAGATATAAGTAAAGTGCCAGTTTTAATATCTTCACTAGAAAATCTAATATGTTGATTTATTTTTATATTAGCTTGAATTGTAATTTTATTATCAATAACTTTCACATCTTCTTTTGGAATAATACAATTAGCATTTGAAGGTATCTTTGCACCTGTCATAATTTTTATACAAGTTTTTTCTTTTAATAAAGTATTATTATCATCTCCTGCATATATAGTATCAATAATATTTAAGTTATAATCTTTATCATCAAAACTAATAGCGTAGCCATCCATTGCAGAATTATCAAATCTTGGTAAACAATATGTAGCATATATATCTTCTGCAATAATACGATTTATCGCATTTTCAATAGGAATAATTTCAAAATCTTTTTTGTTTATAGATTTGATTATAATATCTATTGCTTGCATTGGATTTATATTCAAGATTAGTCCTTTTTTAAAAATATAGATAATTTTAGATATAATAGCCAAAAAAATTAAAAATGAGATAATATGAACCTAATGAACGATGCTATTTTAACCCATGTATATACATTATTTTTCTTTTTAACTATTATGATATTTAATTTATATTGCGTATTAAGTATAAAAGATTTTATAAAACTAGCAAAAAGATTAAAATTTATGACACCAATTTATCATTTAACTAATGCTATTGTTATTTATACAGGTATGATAGTTTCAGCATATACACATGATATGAGTTACACAGTAATGTTAATGATACCTGTTGCAATTTTTTTACTAGTAATTGAAATTAAAAGATATAAAAGAATGAGGGTAATAAAAAGCAATAATATAGAACTTCAAGAAGCATTTAATATTTACGCTAAAAAGATTTATATAATAGAAATCTCTGTGTTAATTTCTATGTATATTATTGCTAAAATATTTTAATAAAAATTATCTACTTACTATTTAATCTTTGATATTCAAGACAGTTTTTCAATAAATTTTCTTCTTTGTCAAGGCAAACTATTTCACCTTTTTTAAAAACTGCAATTTTATTTGCATTTTTAATTGTACTTAATCTATGTGCTATTATAAAAACTATTCTATCTTTTGATATCTCATTTATAACTTCACTTATAATAGATTCACTTTTATTATCTAAAGCTGATGTAGCTTCATCAAGTATTAAGATGTGAGGTTCTTTATACAAAGCACGAGCAATTGCGATTCTTTGTCGTTGACCTCCACTTAAATTTGTACCAAATTCATCTAATACAGTAGAAATATTATCTTTTAAATCAAAAACAAAATCATAAGCATGAGCTTGTTTTAATACTTTAATGATTTTCTTTTCATCAAATTTTGCTCCATAAGCTACATTTTGTGCAATAGTATCATTGAAGATATAAACTCTTTGGCTTACCATTGATATATTATTTCTTAAACTTTTAATCTCAAATTGTTTTAGATTTTTATTATTTAATACAATACTACCATGGCTTGGATCATAAAATCTTATAAGTAAATTAATCAAAGAAGATTTTCCACCTCCACTATCACCTACAAGTGCAATTGTTTCACCAGTTTTTACTGAAAAATTAATATTTTTTAAAGCAGTAAAATCATCATATTGTAAGGCTATATTTTTAAATTCTATTGTTTGTATTTTTTTTGGAAATATATCTTTTCCTGAGATTATATTAGCTTCTAAGGACATTAGTGCATTAATTCGCTCATTTGCTGCTAAGGCATCTTGCATCTTATTATATAAGCTTGATAGTCTTTTAACAGGAGTATATATCATAAATAATGCCGATGTAAAAGAAATAAAAGAACCCGTAGTCATAATCCCATCAATAACTTGATTACCTCCTACAATAATCACTACTGCAAAACCAATTGAACCAATAATTTCCATAATAGGAGATACCAAAGCATTTGTTTTTACAGATTTTATATTGATATTAAAAAATATTTGATTATATTTAGCAAAATTATTCATCTCTAATTTTTCACTTGAGTTTGATTTTATTAATTCTATATTATTAAAAGTTTCACTTAATTGTGTAGTTATATCTGATACACTTTTTTGTGATTTAAATGATAATACTTTCATCCTTTTTGCTAATTTACTTAAAGGTAAAACTGCAAGAGGCAAAACAATTAAACCATAAAATGCTAATTGTGGACTTTGATAAATTGCAACACCAACTAGACCAATAATGCTTAATAATTCTCTTATCATTGAAGCAATTTGATTTGAAACTGCTGATTGAATTCTATTTATATCATTTGTTATTCTTGAGATTAACTCTCCACCGTGGTTTTTTTTAAAAAATTCAATATCTAATTGTAAAATATTATCTAAAAGTTTATTTCTTACAATTCTTATTATATCTTGTCCAATAAAAGATATATAATAAATTTGTATATAACCACCTAAGCCTTTTGAAGTATATAAGGCTACAATGATAAAAGGCATAAAAAACAACATATCTCTATTTTTATTAATAAATATTTCATCTAATAAAGGTTGAATGATATATGCAGTTCCAGCAGTTCCAAATGCAACTAGAATCATACCAATAAGAGCTAGGAAGAATTTTAATTTATAGTTTTTAAAATAAGGTAAATACTGTTTGTAAAATTTTAGCATTCATAATCTTAGTTAATTTGATTTGATATATAAGTTAAAAATATAAAGCATTAATACACAATAAAATCATTAAAAATAACATATAAATATTTATATTAATAAAATTATATATATAATTCTTCTTTTTCAATAATTGAAATATAGAGTACAAGGCATAAATACTTAAAGCAACAACTGCTACTAAGATTATAAAAGAAGATATTTCAAATATAATAAGTAAAAATGTTCCAGAAATCACAGTTAATAATAACCAGATAAATGTAATTCTCTCTAAACTTTCAACACCAAAGGCTTTTGTAATTGTAGGAAAACCTGCTTGTTCATATTGTTCATAATATTTTAAGTTTAAAAGCCAAAAATGAGGAATTTGCCAGATAAAATAAAATAAACCAAGTGCAATAAATTTTGGATCAAAAGATGACTCCCCTGCACTAATCCAACCAATATAAGGAGGAATTACTCCTAAAACAGCTCCATAAACACCTGCATAAATCGTATATTTTTTAGCATTTGTGTAAAGCAAGTTATATATAACAATTACAATAGCACAAATCAATATGCCAAATAAATCAAGTGATAAATATATAAATATAAAAGAAAAGAAAATCATAACACAAGCAAGAGTTATAACAAAAGAACGTGATATAGCCCCTGATGCTAAAGGTCTATTTTGTGTTCTTGGCATCAAAATATCTTGTTTATACTCTTGTAGTTGATTTAAAACACTAACACCAAGAGCTAAGAATAAAACAGCTAGAAATGGGTATAAAAGACCCAAATCTAAGTTGTTTTTTGCAAGTATATACCCAAAAACGCAGGATAAACTAACAGTAAAAGAAAGAGGAAACTTAGTTAATACATAAATATTTTTAAGCACACTACTTCTTTAAATATTCAACAATAGCATTCACTTCTTCATCGCTTAGAACATCTTTAAAAGGAGGCATTATATTAGCATATCCTTCAACTAATTCTGAAGATGGATTTTTAATAGCTTCTACTAAATAATTCTCATCAATAACAATCTCAATAGTTTTGCCATCTTTTATTACTTTTGTTTTTCTACCCATTATATCTTTAAATGTAGGTCCAGCTGATGGTGTACCATCAATTGTATGACATCCAATACAACCATTTACATCAACTAATTCTTTCCCATTAATTTTAGGTTTACTTGAAACTATAGTTTCAATACCCTTGAAGTAATTCATAATAGTTGTCATATCATCTTTATTAATAGCACCTTTGAAACTAGGCATCATATTTCCTACATAACCTTGCACAATATGTAAATTTGGCTCAAGAATAGCACTTAATAAATAAGCTTCATCTCTTTTAATAGTTTTTGTTTGTCCGTTTATTGTAACACTTACATCTTTATTATACATATCTTTAAATGTCGGACCAGCTGATTGTGTGCCATCAAGTGTATGACAACCAATACAACCAAAATCATTAAATAAAAGTTTAGCACTTTTTTGCACTTTAACTTTTGGATTTAAGAATTCATCAAACTCTTCTTGTGGAACAACGATTACATGAGATCTCATATAAGCATGTCTTGTACCACAGTACTCAGCACATTGAATATCAAATTTACCTAATTTTGTAGCATTAAACCATAGCTTGGTAATTTGACCAGGAACTATATCTTCTTTAATTCTAAAAGCTGCAACAAAAAAAGCATGCAGTACATCACCAACTGGTGCTGTCATTAATAACTTTACATCTTTATTAATAGGCACTAATAATTTTGAGCTTTTTCTACCATTTTCATACTCAAAACTCCACGACCATTTTTTACCAATGACTTTTACAACAATAGAATCTGCATCTTTTGGCATAGTTCTTTGTATTCTTAAAGAATCAAGTCCAATATAAAAAATAACCATCATTAATATTGTTGGTATTACGGTCCATGCAATTTCTAATGGAGTATTATGTTTGATATTTTTTGTATCTTCTGGCTTTGATTTTTTTTCATTATATTGATATATAAATAAAAACATAGCTCCAATAGTAACAACAAATAAAAATAAACAAATTAAATTAACAATCCAAAAAACATAATCTATTTCTCCTGCAAAACTTGAGACGCCTTCTATTCCTTCTAACATCCTATACTCCTAGCTAAAAAAATCATATGTTTCATTTCTATAAATAGCATCAAATGCTGTAATTATAAAAAATATACTCAATGTTCCTACTGCAATTAATACAATATACCTAAATAGTGGTGATTCATATTTTAAGTGCATATAATAAGCACCTATTAATATAGTTTTTACAACAGCTATAAACATTTGAATAAATACAGTTTGAGATAATGCTCCACTTATTAAATAAGGTTGTAAAAATGTCAAAGCTGTTAACGCTACTAATACAAAAAATACTTTGATAAATATTTCTTGAGTTAATGTTTCTGTATGTTCCATTGCCATTACCTCCCAAGACCAATAATATAAAACAGTGGGAATAAAAATACCCAAACTAAGTGAACTAAATCCCAATATAATGCTACATTCTCTATAAGAAGATAGTTTTTAGAACACAAAGTTTTTTTATTTATTGCAAATAATACCCATGACATTAAAGCAATACCTATTATAATATGCACTCCATGAAGTCCAGTCATAGTAAAATATAAACCAAAAAATAGTATCTCACCATGCTCTTTTGCATTTAGAATATCTGAGTCAGGATAAATACCATGATGTATTTCAGCCATCCATTCAAAATATTTTATAGTCAAAAATACAATAGATAAAAATATTGTAATATATATTTTTATCTTAGCTTTTGATATTTCATTATTTTTTACATGCATAAATGACATACCCATAAAGTATGTACTAATTAACAATATAAATGTATTTGCACCACCAAGTACAATATTTAGTGTACTTGAAGCTTGAACAAAATCTTCAGAAAATCTATAGAAAAAAAATGCAAAAACTAAAAACATTGCACCAAATAGCATAAGTTCCGTAAATAAAAAGAACCAAAAACCAAGCTTCCCACCTACATAATCATCATTAAAATCAATTACCTCATGTGGCTTTCCTTGTTTGTCATAAATAACTTCAGGACTAGTATTATGTTCCATATTATTTTCCTTTATGAATTTCATCATATAGATTATGAACAGGTACACCATCTTTGTAATCATACGGTTCAAAATCAATGTATGGAGTGTTTTTAAAGTTTTCAAGTGGTGGTGGTGAATCAATTTGCCATTCTAATGTTGTAGCATTCCAAGGATTTGGTCCACAGTCTTCTCCACTTTTTAAGGCTTTTACTAAAGTATAAAGCATATACAAAACTCCACAAATAGTTATAACTGCACCAACACCAGATATCTGATGATAAATTGTAAATTCTGGTAAATAATCAAAATAACGTCTAGGCATTCCTAGCGTACCAGCAATGAACATAGGAAACCATAGTACATTAAAACCTATAAATATTAACCAAAAAGCAAGTTTTGCTTTTGCCTCATCATACATTTTTCCTATAAACTTAGGATACCAATAATGCATAGCAGCAAACATCATAAATACAACTCCACCAAACATAGTATAATGAAAATGTGCAACAACATAATAAGTATCATGTAAATGAGTAGTAATTCCAAGTGTTGCTAATACAACTCCTGTTAAACCTCCAATTGCAAAAGTAATAATAGTTCCAACAACCCATAACATAGGTGTCTTCATCACTATTGAACCTTTATACATGGTTGCGATCCAGTCAAAGAATTTTATTCCTGTAGGAATTGATACAAAAAATGTTAAAAATGAGAAAACTACTTTAGCCCATTCACTCATACCAGATGAAAATAAATGATGTCCCCAAACTAAGTAACCAATAATAGAAATCATAGCTGAAGAAATAGCAATTGATCTATATCCAAAAATAGTTCTTCTACAAAATGTTGGCACGATTTCAGAAACCACACCAAAAGCTGGTAAAATCATCAAATAAACAGCAGGGTGAGAATAAATCCAAAATAAGTGTTCATAAAGAATGGGATCTCCACCTTTTGAAGGATCAAAAATTCCAATACCAATAGTTTTTTCAATAATCACTAAAATTAATGTAATTCCTATAACAGGAGTTGCAAGCACTTGAATCCAAGCTGTTGAGTATAAACCCCAAACGAATAATGGCATTCTAAAAAATCCCATTCCAGGAGCTCTTAATCTATGAATAGTAACTACAAAATTAATTCCTGTAAGAATAGATGCCATTCCTAATATATACGCGGCGCTCAGTGCTAATATAACATTTGTATTTGTGTTTACACTATAAGGAGCATAAAAAGTCCACCCAGTATCAGCAAAACCATGTCCTATAAAAAGTGAGCTTAAAGCAACAATAGCACCTAATAAAAACAACCACCAAGAAAATAAATTCAATCGTGGAAAAGATACATCTTTTGCTCCAATTAATAAAGGAAGTAAAAAATTACCAAATATCGCTGGAATTCCTGGAATTATAAATAAAAATATCATAATTACACCATGCAAGGTAAATGCTTGATTAAATTGATCAGGGCTTAAAACTTGTTCCCCTGGGAAAAATAATTCCAACCTCATTGTTAATGCAACACCTAATGCCACAATAAAAAATGTAAACATTACTACCATATATAGTATTGCTATTCTTTTGTGATCAATAGAAAAAATCCATTGCAAAAGTTTGTTTTCATGATGTCCAAACACTGTATGCGTTTCATCATAAAAGTTTTTTTTACTCATTTTGTCTCCTTATGTTTTAATGTAAAAAATTAAAATATTGTATTTATTTTATATCTTTTTTTCTGCCTGTTCTAACTAAGTAAATAAAAAATATCACTACTATTAAAAATATAAAACCACCTACAATTTTTTCTGCTTTAAATAAATACTTTTTACTTTCTGCATCATAGGCGAAACAGTATAATAATGTATTTGCAATAGTTGGTCTTGTTTTTTCATCACTTGCTTCAAAAATTGCTAATTTTAAATCAAAAGGCAAATATTTTATACCATTTAGATATCTACTAACTTTACCTTTTGGTGTTAATACTATAATAGCAGCAGGATGTAAATAATCAACAACTCCATCTTTAACTCTACGCTCATATTTAAAACCAACAGAATCAGTCAATAAATCTATATTCTTTTGATCTTTAGTAGTTAAGAAACTCCAAGCATTTGTTTGAAATGGTTTTTTAAATGTTTTTAAAATTCTATCTTTTGTAGTTTTAGCATGAACAAAAGTATCATTTTTTTCAATACTTAAAGTTATTATATTAAAATCTTTTCCAATTACTAAACCCACATTTTGTACAACATCTGCAACTTCGTATAGTAAAGGTGAGCATAAAGTAGGACAATTAAAATAATTGATTGTCAAAATAGTTGGTTTATTATTAATAATTTCTTTTAAGCTTTTTATTTGATTGTATTCATTTGTAAATTTTAGACTAGTATCAATTGCTACGTCTTGTTGTTCATAAATCCCTATTTCTTTTGAATAAACAGATGTAAAAATAAAAAAAATGATTAGAATCATTTTTATGTGCATTGCAGTTCCTTGGATAGTTAAAGTACTAATAAACACGAATAATAGCAGTAATTTTTCATACAAATCTTTAATTTAAAAATTAATTTATAATCTTAAGAAAACTTTTTTGTTATCAAATTTAAGAAATTTGATAATCCAAATTCCTTAAGTGTAAGATAAAGCAAGACATAAGCACTAAGGCTACTAGCAAATGCTAGACCTACTGCACCATAAGGCTTAATTAAAATTAATGAAAAAATAATATTACAAGCTAAGGCTTTTATAGATATTTTTGCAGCAAGAAATTGTTGTTCTTTAGCATATAACCAAAGTGAAAATATTTTTGCAATACCAAAAGGAAGTAGTCCTAATAAATACATAAATAAAATTAATGCAGTATTTTTACTATCTTCTTGGGAAAATGACCCTCTTTGAAATAATATTTCAACTATAAATTCATTAAACACAAGCCCTATTAGGGTAGAAATACTTAAAAGTATAAAAAGTATTTGTGAAGCATTTTTCATTAAACTTAAAGCTTTAGCTTCATCATTATTTTTAATAGCTCGTGCAATAATAGGAAATAATGCAGTTGATGTGGCAATTGCAAATAATGCTAAGGGTAATTGAAAAACTCTATTTGCATAATATATGTATGAAATACTTCCAGCTATTAAATAAGACGCTAGCCAAGTATCAAGAAATGCAGATAAGTGCATCATTGAATTACCTAAAGTTGAGTTTGCAAAATTTTTATAAAATTTATTTTGCTTTATAAAAAAGCTTCTAAAAGTAAATATCTTTAATAAATTATTTGCTTTTATTGCTAAAATATGGACTAGAACTTGTAAAAAACCACCAATTACAACTGCATAACTTAGATAAAAAGTCATAGTATATTTATCAAGGTCTTTAGATATTAACAAAGCAGTTATTAGACTTAGGTTTAAAAGTGCAGTTGAAAAGGCACTTGTAGCAAAATGTTTTTTATATTGTAATAAAGTAGCCATAAAAGTAACCATAAAAATTAATGGCAGGTAATAAAAATTAATAGCTAATAAAGGAGCTGCTAAGTCTACCGTTTTTTCATCAAAACCTAAAGCAATAACTTTCGTAACTAATGTCGAAAAAAGTGTAACAAGTAAGGATAAAAACATAATCAAAGCAATAAATTGTAAAAAGATAACACTTGAAAACCTAATCTTATTCTTACTTTTCGCATATGCTGGAATAAATGCTTGAGTAAATGCACCTTCAGCGAATATTCTTCTAAATAAATTAGGTAATTTAAATGCTACAAAAAATATGTCAGAATATATATTTGCCCCTAAAAATGAGGCTGTTAGTAAATCTCTAATAAAACCTAAAATTCTTGATACTAAAATCCCTGCACTATTTGTAAAAATCATTTTTTTTAACATCATTTAACCACTTCATAATCTTTATTTGAATGAATAACTACTTGAACATTTCCTTTATATATTCCTAAATGTCCTTGTTTGATAATTATATTTTCTTTTTGTTTAGGTAGATTATAGTTATTTTTAGCATAAAGTCTAATTTTTTTATATTTTTGATTTTTTATATATAAGTAAGGCTGTTTATATGTACCTTGTAAATTTTTAATTATTTCATTTTGATATTTTGCTTCAAAGATATCAATCTCATTTGCATCTATGTAAAGAGTTGTAATATCTTTATATTCTCCATTACTTTTTACTATTGTATATTTCTTAACTTCTTTTAAATCTTCATAATCTTGAATTTCAACAATTTCTAAGTCATAAGAAAATCCTTCTTTTAGTCTTTGTGCATTTTGATAAAAATATATTGCTCTATCATTTTTTTGTTTTACAATCGCACTATTGTTTGTCTTATAAATCACAATCATATCTTTTAAAACAATGCTTTTTATTAGTTTTGTTTTTTTATAAAGCTTTGATACTTTATTAATCTTACGCTTAAGAAGAGTTTGTAAAGGGTTTTGCTTGTCACTATTTGTAGAAAATTTTGCGATTATAGGCAAGTGATCTGAATATCCATATCCTTTATGAATATTTTTATACATTTTCCATCTTATTATTTTCTGCTTCTGAAACAAGTATTTTGCTTTAAAAACTCTAAAACTATTTGGAATATAAGATATTTTTTTTGTATCAAATAAAGAAGCAGGAAGTAAAATATTATCAGGTGTAATATTTCTGTTTTTGTATTTTGCTGAAAATCTATTCAAAGCTTGTGTTTCTAGCCATAAATTATAATGTACTTTTTGCTTATCTTTTAAAATATCATCAAAAGTAATAAATTTTTTATTTTTTGTAGTATTTAAAATATGATTAATTCCAGTAATTGATGATGTATTATTTAACTTTTTATCTTTAATAATAGTTTTATATTCATTATAATTTGAATTAAAATCTCCAAGTAATATATAATCATAGTCATGGCTTAATTGTTTTAATCTATTTTGTAAATTGTATGCGAACTTTATTCTATAACTTTCAGGTACTCTTTTTGATGCCCAATGATTATTGAAAATTTTAAATCTAATTTTATCTAGTTCAAAAGTTGTTTCTAAAATAGGTCTATAAGTTTTATTTCTAAATTTAACATCAATTTTTTTATTTGAAATAATTTTTATTTTAGATAAAATTCCAATGCCAACACTTGATTTTTTATATTTTGCAAAAGATTTAAAAGTGTATCTTGGCATCTTTTTTTGTAATAAGTGCATAATTTGTTTATTTTCAATTTCTTGTAAAGCTATAATATCAGCATCGATATCATTAATAACTCTTATGGTATTATTCAGTTTAATATTAAAATTATATTTATTCCATTTTGATTTAGTATTTGGTATATATTCTTTATATTCACTACCTTGTTTTTGTAAATCAAATAAATTTTCAACATTATATGTTGCAATACTAAATGTTTTTGCACATAAATTAAAAGGAAGTATTAAAAATATTAAAAAAGATAAGATAAATTTAATATAAGTCATTTTAAACGTATTCTTATACTTCTTTTAATTTTACATCATTTTTACTTAAATAGATAATATAAGAAATAACCTTATTTGTATTAAAAATCTTTTGAATAGCTTTTTTATATTCTTGTACTTGAATGATATGTTCTTCTAATTCATCTTTAGTAGTTTTATAATCAAAAATATAATAAGTAAAATCTTTGTACAATAACAAATCTATAATCTTAATTTTATTATCATAAAGCAAAGATTGTTCACATGTAAAACTTGCACCTTTAAGTAAGTTTTGAAATATATTATTATTAATTAAATTCATACTTCTATTTTGTATATCTAAAAAATCAACATCATCTAAATATGAAGAATACCTATTTTTAAGTAAATGAATATTGTTATCTACATTTTGCTTTGTAAATTCACTTAGCATTTCTAAAAAATAATGCAAGGCTAGTCCGAAATATTTCGCATGTAAGGAGTACTCTTTTATATCTTCTTCTGTACTTATAGGCTTGTCTTGTATTCCTAAATTTATTGCTTTATATTGTATTTTTTCAATTTTGTCATTAATTATATTGGTGCTTTCACTTTTCTCAATATTACCAATTTCAATATTTTTCATATCCAATAAATCAAATACAGAGTTTTTTTGTTTTTTAAGAATAATCATATTTTTTTTTGCCCTCGTCATTGCTACATATAATATATTTAATTCATCTTCTAATTCTAAGTTTTTTTCTTTTTGTATTGCTTTTTCATAATTTTCATTATGGTATTGCATTTGTGGTATTTTATAATAAGTATTTTTTAATTTTAAGTTATCATATTCAAATAAAATAAGATCTTTATTTGAATTTTTCTTTTTTATTCTATCTATATATATAACTGTATGAAACTCTAAACCTTTTGATTTAAATATTGTTAATAATTGAAGACCTTGTTTCTCATTATTTACCATTACCTCATCTAATTTATCAACTTCATAAACAAAATCAAGTATATTTTTAAAACAAAAAGATATTTCAATAAGTTTTACAACATTATCATCCATAACATTTAATATTGTTGCAATTTCAAAAATTAAGTTTTTTATACTTGTTTTCTTAATATTTAAATCTAAAATTAAGCTACTTAAAGGTTTCTTATTTATAAGTGCATTTATACTTTCCTTATAAAAATCTTCTTTAAAATATAAATATTTTACTGCATTGATAATTACTTTTATATTAGCTTGGTTAATTAACTTAGAAGTCATTTCTGTTGAAATTTTAAGACTTGGAAACTTATGCTTTAAATATGAATAAATATTTAAAACATCTGAATTTGTATATGTAAGTATTGCTATATCATTAAAATTAACACCATTTTTTAATAAAACAGATATTTCTTTTGCTAATGTTTCAAATTTATCTTCATTTTCAAAATTAGAATCTTCAATAACTCTAAGATATCCATTTTTATGAATTGATTTTTGTTCAAAATATTCATAATTATTTAGTTTAATAAATAAAGAATTTACATAAGATATTATATTATCACAAGACCTATAATTTGTATTTAAAATATCGCAATGTATCATAGGATTTGCTTTATAAACATAATCAAATAATTCTCTCCTTCCCCCTCTAAAACGATAAATTGATTGCTTGGTATCTCCTACATAAAAAAATGATTTATTGTCCTGAACTTGTCCTGATAAAATTTCGTTAATTATAGGTTTCAATATTTGATATTGTAACATCGAAGTATCTTGAAACTCATCTATTAATATATGAGAATATTGTGTATCTAGCCTAAAATATAAAAAATCTTTATTTATACTCTTACTTAATAATTCAAGTACTAAATTAGATACATCACTAAAAGTTAGAACATTTTTTTCTTTATTGTATTTTATTTTATAATTTTTAAATAAAATATATAGTTCATATAATTTACTTAAATTATATGAAGATTGTAATTTATAATATATGTTTAATTCTTCTTTTAAAGAAATAAAATTAAGTTCTAATAATTCATTAGAGAACTTTTTAAAGTATGAATATTCACTTAATGTCTGTTTTATTAACCATGTTTTTATTATTAAAGTATCAAAACTATCAAAATTAACTGCTTTTTTTGCACTGGCACTTGCACTAGTACAATTTAATACAAATTCTTTAATTTTATAAGCACTTGATAGCACTTGTTCTTTTTGTAAACTTATCAGATTTTCATCAATATTTATTATCGTAATTTGTTCATTTTTTTCTAGTAAAATTTTAAATAAAGTAAAAAGTGAAGTAAACTTTTTCTTTGCAAAATGAGAATAAGTAATTAATTTATTAAAGTTATGATGATTTAAAGAGACCAAGAATTTTATACTAAGACTTTGAACATCATCTTCTTTAATCTCAAAATCATCAGAAATACCAAGATATCCAGAAAATTCTCTTAATATTTTATTTATAAATTTATCTATAGTAAATATTGATAAATGAGAACTTGTAAAATCTTCTATAAGTAGCTGTTTTTTACATAAAATTTCATTTTTACTAAGCTTAGATTCTTTTATAATGCCCTGCAAGTAAGTTTCATCATCACCTAAGCTAAGTAATGTACGATAAATTCTATCATTCATCTCATTTGCTGATTTGTTTGTAAAGGTTAGGCTTAGAATCTCTTTTGAAGAAGCTCCTTTTAATAATAAGCTAATATATCTTATAGTTAATGCGAAAGTTTTACCACTTCCTGCACTAGCTTTTAATGCTAAATACTGTTTCATAGTATTATAATACTAAATTAAGTATTATAATACTATTTATTTTACTATAATGTTTACAAAATTTAAGGATGTTTATATGAATGCCAAAAATAAAATTATTATATTTGTTGTATCGATCTTAACAACAATGTTTTTATTCTTACTTTTTAATATCACCTACTCTTTTAAAGAATATGGAATAAAAAGTATTGATAATAATGCACAAGCATTAGCTCTTACAATAAGGCATTCCTTAACTTCTCAGATGTTATCAGGAGCTATTAAGGATAGAGAGTTATTTTTAGCTCAACTAGAAGATATTCCAAATATAAATAAGATTTGGTTAAGTAGAAGTGATGCAGTTATAAAAGAATATGGAAAGGGTGATAATAATGAAATTCCAAGAGATGATATAGATAAACAAGTCTTAAAAACTGGAAAAATAATGAAAGTAATTAATGATAATTTATTTTCAAAAAGCTCATATAGAATTACTATTCCTTATCTTGCCTCAAGTAAGGGTAAAATTAATTGTATATCTTGTCATCAAGGCGCTAAAGAAGGTGAACCTTTGGGTGCTATTAGTATGGAAATATCCATTGATCAAGTTAAGGATATGGGTATTTCTATTCTTTCTAATACAATTTTAGTCTTAGCTTTCTTAATTATTTTAGTAATAATTTTAATTAACATATTAATCACTCCTTTTTTAAACTTATTAGGATCTATAAAAACCGCAATGAATAAGGCACAAAATGGAGATTATTCACATAGAATTACAAATAGTAAAGGAAAAGAATTAAAAGAAGTTGCATCTTGGATAAATGATTTACTTGAAAAACTAGAAGAAACTTTAGATGCAATTGATAACAAAATATCTATTTTCTTATCTCATAATAAAAGTGTAAAAAAAGATAGATTATTAAATGTAAAAAATACTATTGATAGATTATCAGATATTTATAAATTTAGAAAAACAATTGAACATGACAAAACTTTAGAAGAAATTTATAAACGCCTAGCAAATGTCTTAAAAAAAAGATTAGGCTTAAAAGATTTTAATATATTTGAAGCAGATACTATGAATGAGAGTGTTTCTTCTGTATTTGTAGAAAATAAACTATATTGTAATGTACTTGAAACAGGATGTAGGGCTGATCGTACAAATACCATTGTTGATTCAAAACAATTTAAAGATATTTGCTCTTCTTGTGAAAATAATAATCCTGATTTTAATTATTTTTGTATTCCTTATTCTATATCAAATGAACTAGATTTAATCATATCTATTAATACTAATAATAAAGAAGAAAATACAAAAATTAGAGAAGTAGTCCCCTATATAGCAGATTATGTGGATGCGGCAAAAACTGTTATTGTTAGTAAAAAACTGATGAAAGTTTTGGAAAACAATGCACAAACTGATTCTTTAACTGGCTTATATAATAGAAAATATCTTGATTATTCAATTCCAAAAATCCAACACCAAATTAATAGAGCGAATATTTTATTTGGTCTTTTACTAATTGATATTGATCACTTTAAAGAAGTTAACGATACTCATGGTCATGATATTGGAGATGAAGTAATTAAAATAGTCTCAAAAACTTTAATCGAAAATATAAGAAACTCTGATGTTGTTATTAGATATGGGGGAGAAGAGTTTTTAGTTTTATTATATAATTGTGATTCAAGTTTTATTTTACAAGTTTCAAACAAAATAAAAGATAGTCTTCAAAATAAAAAAATTCCAGTAGGTAATACTTATATTCAAAAAACAATAAGTATTGGAACTTCTTTATATCCACAAGATAATGAAAATTTTACTACTTGTATTAAATATGCTGATCTTGCTTTATATAAAGCCAAAAATACTGGACGAAATAAAATAGTAAGTTTTTCTGATAAGCTTTTATCATAAAAATTGATAATTTAGCTAAGGATAAAAATGCAAGATAAACTAAATAAGGTTCAAACCTTACTTGATGCCATTCCATATATCAAACAATATTATAATAAAATTATTGTTATTAAATATGGTGGTTCAGCACAAACATCACCTATTTTACAAGAGAAATTTGCACAAGATATTGTATTATTGTCTTTATTAGGAATAAAACCCGTTATTGTTCATGGAGGTGGGGCTAAGATAAGTGAACTTTTAACAAAACTTAATATCAGTTCTGAATTTATAGATGGGCATAGAGTAACTTCAAAGGAAACTATGAAAGTAGTTGAAATGGTTTTATCAGGTGAAATTAATAAGAATCTAACATCCTTACTTAATCATCAAGGAGCAAAAGCAATTGGACTATCAGGAAAAGATTCACAAATAATACAAGCCATTCCAAAAGAAGATGGTAAGTTTGGATTTACGGGTACAATTATAGATATAAATGAAAATATAATACATAGTTTAATCAAACAAGGCTTTATTCCTGTAATTGCTCCTATTGCAGATGCTAAAGAGCTAAATCACCCAGGATTTAATATAAATGCAGATTTTGCAGCATCAAAAATAGCTTCAAAACTTAAAGCTCAAAAAGTTATTTACCTAACTGATACAATTGGTGTTTTAAATAAAGATAAAGTATTATTAACTTCATTAGATAAGCTAGATGTACAAAGATATAAAGATGATGGAACGATTAACAAAGGTATGATACCAAAAGTAGATGCTTGTATAGAAGCCATTTATAATGGTGTAACTAAAGCACATATAATAGATGGAAGAGTAGAACACTCAATTTTATTAGAATTATTAACAAGTACTGGAATTGGAACACAATTTTTACAAAAGAATAATCCTAATAATGATATAGATATAAAAAATCTAATAAATATTTAAATAAATAATAAAGGGTCTAAATGCAATATTTTGGTATAATTCAAACAAAATATAATGAAATCTTTCTAAGCTCAAGCTACTTATATTTTCCACTTGAAGATGAAAATATTAATGGAAAAGAATTACAGAAATTAATAAACAATAATAAAAATAAAAAGAGAAATATAATTGGTACGATTATTATATATAATCCTATGATAACTCCTATTGATTTTGATTCACAAAAATTTTTACTAGATCAAAATTTTAATAATTTTGATGAATTAATAGAATTAAAAGTTGAAACTTATATTACAGTTTTTAAACATGCCATGAAAAATAAATATAAAGGTAAAATTGTTGAAATAAAAAATTTATTCAACTTAAATGAAAAAAACATTGATGCTTCACAACTTTTAATGAAGTTTAATAACGATTTGGAAGTTTATAATTCGTCTCAAAACACAGAATTTGTAAGAGATATAATGTATATTGATGTACAAAATTTTATACCAAATGGAAAGTTTATATTATTTGCATGGGGAGAAAAAATTAGTGCAAAAGAGTTTCCTTATATAAAAGAGTATGCAAAAGCAATTTTTGATAAAATTACTGGTTTGGGTAAAAAAGTTGTATTCGTATATAAAAAAGAAAAATCACAAGATGGTGCCATCTTACATTTACAATTTTCAAGTCCTGTACAAAATGCTAAGTTCAAGAATTCAATAAGTTCTGCTTTAAAAAAATCTTTTGAAGGTCATACTCCTGTTATTAGTTATTATGAATAAATTAATCCTTTAAAGACTCTAACTCAGTATTAATTTTATCTAATTTCTTATTAATTTCTTTTAATGATACTTCATTAGTTTTTATTACATTCTTTGGTGCATTCTTAACAAAATTTTTATTTGCTAATAGTGCATATAATTTATCATATTCTTTTTGTGTTTTGTCTTTTTGTTTTTCTAATTTAGCAATAATATCATTCATATTCATTTCATCTTTTTGAATATAAACTTCTAAATTAGAAGATACCTCTGTAATACAATTTTCAATTTTATTTTGAACAAATACTATATTTTTAACTTTTGCTAATTGTTGAATAAATGGTCTTGCTATATCTTCATCAATTGCAGTATCCATTTTTACATATGCTTGATCAATCTTTGCATTTGCTTTATTTAAAAGTACTTTTGCTCTTCGTATAGATACTATACTTTCTTCTATAAGCTCAAACATTGCATCAATTTTGGGATAGTTTTTTACATAATTATTAATTTTAGGATAATTCATAATCATAATTGAGTTTGACTCTTCTAAAGAAGTATTTGAAAGTTTATGATATAAATACTCAGAAATAAATGGCATAAAAGGTGAAGTTAATTTTAATGTTTCTTTAAATATTGCACCAAGCTCAACAATAGAATCTTTTGATGCTTTAGAATATTCAATACCCCAATCACAAAATTCATTCCATACAAACTTATATAAGTGCAAGGCACTTTCATTGAACTTGTACACATCAAGAGTTTTTCTTATATCTGCAATTGCATTTGCTAATTTACTTAAGATATGTAAACCCAAAGGTGTTTTAACTTCTATGTCTTTTAAATCTGGGAAAAATTTTACATTTAATTGCAAATAATTAGCTGCATTATAAAATTTGTTTGTAAAATTTCTATATAATTCAAGATGATTTTTAGCAAGTTTTATATCTCTACCTTGCACAGCTAAATAAGCAAGTGAAAATCTAACAATATCAGCTGAAAATTCTTCAACCATAATTAAAGGATCAATTACATTACCTTTTGATTTTGACATTTTAGCACCAGTTTCATCGCGAACTAGTGCATGCATATAAATATGTTTAAATGGTAATTCCTTTTTAAAATAATCTCCCATCATCATCATTCGTGCAACCCAAAAGAATATAATATCAAAACCAGTAATTAGTAAAGAATTTGGATAAAATTCACTTAAATCTGTATCATTATATTTATCTTCTAATTTATTATTATTACCCCAACCAAGTGGTGAGAATGACCATAAAGCTGAAGAAAACCATGTATCTAAAACATCTGGATCTTGTGTATAGTCTTTTTTTGCACATTTAGGACAAGCATCAGGAATGTCATTTTGATCTGCCCATTCATTATTACAAGAATTACAAGTAAAAACAGGGATTCTATGCCCCCACCATAATTGTCTTGATATGCACCAAGGTCTTAAATCATTCATCCAAGCCTTATAAGAATTAATCCAATGTGCAGGGAAAAACTTAGTTAATCCTTTATATGTTTTATCTATACTAGATTTTGCAATACTTTTATCAACAAACCATTGTGTTGAAATAAATGGTTCAACTATATTTTTACATCTATAACAATGTCCTATTTGATGAGTATGTTCTTCAATTTTGACAATATGACCTAATTCTTGTAATTTTTTTACAATAGCATCTCGTGCTTTTAATCGTTCTTGTCCTTGAAACTCTCCTGCGTATTCATTTAAAATACCCTTTTCATCAAAAACTTTTATAAAGTCTAAGTTATGTCTTTGTCCAATTTCATAATCATTTTGATCATGAGCTGGTGTGACTTTAACTATACCCGTTCCAAAACCCATATCCACATATTCATCTGCAATTATTTTAATAACTCTATTGCTTAAAGGTAAAATAACATCTTGTCCTATAATATCTTTATATCTTTCATCATCAGGATGTACCATAATAGCAGTATCACCAAAATATGTTTCTGGTCTTGTTGTTGCTACTTGTATATACCCATCTTTATTAGCAAACTTATAAGTCATATGATATAATTTGCCTTTTATTTCTTGATGTTCAACTTCTATGTCTGATAAAGCACCATCATGAGTACACCAATTTACCATATAATTATTTTGTGTGATTAAACCTTGATTATAAAGTTCAACAAAAGCTTTTTTTACAGATTCTTTTAAACCATCATCTAAAGTGAACCTAGAACGACTCCATGCAGGACTAATTCCTAATTTTTTCATCTGATGAAAAATATTACTTCCAGAAAACTCTTTCCATTCCCAAGTTCTTTTTAAAAACTTTTCTCTTCCTAACTCTTCTTTTGTTGTTCCTTCTTGAAGTAATTGTTTTTCAACTATATTTTGTGTAGCAATTCCTGCATGATCAATTCCTGGTTGCCATAAAGTTTTAAAACCGTCCATTCTTTTATAACGGGTAATTATATCTTGCAGTGTAAATGTTAGAGCATGTCCCATATGTAAATTTCCTGTTACATTTGGTGGTGGCATCATAAGTGAAAAATATTTATCTTTTTCTTGAATAGATTTATTCCCATCAATTTCAAAATAATTTCTCTCTTCCCATATATCATAAAAAAGTTTTTCTATTTTTGACGGTTCATATTTCTCATTCATTTATAATCCTATGCTGTGTTTAATTATTGCGATTATATCTAAAAATACTTTATTAAGTGTTATGGGAACCTCTAAAAATAAACTTTTAAGGTAAGATATCTATCCTTTTTTAAAATTTAATTTAAAATAAGCTAAATCACTATGAATTATAAAAAATATATCCATATATTTACAATTATAAACTATAAAATAGCTATAAATTCAATTGTTTTCTATCTATTTTAACTTTTCATTATTGGTATCTTTTTCAATCTAACTAACTGTTCATATCTTAGAAAGTTATATGTTAGATTTATAAGTCCTGTAATAGATTTAATTCTATCTAATCCAATTACTTTTAAATTTAGAGCAGAGTTCATGGATGTTTTGGACTTAATGAAACTTTCGGGTGCCAGAATAATCACTTTACCTTATAATTAACTAGATAATCATCAACCATTTTTATCTTTAAACTTTTAGTAAAACCATTATGTATTTTAATTAGTTTTTTCATAGGAGAAAACACTCCTGCATCTATTGAATTTGTTGTGTTGTGAATAGTGATATCTTTTTCATTTTTATAAGTAAATAAATATGGTAAGTTTGTTATCAAACTTCTATAAGCAGACCTAACTCTTGGATGTGTAAAGTTTAGTTTTTCTGTAGTTGGAGAAATGGATTTCGCTTCAAGAAAGTCTTTGTGTTTTTTATACCATTCATTTAACTTTTTAGTAAAAATAGTTAATGTTGTAGTTGTTAAATTATACATTATTTTCTGTAAATCTTTACTAGCTTCTAATCTTGGTTTTCGTGTTAAGTATTTGTTTAGTATCTTTCTTTGATGGAAGTGACACATTTGAACAGGATGGTCTTTAAAAGCTTTATATAAGCCTCTCTTTCCATCTATAATGATAGCCTTAACAATGTATCCTAAATCTAAAAGTGCATTGAGCAGTTGATTATAGTCTTTGACTAATTCACTATCAATATGTTTACAAATTAGTATTTCATTTTGTATTATATCTTTAAAAACTAATGTGCCTAGTCTATCTTTCCTTTTACCATAAAATGTAGCATCACAAACTATTACAACTTCTCTTGGATTATGTATTTTTAATGGAGTATTGTATTCTATAATTTGCTTTCTAACCCACGGTAAACTTCTATTATACTCTTGGGCTAAATCTTTTAATATTTGTCTCTTGTAAACATACTTTTTGAAGATTATTTCTTGTAGATTTGTTGACGCGTTCAGTTTCCTTATGATTTATATCATAAGTTTACCTTCTCTTCTCTTTTTGAACTAAATGAAGTGTTGCAATCATTACAAAAATATCTAATTATTCCTCTTCTGATACCTCTTTTTCTTGTGTTGTTTTGTGAGCAGTTTGGACAAGTTTTAGTATTTTTTTACAGCCATTTATAAATAAACCTTTTTAAACCCTTATAGTACCTAATCTAACTTAAGTTTTTAGGCACTCAAAAGTTTCATTAAGCCTTAAAAACAAAGATTTAACCCAAATAAGAAAAGATATAGAAGAATATATCTTGGTGTTTGGGCTTTATTTGGTTTATTTTTTAAGATATGTATTTTATTTCCAAATTTCTTTTGAAAAGTTACGATATTTTGAAAAATAACTTTTAATATGACTATAAAATTAGCTTATTTGGGGCTATTTTCACAGTCTGAAGGTTTTGTTATATGTTTTTTAAAATTTCATTTCTATGATAACTTAAATACTTTTTATGTTTATCATTAATTTTAATGTTCATATCAATAGTTATTCCTAAAATTTTCAAGTTTTTTAATTTTTCAGATATAAGTATTTTACCATTATTATCAAATGAAATATACCCTTTATCAAAAAGCTTATCTAAATTTGGTGTTAATAATAATCCATTAAAAACATCTAATCTTTCTTCATTTGAGGACTTACTCCAAGGTTTAATATGCGATGCAATTAAAATTTCTACATTTTCAAATTTTGTAACTGAACACCCTTTCCATAATGCAATAAGGTTTTCTCTAAAAAGACCTTGTCCAATTCGACATTTAATCAAATTTGGATTTTCAGTTGATATAGGTATTTTACTATTAATTATTTTCTCAATATCTTTAATTAAAAGCAGTTCTTTTATAGAATTTCCAACTAAGTATGTAAAGTTATTTTCCATAGGTATTTTAGTATTTTTATATTTGCCGTATTCACTCATAATAAATTCTTGTGTTTTATCCCATAAATACACAGTGTCACTATCTTTATTTTTCGTAAATATTTTAGCATTATTTTTCTTTCCAAAATTACTCATTTGCTGAAAGTTACTTTTGAATGTTTTTACCCCACATTGTTCTCTTAGCATTTCAAATGTTACTGTATTGTTTTTATCTTGTAATTCTAAAAATGCAAATAATATTCTACTGTTGATTTGTTCTTTTTTGTCGAACCATTTTGGAACTTTACTTTTAACTTTTTTTACTTCTTCATTTTCTGTTGTCATTTTGGTCTGCCTTATAACGTTAGACTTCAGCGACGCTCTCTTTGCGTTCGTTGCGAGGTCTTTATGTCTTTTACTTAGTTGGCTTGTTTTGGTTGAATATCCTTAAAACTTCTATTGTGTTTTTTTGAAAGCTGACTTTATAAACTATTGTATAACCTTTATAAGTCATATCTCTTACATTTTCATTTTTAAAGTAATCAGAGGTTTTGTATTTCAGTGGGTTGTCGGGGATTAAAAAGATTATCTTTTCAAGTTGATTGGAAAATTTTATACTTGCATTAATTTGATCTTTTGCTATAAAGTTTATTATGTTTAATAATTGATTCTCAAAAGCTTTTTTGTAAATTACTTGCATTTAACATTTTATGGTATCTAAATGATTGTTGATATTACTCCACATGTCATTATGTGAAATCATTTCAGCTGTACCACTTTCAATTTCTTCTAAATCTTGATGCAGTTGTTCTTGTCGTTCATAAAAATAAGGGTCTAACTCAAGATTCTTATCTTTAGTAATCTCTATGTTTTTTTTTCGTTTAGAAACAAAATTTAAAAACTCTTGAAAAACACTATCTTGAATTTTTACCGTTAATGTATGCATTGTGCTTCCTTAACTAATTTGCTTAATTGTAGCAAAACTTGTATTAGTTTTGCTACTAGTTTAAACTTGATAGTTTATATTTATAAAATATTTACTGTAATTTGAGTTGAGTTAACACAACTACCATTACTAAGTAATAAATAATAAGTTCCTGAATTAAGTATAATAGGTGAACTTGTAACGTATAAATCAGATACAAAATTTAGATTTTCACCATATATCTTTATGTGTGCACTACTTGAAGCGTTTGCTACTAAAGTTTTTGTTTCAGTTAATGAAATTTTCTTTATATCTTTGTATCCTGCAACATAGGAATAGGTTGTTCCCGATATTAATGTTTGAGGAATTACTGTCATAGACTTTGCATAAACAATTGAATATACGGGATTCCCATAATTGCTATATGGACTAGCAATATAATTATAAGTATCTGTTGCTGCGATGGCTATTTCTGTACTACTATTTCTAGAAAGTGCTGAGTTTGAACTATCATATAAATTTGCAGTGACACAGCCTCTAGTAAATAATACATTTTCATTAGTAAAATTAAAACTTGATACAGTATTGCTATTGACTTCAATTGTCAAACTCGGTTCAGGGTGGTGGAGTGTTCCCACCACTTGAGCTGTCTGATCCTTCGCTACTTCCACAACCACTTAAAATAGCTAAAAGTAGGATGACCCCAATTAATTTAGTTTTTTGCATTTATACATCCTTTAATTTATATAAAAAATTATACCATAAAAAATGTAGATTCCATGGGGTATAACGGCTAAGGTGAAGGACAATGGCGATTTAACGGCTTGATTATTCGGTCTTAAAATTCTCTTAATGCGGCACCTAAAAGCTTGAATTCTCGCCGTGGTAGCCTCGTTCTTCTTCCAGCCAGACTGTGTGTCAAGTGCAAACTCTTCATAACCTTTTTTTACTTCTTTTTTCTGCTAATTTCTATCTAAATTTATTTGCTATAACATCCCCTTTTTATATAGATATTATAGCTAAAAAGTAGTACACACTTGATTAAGAGTTTTTAATGGATTATGATATAATTAGTGATGCGAAGTATGAATTCAGAAAAAAATTTATTAAAATAGATTGAAAAGTTTTAAGTTATCTTAAGTTAATTAGTATAGTATAGAGTTAAGTAAGTAGTTCTTGCTAAGTATAAGTTAGATTTGAAGCATTGAAACTTATATCAATTAAAAAGGTTTTGAGTGTAAAAGCTTGAAGCCTTTTTTTATGGTTTAATGGTTGGGTTTTGTAGGGATAGATTGATACAAGGATAGTTCAATGCTTCAAGTTGATTATCATACAATAGGTTATTTGCTTATAGCTTTTATTTATATAATATTTACGATAATTAAGTAGTCGATATTTAGAATTGGATTAACTACCCAGTCCTAGATATTATTATAATATTTTCTGAAAAACCTATAAATGCAACAGATTATTATTAGAGTTTTAATCAAATTGTAAAAAGCAAATTTAGATAATTTGCTTTTTAAATTGTATAACTATCTTAGCAAGAATAAGTTGTCTTAAATTCAAATGCAGTAGGACGTGCTTCATCAGGCCATACTTGTGTTTCAAATTTAAAGTGTTGATAAACATCAACCATATCTTGTGTAAACACAGGTTTTAAGAAATCGTTATCTCTTATTAGTGCTTCTAGTGAACCTCTTAAAGTATGAGGCATTTGAGGAATATTTCTTTCTCTTATTTCAGATAAAGGCATTTCAAATAAATCTTCATCCATAGGACCAATTGGTTCAGTCTTATTTTTAATTCCATCAAGTCCAGCCATAAGCATAGCAGCAAATGCTAGATAAGGGCAAGCTGTTGAGTCTGGAAATCTCATTTCAATTCGTGTAGCACCTTCACCTGCTCCATAAGGAATTCTACAAGAAGCTGATCTATTTTGAGAAGAGTAAGTTAAAATTGAAGGTGCTTCAAATCCTGGAATTAATCTTTTATATGAATTTGTTGATGGGTTTGTAAATGCAGCAACAGCTCGCGCATGTTTAAAAACACCACCTATATAATGTCTTGCCATGTCAGATAAATTTGCATACTCACCTTGCTTGTAAAATAAATTTTTACCATCTTTCCAAATTGATTGATGAACATGCATACCATTTCCATTATCACCATACAAAGGTTTTGGCATAAAAGTACAAGTTTTACCATTTAAATGAGCAACCATTTTACATACGTATTTATATTTTTGAACATTATCAGCAGCTTCAATTAAGCCATCATAAACTATTCCAATTTCACCTTGACCTTGTGCAACTTCATGATGACCTAAAATAACTTCAAGTCCAACATCAGATAATATTTGCATCATCTCAGCTCTTAAGTCAACCATAGAATCAGTTGGTTGAACAGGAAAATATCCACCTTTTGTTCTTGGTCTATGTCCCATATTACCTATTTCATAATCAGTATTATCAGACCATTCACCCTCATCAGTATCAACTCTATAATAAGATTCATTAATTGAATCTATGATTTTAACATCATCAAAAATAAAAAATTCATTCTCAGGACCAAAGTATGCAACATCACCTACTCCTGATACACTTAAATGTTCTAATGCTTTTTTAGCAATTGATCTTGGACATTTTTCATATAATTCATTTTTATAAATATCATAAACATCACAAATTACAATAATAGTTGAATCAGCAGTAAAAGGATCTAAAAAAGAACTATTTACATCTGGCTTTAAAATCATATCAGATTTATTAATTGGTTGCCATGCATCAACTGATGAACCATCAAAAGGTATACCATTATCAAACTGACTTTCAGAAATAGCACTCATCATATATGAGATATGATGCCACATACCTTTCATATCACTAAATCTAAAATCAACAAATAAAACTTCATTATCTTCACAATATTGAAAAAACTCTTTATTATTATTCACAAACTTACCCATATTTACAACTCCTATAAAATTTTTGACACACTTGTACTATAGCTAATTATAACAAAAAAGATAAATTTTTTTGTATAAAAAATATACATAAATTAAAATTTACTAAAGGAAATATCTCTATTTTCAAAAATTGCACATTTTGTAAATCCAATTTGTTTTGCCATTAGTATAGTATCTTCATATTTATATCCTATATCTTCAATACAATGTGCATCTGAAGAAAATGTGATATTAATACCTAAATCAAATGCTAACTCTAATATATCTTTTGAAGGATATGTCTCATTAATTGGTTTTCTTAAACCAGCTGTATTGATTTCTAAAACCATATTTGATTTTTTAATAGCCTTTAAAGCGTTAAGCGCTAGTAATTTAATATCTTTTTTTGGTAGAAAATTAAAAACTTTTATTAAATCAAAATGCCCAACAATATCAAATAAATTTTGTTTTGCCATATGCTCAATAGTATCAAAATATTCTTGCCAAATACTATCAATATTTTTTGACTTATAAACGCCTATAAACTCAGGATTATCAAAGCCCCAAATAGAATTTTGATTTTTTAGAAAATGAACAGAACCAATTAGATAATCTATTTTAGATTGAAGTATTTCATCTAACATATAGCCATCTAAATAATCTACTTCATAAGCTAATAAAATTTTGATACGATTATGATATTTTTTTTTCATTTCTAAAATATCTTCTTCGTATGTTTTACTTTCTAAAATAGTCATTCTATATTTTGGATCAAAGCTCATAGGTGCATGGTCTGAGAAACCATATACATCTATTTTAAGCTCAATTGCTTTCTTAATATATTCTTCTATACCACCACTTGCATGATTACATAAGCTAGTATGATTATGTAAATCTACTCTCAATCACGATACCTAACTTGATTTCTTCCATTGTCTTTTGCAACATATAAGCTATTATCTGCACTTTGTATCATTTCATCCATACTTTCTCCAAAATTAAAAGAACAACCAATAGATACAGTATATTTAATTTCTAAATTCTTTACTTTAATAATATTTAATTCAAAATCTTTTCTTACTTCTTCTAATATTTCCTTAACTTCATCAACTTTCTTTTTAGAAATTAAAATACAAAATTCTTCTCCTCCAAGTCTTGCAATTAAATTATCATAATCATTAAAGTGCTTATTTAAAATTATTGCTACTTCTTTAATAGCAATATCCCCAATATCATGCCCATGAGTATCGTTTATATTTTTAAATTTATCTATATCTATAATAACAATTGCAAAATTTTTATTATTTTTATTAGCTTTATCATACTTTTGAACTCCTGTTTGGAATAAATATCTTCTATTATACATACCTGTTAAAAAGTCCCTATTTGCTTTATTATTAGCATCTTCAAAAAGTTCTAAAATTTCTAAATTTGCAGAAATTCTTGCAAAAAATTCATCATTTGAAAATTTCTTATCTAAGAAATCATTTGCTCCATATTTTAATACTTTTGTTGATGCATTTTTATCATCATTATCAGATAGTACGATTATTCCTAATTCATCTTTAGTATATTTTTTTCTAATTTTTCTTGTTAATTCTAAACCATTCATTATTGGCATATAATAATCTGTTAATACAAGTTTAATATCAGGATGTGATTTTAGTACTTTTAAAGCTTCTTCTGAATTATTTGCTGTGTAAGAAATTAGCTTATATCGCAATATTAATTTTTCAATTTTTTCAATAAACACAGGGGAATCATCAACTATTAATACTTTTATTTTTGCATTATTTATAATTCTTCTTATTACAGACACTGCATAAACAAAAGAATACGAACCATCTTTAATCACATAATCCACTATATTTTTATTTCTAAATTTTGTTTCATCTTCACTTAGTGTTGAACCTGTAAGTATAATAGTTGGAATATTAAATTTTGTAATAAAATCAACTATTTCCCCATTTGGAGCATCAGGTAGACCTAAATCTAATAAGGCTACATCAAATTTACCTTTATACTTCAATAAAGTTTGAGCTGATTCTTTCTTAGATTCACAAATAACACAATGGTAATTAAGTTCCGTTTCAATTAAATTTTTAATAGCACTTGATACAACTTTACTATCTTCAACAATTAAAATATTTTTCATAAGTTTAATACTCCCGCATATTTAATAACTTTACTTCTATCTTTTGCATAAATTCTTTTTTTATTTTTAAGGTCATACTTCCAAATTGTTGCATTTTGTTTAAAGTCTTCTACAAAATCATCAATCATTTCTAAAGCTAGCCTTCTTTGTTTTGAACATATTGTAGCAATATAAGAGCATTCATGGTTTAAAACATCACCAATACTATGTGCCATTAAAATAACTACATCTTTATTCTTAGCTTTTTCTATCCATTTATCAAACCATAACTTAAGCATTGGTTCATAAATATCAAAAGACAAGCCATCAATATTATTTTCATCTCTAACCACACCTACAAAATTAATTATCGCTCCATAATTAGAGTTCTTATAAGTTTCATACCATTTTGTAGTTATTGCGTTCACATCTAGTGAACCTTTATATAATTCTAAAGTATGATATTTCAATACCATAAAATCAACCTCCACAAATAGGGGGAAGCAAGGATATTTTATCTCCATTGTTTAATTTAATATCATTTTTTGAGATTAATTTATCATTAATCGCAACGGCACATACATCAAGCCATTTGGAAAGTTTTTCTTCTTTTTTTAAAATTATACCTAGTTGAGATAAATTATTAATATCTACTTGCATTGACTTTTTATTTATAGGTCCCAAGAACTCTACTTCAACCATATTAATCCTTTAATAAACATTTTTATATTATTATATCAAAATAATTTTTAGAATAAGGAAAAATACTTTGATATTTGCTAAAATTGATTTTATTAATTTATTACCATTTCATGTATACTTAAAAAAAACAATACAATCAACTCAAGTAAAAGCTATTGTAGAGTATAAAAAATCATATCCCTCATTAATTAATAAAAAATTTAAAAAAAGAAAAGTTGATTGTGCTTTCATATCTTCAATTCAATCAAAAAATGAGAAATATTTAAATCTTGGTATTGTTGCAAAACAAGAAGTTTTATCTGTTCTTTTAATTCAAGGCAAAGATGAAAAAGATTTTCAAAGTGATACATCCAATGCTTTAGCAAAGATATTAAATCTACAAGGAAAAGTTTTAATAGGAGATAAAGCTTTAAAGTTTTATCATTCAAATAGTAAAAAAAAATTTATTGATTTAGCAAAAGCTTGGCAAGATAAGTATAATTTACCTTTTGTTTTTGCTGTTTTAGCATTCTGTAAACATCAAAGTTTATTAGTTAAATATACAAAAAAATTTAATAAAAAACATATTAAAATTCCTTCTTATATATTAAAACAATATTCTAAAAAAACAGGAATATCAAATCAAAATATTTTATCTTATTTAGATAAAATTGATTATAATTTGGGTATAAAAGAAAAAAGAAGTTTAAAATTATTTTTAAAACTATCAAAAAACAAAGGTCTTTAATGGAGATATTTCATACAATTATTTTAGGAGTTATTGAAGGAATTACAGAATTTTTACCTATTTCATCAACGGGTCATCTAATAGTTGCAAGTAAATTTATGAATATAGAGCAAACAAGTGTAAATAAGGCTTTTCAAGTTATTATTCAGTTTGCTGCAATTTTAGCTGTTATTTTAAATTATCCTTCAAAATTTACAATTAAACATATAAATTTATGGTATAAAATAACACTTTCATTTTTACCTATTGGTATTATTGGTTTTATATTTGCAAAACATATAAAAGAATTATTTTCAATACAAATAGTAGCAATTGCTTTTATAATAGGTGGATTTGTATTCTTAATTGTAGAAAAATTTTACAAGACAATCAAAACGCATACTTTAGATGTAGAAGATATTACTTATAAACAGGCTTTATATATAGGTTTTGCTCAAGTATTTGCTTTAATTCCAGGTGCTTCAAGAGCTGGTTCTAGTATCATTGGTGCTATGCTTGTAGGATTAAATAGAAAAGCAAGTGCTGAGTTTTCATTTTTATTAGCTTTTCCTGTTATGTGTGCTACAACTGCTTATGATTTATTAAAACATCATGAAGAGTTATTTATACAAACCAATTTAATTAATTTAGGAATTGGTTTTTTGGTATCTTTTATTACAGCATTTCTGGCTATTAAATTATTTTTAAAGTTTTTAGAAAATTTTACTTTTGTTAGTTTTGGTATTTATAGAATTGTTTTTGGTATATTTTTACTTGTGATTTTTAATTAAAATATCTATGATAGAATCAACACCATTAGAATTAATACAAGAAAATAAAGCTTTACTAATCTTATTGTTATCTTTTTTAAGTATATCTAATAAGATTTGTTTATTCAATACTTTATTTCTTACAAGATAGCACAAATCCTTATCTTGTAAAAATTTTGCATTATAATATTGATGATCACTTGAGGCATAAGGATAAGGTATAAAAAGTGTTGGAAGTGCGTTTGCACAAAGTTCCCACAATGTTGAAGCACCTGACCTTGAAATTGCAAAATCTGCTTCGCTCATTTTTTTATATATTTCATTTGAAAAGGCAAATACATCTACTTTTATATTTAATTTATCATATTCTTTTTTTACTCTTTTAAAATCTAATGCTCCTGTTTGATGAATAATATTTATATTCAAATTATTTAAAATTAAAGCAAGTTCTAAAGCAAAATCATTAATACTAACTGCTCCTTGTGAACCACCTAAGAATATGATTGTTTTTATTTCATTTCTTATTCGTGCATTATCAAAAAATAATTTTGATACAGGATAATCTTTAACTAAAGATTTCAAGTCATATGAGGAAAATATTTCTTTAGCAAAAATTGAACTTATTTTATTTAACCTACCCATTCTTGAATTTTGTTCATGAATATATAAAGAAGTTGAAAATGATAAAATAGAAGCAAAAGTTCCAGAGGCAGCTGAATATCCACCAACACATATAACAGCTTTCACATTGTATTTTGAATATATATTAAGACATTGTTTTATTTTGAGTATTATATTAAATAAAGATTTTATTTTTCCAAAAATATTTTTATTTACTACCCCTTTAGTATCTAAGAAATATGCTTCTTGTAAACGCTTATCATTTGTAAACCAAGTTTTATCTTGTCCATTAGATGAGCCTATAAAAATGACGTTTATACCTCTTTTATATAAAGAGTCTATAAAGGAGTCTGCAACTTTTAAATGCCCACCCGTACCACCACCTGTTACTACAATTGACCCTTTCATTATGCTTTTTTTTCTTTCTTTTTATGTTTAATTGTTCTACTAATTGATAAAATCAAACCAATAGAAATAGCCATGGATATCATGGAAGAACCTCCATAACTTAGTAGTGGAACTGCAATTCCTTTAATAGGTATCATTCCTGAAATACCATAAGCATTTATTAAAAATGCAGTTATAATCATAAAAACAATTCCAATTGTAAATAAATGATAAAGTTGATTTTCAACTCTTTGACTAATTCTTAATATTCTCCAAATAATCATAAGCATAATAAATACAATTATAAAAAAACCAAATAAACCTATTTCCTCTATAATTCCTGCTAAAACAAAATCTGTATGAACATCACTTAAGAAGCCTAATTTTATATCTCCTAAACCAATTCCTTTTCCAAAAATACCACCATTGTGTATAGCATTTAATGAGTGAGAGACTTGATATGATGCAGGAAGTTCTGCAATTCTTAGATAATGCTCCATCCAATAAGGTAGAAACTGCAAAATATCATCTTGAACCATAGACCACCATAAATAAATTCTTGTTAATCTATAAGGAAAAATCAGAATTAAGCTAACTAAAACACTCAATCCTGTAATTCCTAGAAATAAAAATATTTTATAACTTCTATTTGCAAATATTAGTAATATAAATAATATTAATCCCAATACGACTGCTTGACCTAAATCTTTTTGTAAAAAAGCCACAATAAAAACAACAAAAATAAATGTTAAAAAATAAGGAAAGAGTAAATTTAATTCATTTCTAAAACTAATTTTTTTTGAAACATCTATAATTCTTCTATGAAATGACCAAGATAGAAAATATACAAAACCTATTTTAAAAAACTCTACAGGAGTTAAAGAAAAACCATATAATTTAATCCACCTACTAGCTCCTCCAATATAAGGGACAATATGCTTAGGTAAAAATGGCATTATTACCATAATAAATAAGAATAAAACAAATAAGGTCATTCCTACTTTATTTACAAGAACATCTGGATTTATTTTTGAAAAAAACCACATGATTAATATCGATACGATACCTACTAAAAGTTGTCTTATGAAAAAGTGATACTGCCCTACTTCATAATGCCCTACTGTATAAATAGTAAGTGAATAAGAAAAAATTACACTTACTATTATTAGAAAAGATACTAAAATAAATAATAAATGATCACTTTGACCATTTTGGACAATTTGTTTTCGTGCTTTAATATTTTTTTTGTTAGAATACATAAACTTATTATATTAAATTTTGGATAAAAATGATATCAAAAGACAATGAAAATACCAACAAAATCAAAAAGATAACTTTCATATTTATTTTAATACTCTTATGCCTAGTAATATTACTGTTTTCTGTATTTGATACTATAAATTCTTATAGAAGATTGCCTACTTTAAATAGTAAAATTGAAGAAACTGCTATTAGAGGAGATATTATAAGTGCTGATAATTTTAAAATTACAAGATCTACAAAAATATATAAAGCAGTAATTGATACAAGGCATTTAAATATACATACGAAAGATTTGTTTATTAAACTATTTTCGATTTATAGTAATATGAGTATAAAGAAACTAAGAAAAAAAATAAATAAATCATTGTTAAAACCAGGTAATTTAGTTCTAACATATAATATTGATTCAAAAACAGCTAAAAATTTAAAAGAATTAAGTTTTAAACTAAGGCGTCTTGGAGTATTTAAATATAGAAAAGTTAAAGGTGGTAAAATTCTTTTAAGCTTAAATATTATAGAAACTGGTGAAAGAAGATTGCATTCTTATGGAGATAGCCTTTCCCCTGTTATTGGTAGAACAGAGAAAGTTAAAACAAGTGGTCATAAAATCAAACTTCACGGACGAAAAGGTTTAGAGAGAAAATATAATGTTTTACTTAATAACAAAAAAGATGGAGTACTAAGTGGAAGTCGAGATATATTATCTTATATATCTTTTGATAGAAAATCAACAATAAAAAAAAGAGTAGATGGTGCAAATTTAATATTAAATATTCCTTTAACTTTACAAAAAGATATTGAAATGATTTTGGATATTTACAAAAAAAAATTATCTGCTGATGAAATTATTGTAGCTGTTATGGAAAGTTCAAGTGGTAAAATTTTATCATTAGCTTCTTCAAATAGATTCAACCCCCAAAGAATAAAGCAAAAAGACATATCTTTTTTTAATGTAAATGCAATAGAGTATCAATTTGAACCAGGCTCTGTAATAAAACCTATAACAATGGCTTTACTTTTAGATAAAAATAAAGTAAGAAAGAATGAACTAATATTTGCACATAATAGGGCACAACAAAGAAATGGTAAAAATAATTTCAAAAAAGGAAGAATTAAAATTGGTAAATATTATATCAAAGATGATCATGTTTTTAAAAAACACTATTTAAGCTTAGATGATATTATTATACATTCAAGTAATATAGGTATATTAAAATTAGCACAAAGATTAAAAGCCACAGAAATGCATGCAGGTTTTAAAAAATTTGGCTTTGAACAAAAAACAGGTATAGATTTACCTTATGAGAGAAAAGGAAAACTACCAAAAATTTGGCAACTAGCTGTTGGAGAGAAAAAGAAAAGAGACAATGTATATAAAGCCACAATGTCTTATGGGCAAGGTATGACATCTACATTTATACAATTATTAAAAGCTTATTCAGTTTTTGATAATAATGGCTTAGCAATAAAGCCAAAAATTTTGTCTTATTTTTCAATTGATGATAATAAATATAAAATTGAACAAGATAGTCCTAAAAGAATCGTATCAAAAAAAACTGCAAATGAAATAAAAAGAATGTTAATAAAAACAGTCAATAAAGGTACAGGAAGAACAGCACATATTGATGGTTTAATAATAGGTGGGAAAACAGGTACAGCACAAATCGCAGGAAGAGGTGCTTATTTGAAAAAATACATTTCTTCTTTTTTTGGTTTTGTTAATGATAAACATAATAAATATACAATTGGTGTTACTGTTATAAATCCTATTTCAACGGGTAAGTATTGGTATTACCATTATGCAGCGTCTTCAGCAGCACCTGTATTTAAAGAAATAGTACAAACTTTGGTTAAATTAAACTATTTGAAACCAAAACAAGATATAATCAAAAAATAAATTATAAGGATATAAATGTCAGAAGAATTAAAAGTATATAAGTACACAAAAGAAGAATTAGAAAAATTTGCTTATGCAAAAATTACATCTAATCAAGGTGATATATGGATTAAATTATTTCATCAAGAAACACCAAATACTGTAGCAAATTTTGCCTGTTTAGCAAATGATGGGTTTTATGATAATTTAACATTTCATAGAGTTATTCCTAATTTTATGGCTCAAGGTGGTTGTCCTGATGGCACTGGTGGAGGAGGACCTTCATGGAACATTAAATGTGAAACATCAGCTTCAAAACAAGTACATAATAAAGGAAGCTTATCTATGGCTCATGCTGGTTTAAATACTGGTGGTTCTCAATTTTTTATATGTTTCGTTGCTTGTCCTCATTTAGACGGTGGGCATACTGTATTTGGTGAAATTGAAAGTGAAGATGAAGAAAGTTTTAAAGTATTAGATCAAATTAATCAAAAAGATACTATAGTCTCAATCAAAATAATGCAAAATAAGAAATAATATCTTAGGATAGTTTTAAATATATCACATTTAAAACTACCCTAATATCATCTTATATATTATACTTCATCCCTATAAATAAAATTTTCTTTAACGATCTTTTTAACTTGAGTATTAACAAAATTATTCTTTTTGATTCTTAACTTAGTAGAAAAATTTATCAGAAGCATTCCTACAAATTTTTTCTTTTTATAAAATTCAACTCTAAAAATTTTTCCATTTTTATCAATTGAATATCTTTTTATAATTTCTTTTTTTGTTATCGATAAACCTGATTCATTTTTGTGTTTTTTATTTACATAACCAATAACATTAATTCTTAAATTCTTTATAGGAGATATCATAAAATTTTTAGAAACATCAACAATGGAGCCAAGTTTAAAATCTTTTAATACTCCATCAACTTTAATTTGAATATTTTGTTTAAATTCATACATATCTAAATAATCAGGAGATAAACTTGCTAGTTTATTATTTCCATAATGAATAGTATACACATTCTTATTTTTAATAATAGTCATTAAAGGATTTGATGGTATAAACTCCAAAGTACCATCTTTTTTAATTGGAAAATACCTTAATAGTTTTCTTATTTTTGCTAAAGGAAGTCTTATATTACCATCATTAAAGCTAATATAAATATCGTTAGTTATCAAGTGCTTTATAGCTTTTGGTGTTAATTCAAAATTTCTTTTATATTCTATTCCCATTAAATTCATATATTTTTCAAGTGCTAATAAATGGTAATAAGTTCTTTCATTTAAAGGCAAAGTTTTACTAGCTTCATTTCCAAAGGCAGCTTTGCCATTATTAATTGCAAAATAAGTCAAAGTTTTTTCCATCTCTGCATTACCGCGTTTTGTATGAGTATTTTTTACACTATATCTATCTCTTTTTTTGATTAAAAATTTATTAACATGATTACAAACTAAATTAGATATTTCTAATAAATTTCCATATTTATCTACATTTAATTTTTCTTGGTCAATGATTGAACTTTGTCCCCATCTATAAGGAGAGTGCATATTGTCTATATACTTTTTTCTATAAAAACCACTTCCGTCATGTAAGTTTAATACTATTTTTACCTCAGGTGCTTTTATATAGTTTTTAATTCTTTGAATTGAGTTATAATCAGGATCTTTACGATCTAGTTTCGCAAATTTTCTATTCATATCTCCAAAAGGACCTCTTGATTTTTTGATTATTGAATAAAAATTTAAATTTGGAACAACCCAAACAGAACCTTTTGTTATTTCATAATGAGTAGACAATAATGCAGCTGCTGTAAAGCCTCCTGGTTCATCACCTTGAATACCTCCTATTATTAATAAGGTATTATTAATTTCACTTGTCTTACCTTTCTTAATTAAATCAAAGTCAAAACTTTGTACTGACGCACTTAAAACTTGCACCAATGCAAATATTAATGATATTTTAAATAACTTTAATATGCCAAGGTTCATATCTTACTCCATCCTTATTATTAACTGTATATCTCATTTCTATGTATCTTAATTTTTTCATTTCTAAAAACTCTTGCGTTAATGCAAATCTTTCTGTGAAATTTGCATAACCATAACCTTTCTTACCAACATCAAAATCACCAATACTATGATATGTAAATGCTGGAGGAGCTAGAGAACGAGATGCTATTGATAAATTTCCTTTTGTTCTATTTACTTTATCAAGAAAAAGTTTAGTTTGCTTTACAATTGACCTTACTCCTGATGTGAGAATTATAGTATTTCCAATATCTTTTTTCATTTCATAATAAGTTTTTTCAGGCTGACCTTTAAATAAATAATGACCCGTTCTAGGTATTTTTACAACTTCTCTTGATTTTATTATATCAGTAATATTAGAACTGATTTTATTTCCAAAAAAACCATGAGAAGATGGGTTATAATAAAAAATTGATTCTAAAAATTCTAATTCTTTTTTAGTAAATCTTTGGATTTTTGAAGCATATCTTGCTACTTTTAGCATACGATCAAAACTAATTAAATTAAAATTTCCATAACCTATATGTCTTTGAATTAATTTTAATTTATTTCTAACACTTAATAGTTCATATTTGTACTTATTATCTAAATAAACATCAGCTACTGGATTAAGGTTTTTATCAATATCATTAAAGTGATGTTTTTCTAAATTATTTGCATACAAATCTTTTAAGAAAAAAGGAGTAAAAGCTATACTTTTAGCAAAATTTTTTAAAAATATTCGTCTATTCATAATTAAATTCTTTCAAAGTACCATCTTAATATAAGTTTCATCACTTAAAATGGTATAAAAATTTACTCTTTGAGTATCACTATTTACTTCCATACTTAAAGAATAACTTTTATAATTACCCTTTTTACTTGTTTTAGATAAAATAAGTTTATGCTTTATATTGTTTATAATTTTATCAATTTTCGTATTAATATCATTATCATCATTTACAATTAGCTTATATGTCCACAAACAAGGATATGTTAAGTTTAATTTTTCTTTACTTATGTCACTTATATTATACATGCTTGTTATGTACACCTCTCATAATTGCCACTTTTACCGCCTACTTTTTTCTCTAAATTAATATTAGATATTATCATTGATTTATCAATTGCTTTTATCATATCATAAATTGTCAATAATCCTACAGATACAGCTGTTAATGCTTCCATTTCTACACCTGTTTTTCCGTTTAGCTTTACACTTACACTTAATTTAAATCCAGGTAATTGTGCTAATTCTTCGATATCACAATTTATTGAACTAAGTAATAAAGGATGACACATAGGAATAATATCAGATGTTTTTTTTGCAGCCATAATCGCAGCTATAACTGCTGTTTGTAAAACTGGGCCTTTTTTAGCCTTATTAGAAATAATAGCCAAATATGCTTCTTCATTCATAGAGATTTGACCACTTGCTAGTGCTATTCTTTGAGTATTCTCTTTGATAGATACATCAACCATCTTTGGTCTATTATTTTCATCTAAATGCGTTAAATTCAAAATATTCCTCGTTCAATTTATTTACATTATTTTATCTAAAAATTATTTAAATGTTAATTAAGAATAATTCAAGTATAATCTTTGAAATTTAAAAAGAAAGTGGGTGATTTTAGTGCCAGGCATTAAAGTTAAAGATAGTGAATCTTTTGACGAAGCATATAGAAGGTTTAAGAAGCAATGTGATAGAAATCTAATTGTAACAGAAACTAGAGCTAGACGATTTTTTGAGCCAATGACAGAGATTAGAAAAAAACAAAAAATCAATGCAAGAAAAAAAATGTTAAAAAGATTGTATATGCTAAGAAGATACGAATCTCGATTATAAGAGTCATTAAGAACTGTAAATTTATTATATTTACAGTTCTTAAACTTTAAAGAAGAGCATAAAGTATATTTAATATATAGTATATTTTATGCTCTTCTTTAGACCTTTACAATTATGTTTTAGGACAATGCCCCAGGATGGGAACATAGCAAGGCACCTTAATTTGTAATGTGTTTAGGTATCTGAAGAAGAGTACTTTTTTCGTACCCTTCACACATCAAATACTATTTAAATGCTGGTTCTAAAAATGGAATAATTTGCTTTTTTCTTGATAGACATCCATCTAACCAAACTTTATTATCTTCTAATTTTATATTAAAAGCTTTCTCAAAAACTTTTTCATCAACAGACGAAACTAATATTTCTGACCCTTCTTTCATAATATCTGTTAATAATAAACAAGCAGTATGAAGATTTTTTTCAACTCTAAGGGCTTTTAAGTCATTTTGTAAATCTTGTTTAATATCATCAAAAATACTCAAATCTACAACTTCAAGTTGTCCAATACCAATCTTTTTTCCATACATATCAAAAGGTTTATAATCTCTTAAAATTAATTCTCTTGCACTTACACCTTGCACTTGTGATTTTACTTTAAACATCTCCATTCCTAAGGCACCAAAATCTTCAATACCACAAATTTGTGATAATTCTCTTACTACTTTTATATCAATATCAGTACAAGTAGGTGATTTAAAAATTACCGTATCGCTTAAAATAGCACACATCATAATACCTGCAATATCCTTGGGTACTTCAACTTTATGATAATCATACATCTCTTTTACAATAGTATTAGTGCAGCCAACTGGTCTAATCCAACACTCTAAAGGAGTTGATGTTGTAATTCCTCCCAATTTATGATGATCTACAATTCCTACAACAATAGCTTCATTGATATCTTTTGGTGCTAAATCAAGATCAGAATAATCTGTTATAAACAACTCTTCTTGTGCAAATTTTGTTTTTAATAAAGGTTTTTTAAAACCAAATTTTTCTAAGATAAAAGATGTCTCAGGATTAAGTTCACCCTGCCGTGCTGGTATTGCCTCACGTCCAATTTTATTTAATAAGTAAGCTAAAGAGATAGCCGAACAAATAGAGTCTGAATCTGGAGTTGTATGTCCACATGTATAAATTGCCATTAAAATTTCCTATGATTTTTTTAGATTTTATCTAAATATCCTTAATAATTCCTACATTTATCTTATCACTTTGCATTTAGAAAGTTTGGAATAAAAGGCTAATTGTCATACACTTAGTAAAATTTTGAGCAAAAAATGTATTGCTAATAAAAAGGTAGCATATTTTTTATCTTTTCCTCTTACAAATTTATTATAAGAATGCTATATTTTGTCAATATTTACTTTATTTATTAGTATTCATTTTATTTGGCAATAAACTAAAAAAGGTTATTTTAAGTTGTCATTTTCTACCACAAGCAAACTTTTCACATAAGATTGATGTTTTATATCCCCTATATTAATAATCTCATTTACAGTTTAATTTATAACTTAAAAGTATAGCTTCTTCTCTTTTTCTTGTTCTAAATTTATCATTAAATTTATCATTAAATTTATTGATATCTTTTTATCTACTTTATCGTAAGCATGGAATTCTTTAGATAAAATATCCATATGAAACATAATGATTTAGATATGCAAAACTGGAAAGAACTTGATATAAATACAGATTCTCTTTGGATAATAAACCAAAGAGATAAGAGTGGCAAACACAAAAATGTTTACCATGGTAATTTTATACCACAAATTCCTAAGCAATTAATCAGAAGATATACAAAAGAAAATGACATAATACTAGAACCATTTATGGGAAGTGGGACAACACTTTTTGAGTGTGAAAAATTAAATCGTAAATATATAGGATTTGATATAAATCCAGAAATGCTAGATTATGTAAATGAGAGTATGAATGATGGAAGTTATGAAGATAATTTTTATATAAATAATTGTAATTCATTAGATAAATTACAAGTAGATGAAAATTGTGAGCTTGCAGAAAAAAAATTTAACTCTAAAAATGTACAATTTGTACTTATCCACCCACCTTATATGGACATAGTAAAATTTACCGACAATAAATATGATTTATCGCAAATTGACAATATAAATGAATTTGTGAAACAATTTAAAATTATTTGTGAAAATACATTAAAACACTTAGAAAAAGGCAGATACTTTGCTATTGTGATTGGTGATGTATATAAAAATAGTGAAGTAGTACCACTTGGATTTTATTGTATGGATATGATAAAAAGAAATTTTAAAGTAAAATTAAAAGGTACAATTATTAAAAATATTGAGGGAAATCGTGGAAAACTTGGTGTCGGTGGTATTTGGAGATATAGAGCTTTAAATAGTGATTATACAAAGGAGAAATATTGTGCATAAAGAAAATTTAACATATTCAGAAGCAATTGAAATGGTAATGAATGAAAATGGTGGATTTGCTCCATTAAAATATATCTATGAAAATATTGAGAAGTATAGAAAAAAAACTGGTAAAACACCTGATAATACAATTCAAGAAAGAGTTCAAAGAGATGATAGATTTACAAGAATTGCATTAGGGGTGTATGGATTAACAGAATTTTTAGAAAATATTGAAGAGTATGATTTAGGATTCTTTACCGTTAAAAAAGATAATATAGTTTTTAAAGAGAAAAAAGAAATTAAAATCACTGAAAAGATTGTAAAGCAAAAAATTAGAATTGGGCAAAGTCGCTTTAGAAATGATTTATTAAAATCATTAAAGAAATGTCCAATAACACAAATTGATGAAAAAAGATTATTAATTGCTAGTCATATAAAACCTTGGATACATAGTATTATAATGTCCCCAGATAAAACAACCAATTAATAAAATATTTTTATTCCAATAGATACAATATAAAGATAAGAAAAGAGGATAATATACCATGAGTAGAAAAAGAACAACATATACAGCAAGTTTTAAAGCAAAATTAGTTTTAGAAGTTTTAGAGGGAACAAAGACATTAAATGAGATAGCAACACAATAAGAGTAAAGGACAACTTGTGATTAATATCACAAGGCAAACTGTCGAATGTATTACCAAAGAATTTATTAAATTGGAAGAAACAGTTTTTAGATAATGCAAGTTTAGCATTTGATAAAAGTGCTTTAGTTAAAGAGTATAAAATAGAAATTGAAACACTACAAAAAGATAAAGATAATATGGCAAAGAAAGTTGGTGAATTAACTTTAGAGAAAGATTTTCTTGAGGGAAAGCTCGTAAGCTTGGTATCATTAAATAAGAGAAAAGAGATGATTGATATCAAGCATAAACTATCATTAAATAAGCAATTGAAATTATTAGATATATCTAAAACAGCATATTACTATGAACCTGTAATACCATTTAGTTCTAATGAAGATATGAAGCTTTTAAATACTATAGATTTAATACACACTAAGCACCCATACTATGGTACTAGAAGGATAGTTAAACTCTTGGCTAGATTGGGTTTAAATGTTGGTAGAAAACTGATAAAAACAGCTATGAAATTTATGGGTATAAGAGCATTATATCCTAAGCTTAGAACTACTTTAGCTAATAAAGAACATAAGAAATACCCATACCTTTTAAAAGAGTTTAAAAATGATAAAAATCAAGTAATCATAGATACTCCAAATAAAGTATGGAGTACAGATATAACTTATATTCGACTAGAGAAAGGCTTTGTTTATTTGGCTGCTATTATACATTGGAATACTAAGAAGATATTATCATGGAAGTTATCTAATTCAATGGATGTATCCTTGACAACTAGTGTATTAAATGAAGCATTATCTCTATATCCAAGACCTGAAATAGTAAACACAGACCAAGGTAGCCAATACACTGCAAATGAACATATTAAAATATTAGTAGATAATGATATATCTATATCTATGGATGCAAAAGGTAGGAGTATTGACAATATTGTTATTGAGAGATTTTGGAGAACATTAAAATATGAAGATGTATATCCATCTTCATATAAAGATATCAAGGAGGCAAGAAAAGGAATAGATGAATATATCAATATTTACAATAAAGAGAGATTACATTCTGCAATAGATTATTTAACACCAGATGAAGCATATTATAATTGTGCTAATGATAAATGTTATAATGCTAAAGAAGTGTTACTAAAGGTAGCTTAGAGGTTTGGAATATAAATATATTTAGGATTGGTATTGACAAAGAGGGACAGTATAATCAACGACAATATAGTTCAAATTATCATATGTTAAATACAATTACTAAATATGATAGTTTTACCCCAAAGGGTAAAACTGGATTAAGAGAATACAATCGATCAAACTATTGTAAAAAAGGTGAAGTACATAATAATTTTGAAGATTTAATAAAAAATGCAAAATTTCAATATATATTTTTAAGTTATAATAACGAAGGATTAATGAGTAAATCTGATGTTGAAAAAATTATGAAAAAATATGGAAAATATAGTTTAGAAATAAAAGAATATCAAAGATTTAAAGCAGATAAAACAGAAAATAGAAACCATAAAGCAGATAAGACTTATGAGTATTTACATATACTTAGAAAAACTATTTTAAAGAAAACATAAAATGCTTATTTTTATTAAATAAGTAAAATAATTATTTAGATTAATATTCAATAATTCTCTTTTTTAAATCACCCATATTTTATAAAGTCTAAAAAGCTCTATTAAAGCTTTATGCAATTATAATAATATCAAGGATAAAATATGCAAATAGAAAATCTTTTTTCTACATTATGGTCCCAATATATTAAATTAACACCACAAGCTTTTGATATTAAAAAGCTATTTTTACAAACTCAAACTAAAGCAATAATTAATGACCACATAGCTCTAAGAACCTTGTCGCACAAGAGATGTAATATTGATGTACTTGCAAAATTTTTTATTACTTTAGGTTATGAAAAAAAAGATTATTATGATTTTCAAAGTAAAAAGCTTGATGCTCACCATTTTATTCATAAAAATTTAAAATATCCAAAAGTATTTATAAGTGAATTAAAAATTGAAGAATTTGACAAAGAAACACAAGACATACTAAACTCTTTAGTCTCCAAGATACCCAAAGATATTTTAAATAAGTCTGCATTACTAAGTTCTTCAAGGCATTGGGATATTTCTTATAAAACATATAAAAGCTTATATGCAAAAAGTGAATATGCTGCATGGTTTTATGTCTTTGGATATTGTGCAAATCATTTTACTATTTTTGTTAATGACTTAGAAAAATTTGATACTTTAGAAAGTGTAAATACTTTTTTAAAAAATAATGGCTATAAATTAAATGATACAGGTGGAGAAATAAAAGGAAATAAAGAAGTTTTTCTTGAACAAAGTTCAACTTTAGCACAAATTATACCAATAAAATTTATAGATGGTACTTATGATATACCCTCATGTTTTTATGAATTTGCAAAAAGATATACAAATATAGATGATGATTTATATCAAGGTTTTGTAATGAGTTCTGCTGATAAAATCTTTGAAAGTACAAACTTAAGATAAATTTTATAAATACATATCTTAAGTTTAATTGATATAGGCTTCTATAGTCTTAAACACAATAGCTTATATAATATTTATACAAGCTATTATTTACTCTAATGTTTATTATAATTTTTAAATTTTACTTTAAAATCTTTATAAAGACCAGTTCCAACAGGAATAGTTCTTCCTATAACAACATTTTCTTTTAAATCTTCTAGCATATCCATTTTTGCACTAATTGCAGCTTCTGTTAATACTTTAGTAGTTTCTTGAAAAGAAGCTGATGAGATAATACTATCAGAAGTAACAGCAGCTCTTGTAATTCCTAATAATAATGGTTCAGCAATAGCTGGTTTCCCCTCAAGTTTTACTATTCTTTTATTCTCAATTTTAAATCGTTTCTTAGAAATCATATCACCAACAATAAATTTAGTATCTCCACCACTTAAAATAGTAACTTGCCTTAACATTTGAGATGTAATAACTTCAATATGTTTATCAGCAATGCTAACTCCTTGTGATCTATATACTTGTTGAACTTCTGAAACAATAAAATAATGTAATGCTTTATCACCTAAAATTCTTAATATATCATGTGGAGATGTTTGACCATCAGTTAGTGCTTCACCTGCATGTACAAACTCGCCTTCTAATACCAAAATTTGTTTTGACTTTTCAATTAAATACTCAGATGTTTTACCATTTTCTTCAGTAATAACAATTCTTTGTTTATTTCTAAGAGGTTTACCAAAAGAAATAATACCATCATAACTTGCAAGTACAGCAATATTTTTAGGTCGTCTAGCTTCAAATAACTCAGCAACTCTAGGTAATCCACCTGTAATATCTTTTGATTTTTGAGTCGCTTTTGGAGTTTTACCAAGAATATCAGATACACTTACTTCTTGTCCTTCTGCTACATTTAATGATGTTTTAGGATCAAGTGAATATCTAGTTAAAACATCACCTTCACTTGCAATAATAATTGTTGGTTTATAATTAGATGGTATATATTCATTAACAACTAATTTAGAACTTCCTGTGTTAAATCATCAAATTGTTCTGCTACAGTAATACCAGGAATAATATCCTCAAAAGCAACAATACCTTTTTTCTCAGCAATTGTTGGATTTGAGTAAGGATCCCACTCTGCAATTACCACTTGTTCTTCATTTTCAGGTTTACTAATTATTGAAGTCTTTTCAACCAAAGTATCATCACTAACTTCAATTACAGAACCTCGTGCAATATAATGCCTCAAAGCTTCTCTATTTTTATCATCAACAATTACTGCAAATAGTCCTTTTTCAATAACACTATCACCTGCTTTAATATCTTCTTTTCTTTCTAAATAATCCCCAATTAATTTATAAAATTTAACTTTTCCTTGAGAACCTGCAATAATTGTAGAAGTAATAGGAGCTCCATCTTCAACTTTTAGCTCAGAAGCATATGGTATTCGATTTGGAACATTCCAACCATCTTTTATTATTTCAACAATAGATTCATTTTCATTAACTTCTTCATTTTTAATATAAGGTAAATATAACTTACCTTCAATTTTACCAGAAACTCCAGCTAATTCATTTGCTTTAGCAACATCACTTTTTCTAAGATAATATTTTTTGCTTTCTTTTTTATTTGAAATTGTTACAATTATTTCTTCATAAAGAGTTTCAATATTAATTGTACCTTTAAAAGGAGCATTGATTTTTGGCTCAACTAATAAAATACCTGCATTTCTTCTATTTGCTACAATTTTTTTATTATCTACATTCGTATAGGTTTTAATATTATAATATCTAATAAAACCTTCTTTTTCTGCTCTTAACTCTTTTTCAGTTTGAGTAGCACTTGCTGTTCCACCAACATGAAAAGTTCTTAATGTTAACTGTGTTCCAGGCTCACCAATACTTTGAGCAGCAACAACACCAACGGCTTCACCAGGTATTGCCTTTTTTTGTTCACCTAAGTTTAAACCATAACATTTAGAACATAAACCTTGCTGCGTTTTACACGTTAATGGTGTTCTAATAGTTACCGCTTTTACTTCTGCATCAGCGACTACTTTTGCATTTTCTTCACTTATTAAAGTACCCTCAGTAAATAAAATTTCATTTGAAATTGGATCAATAATGTCTTCTGAAATAACTCGTCCTGTAATTCTTTCTTCTAAGCCTTCAATAAGTTCATTACCAAAAGTAATATCAGATATTTCTATACCATCATGAGTACCACAATCTTCAACAGTAATTCTTACATTTTGAGATACATCAATAAGTTTTCTTGTTAAATACCCCGCATTTGCAGTTTTAAGTGCTGTATCAGCAAGTCCTTTTCGCGCACCATGAGTAGAAATAAAGTATTCAAGGACATTTAAACCTTCTCTAAAGTTAGAAATAATTGGAGTTTCAATAATAGAACCATCAGGTTTAGCCATCAATCCTCTCATACCAGCTAATTGTCTAATTTGTGCCGAACTTCCTCTTGCACCTGAATCAGCCATCATATAAATAGAGTTAAATCCACTTTTATCGTTTTTAACTAAATCCATCATCTCAACACCTAAAGTATTATTAACTTCAGTCCAAATATCAATAATTTTATTATATCTTTCTTGCTCTGTTAATAAACCATGACCAAATTGTTTTTGTACTTCAATCACATCTTTTTTAGATTTTTTAATATGTCCAACTTTTGAAGGTGGAACTCTAATATCATCAATAGAAATAGAAATACCAGCTTGTGTTGCATATTTAAAACCTAAGTTTTTAAAATTATCCAAAAATTTAGGAGTAACTTTATATCCACCATGTTTATATATATAATCAACTAATGCACCTGTATCTTTTTTCTTCAAAATTTTATTCCATAAATTAACAGGAACAAAATCAGGTAAAATTTCATGAACTAGTAATCTACCAACTGTTGTATGAATAATTTTATTATCAATTTTAGTTCTAATTTTTGCATGAATATCTACTTGATTCATTTCTAAAGCAACTCTTGCTTCATTAACTCCTGTAAATAATTTATGCTCACCAATTACTCCATCTTTTTCCAAAGATATATAATAAATACCTAAAATCATATCTTGCGATGGTACAGCAATAGCTCGCCCTGATGCTGGTAATAATATATTCATAGAAGACATCATTAAAGTTTTAGCTTCTGCTATTGCTTCTTGTGATAAAGGAATATGAACTGCCATTTGATCCCCATCAAAATCGGCATTAAAAGCAGAACATACTAAAGGATGTAATTGTATAGCTTTTCCATCTATTAAAATAGGATGAAATGCTTGAATTGACAATTTATGTAACGTTGGAGCACGATTTAGCAAGATAGGATAATCATGAACAATTTCTGCTAAACATTCCCAAACTTCATTTGTCTCAGCTTCAATTAGTCTTTTTGCAGACTTTAATGTAGTTGCATAACCTTTTTCTTCAAGTTTTGCCATTAAGTGTGGTTTAAATAGCTCAACAGCCATAACTTTTGGTAAACCACATTGATCCATATTTAAAGAAGGTCCTACAACAATAACAGACCTACCAGAGAAATCCACTCTTTTACCTAGTAAGTTTTGTCTAAATCGTCCTTGTTTACCTTTAATAATCTCTGATAAAGATTTTAATGGTCTTTTATTAGCACCTTTTACTGCATTTGCAGTTTTACCATTATCAAATAAAGCATCAACTGCTTCTTGAAGCATTCTTTTTTCATTTCTGATAATAATATCAGGAGCATCAAGTTCACTTAATCTTTTAAGTCTATTATTTCTATTTATAACACGTCTGTATAAATCATTTACATCAGAAACTGCAAATTTACCACCATCAAGAGCAACAAGAGGTCTTAAATCTGGTGGAAGAACAGGGAGTTGTGTTAACATCATCCATTCTGGTCTATTTCCTGAGTTAATAAAGTTTTCAACTACTTTTAATCTTTTTATAATAGATTTTCTCTTAGCTTCTGATTTTGTGGCACCCATATCAACTTTCAATTTACTTAACAATTCAAATAAATCAAGTGTTTCAAGTAAATCTCGCATGATATCTCCACCCATATTGGCTTCAAATCCAGTATGTTCAAATAAATCATAAATAGCTCTGTATTGTTCTTCATTTAATATGTCAAATTTTAATACTTTTTTAGTTTTTTCACTATCATAATAAGCATCACCTGCATTATTTACAATATATGCTTCATAATATAAAACTCTTTCTAAATCTTTTAATTTAACACCAATTAACGTTCCAATTCGTGTAGGAAGAGAAGAAACCATCCAGATATGTGCAACAGGAGAGACTAAATCAATATGACCCATTCTATGTCGTCGCACTTTTGAAGAAGTTACTTCAACTCCACATTTTTCACAAACAACACCGCTATATCTCATCTTTTTGTATTTACCGCAAAGACATTCATAATCTTTTATTGGACCAAATATTTTAGCACAAAACAAACCATCACGCTCAGGTTTTAATGTTCTATAATTAATAGTTTCTGGTTTTTTAACTTCACCAGAAGACCAAGATAAAATCTTCTCAGGACTTGCTAACTTTAATTGAAAGGCACAAAAATCTGTAGGTCTATCTAATTCTTTAATTTCTATTGGCTCTAAGATTTTGTTATTTTTACTCATTTACTTCCCTTTCTTCAAAAATTTCCACATCTAAACCTAATGCTTTTAATTCTTTAGTTAATACAAAAAATGTTTCAGGAACTCCTGTCGGAGGTACATTTTCACCATTTGAAATAGCCCTATAAGCTCTTGTTCGTCCTTCAACATCATCTGATTTGGTCGTTAACATTTCTTTTAAAACAGCCGTAGCACCATATGCTTCAAGTGCCCAAACTTCCATTTCTCCAAATCTTTGACCACCAAATAATGCTTTTCCACCTACAGGTTGTTGTGTTACAAGCGAATAAGGTCCAGTTGATCTTGCATGAACTTTTTCATCAACTAAGTGATGAAGTTTTAGCATATACATATAACCAACATTTACTCTTTCTTTCATTTTATCGCCAGTCATTCCATCATATAATATAGTTTTACCATCAGCATCAATTTTTGCCATTTCAAACAATTTTTCAAATTCGTGTTCTTTTACACCATCAAAAACCTGAGTTGCAAACCTTACACCTTTTGTCCAATCTTGGGCATACTTAATTAATTTATCATCACTTAAAGCATCCATAAAAGCTTTACCATTCATTAATTTTGCAACAGATGCTATATCAGACATTTTTGATCTCAATTGTGCAATAAAATCACTTCTTTTAGCATCAAAAATATCTTGGATTTGTGTTCCTAATTTTTTACCAATTAATCCTAAATGAACTTCTAAAATTTGTCCTATATTCATTCTTGAAGGAACTCCAAGTGGATTTAAAATAATATCAACAGGTGTTCCATCTTCTAAGTAAGGCATATCAACTTCAGGAACTATATTAGAAACAATACCTTTATTACCATGTCGCCCTGCCATTTTATCGCCAACTTTTATTTTTCTTTTAGTTGCAATATAAACTTTAACTTTTTTAATAACACCTGATGGTAAAATATCATCATGTTCTAAAATATTAAGTTTCTCTTCATGTTCGTCTCTTAAAGTAGTTTTTTCTTTAATAAAGTGATCTTTGATTTCATCATATTTACTTTTAATTTCTTTAGAATATGAAAGAACAACTTTTTTCATAGCAAATCTATTAACCTCTGATAATACTTTAGATGAAAGTGTTTGCCCTTTTTTATATATTGAATTTTCTAATTCAAGATCATTTACTAGTTTTTCTTTTGCAAATAAATCATTAATTTTTAAAACTTCTTCTCTATCTAACATTAAAAGTTTATCGTGATGTTTAATATCTAAATCAGCTTTTTCAGCTTCAAATTCTTCAATTGCTCTTGCATCTTTTTCATAACCTTTTTTAGTAAATACTTTTACATCTACAACAGTTCCATCTGTTAGCGATGAAGCATATAAAGACTTATTGATAACATGACCTGCTTTTTCACCAAAAATAGCTCTTAATAATCTTTCTTCTGGAGTTGGCTTAATTTCACCTTTTGGGGTTACTTTTCCAACCATTATCATCCCAGGCGTTAAGTAAGTACCAATTTTAACGATACCTGACTCATCTAAGTGCATAATAGATTCTTCTTTAACTCCAGGTAAATCTTTAGTTATTTCTTCATTTCCATGTTTTAATTCTCTACATTCTAATTCTTTTTCATAAATATGAATAGAAGTAAAAGAATCTTCTTTTATAAGTCTTTGTGAAAGTACAATAGCATCTTCATAATTAAAACCATTCCAAGGCATAAAAGCAACCATGGCATTAACACCAACACCAAACTCACCTTTATCCATAGCAGGACCATCAGCTATTACTTGACCAGCTTCAACTTTTTCATTTTTTTGAATAATCGTTCTTTGTCCAAATGATGTATTATTATTTGTTCTTACATTTTTACTAACACCATAATGGTCTATAAATGAACCATTGGCATCTTCACCTCTTATATAAATATTTTTAGAATCAGCTTTTTCAATAATTCCTGATCTTTTTGCTTTTATAGCTTCCCATGCATCACGAGCTACTGTTTTTTCTAAACCAGTTCCTACAATAGGAGCATTTGATCTTAATAATGGTACGGCTTGTCTCATCATATTTGAACCCATCAAAGCTCTATTTGCATCATCGTGTTCTAAAAATGGAATTAATGAAGCAGCAACTCCCATAACCATTTGAGATGAAATATCAATTAAATTAACTTTATTCTTTTCAACAAGTAATATCTCACCATCCATTCTAACTTCAACAAGATTTTCTACTATTTTACCATTCTCATCAACATTAGTTGAGCCTGGTGCAATTATTAAACCTTCTTCTTGAATAGCGGTATAATATTTAATTTCATTTGTAACTACACCTTTTAGAACTGTTTTATAAGGAGCTTCAATAAATCCTAAAGCATTCACTTTCGAAAAAGTTGATAAAGTATTAATTAAACCAATATTTTGACCCTCAGGAGTCTCAACAGGACATATTCTTCCATAATGTGTTGGATGAACATCTCTTACTTCAAAACCAGCTCTCTCTTTAACTAATCCACCTTCACCAAGTGCCGATAATCTTCTTTTGTGAGTTACTTCAGATAATGGATTTGTTTGATCCATAAATTGCGATAATTGTCCTGATGTAAAAAATTCAGTAATAGTTGATGTTATCATTTTTGAATTTATTAAATCATGAGGCATAATATCTTCAAGAGTTCCTGATAAAGTTGTCATTTTATCTCTTATTGTTTTTTGCATTTTAATAAGTCCTGAATGCAATTCATTTGATAATAATTCACCAATAGCTCTAATTCTTCTATTTCCTAAGTGATCTCTATCATCAATATGTCCATGACCTGCTTTTACTCTTACTAAATATTGTACTGTTTTAATAACATCTTCATAAGTTAAAACTGTAACATACTCAGGAACATTAACACCTAATTTATGGTTCATTTTCATACGACCAACTTTTGTTAAATCATATCTTTCAGAATCAAAAAACAACTTTCTAACAAATTCTTTTGCTGCTTCTTTTGTAACTGGTTCACCTGGACGCATAACTTTATAAATTCTAATAGCCGCTAAATCATTTTCATCATCAAGTTGCTCTGTTTGTTTTAATAATTTTAAAGACTCACCATCGGCTTTAAATGCTTTTATAATTGAATCATCAACACCATGAGCTAAGTCATTAGCAATCTCAAAATCTTTGAAATTTAAATCTAAAAGTTTTTTTAATTTTAATTCATCTAAAGGTGCTAAAGCATCGTATAACACTTCACCAGACTCTGGATCAAAAATTGTATTTGCTGTACATCTCTCCATTAATAATTCAATTGGATATTCAACTAATTTTAAACCACCTTCAACCAAAGCTTTAGCTTTTCTCTCAGTTAGTCTTTTTCCTGTGGCAATAATAATATTACCTTTTTCATCTTTAATATCAAATTCAATTCTTCCCATAAAATCTTTTGGATTAAAGCTTGTTAAAAATTTATTATTTTTAATTTGGATTTTAATTATTGGATAAAATAATTTAATTATATCTTCTTTTGAATATCCTAAAGCCCTAAATAAAATAGTAACTGGTACTTTTCTTCTTTTATTAATTCTAACATATAAAATATCTTTTGAATCATATTCAAAATATAGCCATGATCCACGATCTGGAATTATTTGACCTGTATAAATTAGTTTGTTTCCAGCAGTATTAGATTCTTCTTCTTTAAAAATTACACCAGGAGATCTGTGAAGTTGATTAACCACAACTCTTTCAACACCATTTACGATAAATGATGTTCTATTGGTCATTAAAGGAATATCGCGAACAAATAATGCCTGTTCTTTTATATCTTTTACCCCAATTTTTTCACCAGTTTTTTCATCAAGTTCCCATAAAGTAAGTCTTATTTTAATTCTTAAAAGAATTGAATATGTAAGTCCTCTAACCATAGATTCTCTAACATCATACTTTGGTTTTCCAACTTCAGAACCTAAATATTCTAATGTGATTCTATTTTGTGCATCATGAATAGGAAAGATAGCTTTAAAAACTTTTTCAATTCCAGCTTGTGATCTATCATCTTTGCCAATCATTAGAAAATTATCGTATGAGTTTTGTTGTAATTGTAATAAGTTTGGAATTTCAATTTGTTGAGGATTTTTTGCAAAATCAACCCGAAGTCTATTACCAGATTTTAAAGAATTTAACATTATTAACCTTAATTTAGAAATATGCTTTTATGCCTTTATTGTAAAAAGCTAAAAAGTATTTTGAAAGAATAGTATTAAAATTCATAGGAAATTTAATCTTAAGCTTTAAAAATACTTATTTTTATATAAGGCTAAAACGCCTTATATAACTGTAATTATAAAAATAATTATTTAATTTCTACACTAGCTCCTGCTGCTTCTAAATCAGCTTTTGCAGCTTCGGCATCTTCTTTTGAGATACCTTCTTTAATAGTTGAAGGTGTATCTTCAGCAGCTGTTTTAGCTTCTTTTAAACCTAAACCAGTTAATGCTCTAATAGCTTTAATAACATTGATTTTTTTAGCTCCACAACTAGTAACTATTACATCGAATTCTGTTTGTTCTTCAACATCTTCAACAGCACCAGCTCCTGCACCAGCAACAACTGTAGGTTGTGCAGATACTCCAAATTTTTCTTCAAAATCTTTTACTAAATCAGATAACTCTAATACTGAAAGTCCTGATATATATTCTAATACATCTTCTTTAGAAATTGCCATTTTATTTCCTTAATTTTATTTAATTTTTTATTGTTCCAACTTAATATAAATTATGCTGCTTCTTCTTCTTCTTTTTTTGCTCTAAGATTATCAAGACCACATACAAAATATCTTGCAGGTGCAGTCCAAACAGATAATAACATACCAATTAATTCTTCTTTTGAAGCTAATTTAGCGAATTTATTTACTGTTTCAAGGTCGGCTATTTTGCCTTCAATAATACCTGATTTAATTTCAAATTTATCGTTTTGTAAGTTTGCAAACTTATCAGCAACTTTACAAGCAGATATTTGATCTTGGGACCATAAAAATATATTATTACCACTAATTTCAATACTTCCTAAATCAGCATTCTTAACAGCAACTTGTACTAAAGTATTTTTTGCTACTTCTACTTTTGTGTTATTTTCTTTTGCATCATTTCTTAAATTTTCAAGTTCTTTATGACTAATTCCGTTAAAAGAACATATAACAACTGCTTGTGAATTTTTAAATTCAGAAGATAAATAATTAATAATTTCCGTTTTTCTTTCTTTATTCATTGTATCCTCCTTTCAAACCATGAAACCTAAAGTAGGAATTAGTAAAAACTCTAAAGTTTTTAACCCACTGTCATCAGTTTTAATCAGTGCTTTGAAACACTCAACAATAAGGACCAAATCATCATTATTGAATATTACATATTAAATAAGCCTTAGCTTATTTAATATCCATTAATAAAGAAGTATCCAAATTAATTGAAGGAGACATTGTTAAAGAAATAACACCACGAGTCATATATCTACCTTTTGCAGATGCTGGTTTTTGTTTGTTAATAGCTTTTATAAAAGTTTCAACATTCTCTTGAATATGAGAAGCTGGAAAAGAAATTTTAGCAATAGCTGCTTGCATATTTCCTTTTTTATCAACCTTATATGTAACTTGTCCACCTTTTGCATCATTTACAGCTTTTGTTACATCCATAGTAACAGTACCTACTTTAGGATTTGGCATTAAACCTTTTGGACCTAATACTCTTCCTAATTTACCTACCATTCCCATACAATCAGGAGTTGCAATTAAAACATCAAAATTAATTTCTCCACCTTGAATACTTTCTAATAAATCATCATTTCCAACAATATCAGCACCAGCTGCTTTTGCTTCATCAACTTTTAAACCTTTAGCAAAAACTGCAACTCTAACAGTTTTTCCTGTTCCATTTGGAAGTATCACTGAACCTCTAATCATTTGATCAGCATGTCTTGGATCTACATTTAAGTTAAGTGCGATTTCTACACTTTCATCAAATTTTGCTGATTTTAATTCTTTAATAAGATTAATAGCTTCTGTTAATTCATAATGTTTATCTTCTATTTTTTCTAATAACGCTCTAAATCTTTTTGATTTCTTTACCATTTTATTCTCCGCAATTTTTATTTTTTATAATTTTAAGTTAGTATTTTTTTATAAAAACTCAAATGTTTTGCTACCACTTATTTTAAAACTAGTGGTAAAAGTTTAAAATCCAAATTATACTACGCTAATTCCTATAGACCTAGCACTACCTTCAACAATTTTTGCTGCTTGTTGCTTATCATTAGTATTTAAATCAGCAATTTTCATATCTACTATTTCTAATACTTGTTCTTTGCTTAGTGTACCGATTTTGTTTTTAAGTGGATTATCACTACCTTTAGCTACTCCTGCTACTTTTTTAATTAAATCAGTCATTGGTGGTTGTTTTACTACAAATGTAAAACTTTTATCTGAAAAAATTGATATTTCTACTGGTATTTTAAAACCTTTTTTATCTTTTGTTTTTTCATTAAATGCTTTACAAAATTCCATAATATTTATTCCACGCTGACCCAATGCTGGACCAACTGGTGGCGACGGATTTGCCGCACCTGCTGGAATTTGTAATTTTAGAATTCCTGTTATTTTTTTAGCCATGCTATTCCTTTTTGATGTTTTTAATGATTAGTCATTAAGCAAAAAAACTATTCATTTAAGTTTTCTTACCTAAAGATTAAACAATTTTTATATTTTTATACTATTCTCTCAACTTGTGAATAAGATATTTCAACAGGAGTATTACGTCCAAAAATTGATACATTTAATTTTAATAAGCCTGAAGTCATATCAAAATTTTCCACTACACCATTAAAGTTAGAAAATGGACCTTCTTTAATACGAACCATTTCTCCTTCTTCAAATGAAACTTTTGGTTTCGCAGCTGCTTTATTATGTACTTTATCTAAAATGGAATCTATATCTTTTTTTGATAAAGGTGTAGGCTTTTTAGACTCACCTATAAATCTTCCAACCTTAGGCATAGATTGTATCGCATGCCATAAAGCAGTTGTTAAGTCAATTTTAGCAAAGGCATAAGCAGGATATAAAGGTCTTTCAATAATATTTTTCTTACCTTTTTTTATCTCAATTAAATCTTCAGTAGGAACCAAGACTTCAGCAATTTTATCGTCTTGCATTTCATCTGCTAGTCTTTCAAGTGCTCTTTTTACTGTTAATTCACTTCCTGAGTGTGTTTGAATCGCATACCATTGATGTGCCATATTTTAAATTCCTTAATTCATTAAAGATGTTAAGCTTAATGACATAATCACATCAATTAGTGCTAAAAACAACGATATTACGGTAACTACTATAAAAACAGATATAAAGGCAGTTCTTACTTGTTCCTTAATAGGAAAAATAACTTTAAGTAACTCTTCTCTAACACTTTTATAATAAGACTTCATTTTATTCACAATTGACTCCAAAAATTATTAAACTAAAAATTCTTTTAAAAAGAGTTAAATACTTTTTTTAAAAAAACTTGGCAGGTCAGGAGGGACTCGAACCCACAACCATCGGATTTGGAATCCGGCGCTCTACCATTGGAGCTACTAACCTAGTTTCACATAAAGCTAAACTAAAGTCTTTTAAGACTTTAGTTTTATTTCTTTATGTATAGTGTGTTTTTTTAATCTAGGACTATATTTTTTTAATTCCATTTTTTCTGTAAAAGTTTTAGGATTTTTAAAAGTAGTGTAATTTATATCACCACACTCTTCACACTTTAATCCAACTTTTATACTTGATCCATGTGCCATATTTATCCTTTACTTGATAATTTCAGCTACAACACCAGCACCAACAGTTCTACCACCTTCACGAATAGCAAACTTAGTACCTTTTTCAAGTGCAACAGGAGCAACTAAAACAACATTCATTTCAACATTATCACCAGGCATAACCATTTCTGTACCTTCAGGTAAAGTTACTGATCCTGTAACATCTGTTGTTCTAATATAAAATTGAGGTCTATATCCACTAAAAAATGGTGTATGTCTTCCACCTTCTTCTTTAGATAAAATATATGTTTCACATCTAAATTCTGTATGTGGAGTAATTGTTCCTGGCTTAACAAGAACTTGTCCTCTTTGAACATCTTCTTTTTTAACACCTCTTAATAAGACTCCACAATTATCACCAGCTTCACCTTGATCCATCTCTTTTCTAAACATTTCAACACCAGTAACTGTAGTTGTTTGAGTATCAGTAATACCAACTATTTCAATAGTCTCACCAATTTTAACAATACCTTTTTCAATTCTACCAGTTACAACAGTACCTCTTCCAGAAATTGAGAACACATCTTCAACAGGCATTAAAAAGTCTTTTTCAGTTTCTCTTTTTGGAGTTGGGATATATGTGTCAACTGCATTCATTAATTCTACAATTTTAGCAGACCACTCACCTTCACTATCAGCTTTAGCTTCTTCTAATGCTTTAAATGCAGATCCTGAAATAATAGGAGTGTCATCACCTGGAAAATCATATTCAGATAATAATTCTCTAATTTCCATTTCAACTAATTCTAACATTTCTTCTTTATCTTCATCATCTAATTGATCTTCTTTATTCATAAAAACTAGAATATAAGGAACTCCAACTTGTTTAGAAAGTAAGATATGTTCTCTAGTTTGTGCCATAGGACCATCAGTTGCAGCAATTACTAAAATTGCCCCATCCATTTGAGCAGCACCTGTAATCATATTCTTAACATAATCAGCATGTCCTGGACAATCTACATGAGCATAATGCCTAGCATCAGTTTCATACTCTATATGAGAAGTAGCAATTGTAATTCCTCTTTCTCTCTCTTCTGGAGCATTATCGATTTGATCATAATCCATCATCTCTCCACCATTTTTCTTTGTAAGAACTGCCGAAATTGCTGCTGTTAAAGTAGTTTTACCATGATCTACATGACCAATAGTACCAATATTAACATGCGGTTTGTTACGTTCGAATTTTTCTTTTGCCATAAAAACACCTTTAAAATTTTAATTATAATACCCTCTGAGTAGATAAGCCCGATAGCTTCTCTATTCAGAGGGTCGTTGTTGTATAAAACTATATAGTTTCATCACATTTTGATGTGCATTTTAACTAATTAATACTAAAAATAAGCTTTAATTTGGAAGTTTTATTTAATAGAGTTATATATTTTAATTAGTAGTATAACCTAGCTTCCAGTTTCAATAAATAAAATGGAGCGGGAAACGAGACTCGAACTCGCGACAATCTGCTTGGAAGGCAGAGGCTCTAGCCAACTGAGCTATTCCCGCATCAACATTTCAATGGTGGGGAGAGAAGGACTTGAACCTTCGAAGCCTAAGGCGGCGGATTTACAATCCGCAGGATTTGACCACTCTCCAACCTCCCCGTTGAAAAATTACTGCTTTGGTCAAGTGCTAATCTATAAAATTAGATACACACGCGACATATAAAAAATGGAGCTGATGAAGGGAGTCGAACCCCCGACCTGCTGATTACAAATCAGCTGCTCTAGCCAACTGAGCTACATCAGCATCCATACAAAATAAGTGGTGGCGCGGGACAGAATCGAACTGTCGACACAAGGATTTTCAGTCCTTTGCTCTACCGACTGAGCTACCGAGCCATCTTAAATTGGAGTGAAATTATATTCTTTAACTTATTAATTTAAGCTTAAGTTATACACTAAATTTTTGAATTCATCACCTCTATGTGAATAGGACTGAAACTGATCTAAAGATGATGCAGAAGGGGATAAAATAGCAATGCTATTTCCATCATGATTTAAAGAAATATCTTTTACACTTTGTATTAATTTTTTTGACTTTATATAAGCAACTTTATGTTTTTTAGCAAGAATTACTAATCTTTCATAATTAGCACCTATTACATAAATAATAACTTTAATTTTTTTTAAAACTTCAAAAAGTGGTATTAAGTTAGCACCTTTGTCATCACCTCCTAAAATAAGATGAATATTATATGTCATATAAGGTATTAAGGCTTTAATCGTAGCATCAACATTTGTAGCTTTACTATCGTTAATCCATAGTCTTTTTTTCTTATCATATATTTTTTCAAGTTTATGTTCCCCTAATGTAAAGGTGTTTATTTTAGTATAATCAATATAGTCAAATAAAATTTTTTTTGCACAAAGTGCTAAAATGGCATCTATTAAAAATGGTTCTTTAAAACTAATATCACTTTTGTCTATATTAAAAATATCACATAAATCATCTGAATTATCATAAAAAATTGTATAAGCACTACTTTTAATATTTTTATATTTTTTAGGGATAATTGCTATTTCCCCTTCTTTCATTAAAGATAAAGGTTTTAATTTTGCTTTCTCATATTCTTCAAATGAACCATGCCATGATATATGATCTTCATTTATAGGTAATAAAATATATAAATTTGGTGCTGCTTTGTTTGTATAGTGCAAAGTAAAAGATGAAGTTTCCAAAATCCAAATTTTTGCTTTCATTCTTAGTTTACTAAGAGGCACCCCATTATTGCCACCACAAACACTTTGATTATCTTCTAATATATGTTGAAGCATTTCACAAGTAGTAGTTTTACCATTCGTGCCAGATACCCAAATAGAAAAAGGCATTTTTTTTGCAAACATATCGTAATCACTTTTAAGGTTTTTTGATTTTTGAACCATATAATTAGATGGTGGAATACCTGGACTTACTATAGTCGTTTTATTTGAATTTATATCATAAGTATGAAAGTTGTCGTCATCATAAAGTATGGCTTTTTTAAAAATATTTTTAAGTGAAGTAGCTGTTAAGCCTTTACCTAAAATTCTTATTTTTTTATTTTTATTCATAAATTTTTATCTAATTTTTAAACTCATAAGTGCTAGAAGATTTGCCATAAAAGATATAATCCAAAAGCGAACAATAATTTTATTTTCCTTCCAGCCTTTTTGTTCAAAATGATGATGAATAGGAGCCATCAAAAAAACTCTTTTTTTCTTTATTTTATAAAATCCAACTTGTACAATAACAGATACAGTTTCAATAATAAAAATAAATCCAATCATAAGTAATAAAATTTCTGATTTTGATACTATTGCTAAATAAGCCATAAAAGCTCCCAATGGTAAAGAACCACTATCACCCATAAAAATTTGTGCAGGATGAGAGTTGTACCATAAAAATGCAATTAATGAGCCAATTAATGCTGCCCCCATAATAGCTAACTCACCTGTTAATTTTATATTAGGCATTAATAAATATGAAGAAAAAATAGCATGACCAGTTATGTATACAATAACAGATAAGGTAAAAAAAGCCATAATAGAAGGAACAGTAGCAAGTCCATCTAAACCATCTGTTAAGTTTACTGCATTTGAGGATGAAATTAGTACTAAAACCCAAAAAGCTATTGCATATATCTCCATATCAAATAATGGGAATTTAAAAAAAGGTGAATATACTGTAGTTGTATGTCCGTAAGAATATATAATAATAACTATAATTAAAGATGCTATTGTTAGTAAAGATAATTTTGCTGTTTTACTTAAACCTGCATTATTTGTGTTTTTTATAATTTTTGAATAATCATCTTTTATTCCAATAAGTGTAAAAAGAATTAAGGTTAATATTCCACCAACTACATAAAAATTATTTAATTTAATTGTTAGAAGTGTGGCTATTATTGTAGTAAAAATAAATATTACGCCTCCCATACTAGGAGTTCCTACTTTTTTTTGATGAGAAGATGGAGCATATTCATAAATTGGTTGACTGGCATTTTTAGATTTAGCCCATTTTATAAATTTTGGTAATAAATACATAGTTAAAAAAAATGCTATAAAAAATGCGATTCCTGCACGAACAGATATATATTGAAATATATTAATATCTAAATGTCTATAAAACCAATAAAACAAATTCAAACCTTTATTTTCAGGAAACATAGTTCCTTGTTTTGATATAATCGCAAGAATTATAATATAATATAAATGTTAAAAGGTTTAAGCCATGAGTAAAAAAGTAATATTAGTTATAACAGATGGCATTGGTCACAATACATCAACAGCTTTTAATGCTTTTAAAAATGCCAAAACTCCAACTTATGACTATATGTTTAAAAATGTACCTCATTCTTTAATTCACACTTATGGTGAATTTATTGGTCTTCCTGCTGGTCAAATGGGTAATTCTGAAGTTGGACATATGACTATAGGAGCTGGTAGAGTTTTAGACCAAGATTTAGTAAAAATAAATAAAAGTATAGAAAATAATACACTAAAAAATAATACTGTTTTAAAAGATGTTATATTGAAATCTAAGAATATACATCTAATAGCATTACTAAGCGATGGTGGTGTACATTCGCATATTAAGCATATAATAGCATTAGCAAAAATTTCTCAAAATATGAATAAACAAAAGGTATTTATACATATAATAAGTGATGGTAGAGATGTTCAGCCCACAAGTGCTTGTGCTTATATTAATCAAATTATAGATATTTGTGATGAACAAATACAAATTGCAAGTATAAGTGGAAGATATTTTACAATGGATAGAAATAATAACTGGGATAGAATAAAAAAAGCTTATGACGTAATTGCGTTTGCGAAAAATAAATATAAATCAAATGATATATTAGAATATATTAAAAATTCTTATGAAAACAATATATATGATGAATTTATAGAGCCTTTATCTTTTCAAAATTATAATGGTTTTGAACAAAATGACGGTATAATTTTTTGTAACTTTAGAAGTGATAGAGTTAGACAAATATCAAATGCTATTGCAAATATAAAATTTGATAAATTTCAAGTGTCTAAAATGGCATTAAATATAGCCACAATGACGCAGTATGATGAAAAGCTTCCTTTAAATACATTATTTACAAAAGAAATACCAAAAAATATTTTATCTGAAATTATATCCAATAATGGCTATTCACAAGTTCATATAGCTGAGACTGAAAAATATGCACATGTTACATTTTTCTTTAATGGTGGAAAAGAAGAAGCATTTTTAAATGAAAAAAGAGTTTTAATACCATCACCAAATGTGGCTACTTATGACCTACAAGCCCAAATGTCAGCTCCACAAGTTGGTCTTGAAGTTATAAAAGCTATGGAAGAAGAAAATGATTTTATAGTTGTAAATTTTGCGAATGGTGATATGGTAGGACATACAGGAAACTATGAAGCAAGTATATTAGCAGTGCAAGCTGTTGATAAAGAATTGGGTTTGATTATCAATAAAGCAAGGCAAAAAGATTATGAATTAATTATCACATCAGATCACGGAAACTGTGAAAAAATGAGAGATGAAGATGGTAATATATTAACTAATCATACAGTTGGAGATGTTTATTGTTTTGTGATTTCAAAAGAAGTGAAAAAAGTTAAAAATGGAAGTTTAAATAATATCGCTAGTACCATCTTAAAATTAATGGACATAAAAATACCAAAAGAAATGAACGAAGCACTAATATAGTTATGTCAAATACTTTAGATATTACAAAACTTTTAATTAAAAATAAAGATAAAGAATTAGTCAATATTAAGTTTAAAGTAACAAGTTCAACAGCTATTATAGGACAAAGTGGTAGTGGAAAATCATTAAGCTTAAAATCAATTATAAATCAAATAAGTGATGAATTAACGGTAAGCTTTAAATACGAAGCCACTTTTGAACTAAAAAATCAAAATATTGGTTTTATTCCACAAAATCCTTTTACTTCTTTATCCCCTATGACAAAAATTTCAAAGCAATTTTTTTGTTCTAAAGAAAAAAAAGAAGAATTGCTTAAACTAGTTGGACTTGATAATTTTGTATTAAGTAGATTTCCAAAACAATTAAGTGGGGGACAATTACAAAGAATTGTCATTGCTTTAGCTTTAAGTAATGATATTAAAATTTTATTACTTGATGAACCAACAACAGCATTAGATAATAATTCAAAAAATGTTATACTAAACTTAATTGAGTCTTTAGCTTTAAAATTAGATATATTAATATTATTTGTTACTCATGATATTAGTTCTATTCAAAATATTTGTAAAGATATAATAATTTTAAAAGATGGTCAAATAGTAGAACAAGGAAAAACAATGGAGATATTAAATAATCCTTCCCAAAATTACACAAAAAAATTAATCAATGCAAGATTTGATAATAAAAAGTTTAGACAGTAGAGATGTTAAAATATTTTTTTAGTTTTATTGCACTTAGTATTATTGGTATATTTGTGTGGCTATTATTATTATACTCAGATATAAAGTTAGATGTTCAAAAAATTGTAAATTATAATCCTCCTAAAACAACACAGTTTTTTGATAAAAATGGACACCTTGTAGCCAACATATTTAAAAATGAACATAGATTATACGTAAAATATCAAGATATACCAGCTCGTATTATTGAAGCACTAATCGCCATAGAAGATACACAGTTTTTTGAGCACAATGGAATTAATCTTGATGCAATATCAAGAGCATTAATAAAAGATATAAAAGCAAGGGCATTTGTTGAAGGAGCTAGTACCTTAACTCAACAATTAGTAAAAGGTTTAGTTTTAAATAGAGAAAAAAAAATCATTAGAAAAATAAAAGAAGCATTATTGGCTATTAAAGTTGAAACTTTATTATCAAAAGAAGAAATATTAGAGCGATATTTAAATCAAGTATATTTCGGACATGGTTATTATGGGATTAAGACGGCATCATTGGGTTATTTTAAAAAAAATCTGTATGAGTTAAATTTAAAAGAAATTGCTATTTTAGTTGGACTTCCAAGAGCTCCTAGTTTTTACAATCCTACAAAAAATCTAAAATTTGCACTAGCAAGGGCGAATCAAGTAATAACAAGATTAAATACTCTTGGCTGGATAAATCAAGATGAATACGAAAAGTACATTAAACTATCTCCAACAGTATACAAACAAACCTTAACTCAAAATAAAGCACCTTATATCATTGATTATGCCTTAAAAGTATTACAAAAAGATATTGAAGACATCAGAACAGGTGGGTATACTATAAATCTTACTATTGATTTAGATGCTCAAAATATTGCTAAAGAGGCTTTAAATATTTCATATAATGAAATTTTAAAAAGAGATGCAAAACTTCAAAAAAATGCTCGTAATAATGTAACAAAAGATGATAAACAAGTTGAAGAAAAGTATTTTATCGAAAAACTAAATGCCTCTATAATTTCTATTGAAAATAAAACAGGAGCTATCTTGGCATTAGTTGGAGGAATAGATTATAAAAAATCATCTTTTAATAGAGTCGTACAAAGTAAAAGACAGCCAGGCTCTGCTGCTAAGCCTTTTATATATCAAACTGCTTTAGATTTAGGATATTCTCCTGCTTCACAATTAACAGATATTGGAAGAACATATCAATATAAAATTAATAATAAAATTAAAAAGTGGCAACCAAAAAACTATGGTGGAAAATTTAAGGGAATAGTTAGTTTAAGAGAATCTTTAGTTTATTCTAAAAATTTAGCTACTATTAATCTTGTAAATGAAATAGGGATTAATGAAGCTTATAAAGGTTTGGAATTATTTGGAATTAAAGATATTCCTAGAGATTTATCTTTAGCCCTTGGTACATTTTCAATTTCGCCCTTAGACTTAAGTGAAGCATATAGTGTATTTTCTAATAAAGGTATTCAAGTTAAACCATATATAATTTCAAGTATTATTGATAAAAATAATGTACTTATAAACTTTGAACCACAAACAAAATATATAAACTCACCTGAACAAATATATTTAATGACAAGTATTTTAAAAGATACCGTAAAAAGAGGAACTGGGCGAAGAGCCAAAATAAAAGGTATGGAAGCTGCAGGAAAAACTGGTACAACAAATGATAATGTAGATGTATGGTTTTGTGGTTTTACTCCTTCTATGCAAACTATAATATGGTTTGGAAATGATGATAATAGACAAATGCGAAAAAGTGAAACTGGTGGTAAAACAGCTGCTCCTGTCTTTGCATATTTTAATTCTAAATACTTAGAATTACATCCACAGCTAGAGCGAAAATTTGAAAAACCAAAGAATGTGAAGATATCTGTAATTAATGGGAAAAAGGAATATTATACTGATATTTCTAAAATACCTGAAGTACAAATACCTATAAGCACTAGTGAAAATGCTATTGAGTTTTAGTTTTTTCCAAGATTTAAAACTTATATATAAGTGACAATTATTAACTTATCTATAAAATATTAAGCCATTAAAATATTAGAACCAACAATAAGAGAAATAATACCTACACTAGTAAAAGCTATTTTTATATTTTTTTCTGATTTTAACAAGTTCTTATTGATATATAATATACCCAAGCCAAATAAAATAAAAACAATCATAACGCCAAAGGTAAATATAAATACTAATAAGAAATCAACATTTGAATTATCAAGCAAAGCAAAAGTAACTAGCATTCCTCTAATTCCTCCAATACCCATTAAAATACCAAGAGTAAAAGCAGACGTCATATCTTTTTTTGAATGGTGATGTTTTTTACCAAAATAAATATGAATATGTTCTTTTCCCTTATGAATATGTTTATTAATATTAATTTGATTTGTAAAAACCATAAATAACAAATAAATTCCCATAGAAAAAATAACAATAGATGAAATTATATCTCCATAATTAGTAAAACTTTCTGGAATATCATAAATTTCTAAAAGTTTTGCAAAAATAAATAAAGATATTCCATGACCAAAAGCAAATAATATAGTAATCATTAATGTTTTTGTTTTATTTTTACCTATTGAAAAGTCTGCAATAGCAGTTAAATGATCTGGTCCAAAAGCATGTAAAATTCCATACCAAAATATCAATAACAATCCTATGCTTTCCATTACACCCCTTCTTAAAAAACCGTATTCTAGCCAAAATATATATAAGTATAGATTTTTATATTTACTTTAGTTTAAATTATAAGATAATCTTAATCTATAATTTACTAAAATGTGGCTTATTTAAAATATAACATTTTAAAATAACAAAATATAAAAGGATAAATATGTTTAAAATAGAATCAGTAAAAGCTCATTGTGATGTACCTTGTGGTATTTATGATCCAATAGTTGCACAAATTGCAGCACTTAGTGTGATTAGAATGGTTGATTTAATGAATGCTTTAGAGAAGAATGATTCTTTAGATTATATTAATACAATTACAAGACATGTAGCAGTAAAAGAAGAAGAAGCTGAAAAAGTAAAACATGAAATTAGAATTATTTGGGGAGATTTCATAAAAGCTCCACAAATCGAGCAATACCCTGAAATTCATGCTCTTGTTCATAATATTATGACTTTAGGGTCTGCTAATAGACAACATGTATCAAGAGATAAGGCTATGGAATTATTAGCTTTAGTAAATGATTTTGCAGAAATATTCTGGAAAATAAAAGGTGTAAATACAAAAAAAGTTAAATCTAATTATTTACCAAATGAAGAGATTATCGTTCCTTCTTAATGCTTAAACTTTTCATCATAGACGGTTTTTCATTGTTCCCTCTTTTAAAGCAGGGGCAATGGGTCTTATGTATGAAGCCTTTTTTTTTAAATAAAATACGAGTAAATGATTTTGTATTGTTTCGACATCAATATGAAGGAATGATGATTAAGAGAGTTGATAAAATTAAATCTAATTCTTATTTTGTAAAAGGTGAGAATGCTTTTAGTATTGATAGTAGAAACTTCGGAGCATTAAAAAAAGAAGAATTATTATATAAAGTTATTTATAAATTCAAAGCTAAATAAAAATTAATTATTAATATTTAACTTAGAATATGTCTTCTTATAGATAATTATTTTGCACTCTCTTTTACAAACATTTAATATTAAATTAGACTTGTTGTCTAAGTCTTAAACTAAGTTCTTTTAATTGTAATTCATCAACTGGGCTTGGAGCTTTGGTTAATAAACATTGAGCTTTTTGAGTTTTTGGAAATGCTATTACATCTCTAATTGAATCAGTTTTTGCTAAAAGCATTATCATTCTATCAAGTCCTAAAGCAAAACCACCATGAGATGGAGCCCCATATTTTAAAGCTTCAAGTAAAAAACCAAATTTTTCATTTGCTTCTTGCTTTGAAATACCCATAATATCAAATACTTTAGCTTGTATTTCTTCTTTATGAATTCTTATACTTCCTCCACCTAATTCAGTACCATTAAGTACAATATCATAAGCAATAGATTCAATAGCTTCTAAGTCTTCAAGATTATCTAAGCTTTTTGGCATAGTAAAAGGATGATGTAAAGCTTTTACTTTACCATCAATAATTTCAAACATAGGAAAATCAACTACCCATAAAAATTTATAAGCATCAGGGTCAATCATACCATCAATCAAAGAAGCTAAATATAATCTAAATCTTCCCATATAATCCCATACAGTCTTTTTATCTCCTGCTCCAAAGAATACAACATCACCAATTTCTAGTTTAGTTGTAGCAATAATCTCTTCTAAATCAGCTTGGCTAAAAAACTTAGTTAAAGGACCTTTTAAGCCATCTTCTTTATATTGAAAATATCCTAAACCCTTAGCTCCAAATTTTCTAACATATTCCTCAAAGCCTTTCATCTGCCTTTTAGAAAATATTTTATCGCCATTTGGACATCTTAATGCTTTTATTCTATTATTCTTTTTATCTTTTGCAATTTGTGCAAAAATTTCATTTGTGCTATTTGCAAATATATCAATGACATCAATTAAAGGCATATCAAATCTCATATCAGGCTTATCTGTCCCATAAGTTTCTAAAGCATCATTGTAAGTCATTCTATTAAATGTTTTAGGAATATCTTTACCACATTTTGTAAATACATCATATATTACTTTTTGTGCCACTTCTATAACATCTTCTTGATTACAAAATGACATTTCTACATCTATTTGAGTAAATTCAGGCTGTCTATCTGCTCTTAAATCTTCATCTCTAAAACACTTAGCAATTTGAAAATATTTATCAAACCCTGATACCATTAAAAGTTGTTTAAATAGTTGGGGACTTTGTGGAAGTGCATAGAACTCTCCCCCATGAACACGCGAAGGTACTAAATAATCTCTTGCACCCTCAGGAGTTGATTTTGTTAAAATAGGAGTTTCTACATCTAAAAATCCTAATTCATCTAAAGTATTACGAACCTGCATAGAAGCTTTTGAACGAAGTTTAAAAATATCATAAGATTTTGATGAACGAAGTTCTAAGAATCTATTTTTTAATCTAATCTCATCATTTACTTTATCATCATTTATATCAAAAGGCATAGCTTTTGATTTGTTTTCAATTATAAGTTCTTTTATTACTAGTTCAATTTTTCCAGTTTTAAGGTTTGGATTTTCTAAACCTTCACCTCTTGCTCTTATTGTTCCACTTACAATTAATACAAATTCATCTCTTATAGTTTCAGCAATGCTCAAAGCTTCTTGTGAATCTTTTGGATCTGCTACTAATTGAAGTATACCACTTTTATCTCTTAAATCTATAAATATAATTCCACCATGATCTCGTCTACTGTTTACCCAACCAGCGACACTAATGGTTTCTTTAATATTTGTTTCATCTATATGTGTACAATAATGAGTTCTCAAATTAATCTCCATTTTATTTTAAGCAAAAAGTGCTTTGTATGTTTATTTGTCGCGATTATATCTAAATATATCTTAAGTATTTAATTTTCAATCTTTTTAAAACCGTATGAAGTAGCATAATATAAACTAGTATTGTAAATAACTTGATTATCAAGTATTTGTATAGATACTAAATCGTCTATATTATTATCATTTAATAAATAAGATACACCAATTAAAGATGAATAATTCACCCAATTATAAGACACATCAGAACCTAAAAGCTTTAAATCTTCCAATAAAATACTATCAATATCTGATATTGCATTAGCAAGTATAAAATTTGTTCTATCTTTTTTTTGTGTTAATTTTATCAATAAGGGTGTATAGTTTAGTTGAGTAGATAATATCACATAAGGATATATTTCAAAAGCAGTTAATTGTGATAAAATCATAGATGTACGAATAATAGGAGTATTCAAAACTAAAGTACTAGAAAAAACTCTTCTATCTTCTACTAAGCTTTTAAAATTATTATTCTTATTTGTTACAGTTTTTATTTTTAAAATAGGAGTAAAAATATCTTTATAAGAATCTCTTAATTTATTTCCAATAAATGATGGATAATAAAACATCGTATTTTTGCCATTGCTAAACTGTTCTAATAGATTAAATTGTTCGACATAAGAAATACCACCAAAAATAAAATTATCATGATTTGTAATAATTTCTTGCTTATTTATTAGAGGAAAATATATGTCAAGTTTAATGTTTTGTGATAAATTAATTTCATTAAAACCTTTTTTAGTAAATAAGGCTATAACTTTACTTATATTTTGTTCTTTTATTAAAGCTAATTGCTCTTGAATACTTGCCTTACTTTCATCAATAGTATCAAATGTATACATTTGAAATTGTTGAGTTTTGTGTAATAGATATCCACTTATTGTGTTAATCGTTGACTTAGCATATTTGCCTATTTTACGAGAAGGATAAATAATAGCTATTGTATTATGATTTAATACCTCTTCTTGTATTTGTTCATTATTTACTTCAATGCTTTTCTCTAAGTTCATCTTTTTTTTATGTATATTTTTTATTTTTATTTTACTTGTATCATTCTTTTGTACATTTTGAACTTGATTTTCAAGATTAATGACTTTTGTACTAGTACAACTTACAAAAAAAATGATACAAATAAAAATTAAATACTTCATTTTGCTTCCAATATATGTTTTATTTTTAATAAATCTTGATGTACTTCTTGCTTAGAAGAGGGGTTTCTTAGCAAAAACTTCTGCTCTTGTGTTACTAATGTTTGGTAACCACTTAGTGATAATATTTGACCAATATTTTGTTTAAATGAATTAGCATTTCCATATAAATATGAATACACCCTCTGCCCTAATAATACAATAACTTTAGGTCTTACTAACTCTATTTGTTTATAAAGATAAGCACTACAAGTATTAAAACAAGCACTATTAGTATTGTTTTTATCAATACATTTAACAGTATTTGTTATATAGATATCATCTGTTGACAAATTTAAAATATTCTTAATATTAGCTTTTAATAACTCACCACTTTGTTCTAAATAAAATCTACCCATCTTATCTTCAGTATGATTTGGCTGTTCTTGGATAATCATCAAGGAAGCATTTACATTCCCTTGACCAAAAAGTACATTTTTCCTAGTTTTTGATAAATCGCACAAATAACAATTATTAACAAGAGAATGTAAAGAATTCATTGAATTAGATAAATTTATATTATTCATTTTACTTTTAGAAAAATTTATATTATTGTGATAGGAGTATCCCACAGATTTTAAAAAATTTAAATTGTATAATATATTCCTTTTTAACATCAGAAATTGTACAACAATATTTCTTGCTTTATTATAAAATACAATACAAAATATTTATTTAAAAGATTGGGCTAAATTTCCTATAATCAATGCCCAACCATCAATGATAATAAAGAAAATTAGCTTAATAGGTAAAGATATCATCACAGGTGGTAACATCATCATACCTAAAGACATAAGTATTGAAGCTACAATAATATCAATTACTAAAAAAGGTAGAAAAATTAAAAAGCCTATCTCAAAGGCAGTTTTTAATTCACTAATCATAAAAGCAGGAACAAGTAGAGTTAATGCAACATCATCTATATTTTTTGGATTTTCTTCCTTTTTGATTCTATAAAAAAGTGCCAAATCTTTTTCTCTTGTATTTTTAATCATAAAATCTTTAAAAGGTTTTATGCCTTTCTCAAATGCTACAGTATAAGAAATCTTCTTATCCATATATGGTTGAATTCCTTCATCCCATGACTTTTTTGCATAAGGTTCCATAATAAAGATTGTAAGAATTAAGGATAATGAAATGATAATTTGATTTGGAGGAGTTTGCTGTAAACCCATAGCTTGTCTTAAAAGTGAAAATACAATCATCAATCTTGTAAAACTAGTAACCATCAATAATAAACTTGGTGCTAATACTAAAAGAGTTAATATTATAACTATATTAATAGTCTTAACAAACTGCTCAGGCTCTTCAAGTGCAGAAACTGACAAATTAATCATAGGTGCTTCATTCGCACTATAGAGAGCTATTGAAAACATTATTAAACTTAAAATTAGTCTCAATAAAAATCCTTATGTAAAATTAATAGCAATGATAACAAAAATACGATTAAAGATATTGTATATTCTTATTTTAAAATTGATATCTTTAAAATATAATTCTTTTTATTTAAAAAAATAACCTAAAGTAGTAAAATTTGGGTATCTCTTAAAACTATAAAAAAGCTATATAAAGTCAACATTTGACTTAAATTACAGTCTCAGTAGTTGAGATATTGTTTTATTCTAAAAAGACTTGATAAATTCGACTTAATGAAAAATTCAGGGGTCTAAAAACTCAAGTAAACTACGATACTATAGGAGTTAAAAAAGGATTATTTACAAATGGCTGTAAAAAAACAATAAAACTTGTCCATATTGTCTAAAAAGCTATACTAAAAAGATAGGTACGAGAAATGGTATTGACAAAGAGGGACAGTATATTTACTATGCAAAGCCACCTTATTAAAAATTGACTTACTTTCAGCGATTTCATATTTTAAATGGAAATTATTATGATGATAAAAACATAACTTAACTTTCGCACCTAAAACCAAGTAACTTCTGTGTCATATCCTTTAATATATCAATAATAGTAGAGAAATCATCATTTCTATTTACAATCTCTTCTATTTGTGCTATTTCATTGAGTATTAATATAAATGTTTGCATAGCAATTGCTAAAGGGCACCTCTAAAAATAAACCAAAAATCAAATAATTTTCAAACACTTAAAGAATCATAAAATAAAGTATTTATTCAATCCCAATAAACTATCCATAAAGCTATAATTTAAAGCATATACAACTACTATTTCGCTATAATTAGAATATAAATTACTATAAAAAGAGAGTATATTATGGCTGGATTATTTGACTATGAATTTCAACTAGATAAAATTAAAAAACATCAACCACCTTTGCAAAAGTTAAATGAAATAATTGATTGGGAACTATTCCGACAGCCTATTGAAGAAGCTTTAATAAAGTATGATAGAAAAAGTAATGCTGGTAGAAAACCATATGATAAACTATTAATGTTTAAAATAATAATTCTTCAAAGATATTATAACTTATCAGATGAACAAACAGAATTTCAAATAAAAGATAGATTGTCATTTTTAGACTTTTTAGGACTTCAAATAGGTGATAATGTACCTGATGAAAAGACTATATGCTTATTTAAAGAAAGCTTGAAAGAGAAAGATTTATCTAAAAAGTTATTTGATATATTTACAAAAAATTTAACAACTAGTGGTGTAGTAGCTAAAGAAGGTACACTTGTTGATGCTTCATTTATAAGAGTACCAAAACAAAGAAATAAAAGAAGTGATAATGCAGATATTAAAAAAGGTGCCATTCCTTTAGAATTTGCTAAGAATAAAAATATCTTATCTCAAAAAGATTGTAATGCAAGATGGGTAACAAAATATAAAACTAGAGAGTTTGGATATAAAGATCATATTTCAGTAGATCAAAAGACTAAAGTAATTATAAACTATACAGTAACACCATCATCAACTCATGACTCTCAAGCTATAAAAGATTTAATAGATAAAAATGATAATATTTTATATGCAGATTCTGCATATAAATCTAATAAAATAGAAACATACCTAAAAGATACTAATGTAAAAAGTAAAGTTATACAAAGAGCATATAGAAATACACCACTTACAAATAAACAACATAAAGAAAATTATAAATACTCAAAAACAAGAGTAAGAGTTGAACATATATTTGGAACTTTCAAAACATCTATGAACTCTGCTCTAAATTTAAAAGCAATTGGATTAGATAGAATTAAATCTATTACAGGACTTATAAATCTAACATATAACTTTCTAAGATATGAACAGTTAGTTAGATTAAAAAAGATACCAATAATGAAAAGTTAAAATAGATATAAAACAATTGAATTTATAGCTATTTTATAGTTTATAATTGTAAATATATGGATATATTTTTTTTATTTTTTATAATTTTTAGTGATTTAGCTTATTATAAATTAAATTTTAAAAAAGTATAGATATCTTATTTTTAGAGTTTATTTTTAGAGGTTCCCTAAAGTATGGAGTTCACATTCTAAATCTTTAAACAATCCACCTATGGTTTTAGGTTCATGACTAATACGATTGATATAACTAACTATATTATATGTAAAAAATGATAGTGTAATTCTAGCAATAAGAGCTTCATATATTCTATTTTCTTCTGTACTAAATCCAAAGTGTTCACGAAGCTCTTTATAACCTTGTTCTATATCCCATCTTCTTCTATAAGTCTCAATAATTGTTTCGTCTGAGATATCTAAATCTGTTGATACAATTGGTATTAATTTATCTGATGTCTTTAAAAATACTATTTTTATTTTACCAGCTTTTTTATGTTCAACTACAACTGAAAAATATTTATATTTAACTTTTTTGCCATAGGTTCCAAACTTTATATCTTTTAGTTTTTTATATTTATCATAGATACCTGTTAGTGTTTTTCTATCTCCTAAAAAGTTCCATATTTTATTGTTATTTGCTACTCTTGTAATAACTTTTAATCCTAGTTCATTCATCTCTTTAATGAATGAAGGTTTACTATACCAACTATCAACAAGTAAATAATCAGCATATATACCACTATTTACAGCTCTTTTAACCATAGCTATTGCTATTTGTGATTTGCCTTTTAGTGTCTCTAGTCTTCTTATGTGAGCATTACTTCTATAATCTACAATATTAGTAAAATTTTCTAGTGCTACTCTTGCATATTTATTTGTAGCAATTTCAAAGTCTAACATCAAGTTAGAGAAACCATCACTATAATTTAAAGATACAACATTGATACCTCTAATAGTTCGTTTCTCTTTATTACTCCATAAGTAGTCACTACTACCCTCTATATCTTTACCAACTTTTCCCTCAACTGTATCATCAATAATTAAAACTCTTACAGCTTTTTTATCTTGTACTTTATGAAGTAATTTTAGTATCTTTAATGTTGATAAAGATAGTAGTTTTCTCCAGTTGTAGTTACTATTGCTAAGTAATCTATAGTAAACATCTTTCTTTAAACTATCATCACTTTGATTTGAAAATGTTGATATCTTTTTATTCATAACCAACATATAGACAAAATGAATAACTACCATATAAACACTAACACCATCTTTCTTAGTGAATTTACTTTGAGATAAAATTGTTTTTATATTTAGTACTTGCATTGTCTTGAAAATTGGATTTTTTAGCTTGCCATTTATAATATTAGTTATTTTCTCTTGAATATTCATCAATAAACCTCTTTTTTAATATCCATATTATAGCTAATAAGCACTGTATAAAAGCTTCTTTGATACTATTTTATAGTTTATTTTTATAATATTATTTTAATTATTTACACTTAAAATAATATTGTCAATAGACATGAAAATCTTGGATTAAGTATTGATAATCTGCTTGTTATTTGATGTTTTATTGATTGTTTTAGGTGCGAAAGTTAAGTTAAAATATTATAAATTAATGCAGAGAAATATAAGTCGTACTAAAGGACAAACTTATAGTCCATAACAGAAGACTAGAATAATGTTTGAATTATTAATTGCCGTATCAAGAACTAAAAAACGGTAAATGTAAATATTGTAAAGATAGAGATATTATAGAAATAGATGTGTATTATAAAAAGTATCCCGAAGAATTAAGAGATATTTGAACAGTCCTAGAATTTCTATTATATTTAATTTGTTTTAATGCAACAGTTAATTTATTAAAAAACACTTATTATCTTATTTAATGCTTTTTCTAATTCTTTTTTGGGTAAGGCACAATTTAATCTAAAAAAGTTATTTCCTTCTTTTCCAAAACTTGTACCATCATTAAGTGCAACTTTTGCGTCATTTAAAAGAGTATGTTTATTTTCTTCATGTGTATTATTAAGTTCGTTAAAATTTAACCATAACAAATATGTGGCTTCTGGTTTTACAAACTCTATTTTTGAATTATTCTTTTTTAAAAAAGAATGTGTAAAGTCAATATTACTTTGTAAATATTTTTTCAATTCTTCTAACCAAGAATGTCCTTTCGTATAAGCAGCTTCATGTGCTACAAAACCAAATAAATTAACAGAATTAACTTCTCTTTTTATAGAAACTTTATCAAATACTCTTTTCATACTTGCATTATGACAAATAGCATAAGCACAATTAAGTCCAGCTATATTAAATGTCTTTCCAGCTGAGTTTAATGTAAGAGTTATATTTGCAATTTCTTCTGATAAGGAAGCTATGGCAGTAAATTTTGTAAATACTAAATCAGCATGAATCTCATCAGAAATTATTTTGATATTATGTTTAAGGCAAATATTTCCTAATGCCAGTAATTCTTCTTTATTCCATACTCTTCCTACTGGATTATGTGGTGAGCAAAGTACAAATATCTTTGTTTTTTTTGTGATTTTTTTCTCTAAATCTTCCAAGTCCATAGTATAATAGCCATTATTTTGCTTTAATGGGTTTGTGATTAATACTCTATTGTTATTTTTTATATGATTAAAAAGTGGATAATAAACTGGTGTTTGAAGTATGATTTCATCACCTATACTACTAAATGCCTCAATAGCTGAACTATACGCAGGGACAACACCATTTACGAAACTTAAATATTCTTCTTTTATCGTATAATCATGTCTATCTTTCATCCATAAAACCACAGAGTTTATAAGAGTTTTTGTAGGTCTTGTATATCCAAAGACTCCGTGTGTTATTTTTTTACTCATAGCATCTGTAATACAAGCAGGAGTTTTAAAATCCATATCAGCTACCCATAAAGCTTGTAAATCTTTACAATCTCCAAAATAAGCATCTGTGAAATCATGCTTTAAACAAGAGGTATTTGCTCTATTAATTACTTCATCAAAATTATACATTGTTATTCTTTCTGTTTAAATTTTTCAATATTATAGCAAATAAAATACAAAAGAGAAATCAACTCAAGAAATATTTTCAAAGAAAGATTAGATAATTATTTAAGCTCTAACTTTCTTTCATTTGATGACTTGATATAAAATATTAAGCACTCTAAAGAATTAGACTTCTTCTCCATCAGTTAGTTCTTTTAAAAACATTTTTTCATCAAAATTTAAATTTAAATATTTACTTATAATCTTAAGATCTCTTTCTGCATTTCCTAAACACGATGTAGCTCCTGGACTTGGAGTCATATTAAATAATATTCCATTTTCTGGGTTAATTGAAGCTTCTCCTAACATTAATTTTTGTTGTTTCTTATCTAAAACTTGAGGTCGAACTCCACCAAAACCTTTAGCATATTCAATATCATCAACACTTAAAGATGGAACGATTTTTTGTGCATCTTTAACAAATAAACCTTTATTAATACCTGGTACTTCAAATAAAAAGTTTCTAAAGACATAAGATCTGATTTCACTATCTTTAATTAAATCCCAAAATATTTTTAATATATTTCCATCTATGTTCATAGTTTTAAAACATTGAAAAAATGTTTTAAAACCCTTGTATCTTTCTAAAACAAGTAAAGCTAAAGCAGTTGGTCCAAATCTTGTTCTTCCATCACATAAAATATCAGGATCTCCATGAAGTGCTGCAAATGGTAATTTGTTATTTTGTACCATATAAACTTTTCCATTTAAAAACTTACCACTTGTAATATAAAAGCTACCTGCCATTGATAAAGAACCCATATGTTTTCCATAACCCATTTTATGAGCTAGATATAAAGAATGAGCTCCTGCATTTACTACAACAAAATCACATGTAAATTCTGTTTTAGATATAGTTGTTACTTTATAAATATTATCAACTTTTTCAATTTTTTCAACTTCTGCATTATAAAATATATCAGTAATAACATTTTCTTGAGTTTTAGCAGCTTTTGCCATCTCTTTAGTCATCTCACCAAAATCTACCGTTGTATATTCACTTTTTGCACCCATTGCTAAAATAGGTTCAGGTCTATCTTTTGTTTGTTCTTTATTAGCATAAACTAATTTTGGTTCTAATTTTCTAATTTGTTCTTTATCCCATAATTCTAAATAAGGAAATACTTCTTTAAACTCTTCATACCTATTTTTAATAAATGCAACTTCTTTAGCTCCAACACCTAAAGCCATTTTTTGATGAGAAAACATAATCTTATTTTGTAAGTTATACTGCAAACAAAACTTTTCAATCATTTTTGCAGTTCTTTTAGTAATCTTTGCTTTTTCTAAAGTATAGTTTGTTTCTATATCTCCTACATGAATTGTCTGAGAATTACTAGTACCTTTTGAATTTAATGTGGCTAACTCATCATATTTTTCAAGTAAACATATTTTTTTTGCATCAGTATATCTAGCTAATTCATAAAATAAAGCAGATCCAGATATTCCCCCACCAATTATAATTACATCGTAGTGTTTATTATTCATTCATATTCCTATTTTAGTAAATCAATCTTTAAATATTAACATATAATATTACATTTAGTTCTAAATTTGAGATTATAAATAGAACATTCTTTAAAGTTTTATCTATTGTTACAAATTAATTTAACTAAAACAAGGTTTATATGCCTATATATTTCTCTCAATGTTTGAACTTATTCATTCTTAATATTATTTATATTTGATATTTTATTTGCTATATTTGAAGATATAGTCTTTTTTATTTCTAAATTTTCAATACTTTCAATATCTAAAAGTTCAACTTCTTCTTTTTGTTCTTCCTTTTTTTCTACAATGATATTCTTTACTTCTTCTTGTATATCTTCTTTTATTTCTTCTTTTTTGATACTTTCAATATCTATGTTTTCAATGTTTTTAATTATAGGAAGTTTTATTTCAATATCATATTTTTTAAATTTATTATAATTAATCATAGAGCGTAATTCTTTTACATAATCTTTACCTTTTTCGGAATATCTATGTAATTTATTTATTAATAATAAAGGATCATTTGATACATAATTCAATGTTTTAAATTCTCTAAATGCCCTACCTGTTGATATAAATCTATAATAATGGCGAATAGACTCATCTAGCGTTTCATATTTTTTTAAATATATCGTTTTATCGCCTCTTAAAGAACCTGCGGCTATTCTTTTGTCACTTTTATTAAACGACCAAATACCAAAGATATTATTAGCTTCTGTAAAAAACCTTGACTCTCCCCAAGCACTCTCCATCGCACCTTGGGCTAAGGCTATACTAATTGGATGGGGTTTTAATACTTTTAATAAATCATTGTTATTTTTAACTTTATATTCTTTTCTTAGTTTTAATATTCTTTCATCACTTGGATTTATGCTTATTAGCTTCTCAACTTCTAAATAAGTTTTGTGCAATTCATTAAAAACACTTATTACATTTGGAATCATATATTTTAAGAAATTTGCTTTTTTAACAGAAACGGGTATTGCATTTCTTATTTTTGCTTGTCTTTCTAGCTCTTTTTTTTCTAATTCTATTTTTTCTTGAGCTTCTTTTTCTAATTTTTCTTCTTTATCTTTTTGTATTTGTATTTGTATTTCTATCTTCTCTAAATGTCTTTTTTTAATCTCTTCATTTTGTTTTGTAAAATAAACTCCTGCAATTATTGCAATAAAAAGTAAGACTAAATATATTTTATTCATACCTTAATATCCTGCCATATTAACATAATAAGATATTATATCTAATAATGGATCTATTAAAAAAATGGAAAACACACTAAGAACTGCACAAAAAGCTACTATACTTTTTGTACTTATTGTCGCATTTGTCATATGGTGCCTTTGATGATTTTGTATAGGGTCTTTGAAAAATATATAAATAATTGGTTTTAAATAATAATAAACAGCAATAGCAGAATTAATAAGCATAATAACAGCAAGAATCATATAATCAGCATTTACTGAGCTACTTATTAAATACATTTTTCCCCAGAATAAAGAAAAAGGAGGAAGTCCTGCAAGACTTAATAATAATAATCCTAAAATAAAAGCACTTAAAGGTGAAGTTTTAATTAAACCTGAGTATTTTTCAAGTGCATGATCTGATTTAAATGTTTTATAATCTTTAGTTCTATTAAGCCAAAGAAAAGTAAAAGCTCCAAGATTAGTAATTAAAAATAATATCCAATATAAAAATAAACCAGTAGTTGCTTGGCTAGTACCTATTAATATAGCAGCCATTGCAAAACCTGCATTTGAAATAGAAGAATAAGCTAACATTCTTTTAATATCTGTTTGAACTAGTGCTATTAAGTTTGGGATAGTCATTGTTAAAACGACACTTATATATAGTATCATTTCAACATAAATATCGCCGTATTCAAGAAAAACCTCAAAAAATCTTAAAGCTACAATAAAACCAGCTATTTTAGGAACAATAGACAAGAAACCAGCAAGAGAAGAAGTAGAACCTTCATAAACATCAGGTACCCATGTATGAAAAGGAACTAGTGATAATTTAAATCCTAAGGCTGCAAAGATAAAAATAATACCTAGCATAATCAAAGGATAATTATCAAAATTAGAACTAGCTAATACTTGTGCGATTGTATTTAGCTCTACACTGCTTGTTAACGCATAAAAAACCATAGAACCAAATGCAAAAAATGCAGTTGCAAATGCTCCCATAGTAAAATATTTAATTGCAGCTTCTATTGCATTGTCTTTATTGTGCATGGCAATTAGAGTATATAAAGAAATAGATGCAGTTTCTAATCCTATAAAAATCAAAATTAAAGAATCTGAACTTACCATAAATTGAAATCCACTAATCATAAATAAATATAAAGCAAAATATTCAGGATATCTATGTTCTTGAAATCTAAGTTTTGTAATAGCTGTTAAAATAAAAAATATTGATGCCATGATTATAATGCTTTGCGATAAAATAGATATACCATCTAGTAGCATTAAATCAAAGAAACCTCTATTATTAGCATTGTTTGTAAAGTTGAAAACTAAAGCTAAATCTATAAGTAAAAATAAAACACTTAAAATAATGTATAAAGATTTGTCAATATTTTTAGAAAATAAATCAATACATAAAATAAGTAAAGCACCAACGACTAAAGTCATCATAGGTGCAATTGTAGCGATATTTAAACTTGCAAAACTTGGTAAATCAATAATTACATTAGTCATTTTGCACCTTCTTGATACTATTTAAAGATATTATTTTTATTCTTGTTTGCTCTTTTACAGACTTTTGTTGCATTATATTTATAAGCCTAGTTACAGATTTATCAGCTGGTTGTAAAATAGGTTTTGGATAAATACCAAATAATACAACTAAGATTAATAAAGGTATTAAAGCAAAAAGTTCTCTTCCTTTTAAATCTTTAAGGTTTTTATTTTTTTCATTACTTAAAGGTCCAAAGAATGATTTTTTATACATAACCAACATATAAACAGCACCTAAGATAATAGTAAAACCTGCAAGTAAAGTTAAAACAGGTGAGTAGTTAAAGAAACCTAATAAGGCTAGAAATTCACCTACAAAACCTATGGTTAAAGGAAGTCCAACCGAAGCCATAAGCATAAAAGCAAATATTACTGCAAATTTTGGCATAACTTGTGCTAGACCACCAAAATCTTTAATTAATTTTGTATGCCTTCTATCATATATCATACCAACTAACATAAATAAAGCACCTGATACTATACCATGTGAAATCATCAAAAATATAGCACCAGAAATACCTTCAACATTTAAAGCAAAAATTCCTAAGATTATAACACCCATATGTGAAACTGATGAATAAGCTATGATTTGTTTCATATCTTCTTGGGCATAAGCTATCATGGCCGTATAAATAATAGCAATTAAAGCTAAACTTGCCATGAATGGTATAAAATATACACTAGCATCTGGAAACATAGGCAAAGAAATTCTTACAAAACCATAGGTTCCCATCTTTAATAAAATAGCTGCTAGTATGACTGAACCAATTGTTGGAGCTTGTCCGTGGGCATAAGGAAGCCAAGTATGAAAAGGAAACATAGGCACCTTTACAGCAAAACCAATAAAAAATCCTACAAATAACCATAATTGCATATCAAATGGTAAAATCATAGTATTCCAGTTAATTAAGCTAAAGCTCCATATACCTGTTGTTTGAAAATAAACATATCCTAAGTATAAAATAGCTAAAAGCATAAAAATTGAGGCTGTAAAGGTATATAAAAAGAATTTAATAGAAGCATAAATTCTTAATTTTCCACCCCAAACTCCGATAATATATAACATAGGTACAAGTGATAGCTCCCAAAATGTATAAAATATAATCATATCTAATACTAAAAAAACTGCTATCATTGTCATTTCTAAAAATAAAACACTAAGAATAAGGTATTTTAAATCTCTTTTTTCACTTAAACCTATAAGAGATATCATAGTCATAAATGTAGTCATTAAAACTAAAAATAATGAAATACCATCAATACCTACAATATAGTGAATTCCATAAGTAGAAATTATTGGAATATCTTGTATAAACTGCATATCAGCAATACTTAAATCAAAATTTATCCACATAAAAATACTTAATAAAAACTCTATAGCACTTACAATAATACCATATACTCTAATTGAATTTGAATTTACTAAAAACCCAAGAACAGCTGCAAATGCAGGAAAAAATATTAGTATTGTTAAAATATAATCCATCTTATAAACCCCTTACTTATACAATACTTAGTGTTAGGCTAAACACTAATAATATTGTAATTGCTATTATCATAATTTTAAGCGAATTAGATAAATTCGATGATTGAATAATTCTTGCTTTTTGACCACTTTTATAAAAAGTTTTAGCAATTAAATCAACAATAGTATCTATAAATGCAATATCAATCTTCCAAGCTATTTTTGATAAACTCAGATATGTTTTGCAAATAATATTTTCATAAAACCAAGGAACATAATATTGGTTTTTTACTATTTTATAAATACTGTTGCTATCCCAAGATTTATCAAAGCCACCTTTTTTGTACTTATATACAGCATAAAATATTCCAAATAAAGCAATAGCAGAAGTTATAGCTATTAATATATAAGCAGTTGAATGACTTATATTATTTGCTTGCCAAGATGGTAATAATTTACTTACAAATACAACAAAACTATGCTCAAACCAACCTGCAATAATAGCTAAAAAAGCAAGAGGAGCCATAGCAATAATAACAAAAGAATATGTTTCATGAGGTTTGTAATCATATTTATGATATTTTTCTTCACCATGAAATACTAGCATTATAAGTCTAAATGAATAAAAAGCTGTTAATCCTGCTGTTATCCATAATATGAACCATAAAAAGAAAGCCTCGCCATTAAATGCAGCTTCAAGTATCTTATCTTTTGAGAAAAATCCAGCTAAAGGAAAAATACCAGCAAGAGCAAGGGACGCAATAGTCATGATAATGGAAGTGCCTTTCATATGCTTATGAAGTCCACCCATTTTTTTAATATTAAGTTCGTTATTCATAGCATGCATAACATTTCCAGCTCCTAAAAATAAAACTGATTTAAAAAAGGCATGAGTTGCAAGGTGAAATAATGCTACCCAATAAGCTCCTAAACCAGCAGCTACAAACATATATCCTAATTGAGATAAAGTTGAATAAGCAATGATTTTTTTCATATCATTATTAATAAGTGCCATAGATGCAGCAAAAATAGCTACAAAAGCACCAAGACAAGCTATAAAATAACCTAACTGGGGTACGCTTAAAAATATCTCATTTGCTCTTATTAATAAATACACACCAGCAGTTACCATGGTAGCTGCATGAATTAAAGCAGAAACTGGCGTTGGACCTTCCATAGCATCAGCTAACCAAGTATGAAAAGGAAACTGTGCAGATTTACCCATGGCACCAATAAAAAGAAAAATTCCAATTGCTACAATTAAACCAGATGATAATGATGAAATATTTTCAAAAACAATATCATATTGTAAAGAACCTATATTCCAATAAATTAAAAATATACCAACAAGCATACCTAAATCAGCAATTCTATTCATAATAAAAGCTTCATTTGCAGCCCATGATGGAGAGACAGAAGGATTTATATCTCTACTTTCATCGCCTTTGTGATACCAAAATCCAATTAATAACCATGAACATAATCCTACTCCTTCCCAACCAATAAATAAACCAACAAAGTTATCACTCATAACTAAAATCATCATAGAAAATACAAAAGCACTAAGATATGAAAAAAATCTATTAAAACTTTTATCATGGTCCATATATCCAATTGAGTGTATATGAACAATAGTTGATACCAAAGTTACCACACACATCATGGTAACAGATATTTGATCTACAACGAAACCAAAAGGAATATCTAATTTACCAACAACTATCCAATCCATCATTCTTAAATGAACAATTTGATCTGTTGTAAATATATGATAAAGTAAATTTAAAGATGCCAGCATAGAAATACCTAACATCAACGAAGTAAAAATTCCTACAAAAAGTATTTTAGGTTTTTGTGCAAATAAAGCAGCAACTAAAGAACCTAATAATGGGGCAAAAAGTGCTATGTATAAAAACTTTTCCATCATTAGCCTTTCATATTCTGAATTGTATCAAGGTTTATTGAATTTTTTTTCTTAAACCAAAGTATTAATAATCCAAGTCCAATAGCTACTTCAGATGCGGCAATTGCTATAATGAAAAAAGCAAATATCTGACCAGTTAAATCACCATAAAACTTAGAAATAGCAGCAAGTCCAATATTAACAGCATTTAGCATAATCTCAGTTGCAAAAAATAACATTAATAAGTTTTTTCTTCTTATAACACCCACTATTCCTATAGTAAAAAGTATAGCAGATAAAATCAAATAGGAATTTAGTGTCATTTTTTATCCTTATCATTATCTTGTAGTAAATTTGTTTTTTCAAGTTTATCAATCTCATCTTCACTTAGAAGCGAATAAGAAACATCCATTTTTTTGCCAGCTAAAATAATCCCACCTATCATGGCAACTAGTAACATAACAGCTGCTAATTCAAAAGGAATTAAATATTTAGTAAATAAAACTATACCAATATCTTGAATATTACCCCAAGATGGATGAACTGGATATTGTGCTTGTATATTTGTTGTAATTATTGGGCTTACAAATATTATTACAATAATAAGTGCTATTAAACCTGATAATACAAATACTAATCTTGGATTTTTTATCTTTTCTTTTACAACAGTTAATGAGTCAAAAAACATCATACCAAAAGCATATAAAGCCATAATAGCACCTGTATAAACAGTAATTTGAACGACTCCTAAAAAATCAGCATCAAGTAAAAAGAAAAATGCAGAAATAAAAATCATTCCAGCAGCTAAGGAACTTAAGGCATATAAAGCATTATTGACATAAACAGTAATACAAAACATAGTAATTGTTAAAAATGAAAATAAATAAAACGCTACAATCTCAAACATTATTTCTCCTAATAAGATAAAGGTGTTTTTTTAATTTTTGCATCAGCATCAGGAGATACAGCACCAAAACCTGTATATTCTTTTTGAAAGATTAATTTATCAAGTGGAGTTAATAAATCTTCTTTTAAAGCAAAATGAGCTCTTTGTTCACTTGCATTTTCATATCTTCCTCCGTGAACTATTGCTAATTCAGGACAAACCTCAGCACAATAACCACAAAAAATACATCGACCCATATTAATAGTATATTCTAGTACTTCTTTTCTGGAATTTTCATCAATTTTTGTATCCATTTTAATACATTGAGATATACAGATTTTTTCACAAAGACCACAACCAATACATCTGTTTTCACCTGATTCTAAAAGTCCTAATAATTTATGAACTGCTCTATATCTATTACTAATAGGAAGTTTTTCCTCAGGGTATTGAACTGTATGCATATTTTTATTAAAAAGTGCTTCTTTCATCATGATGAAAGTAATTTTTAAACCAGTTAATAATTCACCTTTTAATGATCGTTTACATACTTGCTTAAACATAGACCAATTATCTGTAGGATATTGTTCTTCTACAATATTTACATACTCACCCATATCTATATTTCTATTATTTAATTTATCTATCATCATAACTCCTAAAACATCATCACAAAACCAGTAATTAATATATTAATTACTGCTAATGGCATTAAAATTTTCCAACATAACCACATTAATTGATCTGGTCTAATATGAGGCCAAGATGCTCGTGTCCATAAAAAGAAAAATATTAAAAACATAACTTTACCTACAATAGCCAAACCACCTGGAATGAACCAAAGATCATTAAACCCACCTAAAAATATAAGTGAAATTAAAAAACAAACAGTAAATAAATTCGCATATTCACCTATAAAAAACATTCCCCATCTCATACCTGAATACTCAGTTGCATAACCTGCTACTAGTTCAGCTTCATGTTCTAATAAATCAAAAGGTGTTCTATTTGTCTCAGCAAAACCAGCAATAACAAATAAAATAAAAGCTAAAGGTTGTGTCCATACAAGCCAATTTATAACTCCACCACTTTGATAATTATTAATATCAATTAAAGATAAACTTCCAACTAACATCAAAGGAGCCAATAGTGCAAGTCCTGAAACAACTTCATACGATAAAAGCTGAATGGCTGTTCTAGCCCCTCCTAATAAAGCCCATTTATTAGCAGAACTCATACCAGCTAATAAAGGACCATAAAGTCCAATGGAAGCAACTCCTAATACAAATAATACTCCAACATTAATATCTGAGATAATAGGACGAACCGTATATCCAAAAAGTTCAAATTCTGGAAAAAATGGAATAGCACTCATAGCTATAAAAGCAGTCGCAGCTGTTATAATAGGAGCTATCATAAATATAGGTTTTGCAGCATTTTGAGGAATAAAATCTTCTTTTGTAAAAAGTTTGATACCATCAGCTGCTAATTGTAAAAGTCCATAAGGTCCTACATTTGTGGGTCCCAGTCGCCTTTGCATAAATGCAAGTACTTTTCTTTCAATATAAGTTGTAAATCCAGCAAGAGCTGAAAATACTGTAAGAACTATAATGACTTTTATTATTGTTTCTATAATATAAGCTGTTTCCATCCTAAGCCTTTGTAATTACAGCATTATTATATCTGTAAGTATTAAATAGATTTTTAGTATTTAATTTTTTATCAAAAGTTGATATATATGCTATATCTCCTGAAATTTGTTCATCTATATATGTATTTAATTGTATTTGTGTATTGTTTGCATTTACTATTACTTTATCATTTTGTTGAAGATTTAATTTATTCATTAATTCTTTAGAAACAAATAAACCAGACTCTAAGTTTTTTTGAAACTCATGTGCAATTGCTGTAAATTCATTAAATTGATTAATTGGATTTGCTCTATAAATTAAAGTTTCATTTTCTTTATTTTCTAGGTTTTTTAAAATAGAAGAATTTAATTTATCAAATGAATCATTTGTTTGGCAGTTAAAAGTTTCTAAAGTATAACCTCTAGTGTCTTCACTAGAATTATTGATATTATTTACTAAATCATCAAAATCTATTTCTTTAAAACCTTTTTGTTTTGGTAATTCCTTAGTATATTCTATTGTATGCTCAACATCTATATCAAGAATATTATTAGCAATATCATTTAAAGTATAACCTTTATATGGAAGTGCTGCATTTGTAGGAATGACTTTTTTATCGATATTTACAAAAGTTCCTTCTTGTTGATTAAGAGCTGGTATATCAAGGTTTCCATCACCTAAAGCAGATAACTCATATGTGGCTTTTTCATTATAACCAATAGTTAGACCCTTCTCATATTCATCTAAATCACAAATTAAACTAACTCCTAAAGTATTTGTTTGACTTGGAATAATTACTACCTTAAAATCTGTATATTTATCAACCAAACCACAAAGCTTAGCTAAGTTTTTACTATTTGGATGACTTATTACATCTTCTCCAACTATTAAACTAAAGGTATCTTTTTTTGCTAATAACTTATCTATAGTATCTAATAAGGAACCATCATAAGATATATCATCTAATAAACTTATATATTCGTATTCTTCTTCTTTGCTTATTTTTTTTGATACTATTTCTTTTACTTCTTTTTCTTCACCATTTTCATCTTTTACTACATTTATAATCGTTTCTTTTATAGTTTGTTCTACTGTTCTTACTCTTGTTTCTTTTAATGAAGATATATATTCTTGCAGTAAAGGTGGTAAATTTTTTCCAAATTTATATAAAATTAAATATAAAATTGATTCTTCGCTTAAAGGTTTATGATAAACGAATTCTATATTTTTACCTCTTTTACCTATTTTTTCCATTATTGGGTCTTTTATAGGGTGAAAGTATAAACCTGCACCTTTATTTATAACTATACTATTGTTAAAAGCATACCTTGCATTTGGTAAGTCAGATTTTAAATATGAACCTATAGATATGACAAAGTTTGATTTATGTATATCTTTTAAATTTGATGAGTATAAAGAAGAACCAGAATTTTTAGAATATTCATTTATAAAACTTTTATAATTATAAGCATCAACATTTACTAATCTACAAGAAAGTTTGTCTTTTAATTTTTGTAAGATATAAGCTTCTTCATTTGTAATATAAGAATTGAACTTTATAGTTTCTACATCTTTGAACATCTTAATAGCTTTATTAAATTCTTCTTCATCTTTTTGCTCAACTTTATTTTCAAAATCATAAGCAAATCTTCCTGCACCATTTAAAGTAGAATAATGATGTTCATTTGTAACTCTATATATTTTTTGCTTTGCATGATTTATAATTGATTCGTGTTTAACTTCATAATACATAAAAGAACAATCACTTGAATGTGGATTTGCTGCTGGAATTTTACTTAACTCCCAAGAATTTGATTTATATTGAAAATCATTACTAACTAATGCCCCAACTGGACAAACAGAAATACACTCACCACAATCAACACATGAAGTAGCATCAAAACCTATTAAAGATTTATTTAACTTATTCCACATAGCATAAGCATCTTTTGGCATAGAGGTTTTAAACGATTTATCAAGAGGATCAGCATTTCTTTTAACTGTACTTAATGCACTAGAACCCACCATATCTTTACATACAGTTACACATTTTTCACATACTATACAAAGCCCTGGGTCATAATTCATAACTCCCCAGTTCGAGGCAGGTCTATGCACATCTTTTACAGTATATTTTTGAGAATTTAATTTCATATATAAGGTATAGTTTTGTAACTCACAATCTCCACTTTGATCACAAACACCACACTGTAAAGGATGATTTACATCATAAACTTCCATGATTGCTTTTCTTTCAGTCTCAATATTTGCAGTAGTAGTTTTAATTTGCATTGTGTCTTTTGCTTTAACATTACATGAATATACTTGCTTACCATCAACTTCAACTAAACACAATCTACAAGCTAGTGTAGGTGAACATCTAGTTAAATAACAAATAGCTGGAATAAAAATATTATTCTTTCTTGCTATATTTAATATTGTTTCACCTTCTTTACTTTGTATATCTTTACCATCTATATTTAACTTAATTAAATCACTCATTATAAAACAACCTTTTTAATCTTAACTTGTTTATAACAATATCCTTTGAAAATATTATTATCATCATTATTTAGTATTGAACATAAAGCAATAGTTCCTTGCAGATTATCATTAATTATAAAAGATTTCTTTAAAGTTTGATTATCAAATTCCACCAAAACTTCATCTCCATGTTTAATTTTTGCAAGATTAGCAAATGAATTACTTCCTACTAAAATATTCTCACTATGTTTAATTGGGTAAACCAAAGTACCATTATATGAATTTAATTCATTAACATCTTTTATATCTTGGAGTTTTGTATTTATATATTCATTAAGTAAGTTTTGAAATTGTGTATTTAAACAAACAATATTAAAATCGCTATATTTTTGTATTAAAGAACATATTTTAATAATATTATCAATTCTTGCATGAGTAAAAATATCTTCCCCTAAGATAATAATCTTATTTTTTTTACTTAAAGACATTTCATACATTTCTTCAAATTCTTCTTCACCTGCTGAACTTTCTGCTGATATATAACCAATATCTAAATCTTCTATGTAAGTTTGAATTCTTTCATTTGAAGATCTTACAAAAGTATAAAGTAATAAAGCTACAATACCCTCTTCGCTCCCTACTTCATATTTTGTAAGTTTTGAATAATATTTTTTTAAATCAAAATTATCAATTGGATTTAAGTATATAAATGAAGCTTCATTTTTTTTAATAGTTTGCACAATAGTACTTTTTAAATCTTCATTATTAAAAGATAAAAATGTACCAATGCTTAAAATATAATCACTTTTTAAAATTAAATCATTTACATTCATTAGATTTCTTTTTTTATTTCACTATCTAATACTTCAATAGTTTTAGATTCTGGTTTGATTTTTTTTACAACTAAGGTCCAGTCTACTTCGTTGAATTTAATTGAGTTCATTAAGGTATAACCAGCATCATAAATCAAATCAGAAGACTTTTGAATATGTGAAAAATCACCTATTTCAAATATAAATATTGCATTTTCTTCATCTTTAATATCTGTTTTCATAAGTTCTAACATTCTGTCATAAAACTTATCTTTTAAGGGTCTTAGGTCATATCTTTTCATTTATTATCTCCACTATTATTTCCACAATTTACTTTTTTACTAGCTTTTAGACTTAACGATCAATTTCCCCAAATACTACATTTAAATTACCAATAATAGCAACAACATCAGCTAATTGATGCCCAGGAAGTAAATCTTCTAGCAATCCAGTATGCCAAAATGAAGGAGCTCTTAGCTTCATCTTGTAAGCATAAGGGCTACCATCACTTACAATCATAAAAGCTAATTCACCTTTTGGTGATTCAGTTGCTACATAAACTTCACCCTTAGGTGGTCTCATTCCTTGAGTTACTAAAACAAAATGTTGCATTAAAGAATAATTTTGAGTCATAATATCTTCTTTTGAAGCAGATATATACTCAGGAGCATTAGCCATTAATTCTAATTTACTACTTTTATACATAGGAACTAACTGCTTTAATATTTTAGAAGATTCTTTCATCTCTTCAATATAACACCTATATCTTGAATAACAATCACCTTTAGTTGCAACTGGTACATCAAATTTAAGCTCAGGATATAAACCATAAGGCATTTCACGCCTTAAGTCCCATTTAACCCCAGAAGCTCTTAGTATGATTCCCGAACAAGCCCATGTCTTTGCCATTTGTTCATTTATAATTCCAACATTTTCAAGTCTCATTTTCCATATTCTATTTTGTGTTAGTAAACCTTCATATTTTGGTATTTCTTCTTCAAAGATTTTAAGAAATTTTTCTAAATCAGAACACCAAGTATTGGGTAAATCTAAAGGAACTCCTCCAATTCTAACAGCACTATGAGTTAATCTTGCACCACAGTAGTCTTCTATTAAGTCCATCGCAAATTCTCTTTCTCTAAAAGCATATAAAAATACAGACATAGCTCCCACATCAAGAGCATGAGTGGCTAACCAAAAAAGATGAGACATAATTCTATTTAACTCTAAAAGCATAGTTCTAATAACTTCTGCTCTTCTTGGTACTTCAATACCTAAAAGTTTTTCAACGGCTATTGCAAAGCCATAATTATTTGATGTAGAAGCTATATAGTCCATTCTATCAGTTGTAGGTAAGAACTCATTATAAATCATATTCTCACCCATTTTTTCCATACCTCTATGAAGGTATCCAATGCCTGGTCGTGCTTTTATGACTTCTTCACCTTTAAGCTCTAACATAAGTCTCATTTGTCCATGAGCTGATGGATGTTGTGGTCCAAAATTTACAATCATAGTATTGTCATTTGTTTCAAAATTTATATTTTCAAAAAAAGGTTTTAATCTGTTAACTGTTTGTTGCATCTTATTATCTTCTTTTCTTTAATATTTTAGAATCTTTTGGATCAAATTTTTTTATAAATTTAACTCCATTTTCTTCTTGATATGATAAAGGTGTATGCTCTGGTTCCAATCCATTTGTAATATCTACACCATACTGTACCTCATGTCCTAATCTTGCAAATCTTTTTGTGTCATATCTATTTATAGCAGCACTGTCTCTAATTTCTGGTCCAATTATATCTCTAGCTTCTTTTCCAAAAATTTTATCAACCTCATACCAAGAAGCTTTTTCATCTCCTTGTAAAGGGTATGTTTTACGAAGTGGATAATCATACCAATCATCTGGCATTAAAATTCTCTTCATATTTGGATGATTAGTAATAATCACACCATACATATCAAACATTTCTCGCTCACTCCAGTTTGCCATTTTAAAAACGCTATAAACGGAATTTAATTCTTCTTTTTCTTGTATGAAAGTTTTTATTCTAATTCTTTTCTTTTTTGTTAAAGATAACATTTCATAAAAAATTTCAAAACCTTTTTTCTTTGCTATATAATCTATGGCTGATAATTCCATTAATAAATCATATTGTAAATTATCTCTTAGGCAAGTTAACACTTTTATATTATCTTTATGGTTTATATAAAAAACAAATTCATCATTTTCAATATAATTATCTAATATTTCAAATTTTGTTTTTAAATATTCTAAATCTTTTATATAAACTTCATCTGTACTCACATCAAGTTTCGCAATAGTAGGAGTTATATAAAATCTATCATTATAATAAGATTTTTTCTGTACATCTTTTTTATTAGTATATTTTCTCATTAAACTAGTCTCTTCTTTTTAATAGACCTGCTAATAGATTCTCTTCTTATTTTTTTTTGAAGCATCATTAAAGCATATTGTAAAGTTTCAGGTCGTGGAGCACAACCAGGTAGATAAATATCAACAGGAATTATTCTATCTGCTCCTTGAACTGTGGCATAAGTATTAAACATACCACCAGTATTTGCACAAGATCCCATAGATATAACCCATTTTGGATCTGGCATTTGATCATATAATCTTCTCATAAATTCAGCATGTTTTTTAGTTAAAGTTCCTGCAATTACTATTACATCAGCTTGTCTTGGACTTGCTCTAAAAATAGTTCCAAATCTATCAAAATCATAACGTGATGCTCCTGTAGCCATCATCTCAATAGCACAACAGGCCAAACCATAAGTTAAAGGCCATAAAGAGTTAGAACGACCCCAATTTACTAATTTATCTACACTTGTAAGGGCAATTGGTGCACCTTTATTTGAAAGATAGTCTACTTTATGCTGTGCCATTGTAAGGCTCCTTTTTTCCAAGCGTATATGAATCCAATTGTTAATAAAAGTATAAATAAAATCATCTCAATAAAACCAAACCACGCAAGAGTTTTAAAATTAACAGCCCAAGGAAACATAAAAATAATTTCTATATCAAAAAGAATAAATAATAAAGCCATTAAATAAAACTGAACAGATATTGTATTTGGCTGTTTCGTAACTTCTGGACCACATTCATAAAGAGTAGTTTTTAGTTTTTCGGTATCCAGTCTTGCTAATCTTCTACTTATTAGTCTTGCTAAAAAAACCGTAGTTATAAAAGCACCAAATGTTATAAGAAACATAAGAAAAGCACCAAAATAAGGATGTGTAAAATCCATATGAGTCATAATAAATCCTTAAACTTTTTAAGTATCATAATTGTACAAATATTTTATCTAAGAATATATAAAAAGTGACTTACGAGATATATTTAGAATATTCATAAAATACTAATTTACTTTTTTACACTTTTTTACAAAAATCCCATTATATTTTCACTATCAAAGTTACCTTTTAATTCTTTTTTAATATGTTTTTCAAAAGCTTTGTTTGTAAAAATAGGATTATCTAAAATAGCTAAATTATAAGCAGTATTTTTAATGACTAGTTCAATTTGTCCACCTGTTAAGTCATATTTTGCCAAGGTGTTCACATCAAATTTATCACAAAGTGGAAAGTTTGAAGGCAAGAGTTTAAGCCATAATTCTTTTTTTTGTTTTAAATTTGGTTTTTTAAATTCAATTTTATAGTTAAATCTTCTTGAAAAAGCTTTATCTAAAGAATCTATCATATTGGTTGTAGCTATTAATATACCATCAAATCTTTCAATTTGTTCTAAAAAAATATTTTGCATTTGATTGTGCATTTTATCGCCACTACTTGCTACATTAGATGTTCTTGTACTTAAGAATTGATCAGCTTCATTTAAAAGTAAAATTGGTTGAGTTTTGCTTCTTTGTGTTAAATTATTAAATGTATCAAAAATATTTCTAACATTTTTCTCACTCTCACCTATATACATAGATAAGATTTTTGAACAATCAAAACTAAGAACTTGTTTTTTAAGAACCTTTGCAATAGCAAGAGATGTTAATGTTTTACCAGTTCCTGAACTACCATAAAAAATAATCTTAGCATCAATACCTTTTTTCTTATCTTTAATTCCCCAAAGTTTTAATTTATCAACAACACTTTTATCAACTTGTTTAAGTAAGGTATTTATAGTTTCTCTTGTAGTTTCATTTAATACTACATCATCTAAAGACTTATTTCCATCAATTAGTTCAAAAATTTCTTGCTCTTTTAATAAAGTTTCAAGTTTTACTTTTTTTCTTGTTTTATTCTGCTTGTTTGGATGAGCTATATTAGATAAAACATCATCAGGAATAAAAAATGTTTTATTTATACCACCAAAAGGCATTAACATCTCATCATAATCAATTAGGGTTTTAGATATTAATTTTGAATCATCATCTAAAAAACTTCTGTTTTTAATTTTTTCATAATCATTAGATGAAATTAAATCAATAAGTGAATTCATATCTCTAATTGAATTATCACTTCTTCCATATTCTTCTTTTAATAATGCTAAAAATAATATCTTTTCCTCTTTTTCCAAATTATTAGTTTTAAAGAAGTTTTCTAAAACTATCTTACTATTTGTAACTTTTACTCTATTTTGGATTTTATTTTCTAATAAAACCAATTTTGATTCTATATTATTTATATTTGGAGAGTTTTTTTGAAAGTTTTTTTTAACTTGATTTAATTCTTGAGTTAAATCTATTTTAGAAAATTGATCTTGTAAATATTCTAAATGATCTTCATATTGTTTTATTTCCGTATGTATATGTTTTTTAGAATTAGCTTCTAGTATCTTAAAAAAACTAGAAGACAAGGATATATGTATATTTAATAACTCTATATTAGCAATTTCGTTTAATACTAAATCTTCAAAAGTATTTTGAACAAGCCATCCTAATTCTAATAAAATCTTAATTTCTTTTATTTTTTCAAGATGTTTGTATTTTAAAATATCGTAAAATTCGCTTAAAACATCTAATACAAGTAATGAATTTCTACCTAAAACATATTCTTTTGTTATGTATTGTAATATTTTTATAGCATCTTTTGAACATTTTAACTTTTTTAAATAAGAACTAGTATCTAAGCTTTTATTTTCTATAAATTCTATAATTTCTTTCATTTTTTTATCTTCTTTTTTATTTGTATATAATATGTATTTAAAACTTTTTGAGAATTAAATTTTATTTTATTTTTATCATTTATTAATAAATATGAATTTATTTTTTTTATATTGTTTATATTTTTATATTGATACTCTTTTGCATCTTTTGGTAAAGAAATATTTATTTTATTTTCTATTAAAATAATTTTATTTTTACAAAGTCCTTTGTATGAACCTTTTGAATAAACTAAATTTGAACATAAAGACTTGTCCAAATATTTTTTCATAGTATTGATATTATAACTATCATATATATTTAAAGATATAATAATGAAAAAAATAAATCCAAAAAAAGCTAAAAAAACCACTATAACTATCCTAATACACAATCTAATATGTTTCTTAAGAGTTTTATGATAAAAACTATATATATTATATCAAAGGTTTACTATGAAAAATATTTATTTAAGTTTAGTAATATTTTTTATTTTCACTGCTTGTCAAAATAAACAAGAAAATATTAAAACTAATGACTTAAGTCACCATCTAAATAATTTTTCATATCAAAAAAACCAAATACAAAAACTTGAAAATAGTTTTAAAGATATAGTAAAAAGTAAAAATATTATTTTATTAAAAGAGTATAAAAAATTTTATAAAGAAAATACAAGTTATTTTATAAATGGTAAAAATAAAGTTAAATATTTAAATAAAGCAATAAAAAAACTTGAAAATAAAAAAAATCTTAGAAAAAAACTCAATAAAGATAAAAGTATAACATCATATAAAGAACTAGCAAAACAAGGAAATATTAAAGCACAAAGATATTTAGTAGATTTTTATAAATATTCTAATACAAAAGAATCTCTTAAATGGTTAGAAATACTAGTAAAAAATAATGATATAAAAAGTATGAAAGATTATGCAAGTGCAAATATCTATATGATTAAACCTGTACAAAAACAAGATATTAAAAAAGCAGTTAAGGTTTATGAAAAATTGGCCATATTAGGTGAATTATCAAGTATTATGAATTTGGCTAATATATATGAATATAGCTATCATAAAAAATATATAAAACAAGATAAACAAAAAGCATTAAAGTACTATGAAGAAGCTTCAAGTAAGAATTATATAAATGCACAAAAAAAGCTTTTAAAAATATATTTATGTAAGCAATGTAAGCCAAATAGATATGATTTGAAAAAAGCAAATTCATTGAAAAAAGTTTTAGAAATAAATATTTTACAATTAAGAGAACAAAAAATAAATGTTAAGAAAAAAAATATAATTAGAAATCAAAAAATCAAAAAATCAAAAAAAATCAAAAAAACGATAAATAGAGTAAAACTTAAAAAAGAATTTAAGGTAAAAAAAACAAAAGCTTTAAAAATGTTTCATCAAATCAAGTGTTATGATAACGATGTTGCCCAAGCTTCTTTTAGTAAAGAATGTGAAAAAAAAGTATCACATATTCTAAGAAAATATAAAAAAATTGAAAAAATAAATATCATCGCTGTAATTGCCGAAGATGACAATGTTTTATTTAATAAATTAAATAAAACAAGTATGACGGGTATACCTTTAAGAATTAGAAATAAAATACAAAATTATTTATTAAAAGGTTTAGCAAAACAAAGAGTAATTGAAACATCTTGGTATTTTCAAAAAACTTTAAAAGATTATTCTAAGGTAATTTTCGCAAATTATTATGTGCATTCTAAAAGAAAAAACAAAGGTGTGTTGATTGATTTTTTTGCATTTCAAAAATAAGACAATACTTAGCGAAGCCTATTCTGCTATTTCATCTTTTATTTCTTTTACTGTTTCACTTATGACTTGAATGTAGTTCTTTATTAAGTTTATTTTAATTTGTAGCCACTTTGAGGAATATTTATGATTATATCAAGTGGTAATTTTTTCCTAAGATCTTTAATAAAAGTTTTTAAAGCATTTGCGCTCATATATTTATTATCCCACACTTTATCTTCTATTTGTGAATATGTGCTAATGCAGGATTTTTTATTTTTATATAAAAGAAGTAAAAAATCTTTTTCTCTTTTTCTTAGTAAGATATGCTCATTTTTAAAAGTTAATTCTCTTTTGTCTAAATTTAAATATAAATTTTGTGCTATTTTGATTACTTGATTTATCTCATCTCCTAAAGCTTGAATAATACCTTCTAGTAAAGCATCTGCATTTAAAGGTTTTAAAATAAAGTGATCAATTTTATAATTAATTAAATCAAATAAATATTCTTCTGTTGAATATGCTGTTAGCATTATTATTTTAGTGTAAAAATCATTTGTTCTAATTTTCCTAACTAAAGAAATACCATCACCATCATTCATTTGTATATCAGTAATAATAATATTTGGTTTATACTCTAAATATATATCATAAGCTTCATTTCCACTTTTTGCTTCATAAATATCCGTAAAATAGTACTTAAGAGTATTTATTAATCTTTTTCTAATACCATCTTCATCTTCAACACAAAGAATAGAAAAATCTTTTAATTGTTTTATTATTGCTTCATTCATTTCTATCCTTATATTAAAATTTCAAACATTACACCATTTTTTGTATTTTTAGCACTTAACTTTCCATTCATATTTTTTTCTATTATCATTTTTGACATATAAAGCCCTAGTCCTGTACCTTTTGAACTACTTTTACTTGTAACATATGGATCAAAGATTAAATCAACATTTTCAAATTTTATTCCACCTGCATTATCTGTTATTAGAATAAGAGTTTTATTTTCTTTTTTCCCTATATAAAATCTAATAAAAGCATTTTTTATGTTTTTTTCTAAAAAAGCATCTTTACAATTTAATACTATATTTAAAATAACTTGTGAAAACTCTCTTGGATAAGCTAAAACAATTGAGTCTTCTTTAAATTCTTTTATAAGATTAATTTGCAGATTTTTTAAAGATGCATCAACAATACTTAAAGCTTTTAAACAAGCATTGATAATTGAAAACTCTTCCATATTTTTATTTGGTTTAAAAAAGTTTTTAAAATCATCAATAGTATTAGACATATAATTAAGTAGTTTATAACTCTCTTTAGTGCATTCTAAGATAAGTTTATCATCAACTTTTTTAAACTTAGTCGCAGTTTCAAGTTCCATTAAAATACTAGATACTTCTGTTAAAGGTTGTCTCCATTGATGTGCAATCATTGAAATCATCGTTCCTAATCTTGCTAATCTTGATTGATGTAACATTGCTCTATCTTTTTTTAAAGATTCGTCAATGCCTATTTGAACTTTACTTTGTAAGGTATTATTTAAATATTCTAATTTTATTTTCTCATTTTTTAATTTATCTTGATAAGATTTAAATGCCTTAGATATTTTATTTGACATTAAAATAGATAAAGCTAAAATAATTATCATAAGTATTATAGAGATTATTATAATATACTGAACATATTTATTAACTCTTTTTTCTAATTTCTTTTTATCAAATAAAATTGCCTTTTGTATATCATCAATATATAAACCAGCTCCTAAAACCCAATTCCATTTATCAAAAGCTTGGACATAAGATATTTTATCGGATACATTTTTTTCATTTTTCTTAATCCATGGATGTATAATATATTTCCCATTTCCATCTTCACTTGTTTGGCTTATAAATTTTCTTATAATATATTCATTATTGATTTTTAAATCTTTTTCACTTTTTCCTATATTATATTTTCTATATTTATCAGCTAATAATATATGCTTTGTATTATAAACAATAATATTTCCATTTTTATCAAATTGTATATTTTGAATATAAGACAGAGCTACTTTTTTAATAAAATCAATATCCTTTTGAATATTTTTTATATTTCCAATAATCCAATTTAATTTAGGAATGTATGCTAAATAAACAATTTTATTTGAATACTCAAACTGAATTAATTTACCCTTTTCAAAAAACAAATAATTTCTAAAAAACTTACCATCTTTTTTGAATTCTAGTATTATATTTTTATTAAAAGGTTGGATTATCTCGTCATCATTTGTATCATATGCAAAAAAATAGTTTTGATTTGATATTTTAGAATTAATTAAATTACTAAGAATAGTTTTTCTTAAATCAGTATCAATCTTATAATTTAAATCATTATATAACTGATTAATTCTAGTTTCAAGTGTATATGTTTCTTTGATGACTTTTTCAATTGCAGAATTTGTATATAGATTTTCTTGATGTCTTATATATGAGATGATAGTTTGAATTTGATTTTTTATAAGTGTTTTTTGTTTTTTATGAAAATCTTCTTCTAGTCTTTTATTTTCTTCATAAAAATATTCATTTTGTGTTTCTACAAAAATATAGCCCGTAACTATTGTAATAATTAAAATTGCTATAATTGGAGTAATTATAATTAATTTTGGTAAATTCTTTTCACTAAACATAGTGTCAAAAGTATAGCATTATTTAAATTAAAAATGAAAATTTTATTTTTACCTCACTTTTTTCTCACTTTGTAATGTTAGACTTCTTGTATATTTTATAAAAAAGGAGAGAAAATGAAAAAGATTATTGTCGCAATATTGGTATTTATTTCATCTATTGCATTCGCTCAAACTCCACAAATAGGTGGTACTTTAGTGTTTGGTAGAGGAGGAGATACCTCATCATTTGATCCAAGTCATGTAACAGATGGAGAGAGTTTTTATGCTGCAACACAAGTATATGATAACTTAGTTCAATTTAAATATGGAACTACAAAAATAGAACCTGCTCTTGCAACATCATGGAGCTCATCAGAAGATGGTTTATCTTATATATTTAATTTAAGAAAAGGTGTTTATTTTTCTAAAACTAAATATTTTAAGAAAAAATCAGAATTCACATCAAAAGATGTAGTTTTTTCATTAAAAAGACAGTTTGATAAATCTCACCCTTACAATAAAATAGGTGGAGCATTTAGATATTGGTCTGCTATGGATATGTCAAATATAGTAAAAGATGTAATTGCAATTGATAAGTATACAGTTAAAATTACTTTAAAGAAAAAAGAAGCTCCATTTATTGCAAATCTTGCAATGGAATTTTCTTCTATTTTATCAAATGATTATGCTACACAATTAGCAAAAAAAGGAAAAGAATTAAATCTTGGAAAAAAACCAGTTGGAACTGGACCATTTGTATTTAAAAAATGGGTAAAAGATGATAAGATTATTTTTACTGCAAATAAAAACTACTGGAATGGTAGACCTTATCTTAATAGACTAATTTTTAAAGTAATTACAAATAATGCTGTTCGTGCAGCTGAGCTTAAATCTGGTTCTATTCATATAATGGATTTTCCAAATCCTGCTGAAGTCCCTACTTTAGAAGCTAATCCTAAGATTAAACTTGTAAAACAAGAAGGGTTAAATGTAGGATATTTAGCATTTAATATGGAAAAAGAAATCTTTAAAAATAAATTAGTCAGGCAAGCAATATCACATGCTATTAATACTCAAGGTATTGTAAACTCTGTTTATGAGGGTTTAGGAACAGTAGCAACTAATCCAATTCCACCAACAATGTGGTCATATAATAAAAATCTAAAAGGTTATGATTACGATATTAAAAAAGCAAAAGCTTTATTAAAAAAAGCTGGTTATGAAAATGGATTTGAAACAACTATTTGGGCTATGCCAGTACCACGTCCTTATAATCCAAATGGAAGAAAAGTTGCAGAAGCTATGCAAGCAGATTTAGCAAAAATAGGAATTAAAGTAAAAGTTATATCTTATGATTGGGGAACATATTTAGATAAGTCAGCAATGGGTGAACATGATATGTTACTTCTAGGATGGACAGGCGATAATGGTGATCCTGATAATTTCTTAAACGTATTATTAAGTAAACATGCAGCTATGAATAAACCTGCACAAAATAGAGCTTTTTGGAAAAATGATGAATTTACAGCACTTATTGATCAAGCTAAAATCATCACTGATATTTCTAAAAGAACAGCTTTATATGAAAAAGCACAAGAAATTTTTGAAGAAGAAGCTCCATGGAAACCAATTGCCCACTCAATTGTAGTTGAACCTATGCTAACTAAAGTACATGGATTTAAATTAGATCCTGTTGGAAAAAGAAGATTTAAAGAAGTATGGCTAGCAAAATAAGAGATTGTTGAAAATGAGTAGAAAAGTTTCTACTCATTTTAGAAAAAAATAAGAAAATTTAGATGATTTTTTTATTTTTTTATAAAAATATCTTAAAGGAGTTTACTTGATAAGTTATATTATTAAAAGATTATTATGGGCTATACCCACCTTACTTGGAGTTTCTTTATTAGTATTTTCTATGGTTCATATGGTTCCTGGTGATCCTGCTTTAGTTATGTTAGGTGAACATGCAAATAAAGAAAGTGTTGATATTTTAAGAGAACAAATGGGATTAAACAAACCATTATGGGAGCAATATTATTTATTTGTATCTAATGCTATTACAGGTGATTTTGGTATATCTTTAGCATCAGGAGAACCTGTAATTGATGAATTTATGGAAAGATTTCCTGCAACAGTTGAATTAGCATTATTTGCTATGATTTTTTCTACAATTATTGGATTATTTGCAGGAATTATTTCAGCTGTAAAAAGATACTCTATTTTTGATTATGCTGCTATGTCAACTGCCTTAGCTGGTGTATCTATGCCTGTTTTTTGGTTAGGCTTAATGTTGATTTATTTCTTTTCTGTTGAATTAGCTTGGCTTCCAGTTTCTGGTAGGTTAGGATATGAATTTGATATAGAAACAATAACGGGTTTATTTTTAATAGATTCACTTTTAGCAAATGATACTCAAGCATTTTGGGATGCTTTAAAACATCTTATTTTACCATCAATTGCATTAGGAACTATTCCTATGGCAATAATTGCACGAATGACACGAGCATCTATGATTGAAGTTTTAAAAGAAGAATATATTAGAACAGCATATGCAAAAGGCTGTACAAAAATGCAAGTTATTATGGTACATGCTTTAAAAAATGCTTTACTTCCAATTTTAACAGTTATTGGACTTATGGTAGGAACGCTATTTGCTGGTGCTGTATTAACTGAGATGACATTTTCATGGCCTGGAATTGGAAAATGGTTAATTAATGCAGTTAACCAAAGAGATTTTCCTATTATTCAATCAACAACACTTATAATTGCTTCAATGTTTGTTGTAGTTAATTTAATTGTAGATGTATTATATGCAGTTGTAAATCCAAGAATAAGGCTTTCATAATGAATGAAGAAAATAAAATATTAGCATTTTATGAACAATTTAAAAAAAATAAATCTGCATTAATTGGATTTTATATAGTAATGGTATTAATTATATGTGCAATATTTGCACCAATAATTGCACCATATGATCCATTAATTCAAGATCTTGATAATAGATTAATTCCTCCTATGTGGAATGAATTAGGATCTTTTGCTCATATTCTAGGAACAGATGATTTTGGACGTGATTTATTAACAAGAATTATATATGGTGCAAGGATTTCACTTACTATTGGTGTTATTTCTGTTAGTATTTCTTTGATATTTGGTGTATTAATGGGTGCAAGTGCTGGATATTTTGGTGGAATGGCTGATATTATTATCATGAGAATAGTTGATATGATGTTATCAATTCCTGCAATTTTATTAGCAATTGTAATAGTATCTATTTTAGGTCCTGATTTATTTAATGCTATGATTGCAATAGGAATAGTAGGAATTCCAACATTTGCTAGAATTGTAAGGGCTTCTGTATTAGCTGAAAAAGAAAAAGAGTATGTAATTGCTAGTAAAATTAATGGTTCAAACTCTTTTAGACTTATTTCAAAAGTTGTTTTACCAAACTGTACTACTCCTATTATCGTTCAAGCAACTATGGGATTTGCATCTGCTGTTTTAGAAGCTGCTGGTTTAAGCTTTTTAGGTCTTGGAGCTCAACCACCAACTCCTGAATGGGGATCTATGTTATCTGATTCACTTCAATTTATAACAACTGCATCATGGATGATAGTTTATCCTGGTATGGCAATATTTTTAACTGTTATGGGATTTAATCTTGTAGGTGATGGTTTAATGGATGTTTTAGATCCAAAAATGAAGGATAGATAATGTTACTTGAAGTTAAAAATTTAAAAACTCAATTCTTTTCTAATAAAGGAGTTAGTACTGCTGTTAATGAAATTAGTTTTCATTTAGAAGAAGGAAAGACATTATGTATTGTAGGCGAGAGTGGTAGTGGGAAATCTATGACTTCTTTATCTATTATGGGTCTAGTTGAAGAACCTGGTCGTGTGACTGCTGGTGAGATTTTATTTAAAAATAGTGATTTATTGCAAAAAACTAAATATGAACTTCAAGCTATTCGAGGAAATGAAATTGCTATGATTTTCCAAGAACCAATGACATCTTTAAATCCTTCTTATAAAATTGGTTATCAAATTGATGAAGTTTTAAGACTTCACCAAAAATCCTTATCTAAAGAACAAAGAAAACAAAGAGTAATTGAGCTTTTTGAAGAAGTAGGAATTCCTCAAGCTCGTGATAAATATAATGAATATCCTTTTAAATTAAGTGGAGGTCAAAGGCAAAGAGTTATGATTGCAATGGCAATGGCTTGTGAACCAAAACTTTTAATAGCAGATGAACCAACAACTGCTTTAGATGTTACTATTCAAGCTCAAGTATTAGATTTAATGAATGAATTAAAGCAAAAAAAAGGCACTTCTATTTTATTTATTACTCATGATTTAGCAGTGGTTGCTCAAATGGCTGATGAAGTTATTGTTATGTATAAAGGGCATGTAGTTGAACAAGCAAATGTAAAAGAGTTATTTGAAAATCCTAAGCACCCTTATACAAAAGCTTTATTAAACTCAATTCCAATACCTGGAAAAGTTAAAAGGAAATCAAGACTAGCTACTGTTGATGATAAACTTAATTATTTAGATTTTCCCAAGGAAATAAGATGAATAAAAAAGAAAAAATATTTGAAATAAAAGACTTAGAAAAAACATATGAAATTTCAAGAGGTATGTTTAAAGAAGCCCAAAAGGTAAATGCAATTAATAAAATAAGTTTTGATGTTTATAAAGGTGAAACTTATTCAATTGTAGGTGAAAGTGGTTGCGGAAAATCAACTACAGCAAAACTACTTTTAAATATAGAATCACCTACAAAGGGCAAGATTTTTTTTAAAGGTGTAGATATTTCTACTTTTGACACTAAAGCTTGGAGAGAATATAGAAAAAAAGTTCAAATAATCTTTCAAGATCCTTACTCCTCTTTAAATCCGCGCTGGACAGTTGGAACCATTATCGCTGAACCTTTACAACTTAATACCACTTTATCAAAAAGTGAAATAAAAAAAGAAGTTTACAAAATAATGAAAAGAGTTGGGTTAGAAGAAGGTTGGTATGATAGATATCCACATCAGTTTTCAGGAGGTCAAAGGCAAAGAATAGGAATAGCACGAGCGTTAGTTTTAAAACCTGAAGTAATAGTATGTGATGAACCAGTTTCTGCCTTAGATGTTTCAATTCAAGCACAAGTTTTAAATTTGCTTTTAGATTTACAAGAAGAGTTTAATTTAACATATATTTTTATTTCACATGATTTAAGTGTTGTTGAGCATATAAGTGATCGTATTATGGTTATGTATTTTGGAGATGTTGTTGAACTTTCAAGTGTAGAAGATTTGTTTTCAAATCCAAAAGCTGATTATACAAAAAAATTATTAGGAGCCATTCCAAAAATATGAAAAATTTATACAAAAATCATTTATTAAAAGTATTAAACACTTTTGATGTAATAATGCAAAAACACTCTTATGATCAAGTAATTCTTTACTCAGGTGATGAAAAAGTAGTGTATTTGGATGATAATTTATACCCTTTTAAAGTGTATATAAATTTTAAATATTTTGCACCAGTTTTAAATTATCCTAATTCTTTTATAATATATAAAAGTAGTGAAAAACCAAAACTTATTTTGCTTCAAAAAATAGATTTTTGGGATTCTCAACCACACGCATTAAAAGGTATTTGCTGTGATTTTTTTGATATATCTTATTATAATAATTTGGAAGATATGAGAAAACAACTTCCAAGCAAGCTTAAAAATACAGCTTTTTTAGGTGAAGAGATTATACGATTTCAAAATTATGGTTTTAAAAGTTTAAATAATCAAAAAATTATAAATCATATTCATTATCATAGATGTTTTAAAAGCCAATATGAAGTAGAATGTATGAGAAAAGCTAATCAAATAGCTAGTACTGCACATAAGACAGCTAAAGAAGCATTTTTAAGTGGAAAATCTGAATTACAAACACATTTAGCATATTTAGAAGCTATTGCATATAAGGAAGCTGAAGTACCTTATGAAAACATAGTGGCTTTTGATGAAAGTTGTTCCATTTTACATTATCATAATTATAGAAAAAACAAATTTCTTGCAAAATCTTTTTTGCTTGATGCAGGTGCTTCATATAATGGCTACCATGCTGATATTACTAGAACTTTTGCAAAAAAAGAGTATACAGCTTTTCATGAATTAATAGAAGCTGTTAATCAATCAACACTTAATATCATTTCAAAAATTAAAATTGGAATGAATTATGAAGTACTTCAAGAACAAATGCACTTAGATGCTTCTGCTATTATTTCTAATTTTAAATTTATGAATATTAGTTCGGATGAAATATATGAAAAAAAATATTCAAAACTTTTTTCACCTGCTGGTGTTGGGCATTATATTGGTTTGCAAGTTCATGATATAGGAAATACCCTTCTTGATGAAAATGGAACATTAATAGAAAAATCAAAAAATCATCCACGGTTAAGATTAAGAAAAAATATTGAAATTGGAAATGTTTTTACCATAGAGCCTGGCATTTATATTATTGATCAATTATTAAAGCCTTATTATGGAAAAAAAGAATTTAACTGGGATGTGATTTCAAAGTTTAGAGTTTTTGGAGGAGCTAGAATTGAAGATAGTGTTTATGTAAGTAATAATAATGTTGAAAATCTAACAAGACCATATTTAAATTAGATAAAGAGCATAATAAATTTATATTCATCTAAATAAAATACTGTAAAACAAGTATAATCATAAAAACAGAGAACAGTGTTTCTACTGTTATAATAGAAGACATCAATTTAACATTTCCCCCTAATTGTCTAGCAAATACAAAAGCTGATGGTGCAGTTGGTAGAACTGAGAATATGATTAAAATTGAAGTCATTTGTTTGTCTAAATTAAAAAATACACATAAAGCATACATAACAATAGGACTTATGATAAATTTTGCCACATTTGATGTAAATATTTCTTTTTTTGAAGATTTGATTTCTTTTATTACCAAGCCAAAACCAACAGATAATAATCCTAAAGGTAAAGCAGCCTGACTTAAAATCTCTAATGTTTTATCTAAAATCACTGGAATATCAACAGATAAGAAATTAATACTTCCTCCAATAAAACAAGCAATTATTAAAGGATTTGTTAGAATAGATTTTAATACATAAAAAAAAGTTAAAGTACTTTTATTTAGATAAAAAGCAAAAACACTTATACAAATAATATTTATATAAGGAATAACAAAAGTTAAAATAATCGCAGCTAATACTAAGCCCTCATCTGCAAATATGGAATCAACTAAAGCTAAAAATACATAAGTATTAAACCTAATTCCTCCTTGAACAATAGAAGTAAAAGAACTAGCCTCAAACACTATAATCTTATGAATTATTAGCAAAATAATCAAAACAATACTTATCATAAGTAAAGCTGTTAATACGAAATATATATTATTGCTTGTACTAAGTGATGCTGATGATAGTTTATATACTAATAAAGATGGCATTAATACATAGTATGTTAGCTTATCTGCTCCTTGCCAAAAGTCATACGATGGAAATTTAATCTTTTTAAAAAAGTATCCTATCATTATAAGAGAAAATACAGGGATTAAAGCTGAAAAAATATGTGTCATTTTAGTATCTTTGGTTTAAAATTTTAAATGAAAAATAAAAGCATCTCTTTAACCTATCATATTAAAAAGTTTAATAAAATATACTTAAAAAAAGAAATCAGCTAAGATGTTTTTAGCTATACTTGCACTTATGAATAGACTTTTAAAAAAAATATATGATTTTAATGAACTTGTTATGTTTAAACACTCGATTTTTTCTCTTCCTTTCATTTTTATTGCTATGGTAGTTTCGGCAAAAGGTTGGTTTGGTTTTAAGTTATTAATACTTGGAATAGTAGCCACATTAGGTGCCAGAAACTTTGCTATGGGTTTTAATAGATATGTAGATAGAGATATAGATGCCCTAAACCCAAGAACAAAAAATAGACCAAATGTAGATGGAAGAATTAATACAAAACAAATGTTGATTTTTATTTTGCTTAATGCTTTTATTTTTATCACTACTGCATATTTTATTAATATCTTAGCTTTTTATTTAGCTTTTCCTATTTTATTAATCATTGCATCGTATTCGTATTTTAAAAGATTTTCATTTTTAGCTCATATTATCTTGGGTATTTCTCTTGGTTTTGCTCCCATTGCAGGAGTAGTATCTGTTCAAGAAAGTATTACTTTATGGTCGGTATTTTTAAGTTTTGGTATCATCTTTTGGGTTGCTGGTTTTGATTTGATTTATTCTATACAAGATATAAAAGTTGATAAAAAACTAGGTTTGCATTCAATTCCTAGTAAATTTGGTATAAAAAAAACCATTCTAATATCAAGAGTATTTCATATATTTAGTATACTTTTATGGTTGTGTTTTGCCTTTTCCTCCAATGGTGCTTTATTTTCTTATATTGCTGTTGCTTCAAGTGCCATTATACTTATGTATGAACATATTTTAATAAATAAAGATTTTAAGAATATAAGCAAAGCATTTTTCGTAGTTAACTTATACTTAGGAATTATTTTTTTTATATTTATAATATTAGATAATATTTAATCAAATTTTAATCAAATCACAGATATAATGCCAATCCATATTTACGGAGCCATAGCAAAGTGGCTAATGCATTGGATTGCAAATCCTTGATCCCCAGTTCGACTCTGGGTGGCTCCTCCAGTTAACCTTTCATTCTCTTTTAAATATCCTTTATAAACTGGTGTTGTAACTTAAATTAAGACACTTTTTTCTTTATCTCTAAGCCATTATTTCTAAAGTGTTAAAAACTATGTGTCAGTTTGATATAATAAAATATATAAGGATTGATATAGATGAAAGAAGAGCAAAAAATAGATTTGAATGATTTATGAATAAAACAAGTATAGCTATTATTATTTATAATCTTATTATAGTTTTATCAGTTATGTATGCAACCCAACCCTTACAACCTTTATTAGCAAATGAATTTCATATTTCTATTGTAAAAGCATCATTATTTACAGCAGTGATATTGTTTTTTCTTGCTCTTTCACCTATTGTTTATGGTTATATTTTAGAAAATATTGATGCAAAAAAAATGCTAATAAATGCTTCTATTGTTCTTTTAATTACAAATTTATTCTTAGGATTTAGTAATAGTTTTGAAACTTTTTTCCTAGCTCGTATCTTAGAGGGTTTGTGTATTCCTGCAATTTTAACTTCGTCCATGAGTATTTTAGCAAATATGGATAAAAAAAACATACATTTTAATATGTCTATATATGTAGCTTCCACAGTTTTTGGAGGATTAATTGGAAGAGTGATATCTGGTTTTATAGCTACACAGTTTGGCTGGAGAAGTGTTTTTTTCTCTTTAAGTGTTGCACTTTTAATATCTATTATATTATTAAGTAAAATAAATCTAAATATCTCATCTAAACTTACTAAAGCTAAGTTTAAAGATGTAAAAAATATCTTAAAAGACAAAAGATTTATTCTAATTTATTTCACAATGTTTATTGTATTTTTTGTTTTTTCAGGGCTTTTAAATTTAATGCCTTTTAGATTAAAAGATTTATTTTCAAATATTCCTGAAACAAGTATTGGTTTGTTGTATTTAGGTTATGGAACGGGAATTATTGTTTCATTGTTTTCTAAGAAAATTAGTATTTTTTTTGCTGGAAAAATAAGAACAATCTTATTTAGTACTATATTATTTATAGTAATTACCATATGTTTTTCAAGTGAAAATCTAAATATTATATTTATTCTAATGTTTTTTCTTTGTATTGCTATGTTTACCATACATTCATTATTTACGGGTATGGCAAATTCTTTAATGCAAAAACAAAAAGGACTTACAAGTGGTATGTATCTAACTTTTTATTATATTGGTGGGGCAACTGGAGCTATTTTGCCGTCATTTATTTATATAATATATGGTTGGAATGTGGTAATTGTTATGTTTGTATTATCTTTATGTTTAGTATTTTTTTTATTGTTAAAATATAAAAAGTTATTTGACTAGTTTTGCTTTTAAAACACATATTAGTATGCACTCTTTTTTTTATTAAGCATTTTTATTATCTATTTTTAGAGGTACACTTAGTTTTTTTATATATTAAGTGGAATATAAGAAATATGCTATTATAATCTTATTCCAAAAAGGACGAATGGGTGAGTTGGCTGAAACCACATCCCTGCTAAGGATACGTACTGGTAACGGTACCGAGGGTTCGAATCCCTCTTCGTCCGCCATTTATTAATCTAACATTAATTCAACTCACAAGTGTAACATACCTATATAAAATTAAGATATTCAAAAATTAACTTTTAAAATGACAATAAATGTAATTAAATTTGGACTAAACTCACACTAAGAATTAGCCTTATATATTTTGTTGTTCCATAGTATACTACCCCAAGAAAAACAAACAATTTTTTGTAAAGTTTAATTCCTAAAAGAGTTAAATTAAAATTTACTTTTATATTTCTTTGTGGTGTTATTACTCCCTCAAAGGGAGTATACCGATTTTTTAATAATTTTGATTCTTTATTTCTTAGCCATAATTGAACAGCTAAATTTTGGGAAGTTTTTATATTTACAGAATCTGAAACTATTTTGCCATTTATTAGCCAATTTGCATTAGAGAAAAAAGATAACAATATTAATAGTAAAATTTTGTTCATTGATTTCCTTTATTTAGACCTAGGGGAAAGTATTGTGTCACACGTTATTAGGTCTTTTTCTTTTCTATGCCAAAATAAAGTGCCCCTAAAGAAGAACCTATAAATATTGTCATTGCCAAATATAAATCTAATGGAGGTAACTTCCCAATATTTCCTTTAAGTAATAATGTTGATATTGGTAATAATAATGTGAATAAGTTTATTGATAAGACACCAAATAAAATTGATCCAAGCCATATATTCCTAATCCAAAATCTAACTTCACAATAAATCAAACCAATTAGAATAGCTAAAATAGATATAAACACAGAGGAAGTAAGCTTTTTTAAAAAAGGTGAACCACCAAAAAAATCATCTAAAGCGCTAAGTATTACGGCTATTAATAATCCCATTACTGAAAAGTAAATAACAATAATCATTGGTGCGTATTTTATTTTTAATTTTTCCATATATCTTTCTCCTTTAATGTTGGAGTTTAGGAACGAGTGGTATTAGATCTTGATAATTTAAATTTCAAGTATTTTGATGCGACACTTAAAAACTAGGTATTTTCGGCTATTTATTTTAGCTTCTCTCATCGTAGACCTTGAAAGAACCTAAGCTTGATTAATGTAAAATATTCTATCAAATCTACCCTAAAATCATCATAATTTTAATCAAATTAAAATCACTAATATTGTATAATGCACTTTATAAAATATCAACTTATGGCTATACATAAGTAATTTTAGAAATAAATATATCTTCATTTAATACTAACGCACTTAGATAAAACACGTAACTAAAATATCCAGATTAATTTAGGTTTTTAGTCACATTATGTTTAATGAAGTCTAAATTTATCAATTATTTTTGTCTTTAAAATAAATCAAGAAGAATTTAGTACTTTTTAGATATTATTTTAAAATTATGTATTAAGGGTTAAACATGTGTGGTATTGTTGGTTATATTGGAAATAAAAAGACTCAAGATATTTTACTATATGGTTTAAAAGAACTAGAATATAGAGGTTATGATTCTGCTGGTATTGCTTTATTGGGAAAAGATAATATAGAGGTATTTAAAGAAGTTGGTAAAGTAAAAAACCTTAAGAACGCAATTACTAAAATAAAAAATAAAAACTACAACATAGGTATTGGACATACAAGATGGGCAACCCATGGCAAGCCTACGCATGAAAATGCCCATCCACATTTAGGTGAATATTCGTATGTGGTTCACAATGGAATTATAGAAAACTATAAACAAATAAAAGAAGAGTTATTAAAAGATGGTCATAAATTTGTTTCACAAACAGATACAGAAGTGATTGTTCATTTGTTTGAAAATTATAATAATAAATTAAATGATACAAAAGAAGCCTTTAAAAAAACAATTAAAAAATTAAAAGGTGCTTATTCTATTTTGTTAATTACAAAAAAAAGTGAAAATGAAATATTTTTTTTTAAAAGTGGAAGTCCTTTAATAATAGCAAAAGGCAAGGAAGCAGGTGAAGTTCTTTTTTCTTCTTCAGATTCTCCTTTAATTGGTTTAAGTGATGATGTAGTTTATTTAGAAGATGAAGTAGGCGGAATTGCTTCTTCAAAAGGAATAGAGTTTTTTGTCAATAATTATAAATGGTCAACACTACCTACTTCAAAAGAAAGTGCCAAAAAAGATGGTTTTGATTTTTTTATGGAAAAAGAAATTTATGAACAAAGTTCTGTGTCAAATGCTTGTATGATAGGAAGAGTAAAAGACGAAGAAATTATATTCGATGAATTTGACTCTTCTATATTGGAAAATATTAATGAGATAAAACTTTGTGCTTGTGGAACTTCTTATCATGCAGCACTAGCATCTTCTTATTTATTTGAAAGACTATCAAAAATAAGAACTAGTGTTGAAATTGCATCTGAATTTAGATATAAAGATCCTTTATTATCTAAGAAAACTCTTTTTATAGTAGTATCACAAAGTGGAGAAACTGCTGATACCCTAGAAGCTTTAAAAATGGCAAAAGAAGTGGGACTTAAAACTTTAGTAATTTGTAATGTCAATAATTCTTCTATGACAAGACTAGCTGATATTAGTATTTTAACAAGAGCTGGTATTGAAAAAGGAGTTGCATCAACTAAGGCATTTTCTACTCAAACAATTGTTTTATGGATGATGTCTTTATATTTTGCAAAAATAAAAAATAATATATCTAAAGAAAAATTAATAAAAGAAATTCAAATATTAAGACAAATTCCAAAAGCCTTAGTGGTAAATAATACAATTCACGATAAAATCAAAAGATTATCAAAAAGATATCTTCATGGTCATGGGTTTTTCTTTATCGGTCGCGATATATTTTTCCCCTTAGCACTTGAAGGTGCTTTAAAATTAAAAGAAATTTCTTATTTGCATGCTGAGGGTTATCCAGCAGGTGAAATGAAACACGGACCCATTGCTTTAGTGGATTCAGAATTATTTACTATTGCTTTAATGCCTCAGAATTTATTATATGATAAGATTAAATCAAATGTAGAAGAATTAAGTGCAAGAGATAGTACTATTTGTGTTATTTCTCCTTTAGATTTTGACTTAAGTGATGATTTTATTAAAACAAAAAAAGCCGAACATTATATGTTGGAATTTTTTGAAATGTTAGTAGTCTTGCAATTATTATCTTTAGAAATAGCAATAAGACTAAAAAATGATGTAGATATGCCAAGAAACTTGGCAAAATCTGTTACTGTTGAGTAATCAAGAACAACTATTGAATATATATAATTTTAAAAAAATACTTATGTTTAATGGAAAACAAACATGGAAAACAAAATAGGAAAACAAACATGGAAAACAAAACAAAATATTTATTTACTAGTGAAGTAGTAAGTCCAGGTCATCCTGATAAATGTGCTGATATAATAGCTGATAGTATCGTAGATACATTAATTATAAGCGATCCAAATAGTAGAGTTGCTAGTGAAGTATTCGTAGCAGGAAAGCATATAATTATTGGTGGAGAAGTTAAATCTAATAAAAAATTAAGCGACGAAGATTATACACAAATCGTTAAAAAAGCTTTAAAAAAAATAGGCTATGATGGTAAATCATCTTTTAGCAAAAAACAATGTTTACATCCTGATGATGTGAAAGTTCAAGTTCTATTAAATCAACAAAGTGCTGATATAAACCAAGGTGTTGATCAAAGTACAGGTGAAATTGGTGCAGGAGATCAAGGTATTATGTTTGGTTTTGCTTCAAATGAAACATCAGATTTTATGCCAGCAGCCATTACATATGCAAGAATGATAATGAATAAAGTATATAATTATGCCTTAAATCATAATCATAAATTAGGTGTTGATATTAAAACACAAGTTACTTTAGATTATGGTAATAAAAATAATTTTGAGAATTGTAAAGCTCAAAGAATACATACTATTGTTGTATCTGCTCCTTGTGTCCAAAGTATGAAAATCGAAGAAGTAAGGGAGTTAATTCAAGGATTAATTGATGATACTGGACTTCCTACTTCTTTATATATAAAAGAAGATACAATTATTCACATTAATCCTACGGGGAGATATGTTAATCACTCTTCACTTCATGACAGTGGGTTAACTGGAAGAAAACTAATCGTTGATACTTATGGAGGATATTCCCCTATAGGAGGTGGAGCTCAAAGTTCAAAAGATTATACAAAGGTTGATAGATCTGGACTTTATGTAGCACGTTGGTTAGCTAAACATATAGTTGCTTCAAAACTTGCGCTAAAGTGTACTGTACAAATTTCTTATGCAATTGGAGTAGCAAAACCAACTTCAGTTTCAGTTGATACTTTTGGAACATTTACAAGTGCAAATGATGATGAATTGTCTTCATTTATAATGGAAAACTTTTCATTAACACCAAAGTGGATTACTCAAAAATTCTCTTTAGATAAACCAAGTGCTGAAACCTTTATGTTTGCAGATGTAGCAGCAAGGGGTCAAGTAGGTCAAAGTGATTATCCTTGGGAAAAATTAGATGAACTTGATAAATTTAAAATATTAAAATAAAGGCTATGAGATGGATTTAAAAAATTTATTTAATAAAATTTCGTTTGATAAAACAAAAGAACAAGCAAATAAAAATGATGCACCCTCACATTGGATTAAATGCCCTGAGTGTAATTCGTTAATGTTTTTCAAGGAAGTTTCAAATCAAAATCATATTTGTCCTAAATGTAATTTTCATATGAGAATTGGAGCAAAAGCAAGAATAGAACTTTTAAGTGATGAAGGTTCATTTGTAGAATATGATAAAGACTTAAAACCAACAGATCCTTTAAAATTTGTAGATAAAAAGTCGTATAAAAAAAGAGTTGAAGATGCCTATGCAAAAACAGGACGATACTCTGCTGTTATTAGTGGTGAGTGTACTATGAATGGAGTAAATGTTCAAATAGTCGTTTTTGATTTCTCATTTATGGGAGGGTCTTTAGGTTCTGTTGAGGGTGAAAAAATTGTTAGGTCAATTAATAGAGCTTTAGAGAAACAAGAAGGTTTAATAATAGTTTCAGCATCTGGAGGAGCTAGAATGCAAGAGTCTACATTTGCATTAATGCAAATGGCTAAAACATCAGCTGCTTTAAAAAGAATGGATCTTGCTAAACTACCTTTCATATCAGTATTAACAGATCCTACTATGGGAGGAGTATCTGCTTCTTTTGCATTCTTAGGAGATATTATTATGGCAGAGCCTGGTGCTTTAATTGGTTTTGCAGGACAAAGAGTGATTAAGCAAACAATTGGTTCTGATTTACCTGATGGTTTTCAAAAAGCTGAATTTTTGCTTGAAAAAGGTTCAATAGATATGCTTGTAAATAGAAATGATATGAAACAAACTATTAGTGACTTATTAGTAATGTTTAATAAAAAAGTGATACATGAAGAATAATTTTACACAAATTTTAGGATATAACTTAGATAAATATAATTATTTATATGCCTTATGTGATTGGGAAACATTATTAGAAAGAAATATGAATTTAGATAATTTTATTTCTATGATAAAAAAATTTGATGTTAAAATTATACAATATAGAGATAAAATATCTGATCTGGCTTTACAAAAAACAAACTTAATATATCTAAAAAAGAAAGTGAATATTCCTCTTATAATTAATGATAAAATAGAATTGATACACTATGCTGATGGTTTGCATTTAGGACAAGAAGATCTTAGCAAAATTCATAAAGATAAAAAAATAGCGATATTACTACTTAGGAAAAAAATGCAAAATAAACTTTTAGGTTTAAGCACGCATAATGAAAAAGAAATCTTAGAAGCTAATACTTTAGATATTGATTATATAGGTTTAGGAGCATTTAGAACTTCTAGTACAAAAGATGTTAAGGATATACTAGGACATAAAATATCTTATCTAGCTAAAATATCAAAAAAACCTGTTTGTGCTATTGGTGGGGTTCATATTGATGATAAAATTAAAAATATAAGATTTAATGTTGTTGGTTCAGCTTTATATAAAGATAAATCAAGTGATAAAAATTAATATTTATACAATACAAAAAACTACCAAAGATGATTATGATAAATTGGTACAAGATTTTATTATAATGTGTTCAAAATATGCTAAAGTAACTATTTATAATATATTTAACAAAAATATCGCAAAAGCTCACACAATAAATGAACTAACAGCAAAAAAATCTTATACTATAGCTTATTTACCATATTTAAAAAAATTTAACATTGCTTTAGATGTAAAAGGAAAACAAATTGATAGTTTTAAATTTTCTAAACTATTAGAAAATCATTCAGAAATCAATTTTTTTGTAGGTGGAGCCTATGGATTTGAAGAAAATTTTTTAAGAAAATGTACAAATATAATTAGTTTGAGTACTTTGACAATGGCACATAAAATCGTACATCTAGTACTATTTGAGCAAATTTTTAGAGCACTTAGTATAAAAAATAATCATCCGTATCATAAATAATTTATATGATTTTTTGTATACTATCAAAAAATTTATTCACAAGGAAAAATCGTGGCTACTAAAAAACAAATAGAAGAGTTAGAAAATGTTTTACTTAATAGAAAACAAACCATTATTAAAACTATTCAAGATAGCAGAGATAGTATAGATTCTTTAAAAAATTCAGAATGTAATGATGAAATTGATTATGCTGAAGTATCTAGTGATAGTTTTAAAGAAGGCATTATTGCAAATCAACAGATAAAAGAATTAAAAGAAATTGAAGATGCAATTATTCGAATTAGAAAAAAAGCTTATGGAGTTTGTGAGATGTGTGATGAACATATATCAATAGCTAGACTAAGAGCTAAACCATTTGCAAAATTTTGTACTCCTTGTAGAGAAATTTATGAAGAAGAACAATAAAATAGAAGGATTAATATGGGAATTAAGATATATATAGGACTTTCGTTATTATTAATTATCGTTGTTGGCTTGTATGTAGTTAGTCAAATTGGTTTTATAGACTATGAATTAAGTGTATTGGAATATTCTTTAAGTTTACCACTATTTATTTGGATAATCCTACCTTTAGTTGTATTAGTACTGTCTACTGTACTTCATTTAGTTTTTTATGGTACTAAGCATTATATTAAAGATTCTGCATTTATTAAAGATGAAAAATCTATTATTGAAGCATTAAAAGTATTTTTATTGCAAAAAGATGATGTAAGAAGATATAAAACTAAAGGATATCGAAACCTTGCTGATATTTTAAATCAATTTCATATTGATGTTAAAGATACTATATTTACTTCTTCAAATAAAGAGTTAAATAATATTGTTGCAAATATTAAAAATATAAAAGCAGGTAAGTATATTAATGAAAAAGTTATTTCATTGGGATTAAATTCTTCATTAAGTAAAATAAATAATATCAATAAGCTAGAGAAGGAAATAGATTTTTGTATGGAAATTTTGAAAAATTATAAACAATATTCAAATTGTATTATAAAAAAAGCTTTTTTAAATGTTCTTGAGCAAAAAAGTATGACAACAATTAAGAAATTTTATTCATTAATAAATTTAGATAAAGAAATGGCTTTAAAACTTTTTGAAAAAAATATTAAAAATAAAGAATTTGGGCTAAGCAATGATGAGATATATGAACTTGTTAAAAAATTAGATTATACAAAAGAAGAGTATATCACTCTTGTTAAAATGTATAAAAATGAAATACAACCTGATGAACTATTAGAATTTTGTGAACTTATATCAAAAGATAATGAACTTGCAATGAATTCATATTTATATATATTATTTGATTTAGAAATGATGGATAAAGCTAGAGAAATTTTATCTGCTTATACAAAACAAGATTTTGTATTCTTTAGAGCATTACTTGATTTAAAAGATGCAGGAAAACATTATTCTTTAAATGATCTTAATTTATATTAAATGCAAAAAAAGTTAGATTTTAATAAAAAACTTATAATACTAGCACCACTTGCAGGTTATACTGACCTGCCCTTTAGAAGTATTGCAAAAAAGTTTGGTGCTGATTTGACAATATCTGAGATGATATCTTCTAATGCTTTAGTACATAAATCAGAAAAAACATTAAAAATGATTGAAAAATCGCCAACAGAAGATCCTTATTTTGTTCAAATAGCAGGAAATAAACCTGAATTAGTACGTGATGCTGTTTTGATATTAAATGACATTGATGGTATTGATGGTATTGATTTAAATTGTGGATGTCCTGCTCCTAAAGTTTTTAACCATGGATCAGGATCAAATCTTTTGGGCGATTTAAAAAAGTTAACAGAGATTTTATCTACAGTTAAAAAATACTCAAATAAACAATACACATCTGCAAAAGTTAGAATTGGTGTAAATGATAAAATTCCTATAGAAATCGGAAAAGCTGTTGAAGATTGTGGTGTTGATTTTGTATGTGTTCATGGAAGAACAAGAGCTGGAAAATATAAAGCACCTGTAGATTATGAGGCTATTAAGGCTATGAAAAGTGCTATTAGTATACCTGTAATTGCAAATGGAGATATAAAAGATTATACAAAAGCAAAAGAAGTTTTAGAATTTACTAATGCAAATGGTGTCATGATAGGACGGGGTGCTATTGGAAAACCTTGGATTTTTCATCAATTAAAATATGGAGTTGAAGAGATAAGCCTTGAGTTCAAAAAAGAAATTATTTTAGAACATTATGATGAAGTCTTAAAGTTTCATGGTTTACATGGTGTTGTTATGTTTAGAAAATTATTGCATTCATACTCAAAAGGGTATAATGGGGCAACGCAGTTTAGAGATATTATAAATACAATTAAAGATAAAAATGTTATGAGAGATATAATTGAAAATTTTTTTACTCATATTTAATATTCTTCAAAAGATTTTTAGCTAAAATACCTCCATTTATAAAAAAAGGACATTATTGTCAAAGTATTATTTTGAATTAGTCATTAAAACAAAAAATAATTATACATTATTTTTAAATCTACTTAATTCTTTAAGCGATGAAGCTATTGAAGAAAAACCTGATGAACTAATTATAAGAAGCCAAGAAAACTTAAATCATATAGAATTTGGTGTACTTAGCTTTGCAAAAAAACTAAATTTAAAATGTGAAACTATTTTAACTAAGAAAGACAATATTGATTGGATAAAACAATATCAAGATTCAGTAAAAGCTATTGAAATTGCTAGTTATTTTATTCGTCCATCTTGGTGCGAAAAAAAAGAAGATAAAATAGATATTATCATTGATCCTGCATTATCTTTTGGTTCAGGTCATCATGAGAGTACATCATCTTGTATTATGGCAATTGATGAATTTGCTAAAGATGAAAATAAAGTTTTAGATGTAGGTACAGGTAGTGGTATACTGGCAATAACAGCTTTAAAAAAGAATTGTGTAGTTGATATTTGTGATACTGATGAAGTATGTGTTAATGATGCCTTAAAAAATTTATCCTTAAATAATGTTAAATGTAATAAGTATTGGATAGGCTCAGCTAAAGAAACTAATGAACAATATGATATAGTAATTGCGAATATTGTCGCAGATGTTTTAATTATAATAAATAAAGAATTAAAAAACTGTTTAAAATCAAATGGTATATTAATATTATCTGGTATTTTGGACAAATATTTAGAAAAAGTTTTAGAAAAATTTAAAGATTTAACACAAGTAAAATTAATTCGTAAAAACGAATGGATTAGTCTTGTGTTTACAAAAAATTAAGGAGTTATAGTTTATGAGTAAGAAAGAACAAAAAAATAATAATGGAGATAAAAATAATTTTTTTAACAATAATCCTATTTTGATTTTTGTTATATTTTCAATGCTTACAATTTTTGTTTTTAAAGCAATTTTTCCTGAAACGGGAATATCAAATATTACAAATTCAAATATGTCTAGTTCTATGAAATCAAAAACTTTAAATGTTACATATTCTGATTTGAAAAAATTAATTAAAAGCTCAAAAATTGAACAAGTTGGTATTGGTAATACAAAGATTATCGCTGTTTCAAAACCATTTGGAAATGAAATCACAAAATATATAGCAAGAAAAGTTATCCCTGATAGTACATTAGTACCCTTATTAGAGAAGCATAATGTTTCTTATAGTGGAATGAACGAAGAAAATATTTTAGCAGATATTTTATTTGGTTGGGTTCTTCCTGTTTTTTTGTTTATCGGAATTTGGATGTTTTTAGCTAAGAAAATGTCAAAATCTATGGGTGGTGGTGGAGGTATCCTTGGTATGGGATCTTCTAAAAAAATGATCGACTCAGAAAAGCCAAATGTAAAATTTGATGATATGGCTGGAAATAAAGAAGCAAAAGAAGAAGTTGAAGAAATCATAGAGTTTTTAAGAAACCCAGATAGATATGTAAAGCTTGGAGCTCAAATTCCAAAAGGTATTTTACTAGTAGGTCCTCCTGGAACTGGTAAAACACTTTTAGCAAAAGCAGTTGCAGGTGAAGCTGAAGTAGATTTTTTAAGTGTTACTGGATCTTCTTTTATTGAAATGTTTGTAGGAGTAGGAGCTAGTAGAGTAAGAGATCTTTTTGAACAAGCAAAAAAGGTTGCCCCTGCTATTATTTTTATTGATGAAATAGATGCTATTGGTAAAAGCAGAGCAAGTGGTGGACCTATGGGTGGAAACGATGAAAGAGAACAAACTTTAAATCAATTACTTGCTGAAATGGATGGTTTCTCAACAGATGGTCCTCCTGTTATAGTCTTAGCAGCAACAAATAGACCTGAAGTTTTAGACCCTGCACTTTTAAGACCTGGAAGATTTGATAGACAAGTATTAGTTGATAAGCCTGATTTTGAAGGTAGAGTTGAGATATTAAAAGTACATATAAAAGAAGTTAAAATATCAAAAGAAGTTGATTTAGATGATGTAGCAAGAATGACAGCAGGACTTGCAGGTGCTGATTTGGCAAATATTATTAATGAAGCTGCACTTTTAGCTGGAAGAGCTAATAAAACACAAGTAGACAATTCTGATTTTAAAGAAGCAGTTGAAAGACAAATAGCTGGACTTGAAAAAAAATCACGAAGGATATCACCAAAAGAGCGAAAAATCGTAGCTTATCATGAAAGCGGTCATGCTTTAATCGCTGAGATTACGAAAGGTGCTAAAAAAGTAAATAAAGTTTCAATAGTGCCAAGAGGGCTTGCTGCTTTGGGATATACTTTAAACACACCTGAAGAAAATAAATACTTAATGCAAAAACATGAATTAATTGCTGAAGTTGATACTTTATTGGGTGGTAGAGCCTCTGAAGAAGTATTTATAGGAGAAGTTTCAACAGGAGCTGGAAATGATCTTGAAAGAGCTACTGATATTATAAAATCTATGGCGTCTGTTTATGGTATGAGTGATGTTTCTGGTTTAATGGTTTTAGAAAAAAGAACAAATCAATTTTTAGGTGGTCAATCACATAAAGATTTTTCTGATGATATGGCTAGGAAATTAGATGAGCATACTATTAAATTATTGGGTGAGCGTTATGATTGTGTTTTAAAATCTTTAAGAGAAAACAAAGATGCTATTGAAGAAATGACAAAAGAATTACTTGAAACTGAGGTTATAACAGGACAAAGAGTTAGAGATATCATTAAAAAACATGGTGGAAAAGTTTTTGAAAAAGAAGATTTACACTCAGATGCTTTGGATATTAAAGAATAGTTAAGGATTTGTAAAGACTGCAACATCTTACTATTTGGCTTATAGGCTTCTTTATATTTTTAATAAAAGAAGTTAAGTAAACTGCTTAATTTTGTATTCTTATGTGGCTAAAAAAGAAGAAACAAATATGACTTTATATTGTTTTCCTTCTTTTTTATATACAAAAACTTTTTATAAAGCTTTTGTAGTAATTCTATTTAATCTTTGTGAAAATGCTACTGCATCAGTTATATTGATACCTTCACTTAATTTTGCTTGATCTAATAAAATCCAAGAAATATCACTAATCATATCTTCATCTTTTAAAGAATTTAATTTTGAAACTATTTCATGCTCTGGATTTATTTCTAAAATAGGAGCAGTTTCTGGCATCTCTTGACCCATTGAACGCATCATTTGTGCCATTTGTGCCATTTGGTCATTTCCATCTTTTACTACACAAGAAGGTGAAAGATTTAATCTATTTGTTACTCTAACTTCACTTACACTCTCCCCTAAGATATCTTTTATTTTTTTTGTAATATCTTGAAATTTTTCCTCAACTTCTTTTTTCTTTTCTTCGCTTTGCTCAACAGCAGGTGCTTCACAAGAAGATATATCTTTTAAAGTCCATTCTTTATAAGCTCCAATTGCAGGAGTTATAATCTCATCAATTTCTTTATCATCTAATATTAGAACTTCAATTTTATTTTTTGTATATGCTTCAAGTAAAGGTGAGTTTTTAAGAACTTTTTCATTATCTCCTACTATATAAAAAACAGCTTTTTGTTCTGTGTTTGCTCTGTCTTTATAATCTGCTAATGAAGTCATTTTGTCGCTATTTGTTGATTTATATCTTACAAGTTCTAAAATAGCATCTTTATTAGTAAAGTCTTGATAAACTCCTTCTTTTAAAGCTCTATTATATTGTTCAATAAATTGTGCATATACTTCTTCTTTTTTAGCTAATTTTTTAATTTCACTTAATATTTTTTTAACAGAACTTTGTTTTATATTTGCCATAACTCTGTTTTCTTGTAAAATTTCTCTACTTACATTTAAAGGTAAATCTTCGCTATCAATAATACCTCTTACAAATCTTAAATAAGTAGGTAATAACTCTTTTTCACTATCAGTTATAAATACTCTTTTAACATAAAGTTTTACACCTGGTTGATAATCAGCTCTATACATATCCATAGGAGCCTTACTTGGAATATAGAACAATGTTGTATATTCATTTACTCCTTCAGTTTTTGTATGAATACTTAACATTGGATCTTCGCTATCATGAGATATTGACTTATAAAAATCATTATATTCAGCTTTTTTAAGCTTTGCTTTTGCTTGCATCCATAATGCAGTTGCTTCATTTATTTTTTCGTGTTTATCTTCTATTGTTTTTTTAGCTTCTTTTCCAGCTTTTTTATCTTCCTCACTTAAGTCTTCTTCTACTTCTTCTTTATAATCTAAGAAAATAGGATAAGCAATATGATTTGAATATTTAGTTACAATATTTTCTATTCTATGTTTTGAAGCAAATTCTTCTGCTTCTTCATCTTTTAATTTTATAAATATAACAGTTCCAGCATTCTCTTTAGTAACTACATCTAAATCAAATTCTCCTGAACCATCACTTGACCATTTATATGCTTTATCTTCACCTGCTTTTTTTGAAATAACATCAACATGAGATGCCACCATAAAAACTGAATAAAAACCAACACCAAATTGACCTATTAGATTTGAATCTTTTTTAGCATCACCTGTCATTGCTTCAACAAATGATTTTGTTCCTGATTTTGCTATTGTTCCAATTGAAGAGATTAAATCTTTTTCATTCATACCTACACCATTATCAACAATTGTTAAAGATTTTTCTTTTTCATCAAAAGACATTGTAACTTTACCTGACCAATCTTGTGGTAAAGATTTTTTAATATCTTCATTTGTTAATCTTAGATAATTTAACTTATCTATTGCATCACTTGCATTTGATACTAATTCTCTTATAAATATCTCTTTATTTGAATATAAAGAATGCGTCATTAAATGTAATAATTGTCCTACTTCTGTTTGAAATTTATGTTTAGCCATATTTTCTTCCTAATAATTAATTTTTATAATGGAATTTTATCACAACTTTATAAAAGAAAGCTAAAGTTTAAAAAGAATTTGGCACTTTTTGTATTTAAGTGCTAGATAATGGATTTATTCTTATTAAATACTTATAAAATAATATTCGAATTAATTGAAATTCTTTATTTTAATGATATGATTAATCTACATTAAAAAAGATTTCAAACTTCAATCTTAAAATATGTTAAATAGGAGCTTAAAATATGAAAATGCGAATATATTATGAAGATACAGATTTAGGTGGTGTTGTATATTATGCAAATTATTTAAAATTTTGTGAAAGAGCTAGGAGTGAATTGTTTTTTAAAAGAAATTTATCTCCACATTCACAAGATGAATTTTTTGTTGTAAAAAGTGTAGAGGCAAATTATATAAAACCAGCAAAATTTGGTGATATGATTTATATAAATACAAAATTAATTAAAAAAAGAAAAGCATCTCTTCTAATATTCCATGAAATATTTAGAAATGATGAGCTTTTGTTTACTACAAATATCAAAGTAGCCTATCTAAAAGATTTTAAACCTCACAAAATTCCACAAAATATTATAGATATTTTTATATAAAAATATAAATTTGAGTATAAATCTATTTACAATAGATTAAATATTTTGTATTAAGTTAACAACTTTTTGAATAATCCAATCAGGTGTTGAAGCACCTGCAGTTATACCACATAGTTTTTTATTTTTAAACCAAGTTATATCTACTTCCTTGTCATTTTCAACTAAATATGAAGATTCACAATTTTTTAAACAAATTTTATGTAACTGTTTAGTATTTGATGAATTCTTACCACCTATTATTATCATAATATCTACATCATTAGATAATTCATTAGCTGCATCTTGATTTTCAAATGTTGCATCACAAATTGTATTAAAAACTCTAACTTCCCTATGTTTTAAAATTAGTTCATTAACTATTTCTAAATATTCTTCTTTATTTTTAGTCGTTTGTGCAATACTTGCTATTTTATCAAATTTAAATTTTATATTAGCTAATTCTTCTACTTTAGTAACCACATGAACATCGTTTATATCTTTTCCATAAGACTTAATACCTTTTACCTCAGGGTGAGTTTCATCACCAAAAATAACTATAGAATAATTTTTTTGAGATATTCTTCTAACAATTTGTTGTGGAGTTGTTACAAAAGGACAAGTAGCATTGACAACTTTAATATTTTGAAGTTTTAATGTCTTCAAATCATTTCTTGGAATTCCATGTGTTCTAATTATAACAGTATCATTTGGATTTACTTCATTAATGTCTTTATATAATCCAACTTTATAATCATCTTTTAGTCTATTGATTTCATCTAAATTATGTATTAAAGGTCCCATAGTTGATGCACCTTTATTTATTTCGGCTATTTTAATAGCTCTTTTAACGCCAAAGCAAAATCCATATGAAGATGCTAACTTAACCTGCATAGTTTTCCTTTTTTATTTTAATAAATCAAGTAATTCTGTAAAATTTGGAAACGATGTTAAGATACAAGAACTATCATCAATATTCATATTACAAACAAGACCAGCAATAGCAAAAGACATAGCAATTCTATGATCTCCTCTTGAATTAATACTGGCTTCCTTTAAAACTCCACCTATAATATGGTAACCATCTTCAAACTCTTCACATGAAATATTACATTTTTTTAGATTTTCAATTACAACACTTATTCTATCACATTCTTTTACTCTTAACTCTTTTGCATTCTTAAGAACTGATTTTCCCTTAGCTAAACTCATAGCAATTGCTAAAGCTGGAAGCTCATCAATAAGCCAAGGTATATTTTTATCTATGGTAACCGCATTTAACTTATTGTGAGATATTTTTATATCTCCAATTGGTTCATAAATATTTTCTTTTTCTATAAATTCAACATCAACACCCATTTGTTTTAAAACTTTATAAGCTTCAATTCGCGTAGGGTTTAACGTAATATTTTTAAGTACTATTTTAGCATTTGGAATAATAGCAGTAGCAAGTGCAAAGAAAAAACCAGAAGAAGGATCACAAGGAACTGTAATATTTAAAGCTTTTAAAGAGTTTTTTAATGGATAAATATTAATATAACCATCTTTATCATTTTCAAGTTTAGCACCCATACCTTTTAACATACGCTCAGTATGATCTCTTGTTAAAAAACTTTCTTTGTATCTTGAAACACCTTTTGCTCTTAGTGCTGCTAAAATCATCGCTGTTTTTATTTGAGCTGAGTCAATAGGCGAAGCATAAGTAAAAGATTCAAGTTCCTTAGTCCCTCTTATAAATAAAGGAGCTTTATGTGCATTATCTCTTCCATCTATTTTAGCACCAATTGAATTTAAAGGTTTAGTAACTCTACTCATTGGTCGGCTATTTAAATACTTATCACCTGTTAATACAAAAGCACCTTCAATGGATGATAAGAAACCACATAATAATCTTATAGCAGTTCCTGAGTTACCACAATCTAAAATATCATTAGCTTCTTTTAAAACTTTTGGTGGTGTTATTTCTACACAAGAACCATTTCTTTTTATTTTTGCACCTAATTGCTCGATGATATTTAAAGTATTTAGAGTATCATCTGCTGTTAAATAATTCTTAATATAAGATACTTCATTAGAAAACAGTGAAAATATTGCACATCTATGAGAAATAGACTTATCACTTGCTATTGAAGTAATTTCTATATTAAAAGGTTTTTTTAATTTTTTAATTTTAAGACATTGCATTTATATCCTTTTTATCTATTATTTATCAACTATTGTCTTAATGTAATTTTTAGTTTATTATTTAAAGTGCTCAAAATTTTATCTAATGAAGAAGAAATTTCTTCTTCATTTAAAGTTTTATTATCATTTTGTAAAATAAACCTAATAGTTAGACTTTCATTATCCCCTAATGCTTCATCAGTATAAATATCGATTAAATTAAATTGTTTAATATTTGTATCTTTAATAGTATTAATTAAAGTTTTAATTTTAGAATATTCCATATCTTTTGGAACAACAATACTTAAATCTTTTTTTGAACTTTGAAATTTTGAATGTGTCTTGGCTATTGTTAAATCACTTTGTATTTTGTCAAAATCAATTTCTGCAATAAAAGTATCAGGTAAATCAAAATCATTACAAACACTAGGGTGAAGCTTGGATATAAATCCAATATTAACTCCTTTACAAATAACATTAGCACATTGATAAGGATGAATAAAGCTATTATTTATTTTTTGCATAGTTTCTAATTCAAAATGACCAATAGTATTTAATACTTTTTTAGAAAATTCAAAAAAATCTATATTTTTAGGTTTTCCCTTATTGGAAACTTTATTTTCTTCTTTTTCTCCAGAAAAAATAAAAGATATTTTCTTACTTTCTTTTCTATTTTCATCAAAAATTGTACCTATTTCAAATAATCCAAGAGATTTAAAACCTAATTTTAAGTTTTTAGAAACAGCTTCTACTAAATTTAATAAAATAGTACTTCTATATGTATTTAATTCATTAACAATAGGGTTTAATATATCTAGCTCGTTTTTTACACATTTGAAATTGTATTTTTTTAAATTCTCTTTATTTGTAAATACATAAGTTATTGTTTCAAAAAAGGAATTTTGAACTGCTTTTTGTCTTAGCATATTTTTTTTTAATAAATTTAATGTCGTTTGATTTATTTGTTTTATTTCTGATACTTCTAATGGTTTTGCTTTAATATTATCAATACCTATTATTCTTACTATTTCTTCAGTTATATCTGCGATATTTTTGATATCATGCCTATAAAATGGTACTTTAACAGATAATATATTATGTACTGTGTCTTTTACATCAAATTTTAAAGCGCTTAAAATTTTTTCTATTTTCATTTTTGAAATTTTTTGTCCAATTATTGCATTGATTTTATCAATATTCACATCAATATTTGTATGTTCCTTATCTTCTGTAAAAACTCTAAATCCATTATAGAATTTTACACCAAACTTTGAAAGCAATATTGCAAGAAAACTCATACCTTCTTGAATATTTGGCTCACTTCCTCTGGAGCTTTTATAATAAATATCGCCTGTTGTTTTTTTTGTTTCAAAAACTCTTTTTGATAAAACTTCTGGATTTATATATGAACTTTCAATGATATATTCATCATCATTTAAAGTTATATCTTTATGTTCAACACAAATAGTACTTAATAATTCTTTACTATAAACTACATCAAAATTTTGTTTGTCTCTTTTTATATTTAAAACAGATAAATTATTTTTATTTATTTTTGTATCGTTTTTACAATAAGCATTAAAAATCACTCCATTACAATGAGTAGTATAAAATAAAGCATTTTGAATATCATTATTAGTAAATTTAGAAATAATACCAAGTCTTAATTTTTGCAATAATGGTAGTTTAAAATTTTCTAAATTAATAGCACTAAAGACTAAAGAAGCTTCAACTTTACTATCACAGTCAATTTCTAATATTTGTCCTATTGCGGAGTTTAAATAAGAAATAGAAGTATCAAGTTCGTTAAATGCAATATTAAAATAAGCGCTTAATTCTCTTGCTATTCCATTAATACTTAAACAATCTCCTCTATTAGCAGTTAGTTCTAGTTCTATTACCTCATCATTTAATAAAGAGTACTCTTTTAATTGCTTTCCAATAATTAATTCCCCAATAGAAGAATCAAGCTCTAAAATACCATTATTTAAAATAGGAAGTCCTAATTCACTAGAAGAACAAATCATTCCATTTGATTCAACACCTCGTAGAATTGTTTTTTTAATTTTCAAATCTTTACTAAGTTGACAAGAAACCATAGCTACAGGAACATATTGTCCTTCTTTAACATTTTTTGCACCACAAACTATTTGAATGATTTTCAAACCAATATCTACCATACAAATATTTAGCTTATCTGCATTTTCATGTTTTTTTGTTTCAATAATTTTTCCAACAATTACACCATTTGGAATTTTAATATTTTTTACACTATCAACTTCCAAACCTATACTAGTAAATGTTTTACACAACTTTTTTGTTGATATTTTTGATATATCTAAAAAATCTTCTATCCATGTTCTTGTAATAATCATCTAAATTGTCCTAATAATCTTAAATCACTTTCAAATAAAGATCTTAAATCTCCAATATTGTGTTTAAGCATTGCAAATCTTTCTACTCCTAAACCAAAAGCATAACCTGAAACATTCTCATATCCTATTGATTTAAATACATTTTCATCAACTATTCCACAGCCTAATACTTCTAACCATCCCGTATGAGAACAAACTCTACATCCTTTAGACTTACAAAAGACACAAGAAATATCAACTTCAGCTGAAGGTTCTGTAAAAGGAAAAAACGAAGGTCTAAATCTTATATTAATATCTTCAAACATATATTCTAAAAACTCTACTAATATATGTTTTAAATTAGCAAAAGAAATTTTATCAGAACTGTCTACAACTAAACCTTCGATTTGATTAAACATAGGAGTATGTGTTAAGTCAAAATCTCTTCTAAAAACAGTTCCAGGAGCTATCATTCTTATTGGTGGTTTTTGTTTTAACATAGTTCTAATTTGTACAGGCGAAGTATGAGTTCTCAATAAAGTATAATCTTTATTATAAAAAGTATCTTGCATATCACGTGCTGGATGATATTTTGGTAAATTTAAAGCCTCAAAATTATGAAAATCATCTTCAACCAAAGGACCCTCTTCTACTGAAAAATTAAGATTTTGGAAATATGTAATAATAGTATCCATAGTACTTGCTACTGGATGTAATGCCCCATATTGTAAAGTGTTATCAAATTTTGTTACATCTATCTTTTCATTTTTTAATTTTCGTTTTAATAATTCTTTTTCTAAAAAAGTTTTTTGTTCATCAAGAGCTTTAGTAATTAAATGCTTTTGAATATTTAATTTTTTTGCAAATTCTTTTTTTTCTTCTTTAGGAATATCTTTTAATTTTGTAAACTCATTTGTTAGAGTTCCTTTTTTACCCAAAATATCTATTCTAATAGTTTCTAAAATTTCAATATCACAGGTATTATTGATTTTTTCTATCCACTTATCCACTTAATTCTCTCCTGTATTTTGTATCACTAATTTGTTTTAAAAAATAGATTATACTTAAACATTTATTAGAGTTTGGTTATAATATTATAATAAAATTATAGGGGAAAATAATGTGTATTTTTTGTAAAATTATAAGTGGTGATATTCCAAATAAAACAATTATGGAAAATGAGACTTTTCTAGCATTTGAAGATATAAATCCTTTAAGAAAAATTCATATTTTAGTTATACCAAAAGAACATTTTTCTTCATTTAATACTACACCTGCTAATATTATAGGGCAAATGACTGGTTTTATTCAAGAATTAACTAAAAAATTAAATTTAAACGAAAATGGATATAGACTTATTACAAATATTGGCGAAAATGGAGGACAAGAAGTAGAACATCTACATTTTCATATATTAGGTGGTGAAAAAGTTGGAAGATTAGTGGATAAAAGATAGCTCGTTCTTTGATAAATTATTACTTTTACTAGTTTTTATTAAAATACCTTAAAATATCTTAAAAAGAAAATCTAAATTATAAATCTTTAAGTAAAGTTTTTTCTTCTTCCAATGACAAAAAACGCCATTCACCTATCTTTATGTCAAGTTTAAAACTTCCAATACTAATTCTCTTCAAGTCTAAGACCTTCAAGGGTGTTCCAAATTTTGGGTCTTTCATAGCACCAAAAAGACGTCGTATATGTCTATTCCGTCCCTCATCAATTGTGATTTTTAGTTTTGTTTTAGCTCCACCAATATTTATTTTTTCGACATCAAGTGCTTTAAGTAAACCAAACTTACTTTGTACTCCACAAATAGCTTCTTTTATATGTTCTTTTGTCACATATCCCCTAATCCAAATTTCATATACTTTAATACAATTTTTAGGTTTGGTTAAAACATTTCCTATTTTACCATTGCTTGTGAATAATAAAAGTCCCTTAGATTCTAAATCTAAGCGTCCAATTGGCATCCATTCATCATCAAATACCCACTTTGGCAAAAGTTTATACACAGTTTTTCTACCAAGTTCATCAGATCTCGTTACCACATAACCCTTAGGCTTATTTAGTACTAAAAGTTTTTTTGAATTGTTTTCTGTATTGTTCATTTTTATTCTAAGTGTAAAGCTTTGATTTTATAACTTAACCTATGCTCTTTGCAAAATCCGAATTTTTTTATTTCTTCTATATGTTTTTTAGTACCATATCCCTTATGTTTAGAAAAAGTGTATTTTGAATATTGTTTTGAAATCAAATACATATATCTATCTCTTGAAACCTTAGCTAAAATAGAAGCTGCACTTACTTCTAAAACACTTGCGTCTGCTTTGATTTTAAATTCTAAGTTTTTAACCCCAAAAGAAGTATTACCATCTATTAAAAAATGATTTGTTTTATTTTTTAAGGTATTCATAATTTCTTCAATAGAAGTTTTTAAACAAAAACTTAATCCCAAACTATCTATTTGTTTTGCACTTTTAAAAACTATATGATAAAAACAATTTTTTTTAATAGTGTCAAAAAGTATTTCTCTTTTATTTTCACTTAATTTTTTAGAATCATTTAAACCAATAATTGCTTCATTGATTATCACGCCAGCGACACACAAAGGACCAGCAAGTGGACCCCTGCCAGCTTCATCAATTCCACATAAGCTAAACATTAGCGAACATTTGATATTTGATTTGATGTTCGATTTTATTGCATATAATTATATTTTTCATAAAGATATTATGACTAAAATATAGTATGAATTTCATAAAGTATTAATCCTTATATTTTTTATAGTAAATATAAGGATTTTTATAGGTATTTATTTTATATTAAGCTTAGAATTTATAAGAAGTATATACTCTAAACATATCACTTGCATGTTTAAGTGTATTAAAAGAAGCATGTTCATACATCACTTTTGCTGAAAAACTTTTATTAAAAGCATATTGAACAAAAGCACCTCCTCCATCAATCTTTGTATATTTTGCAGGTCCAACTTTATGGTCACTTTTTACTTGTCCCATATATCCTACAATAGTCGCACCTTTTATATTTGTAGCTAATACTATAACTTTTGTATTAGTATCTTTTGTATATGTCACACCTCCACCATGCAAAGGAAAAGCACTAAATGAAGCATCAGCAGCTCCTCCAAGACCTGAGTAAACTGTTCCTTTCCCACTTGTATTTGTGTAAATACCCGTTATATTTACCATGGCAATATTTCCACTAGCCTTAAGACCAAATAAACTTCCTTTTACTTTAGCATTTTTAGAATTAATATACTGACCTGCTACATTAACACCAAAAAGATTATATGAGGCATCAAAATATTGAACACTTTTATCAGCATTTGTTTTGTCTGCATTTTTTTTATCTACATTTACTTTTAATATTTGAGCTCTTAGTGTTAATTTATCTATAGAATTATTTGTTGCATATAAGGTATAAGCATTTTTAAAAGTTTTAGCAACTTGTAAAGGTATAGGAGTAGAATTTTTATATATATTATTAAATTTAGGTGCATCTCCTAATCCATTTGTTCTTCCTTGAAACTTATTAACATAAGCTAAAGTGATAGTTGTTTTAGGCAAACTTTTATTCTCTAAAGTTATACCTTCAAATGATTCTTTAATCATTCGCGAACCAGACCCTGCTAATAGAGGAGTTGTGATATATTGTCTACCTATTTTAAATATAGTATCTGTTAGACTATAAGATAAATATGACTGTGATAAAACAGAACCACTAACATCCATAGTGTTAATGTACTCATTCGTATTACCTTCAATTGACTTAGAAACTCTGTGAGATGTTTGGAATGTAAACCCAGCACCAAAACCATAATATAAACCTGTGTTAAGATTGACATTTCCACCAACAAGGGATATTGTATCATTTTTACCATCTACATGAGGTCTATCAAAATACTGAGCTTTTAACTCACCTGTCATTTTTGTTTCTTTAAATGCTTTTTGCAAATCATCTGCATTCATAAGCGTCGATACTAGAACACACGTAAGCAAACTAAGTGTAACTTTTTTCATATTTATTCTCCTTTTTTTATTAAAATTATTTTTACATTAAGTAGTATATGTGTAAATAATGACAAATATAATATTAATATTCAAACATAGAAAGTAAAATAATTTACATTCTTATATCCACTAGATGAATATGAGCATAATAATAAAAATAATTCGCAAGTTTATCGCTTTTAAACTAAATTACAATTAGCTTAAGGTAAAAGTAGATATTCTTTTTAATCTTAATATTGGATGTTTATAACTTGCAAAATAAAAAAATGCCTCTACCTTTTATATTAGAACAAATACTTGTTGATTTAAAAAATATTGGGGCAAGGTCAATATTAGTTGGTGGTTGTATTCGTGATTATTTTTTAGATATTCCTTGTAAAGATTATGATATTGAAATATTCAATATATATAAAATTGAAGAAATTTCTTCAATTTTAAGTAAATATGCCAGTGTAAAATTTATAGGAAAATCTTTTGGAGTTTTATCATTAAGTATTAATAACATTGATTTTGATTTTGCCCTTGCAAGAAGCGAGATAAAAACTGGTCTAAAGCACCAAGATTTTGAGGTTAAAACAAATACTACGCTAAGCTATAAGCAAGCTGCTTTAAGAAGAGATTTTACTATTAATTCAATAGGATATGATTTTTTAAAAAATGAATTTTTAGATCCTTTTGATGGTATTAAAGATTTAAAGCATAAAATATTAAAACATATTAATGCAAAAACATTTATTGAAGACCCATTAAGAGTATATAGAGCAATTAGTCTTTCTTCAAGATTTGAACTAAGTTTAGATAAAATAACTTTTAATTTATGTAAACAAGTGCTTATAAACAATGACTTAGATTATTTACCAAAAGAGAGAATTTATGAAGAATTTAAAAAAATATTTCTTAAATCGAATAAACCATCACTTGCATTTATATTATTAGAAAAACTTGGAATACTAAGATATTTTTGTGAATTTGATAATCATATAAATTCTCATATATTAACAAGTATGGATAATTTAGTTCAAATTATTAGAAAGCTACAAATACAAGATGAATATAGAATTTTATATCTTTTTTATTGTATTTTATGTCAAAATTTAGGTACAAAAAGTATTAAAACTTTTTTATTTAAAGTAACAAATGAGAAAAAAATTACACAAATTATAAGTAATTTATTAGTATATCAAGATTGTTTTAATGAAATTACACTAAAAAATAATTTAACTATAAAACTCAAAAAACTTTCTTTAAATGTAAATATAGAAGATGTAGCAATATTATATTGGTCAAAAAATTTCAATCAAAAAGCAAGTAAAGATATATTTGAATATATTATAAAAGTATCGATAAAATTAAATATCAAAAATATAGCTATAAAAAGATTAGTTTGTGGAAAAGATATTATTTCCTTAGGACTAAAACCAAGTAAAAAATTTAAAAATATACTTGCTTATGCTTTAAATTTACAAATTGAAAAAAATTTAGAAAAAGAACAAATTATTGAACTTTTAAAGGTAACTCTATTGTAAAACTTGCACATATATATGTCTGATTTTGATATGTATAATGTTCATTTTTAACAAATATTTTCCCATTCATATGTTTCTCAATAGTACTTTCTATTAAAAATAAACCTATTCCTATATTTTGTCCTTGATGTTTAGTTGTAAAGTAAGGTTCAAATATTTTATTAATAATATTTGCTTTTATTCCACCACCATTATCTTTTATTTTTATAATCGCTTTATAATTTTCTTTATATATATCAATGAAAATATATTTTTTATCTGGATTATGTTTAAGTAGAGCATCTTTTGAATTATTTAAAATATTCATAAATATTTGAATTAAAGCATTATCATTGTTTTTAATTTTAAAGTTTTCAATATTACTTATGACTTCTATATTATGACTTGAAAATTTAGGTTTTAATATTTGCATTGTTTTATACAATATTTCTTCAAATTCAAATGAGAACATTTCTTTATTTGGTGTAAAGTAGTTCTTAAAGTTATTAATAGTTGTTGATAAGTCTTGTGTTGATTTATTTATTTGATTCATTGACTCTGTTAAAAAATCATCTTCTAATAAATCTAATTCTTGTTGTAGTTTTACTCCACTTGCTACTGTTGAAATCATATTTAATGGTTGTCTCCACTGATGAGCTATATTTTCTAATATCTCACTCATTGCAAGCATTGTTGATTTTTGTAATAATTTTCTTTCTTTCTCTTCTATTTCTTTTATGTTTAATTTAGAAATATTTTCTTGCTCTTGCATCTTTTTTACATATTTATTTTTATTATTTGTTATATTAAAAATAGTCAAAAGAATAGTTCTTCTTTTTTTAAACATAAAAGATGTTGATAAATGTAATTTAAGTATAAATTTATTTTTATTTTTATCTTCAAAATCAATTTCTTTATCTTTTAGTTTTTGATCAAATAAATATATAAAAGATAATATTTCTTTGATTTGAATATGATTATTTTTTAAAACTTTATTTATTAATTGTTCAATTGTAGTAATTGTATTCATATTATACTTAGTAAATTTTTGCCATACATTATTAGACATTAATATATCACCATCTTCATTATATAGTATAATTGAATCAGGAGAAGTATCAATAAGAGTTTGAAGTCCAAATCCGATATTGTCATCATTGTTATCATAATATTTATGAATTATAATATATATTATATAAGTTGTAATGCTTAGATAAATAAACTCCATAAGAATAGTACTAAGACTAAAGCTTGGTATATTAGATATTATCTGAATGAATAATAAAAATATAAGACAAAAAAGTAAGTATAATACAGAAATAGTAATAGATATTTTTATATGTTTTAACATAATAGACTTCTTATTTTATATAATAAATATTTTAGCTAACATTAAAAAGCTAAAAAAACCAACAATATCAGTAACAGTTGTTAATAATACAGTACTACCAACAGCTGGATCAATATTTAGTTTTTTAAGAACCAAGGGAATAGATGCACCAAAAAAACCAGCTACAAATAAATTTATGAGCATAGACACAGCTATTACTATTCCTAATACTATCATATCAAACCAAAAATATGCAATTATTCCCATAATAATAGCAAATAAAATACCATTAAAAATAGAAATAAAGATTTCCTTTTTAATAGCATCTTTAGCATTTTCTTTATCAATATCTCCTAATGCTAATTGTCTAACCATTACAGCTAATGTTTGAGTTCCTGCATTGCCACCCATTGACGCAACTATTGGCATTAAAATTGCTAAAGGTATCAAAGCTTGAATTGTTTCATCAAACATTCCAATTACAAACGATGCCATAATAGCCGTTCCTAAATTTAAAAATAACCAAATAGCACGTTTTTTAGCAGTAATTATTATTTTGTCATCATTTTCAACATCTTGGCTTACTCCTGCTAATTGATACATTTGTTCAGTAGCATTTTCTTCAATAACATCTAAGATATCATCTGATGTAATTCTTCCCATTAATACATTTTTATATCCAACAACAGCAATTACAGAAAAATCATATTGTTCAAATTGTTTAGCTACCTCATCAATATTTTCATTATCTTGAACTAAATAAGGTTTAAATCTATTTTTATCATAAGAAGATAATATTTCTTTGTAGGTTTTTGTAAAATCAAAAATTATTAAATCTTCTAATAAAATTGAAGCTACTAAAGATTTTTCATTATTAACAATAAAAACTTGATGAATATTATCCAATTCACCTGCTTCTTTATTTTTTTGTAGTCTTTTAATTGATAAACCGATATTCTCTGATAAATTTACAGAAAATAATTCTGTTTGCATATATGCACCAGCTTCATTTTCTTCATATCTTTTTAGCCAGTTTATATCTTTTTGGTCTTCAATTTCTAAGGCATTAAAAACTTTTTTTGCTTTTTCTTCATCATGTTCTTCAATTTCTTGAAAAATATCAGTGGCATCATCAGATTCTAATTCTTCAACTGCTTCAGCTAATTTTGAAATTGAAAGTTCTTTATATACATCTTCTCTTAAAGAATCAGGAAGCTCAAGAATAACTTCACCTAAAATATCATCAGGAAGTTTTTTTAGTATATAAAAAAAATCATCAGTAGATTTTCTTTCTATTTTTTTTAAAGAGTTAGCTATATCACTTGGGTGTAGATTTTCAATATTTGCTAATAATTCTTTTGAGCCTCTTTTTATATTTTGTTCTGTCATAACACACTATTTAAGTCAATATTACTTGAAGAAGAATTTCTTTCAAGTTTAGTAACTCTTAAAGCTTGATTATTAATACTTTGTTTTAAAATATTAATAATTCTTTTTGTATATCTCAAAAATTCTTTTTTACTTTTTCCTTTTAGTTTATTTTTTGTGATTTTTATAATTTTTAAAGGATTTATAGCCCGCCCATATTTATATAAGCCTAAATGTAAATGTGGTCCTGAACTAAGTCCCGTACTACCTACATACCCTATATGTTTACCTTTTTTTACACGACTTCCAACTCTTAAACCTGATCTAAATTTACTTTGATGTGCATATAGGGTTTTCAAACCATTATTATGTTTAATGATAATCGTATTTCCATAAGCACCTTTTCGCCCTCTAAATATTATTCGTCCATTTGCTGCTGCATATATTTTTCTACCTCGTGGTGCTGCATAATCTACACCTAAGTGAGCTCTATATCGTTTTAAAATTGGATGCCATCTTTTTTTTGTAAACTTACTTGATATTCTTGTATAACTTAAAGGTGTTCTAAAAAAAAAGTTTGTTAGACTTTTGGCTTTTTCATCATAATACTTTGTGTCTTTTTCATTTTTAAATATATAATGTTTTTTACCCTTAATTTCAATTAATGCTCCAATAATATGAGCTTGTCCAAAATATTTTCCAAGTCTAATTTTTTGCTTATATTTAATAACAACATTATCACCTTTTCTCATATATCTAAAATTTAAAGAATTTGAAAATGATCTTAAAACTTCATCGGCTAAGGCTTTATTATTTGTAGCTTTTAATATGTCAAGATAAGGTGAATTATTTATTTTTATACTCAGTATTTCTTCTATTTCTTGATACACAATAGGCAAGGTTTTAAATTTATAAATATTTTCATTGTTTTTGTATATATGTAGTTGCATTTCCTCTGAAATTGGAATTAAAACTTGTATTAAAGAACCTTTTTCATCTAAAAGTTGAAAATAATTAGAACCTGCGACTATTTCTGCACATAATTCCTTATCTTCTTTCTCAAGATTATAATATAAATTTAAAGAAATATTATATTTTTCCAAGTATGTTAGAAAGGTCTCACCCTTTGGCCAAGCTAATTCTTCAGTTTTATTCGCATATAAAAAAATCGACATTAATACTGTACATATAATCATTTTAATCAAATTTGCTTCTTTATGTAAAAATTAGAATAAATATTATACAATTGCACAATTTAAAAAAAAATAAAATTGGGGTAATATTTTGAAAATATTTATTATATTTATGATTTTATACACAAATTATGTCTTTGCTGACTTGGTTGATCTTTACAGACAAAAAGGAATACAAGAAGTAAAAAAATACTTAGACAATGAATTAAAAAATAAACTATACTGGCAAAAATACTTTAAAAATAAAAATATTAAATTAGGTTACTATGAATCAAAAAAATATGTAATACTAACTGAAAAAATAGACAAAAAAATATCTTTATTTAAAGTCAGCTCAAATGAAATAAACTTGATTTCCAAAAATAAGGTTATTGTTGGTGAAAAAAATGGAGATAAACAAATTGAAGGTGATTTAAAAACTCCTGAAGGTGTTTACGATTTAACATCAAAGTTAACTAAACTTGATTCATTTTATGGACCATTAGCATTGGTAACTTCTTATCCTAATACTTATGATAAAACATTAAAAAAAAATGGATATGGTATTTGGATACATGGAAGACCTCTTGATAAAAATAAAAAAAGAGATGAGTATACACAAGGTTGTATTGCTTTAGATAACTTGCCTTTGCAAAAACTTGATAAAAATATAAATGTAAATAAGTCTGTTCTTTTAATTTCCAATAAAAATATAAAAAATGTTTCAAATAAAGATTTAAGTATTATATTAGCCTCTATTTATAAGTGGAGAGATGCATGGAAACAATCTGATATAAAAACATATATTAGTTTTTATTCAAAAAAATTCAAAAGACATGATGGTATGTCTTTGAAGCGTTTTAAAGAATATAAAGAGAGACTATTTTCACGAAATGAAAAGAAAAAAATTGAATTTTCTAATATTAATGTAATGCCATACCCAAATTCTTCTAATCAAAATATGTATAAAATTGTTATGGATGAAGATTACAAAACAAGAACGTATAAGTTTTTAGGCAAAAAAGAATTATTTATTGAACTTTTAAATGGAAAAGTAAAAATACTAGCAGAAGGCTAAAATTTAATAATTTTAATAATTTAAATCTAAATGGAAATTATAATAAAATGAAAACTTATGAGCACGGTGGTAATATAATACAGTTTGCAAAGCAGTTAAATTGTAATGTAAAAGATGTGATTGATTTATCCTCTAATATTAATTTTATAAAAGCCAATATTAACTTAGATTTTACACAAGAAGATATCTCACCTTATCCAGATTACACAAAACTATATAAAATACTTTCTAAAAAATATAAGCTTTCAAGTAAAAAAATAGAACTTTTTAATGGAGGAAGTTCAGCTATTTTTTCTTTATTGAAATTTTTAGACTTAAAACAATGTACTATTTATTCCCCAGCATATTTAGAGTATAAAAAAGCTGCAAAAATATTTTCTTACAAAATTCATTTAATCAATAGATTTGATAATATTTATGAAAATAAAAATATCAATAAAAATACTTTAGTGATTTTTGTAAATCCATCTACTCCTGATGGTTTATATTATGATATGGATAAATTAATGAAAATTTGGATGAAACAAAAAGCAACTATTTTAATAGATGAGAGTTTTTTGGATTTTACTAAAAATTTATCATATAGTAAATATATTAAACATTATGATAAATTGTATATTCTTAAATCAATGACTAAGTTTTATTCTAGTGCTTCAATTAGGTTAGGTGTAATTCTTTCGTCAAAAAAGAATATAGAAAATTTAAAAATATATGAACCTTTATGGAAAATATCACACTTTGATTCTTTATACATACAAGATGCATTAAAAGATGATACTTTTTATAATAACACTTTAAACTTAACTTGCGAAAATAAAATATATTTAGAAAACTTTTTATTAAGCTATGATTTTATTGAAAAAATATATAAAAGTCATGTAAATTTTATTTTAATAAAGCTAAAAAATATGAAAGCCAAAGAATTCCAAAATAAACTTAAAGAACATAAAATATTAATAAGAGACTGTTCAAATTTTGATTATTTAAATAATTATCATATACGAATTGCTGTTAAAAATAGAAATTATTTATATAAGTTAAAACAAGCCTTAGATCAATTTTAATGAGTTTTTTCAATTATGAACTTATATTCATAGCTTATTTTATTGATTTTTATTTTTGCGAATTTAATAAATATAAATACTTTGTTCATCCTATTGTAATAATTGGTTTTATCATATCTTTTTTAGAAAAGTATTTTTATAAAGATAGTATTTTTAGAGGTTTTATTCTTAGTCTTATTGTTTTAATAGTAGTGTATTTTTGTGTTTATATTTTAAGTTTAATTGACAATATTTTATTTCAAGCATTTTTAGCATCTTTTTGTATATCATCAAAAATGTTATATGATAGCGTCTATGAACTTATAAATAGTAAAAATGCAAAAGAAAAAATTGCTCTTTTAGTAAGTAGAGATACTAAAAATATGAGCGAAGAAGATATTTATAAAGCTAGTATTGAAACATATGCAGAAAATTTTTCTGATGGAATTATAGCACCAATTTTTTATATTTTTTTATTTGGAATTATTGGTGGATTTTTATATAAGACAATAAATACGCTTGATTCAATGCAAGGATATAGAAATGAAAGATACGAAAAGTTTGGAAAGTTTTGTGCAAGACTAGATGATATTGTAAATTATATTCCAGCTAGAATAACAGCTATATTAATATCTATATTTTTTATGTCAAAAAAAGCATTATTTAATTTTTCAAAATTTGGAAAAAAACACGATAGTATAAATGCAGGATATCCAATATCTGCTATGGCATTATCCTTAAATATTAAATTAGGAGGACCTACATCTTATTTTGGTAAAATAAAAGATAAGGCATATTTTTCACAAGGAAATTCTAATATAATAAAAGAAAATGTAATTCAAGCATTAAGCTTAAAATCAAAACTTGATTTTTTAATATTATTTTATGGTATGATTTATTTGATACTTACATCTTAAAAAGCTAAAAAGGATTTTTAATATGAGATTTTTATTTATTATTAGTATAGTTGTGAATTTATATGCTATATCATTTCTTGATGCAATAAATAGTTTCAAAAATCAAAATTATAAAAAAGCATATAAAGAATTTAAAATTTTAGCAAAAAAAGATAATGCACAGGCACAGTATAATGTAGCATTAATGAATTATAAAGGTTTAGGTGTAGAAGTTAATAAGGAAGAAGCTTTTAAATGGTATGAGAGTTCTGCATATTTAGGTAATAAAATAGCTCAGAATAATTTGGCACAAATCTTATATCTTGGTCAAGTTGTAGACAAGAATAAAGAAAAAGCTATATATTGGTTTAAAAAATCTGCAAAACAAGGCTATGCTTTAGCTCAATTAAATCTAGCAATGATTTATGAATTAGACCCTTCTCTTAAAGCTCAAAAAAAAGCTTTTTTCTTGTATGAAAAAGCTGCTAAACAAGGTGTAATTATTGCACAAAATAATTTAGGAAATATGTATTTTTTTGCGAAAGGAACAAAAAAGAATTTAAAAAAAGCAATTTTTTATTATGAAAAAGCTGCATATGCAAATAATACAATAGCACAAACAAATCTAGCATTAATTTATATGAAAGCAAATAGTGTAAAATATAGTCCCCAAGAAGCAGTTATTTTATTAGAAAATGCAGCTAAACAAGGGCATGAAAATGCACAAATTAAATTAGCAGATATTTATAGAGAAGGCAATATTGCTAATGTTGATTATAAAAAAGCCTTTGACTTGTATTATTTACTAAAAGAAAAAAATACAAAAGCTATGTTTTATTTAGGATATTTCTACTTTAATGCCTTGGGTGTAAAACAAGATTTAGATAAATCAAAATATTGGATGAGAAAAGCGAACGATAAAAATCATAAAAGAGCAAGATTATTTTTAGAAACTCATAATTTTAAATAATCATTAAAACTACTACTTACTCTTTTATTAAAAAATTATTTTACATAGGATAGTTTTCAACCACAAAATCAATATCTTTATCGCCTCTACCACTTAAATTTATTAAAATAGTTTTATCTTTATTTAGACTTTTTGCTAGTTTCATAGCATATGCAACTGCATGAGCTGATTCTAGTGCAGGAATAATACCTTCTAACTTTGAGAGTTTATAAAAAGCATCTATTGCTTCATCATCATCACAAAGACCTATTTTAGTTCTATTTATACTATATAAATAGGCTTGTTCAGGTCCTACTGAGGGATAATCAATTCCAGAAGCATTTGAATATACAGGTGCTGGTTCACCTTTTTTATCTTTTAACATAATAGAATTAAAGCCATGCATAACTCCTTCTTGCCCATAAGTTAAAGTTGCCGCATGTTCTCCTAATTTACTACCTTTTCCTAAGGGTTCAACACAATAAAGATTTACCTCTTTATTTTCAATAAAAGCAGAAAAAATTCCCATAGCATTTGAACCACCACCAACACAAGCAACAATATTATCAGGTAACTTTCCATCAAATTCAAGAAATTGTTCTTTAGATTCAATACCTATAATACTTTGAAAATCTCTAACCATCATAGGAAAAGGATGAGGACCTACAACTGAACCAATACAATATAAAGAAGTATTAGCTTGACCTATATAAGATTCAAATGCACTATCAACTGCTTCTTTTAAAGTTTTTAGTCCATGAGTAACTGTAATTATTTTTGCACCTAAAATTTGCATTCTTACTACATTTGGGTATTCTTTTTTTACATCAACTTCACCCATATGTATTTCACATTCTAAGCCAAAATAAGCAGCCGCAGTTGCTAAGGCAACTCCGTGTTGACCTGCACCTGTTTCAGCTATTACTTTTGTCTTTCCTAAATGCTTTGCTAAAATTACTTCAGCCATACAGTGGTTTAATTTATGAGCTCCTGTATGATTTAAATCTTCTCTTTTAAGATATATTTTTGCTCCACCACAATATTGGCTTAAATTTTTTGCATAAGAAATTGGAGTTGGTCTTCCTTGATAATGTTTTCTTACATATTTTAATTCTTCTATAAAGTCTTTAGAATTTTTAAGCTCTTCATATGCTTTTATTATATCTTTAAAAGGCTCTTCTAAAACAGGAGGAATAAATGAACCACCAAATTTTCCATAATAACCATCTTTATTTGGTAAATTGTCTAAATAATTTTTTAACATATGACTTCCTTTATTAATGTTTTTTAGCGATTTTTAGCGATTTTATAATTTGTAATAATTCTACCTGAACCACTTTTTAACTTTATCAAACATATTTTCAAAATTCTTTTCATGTAATTTACTTTCAATTCCAAAACTATCTTGTAGTTTTTGTAAAAGTTCTTTTTGTTCTATATTTAAAGATTTTGGGTATTTTATATTAATCTGGACTATTAAATCACCTTTTCTGTGAGATTGAACAGATTTTACTCCTTCATTTGGAAATTTAAATTGTTCTTTATCTTTAGTTCCTGCTGGAATATAAAGTTCTAATTCACTTCTTAAACCTGAAATATTTATATTCCCTCCAAGTGCAACTTGGGTAAAGAATAATGGAATTTCTACATATATATCATCATCATGTCTAATAAAATGAGAATCTTCTGTAACAGAAATTTGTAAATATAAATCTCCTCTTGAACCATCTGGTGCAATGTTTCCTTTATTAGAAACTCTAATTCTCATACCATCATTAACACCTTCAGGAATATCCACTTCAAATGTATCAGTATTTTCTTTATATCCATGTCCTGAGCATTTTTTACAAGATTTTGCCACACTTTGCCCAGAACCTTGACATTTTGGACAAGTTTGTGAAAAAGTCATAAAACCTTGTCTTGCATGAACTTGACCCTGCCCCGCACAAGTCCCACAAGTACTAAGCTTGGCATCTTTTGCCCCTGTCCCATCACAAGGAGTACAAGATGTTTTATAGGAGTACTGTATATCTTTTTTACAAGAAAACACAGCTTCGTTAAATTCAAGTTGAATATCAACCATGGTATCAAGATTATAATTATATGTTTTTCTTTGTTGCCTTGAGCTTTGAGATCTTCCTCCAAAAGCTGAACCAAACATTTCTTCAAAAACAGAACCTAAATCATCAAAACCTCCAGAAAAGCCACCACCTCTTTGTCCATGACCTTCTAAGCCTGCTTTACCATAATTATCATAAATAGATCTTTTTTCTTGATCACCTAATACTTGGTATGCTTCATTTATGGATTTAAATTTTTCTTCTGCTTTGCTATCATTTGGATTTTTATCTGGATGATATTTCATAGCAAGTTTTCTATATGCTTTTTTTATTACAGTTTTATCAGCATTTCTACTAACTTCTAATAATTCATAATAATCAATTTCACTCAATTAATAACTCCTAATTTTAATTAAGAGATTTTAGCTAAATTATTATAAATATTTGATATAATTTTTTATGAAAAAAGGTTTGGAAAAATTTTATGATTTAGTTGCTTCTTTTGAAGCATTACCAAGCATTGGAAAAAAAACTGCACAAAGATTGGCTTATCATATTGTAATGAATGATAATTATAGTGGTATCAAAATTTCACATTGCATTGAAAATGCGATTACAAATATCACAAAATGTATTCAATGTGGGGCAATGAGCCAAAATGAGATTTGTGAAATATGCTTAGATGACACTAAAAACAGAAGTCAAATGTGTCTTGTCCAAAGTGCTAAAGATATTTTTTTTATCAATGAGTCAAAACAATTTGATGGTATATTTTTTGTTATTACAAGTCTTGAAAAACAAGAAATAGATAATTTAAAAAAATTTATAGAAGATAATAAAATCATAAATATATTATTTGCACTAACGCCCTCATTATCAAATGATTCTTTTATGCTTTTTATTGAAGATAATTTATCTAAGTATAATATAAACTTTACAAAAATAGCACAAGGAGTGCCAACGGGTGTTAGTTTAGAAAATGTAGATATATTATCACTTGGAAAAGCTATACAAAGTCAAATAAAAATATAATTAGTTTTATATTGTTTTATTTTTCACCATGTACTGTATTCATTTTTTCAAGAATCGAACCTATTTCATCTTTTTTTGTATAAGAAGCTTTTTCTACTTTATAAGTTTTTAAAAACATAATATCAACTAAATCATCAAAAAAATTATGAAATCTATCAATACCACCAATTATTCTTTTTGTTAAAAAATAATTTATAATAACAAGTAAAATACCAATTATAATATTTGTTAAAACAATATTAGTTAAATTTCCATTTGCTAAAAAAGAACTAAGGCTAATGCAGATAAAAAAAACTTGAGTGATAAGCATATTTAAAATCAACTTATGTTTAGTGCTAATATTTGTAAACATTATATATCCCTTAAACAATAATCTTATATAAAAATCACTTAATATAAAGTTAAGTTATTTTTATAAGTTTCAAGTAATTATGCTAACATTACATATGAATAAAAAAATAGTATGTCAGAAATGCACTCATTATTATGTAACATGGAATAATTTAAAACCACATGGTTGTAAAGTTTACGGATTTGAGTCTAAAATTATACCATCAATAGTCGTAAAAACTAATTCAGGAATCGAATGTTTTTACTATAAAGATAAACTAAGATGAAAAATAGTAAAGTAATTATAGAAAATAATATTAGGAAATTTAATGTTAAAATTAGATTATGAAATGTTTTATGAAAACATATCAATGTTTGATGAACAAATTATAATGATTAGAATTGATGTAAATGGTATTGTTCTAAATGTTTCTAAGGCATTTTGTGAGATATCGGGATATTGTAAAAATGAATTAATTAATAATAAATATATTATTCCAAATGATGAAATATCAAATAAAGAATACGAAACATTATGTACTACAATAAAAAATGGAAAAACTTGGAATAGCGAAGTAAAAAATCTAAAAAAAGATTCTTCGTTTTATTGGACACAAGATATAGGTAAAGGAAAACTAGATTCAAATAATAATTTAATTTATTTTGACATAATCAAAAAAGATATTACTTATAAAAAAGAATTGTTATTGCAAAAAAAAATCTTAATACAACAAGAAAAAGCTGCAAATATTGGAAATATGATTGAATTAATCGCACATCAATGGAAGCAACCAATTCAAACTATATCATTAATCATTCAAAAGCTAACAGTTGATACTATGCTGGATATTGAAATAACCAAAAAAGTTGTTGATGGGATAGTTAGTGATATTTCATCACAATTAATATATATGAATAATACAATAGATGATTTTAAAGATTTTTATAGTATTGCAAAAGAACAAGAATATATAAATATGCAAGAACTAATCAATAAAGTATATACAATATTATCACCTGTATTAAAAATCAATTCTATTGAACTAGTTTTAGATATCGTATCAGATAAACAAATTAAGATTTTTATAAATGATATAGTACAAACTTTTGTTAATATAATAACAAATGCATGTGATGCTATGATCAAAAATAAAATAAAAAATAAAAAAATAAACATAAGTTGTTATGATGATAATGAATATCTAATTATTCAAATTGAAGATAATGGCAAGGGCATAGAGGATAAAATAATCAATGATGTATTTAAAGCATATATTTCTTCTAAAATAAATGGCACAGGCTTAGGTTTATATATATGTAAGAGTATTATAGAAGACTATAATAATGGAAGCATTACTGCTAAAAACTCTAAAGAAGGGGCTGTATTTCAAATCTCTTTACCTTTATAATTTTAATTATAAAGGTATTATCTAATAATTAATTGCTACTTTATAATTTGGATCATCTTCTTCATAGGTACAAAACGGACCTGCATTTTTAAGTATCTTTTTACAATCTTTACTTAAGTGTCTAACTTTTAGTTTTTTATTTGCATCAAAATATTTTTTAGTAATTGTATCAATAGCTTCAACTCCTGATATATCCATAACTCTAGCATCTTTAAAATCTAGTATCACATATTGTGGGTCTTTTTCTAAGTCAAATAATTCAAAAAATGATGTAGTTGAACCAAAAAATAAAGGTCCATCAAATTCATAAATTTTTGTATCTTTATTTTTATTATAAGTTCTTGCACTTACTTTTGAATGCTTCCAAGCAAACACAAGTGCTGAGATTATAATTCCTGTAATTACAGCAATTGCTAAGTCTGCATATATAGTAATTACTGTTACAATGATTAGAACGAATCTATCATGATTTGGCATAAATCTAAATCTATTTCCACTTTCCCATTCAAAAGTTCCAATAGAAACCATAAACATAATACCAACTAATACAGCAATAGGTATCATGGCAATGTATGTTGGGAATTCAACTACAAAAGAAAGTAATAATAAAGAAGCTACAAATCCTGATAATCTTCCCCAGCCATTATTAGTAAAATTAATAATACTTTGACCAATCATAGCACACCCTGCCATACCTCCAAAAAAACCACAAGTAATATTACCAATACCTTGTGCTACACACTCTTGATTTCCACTACCTCTTTTTCCTCCCATCTCATCTAAAACAGAAAGTGTTAATAATGATTCAATTAAACCTACAAGTGCTATTAAAATAGAATAAGGAAGTATTAATAATATTGAATCAAAGCTAATATACATAATAGGCATAGAAAAAGTAGGAAAACCTCCTGAGATATCAGCTAAATCTCCAACTCTTTTAGTATCTAAATCAAAAAAAATAACAATAATAGAAATGACTATAATTGCAACAAGACCAGAAGGAATTATTTTACTAATTTTTGGGAAAAATTTCACTATTACCATAGTACAAATGACTAATACATACATAATCCAATTCTCACCTTTAAAAAGTGGAAATTGAGACATAGCAATTACAATAGCTAAACCATTAACAAAACCATACATAGCAGGTTGTGGTACTAGTCTTATAAATTTACCTAACTTAAATACTCCTACGAGTATTTGAAATATTCCAGCCATAATAGTAGCCATTAATATATATTGAAGAATATAAGATGATAATTGCGAATTTAATATCAAGTCATTTAACATCTGCGGAGCTAAAGCATCTTTTGCCTTAATTCCAAGACTAACCAACACAACAGCAACGGCTCCAGTTGCTCCTGAAATCATTCCAGCTTTTCCTCCAATAATAGCAGTTATAAAACCTAAAATAAAAGCCGTATACAAACCAACAAGTGGTGAGACTCCTGCAATTATTGAAAATGCTATTGCTTCAGGTACTAAAGCAACGGCTACGACTATACCTGATAATATATCATCTTTTGCACTTTTACCTATAAAAGTATTTTTTATATTTAACAAAATTTATTCCCCATTTTTAATAATTTGCGATTGTAACTAAAAGTCAATTAATTATTAGTTATATTCAACAATATATAAACTTAATTTAGATATATTTTTGTTCAAAAAGATTTTAAGGATTCTTGTGAAAAAACAATATGCTTTTTTATTTCTACTATTAGGACTAATGCTACAAGCACAACAAATTAAATCAATTAAATATGTTAACTTAACGAAAATCTCACAAAATATTGCTAATGAACAATTAGGATATAAAGTAGGAGATGAAATTGATATAAATAAAATTAATATTTTTATAAAAAAATTTTATGCTTATAATTATTTTGATGATATTTCTGTAATAAATAATAATGGTAATTTAAAAATAATTTTTAAAGAAAAACCATCAATTTCAAATATTGAACTTTATGGTTACAAAACAAGAAAAGATGATATCAATAAAATCAAGAAAGAAGTAGGTCTAAAAAAAGGTTCAATGTACTCCCCTAAAAAAATCAAAAATGCAAAATCTCTTTTATTAAAAAAACTTGAAAATGATGGTTTTATTAATTCTGTTGTTGAAGTTGAAATTGAATACCTAAGCCAATCATCAGTATCTGTTATTTTTAATGTTAATAAAGGTGATGAAATAATTATAAAAAAAGTTAATTATTATGGAGCAACAAAATTTGATAAAGATGATTTTGAAAAAGTAACATTTAATAAAGAAGAAGAGTTTATTCCTTGGTTTATTACCCAAAATGATGGTGAACTAAAAGCAGAACAATTAAAGTATGATGCAACTAGAATTAGAGAGCTATATTTAGAACATGGTTACTTAGATATAGATATAAAAGACCCTTTTTTAGAAGTTGATTTTTTATCAAATCAGGCTAATTTGGATTTTCATATTAGTGAAGGGCAGCAATATACAACTAATTCTATTACTATTTATGTTAATTCAGAAATTATAGATGCAAAAGACTTATATTCAAAATTGAGATTAAAAAAGAATAGAGTATTTAATATTAAAAAATTAAGACATGATGTTAATTTTATAAAAAAAGAAATTGCTAATTTATCTTATGCCTTTGCAGATATAAAATATGATATTAAAAAAGATTCTAAAAATGCAACAACTGATATAATATTTAATGTAATTCCAGGAAAAGAAATATTTATCAATGATGTTAAGATTTCAGGTAATAGTAGGACATTAGATAAGGTTATAAGAAGAAATGTATACTTAGCACCCAAAGATAAATTTAATTTAACAGATTTAAAAGACTCAACATCAAAATTAAAAAGAACTGGTTTTTTTGATAAAGTAATCATTCAAGAAGAAAGAATATCAGATAATAAAATTAACTTACATGTAAAAGTTCAAGAAGCAGCAACGGGAAATATAATACTTGGTGGTGGTTTTGGTTCTTATGATAAAGTAATGATAAGTGGTTCTATTAAAGATAAAAATATTTTCGGTTCAGGATTAAACTTAGGTGTGTCGGCTGATTTATCAAAAAGAAAATCAGATTTTTCTATTTTCCTTAAAAACCCTGCCATTTATGATAGCTTATATCATGGTCATATTAGTATAAATAACGACAAACAAGAGATAAATAATAGTGTTTATGAACTTGAAAAAAAATCAAAAGGTTTTTCTATAGGTTTAGGGAAGGAATATTTTAGAAACTTAAAACTTGGTTTAACTTATAAATTGAGCTCTATAAAAGAAAATTATGATTATCAAAATAATTTTAAGAAAAAAATAGGAAAAAAATATTATGGAAATAAAAAATATATATTAAGTAGTTTAACTCCATATTTAAATTTTGATAATACTGATGATTATTTTGTTCCAAGAGATGGTATTAAATCTGGTATGTCAATGGAGTACGCAGGAGTAGGAGGGGATTCAAAGTTTATAAAAAGTTCTTTATATCTTAAATATTTTTATTCTTTAAACGATAAATACGAACTAGACTGGATTCTAAGGTATAAAATACAAGCAAATCATATAAAAGATAATGGACAAATACATCAAGGAGATTCTTTATATTTAGGAGGAACTAGCAGTTTAAGAGGATATAAGTCTTATGCTTTTGGTCCAAATAATGAAAATGGACAAATTGAAGACCCTTATAAATTTATGGCTGCAAGTGCAATTGAACTTAGTTTTCCTTTAAGTAATGCTATGAAGATGAGATGGGGAGTTTTTTATGATTATGGAATGACTGGTAAAAAAGCATTTACTGATATTAAACGATCAAGTGCAGGAGCGTTATTTGAATGGATTTCACCTTTTGGACCTTTACAGTTAATTTTTGCAAATGCACTTGATAAAAAGAAAACTGACGACACATCTAATTTTGAATTTTCTTTAGGGTCTAGTTTCTAATATGAGTGCTTACAATTTTAACCAAAGATTAAGTAAAAAAGATGCTTTAAATTTAATACAAAATGCTTCTTTACTTGAATTAGGACAATTAGCAAGTAGGAAGAAAGAATTACTTCATCCTAAAAAAATAACTACATTTGTAGTTGATAGAAATATAAATTATACAAATATTTGTTGGGTGGATTGTAAATTTTGTGCATTTTATAGGCATAAAAAAGATGAAGATGCTTATATTCTTACTTTTGAAGAAATAGATACAAAAATAGAAGAGTTATTAAAAATTGGAGGTACTCAAATCTTAATGCAAGGAGGAGTGCATCCTAATTTAAAAATTGATTATTATGAAGGTTTAGTTGAACATATTCATAATAAATTTCCCCAAATTACCCTGCATTCATTTTCAGCTATTGAGATAGTATATATTGCAAAAGTATCAAAAATATCCATACTAGAAGTTTTAAAACGACTACAAAAAAAGGGCTTAAGCTCAATTCCAGGAGCTGGAGCTGAGATATTAAGCGATAAAGTAAGAGATATCATAGCACCTAAAAAAATGGACGCAAAAGAGTGGATTAATGTTCATAGATTAGCTCATAGCATTAATATGAAAACAACAGCTACCATGATGTTTGGAACTGTTGAAAGCAATGAAGATATTATTGAGCATTTAGATATGCTAAGAGTCTTACAAGATGAAACATCTGGATTTAGGGCATTTATTATGTGGTCATTCCAAAGTGGAAATACCAAATTAAAAGAAGAACTACCTAACTTAGAAGTTCAGTCATCAAATAGATATTTAAGATTATTAGCACTTGCAAGATTGTATTTAGATAATTTTCCAAATATTCAAAGCTCATGGGTTACACAAGGAAGTTATATAGGTCAAATGGCATTAAAATTTGGTGCTAATGATTTAGGTAGTACTATGATGGAAGAAAATGTAGTATCAGCAGCAGGGGCAACAAACTGCATGAACCAAGATGAAATGATTGAGCTTATTAAAGATATAGGTGAGTATCCTGCAAAACGAAATACAGCTTATGAAATATTAGAAAGATATTAAAATGCATAAAAACGAAATGATAAAAATGATACTACGTTCAATAATATTAATATTTACATTACAAGGAATTCTAGTGAGCAATACAATTAAATACATCAAAGTTAATAATATAAAAGTACCTATTATTTTTGAAAAATATAATAGTTTACCTATTTTAAATGTACAATTAGTTTTTAAAAACTCTGGTTATATTCAAGATAAAGCACAAAGTGGTATCACATCTTTAAGTGCACAATTATTAAATGAGGGAACTAAAAAACTAGGTTCATTTAAATTTGCACAAAAACTAGAAGAAAATGCAATTTCACTTAGCTCTCATACAGGATTTGAAACTTTTGTTATAGAGTTGTCATCTTTAAAAGATGTTCATACTATTGGTTTAGATTTATTAAATCAATTACTAAAAGACCCAAACTATAGTGAAAAAACATTAGAAAAATTAAAAACTATACAAACAGGACATTTAAAGCGTAAAGAAAATGATTATGATTTTATTGCAAGTATTGAGTTAAAAAAGCTTATTTTTAAAAATACTGCTTTAGAGAATTCAAGCTTAGGAACAATTGATTCTATTTCAAAAATTAAACTAACTGATATAAAAACTTCTATAGATAAAATCTTAAATTTAAATAATTTAATCGTAGTTGTAGGTGGAGATTTTAAATTTAATGAAATAAAAGATAAGTTAAAAACTCTTTTATCTAGTATAAAAACAAGTAAAACAGAAGTATTAAAAAATATCACATTAAATGATAAAACAAAAGAAAATATTATATTAAAAGATACCCAACAAGCATATATTTATTTTGCAAGTCCTTTTTATACGAAAATTAATGATGAAGATTTATATATGGCAAAAGTGGCTTCTTTTATCTTAGGAGGAAGTGGTTTTGGTTCAAGACTTATGGAAGAAATACGCGTTAAAAGGGGTCTTGCTTATTCTGCTTATGCCTCAATATCCACTAATAAATCACATTCGTATTTTACAGGACATTTACAAACTAAGCTTAAAAACACAAATGAAGCAAAAGAACTTGTGATAAGTTTAGTTAAAGAATTTGTAAAAAATGGCGTAACAAAAGACGAGTTAAAATCAGCAAAAAAGTTCCTAATAGGAAGTGAACCTCTTAGAAGCGAAACTTTATCACAAAGGCTAAATAGAGCATTTACATTATTTTATCGTGCTTTGCCTCAAGATTATCCTAAGATTGAATTAGACAATATTGAAAATTTAAAATTAAAAGATTTAAATAATTATATAAAATCTCATAAAGAGATTAATAATTTATCATTTTCAATAGTAAGGAAATAATTTGTTAAGATTTGCACCAAGTCCTACAGGTGATATGCACATTGGTAATTTAAGAGTTGCTATTTTTAATCATATTTTATCAAAACAATTAAATGAAAAACTAATAATTAGAATAGAAGATACAGATAAAAAAAGAAATATTAAAAATAAAGATAAAGAAATATTAGAAATTCTTAATTTATTTTCTATTGAATACGATAGAGTGATTTATCAAAGTGAGTCATTGAAATATCATCAAAAACTAGCCATGCAATTAGTTTCCACAAAAAAAGCATTTGCGTGTTTTTGTGGTGATGATAAACTTGATGAATTAAGACAAATAGCAAAAAATGAAAAAAAACCATTTAGATATGATGGTTTTTGTCAAAATCTATCTAATGAACTAGTATTAGAAGTAAATGCACCTTTTAGTATACGAGCTAAACAACCTCAATCTAATATTAAATTTACTGATTTATTAAAAGGTGATTTTGATTATAAACCTTTTGATATAGATTCTTTTATTATTCTAAGACATGATAAAACTCCTACATATAATTATGCTTGTGCTATTGATGATATGTTATTAGATATCTCAACAGTTATAAGAGGAGAAGACCATTTATCAAATACACCTAAGCAAATATATATAAGAGATATATTAGAATATAAAACGAAAATAAATTATATTCATTTGCCTATGATTTTAAATGCCCAAAGTGGTAAGAAAATGAGCAAAAGAGATGATGAAAGTTCAATTAGATGGTTAATAGAAGAAGGTTTTCTTCCAAGTGCAATTGCTAATTATCTTGTATTGCTTGGCAATAAAACTCCATGCGAGGTTTTTACTTTAGAAGAAGCTATAAAATGGTTTGATATAAAATCTATATCAAAAAGTGCAGCGAAGTTTGATATTAGTAAATTAAGATTTGTTAATAAAAAACATTTAGAAATTATAGATGAGATAAGATTATCTAAAATATTGGGTTTTGATGATAAAGATATTGGAAAACTAGCAAAAGTATATCTTGAAGAAGCTAGTACAATAAAAGAATTAAAATCAAAACTTAACTTAATATTTTCTAAAAAATTGTTGTGTGTTGGATTTGAAGATGAGTTTGATACCTTAAAAAATATTATATTAAAAGAAAAATATTTTAATTCTTTTATTGAGTTTAAAGCTTATTTGAGTAAAGAAAGTGGATTAAAAGGTAAATCATTATTTAAACCTTTAAGATATCTTTTAACAGGTGCGAATGATGGACCAAATTTATCTGATATTTATCCACTAATTAAAAATTATTTAGGAGAAATTGTAAAATGTTAGATGCTTTTGTAGGTTCAGTTTTAATACTTATTGTTATGATAATTTCATTATATAAATGGATTATTATAGCTTCTGTAGTTTTATCTTGGTTAAAAGTTAGCCAAGAAAATATTCTTGTGCAAATAATACATTTAGTTACACAGCCAGTGTTTAAATTTTTAAAAAGATATATTCCAACGCAGTATAATAATATTGATTTTGCACCAATGATTATAATTTTGATTTTGGTTTTAATAGAAACATTTCTTGGTAGATTAGTTATAGGTATGTAGTATATGATAAATAAGATTATTTTTTTTAGCTTTGTTTTTACTTCATTGGTTTTTTCAAATGAATTGCTTAAAATAGAAAATAAGATATCTTATTTTAAACCAAGCTTAGAGTTTTTAAAAACAAAACCAAGGTCTTATGCAAAAGATTTTTATATAAATCAATTTTTACAAACAAATATCACATCTAAAGATGCTTTAAGTGCCATAGGTATGAGTAAAAATGTTACTAATAAACTTTTTATTAATTTTGCTAAAAAATTTAAACATGATGAAACTTTAGGAGTTGCACAATGTTTAAGAATGAGTAACAAAAATCTAGTTAAATCTTACTCAACTTGTATTAAAATAGGTTTGAGTATATTCGATATTACAAAACTAGGTTCCAATAATGCACAAATAATATATAAAAAAGTCAAAAATAAATATCCGAACTTTGCAAAACAAATTAAAATAATATCCTCACCTATGCCTTTTGCTAAACTTATATCATCTTCAACAAAGAATTTTTATGCTTTATATTTTGGAGTTGGTTTTAAATACAGAACAAAGTATTTTAATTATAAAATACCAAATAAAACTTTAATGAAAATTTCTAAGAGTCAAAAGAATTTTAGTGAGTTTATAAAATATTCAATAACTAATATAAAGTTAACTAATATTCACAAATCTTTACTTGATATAAATGATATAAATTTGGATCATTTATCTTCTTTTTTACTAGCTCTTAATGCAATAAAACATGATAAATTAAATAAAGCATCTAAGTATTTAGATAATGCTTTGTTAAAAGCATATTATAGAATGGATAAAGACAAAGTTTTATTTTGGCAATATTTACTTAATAAAAATGAAATTTTATTAAAAAAACTAGCCCTTAGCTGGGATAATAATATTTATTCTTTATATGCAAAAGAATTAACTAATACAAAAATAAATAATATAGACTATTTTATAAGACTAGAAGAACCACAATATATACTTTATGAATTTGATACAAAAAATCAATTTTCTTGGATTAAAGTATTAAATAATATAAAAACAATAAGTCAAAAAAAGATGGAATTTTATAAGAGTGCTTTTATTACAAATGAAACAGTAGGACACTTGGCTTTCATTTTAGAAAAATATTATTCTTATAGGCGGTCTTATTTTATCACACCATTTGAAGAATATTTAAAGCAATATGATAATAAAAGAAAAACATTAGTTTATGCTATTGCAAGACAAGAAAGTAGATTTATTCCTTCATCTATTTCTACTTCATTTGCACAAGGTGCTATGCAAATTATGCCATTTTTGTCAAAACATATAGCAAAACAATTAAATGAGCCTTATGATATATATCAACAATTTGATATAAAAACAAATTTACGATATGCTAATTATCATCTAAATGATTTAGAAAGAAAGTTAAAACATCCTTTGTTCTTGGCATATGCCTATAATGGAGGGGGTGGATATTTGAACTCTCAATTAAAAAATGGTTTATTTAAAAATAAAAGTAAGTATGAACCTTTCTTAAGTATGGAGTTAATATCCTACAATGAGACAAGAAAATACGGTAAAAAGGTTCTTGCAAATTATTATATTTATTATAATTATTTTGAAAAAGACGAAGAAAATAAAATTACATTACAATTTCTTTTTGATAATGTAGTAAATCAAATTAAATAAATATTCATATATTATCTTTTAAATTAAAAAGTATATGAAAGGGTCAATAATGAAACTGATATTTGCTTTAACTTGTTTATTTTTATTAACTTTTAATCTGTCTTTGGCAAGTGATCTAAAAGCAAGTTTTAAATATATTGCAAGTTCAGGTGTAAATGATTTAATTTATGATGATTTTAAATTATATGCAGGAACATCTAAAAACCTTGTGAATATATTTGATACAAAAACAAAAAAACTAATACAAACGATAAAAGTACCAAAAGTAAAAGATTTTATGGGAGATGAAATTGATGCTAAGATTTATTCCCTTGATGTGCATAAAAATAAGATTTTAATTACTGCTCAAGGAAATAAGGGATATAGAAAAATATATCTTTATACTAAAAATAAATTAGAATTAATAATATCAGATAAGAAAAAACTATATATAAAACAAGCAAAGTTCATAAATGAAAATACAATAATATTTGCATTATTAAGCAATCAAGTATTTTTATATAGTTTAAAAGATAAAAAAGTATTATGGGATAAACAAATTTCCCAATCTAGTTTTTCACATTTTATTTTAAATGAAGACAAAACTACTCTTATTCTTTCAGATGAAAGTGGAAATTTAAAACAAATAAATGTTAAAGATGGTAAAATTATAAAGACTTATGTCGGTTTAAATGTTGATAATGTCTATCAGCTTGATTTTAAAAATGACCTTATTATAACAGCAGGAAAAGATAGGCGTTGTGCTGTCTTTAATAACAAGAATTCTATTTCGTATTATAAAAAAGCTAGTTTTTTGATATATAGTGTTGGATTAAGTCCAAGTGGGAAAATAGCTGGATTTGCAAATGATGAAGATAATAATATTACAATTTTTAATACAAATACAAAAGAAGAATATTTTGTACTAAAAGGACATAAGTCAACTCTTACAAATATAGTTTTTATAAATGAGAATGAATTATATAGTTCAAGTGATACGAATGAAATATTATATTGGAAAATAAACTAAAGGAAAATATATGAACATATCAAGTATAGTTGTTAAAACATTGCCAGAAAATTTAGACCAAGTATTACAAGATATAAAATCTTGTGGAGTTTGCGATTATCATTTACATGATGATAAAGGTAGAATTATTGTGACTATTGAGGGGGAGAGTGTATCAGATGAAATGAAAAAACTAAGAGTAATTGAAAGTATTCCAAAAGTAATCAGTGCTGATATGCAGATGGCTTATAGCGAAGATGAGTTAAATGATCACATAGATGTTCTAAAAAATTCAGATGCAGTACCTCATATGTTACATGATGATGATTTAAAACCTGAAGATATTATCTATAATGGTGATTTAAAACACAAAGACTTAGAAGGTTTTGCTAAACAATTTGATAATAAAAATAAATAATATGATAAAAATCTATTGCTATGTTTAATATTGTTTTACTAGAACCACGAATACCTGGAAATGTAGGAACGATTGGAAGATTGGCTTTTGCTTTAAATTGTACTTTGCATTTGATAAAACCTTATGGCTTTGGTGATATTACAAAAAAAGAAGTTAAAAGAGCTGGTTTAGATTATTGGGATGATTTGGATTTAAAAGAATATGATAATATTGAAGACTTTTGGAACATAAATCCACTTTCAAATAAGCATTTTTTTGCGACGACAAAAACACAGCAAAATTATTTTGAAGTTAAGTTTAGTGAAAATGATTTTTTATATTTTGGTAGAGAAGATGCAGGACTACCCCAAAACTTATTAGAAAAAAATAAAGATAATTGCATAACAATTCCCATGAAAAATAATGCACGAAGTCTAAATCTAGCAAATAGTGTATCTATTATTGCTTATGAAGCTTTACGACAAAATTATATTGATTTTAAAATCTAATCATGTTAAAAATTCTTGTTTTAGAAGATGATGTATTGTTTGCACAAACTTTAGAAGATTTTTTAAGTCAAGAACATTTTGAAGTACATTTGGTATATGATGGGCAAAAAGCTTTAGAATTATCTTATGAAAATACTTATGATTTATATTTATTTGATATTAATGTACCAGATTTAAATGGACTAGATTTATTAAAAATATTAAGAAAAAACCAAGACACAACACCTTGTATATATCTTACTTCTTTTAAAGATAAAGACACACTCAAACAAAGCTATATTAATGGTTGTGATGATTATTTAAAAAAACCAGTTGATTTAGATGAATTACTTTTAAGAATAAAATCTGTGCTTAAAAGAAGTGGTAATTGTTTTGATACTTTCATTTTAAAAGATGATATTAAATTTAATCCAAATACAAAAAGACTCTATAAAAACGATATAGATATGAATGTATCATCTAAAATCATAAAATTATTAGAACTTTTTTTAAAAAATAAAAATACTATCATTACTAAAGATATGATTATTTCTAAACTTTGGGATTTTGAAGATAATCATAGCAATGGAGCTATTAGAGTATATATTCATAATTTAAAAAGAATTCTAGGCAAAGATTCTATAAAAAGTATTAAAGGTTTTGGATATAAAATTGAATTATAAAAGAAAAACTTTTTTAATCTCACTTTTTATTATTTTATCATTTATTATTGTATTTATTATTTTTACTCAATATCTAATACTTCATAATAACTATTTAAGAATAAATTTATTTTTAAGTTTTACTCTTTTATTTGTTATTGCATTATTATTCTTTTATATTTTAAGTAAGCCTTTATTAAATCAGCTTTTTAAAAGTGATGATAACTTACAAAAAAATATACAACAAACACTTCATGAAATAAATATTCCAATTGCTACAATAAAGATGAATACTCAAATGCTAGAAAAGAATTTAAAAGATGAAAAAAACTTACTAAGACTAAAACGTATTGCTTTGGCATCTAATAATTTATTAGAACTTTATGAAAATATGGAATATAAAATCAAAAAAGAAATAGATAAAATAGAAAACTCAGTTTTTTACTTAAATGATATTCTTCAAAAAAGTATAAAAAAATTTGAAGATACAAAAAATGATATAAAAATTATGATTAATGTTGAAAATATTAAATTAAATTGTGATTTAAAAGGTTTTGAAATAGTACTTGATAATCTTATTTCTAATGCAATTAAATATAATAATATAAAAAATGGCATTGTTTCTATAAAAACAAAGAATAATAATTTGTATATTTATAATACAGGAAAAGAAATTGATACTAAAAATTTATTTATTATTTTTGATAAGTATTATCAAGAAAATTCTATTTATAAAGGTTTTGGCTTAGGTTTATATATAGTAAAAGAATTTTGTGATAAGCATAAAATTATTATAAAAATAAAAACTAATACTGAAGGAAATACATTTATCTTAAACCTTAAAAATATCTATTATTCTTAGAATAAAATTTCTACTACTACTTACACACTTTTATTACTATAATCTTTGATATGTCAACCCTAAATCATAATCATCAACTTAGCTAAATAGCCGTTTGTATTTGAGATATATAAGCTTCAGAAGTATAGTATAAACTTCTTTTATAAAATCACTTAAATCTTTTTTTTCATTTCAACTATAAACTGATTACCATTTTGATTGGTAGCTTTTATATCTAAGATAGTTTCTTATTTCATTTCCAAATATCTTTTTAAATGCTAAGTCATTTTTTGGGTCTACG
>JAKZMJ010000031.1 GCA_030491005.1 Sulfurospirillum sp. | reverse complement strand
ATTGGTATATAATATATCAAAGGGTTAAAATGCAACATAGAGAAAATATAATTTTATACAATGTACTAAATCAAGAAATAGTTTTTGAGGAATATTTTTGTAATTTATTATATTTTGATAGTTTTAGAAATTTATTTATTGATTTTATCAATAATAAAAATAAATTACTAGATAAAAATATAATAAAATATAAATATTTCAATACAGAAGTAAAACTAAATAATGATAATGGTAGAGCAGATTTATTTTTAAAAATTAAAGATACTAATGAAGAATTTATTTTTGAAATCAAAAATAAAGTTTATACAAACTTAACCACTAATCAACCAAATAGCTACTTAAACTATTTAAACAATAAACACAGTAACTTGTTTTTTCTAATTCCTGGAGGATATAAGCATAAAGATGAAATTATTGCAAGATGGAAAGATTATAATAATGTATCAAATCAAATACTTTATTGGGAAGACTTTATAAACAAAATAACAGAATCAAATATATATAAAGATAATACAGAAATAAATATGTTTTATAAATTTTGTTTATATTGGTTTGATATGAAAACAATTGAATTTAACGAAGAAGAAAATAAACTATTTAATGATAAAGGAATAAAAATGAATGATTTTACAAATACATCTATACCAACAATGATACAAAAACTAGAAGCATTAGTTAACAATATTGGCTCACATACAAATATGAAAATTGATAATGATACTGTTGGTTATAATTATTCTAAAATAATAAAAGATTATATAATATATTTTGGTGTAGATTATAATAGTTGGGAAAATAATGATATTCCACTAAGTATTGTTATTCAAAGTGTAAAAAACAATCATCAAGAATTTAAATTAAATCTTAAAAATATAAATACGAAAACTGAATTAAGTGAAGAAACAAGTAATTCGATAAGACAATTTAGTTATATTGTCAAATTAAATGACACTGTTGGTTCTAAAAGTTTTCAAGAAAACACTATTAAACTAATATTTAATGTACTAAAACAATTATCATAAATAAAATAAGGATATATGATATGAACAAAATTTACAAAAAATGAGAAAATTACTTAATAAATCCAATGATTCTGAAAATATAGATAATACTATAAATAATGATGATATTAATACTATTATGAGCAATAAGGGCTATTGTATTGGATTTAATGGATATTCAAAAGATTTTAATACGACATTAAAAAGTTTAAACAATGCTCTAAATGAAGCACAAGGATTATATATAAAATTTATAATTAATGATAAAATAACAATGAGTAGTATAGGTGATGTTATGGAGCAATTAAATAACTATGTAAACAATGATGCAAATGTAATATTTGCAACAGAGATAAATAATAAAATAGATATAAATCAATATGAATATCAAATTCTAATTACTGGTTTAAAAAATAAATATTAAAAATAATTGAATATATAAGTAGTGCAAGGATAACAAAACCTCATATAATAAACCCATAGCAAATTAGCTATCATAAATAACAGAGTAAGTTAATATAATATATCGGACAAATCGTAAAACGGCTAGTTTTCTTAAACAATAAGATTAGTTAGTTTCAATCCAAGTCAGATAGTTATACTAAAAATTTGAGTGGCGACTGGATCGGTAATATATTGCTAGATCGAATATCATGAGGTAAAATTAAGTATAGCGTTGTTATATAAATCAGGTAAGAGTAAAACTCCTACCCTAACGAACTCTCAAATAAATTAATATGTGAGGTTCTAAGTATGTATTCTTTTCGATTAGATATTAGTAAAGCAAGTATTTCGGTTCATATTCCCATCAATTCTTTAAATTTAGAGATTGATAACACTCTTGTAGCTTTTAAAGCTTTGTATTCAAAGTTGAAAAAGCTATATAAAAAAGATTTAGATAAACTTACTTTTGTTTACGAGCCAACAGGTAGTTATTACTTTTTAACTAAAAAGTTTTGTACAAATAAAAATATAAAATCATTTATAATAAATCCCAAACAATCATCCAATTTTGCTAAAGCATATACTGTCCCCAGATAAAACAACCGATTAATAAAATATTTTTATTACAATAGATACAATATATACTGTCAAGTTTCACCACGTTGTACCATTCCAAAAACAATATCTTGAAACACATCTGGTAAAATCTTAAATATTTCAGGCTTCGTTTGAAACCAACTTTGAACTGCATTAAATGGAGTTCTGACTTTTAATTCTTTTCTTAAAGAACCATGTCTTCTATTGAAGTTGTAGTATATCAAAAATTTATTTAAATCTTTTTTAACATCATCTATATTTTCATAGTCTTGGGCTTTGATTGTAGCATTTTTAATAGTTCCGTTTACTCTTTCTACCATTCCATTGGTTTGTGGTGTATATGGAGCTGTTAGTCTATGTTCTATACTATCTTCTTTACATTCTACATCAAACTTGTGATTACCACTTACAATTCCTTTGCCTCTTGCCCATTTATCTGTAAATTCCAATCCATTATCTGTTAAAATATGAGTTAAGTAAAAAGGAAAAAACTCTTTACAAACTTTTAGAAATTCAACTGCATTATTAGATGATTTGTTTTTATACACTTTGTAATATAGTAGCCTTGTAGCTCTGTCTATTGCTACAAATAGATAAAACTTTTGTTTATCAAACTTTGGTAAATAGGTTACATCTATATGCAAATATCCAGGTTCGTATTCTTTAAATTTCTTTGCTTTTTCTTTTTGTTCTTGTGGGACTCTATTTATATCAAATGCTTTTAGAGTTCTATAGATATTACTTCTATTTGCATTTGGGATAATATCAACCATTGTATCTACTAGGTCATCTAGTTCCATCCAAGTCATTGTCCTAACTACTTTTATTAACTCTTTTTCTAAAGATGTTAAAGTTGTTTTTATATTATGTGGTCTTGAACTTTTATCTTCAATAAAATCCCTATCTTTCCATTTAGAGATAGTTTTAATATTTAGATTATAATTATTTGCTAATTCAACATTTGTTAAATTAGATTTCTGTATTATTTCTCTTATGTGCTGGTTTGTTCTAGCATTAGAGTGATAGGTTTGTGACATATTTTAAATCCTTATGTGTTGTAAAGATTTTACACTTATGTTGTTTAATCTATCACTTTCTTATTTATGAAACTAGGCAACCATAACGTGGTGAAACTGGACAATATACAATATAAAGATAAGAAAAGAGGATAATATACCATGAGTAGAAAAAGAACAACATACACAGCAAGTTTTAAAGCAAAATTAGTTTTATAAGTTTACTGTAAAACAAAGAGTAGCACTAGGTAATCATAATGAAGCCCTAAGTTGTAAGGGTGGTAATAAATATACTCTTAGAGATATAACTAAAAGATTAAAATCCTTTAAAGAAGAAGAGATTAAAATTTTAGAGAAGATAAAAGAGATTATAGAAGCAGATGATAAGCTATCAACTGCATATACAAATATACAAACAATTCTAGGAATCAGTAAGATTGCAGGTATTGTATTAGTTCATCTATTTATTAGTTACCCCAAAGCAAATAAAAGTCAAATTGTATCTTTGACTGGACTTGACCCTATTATTAAAGACTCAGGCAAATCAGTTAAATCAAAACCTAGAATATCCAAAGAAGGTATAAAACTTTATAGAGGAAGCTTATTTATGGCTACAATGGTAGCAATAAAATATAATGAACAAATGAAAAACTTTTACGATAGATTAAAAGATAATGGTAAACATTCGACTGTAGCACAAATAGCAGTAATAAGAAAATTAATAGTTATTGCTCATTCACTTTATAAAAATAATTGTATTTATAATGCAGAAGTTTATGAAAAAGCTTGTGGTAAATATAGTGTGAAATGTGATAAAAATGGTATTATTACTTAAAATATAAATTAATGTGTATTTAGTTGGTTGTAATTAAGAAATTCAGTAGGTTTTAAGGTGGCGACTTGTAAGAAGAACAAGTGGAAAGTACGATTTTTCGAGCTTTTAAATGTCGATTAAATAGAATATAAAGACAAAAGTTTCAAGTCGTTAAATCCACTTGTTTCTCAAGTCAGGCGTTATACAAAGGAACAAATAAATGATAGATAAAGAAACAAGTTTTAGTAATACACCCGATTTAGAATATGCTTTAAAGTTACTCAATAAAGTTAATTCAAATCAAAATAATTTACCAAATAATTGTCCAAATGAAGGTATTGGAGAAATAAATACTTTAAATTTATTAGCCCCACATGTTCTAGGTAATGCTTCTTATTTAGATTCACAAAATGCTTTAGCACATATGGATCCACCAACTCCTTGGATAACATGGGCAATGGCTTTATGGAATGCAAGACTAAATCAAAATCTTTTACATCCAGCAGTATCTCCATTTGCAACTGAAGCTGAAAAATTAGTTATTAAGTGGTTAATACCTTTTTTTGGTATGGAAGGTGGTCATATGTGTTCAGGGTCAACTATAGCAAATCTAACAGCGATTTGGGTTGCTAGAGATTCTAAAAATATTATAGAAGTTGTCACTTCACAATCAGCTCATTTAAGTGTAGAAAAAGCAGCCAAAATTCTTGGACTAAAATTTAGAAAAGTACCAACTAATTCGAAAGGTCAAATAGATTCAGAAAAACTTGGAGATTTATCAAGTGCCTGTTTAGTTTTAACAGCAGGAACAACAACAAGTGGAGCAATAGATTCTTTAAAACTTATTGGAAAAGCAAAGTGGACACATGTAGATGGAGCTTGGGCAGCTCCATTAAGATTAAGTTCAAAATATTCTAAATTACTTGACAATATCCAAAATGCTGATTCAATCTCTATTTCAACACATAAATGGTTTTTTCAGCCTAAAGATTCTGCATTGGTTTTATTTAAAGATATAAAAACTTCAAATGAAGCAATAAGTTTTGGTGGAAGTTATCTAACAACTCCAAATGTAGGTGTTCAAGGTTCTCGAGGTGCAAGTGCTATACCTCTACTAGCTACATTAATTGCATTTGGTAAAGATGGAATTGTAGAGCTTATAGAGCATTCAATCAATATGTCAAATAAGCTTTATGAAGAACTTACAAAAGAAAAAAATATATCAGTTTTAGAAGTTCCACAAACAGCTATTACTATATTTCGTCCGCTAAATTGTACTACAGAAAGATTCTTTAAACAATTACCGCAAGGAATGTTTTCAACATGTATTCTTGATGATAAATTGTGGATTCGTTCAGTTGCAGTTAATCCTTTGGCAAATATTGATGAAATAATTTCTAGTTTGAAGAAAATATTACAAGACAATAATGTATAACAATTACTAGGAGAGGAACAAGTTAAAACTGCGGATAATTCAAGATTATAAGTATCGAATAGGTAAAATTGAAAGATAAATTTATTAAATCGTTAGTTCACTTGTCCCTCAAGACAGTCGTTAGACAAAGCAAAGGATAAAAGTTGAAAATATTAAAAATTACATTTATTGCATTAATTATGATAATAGTATTATTTTTTGGAATAAATAAATTTTATAATAATTATGAAAATGACTTTCAAAATGATGCTGATATTATTAGATTAGAACATCTTCTATATTGGACAGATTTAATTGAGAAATATTATAATAAAATAGGTTATTATCCATTACAAAAACAACTTAAGTCTGATAAAAGTATTGGATTAGTTCGTATATCAACAATAGAACAACAACAGTATTTCAATACTAAATCTAAAAAATATATTAGAAAATTTGATAATAACTCTAATAATTTTTTTGAAGAATTTAATATGAAATTTTTTTTAAAAGATTTAGAATATATTTTGGAACAAAAAATTGATGAAAAATATGATATTCAAAAAGTTCCCGATAAAAGCCCTGTTGGATATAATTATTTTATTACAGATACTGGATATTTATTTTGGGTTACTTGTATCACTTGTGGAGTAACAAAAATATCTACACTATTAGCTGATGGTATCACACCAACAGTAAATATAGTTTCTAGTGATATGAAAGATAAAGTCACTAAATTATTAACAAGGAAAGAAATAATTTCAAATCCTATTTTTATGCAATGGATACAAAAAAAATATATAAAAGAAAGTTTCGCAAAAAAGAGAGAATATAATAATAAAGATAATTCTAAAACAAATTAATATTGTAAGTTGTCTAACAAATCGTTAAGACTGTGAAAATAGCCCCAGATAAGCTAATTTTATAGTCATATTAAAAACTATTTTTTTAAATATATCGTAACTTTTCAAAAGAAATTTGGAAATAAAATACATATCTTAAAAAATAAACCAAATAAAGCCCAAACACCAAGATATATTCTTCTATATCTTTCCTTATTTGAGTTAAATCTTTGTTTTTAATGGCAAAAGTAGCGAATAGCGGTTGTGTAGCAAACTTTCCTTGAAAGCACAGTTTTTTGAACAAAACTATCCCTATTAGGTTTAAAAGTCTTCTAAAATTATATTTTTATAAAAGTTTATTTTTCAGGACTGACTAGTTAGTTTCAAAGAAAGGAAAATAAATTATGAAAAGAATTATTTTTACAATTGCCGTATTAATTACATCAGCATATGCTTATGGTGTTTTAACTGGTTCTCAAACAAATGGTTTAAATAAAATTTGTTTTTATAATGATGGTTCAGCAATCACTGTAAGTTCAGCTTCTGTTTGTCCCGTATCAACTGACTAAATACAATAACTATTAAATTTCAAACTTAAGTGAAATTCACTTAAGTTTTGATACAATAATATATAAATAAATTATTGGAGTAAATTATGTGCATTAACCCAAACTACATTGTTGATAATCAAAATCATAAAATTGCAGTACAATTAGATATTGCTACATACAATCAAATTATAGAAACATTAGAAAATTTTGCATTATATAAACTAATGGAAGAGAATGATGAGAATGAAACATTATCATTAAAAGATGCAAGAGAATATTATAAATCATTAAAACAAGATAAAGCTTCATAATATTCAGTGGAAGTTAAAATTAAGAAAAAGTTTTTAAAAGAACTTTCAAAACTACCAATAGAATATGCTGATACAATAGAAGTATTTGTGTTTGATAAATTACCAACTTATAATAATTTAAATGAAATTGGAAAAGTTGAAAAAATGACAGGTTGTAAAAACTATTTTAAAATCAGATTTGGTGATTATAGAGTTGGTATCAAAAAAGAAAATGATATTATCATTGTTGAAATAGTAAAACATAGAAGAGAAATATATAAATATTTTCCGTAAGCTTTTATGGTAATTCAAGCATAACAATTTATTGGAAAAAAACAAGGTAACATTCGAAATTCATAAGCTTTTATCTTATAAATGAAGAGATATTAAAGACCAAACTTTCACTTAGTTATACTCCCTTATTTTTCAATTTTGCCGTTATCTTAAAAAAGGAAAAAATATCGAAACTTTTACATTTACATTATTCGTATCAATATTTATGTTCTCATTTGCAACATCAATGACATCAGGACCAAATAATATTATGCTTTTATCTTCAGGATTAACATTTGGATACAAAAGAACAATACCACATATTTTAGGTGTTGTTATTGGTTTTCCATTGATGACAATATTTGTAGGTCTTGGGCTTGGAGAATTTTTTAAAATATATCCATTTGCATTTACAATATTAAAAATAGTTGGAATACTATATTTACTTTTCTTAGCTTGGAAAATAGCAAACTCAACGCCAAAGTTTAAAGAAAATGATGAAAATTCAAAACCTTTAAAATTTATGCCAATAGTTTTATTTCAATGGATTAATCCAAAAAATTGGATTAAAATTATAACTGCAATGTCAGTATATGTTACATCAGTAGAAAATGCTACAACTCAAATTATAGTCATAACAATAATATTTTTTCTAACCGTATTCGTTTCAGCAAACTCTTGGGCTATTGGAGGAGTAGTTTTAAAAAAATTAATCAAAAGCGATATTGGAATAAGACGATTTAATATAATTATGGCAATATTATTGATACTATCTATTGTACCAACTTTATTTGAATAATAAAAAATGATGCTCCACCGACCCAAGGGTACGGGGTATCTTTTTCTATAAATCAAACTTTAATTGTCCATCATATATTTTGACATATTCTTTTTCATTTGAGCCTTGATTTTTAATATAATTTTTAATTGTATCTTTACTTGCGTAGAGTCCAACTGTATTTACATAATATCCACTTGTCCAAAGACTTGAACCCCACATTTCTTTTTTTAATTGAGGAAATTGTTTAAATATCTCTCTTGCTGTTATACTTTTTATTGTAGTTACTAGTTTAGTTACAGATATTGTTGGTACACTTTGAACTAAAAAATGTACATGATCTTCATCATTACCAATTTCTACAAATACAATTTCATATCTTTGAGATATATCAATACATACTTCTCTAAGTTTTTTATCTATTTTATTATCAAATACTTTTTTTCTATATTTAGCTGGAAATACCAAATGATATAGTAGTAAAGTCTTATTATGACTTTTATATATATGTTCATCTCTCATATCTCTATTATAGCTAACTTGTTAACGACCCAAGGGTACGGGGAATTAACCCTTTTTTAGATTAAAATATAGCAGAGCTACTTGCAAATTCAATCACAATCAAATATATAATTCTTAATAGTAACTATTTTAAGCTTTAAAAAAATAGTTATTATTTCTAACTTGCATAATTTACAATATATTTACCAAATTTATTAAAAAATCACATTTTTTCTCCATTCCTTATGGTTAAATTGTAAAATTCAGTATTTTTATATAAATTTCTAATGATGCTCCACCGACCCAAGGGTACGGGGTATCTTTTTCTATAAATCAAACTTTAATTGTCCATCATATATTTTGACATATTCTTTTTCATTTGAGCCTTGATTTTTAATATAATTTTTAATTGTATCTTTACTTGCGTAGAGTCCAACTGTATTTACATAATATCCACTTGTCCAAAGACTTGAACCCCACATTTCTTTTTTTAATTGAGGAAATTGTTTAAATATCTCTCTTGCTGTTATACTTTTTATTGTAGTTACTAGTTTAGTTACAGATATTGTTGGTACACTTTGAACTAAAAAATGTACATGATCTTCATCATTACCAATTTCTACAAATACAATTTCATATCTTTGAGATATATCAATACATACTTCTCTAAGTTTTTTATCTATTTTATTATCAAATACTTTTTTTCTATATTTAGCTGGAAATACCAAATGATATAGTAGTAAAGTCTTATTATGACTTTTATATATATGTTCATCTCTCATATCTCTATTATAGCTAACTTGTTAACGACCCAAGGGTACGGGGAATTAACCCTTTTTTAGATTAATGGTCATGTAATAAGTTTTAAACTTTGATGTATACAAATAGATAAAATTCCAAATGCTAAAACGCAAGCTACCTTATTTGCCCCTTGATAGTATATTTTATCACAGCCGAAGTCATCTTTTAAGTATTTATTTACTTGCTCTACCATACTTATTTGATTATAGTGATGTTTATCTGATGCTTGAGTCAAATTTAAATATTCAAATTTTTCTTTTTTCTCTTTTGCTAAAGCTATTTTTTCTTTTAGCACTTTAGAGTTTTTAGGATTTATATCTATGATTGGTTTATGATTTAACTCTTCAGAATACTCTGCAATAATATCACTATCATATCCAGCATCAAGTAAATCATGAAGATAAGTACTACCATATAATTAAACATAACTTATATGCTCTTCAAACAAAGTAATTCAGTATCTAATAACTGCTCTTTTAAAGTATTAAAATTAATAAAATATTCATCTTTGCCAGTTCCATAATTAGCAAATATCTTTTTTACATATTCTAGTAAGTTATCATAACTCAAATAAGCAGTATATTCAATCCAATAATACTTCATAAACTTCCATAGTATTTCAATAATATTTAATTGTGGTGAGTATGGTGGTAAATACAATAGTGTTAATCCACGATTAGACCATTTTGATAAATTAGCTTTAAACTTCTTACTTTTATAATAACTAGCATTATCAAGAATAACTACTGTTGGCTTTGTAAGTATTAAAGTAAAATCATCAAATACTTCTATAACTTTATCACTATTAACTCTTCCATCTGCTATATATGATTTTAAAGTACCATTTCTACTAAGAAAACCTAAAACATTTATTCTTTTTATGGATAGTGTTTTAACTTGTGCTGTGTTATTTACTTCTGACCATAAATAAGGACAATTAGATGTAGGTGAGAAACCACTTTCATCAAATCTAAATATATCTATCTTTCCTTTAGACTCTAGCTTCTCATATTGTATAATCTTTTGAACTTTTTGATTATATAACTTTTGATCAGGTTTTTTAGGAGGAACTTTTTTTACTCGAGTCCAACTTAATTTGCAGATTTTTTAAAAATTTTCTCATTGTTTCATTTGATACTTTTATATTATATTTATCTCTAATTTTAGCATTAACTATGGGTACTGATGGACAGTTTATAGCTATTGCTTTTACATCATCAATATTTAAATCTCTAAGTGGAGATTTTCTACCACGACCAGACTTTTCATATAAACTTTGTATACCATCTTTTTTAAAGTTTCTAAACCATTTCCATATAGCTTGATGCTTTAAATCTAATAATTCAACTATCTCATTTACTGTTTTACCTTTATAGCTTAACAGTATTGTTTCTGCTCTTTTTCTTGCTCTAAATTTATCATTATATTTAATGATATTTTCTAGTTCTATTATTGTTTTTGGTGTTAAGTTTATTATATTTTTCATGCTGTATTATAGCATAATTATCTTTAATTACTTGTTAAGATAGTGTATTTATTGAGTTATTTTTAAATTGTTGGTAGTACTTACATTACTCTTTTGCTAGTTTCATTTATAAGTGGAAGTGCTACAGAACTATCATGAACATTTGCACCACTATAAAATGCAACTACTGGTATATCTCCATCAACAACACTAATATGAAGTTTACCACCTATCCAAACTTCTCTATTACCTTTTGAATTTTGTTTAATACCAACTCCACATGATGTTGATACAAGTGATAACATATCATTATGAGACCACTGCACAGTATAATCCAAGAAAGCAACCTATTTAAAGGCATTAAAAGCACTTTTCAGCTAAAATAACATCACTAAGAAGAGGTAAAAATGGCATTTAAAGATACAAACAATACATTTTCAGATATAGCAGTAACATCAAGATTAGAAAAAGTAAATTCATTTCTTAAAGAGTTGGACTCTATTATAGACTTTGATAAATTACGACCAGTACTAAATAGAAATGGAATTGCTAAAAGTAATGTAGCTGGAGCACCTGCTTATGATAATGTACTGATGTTTAGAGTACTGTTACTCCAGAAGTATTACAATCTCTTTGATCGAGCCACCCAAGATGCACTCTATGTAAACCTACTCTTTATTAGATTTGTAGGACTTAGCCTAGAGGATAGTGTACCAGACGAGAGTACAATCTGTAGATTTAGAAATTCCCTACTCAAGAACCGACTTTATGATAAATTATTTAACTCTGTAAATAAACAATTAGAGAGTAAAAACCTGATAGCTAAAAAAGGAAAATCTGTTTTAATTGATGCTACTCTCATTAGAAGTGATAACACGCAAATAAAAAATAAGACTAAAGAAGTATACAAAGAAGACAAGAAAGGTATTCAAACAATAAATGCTGAGTTAAATATAAAACTTGAAGTAGAGCTTCAATCCAAAAAGCCTTCAAAAAAGAAGATTCAAAGAATTCTTAATACTAAAGCCCATAACTCCAAGACATACAAGAATGCACAACTTGATACACTACAAGGTATTGATACTAAAGATATAAAGACTTCTCAAATTATTATAAAGAATGAAGAAGATAGCTATAATCATCAAGATAAAATAGATAGTGAAGTAAGGATAGGCTTTCACGCATCAAAAAAACAATATACACAAGGCTATAAAGTACATATAGCAGTAGATGAGCAAAGTGGTATTATTATCTCCCAACAAACTACCTTCGCAAATACTCACGATATAGACACAGTAAAAACATTTGTAAAAGATATAGATGGAATGAAAGCTCTTTATGCTGATAAAGCATATAACTCAAAAGATATAGATACTTTTTTAGAAAGTGAAAATATAGAAAATATGGTATGTCTCAAAGAGAAACAAACTCTAAGCCAAGAACAGATTAAGCAGCAAAGAAAAGATGAAAAACCTAAACATAAGATTAGAGCTAAAGTTGAACATAGGTTTGCAGATATAAAAACTCAGATGAAAGGTTCAACTACAAAATTTATAGGACTCGTTAGAAATAATATGAATTTTACCCTTACCTGTATAGCTACTAATCTTAGATTATTAGGACAAAGACAAATAAGACAAAGATTATAAGTAGTTAGATGAATAATATAGAGCTAAAGAGATTTAATAGACTAAAAAAGCTCCTAAAAATGACTGAATCTAATTTTATTGAAGATGGATTTTTTTAAATATTTGAAAAAATAAGATATATGAGTACTTTTTAATTATGCAGTCGGCTCATTAGTAGTTTTCATATCTTTTTGAAGTTCAAGAATCTTTGGTTTTATAGCTTCTCTTTTCTCACCTTTTTTAGGTCTTCCAACTTTATTTTTTACTTTCTCTTTTTTCTCAACTTTTACAGGTTTTTCCCTAAGTGGTATTTTTGTAGCATCACTTGCATTATACATAAATATAGTATCTGACAAATATTCTTCTATGAATTTTTGATGAGTTTTCTCAGCTATTTTCATATTACTAAGTTGTTCAAACACTCTACTAAATTTTGATTCACTAGGAATATCTATTTTATATCTCCATCCACATAATACTCGCAATATTCTATCCCTATGCAGTCTATGAATTAAATCTCTTGTTGTTTGTATATTATAAACTGATTTAGCAATAAATGCCCTTGCTATTTCTTCTCTATCTTTTGGAGTGTTTGTAATTGTTACAATTGTAACATGCTTTTCTATTTGGGCAAAATCTAATATTTTTATTAATTTTTCTTCTTTAGTGCTTAGTGTTCCTAATTGTTCTTTTATCTCAGGAAATAAACAATTTTCATGGTTTATAATCCTAAGCCACATTTTTGAAAGATTTGAAGATAATTTTGGTATAATATTTTTCATAAGTTGAATCTCTTTTCTGTTAAATTTTAGGATATAAAATTATAACTTATTTGAAATTTGATTCAACTTTTTTTACAAATAAAAACCTAAATTATGAACTTATTTGCTGATTTGCAAGTGGCTCAGCAATTTAAAAATATAAATTAAACAAATAGAAAAGACAAAAGATAACAAATTAGAGGAGGAGGAACGAGGCTACAACGGCGATTATTCGAGCTTTTAAGTGTCGTATTAAGATATTTAAAAGAGTAAATAATCAAGTCGTTAAATCGCCATTGTCCCTCACTTCGGTCGTTGGGTGACAACATTAAAAAAAAGTTTTAAAAAATAAAAAATATTTATTAAAGAATCAACAACTTAAAAAGCTATAAAATAGTTATATAGATTTCTAATTTAAAATAAACTTTCATAAACAATGAAAAGATAAATATTAAAAATAATTTGAATATTAAAGAACTTAGAAATATATCTAACTATCGCTAGTAAATATAAAAGAAATAAAAAACTTTAAAGTCACGAAAGCACCCAACAAAACACCGAAAGAAAACAAGTGACCCATCAAACTTTAAGCATAAATTAACTAAAATGTAATGGTAATAAAAAGAAGTTAGCAAACAGACTGAGGGTCACTTGTTCTTTGCTTCAACCGTTATACAAAAGGATTAGCATGACAGGAATTACAGAAATCAGTACAATTTTATCAAGCATTAAAACAGCAACAGATATTGCTAAATTAATTAAAAATAGCACAACTTCCCTTGAAGAAGCAGAAATAAAACTTAAAATGGCAGACTTAATTAGTGCTTTAGCTGATATTAAAATAGAACTTTCAGAAGTTCAAGTTTCACAAAGAGATAAAGAACAAACAATACTTAATTTAAAAGAAGAACTTAATAAAAAAGAAAAAATATCATTTGATGGAAAAATGTATTGGGCAGAAAATGATAAAACACCATTTTGTACAGTTTGTTTTGAAAAAGATTTAAAATATCATCATTTAGAACATTTTCCAAAAATGATGCTCCACCGACCCAAGGGTACGGGGTATCTTTTTCTATAAATCAAACTTTAATTGTCCATCATATATTTTGACATATTCTTTTTCATTTGAGCCTTGATTTTTAATATAATTTTTAATTGTATCTTTACTTGCGTAGAGTCCAACTGTATTTACATAATATCCACTTGTCCAAAGACTTGAACCCCACATTTCTTTTTTTAATTGAGGAAATTGTTTAAATATCTCTCTTGCTGTTATACTTTTTATTGTAGTTACTAGTTTAGTTACAGATATTGTTGGTACACTTTGAACTAAAAAATGTACATGATCTTCATCATTACCAATTTCTACAAATACAATTTCATATCTTTGAGATATATCAATACATACTTCTCTAAGTTTTTTATCTATTTTATTATCAAATACTTTTTTTCTATATTTAGCTGGAAATACCAAATGATATAGTAGTAAAGTCTTATTATGACTTTTATATATATGTTCATCTCTCATAATAAAATATATTCTCTTGACAAAATAGATACCCTATGACTTTTGTATATATGTTCATCTCTCATATCTCTATTATAGCTAACTTTTTTAGCGACCCAAGGGTACGGGGAATTAACCCTTTTTTAGATTAATGGATGAAGAAAGTATTTGTAGTGAGGAGTATTGGAATTGTAAGATTTGTAAAAACAGCTATGATGTCTAACAAATCGTCATATAATAAACCCATAGCAAATTAGCTATCATAAATAACAGAGTAAGTTAATATAATATATCGGACAAATCGTAAAACGGCTAGTTTTCTTAAACAATAAGATTAGTTAGTTTCAATCCAAGTCAGATAGTTATACTAAAAATTTGAGTGGCGACTGGATCGGTAATATATTGCTAGATCGAATATCATGAGGTAAAATTAAGTATAGCGTTGTTATATAAATCAGGTAAGAGTAAAACTCCTACCCTAACGAACTCTCAAATAAATTAATATGTGAGGTTCTAAGTATGTATTCTTTTCGATTAGATATTAGTAAAGCAAGTATTTCGGTTCATATTCCCATCAATTCTTTAAATTTAGAGATTGATAACACTCTTGTAGCTTTTAAAGCTTTGTATTCAAAGTTGAAAAAGCTATATAAAAAAGATTTAGATAAACTTACTTTTGTTTACGAGCCAACAGGTAGTTATTACTTTTTAACTAAAAAGTTTTGTACAAATAAAAATATAAAATCATTTATAATAAATCCCAAACAATCAAGTAATTTTGCTAAAGCATTAGGCAATAGAAGTAAGAGCGATAAAATAGATGCAATTATTTTATCTAAGGCTATTGCTGTAGCTAGAAAAGATGAAATAAAGGTCAAATTGTATCTTTGACTGGACTTGACCCTATTATTAAAGACTCAGACACATCAGTTAAATCAAAACCTAGAATATCTAAAGCAGGTATAAAACTTTATAGAGGAAGCTTATTTATGGCTACAATGGTAGCAATAAAATATAATGAACAAATGAAAAACTTTTACGATAGATTAAAAAATAATGGTAAATATTCGACTGTAGCACAAATAGCAGTAATGAGAAAATTAATAGTTATTGCTCATTCACTTTATAAAAATAATTGTATTTATAATGCAGAAGTTTATGAAAAAGCTTGTGGTAAATATAGTGTGAAATGTGATAAAAATGGTATTATTACTTAAAATATAAATTAATGTGTATTTAGTTGGTTGTAATTAAGAAATTCAGTAGGTTGTAAGGTGGCGACTTGGAAGAAGAACGAGGCTACAGTCGAGATTTTTCGAACTTTTAAGTATCGCATTAAGAAAATTGAAAGACCGAACAATCAAGCCGTTAAATCGCCCCGTCCTTCAATTTAGACGTTAGATGATGACTTTAAAATAAACTTTTAGATATAATTAAAGAAATATATGTAGGACAATTATGAGCGAAACAATCAAATATGAAATAAGAGAAGTAGAATCATTAAGTAGTTTTATTACTAAATTAGAAGAAGACTATTCTAGTTATAATGGCTCGGTATGGTATAGGGGTCAATCCAATGCAACATATAAATTATTACCTAGTTATACTAGAGATAAAGAGACAAAAAGATTTGCACCAGAAACAACATTATTATCTGCATTTAAACAAAATGCAATAATGTTAACTTCTAAGCAACCAACAAACTCTTTTGATTGGATGTTTTTAATGCAACACTATGGAATACCAACAAGATTATTGGATTGGTCAGAAAGTCCTCTTGTTGCACTATATTTTGCTCTTGAAAATATAAATAATTCAATTGATGCTGTTGTATGGTCACTAAAGCCAACTGAATTAAATAAGATTGCACATATAAATAATACATCTGAAGATTTTTTCATTCCATCATGTGATGACACAGACGTTTTAAAATATTCTATTGATAATATGAAATTAGATATAGGCAATACAGGTTCACTTCCAATAGCAGTCATTGCATCAAGAAATAATGTAAGAATACAAGCACAACAAGGTGTCTTTACTATACATTATAAAGGAAATGAACCAATTGAAGAATTATCAAATGGAGAGCATATTATAAAATATATTATTAAAAATGAGAATAAAGAAACTATTCTAAAACAATTATCACTGCTTGGAATAAATAAGTTTCAATTATTTCCAGAGTTATCAAGTATTAAAGATGTTATGTCTAAAAGGAACCTAATATGAGTATAATTAAAAATAATCCACTTCAAAATGCTACTATCATGAAAATGTATGCAGAAAAAGAGGAAATCAATCTTAATCCAGATTATCAAAGAATGGGTGGAGTTTGGAATTTAGAAAAAAAGCAATTACTAATTGATTCAATTATAAATAATTATGATATTCCAAAAATTTACTTTCATGAATTAACTAATAGTAGTATTTATCATTCAGCTGTAATTGATGGAAGACAACGATTAGAAACTATTTGGGAATTTATGGATAATAAATTTACATTAGCAGATGACTTTAAATATTTTAAAGATGATAGTAAAAAGTTAAATTCACTTGCTTATAATGATATAAAAGACAAATATAAAAAAATTATAATAGATTTTGATTCTGTTACTTTACCAATTATATTAGTTCAAACAGATGATATTGATTTAATTGAAGATATGTTTTCAAGATTAAATGAAGCAGTTCCCCTTAATGCTTCCGAAAAAAGAAATGCAATTGGAGGAGATGCTGTAATTGGAATAAGAAATCTTGCTTCATCAGATTTTTTTACTAAAAAAATAAAAGTTAATAATAGTCGTTATCAACATTTAGAAATTGCTGTTAAATTACTTTATTTAGAAGATTGCTTAAATAATAATAAAAATATTATTGACACTTCAAAATCATTTTTAGATAAATTTGTTAAAAATAATAAAAAAGATACAGTAGGTACTATCAAACAATATTTTAATAATACATTGTCTATATTATCTTACTTAAATAATATTTTTATTGATAAAGATATATTACTAAAAAGACAAGGTGATATACCAATATACTATCTAGTAATAAAAGATGCATTAAAGCAAAATTTACTACATAATATTACACGTGAAGCATTGGTTAGATTTCAACAAGCAGTATCTGAAATTAATAAAAAATCAACAGAAACATTATTAGAAGATGATTATTTATATTATGATTATCATTTGAATTCTCAACAAGGGACAAATAATTCATCTAATATTAGAACTAGAGTAAAACTATTAGAAACTTTTTTTAATATTGATTATTCAAAATCATTAATTAATATACAAAAAGAAATAAATTAAAAAATATGTCAATTTGCAATATAATTAAGTTAAATGAATATTTTTTGATAAAATCAAAAGTTGGTTTAAAATGAAAAATATTAAATTTATGGATTTTTGTGCTGGAATCGGTGGTGGTAGAATTGGACTTGAAAACTTAGGTATGTCATGTCTTGGTTTTAGTGAAATTGATAAAGATGCAGAGATAACATATAAACATTTTTTTGGTAAAAATGAAGAAAATTATGGGGATTTAATGAAAATTAATCCTGATGATTTACCAGATTTTGATTTTATGGTTGGTGGTTTTCCATGTCAAACATTTTCAATTATTGGCACTAGATGTGGATTAGAAGATGAAAATAGAGGACAAGTTATTTATGGTTTAGTTAAAATACTTAAAGCTAAAAATGTAAAATATTTTATTTTAGAAAATGTAAAAGGTTTAATGAATCATGATAAAGGAAACACATTAAAAACTGTTTTAGAATTATTAGATAATGCAGGATATAAAGTATTTCATAAAAATTTAAATAGCCTAAACTTTGGTGTACCTCAAATGAGAGAAAGAGTATATTTTGTTGGAATACAAAAAGATTTAATTGATGATAATTTTAAATATGAATTCCCAAAAGAATATAGTGGAAATAATAAATATTTACAAGATTGTTTAATTGATGATGAAGAATTAACTTTTGATGATAGATTATCTTCATATCAAACTTTTTTAAAATATTTAGATAATAAATATAATAAAGATAAATACAAAATAAATGATCTTTTATCAAAAGAATATACCGTTATAGATACAAGACAATCAGATTTAAGAATTTATCATGAAAAGACTCCAACATTGAGAAGAGGACGACATGGTATTTTATATGTTAAAAATGGAAAATTTAAGAAATTATCAGGGTATGAGGCTTTATTATTACAAAATTTTCCAAAAAAATATGCTAATAAAGTAAAAGGTAAAATATCAAATTCTAAACTTTTACAACAATCAGGTAATGCTATGACATCAACAGTAATTGAAGAGATTAGTAGAAATTTAATGAAATCAGTAGGAGCAATATAATGATAGAAAAAGAAATATTAATAAATAGAGGTTCACAAACTGCTAAAAATGGTTTTAAAAATGAAGATTTTACAATAGCAGAATTTAATAATTGGAAAGAGAGTGAATTTGCACAACTTTGGTTAAAAGCTATGGATTATGATTTAACAGATATTGAAAGAGTACAAGCTTCAAAAGTTAAAGGCTCATTAAAAGCTGATATACAAGTAGAGATAAAAATTGAAGTAAAATTAAAAAGCTTAACCGATATTCAAAATCTACAAGTAAAACTTGTATCAAATCCAAAAGGATTTAATCAAATTGATAAAAGATGGCTAAAGAAATATAATGAACTTTGGAATATTCCAAGTGATGTGTATGAATTATTACAGTATTTTACTGGAGAGAAAAAACCTAAAATTAATAATCCAAGAGATGGAAGAAGAATGTTTACTGATGAATTTTCAAAAGATGAACAACAACTCTTCTTAAAGTTTTTTAATGATAATAAAACATTAATTGTAAATGATATTTTAAAAGGTAGAGGAAAGTTTTCTGCTGAATGGATGTTAGTAATTTTAAGATTAAAAGATACAGATACTATTGATTGGGCATTAGAGCCAATTAATAAAGTATTGAATCACTTTGGAAATGGAGAGATAAGAATAACTCCAAGAGGAAGTTTTAAAATTGGAAATATTACAATTCAAAGAAAAGGTGGAGATAATGGAAGAGAAACAGCCAATATGTTACAGTTTAAAATAAATCCAGCTGAATTAGTAGACAAAACATCTAACAAAACACACAGACTGTGAAAATAGCCCCAAATAAGCTAATTTTATAGTCATATTAAAAGTTATTTTTCAAAATATCGTAACTTTTCAAAAGAAATTTGGAAATAAAAAACATATCTTAAAAAATAAACCAAAAAAAGCCCAAACACCAAGATATATTCTTCTATATCTTTTCTTACTTGGGTTAAATCTTTGTTTTTAATGGCAAAAGTAGCGAATAGCGGTTGTGTAGCAAACTTTCCTTGAAAGCACAGTTTTTTGAACAGAACTATCCCTATTAGGTTTAAAAGTCTTCTAAAATTATAGGTAAACATTATTAAAGCATTTTCTCCAAGTACCTTTTTTTTAGAACGAACTAAAAAATGATCCCAAGCTAAAGTTCTTTTTATTGTTCCGAATGAATGTTCTACTATTGAGCCTCGTTTTTAAACTATTTCTTTGGCTTCTTTGGTATTCATCTTTATAGTATATTCATGTTCCCATCTATACAGCTGTATTTCTTAATGGTACAATAGTATCAATACCATCATCAACACACTTTTTTATCTCTACTGAACTATAGTAACCTTTATCAACAGCTCTTACCATATTATTTTCATCAATAAGTTCATCCAAACTTGGTGGAAATATTAGTTGTTGAGCTCACGATAATCCTTGTTTATATATACCCATTAAAACCCTTTAATCATTGTCATATTATAGCATTTTAGTAGTTTTAAGATGGTTAAAATTATATTGATTTTAGGGTAAATTTGATAGAATATTTTATATAAATTGAGATTTAGTTCTTTTACCGTCTGGTAGAAATCGAACAAGGTTTATACTGCGAAAATACCGAGCTTTTATCTTCTAAAGTTAGTTAGATAAAAGACCAAATTTCTACTGAGTCATATCACCTTGTCGCTTAACTCAGGCGTTAGATGTCAAGTTTTGGAATATTTTAAAAGTTTATATTTATTTAAAAAATTGACAAATATCAACATCTAAAGCTTTAGATATTTTATACAGTTGTTCTAAATTATAGTGTTTATTGTCAATACTAGCTTCAATTTTACCAATGGTACTTGCTGATTTATGCCCTATGATTTGAGACAATTCACTTTGTGTTATATTGTTTTTAAGTCTAATCTTCTTTACATTAGAAGCCACTAGTTTTTTAAAGTTCATTATATCCATATCATCTATATCTAAATATTCTAACATTTTATTTATTCCCTATAGTAAAGTATATATTTAGTTTACAGATGATAAAATATTTTTCAAATTCCCTATGGTCAATTACAGGGCAATTAAAAAAAGGATGATTTCATGAATAAATTTTTAAAGCTTATGCTTGTTGGATTAAGTGCCACTTTTATTTTAAGTGGTTGTGGTAGTACTAGTAATAGCACTACAGATGATATAAAAACAGGAACTTTTGTAGATGCACCAGTATATGGGCTAAAATACGAAACAGCTACACAAAGTGGTTATACAGATGCAAGTGGTGGCTTTAAATATAAATCTGGGGAAACAATTGAGTTCTTTTTAAATACATTATCATTAGGACAAGCACCTGTAGGAGATTTAATTACTCCCTATACTTTAGGCGATAGTAATAGTAGTAATCCAAGTAATAAAACTCTAAATATAGCATTATTACTTCAAAATTTTGATAGTAATAGAAGTGATACAACGACAGTAGATGTTTCAAAATGTAAAGATTTAGGTATTTATGATTTATCATATATTGATTTGAATCAAAAAACTAAAGCCATGGAAAATGAGATTTCAGATTTATTGAAGACTCCAGGTTTTAGACAATATACAGATACTAAAAATTATACATTAAAAACTACAAATAATGTAAAATCAAGCATGGATAACTATATTGATATAGTTAAAAATGGAACGAATAGATTAACTGTTAAATCAGTTGAATTAAAATAAGGAGTTTATTATGAAAAAAATATTATTAGCATTACTTTTTATTGGAAGTAGTTTATTTGGAGCATTTGGAGAAAGTGGAAGTCAAGTTGAAATTGATGAAATCAAATTAAAAGTTGAACTTATTAAAGATGATAAGACGATAATAACAATTTTAGATGGTACAAAATATTTAAAACTAAATGGTAGTAGTTCATCAGCTACATCAATAGGACAAGCTTTATCAGGTGTAAAACCAGCAGTTGGAACATATACTCATGTTAGATGGACACCAATGGGATTTAGAATAAAAGTAAAATTTATTGATAATGGTACAACATATTATTCAACAAATACTACAGTTCCAGAAGATGATACTACATCTTGGCAATTTAGTACAACTGAAACAGACTACGCTTCTACAATTATTACACAAGGTGCAGTGACTCATACTGTAACAGTAAAATTCCCAACTAATTTACTTGTAACAGCAGATAAAGCAGTTAATTTATTTTATGTAAGTAAATTTACAGGAGATGTGCAATATTCAACTGGAAAAGCTACGATGGCAGACCAAACTTGGGTAAGTAATACAATGGAAGCATTTGGATTTATTACAAATACACCTGCGAAAATAGCTCAATTTGATTTAGTTTATAATAATTCAGGAACAGAGTATAAAAATAAGATCAGTTTATTATTTGATGAAAATAATAATATATTAGGTTCACATAGTTCAGAAGGAACAAGTGGAGCAGGAAGAGCATTGAGTGGTGGATTTATTAAAGAATTAAATACTACAAATACAGGATATACACTAACAACAGATGGAGAAGGATTTCCTCAAGTAATTTCATTTGATTTTAATGTGTCAAATTGTAGTAATTATTCTAATCTTACAGTTGATAGATGGCAATCATCAAATTCAAATATGACAGGTGGAACATTAACAACAACAGGAAATGTAACTTGTAGTGATATAACTATTTCTGAATAATTCAAGCTGTTAATTAGTCCGACATCTAACAAATCAGAGGAGGAGAAACAAGGCTACCACGGCGATTTAGCGACCTTTTAAGTGTCGCATTAAGATACTTAAATAGTAAATTATCAAGCCGTTAAATCGCCGTGTTCCTCACTTCGACCGTTATAGGTCAATATTTCTTAAACTTAAACAAACTCTTAAATAATTATGGTATGATAAAAGTATGAATTAAATATTACTATTAGTAAGGAGTTAGTTATGATAAGGAAAACAGTAGCTATAAGAGATGAATTATTTCATAATTTGGAATTGAATCATATTATAAATCAATATCAATCATTTTCAGAATTAGTATCAAATGCTTTACAGCTTTTGATAGAAAAACAAAAGAAAGAGCAATATAAATTAGCAATGATAGAAGCTTCAAAAGATGAATTATATATTCAAGATATGAATAGTATTGAAAATGAATTTCAATACACAGATGAGCAGATTATTAGATGAATCAATATGATGTATATCTAGCAGATTTAAATCCGACTGTTGGACGAGAACAGTTCGGTAAAAGACCAGTTTTAATTATTTCAAATAACTATGAGAATTTACTCGATGTTGTTACAATAATTCCAATAACATCATTGAAAGATGGAAGAAAGATATATCCAAATGAATTATTATTAGAAGATGAACTAGAAATTCCATCAATTCTACTTTGCCAACAAATTAGAACTATTTCAAAAAGTCGATTAATTAAAAGATTAACTTATATTGATAATTTTATCACTAGAAAAAAAATAGTAGATGTACTTTGTCTAAGATTTGAAGATGTTGGTTAACCACCTATAACAAGTCCTTCAGACTGTGAAAATAGCCCCAAATAAGCTAATTTTATAGTCATATTAAAAACTATGTTTTTAAATATTTAGAAACTGTAAAAAAACTTATTTATACTACAAATCCAATAGAATCTCTAAATGCTACAATAAAAAGAAAAACAAAAGCTAAAGGCCTATTCCCTACAGAAGATTCTGCATTTAATACGAATACTAATCTTGAAGCAAACAAATACAAGGTTGCTAATACTGCTGGTGCATCTTTAAGTGCTATAAAAGATTATGATAATAAAAATATTACTATGTCTAGGTTTATTGCTGGTCTTGCTAGTTTGGATAATGGTATTATAGATTTGAAGCAAACTGCAAACTATGTTTTGGTTATAGATGCTAGTGTAAGCACTTTGATATAGAGCAGAAAACAAAATACCAAGTAGTAAATCCTTAGAACATCAAAATAAGAAATATACAAAAAGAAGTAGTCAATATATTGCACTTTAAGTGTGAATTGGCGTAAGAAGATTTATAGTTTGATTTGTATTTTTGAGATATTTTAAATAATCAATTGGAATTAGTATAGCAATTAAATAAAGAAAAATTATAATGTTTCACTTATGACTTGAATTGGCAATATAAAAATCAAACAATATTTAATTAGAAAATTTTTATAAAAAACAAAGTAAAACTTTGATAAATTTCTAAAGTATTTCATTAAAATCATTTTTACAAAATGGTAAAGTTTACTTGATAAAATGACAATATATATAAAAAAGGAAGTAAATGACTATAAAACAATGTGTAAAACAATATGCACCTTTGTTAAAAGAAGTTACACATATACCTGCTAAAGAAGTAGAAATACTTATAATGTATTTATTAGATGTAAATGTCATTTATTTACACCTAAATCAAGATAAAACTTTTACAAAAAACAAAGAATTAGAAAAACTAATAAATAAAAGAGCTAAGCACTATCCTTTAGAATATTTAACAAATAAAGTATCTTTTTATGGTGAAACCTTTTTAATAGAAGAAAACATTTTAATACCAAGACCAGAAACAGAACTCTTGGTGGAAAAAGCTTACGAGCTTTTAAAAAGTATTAAAAATCCTAAGATCATAGAAGTAGGAACAGGAAGTGGTATCATATCTATAATGTTGGCAAAATTAATTCCAAGTTTACAAAGTATAGCTGTCGATATTAATGATGATGCTTTAAACTTAGCTTTAAAAAATGCAAAAAAGCATAAAATTGAGCATCAAATAGAATTTATTAAGTCTGATTTATTAGAAAATATTTCAGAAGATATCGCCAAATCTTGTGATATGTGTATATCAAATCCACCTTATATAGCAGATGATTATGTCTTGCCAAAAAATGTAAAGTTTGAACCAAAAAATGCTTTATTTGCAGGCAATAAAGGAGATGAACTAATAAAAACTCTATTAGAAGAAATAAGCACTAAAAAGATAAAATACTTTTATTGTGAATTTGGATACGATCAAAAAAAATCTATAATAAATTTTTCAAAAAAGTTTGATATAAAATCATTAGAGTTTTATAAAGATTATTCAAATTTTGACAGAGGATTTTTGATGGAATTTAATATATAAAAGCAATAAAATACATTATAAAATAAACAATAAAAATAAAAGGATTAAAATGTTTAAAGAATTTACATATAAAAATTTAGAAAATAGCAAAGTATTATTAGAAAAGAAATTATCTCTTAGTAAAAAAGAAATTGAGAAGCTTTTGAATATAAAAGAAAAGACATATCAAAACTTTATGAAACCATATCAAGAAGTAGGGGAGGAATTGAATGATTTTTTAACTCCTATTTTCCATATGAATAGTGTAAAAAATTCTAAGATTACACAGAAAGTTCAAGAAGAATGTCTTCCTCTAATTTCTTTATATGAAACTGAGTTAGGTCAAAATGAAAACATTTATATATCTATAATTGATATACAGTCTAAGTATAATCTATCTTTAAGTACTATACAAAATAAAGTTCTTGAAAATGAAATAAGAGATTTTAAACTATCAGGTTGCCACTTAAAAAATGAAGAAAAAGATAAATTAAAAACTATTAATTTAAAGCTAAGTAATTTAGCAAATCAATTTTCACAAAATGTTTTAGATGCAACAAATGAATTTGAGATGATAATAGAAGATTATGAAGATGTAAAAGAATTGCCAAAATCTGATTTACAAATAGCTAGTTTTAAACATGAAGAAAAAACAAAATATAAGTTTACTTTACAAATGCCTTCTTATATTGCATATATTACTTATGGTAGTTCAAGAGCTAAAAGAGAAGAAATATATAAAGCATATTGTACAAGAGCAAAAGAAAATGAAAAATTAATAGTTGAAATTTTAAAGCTAAAAGATGAGAAAGTGAAAATCTTAGGTTTTAATTCTTATGCACATTATTCTTTACAAACAAAAATGGCTTCCAAAGAAAATGATGTAATTTCTTTTTTAGAAGAATTAGCAATAAAAGGCAAAGTAAAAGCAAAAGAAGAACTTGAAGAAATAAAACTCTTAGCACTAAAAGATGGAATTAAAGATTTTAAATCAAGTGATATGTCTTATTATTCACAAAAACTAAAAAAAGAAAAGTATGATATTGATGAAGAATATTATAAACCATACTTTGAACAAGAATCAGTTTTGAAAGGATTTTTCGATTTTTTACATCAACTGTTTGATATAAAGTTTACACAAGTTAGCTCATCTTCTTGGGATGAAAAGGTAAAAATATATGATTTAAGTACAAATGAAAAGGTGTTTTCAAGAATATTTATAGATCTTGAAGCTAGAAAAGATAAGCAAGGTGGGGCTTGGATGAATAATTGGCATTCATTTTATAAAGACTCAAATGATGATATCCATCTTCCTACGGCATATATAGTTTGTAATTTTTCACCTTCAACAAAAGATACCCCCTCTTTATTAAGACATGATGATGTGGTAACTTTGTTTCATGAAATGGGACATGCTTTGCACCATTTAGTAAGTGATATTGAAGAACCTTATGTTAGTGGAATTTCTGGAGTTGCTTGGGATACGGTTGAGTTTCCTTCTCAATTTTTAGAATATTTTGCTTATGATAAACAAGTTTTAAAACTCTTTGCAAAACATTATCAAACTAAAAAAGTTTTAAGTGATGAGGATATAGATAAAATTATTAAGGCAAAAAACTTTCAATCTTCACTTACTATGATGAGACAAGTAGAATTTGCTTTATTTGATTTTAAATTACATCAAAAACTATATAAGAAGGAAGAAGAAGTTCAAAGATTATTAAATGACATTAGAGAAAAGATTTCTGTTCTAAATCCTCCTTCATATAATAAATTTCAAAATTCATTCTCTCATATATTTGCAGGTGGTTATAGTGCTGGATACTATTCTTATAAATGGGCTGAAGTTCTTAGTGCTGATGCTTTTTATATGTTTATTGAGTCTAAAAATATATTTAATAAAGAGCTTGCCTTAGAATATAAAAATAATATTTTAAGCAAAGGAGGGTCTATAGATATGGACATATTATTTTATAATTTTGCAAAAAGAAAACCAAGTGTAGATTATTTATTAAAAATTGATGGAATTATCAGTTAAAATTAGCAATAATACAGATTATGAATAAAATATTTTAAAGGACTAGTATAATGAGTACGCTTAATAACGAAACTGTTGCAAAGTTAAATGAGGCTTTGACAAAACTAATAGGGGCATATGAAGATTTACAAAATGAAAATCATTCCTTAGGCAATGATTTTAAAAACTTAAAAAAAGAAAAAGAAGAATTACTTCAGAAAGTTAAGAACTTAGAAAACAACATAAATGTTCTAAATAATACTGATGAAGAAAAATCAACAAGTATGAATTCAATGCTTGGGAAAATAGAATCATTGTTAGGAAATAAAAGTAATTCTAATATAAATAGCAATAATGTTGTTGAAAAAATTACTGTACTTGATAAAAAAACGTCAAATGAAAATGAAAACTTTGATGAGAGTATAATAAAAATAAATCAAGAATCTGAAAATAAAATTGATTTAAATAGAATGACTTCTTTGTTGAATGGCTTTAAATAATAAACAATGATTACACTTTTAGATAAAAATATTTTATACAATACTTTTGAAGTTAATGATTTTAATTCTTTAGAAAATAAAATTGATATTATGGCACCTTCTTTAGTGGAGTATTATTTATCAACTTTGTATTTTGATGAAAATGAAATATATTTAAATAAACAAAATATAGAAAGAACATTATATTTTGGAGAGTACTCTATATATTTTGATTATGATAATGAAATATTTTTAGAAATAAATAAAAAAAAACTAGACACATGTTCCTTATGGTAAAACTATATTTAAAAGTTTGCAAATAGTTTAAATATAATATATATAAAAAATAATTTATTGGAGTTATAGTGAAAGTATTATTAATAAAAGATGTACAAGGTACTGGTAAACAAGGTGAAGTTAAAGAAGTAAAAGATGGTTATGGTAAAAATTTTTTAATTAAAAAAGGTTTGGCTTTACATGCAAGTACTGAAGTTTTAAATAAATATAAAGCCAAACAAAAAAAAATGAAAAATGATCAACTAGATGAGATTAATAAAGCAAAAGAAGTTTCTAATGTATTAGATGCACAGAAGTTTACAATTCAACATCAAGTTGGAGCTAATGGTCATTTAATTGGTTCAGTTACAAATAAAGAGATCTCAGAAATTTTAAAAATTCAGGGTAATATTGATATTGATAAAAAACAAATTGTTTTAAAAAATAAAATAAAATCTATTGGTATATTTGAGATTGATTGTAAATTAGGACATGGTATTCATGGAACTATTAAAATAGATGTGATAGCAAAATAATATGTTTGATGCTACAACGATACTAGCCTTTAAGGGAAAAAATAAAGCTGTAATTGGTGGAGATGGTCAAGTAACTTTTGGTAACTCTATTTTAAAAGGAAATGCTACAAAAATACGAACACTATATAAAGAAAAAGTATTAGCAGGATTTGCAGGAAGTACAGCAGATGCTTTTAATTTATTTGATATGTTTGAAACACATTTAGAACTTACAAAAGGTGACCTTCTAAAAGCAGTAGTATCTTTTGCTAAAGAATGGAGAAAAGATAAATTTTTAAGAAAATTAGAAGCCATGATGATAGTTTTAAATACAAAACATATTTTTATATTAAGTGGTACTGGTGATGTTGTTGAACCAGAAGATGGAGCAATTGCTTCTATTGGAAGTGGAGGAAACTTTGCAATTTCAGCAGCAAGGGCATTAAATAAACATTCTTCTTTAAATGAAGTTGATTTAGTAAAAGAATCACTATATATTGCAGGTGAACTGTGTATATATACGAATAAAAATATAAAAATATTAGAACTTAAGGATTAAACATAATGGATTTAACACCTAAACAGACTGTTAAACACTTAGATGACTATATAATAGGACAAAAAGAAGCTAAGAAGACTATTGCCTTGGCATTACGAAATAGATACAGACGAATGAAAGTTGAGCCAGAACTACAAGAAGATATTATGCCAAAAAATATTTTGATGATAGGAAGTACTGGAGTTGGAAAAACTGAAATAGCACGAAGATTAGCAAAAATCATGTCTTTACCTTTTATAAAAGTTGAAGCTAGTAAATATACGGAAGTTGGTTTTGTTGGGCGTGATGTTGAATCTATGATTAGAGATTTAGTTTTTGAATCTATGAATTTAGTTAAAAGAGAATTTAAAGATTTAATAAAAGATCAAATTGAAACTGAGGTTAACAAGCAAATTATTGAAAAACTACTGCCACCTCTACCTAAAACAGCAAGTTTGGATTCAAAAGAATCTTTTATATTAGCTTATAATAAAATAGAGAAAAAGCTTTTAAGTGGTGAGCTTGACGAAACAATAATTAAAATTGACATTCCAAAAATCACACATGTTGAAGTTATAGATTCTAATATGCCTATGGATATGAGTTCTATTCAAGAGAATTTAAATAAAATTTTTTCAGGTATGGGCAAAGAAAAAATTACAAAAGATGTAACAATAAAAAATGCAAAAACTTTATTAAGAAATAGTGCATCTGAGAATTTATTGGACCAAGAAGCTATGAAAATTGAAGCATTAAAAAGATGTGAAAATGGTGGTATTATCTTCTTAGATGAAATAGATAAAATTGCTACAAGTAAAAAAAACAATAATCAAGATCCTTCTAAAGAAGGAGTACAAAGAGATTTATTACCAATTGTTGAAGGAAGTACTGTTCAAACAAAATTTGGTCAAATAAAAACAGATCATATATTATTTATAGCTGCTGGTGCATTTCATGTTAGTAAGCCAAGTGATTTGATACCTGAACTACAAGGACGATTTCCTTTAAGAGTAGAATTAGAAAATCTAGATGAAGAAGCCTTATACAAAATACTAACAAATACAAAAAACTCTTTACTTAGACAATACAAGGCTTTACTTAAAGTTGAGGGTGTTGATTTAGAATTTGAAGATGATGCTATTCATTCATTTGCAAAATATTGTGTTGAGGCTAATGAAAAAATAGAAGATATTGGTGCTAGAAGATTATATACAATTATTGAAAAAGTTATTGAAGATATAAGCTTTGATGCTGATGAAAAAAAAGGTCAAAAAATTATTATTACAAAAAGTTTAGTAGAAAGTAAATTAAGTGATATTATAAAGAATGAAGATTTAACAAGATACATTTTGTAATGTTTAAATATTTTTTCGCTAGAATTAGATTTAAGTATAAAAATTAGGAGTGTTTTATGAATATAGTTACTTTTTTTGATTTAGATGAATCAGTTATAGATAAAAAATATAATGTGAAGTTTTATAAAAGCGAATGTTATAAGGATTGTGAAGTTGCACTTTTAAATATTGAATCAATTTTTGATTATGAAGAACATAAACATTCTTATTGTCAAGATAATTTTATTTCAATTGCAGTTATTGAAGATTGGGATGATTATGATGCTTTTAAGAATTTTGGTATTGATTCATGGATTAAGTTTGAAGATATTTCAAAACTAAACGATTTAATAGCTTTAGCTCAAAAAAAGCTTGCATCATAATAATAGATACTCATTGTCATTTGGACAATAAGCTATATTATGAAGATATAGACGAAGTAATAAAAAATGCAAAAGAGCAAGGAGTTAGTAAATTCTTAATTCCTGGTGCTAGTTTTGATGATTTACCACAGGCTATTAAGCTTAGTGAGAAATATAACGAAGTTTATTTTGCTGTTGGAATTCATCCTTACGATATAGAACAATATGATGAAAAAGTTTTAGAAAAATATATTTCACACCCTAAATGTATAGCTGTTGGGGAGTGTGGTTTAGATTATTTTAGACTTCCTGAAGATGAAGAAGATAAAAAGAAAAATATTAAAAAACAAAAAGAAGTTTTTATTTCTCAAATTATTTTTGCTAAAAAAGTAAAAAAACCTTTAATTATACACATAAGAGAAGCATCACAAGATGCAAAAAAAATCTTAGAAGATTATGATGCTAAAGAAGTAGGGGGCGTTTTACATTGTTATAATGCTGATGAAAACTTGCTTTGCTTATCCAAACATAATTTCTATTTTGGAATAGGTGGTGTTGTAACATTTAAAAATGCAAAAAAACTCCTATTGGTTTTAGACAAGATTCCAAAAGATAGATTACTTATAGAAACAGATGCACCTTATTTAACACCACACCCTTTTAGGGGTAAAAGAAATGAACCTTTATATACTAAATATATAGTTGAAAAAATATCTAAAATATTAAATTTAAGCTCAAATGAAATAGAAGACATTACAAATAAAAATGCTTATAAGTTATTTAAGCAGTTTTCAACAAAAAATTAAGTATCATCTTAGCTATTTAGCTATTAGGATTTTTTTTGAATAAAATATTTTTATTTTTATTTTATTGTTTAAGTACTGTAAATGCTTTTTTAGTAGATTCTAATTTTTCTCAAAAAGATTTACAAGTTTTGGAAGATTTGGATATTGAAATATCATTTATAAGAGATTATAAATTAAAAAAAATATATGATAATTTTTTAAATAAAAACAATTCTAATACCTATGTTGATAGATTAAATAATGCTTCCTTATTTCTTCCTAGAGTAAAAAAAGTTCTAAAACATAAAGGTTTGCCTCCAGTTTTTTTATATATGGCAATGGCTGAATCAAATTTTACTATTGATGCAAAATCAAAAGCTAAAGCCATTGGTTTATGGCAATTTATGAAGCCTACTGCTAAAAATTATGGTTTAAAGAAAAATTTATATATAGATGAAAGAATGGATATTGTTAAATCTACTCTTGCTGCATCACGATACTTAAAAACTTTGCATAAAATTTTTGGTAAGTGGTATTTAGCGGCACTTGCTTATAATTGTGGAGAGGGTAGAGTAACAGAAGCCATTGTAAGAGCTAGTTTAGATAAATATGTTCTATTAAATCCACAAGAAATTAATAATCCTAAAGTTAAAGATTTTAGAAAAACAATTAAAAATTATCAAGAGAGGAAAAATAAATTTTTAAGTATTCGAAAAATACTTAAAAAAATTAAAAAATGGGATATAGAATTAAGCTTAACTGAACTTTTAAAGATACAAGGTGGTCTTTCAAGAAACTACCTACCAAAAGAAAGTAGAATATATATTAGAAAAATTATAGCACTAGCTATAATGAACTCTAATAATTTTATTAAAACTAATCAAAATTCACATTTACTTAATATGGGCATTTCTTCAACTATTGCAACTGTATCTATTAAAGGTGGCTTACACTTAAAAAATATTTCAAAAGTTATAAATATGAAATATGCTGATTTAAAAAGTTTAAATAAACATTTAATAAGATCCATTATTCCACCCAATGAAAAGTTATATAGTATTCATATACCTTACAATAAGCTTTTTTCTTTTAATAAAAATAAAGATTTTATTGAAGATACAAAGTACATAATATATATTGTTAAAAATGGAGATACTTTGTCAAAAATTGCAAATATTTATAATATACCTTATAAGTTAATAAAAAACTATAATAATTTAAAATCAAATATATTAAGAATAAGACAAAAACTAATTATTCCTATACTAAATAATATACTTGTAAAAAATATAAAATCAGGAGATAAAATTGCTATTAGTTAATAGAATGCTTTTTACATTATTTGTACTTTTTTTACTATTTCTATCAGGATGTTCACAAAAAAATATTAAATTTTACAAAGAATCTTATTTTAAAAAAAGTACAAATGAATATGTTATCACTCCTAATCAAGATGATAATAAATATATTAAAAACTCAAATGAAATTATTAAAAACTCTAAAGCAATGCATAGAGCAACTATGAGATCTTATAGTATAAGAGGAATTAGATATTATCCAAAATCTGTAGAAATAGGGGAGATACAAAGAGGTATTGCGTCTTGGTATGGTCCAAATTTTCATTCAAAACTAACTTCAAATGGTGAGAAATATAATATGTATGCTAGTACTGCTGCACATAAAACCTTACCTATGAATACAATTGTAAAAGTAGACAATCTTAATAATGGAAAATCAACAATAGTTAGGATAAATGATAGAGGTCCTTTTGTTAATGGTAGAATTATTGATTTGTCAAATAAAGCTGCTAATGATATTGGTATAATAAATATTGGTACAGTAGATGTCAAAGTTACTGTACTTAATACTAATTCACATTTTACTACAAAAGTAAGTAAACAAATTCATAAGCAAAAAAATATTAGTAATAATATAAAGTATAATGTTCAAGTTGGAGCTTTTAAAAACTATGAAGGTGCTAAAAGTACTAAAAAAAAATTAGATATGATTTTTGATAATAAATATACTGTTGTAATTAAAAAACTGTATAATAATGCAAAATTAATCAACAAAGTTTTTATTATTGGTTTTAGAACAAAAGAAGAAGCAAGTAGATTTAAACAAATTTATGGTTTAAATTCTGCTAGAATTATACAAGAATAGGGCAAAAATGACACAAATAAATAGAAAAACAAAAGAGACTAATATCGTTTGTACTGTAAATATTAATGATAACAAAGTTTCAAATATAGATACTGGGATTGGATTTTTTAATCATATGCTAGAAGCATTTGCTAAACATTCATGTATTCATATTGACTTAATATGTAAGGGTGATCTATTTGTTGATGGTCATCATAGTGTTGAAGATTGTGGAATTGTTTTAGGCAAAGCATTAAAAAAAGAAATTTTTCCAATTGAAAATATTGAAAGATATTCAAATGTAAGTATAGTGATGGATGAGGCATTAGTTAGTTGTGCATTAGATTTATCTAATAGACCATATTTAGTTTATGAGCTTAATGTTATGGGAAATTTAGGAGAATTTGACACACAATTAGTTGAAGAATTTTTTTATGCACTTGTTATGAATGCTGGTTTTACTTGTCATATTATACAAGAAAGAGGAAGAAATAAACATCATATTATTGAAGCTGCATTTAAAGCTTTTGCAGTTGCACTTAGAAAAGCTTTAAGTAAAAATGAAACATTGGGAATACCAAGTACAAAAGGCATCTTATGATTAAATTGTTAGTACTTGATGTAGATGGAACTTTAACTGATGGTAAAATAACATATTCAAGCTCAGGAGAAGAATTAAAATCTTTTGATGCAAGCGATGGTCTAGCAATTGCTACATGGACTAAAAAACTTAATAAAAAAGTTGCTATTATTACAGGTAGAAAATCTTTAATTGTGCAAAGAAGAGCAAAAGATTTAAGTATTGAATATGTTTATCAAGGTATTCATAAGAAAGATGAAGTTCTAGAAACTATACTTGAAAAAGAAAACTTATCATGGAATGAAGTTGCAGTTATTGGCGATGATTTAAATGATTACAAAATGTTAAAAAAAGCAGGACTATCTTTTAGTCCACAAAACGCTTCATCTTATATTAAAAAAATTGTTAATGTAGTATGTGTAAAAAATGGTGGGAGTGGTGCTGTTAGAGAAATGATAGAATATATTATAAAGTATGATGACATTGAAGAGGATTTTTTAAAAGTATGGCTATAAAAAGTTTTATTTTTATTTTTTTATTTTTTGCAATAATTGCATATATATCTCCAATTAATACATCAAATAAACAATCTACAACAGATAATATAGCCTTAGTTACTTTTTATGACTCTATTATGTATACATTGGATATTAAGAGTATAAATAGATTTATAATATCTAAGAAAGTTGAAAGATATAAAACAAAAGATTTAATGTATAATGGTATTATCACTATACAAAAAAAACAAAATGATAAAAAAGTATTTGATTATCTAAGTGGTGATTTTATTGAAAAAAAAGAAAACAATTTTAAATTTATTAAAAATGTAGTATTAAAAAGAGATGATTATATCACACTTTACACTGATGAGTTATTGTACAATATAAAGACTAATACTGCACAAAATTCTACTTCTTTTGATGCTTATTATAATAACAATTATTTAAAAGGAACAAGTCTTTTTTTAGACCTAGACTCAAGTTATATGAGAGCTAATAATACTCATTTTGAAATAGATTATGAAGGAAAAAAATGATTAAATACATATTTGGACTGTTCTTGTCTTTGTCCTTTCTGTGTGGAGAAAAATTAATTATAGATGCTAATAGTTTTGAGTCTAATGATTTGAAAAATATTACAATTTTTAAAGGTAATGTAAAATTAGAAATGTCAAGTGATAAATTAGGTTCTGATAAAATAGAAATTTATAGCAAAATGGACTCCTTGAGTAAAAAAAAGAAATTTTATAAATATATTGCTTTTGGTAATGTAAAGTTTGAAATATTGGCACAAAAAAAAGTATATAATGGTAGGGGTGATAAATTAACATATAATTTAGAAAGTGGTGAATACACTATAATTGGTAATGCTTTTTTAGAAGAAACCATGGATGCTAGAGAAATATATGGAGATACAATATCAATAAATAAATTAACTTCAATAGCAAAAGTTAAAGGAAGTGATAAAAAACCTATAAGATTTATTCTAAATATGGAAAGTGGAAACAAAAGTAAATGAAAATAACACAAGCTACATTTTTAACTTCAGCTAAAAGTATAGAAGATTCTCCAAGTCCCAATTGTGCAGAAATTGCATTTTTAGGTAGAAGTAATGTAGGAAAATCTTCTTTATTAAATACCTTAACAAATCAAAAAAAACTAGCCAAATCGTCTTCAACTCCTGGTAAAACACAATTAATTAATTATTTTGATATTACATTTAAAGATGGATATGAAGAAGAAAAACGATATTTTTATGCAAGATTTGTTGATTTACCTGGTTTTGGATATGCAAGAGTATCTAAAAGTATTAAAAAAGAATGGAATAAAAATCTTACATCTTATTTAGAATTAAGACCTTGTTTACAAATATTTGTACACTTAATTGACGCCAGACATGAAAACTTGGCAATAGATAAAAATGTTGATGAATTTTTAAAAATCTCTAAAAATAATGATCAAATCATTATAAATGCTTTTACAAAAATTGATAAATTAAAACAAAATGATTTAGCAAAATTAAAAAGAAAAAATCCAGATGGCATTTTTATTTCTAATTTAAATAAAAAAGGCATAGACTCTTTAAGAGATAAAATTACGAAATATTTATTTGGTATTTAAATGAATATTGTTTTTTCTAAACCAAATATTACAAATATAGATGAAATGCAAGAACTAGTTAAAGAAGAAGTTGTAAATGGTAATATTCTTTTAAGAACTAATGATGAAATGGCCAATACAATTAGATCATATATTATTGTAAAAGTTGATGATAAACTTGTTGGTTTTGTTGCACTTAATATTTATTCAAAAAATTTAGCAGAAGTTAGAAGCTTAATAATATCAAAAAAGTTTAGGGGATTAAAACTTGGTAGGAAGTTAATAAAAGCTTGTATTAAAGAAGCTAGAGGATATAAACTAAAGCAATTATTAGCCTTGACATATGAAGAAGGTTTTTTTAAAAGCCTAGATTTTGAACTAATAGAAAAAGAGAATATTCCTGAGCATAAGATTTGGGCTGATTGTATTAGATGTAAGCATTTTCCTGTATGTGATGAAAGGGCATTGATTTATAAGCTTGATTAAATGGTATTTTAATATGATTTAATTCCCTTTAAAGGAATATTCAATTAATTATTAAAGTACAACATAACCATCTAAATTAATCTATTAAATTATGTCACTATTTTTTGAAAACTCTTTGAAAAAACTTCATTAGGAGTATGAAACTTTAAGCTCGAATAATCTCTATAGTAGCCCTTATCTCATCTTTATTTTAATTTCTTTTTAGCTTCTAAGATTACTTCCTCTAATGCTTTTTTCATATTAGGTGGTACAGCACTTAAACTACTTTGGCAAATTTTTAAGACTTCTTTATGTTGGAAAGAATTTGATGTTAAAGACCATTTTGCCGCAAGTCCAACTAGCATTGTATTTTTATTTTTATTTTTAATATATCTTAATGCTGATATTATTCTTTTTATTGCCCATTGATTTTTACTTCTAAAGTACTCTTCCCAAAGTTCGTCTAAGTGCTTTGCACTTTGAACTGGTTTCATAATTATTTCTTTTGATTTTTCATTATCAAATAATAAAATTGATATTTTCTTACTTCTTGATTGTTTTGAAATATTATCTGTGATAGTTACTTCAAGCCAATATATTCCTACTTGATCTTTTGCTTCAAAGTATAAATCATAAATACCATTGAGCCACTTGCAAATCAGCAAATAAGTTCATAATTTAGGTTTTTATTTGTAAAAAAAGTTGAATCAAATTTCAAATAAGTTATAATTTTATATCCTAAAATTTAACAGAAAAGAGATTCAACTTATGAAAAATATTATACCAAAATTATCTTCAAATCTTTCAAAAATGTGGCTTAGGATTATAAACCATGAAAATTGTTTATTTCCTGAGATAAAAGAACAATTAGGAACACTAAGCACTAAAGAAGAAAAATTAATAAAAATATTAGATTTTGCCCAAATAGAAAAGCATGTTACAATTGTAACAATTACAAACACTCCAAAAGATAGAGAAGAAATAGCAAGGGCATTTATTGCTAAATCAGTTTATAATATACAAACAACAAGAGATTTAATTCATAGACTGCATAGGGATAGAATATTGCGAGTATTATGTGGATGGAGATATAAAATAGATATTCCTAGTGAATCAAAATTTAGTAGAGTGTTTGAACAACTTAGTAATATGAAAATAGCTGAGAAAACTCATCAAAAATTCATAGAAGAATATTTGTCAGATACTATATTTATGTATAATGCAAGTGATGCTACAAAAATACCACTTAGGGAAAAACCTGTAAAAGTTGAGAAAAAAGAGAAAGTAAAAAATAAGGTTGGAAGACCTAAAAAAGGTGAGAAAAGAGAAGCTATAAAACCAAAGATTCTTGAACTTCAAAAAGATATGAAAACTACTAATGATATGTTATCACTTGTATCAACATCATGTGGAGTTGGTATTAAACAAAATTCAAAAGGTAATAGAGAAGTTTGGATAGGTGGTAAACTTCATATTAGTGTTGTTGATGGAGATATACCAGTAGTTGCATTTTATAGTGGTGCAAATGTTCATGATAGTTCTGTAGCACCTCCACTTATAAATGAAACTAGCAAAAGAGTAATGTATCTTCATGATTTACTTGATGCTGGATATGATAGTGATATTATTGCAGAGTATTCTGAAGAGTTAAATCATAAACCAATCATAGATATAAATCCTAAAAACTCTAAAGTGCTAAAAGAAAAAATAGCTTTAGCAAAAGAGAAAAAAGAAAAATTTGAATATTTAAATTTGACTCAAGCATCAGATAAACATCACTACAAGCAAAGAAGTATGGTAGAGCGAGTAAATAAATACTTAAAAGATGACTTTGGATGTGATAAAATATACTATCAAGGGGCAAATAAGGTAGCTTGCGTTTTAGCATTTGGAATTTTATCTATTTGTATACATCAAAGTTTAAAACTTATTACATGACCATTGATAGAAATTTATATAAAAATACTGAATTTTACAATTTAACCATAAGGAATGGAGAAAAAATGTGATTTTTTAATAAATTTGGTAAATATATTGTAAATTATGCAAGTTAGAAATAATAACTATTTTTTTAAAGCTTAAAATAGTTACTATTAAGAATTATATATTTGATTGTGATTGAATTTGCAAGTGGCTCCATTTAAAGTAATTTCTTTTTGATTGTTTTTTATAACAGTGTTAGATGATATAAAATCCATTTGTGCAATGTATTTATTTTTAGGAGTAAGTACTCTTATTTTTGAGCTTAAATTGACTTTATTAAATTTATCAACATTAAAACCAGAAACAATAAATATAGCACTTGCTTTTTCGCCACGAATATATTCTCTTTTGACTTTAGTAAAATCAAATGATTCTATATTATTTGATATTAATACTGTAAAATTTAATTTATTTTCAAAGGAATATGAATATATTGATATTAAACACAGAATAATAATTTTGATAAATATATTTTTCATTGTTTTCCTTTTACTTTAGATAAGACACAATTTAAAAAACAAATTGCTTTTTATTATTTTAGCTATTTGAGGCTTAAATATTGGAGTGCTAACTTAAATTAGGATAGAAAGTATTATAAATTTTGTGTCAAATAAGCAAATGTAGAAAAGCTAGCTGTCTAAATAATCTTAGCTTTTACTTTGAAAATAAAGCTTATTTGGAGTTGTTTTATAATAAGCCTGTTTTGTTAGCTTTTGATTTTATATATCCATATATTACAAATAATAAAGAAACTATTTGTTGAATTGCAAGTATGTGTTTATCTTGTAATAACATTAAAGATGCCATACTTAAATTCATTAGCATAAAAAATATATACCCATTATGATTATTCTGTGTCATTAAATAAGTGCCTATAAGGAAACCTATTGTTACTCCTATTTCAAGAATTTGTGAGAGGGAAGTGATTCCTCCATGATATTGAAAACTTAAAGATATTCCAAATACAATAGCAATACTAGTAATATATTTTACGTATTTTTCAATTTTTGTATGTATCTTTTTTTTATTTAATACCTTATAAAGTCCAAGTAACATAGCAGGAATTCCACCAGCTTCCACTGATACAGCTATCCAGTTATTTTGACCAATAAGTAATACTATCCAAGCAGGTACCCCAATAATATAAGCCAACCATGCAAATAATTGAAATTGATTTTTTTTATTATCTATTTTCGCTTCCGATAATGAAAAAAATATTTTATTTATTAAGTAAAATAATCCTCCCCATACTTGTAAAAGTATATCCATTTAATTCCTTTGAAGTTTAAAAGATTGAATTACTGAAGTCAGTTTAGCTTTTTTGGCTTTATTTTAGTAAATTTTAGAACTAATAATCTTTTTCAATTTTGCGTTTATAAATCTATTCTTGTTAAATTTCTTATAAAATTTATTAGTTCCAATATTTTTTAATTAATAATCAGATAATTGCCTATGTTTAAAATAAATCATTGCTATTCTACTCTTATTATCTTCAATAAGACAAATAAGTTTATAATTGCCAATTTAATACCCATACTAACCTTGAAGCTTATTTTTGATGAAGCATTCTTTTATATGCTTTATTAAGTCTTAGACTATTTGCTCATTATTCTTGATAAGAACTATAATTCATTGAAACAACATCACTTGCTCCTGGTGAAATAGATATAGCAATGGAAGCTATAAATAATGTTAGCCAAATATTAAATTCCATAATTACTCCAAATATTTATTTTAATTCTACTTAAATTTTACAAAAAGTTGTTTGTTTTTCTTGGGGTAGTATATTATCTGTAAATGATTCTATTAAAAAATCGAAAATATTTGTTTGTCTCATTTGCTTAAACACTCCTATTTATGGGCTTTTATAGGATATATTATAGCTAAAATTAGGTATTAAAAAGCTTGATAAAGCCTTTAAATAAAGGGTTTTAGTAAATTTGCTTATTAGTGATTTTTGATATTATTTTGGAAGATTTTAGCTATATAAATTTTCACTTAGAATTGCTGCAAAATTTTCATGTCTATTGACAATATTATTTTAAGTGTAAATAATTAAAATAATATTCTAAAAATAAACTATAAAATAGTATCAAAGAAGCTTTTATACAGTGCTTATTAGCTATAATATGGATATTAAAAAAGAGGTTTATTGATGAATATTCAAGAGAAAATAACTAATATTATAAATGACAAGCTAAAAAATCCAATTTTCAAGACAATGCAAGTACTAAATATAAAAACAATTTTATCTCAAAGTAAATTCACTAAGAAAGATGGTGTTAGTGTTTATATGGTAGTTATTCATTTTGTCTATATGTTGGTTATGAATAAAAAGATATCAACATTTTCAAAGCAAAGTGATGATAGTTTAAAAAAAGATGTTTATTATAGATTACTTAGTAATAGTAACTACAACTGTAGTCTAATCCACTAAAAACTAATCCCTAATAAAAGCGACAAAGTAGTATCTAAATCCCATCTATTTTCAAGTAAGTACTACCATATAATTAAGTGTCAAGTTTCACCACGTTGTACCATTCCAAAAACAATATCTTGAAACACATCTGGTAAAATCTTAAATATTTCAGGCTTCGTTTGAAACCAACTTTGAACTGCATTAAATGGAGTTCTGACTTTTAATTCTTTTCTTAAAGAACCATGTCTTCTATTGAAGTTGTAGTATATCAAAAATTTATTTAAATCTTTTTTAACATCATCTATATTTTCATAGTCTTGGGCTTTGATTGTAGCATTTTTAATAGTTCCGTTTACTCTTTCTACCATTCCATTGGTTTGTGGTGTATATGGAGCTGTTAGTCTATGTTCTATACTATCTTCTTTACATTCTACATCAAACTTGTGATTACCACTTACAATTCCTTTGCCTCTTGCCCATTTATCTGTAAATTCCAATCCATTATCTGTTAAAATATGAGTTAAGTAAAAAGGAAAAAACTCTTTACAAACTTTTAGAAATTCAACTGCATTATTAGATGATTTGTTTTTATACACTTTGTAATATAGTAGCCTTGTAGCTCTGTCTATTGCTACAAATAGATAAAACTTTTGTTTATCAAACTTTGGTAAATAGGTTACATCTATATGCAAATATCCAGGTTCGTATTCTTTAAATTTCTTTGCTTTTTCTTTTTGTTCTTGTGGGACTCTATTTATATCAAATGCTTTTAGAGTTCTATAGATATTACTTCTATTTGCATTTGGGATAATATCAACCATTGTATCTACTAGGTCATCTAGTTCCATCCAAGTCATTGTCCTAACTACTTTTATTAACTCTTTTTCTAAAGATGTTAAAGTTGTTTTTATATTATGTGGTCTTGAACTTTTATCTTCAATAAAATCCCTATCTTTCCATTTAGAGATAGTTTTAATATTTAGAGCCACTTGCAAATTAGCAAATAAGTTCATAATTTAGGTTTTTATTTGTAAAAAAAGTTGAATCAAATTTCAAATAAGTTATAATTTTATATCCTAAAATTTAACAGAAAAGAGATTCAACTTATGAAAAATATTATACCAAAATTATCTTCAAATCTTTCAAAAATGTGGCTTAGGATTATAAACCATGAAAATTGTTTATTTCCTGAGATAAAAGAACAACTAGGAACACTAAGCACTAAAGAAGAAAAATTAATAAAAATATTAGATTTTGCCCAAATAGAAAAGCATGTTACAATTGTAACAATTACAAACACTCCAAAAGATAGAGAAGAAATAGCAAGGGCATTTATTGCTAAATCAGTTTATAATATACAAACAACAAGAGATTTAATTCATAGACTGCATAGGGATAGAATATTGCGAGTATTATGTGGATGGAGATATAAAATAGATATTCCTAGTGAATCTAAATTTAGTAGAGTGTTTGAACAACTTAGTGATATGAAAATAGCTGAGAAAACTCATCAAAAATTCATAGAAGAGTATCTGTCCAATACCATATTTATGTACAATGCAAGTGATGCTACAAAAATACCACTTAGGGAAAAACCTGTAAAAGTTGAGAAAAAAGAGAAAGCAAAAAATAAGGTTGGAAGACCTAAAAAAGGTGAGAAAAGAGAAGCTATAAAACCAAAGATTCTTGAACTTCAAAAAGATATGAAAACTACTAATGATATGTTATCACTTGTATCAACATCATGTGGAGTTGGTATTAAACAAAATTCAAAAGGTAATAGAGAAGTTTGGATAGGTGGTAAACTTCATATTAGTGTTGTTGATGGAGATATACCAGTAGTTGCATTTTATAGTGGTGCAAATGTTCATGATAGTTCTGTAGCACTTCCACTTATAAATGAAACTAGCAAAAGAGTAATGTATCTTCATGATTTACTTGATGCTGGATATGATAGTGATATTATTGCAGAGTATTCTGAAGAGTTAAATCATAAACCAATCATAGATATAAATCCTAAAAACTCTAAAGTGCTAAAAGAAAAAATAGCTTTAGCAAAAGAGAAAAAAGAAAAATTTGAATATTTAAATTTGACTCAAGCATCAGATAAACATCACTACAAGCAAAGAAGTATGGTAGAGCGAGTAAATAAATACTTAAAAGATGACTTTGGATGTGATAAAATATACTATCAAGGGGCAAATAAGGTAGCTTGCGTTTTAGCATTTGGAATTTTATCTATTTGTATACATCAAAGTTTAAAACTTATTACATGACCATTGATAGAAATTTATATAAAAATACTGAATTTTACAATTTAACCATAAGGAATGGAGAAAAAATGTGATTTTTTAATAAATTTGGTAAATATATTGTAAATTATGCAAGTTAGAAATAATAACTATTTTTTTAAAGCTTAAAATAGTTACTATTAAGAATTATATATTTGATTGTGATTGAATTTGCAAGTAGCTCTTTAGATTATAACTATTTGCTAATTCAACATTTGTTAAATTAGATTTCTGTATTATTTCTCTTATGTGCTGGTTTGTTCTAGCATTAGAGTGATAGGTTTGTGACATATTTTAAATCCTTATGTGTTGTAAAGATTTTACACTTATGTTGTTTAATCTATTACTTTCTTATTTATGAAACTAGGCAACCATAACGTGGTGAAACTGGACAATAATGAAAACTATCATTTATATTTTTCTCCTAGAATTTTAACAAATATAGAGTATAAGGATAATGAAGATTTTTTATATATATCTGAATTACCAAAATTTCAACTTTCTCCAAAAGATAAAGATAAGATATTAGTGCAAAATTTATTTACAAATATTGCATTAGATTTTAAAACTTTTTATGATTATAATGAACCAATAGGTAAATTTGAAATAATAATAAATAATAAAATATTTAAAATAATTTATAGGGAACCTCTAAAAATAGCATTTAAAAACCACTTTCCAAATATTTATTAAAAAATATCAGAATATAAATTTTATTTGAGAAAATATGACAATTTCAACTATAAATTATCTATAATTTACTCTTGAAATAGTGATAATATTCACTATTTTGTTGATATATTATCAACTTTTCATAATTGGTATATTTTTTAACCTTACTAATTGTTCATATCGTATAAAGTTATAAGTAAGATTTAGAAGTCCTGTTAAGGATTTAATCCTATCAATGCCAATAGCTTTTAAAGATAGAGCTTTATTCATAGAGGTTGTGAATGTTCCAAATATATGTTCTACTCTTACTCTAGTTTTTGAATATTTATGATTGAGTTTGTGTTGAGCATTAGTAAGTGGTTTATTTCTATATGCTCGATTGATAACTTTTGAGTTTACATTATTTTTTTGAAGATAGTCTTCTATCTCTTTTGATTTGTATGCTGAATCAGCATACAATGTAGTATCATTTTCATTGATAAGTTCTTTAATCTAAAAAAGGGTTAATTCCCCGTACCCTTGGGTCGTTAACAAGTTAGCTATAATAGAGATATGAGAGATGAACATATATATAAAAGTCATAATAAGACTTTACTACTATATCATTTGGTATTTCCAGCTAAATATAGAAAAAAAGTATTTGATAATAAAATAGATAAAAAACTTAGAGAAGTATGTATTGATATATCTCAAAGATATGAAATTGTATTTGTAGAAATTGGTAATGATGAAGATCATGTACATTTTTTAGTTCAAAGTGTACCAACAATATCTGTAACTAAACTAGTAACTACAATAAAAAGTATAACAGCAAGAGAGATATTTAAACAATTTCCTCAATTAAAAAAAGAAATGTGGGGTTCAAGTCTTTGGACAAGTGGATATTATGTAAATACAGTTGGACTCTACGCAAGTAAAGATACAATTAAAAATTATATTAAAAATCAAGGCTCAAATGAAAAAGAATATGTCAAAATATATGATGGACAATTAAAGTTTGATTTATAGAAAAAGATACCCCGTACCCTTGGGTCGGTGGAGCATCATTTACTTGTGAATCATGAGTTGATGAGGGTGTTACAGTATAAGTAGATATTACTTTAGTTTTTTGATCAACTGATATATGATTTTTATATCCAAATTCTCTAGTTTTATACTTGGTAACCCATCTGGCATCTATATCTTTTTGAGCTAATTTATTTTTATTCTTTCCAAACTCTAAAGGAATAGCACCTTTTTTAATATCAGCATTATCTTGCCTTTTATTTCTTTGTTTAGGTACTTTGATGAAGCTAGCGTCTACAAGTGTTCCCTCTTTAGCAATAACACCATTAGATAAAAGTTTAGCAGTAAAAATATCAAATAGTTTTTTTGATAAATCTTTCTCTTTTAGTTCTTCTTTAAATAGCCAAATTGTATTTCTATCAGGTACATTATCACCTATTTGGAGACCTAGAAAATTCATAAAAGATAATCTATCTTTGATTTGAAACTCTGTTTGTTCATCCGATAAATTGTAGTATCTTTGAAGTATAATTATTTTGAACATTAAAAGTTTATCATATGGTTTCCTACCAGCATTACTTTTTTTATCTTCTTTCATTAATGATTCTTCAATAGGTTGTCTAAATAATTCCCAATCAATAATTTCATTTAACTTTTGTAAAGGTGGTTGATGCTTTTTAATCTTTTCTAGCTGAAACTCATAATCAAATAATCCTGCCATAATATACTCACTTTTTATAATAATTTATGTTGTAATTATAGCTAAATAGTGGTATCAAATGCTTTAAATAATAGCTTTATAGAGAGTTATTTGTAAATTTATTTGGATTAAATAAAAGACTTATTTTATGATTTTCTAAGTATTTGAAAATTATGTGATTTTTTGTCTATTTTTAGAGGTGCCCTATATTAATGGGTTTAAGATATTAAAATGGTTTAATTGGTTTGATAATGATAAAAAGATTGAAATTAAAATATCTAGTAAAGATATAAAAGTAAATAGTAATGAAGTTATTCAAGAAGATAGTTATCTTATCCATACATTTCATTTAAAAGAGCAAGATAATACATTTGTATTTAATCAACTTAATGGTAACAATATACATTTTAAAGTATTAAAACCAGAAATTAAAATGACATTTTTAGATAAAAGAAAAAATGAAACTAAAATTAAAAGTAAGAATATAAAATTTGAGAGACTAAATTTTTATAGACAAATAAAAATAAAGCTATTAAATTATCCTTCATCTATAAAATTCGATAAAATAAAAATAGGTGATAAAGATATTGATATTATAAAAAATTTAAGTAATTATTTTATATCAATAATCAAAATAAAAGAAGTTATTAATGAAAATAATAGTAATTATTTACCATTAGTATTAAAAAATGACTATTATTTTTTACCAATTACAAATATTATTTTTGATAATTTAATTATTGAAAATAATAAACAAATAAAAGAGATACAAATTAATGATATAGATTTTTTGATGCACAATATAGACAATATAAAGTTTTATATAAAAGGTAAACCATACTTTATATATGGAGTAGAAACTGTTGAGACAGCTGGATTTAAAACTGAAATGTTAGTTTTAAATGAAATTAGGCAAACACAAAAAGAAACAATTATTAAAAAATCTTTTAGCAGTATAAATAAAGATGGATTATGTGTACAATTAGGAGATATAGATTATGAATGAGTCGAGTTTAGATAAGTATGATTTAGAATATTTTGATCCAATAAATATTTCAAAAAGAATTGAAGAAGATTATGAGAGATATTTATATTCTAGTTTTCCATTAAGAGATAAAGAGTTTTTTGAAAAACTAAAAAAAGAATTGAAATCAAAACATCCATACACGAAAGATAAACTTTATTTAGAATTTAATCATAAATATAAAAGTGGAGCATTTTTAAAAGATATTAAAGTTGCTCATCCTATATTACAGAAAGCTTTTAGTGGCTTAGGAGTTGATTATCCACTTTATAAACATCAAGAGGAAGCACTCGTAAAAGCTTCAAATGATAATAATATTTTAATTTCTACAGGAACAGGATCAGGTAAAATGAAGCATTTCTATTGCCAATTATAAATCATCTTTTAAAAGAAATAGATAATAATACTTTACAAAATAAAGGAGTAAGAGCGTTAATACTTTATCCATTAAATGCACTTGTAAATGATCAGCTAAATAGAATTAGGGATATTTTAAGTCAAGATGAAAAGTTAAAACAGATAACTTTTGGAATGTATATAGGTGAAACACCAGAAAATTATGAAACTATTGAAAAGTATAAAAAAAGCTTTTATAGTTGTTGCGATAAAAATAATACTGAAAAAGTAGATAAATATAAATGTTGTGAGAATTTTATACTAACAAGGGAAGAGATTAGAAATAATCCACCAAATATACTAATTACAAACTATTCAATGCTTGAATTTTTACTTTTAAGACCAAAAGATTTAGGTATTTTTTCACTTGATAAATCTAAATGGTGGCAATTTTTAGTTTTAGATGAAGCCCATGTATATGATGGAGCTTTGGCAATAGAAATATCAATGTTAATTAGAAAGTTAAAACTTGCGTTAAATAAAAATGATAACTCTTTACAATGTATTGCTACATCTGCAACTATTGTTGATAGTTCAACAGAAGAGGGGCAAAAGGAATTTATAAAATTTGGACAAACTTTATTTGGAGAAAAATTTGATAAAAACTCTTTAATATTTTCACAAAGAGAACCCGATAAATTTTTAGCCACAATTGATAGCAATAATATAGAAATAAATAAATTTCAATACTCATATATTAAAATTTATCAAGAGTTGCTAACTCCCTTTTATATATATAAGCCAAAAAGATTAGATAGAAGCAATAAATTAATTAAAGAATTTCAAAAATTATGTAAATACTATAAGTTAAATAATGACTACAATAAGGCTGTTCTGCAATTACCAAAATACTTTTTACCAACTAATAATAAAGATGTAACAAATTTAATATTATTTTTAAAAGAACTTGAAGAAAAACAAAAAAATATTATATTTAATATTGATGAATTATCAAAATATTTAAATATTAATTTTGATGAAGCATTATCGTTAATAGCAATACTGAATTTTCTATCTCAAAGTTTTAGTGATTTTGAATTTTTTAAAGTAAAATTTCACAACTTTGTATCTGCAAATACTGGACTATTTGTAACTTTCACTAAAAATAAAATAGATGAAATATATTTTGATCCAATTACTAAAACAGAAGATGAAAAGCAAGTTTATGAAATTGCAAGTTGTATGAGATGTGGACAAGAATATATACGAGTATTTAAGCCTAGTGGTGGAAATAAATTATCAAGATATAGGGATGATAAGAAATCAAATGAACTAAATAAAGATTTATTTGCCTTTAATATTGATGATATTGATAAAGACAATTTTGAAAAAATTATTACTAGACAGCATGATGAATTTGGAATAGCAGACTCTTTGCAGAAATTTTGTTTAAAATGTAATTCGTTTCATTCTATTGACAATAAAAACTGTACAAATTGTAATAATGAACTTGTAACTACACTTTTATTGCATAGTAAATCTGATGAATTTGGAGAAAGTGAATGTATTAGATGTGGAACAAAAAGAGTTACACCATTTAAAATGGGTAATGATGCTGTACAATCAGCTTTAACAATGTCTATTTATAAAGGGTTATTATATAAAGATGAAAATAGAAAACTAATAACCTTTGCAGATAGTAGAAAAGATGCATCATATTTTCCAATTGCACTTGAAAATAGTTTTAATAAATTTTATTTACGATCAAAATTATATAAATTAATTAAAGAAAATGAATTTAGATTTAGTGATTACAATAGATTTACATTAGATGATGATAGTCATGAACAATTACAATTACAACTCTTAATAGAAATATTTAGAATTGACAAGAGAATAGATTTAGAAGCCTCTGGATTGATTGCATTAGATTTCGAAAATAAAAGTAAGTTCCTATCTAATAACTTAACTTATTTTCACAATTGTACAATTATTGATTTTACATTAGATTTTATTAATTCATATAGATTAAGTGGTGTAAATTTATTTAAAAAGATGAATAGTTCCATTTTAAATGATGAAATTGGATATACAAGAATTAGTAAGCCAAGATTTACAAATTTAATAATTGACAATAAAGATAACGAAAATATACTTTGTTATGGTAATAGTATTTCATCAAAATTATATAATAAATATATAGATAATCATTTCTTAACTTTAAAAAAAGATAAAAATGATTATAAAACTTTTATTAAAGATTTTATTAAAAAATTATATTGTATAAAGCTTATAGAATTTGAAGATGATGATGACTATGAAGAAAATATTGAAGATAACTTTTGCTATATAGACAATGAAGTAATTGAAAATCCAGACTTCTTTTATTTTAATGATAAATATTTAAAATTTATTGTAAAAGAAAATGATACTCTTTTTAGATGTATTACTTGTGGAGCGATACAAGGTACAAATACAGTTTGTAATGATAAGACTTGTAATGGTATTATGCAGGAAATTAATATTTTAGATATTGATGATGAAAATTATAGAAGTTTATATCAAAATTTACCTAATAAGTTATTGTTAAAAGCCGAAGAGCATTCAGGGCAATTAAGTGCAGAAGGACAAAGAGAAGTACAAGAAGGCTTTAAAGATGGAAAAATTAATGTTCTAAGTAGTTCTACAACATTTGAAATGGGTGTAGATTTAGGTTCTTTAGATTGTGTTTTCATGCGAAATATGCCACCTAAAACATCAAACTACCAACAAAGAGCAGGACGAGCAGGACGAAGACAAAGAAATCCTTTTATTTTGACATACTCTAAACGAAATAGCCATGATATGAGTTACTTTAAAGATGATAATCCAAAAGAGATGATTGCAGGAGAAATAATTTCACCAATGTTTAGTATAACAAATACTAAAATAATTTCAAGACATATGTATTCTGTAATAATCTCTAAATTTCTAAAATATGACCCAACATATTTTAATTCTATGGGAGCAAGTCCAATAAGTTATCAGTTTTTTATGATAGATGGTATTGAAGTTTTATTAAAATGGCTAGAATTAAATAGTAAAAGTTTATATAATGAAATTAATTTATATATTGATACTATTGAAGATAGTTATTTTATAAAGTATTTTAAATATGATTTTGTAAATGGTAAATGGCTAAATGAATTTAAAGATAAATTAAAAGATGCAAAAACAAAATATAGTTATGAGTTTGATGCAATTTATCAGGCATTAAATGATTATTTAATAGAAGATAATAGTAATTTTGCAAATGATAAAAAGAGCATAATAGAATTATTTTTAGGAAATGAGAAAAAGAGCTTTTCTAATTCTTTATCATTTAAGGCTCTAAAAGAATTGGCAAATAGAGATTTAATAACTTCTTTGTCAAATTATAGTTTAATACCTAAATATGGTTTTCCTGTTGATGTTGTTGAATTAAAGTTTACAGGATTGTTTAATAGCAGAAATAATTGGAATGAATATAGTAAATTTACAGAAAAAGTTAAATTATCAAGAGATATAAAATATGCTATTACTGAATTTGCTCCAAATCAAGAAATAATAGTAAATAAAAAAGTTGTAAAATCTAATAAAATTATAGTACCAAACGAAGAACTAAAGCCAAGATTTTATATTAGATGTGATTGTTGTAAAAATATAAGCTTTTTTATGACTTTAAATGAAGTTAAAAGTTGTAAAAGTTGTCCGAATAATTTAGATATAACAAAAGTAAAAAAATTCATTATTCCTGTATATGGTTTTGATGTAAAAGATCGACCAAAGAAAGTCAAAAAAAAGCCGAAAATTTTAACTACTACAGAACCATTTATAGATTTTATAGAACAAGAAAATGATCTTACAAAAAACATATTAAGTGAAATAACTTTATCTTTACATAAAGACATTAATATTTATATTTTAAATAATATGGAATATAAGATTAATATACAAAATGGTGAAATAATAAAAACTACATCTAGAAGTAGGGAAAATATATATCAACTAGGTGCAATGTATTCAACTGATATATTAGAATTAAATATATCAAGAAATAATTTTAATGAAGAAAGTTTAACGACAAATATCTATTCAGTTGGATATGCTTTAGTTGATGGATTATCAAAAATTGCTTCAATAAAAAGAGATGATTTAGATATATTTGTAAAAGTATTTAATGATAGTATTTCAATATATATATTTGATAATGTACCTGGTGGAGCTGGACATACATACAAAATATTTGATTTTAATGAAATGAAATATAAACAATGGTTTGATATATCACTTCAAAAAATAATTAATTGTCAATGTGGGCTTGACAGTTCATGTTTTAAATGTTTGCAAAGTAGAAGTAATCAAAGATTTCATGATAGATTGGAAAGAGGTTTGGCAATTGAATTTTTAAATAAGTTTACATAATTAGTAAAAAAGTACAACAAATCAGAGGAGAAAACAAAATTATACTGCGAAAATATTCATCTTTCATTATGTTAAGTAGTCAATCCTGAAAAATAGACTTTTATAAAAATAATAATTTTGAATATTCTATACTTTTTAAGTTCTGTATTCTAAAAATATAATTTTAGAAGAAATAATATTGATACAGAGATTTTAATCTAAAAAAGGGTTAATTCCCCGTACCCTTGGGTCGCTAAAAAAGTATACTGTCCCTCTTTGTCAATACCAATCCTAAATATATTTATATTCCAAACCTCTAAGCTACT
>JAKZMJ010000030.1 GCA_030491005.1 Sulfurospirillum sp. | reverse complement strand
TCTTAGTATCGGTTTCATAAAGTCGAAGTATATCATATAGGTGGATATTCAATCACAGGGGTGTTATTTGTGGAAATTAATTTTTCAATTATCATTTAGCTAATAGCTTTCTTTTATATTTACATTATCTAAAAAACAAGTCATTTTTATTAGCTAATTTTTCATAGAATATATAATCCTCTTGTTTCTTACAACAAATTGGTAAAGACATATCAAAATTAGAAAATATAATGATAGGTTTAACAACAAAATACAATTCGGCTTGAAAATATTCACGCAATATTCCTCTAATAATCATTCTTAATAAATCTATATCATCAATTACAAAATACTGGGATTTTTTAGGATATAGTTTAATTAATAGATTTAAAAAAATATGTTTATCTATTAAATCTAATTCTGACATTACATATATATTATTACTCATATTGGCATTCAACATTCCTGTATGAATAATACAAGAATTATTATTTTTTAAATATATGTCAGAAATAAAACTAATATATTTGCCTTCTTCTCCTAGTCTAAAATATTCAGATGATAATTTATCTAAAGCTAATGAATTATTTTCTAATTTGGCTTTAAATATATCTAAAGTTGCAAAAGGATAGTTTGTCTTCAATATATCAATATAGTCATCATCTTCAATTGAATTTAGAATATCTACATCAATATATTCTTCTAAACATTTCAGAGTACTTTCTTTAAATATTGGTAATACCTGCATATTAACACCTTGTATTTTACATTTCCATTGTATCTTTTTTAAAATTCATTTGGACTTACATATCCTAATAATATGTATACTTTTTGAAGTACAAATATTTTCTTTGTTTCATTTCAGATTTACATTATTTATTCTTAATTAATTTCTAGGAATTTTTTTAAAAATTCAGTTTCATTTTTCATAAGTTTTAAAAATAACTTTTTATGTGGATAATAAATTATATAGAAAAGTAAATCATCTTGCACAAAGTATATTTTTTCTTTATAAATATATTTTTTTATTAGTTTATTTTTTTTAAATTTATATTCTTTGTCAGAAAATATTTTAATGATACTATCATCTTTAACTAAAACAATCCCATTTTTAAAATTCTTAAGAAGTGAATGTTCCTTTTTAAATGGTATAAATTTTTCATTAATTAAATTAAACATATAATTTTCATTCTTTACTTTTACAATTATAGGAACCCAATCTTTAACTTTGTTAATACATATATCTTCTAAACATATTGTTTTTTGAAATTTATGCAAATTTTTAAGTGCTAATTTATATCCAAAGAATTCAAAGATAATTATAAATATAGTTATAAATATAATAAAATATTTATATCTTTTTAAAAATTTCATATTATTTAGTTTTTATCAAATCAATAAGTTTCAAAGGTGAGGTAATAATTCTTTTTATAATATTAAGAGGTGCAGATACTCCATCTTTTATAACTTGTGTTACATATTTTGGATTATCTAAGGTACCTATTATCTTTACTTTTGTTTCGATTTTTTTATTATCTCCTAATATGATGTAATTTACCACAGGGATAATGCCAACAATTTTTGAATAATTCTTCATAAAAACAAGATTTAAATCTGAGTTTATATATGATTTTTCAAAATCAATACTTGCAGAACCTGTAAAATCGATACCGTTTCCTTGCGTGTGAATATCCACCATATTTAAAACTTTTGATTTTAAATTATATTTGAAATCTATTCGTCCTTTTATAACTTTATATCCATTTAATTTAAATCCATCATTTGTAGCCATTCTTATTAAAGATGGTATTGCTAAGAAGGGGTTAATTAATGCAGGTGATGTATTTATTAAAATTAATAAATTATTTAATAAAGCCAAATCTTTTATCTCATTTTGTTTTAAATATATCTGTCCTTGGATAATATTATCATTTCCACTTGCATTTAGTGAAATGCTTCCATTTTTTATATAAGATTTATTTAACAAAGCATTAATAAATTTATCACTCATATTTTCTATATTTATTTTAATTTCTTTTTGCTTATTCTTTGTAAAAACTAATTTAGTTTTATTTGATTTAAGATTTAAATTTGTATAATTCTTATCTAAATCAAGACTAAAAGTATCTGAGAATACTTTGTATTTATCGTTTATAATAATTGTTGAATTAAAAGCCTGTATATGATAAAACATTTTATCGCTTAATGCCTCTTTTGTATCATAGTGTATATCATGGTTTTTTAAATATATATTAGTTTTATCTTTCATAATTTCTAATTTAAATTCATTATTTAAAGCGTTTAATTTTAAAATATCGTTTATATAGCTTCCATTTATATACATAGAAGTGATTTTTTTGGAATTTTTTGATATAGGTATATCTAAATGTATAAGATCAGCACTAAAAAATACATTGTTATCTTTTACTTTTATATTAGCAACTTTAAAATCATATTTTGAATTTTTGATTTTTAATGTTGAATTTAAAAATTTTAAATCTATATTTAGTTTTTTATTTGTTTTGCTTTTTATTATCTTGCTGTTATTTTTGATATGTATTTCAATATTTTTAAATATTGCATTAATTTTGTTTGATTTATCAATTCTTATACTTAGTAGCTCATCTTTTGATTTAATAAAAATTTCATTTTTATTTATTTTTCCATTTATTTCTAAAGTAGTAAGTTGTTTTTTGTTTTTGTATATAGGATAATTTAGATTTTTTAATCTAGCAGTAAAATGAATATCATTGTTTTTTGCTATATTTAGGTTGATATTTCCTTTTTTTACATCAATACTATTTAATAGTTTGGAATATTTTGAAAAAATAGATAAGTTTTTTATATTAACTACGCTTGTATTTTTATTTATATTTATTTGAGTATTTAAATCTTTTAAATTAATTTTTAAATTATTTTTAAAATTGATATCTAATTTTGTTTTAACATTTTTAATATTTAGCACTTCTACATCATTGGTTTTTATAAAAAAAGATTTAATAAAAGCATTTCCTTTGATTAAAGAAGTACTTGTATCTATATCTAAATTTACTAAAGCATTAAACATTTCTTTATGTGACACATCTGCATTTTTTATAAAAACATCTTTGTTCTTTAGTTCTACAATAGCATTGTGGGCTATAAACTCAAAATCATTTAATTTTAATTTTGCATTTTTTACTTTAAATAAACCTTTTATGTCTATTTCTTTAGATGAGGCATAAGGTATCTTTAGCAATAAAGATGAATCTAATTTACCAGTAAACTGTCTTAATCCTAGTTTAATATTATATGCTTTTAGTATAGTAATAATATCTTTATTTAATATACTTTTAGATTTTAAATCAACAAAAACCACACCTTTAGAACCACTTGTTAAATTCGTAATATAAACTTTACTTCCATATATTTTGGTTTTATTATAAGTTGGTTTGTGTAAATCTAAAGATAGTTTTTCTTTTTTATAAGTAATTTCAAGATTTTTTGTATATACGTATTTTAATTTTTTATGAAAGCTAACTTTTGCATTTCTTATATTCGCCTTTCCTTCTAATGTATCTAATAATAGTTTTTGATTTATTAAGTCAATTTTTCCAAATAAATAATCTAACTTTAACTTTCCTTGTACATTGTCGTACATCCATTCTTCGGCAATTGGATCTAAAGTAAAATATTTTTTTAGAAATTTAATAGACTTAATCTCATTTTTAGAAGTAATAAAAAAATCAATAAATCTTTCATTTGCAAGTAAATTCAAATCACCTTTTATTATATTGTCATAAGTATATTGTCCTAATAAACTGATTTTATCTTGTTTTTTGTTTACTTGGATTTTTCCTTGAATTAGAAGTTTTATATTTTTTATATAAACTGAATACAAATCTAAAATAATTTTTTCATTTACAAAACTAATTTTAGATGATATATTAATATACTTATTATCAAGATATAAATGTTTCTTATCTATATAAATATGAAACTCATTATCACCTATTTTTAACATATTTATAGTTATTTTTTTAAAAATATTTAAGATAAATGGTAATTTATCTAAATCATTTTTGATTTTATAAATAGAATTATTATTTGTATCAGATTTATTTAGGATTATTATTTTATCTATATTTACAATGAACTTTTTATCTAATTTTATATACAATTTGGAAATAGAAATATTAGCAAAAGAAAATGAGCTGATTGTTATTCCATAAAATAAAGAAAATATTAATAAAAGAAGTAAAGATAAAAATAAAATGAAAAAAACCTTAATAGCATTTAGCATTATAGAACTAATCCTTATAATATTTATTATCTTCTTGGTATATATAACGAAACCTCTAAGTTCAACACAAGTTTTGTTTATACCAAAAGGTAGTACAAGTAGCATAGTAGCATATTTAAATAAAAGTACTTATGAACTTAATATAATAGATAAGATTGTTATAAATTTTTTAGGTTATCCACAGCATGGTTGGATTGATTTAAAATCAAACTATATGACAAAAGCTGATTTTTTATATAAAATTACTAAATCTAAAGCAGCATTAAAAAACATCACTTTAATACCAGGTGAAACTTCATACTTTTTTTTAAAAGATCTAGCTTTAAAAATGAATTTATCATATGAAAAATTAAAAAATATTTATGATAAATATTCATATAAAAAAGATGGCAGTATCTTAGCAGATACTTATTCTATTCCTTATGGTATGAAGGAAGAACATTTATTATTTTATTTATTTTCTAATACTAATAAAAAATATGAAAAATTCTCACAAAAAATCTTTGGAACTTATGATAAAAAAAAGTGGTATTATTATATTAGCTTAGCTTCAATTATTCAAAAAGAAGCAGCCAATGAAGAAGAAATGCCACTAGTATCAAGTGTAATACATAATAGGCTTAAAAAAGGTATGCCTTTACAAATGGATGGTACCTTAAATTATGGAAAGTATTCTCATATAAAAATCACAAAGCAAAGAATTAGAAATGATAATTCACAGTATAATACTTATAAAAATAAAGGTATTCCTTCCGATCCTGTTTGTGCTGTTAGTTTTAGTGCTATTAAAGCTGCTATTTTTCCTATTAAAAGTGATTATTTATATTTTATGAAAGATAAAATAACTGGTAAACATAGATTTACAAAATATTATAAATCTCATTTGAATAATATAAACGATTATAAAAAACAAAAAAAAATTAAAGTTTTTAAAAAAAATACGACAAAGACAATAAAGACAATAAAGACAATAAAGACAATAAAGACAACAAAGAAAATAAAATCAATAAAATCTCTTTGGAATAGCGTAAATCCTTAAGTAAATCAAAAATAATTGTGAATAAATGAAACATAGCTTTTAATTAGCTGTATAAGCATAAGCATATTAATTTAAAACAATAATATCTAATGTTAGTATTGTCTTAATTTTACTATAAGTCTAAGTAAAAACTAGATTTATGAACCGTATTGTACAAAATAAAACTCAAGGAAAATATATGTCTAAGATAATCTATACAAAAGTTGACGAAGCACCAGCACTTGCTAGTTATTCCTTATTGCCTATTATAAAAAAGTTTACAAAATCTTCTAATATTGAAATGATTAGCAAAGATATTTCATTAGCAAGTAGAATTATTGCTAATTTTCCAGATAACTTAAAAGATGAGCAAAAAAGAGATGATCACCTAAAGCAATTAGGCGAACTTACACAAGATCCAAATGTTAATATCATTAAATTGCCAAATATTTCAGCTTCTATTCCACAATTAAAAGCTGTAATTGCCGAGCTTCAAGCTAAAGATTATGATATTCCTAATTATGATGAGAGTGAAGAAATAACTAAGCGTTATTCTAAGATAACAGGCTCAGCTGTTAATCCAGTTCTAAGAGAAGGAAATTCAGACAGACGAGCACCAAGTGCTGTTAAGAATTTTGCTAGAAATAATCCCCATAAAATGGGAGTATGGAAAAAAGATTCTAAAACTGATGTATTACATATGAATGCAGACGATTTTTATGGAGCTGAACTTTCAAAAACTTTTAATGAATCTGATGATTTACAAATTTCTTTTGTAGGTGCAAATAAAACTGAAATTTTAAAAGATTCAACACCTGTATTAGCTGGTGAAATTATTGATGCAACTTGTATGAGTGCGAGTGCTTTACAAGAATTTTATGCACAAGCTATACAAAAAGCAAAAAAACAAAATGTTTTATTATCACTTCACTTAAAAGCTACTATGATGAAAGTATCAGATCCTATTATGTTTGGCTTTGCTGTTAAAGTGTATTTTAAAGATTTAATACAAAAACATTCAAAATTATTTGATGAAATAGGAGTTAATTTTAATAATGGTTTAGGAGATTTATATTCTAAATTAGATACTTTAGATTCAAAAGTAAAACAAGAAATCAAAGCTGATATTAAGGCAGTTTATGAAGTTCAACCCAAACTAGCCATGGTTAATTCTAGTAAAGGTATTACGAACTTACATGTTCCATCTGATGTTATTATTGATGCTTCAATGCCAGCAATGATAAGAGATGGTGGAAAAATGTGGAATGAAAATGATGAAATGGAAGATACCTTAGCTATGATTCCAGATAGGTGTTATGCTCAAACATTTAAAACCGTGATTACTGATTGTAAGAAAAATGGAGCTTTAGATGTAACAACTATAGGAACAGTTCCAAATGTTGGTTTAATGGCACAAAAAGCAGAAGAATACGGAAGCCATGATAAAACTTTTCAAGCTAAAGAAGAAGGTAAAATAATCGTAAGCAATAAAGCAAATGAAACAGTATTTTCTTTTGATGTTAAAAAAGGTGATATTTTTAGAATGTGTCAAACAAAAGATGCACCAATTCAAGACTGGGTTAAATTAGCAATTAATAGAGCAAGACTATCAAATACACCTGCAATTTTTTGGCTAGATAAAAATAGAGCTCATGATGAACAAATGATTTTAAAAGTTGAAAAATACTTAAAAGATCACGATACCTCTGGTTTAGATATCAGTACTATGACACCAGTTGATGCAACTTTAAAATCTTTAGAGAGAATGAGAAAAGGCTTAAATACTATTTCTGTAACTGGAAATGTTTTAAGAGATTATAATACAGATTTATTTCCAATATTGGAATTAGGAACATCTGCAAAAATGTTATCAATAGTGCCACTTATGAAAGGTGGAGGTTTATTTGAAACAGGAGCAGGAGGATCTGCTCCTAAACATGTTGAGCAATTAGTAAATGAAAATCATTTAAGATGGGATTCCTTAGGTGAGTTTATGGCACTTGCTGCTTCTTTGGAACATTTAGGAAACACTCAAGATAATAAAAAAGCTTTAATATTAGCAAAAACACTTGATGATGCTACTTCTACATTTTTACAAGAAAATAAATCACCATCACGAAAATGTGGAGAACTAGACAATAGAGGAAGCCATTTTTACTTAGCAATGTATTGGGCCCAAGAGTTAGCAAAACAAAATGATGATGAAGAATTAAAAAAAGAATTTACAAAAATAGCACAAGACTTAACATCAAATGAAGATAAAATCTTAGATGAATTAAATTGTGTTCAAGGAAGTAAACAAAATACTTCAGGTTATTACTTATGTGATGATGTTTTAACATCTGCTATTATGCGACCATCTGCTACATTAAACTCTATTATAGATTAATTTTATACCTTGACCTAATTTAGGTCTAGGTATAAATAGTAGTTTTAGGTTAATGGATTATCTAATTAGTTGTTTATGCAAACGAATATTTTTGATTTTAGAAGAAATAAATATATTGATTAAATACTTACTATTTTTCTTTTCTATTCTTGCAATAATTTTAAACTTATCATCTTTTAGCTCGATTTTATAAATACTATTTAAATTTGCTATAGTATTTATGTAAGATATAAAAAACTCAAGATGATTTTTAGCTTGAATATAAAGGTATTGATTTATTATATTATTTGAATTTAAACTTTTTGTTTGCATTGTTAAAGTTAATAAAAAAGAAAATATAATCAAAAACATTAGTGTGATTAAAAGAACAAATGATTTTTTCATAGTTTAAACACCCATTTTTGTGCTATTTGTTTATGTAAAACTATTTTTATGTATAAAAATTTTCCTGCTTTGTTTAAGGAAAATGAACTTACATTTTTAAGCAAAATAGAATTCTTGAAATATAAAGTTTTATCTATATATGACAAATCATTTTCTATATTGAATATATGTTTAGCAATAAATATTTTGCTTGAATTTAAATCTAATTTTAATATCGCTTGTTGTTGATTGATTTTTTGGGCTTCAAAAGAATTTTTAGCAAACAATAAAGTATATACAATAATAATTGAACTAAAAGAAATAACGACAATTAATTCTAATAATAAAAATGCTTTTTGTTTATTCATATTTGAATAATATGATATTTTTAGATTTATAAATATTTTTTTCTACATTAATATTTTTTACTATACTATCATTTATAACAATTTTGACTGCAATATGCTTTTTTTCAAAATTAGAAGAATAATCTTTTAAGGTAAATAAATTCTCTATTTTATTTAAAAGTATGTATTCTTCATTAAAATTTTGATAATAAGAAGCATAGGTAAAACCACTAATTAAGACCAAAAGAATTATCACACTAACTAATGTTTCAAGAAGAGTAAAACTTTTTTTAATTATTCCCAATTTCTATTGCTTTATCGTAAGCACTTTGAACTGCTTGCATCAGAGAATATCTAACATTTCCTTTTTCAAGTTGACCATAGCCTGCTGCTGTCGTTCCACCAGGAGACATAACTGAGTCTTTTATTAATGCTGGATGATTATCTTTTAATAACTGTGAAAAACCTTCAAACAAATTTTGGATTAATTCATTACTAATATGTCTTTCTAACCCAGCTTTAACCGCACCATCAGATAAAGCTTCTACGATCAATGCTAAATATGCGGGTCCGCTTCCTGCAATTGCTGTTGCAATATCTAATTGATTTTCTGTATTAACCCAAATAGTTTTTCCTATTTGATTAAAAACTTCCATGGCAATATTTTTAGCTTCCCTATCTCCTGTAATAGTTGTAGTTGACTTTGAGATAGACGCTGCAACATTTGGCATAGTTCTTATGTAGTATTGTGCTTTTATTTGTTGTTTTAAACTTTTTAGAGTTGTACCTGCTAAAATAGAAAAAAGTGTATTTGCTTTACCTTCTAGCCTAACAGATACACTTTCTAGTGCATAAGGTTTAACACAAAAAATGATATGTTTATCAGTGATATCTTCTTTATCTCTCATAACTTGAATATTTATTTGTGGTAAAACTTCCTTGATATATTGTAGCTTTTTTTCATCTCTACCTATAATCTCAATATCATATTTTCCTATTAAACCTTTGGCAATAGCTTGTGCCATAAAACCATTTCCAATAAGTGTAAGCTTCATAATAAACCTTTAAATATTTCTTAAACTATAACAAATTATTCATATTAAGTAGATTAATTTAAGTAGTGGTATTCCCCTTTAAGTGTAAATTGACGATATCCATTTTTTAGATACCACTCATCATAAAAAAATGGCAAGGAAAAATCCTCACCTTAATTTCAACTTCAAATTATCTAAGAGTTACTAAGTCCTAAAGATTGAGTAAACTTATGTCTGTCAACATTATATAGTCCGTCCTAAAAAATAGACTTTTATAAAAATAATAATTTTGAATATTCTATACTTTTTAAGTTCTGTATTCTAAAAATATAATTTTAGAAGAAATAATATTTGATACAGAGATTTTAATCTCTGTATCTGTCTTATAGCTTTAAGTAGTAAAGAATAATCTTGTATAAAAAGAGCATGCAAGTAGATATTCATCCACTTTTTAAGATTAAAGGCAGTAGTTGCCAGTAGTAGATTTATTTCATCCTAAGAGTGTAAATCTAAACTCATATTAAAATATCAAAGTACAATTATTTTTTAAAAAAATTGAATAATTTAAAGAAAAACTGGAATATCTCAAAAAATCAAAAAAAAATTTCAAATGGCGGCGAATTTTGGTTTGTTCGAGGATGTCGAACGGCGGAGCAATTTTTTTTTGTTTTGGTGGTTTTTAGGTGAAAATGTAGAAAATATGTTGTAATTAAAGGCTCTCACAGACTTTTTAGAGTGTTAGGCATACAATGGTAAGGGTAGAATTAGATAATTATTTATGATAAAGCAATGATTATAAATAAAGAAAAAAGAGAGGTTAGTTAAATCTCTCTTTAATCTTCTAGTATAGTTTAGTCGAAAAAACCAAACACACGATAAGTAATATTACCAATTTTATGAACACTGGAAAATCCTTACAGAATAACACTCCCCAAAGCCAACATTTCAGATACCACCCATCATAAAAAAAGGTAAGGTTATAAAAACCCTACCTTTTTAAGTGTTATTCTGTTATTTGAGGTAACTACTCCACAAACAGATTAAACCAATGTTCATAAAAGTATTATAGATAAAAACATATTAATTTAGTATTAATTGGTTATTTAAACACCAGCAGTAATGAGAGAACAAGAATAACTGCAATTAATATAAATACAGTATTGCTTTTTTTGGGTGCAACCCCATTATTTTTAAGTTTTTAGGCACCCAAAAGTTTCATTAAGCAGGTTTTTCAGGACTGACTATGTATACCAATTAACTTAAAGCCCTACGACCCTTGACAGATAAAGCATCACTAATAAAAAACAATAATGATTACTTTTTTCTTAAATATTTCAAAGTAGTATTTATGATATCATCATCATCTTTACTTGGACTCTTAATAAGAACTTTTTCGTCATTTAATTTTGTAAATGATATATTCATAGAATATGAACTAATAGATTTAATATCTTTTTGAAGTGCTAAAAGTTTTATGTGTATTAGTTCTAAAAATTGTTTAGTTGCAATATCTAGCTTACCAAAACGATCTTCCATTTCTTCTTCTATTTCATATACTTGTGTTTTATTTGTAGATTTACTAAGTCGTCTGTATAATTCAAGTCTTATTCTATCTTCACTTATATAATCACTGCTTATATAAGCTGATATGGCTAGTTTTAAATCTACAGTTTTTTCTTTTTCATGTATATTCCCACTTAAAGTAGCTAAGGTGTCTTCTAGCATCTTTAAATACAGGCCATAACCTATTTGTTTAATATGTCCACTTTGTGCTTCCCCTATTATATTCCCTCCTCCTCTTATTTCTAAGTCTTGATGGGCTAATGCTGTACCACTTCCTAAGTATGAATTGCTTTCAAGAGCAAGGAGCCTTTTAATCGCACTTTGGCTTATGGTTTTTTTATCTTCCACCAAATAATAACAAAAACCTTCTTTATGGCTTCGTCCTACTCTTCCTCTTAATTGATGAAGATCTGCTATTCCAAAACGATCAGCTTTATCTATGATTATAGAATTTGCATTTGGAAGGTGCAAGCCTGATTCAACAATAGAAGTAGCTAATAATATATCAAATTGATTTTCTTCAAATCTCTCTAATAGTATTTGGGCTTGACCTGTTTTGATTTTTGAGTGTATTATTTCTATTTTTATATGAGGAATAAGATCAAGAAGGTCTTCTTTTTTTGCTTCAATAGAAGCTATATTATTATGTATATAAAATATCTGACCTCCTCTTCTTTTTTCCCTTAAAATTATCTCTTTAATTAACTTATAATTATATTCTTTGACATAAGTTCTAACTCCTATTCGCTCTTTAGGCGCACTAAGAAGTGAACTCATACCTTTTATTTTTGATAATGCAAGATTTAGAGTTCTTGGAATGGGAGTAGCACTCATAGAAAAAATATGCACATCTTCTCTTAAGTTTTTTAGTTTTTCTTTTTGTTTTACCCCAAATTTATGTTCTTCATCGACAATAACTAAAGCTAAATCTTTTGCCTTAATGCTAAGTAAAGAATGTGTTCCTATTAGTATCTGAAGCTCTCCTGTTTCTAGCTCTTTTTTTATATTATCTTTTTCCTTAAGAGATGTTTTACTATCAAGTTTGGCTATTGTTATATTATAAACTTCAAATCTTTTTCTCATACTATTGTAGTGTTGCGCTGCTAAAAGTGTAGTAGGACAGACAAAAAAAGCTTGTTTATCATCAAGTACAACTGCTAATAAAGCATTCATAGCTACTTCTGTTTTTCCAAAACCTACATCACCTGAGAGTAATCTATCCATCACTTTACCAGAGTTTAAATCATAAAATATTTCTTGCACACTACGAACTTGATCTTTTGTGTATTCAAATCCTGCACTTTTAGGAAAGTCACTTAATATTTTTTTATTTATAGGTATCTTTATACCACTTATTAGTTCTCGCTCGGCAGCTAGTTTTATAATGTCATTTGCAATTGCAAATAATTTTTCTTTTACCTTTGCTTTTAACTTAATAAAAGAACCTTTTCCAAGCTTATCAAGGCTAGCAAAAGAACTTCCATCTGCTACATATCTATTAATCGTGTCAATATTTTCAACAGGAATAAGTAACTTATCTTCATTAGAATACGCAACAATTACAAAGTCTCTTTTTGCACCCATTATAACTATAGGTTCTATTCCTTGATATTGTCCAATACCGTGAGTATCATGCACTATGAAATCTTTTACTTGAAGTTCATCAAGGACAAGTTTTATCTTTTTCTTTCTTCGTTTTTTTACTTCTTTATTAAGTGAGATAATAAGCTCATCATTACTTACAAGATTTATAATATAAGGCTTGTACACATAAGTAATACTCTTATCTAAAAGACTTAAATCATAGGATTTTATTTTAGCTTGGCTTGTAGAAATGATACTTAGTTTTTTATCTTTATGAAATGATATAAATTCGTTTATATTTAAAGGGCTTATTTCTTTATAGTTTTTACTTTTAAAAATAGAAGGCATACTTAAAAACTTATCTTTATTTATACGCTTATCCTCAAAAATATAAGCATCATCTAGTTCTTCAAGTGCTTCTTGGCTTATAAATGAATTTAATGAAGATGGAAGATATTCCCCTAAATCATCTAAATACCAAAAACCTAAAGAATGTATATCTTTAATAAAAGCATCATTTTCAATAGTTTCGATTTTTTCATTAATATTTGATGACATATCATCATCTAAGGCTAAAAAAGCAGGACTTATATTAAAACTCTCAATTTCTTCCTTAAACGACTTTTGGTCTTCAAGATTAAATTTTCGTATAGATTCAACCTCTTCATCAAATAATGAAATTCTAAAACCAAGTTCATCATGAAGAAGACAAATATCTATAATATCACCTCGTATAGATACTTCTCCTTCCCCACTTACTATATCAACGAAATAATAACCCCAATTATGAAGTGTATTTTTAAATTCTTTTATATTAAGAGTTTGTGCAAAAGATATTTCAAAAGAAGAAAAACATTCTTTTTTAGGCATAGGAAAAGATATAGTTCTAAGAGGCGATATTAAGATTTTATTTTGTTTTTTATATGAATAATAATCATTTAACACTTTTGTAATATCTTGTAACTCTTCGCTAAAAGATAACAAATCATCACCAAAATTTGCCCTAAAATCGGGAAGCATAAAAGCTTTATAGCCCAAAAAAGATACTATATCAAAAGCCATATTTGCTTGCTTGTCGTCATTTACTATTAATAGCTCACATTTTTTTTCTTTTTTTAAAAATTCATATATATTATTCACTAAGATACTCTTCTTTTAAATCAAATTCATTTGTCTGTTTGTTATAAATATAAGGAGGATAAGGCATCTCATTTAATAAAAATACCATATTCGCACTTTGAAACCTAGTTTTTTCTAAGGCTTTTTTAAAAACTTCTAAGATATAAGCTTTACTTGCAAAAGATGAGGTCGTTGATGTACCTGTATAAACAAATCTTTCGTTTTCAACTACCGTAAAACCTTCTTTTACTATATGTTTTTCAAAAGTATTTTTATCTTCTAAATCAATAATATCTAAGATGATTAAAATATCCATTTTATATTTTTCTTCTTTTTTACTAGAAACTCTTTTTCTTGATTTTTCAAGTTTATTTGACATATATATATCGCCTTTATTATAAAAACACATTGTAGTTAAAAAAAGTTTAATTTGGCATTTAGAAAAAATATTGTAGTCTATGTGTCTTTAATCTTTATTAAAAGAGATTTTTATTGCATTATTGCAATAAGTTATTAATAATTCCTAACTTGGACAAATAAAACTTAAAAAATAAATACTAATAAAGGAAATTGTATGGATAAAAAAACAAAAATTCTAGCAACATTGGGTCCTAAAAGTGATACAGTAGAAATTATAGAAGATTTAATCAAAGCAGGTGCTAATATATTTAGATTAAATTTTTCGCATGGAAGCCATGAGTATCATCTTAAAACATTAAATAACATAAAAACAGCTATGAAAAACCAAGATACAAGTGTTGGTATTTTACAAGATATTTCAGGTCCTAAGGTGCGAATTGGAGATTTAAAAGAACATTTTGTTTTAGAAAAAAACGATGAAATAACCTTTATAAAAGATGAAATTGTAGGATATAAACAAGAAGACAATAAATATATAGTATCAATAAACTATCCTGAACTTCTACAAAAAGTCAAAATCAATGAATATATATATTTATACGATGGCACTATTAGAGCAAAAATCATTCAAGTAGGAAATGAAATAGTTGCAAAAATAGAAAATGCAGGAATATTAAGCTCAAGAAAGGGAATAAATTTTCCAAATACTGTAATAGATATTAATGTAATTACTACAAAAGATGAAAAAGATATAGCTTGGGGCATAGAGCATAAAGTTGATTATTTTGCTATTTCTTTTGTTCAAAATAAAGAAGATATGTTACATGCAAGAAAACTATTAAATGGATATAAAGGAAAATTAATAGCAAAAATTGAAAAATTTGATGCAATTTCTAACATTGATGAAATTTTAGAAGCAAGTGATGGACTTATGGTGGCACGTGGGGATTTAGGAATAGAAGTTCCATATTATGAAGTTCCAAATATTCAAAAACAACTTATCAAAAAAGCAAATGAAGCTTCAAAACCTGTAATAACTGCAACACAAATGCTTTTATCAATGACTACAAATGAAAGAGCTACAAGAGCAGAGGTTTCAGATGTAGCAAATGCTGTTTTAGATGGAACAGATGCTGTAATGCTTAGTGAAGAAAGTGCAATAGGTAATAATCCTGCAAATGTAGTTCAGACCATGAGCCATATTATTAGAAATGCTGAAGAAATTTATAATTATGTAAAACAATATAAAATGAATTATTTAGATACTTCTGATGTTATTCAAGCCACAGCTACAAAATTAGCTGATGATATAAATGCAAAAGGTATTTTGGCTTTAACATCTTCAGGGCAAAGTGCTATACGAATGTCGCGATATAGACCTAAAACTCCTATTCTAGCTTTTACTCATAAAAAAAGAGTTCTTAGTTCTTTGTGTCTTGCTTGGGGCGTTAATGCTATTGGTACTGTTAAAGAAGGTCATAGTAACAAGATGATAGGAAAAATGCTTAAAACTTTAGATGAAAAAAAGTTATTAGATTATAATGGTCCTTATGTCCTTACAGTTGGTTATCCAGCAGGAATTCCAGGAAGTACAAATATTATAAAAGTTTTAAATAAAAGTGAAATTTCATATTATTTAAATTTAAAATTATAAAAGAACATACAAATAGCATTTTAGATATAATAATTATATTTAATTATTTTTATACAAGGAGAACTTAGTGATATTTATTGATAATGTTTATGCTGATGAGGTTATGGATTCAAGAGGAAACCCAACAGTTAGGGCAACGGTTGTATTAAGTGATGGCACAAAAGCAAGTGCAATAGTTCCAAGTGGGGCTAGTACAGGAAAAAGAGAAGCATTAGAATTAAGAGATGGTGATAAAAGATACATGGGAAAAGGTGTATTAAAAGCAGTAGAAAATGTAAACACATTAATATGCGATGAATTATTAGGAATGAGTCCTTATAATCAAGCACAATTAGATGCTTGCATGAAAGAAATTGATGGAACATCAAACTATGCCAAGCTTGGTGCAAATGCTGTTTTAGGTGTGTCTATGGCTCTTGCCCGTGCAGCTGCTTCATCACTTGATATTCCATTATATAGATATTTAGGAGGTGCAAATGCTATGACTATGCCTGTTCCTATGTTTAATATAATAAATGGAGGAGAGCATGCTAATAACTCTGTTGATTTCCAAGAATATATGATTATACCTATTGGCTTTGAAGATTTTAATGAAAGCTTAAGAGCAGTTTCTGAAATATACCAAACATTAAAAACTATTATTAATGATATGAAAGAATCAACAGCTGTTGGTGATGAAGGTGGATTTGCTCCAAATTTAAAATCAAATGAAGAACCCTTAGAAGTAATTATGAAAGCAATATCTAAAGCTGGTTATAAAGCAGGGGAACAAATAGCCCTTGCCCTTGATGTTGCTGCTTCTGAGCTTATAAATGAAGATGGTTTATATGTATTAAAATCAGAAAACAAAAAACTTACAAGCAAAGAGTTAGTTCAATATTATGTAAATTTATGTGACAAATATCCTATTGTTTCTATTGAAGATGGCTTAGGCGAAGATGACTGGACTGGCTGGAAAATATTGACACAAGAACTTGGAGCTAAAATTCAACTAGTAGGCGATGATTTATTTGTTACAAATGCTTCAATTTTAAATGAAGGAATAAAAAAGAATATAGCAAATTCTATTTTAATTAAACCAAATCAAATAGGAACAATAAGCGAAACCATGCTAACTATTAGACTTGCACAAAGAAATAATTATACTTGTGTAATGAGTCATAGAAGTGGTGAAAGTGAAGATACTTTTATAGCTGATTTTGCTGTGGCACTTAATTGTGGTCAAATTAAAACAGGAAGTACATCAAGAAGTGATAGAATTGCTAAATATAATAGGCTTTTAGAAATTGGAACAGAAATTTCTTATTCTGAGTATTTGGGAAAAGAAATTTTTTAGAAGTTTACAATGAAGAATCTTATTTTTAATATAAAAAAATTTATGCTTATTTCAATAATTTCTATTATAATAACTATATTGTTTAGTTATCATGTAGCAACTATATTATTTGGAAATAATTCCTTAGAAGTATTAACTTCTTTAAGGGATAAAAAAGAATATTTAAAAATAGAAATTCTTAAATTACAAGAAAATAATGCAAGACTACAAAAAGAATATTTTGAATTAAAAAATTTGGAGCCAGACTAATGAAAAAGTTATTATTATTTACATTAATTGTATTATTACAAGCAAATGTGTTAAATGCGAGAGAAAATCCTTTTGAAGCAACTGATGCTTATGAAGAAGAAGTCGCACGATTAATTGAGATAGAAGAAAATTATACTAGTGAATTATTAGAAAAAAAATATATTGAGAAAATACAAAAGATAATTAAAGAACAGGCTATAAAAGCAAAAAATAACAATAATAAAACAGTTAAAAGAAAAATAGAAGAGAAAATGAATATAGCAAAAGTACAAAAGAAGAGCAAAACTGTACTAACAGAAACAAAAGTAAAAGCATTAATTAAAAAAGCTCAAATGCAATCTTTAAATACAACTAAAAAAATTATTAAGCAAGCTATTAAAAAAGACCAAATTATTTATGTAAAACCAAGAAGTGATGTATCTTATCAAAAGACTATCTTACCATTTTTAAAAGTTGAATTTACCGATAATGAAATAAAAATTTATTCACAATACAAAATATTGAAAAAATTTATACTTCCAAAGAGTAAAAAAATTGTTATAGATTATAAAGCTAGAGTTGCGTTTTTAACTAAAAGAGTTGATTTAGAATCATCTAATTACCAAAATATAACAGTTGGTAATCATTACAGATATGGATTTTTTAGACTTGCAATAAAAGTAAAAAAAATACCAAAGAATTATAAAATAACATATAAAGATAAGCTAATTAGTATAGTAAATAAATAGAACTAGAATGTATGCTTTTACTTTTTTAAAGTTTTAGCTTCATAATATTGGATAAAGATTTGATTGTTATCATAACTATTAAAACTTCTAAGATAGCTGCTAAGATAAAGGCATAGTAATAGTATTGAGTAATTGAATGATTATGATAAGCTAAAGTAGCAACTGCTATTAAAAGAGTTAAAGGCATAGAATGAGACAAGCCTATTAAAAAGAATTTCTCTCTTCCTAAATCTTTTATAAATAACAATGATGCTATTAATCTAATGCTTATCATTGATGCTACTATTAAAAATGATTTTTTAAGTAAGCCATCTTTTAACAAAACATCTAATTCAAAAGAAGAACCAACATAAATAAAAAATATAGGAACAAGCCAACCAAAGCCAAAATGTTCTAATTTACTAGAAAGTTCTTTATTATGTTTTTCAAAAAATGTTGTTATAAATGTACCTGCAACAAATGCACCAAAAGCCACTTCTAGGTTTAAATACATCATTACGGCAATCATTAGAAAAAATATTGCCATAGAAATTCGTATATCTTGTTCTTGATGGTCTTGTTTTGGCATTAAGTAAGTTTTAATTTCAGGATACCACCACATTACATTATGAAATAATTTATACAAAAAGAACATTGAGGATATAAAAAGAATAAATAAAATAATTGTTTTATAAAACTCCCAATTTAAACCAAATTCTAAAACTGCCGATACAGTAGTTAATGCCATGATAGAAATTATTTCACCAATTAAACCTACTATAATTGATAAACGTATCCATGGTACATCTCCATATTCTTTTTTTAAAGTAGCTAATAAACCAATAGAAATTAATGGTAAAATAACAATAAAAATATTACTTAAGTTAAAATATTTTGTAATTAAAGCAGAAAATAAAAATAAAATAGCATTATATAAAAGAGCTTTTTTAAAAAGACTTGATGAAATATTTAAAAGTTTTTTCAAATCAACTTCAAGTCCAGCTAGAAACATTAAATATAAAAACCCAAGTTCTGCAACTAATTTTAAAATTGCATGATCCACAATAAAAGCAAAATATGCAGCAACAGCACCTAGCATAATCTCAATTGTTATTGTAGGAAGTCTAAGTAATTTTGATAATAATGGTGCGGCAAATATGATTAACGAAATAGATATTATTATTAATATTTCTTCACTCATTTACAAACTCTAATTACCTATCACATTCTTTTGCAATGCTAAATCCTGCTTTTAAAATCGCAGTTATATCATCACTTGGCGTTTTACCTTGTGTTGTTAAATAATCGCCAACAACAATAGCATTAGCACCTTTATTAAACACATCATATTGTTCATCACCAAACATAAGCTCTCTACCCCCTGCAATCATAATCTTATGAGCATTTGGTATCATTTTCCTTGCTAAAGTAATTAAAGAAAAAGCTTGTTCTTTTGATATGGAGTTTTTAACTATAGGTAAGGCTTCATTTGGGTGAAAGAAATTAATAGGTACATTCATAGGATTTAAAGATTCTATTGACTTAAGCATTGATATTCTATCTTCTTGTGTCTCTCCTAAGCCAAATATTCCCCCACAAACTAATTTTAATCCAGATTTATTAACATTTAAACAGGTTTCATATCTTTCGTCCCATTCGTGAGTTGTGCAAATATTTTTATAAAAATCTCTTGATGTTTCTAAATTATGATTGTAGTTATTAACTCCTGCTTTTTTTAACTCCAATAATTGCTCAAGTGAGGCTGTACCATTACAAGCAATTATTTTAAGATCTAAATTTAATTTTTTAACGCTATAGGCTGCTTGACATACAAATTCAAGTCTTTTATCAGTTAAGCCTTTACCAGCAGTTACTAAACAAAAGCCTATGGCTTGATTTTTTTTAGCCTGTTTTGCTTCTTTTATAATTTGCTCAATGTCTTTGCTTTTATATCTTTGTATATCAGCTTTATATTTTACACTTTGTGTACAAAATTTACAATCTTCATTACATGTACCACTTTCAATATTACAAATAGCACATAAAAATATTTTCTTATTTTTATTCATCTTTGCTCTTTAAAATTATTTTTTTCATTTTCAACTAGTCTTTTTTGTACTAGGCTTTGTACTTTTTTTAGAAGTAGTTTTCGTAGTAGTTTTTTTCTTTACTACTTTTTTTGCTGTCTTAGTTACTACTTTTTTTCCTCTTTTTGTTCTTGAATCATCTTTAATTATTTTTTCACATTCTTCTAAACTTAAATCTTCAGGAACTAATCCTTTTGGTATTTTGTAGTTTTTTCTATCAAATTTAATATAAGCACCATACCTACCCAATAAAACAGAAATTTTTTCTTTTTCAAAAATTTTAATACTAGCTTTTTCTTTTGCTATTGTAATTTCTTCTATAACTTCTAAGGCTCTTGTTAGTTCTATGGTATAAGGGTCATCAACTTTTAATGAAAAATAATTTGTTTTGACTTGTAAGTAAGGTCCAAATCTCCCAATATTTGCTTTTATTTCTTCGCCTTTATCATTAAGTCCCACAAGTCTTGGTAAAGTAAATAAAAACAATGCCTCATCTATTGTAATAGTATCCATATTAAGCTCTTTTGGAATTGCTACAAATTTTGGTTTTTCTTCATCATCTTTTGTACCAATTTGAACAAAAGGACCAAACCTTCCAACTCTTGCACTCATAGGTTTACCAGATTTGGGGTCATCTCCTAAAAGTCGCACTTGTAAATAGTCTTCTTTTTTCACACTTTTATCTTTTTCATCTACTGTTTTTTTAAATGAATGATAAAAGTCTTTCATCACATCTTGCCAAGCAATTTTGCCCATAGCAATATCATCAAACTTTTCTTCAATTTGTGCAGTAAAACCTAAGTTTATAACTTCATGAAAATGATCTCTTAAAAAAGAATTCACAATTTCACCAGTTGGTGTTGGAGCTAATTTTTTATCTTCTGTTTTAACTACATATTCCCGTGCTTGAATTGTTGAAATAGTTGGAGCATAAGTTGAAGGTCTTCCAATGCCTTCACTTTCAAGTTTTTTAACTAAAGCTGCTTCTGTATATCTAGGTGGTGGTTTTGTAAAATTTTGTTCACAAGATAACTTTTCTAAGTTTAAAATAGTATTTTTTTTGATATCAGGAAGAATTTTCTCCGTACTATCAAGTGCTGTTTCTGGATTATCGCTTCCTTCTGTATAAACTTTCATAAAACCAGCAAAAATAATTCTCTGACCTTTGCTTTGAAATTCATATTCTTTATTTTTTCCAGCTTCAATTTTATATGTTGTATTTGCCATTAATGCCAAACTCATTTGTGAAGCAAGGGTTCGTTTCCAAATTAATGAATAAAGTTTAAATTGAGCATTATCTAAATTGAGCTTTATATCAGATGGTTTTAGACTTAAATTAACAGGACGAATTGCTTCATGAGCTTCTTGCGCACCTTTTGCTTTTGACTTATAAACTCTTGGTTTATCTAAAGAATACTGCGTTCCGTATTCTTGTTCTATAACTTTTTTTGCCATCTGGGTAGCTGTTTTTGAAAGATTTAATGAATCGGTTCTCATATATGTAATAAGCCCACCTGTATGATTAGAAATACTACTAATATTTCCTTCATATAATTGTTGAGCTATAACCATAGTTTGCTTGACTGAAAATCCCAATTTTCTACTTGCTTCTTGTTGTAAGGTTGACGTTGTAAATGGAGCAGCAGGATTTCTTTTACTTTCTTTTTCTTCAATATCTATTAAAACAAATGCCCCTTCGTTAATAGAGTTTTCTATTTCTTTAGCTTCTTGTTCATTTCTAACTTTTGTAACTTTTTTATTTATTTTTACTAAGTCTGCTCTTAATAAGGGATTTTTAAAGTCTGCTTTTATTTTCCAAAATTCTTCTGGATTAAATGCTCTAATTTCTTCTTCTCTATCAACGATAATTTTAACAGCTACACTTTGAACTCTTCCTGCACTTAAACCATATCTTACTTTTCTCCATAATAAAGGAGAGAGTTCATAACCAACGGCTCTATCTAAAATACGCCTTGCTTGTTGTGCATCTACTAAGTCTTGATTTACTTCTCTTGGATTTTTCAAAGCTTTTAATATAGCTTCTTTTGTAATCTCATGAAATACAATTCTTTTTATAGGGTTTTTTTCAATTTTAAGTGCAGGTATTAAATGCCAAGCTATTGCTTCACCCTCTCTATCTTCATCGGCAGCTAGATAAATAGTGGTATCTTTATTGATATGTTTCTTTAAATCACTAATTACCTTTCGTTTATCTACAGATAAAAGATACTTAGGCTCAAAATTATTATCTGGATCAAAGCCTAGTTTAGATTTTGGTAAATCTCTTACATGTCCCATAGAAGCCATAACTGTATAATTGCTTCCTAAGAATTTTGATATTGTTCTTGCTTTTGCAGGTGACTCTACTATTACTAAATTTTTCACTTTTTAAAAACCCTTATCCTATTTTAGTCTTGAATTCTAGCATAAATTTATTTATATTTCTAATAAATTATTACTTCTTCTTGTATATTTATATTAAATTTTGTTTTGATTTTATGTTTTGCTAAGTTTATTAATTCCATAGCCTCTCTAAATGTACCTTTCCCATGGTTTACTAAAAAGTTAGCATGAACGCAAGAAAAAGACATATCTCCGATTTTAAAAGATTTTAAACCAACTTGTTCAATTAATTCTCCAGCGTATTTTGTATCTGGATTTTTAAAACAAGATCCAGCACTTGGAGTTTTTGGTTGATTATCTCTCATTTGCTTAAATATTTTTTCTTGGCTTTTATCATATCCATAGTTTAAATTAAAAACCACCTCATAAATTATCGTGTTTATATTTGTATGTCTATATGAATATTTTATATCTTCTTTTTTTATATATCCATCACTTGTTTTAATACTATGAATATAATTAAAAATTTCCCATTGTTTTAAACCTGCATTCATTTTAACCAAACCACCTAAACAACCAGGTAATTTAGCTAAAAACTCCATATTTGCTATATTGTTTTTTTTGACATAAGTTAGAAGTTTTGAAGATTTTGTAGAACAACCTACATATAAAAGTTTATCTTCTTTTTTAATATAAGAAAAATCATCACCTAAAATAGCAAATTTAGGATGAGAATTAGATACTAAAATATTATTACCATGACCTAATATTTGATAGTCTTTATAATCTGCAATTTTATTAATAACCAATACCTTGGCTTTTGGACCTATTTTAATAGATGAATACTTAGTAAAATCTATTTCTTTAAAAAAGTTATTATTGTGAACGATATTTTTCATAATCACTTGGAATTGTAAATTTATTTGCTTGAATTAAATTTTCATAAAATCCATGCTTATAACCTATTTCAAATAGCTTATCTATTGCTTTATATTGAATTGCACTTAAAGAAATAGAATTATCATTTGCATAAAGGTCTAAATACTTATCTAAAATGTCTGCTTCAACTCTTATTAAATTTTTATCAAAAAGCATCTTAGATAATATATCTTTATGTTTATTAGCTACTTGCACTGCTTTTATTAAAGTATTTTCATAATTAATAGCACTATGCAAAGGAATTGAGCGTCTAAGGCACATTCCACCTAAGGGTAAAGGTAAATCATCTTCTTGACATAACTCAAGCCAAATATCCCAAATTTCGCGTTCAACTTCTAAGTTATTATCATATGTTAAAATAGACTCATGAATTAAAACGCCAGCATCTACAATACCATCTATTACTGCTTTTTCTATTTCTAAAAAGTTCATATAAATAATTCTAGCATCACGATAGGCTATTTTAAATAAAAGTGCGTTAGTTGTAAACTCTCCACTAAGTGCTACTTTAAAGTTTCTTTTTAGCTTAGTATTTTTTTTCTTAATTAATTTAGGACCATACCCCTCACCAAAAGAAACAGCAGTTTTAAGTAAAGCATAATCCTCTTTTACAAAAGGATATAAGGCAAAAGATATTGCACAAATATCATATTTGCCTTTTATTGTAGCTTGATTTAAACTTTCTATATCATCAGCAATATTGACAAATACAGCATCTTTTGGACTAACCCAACCAAATTTAATAGCATAATACATAAATATATCATCGGCATCAGGAGAATGAGCTATGCTTATAGTCTTCAAAATATACTCCTTTTAATAATTTTGATTGTATCTTTTTATATAAAAATATGCAATATGCAATATAAAAATCAATAATGCTTGATTAGCATATTAGTGACTTTTTCTAAAATCTGAAATATTTTCAAACTATCATCTGCTCTTTTATTATAAATTGGATTAATTTCTGCTATTTCCCAACAACATACTTTCTCATTTTTAATTAGTTCTAAATTTAATTGTAAAGCTTGGTCATAAGATAAACCCTCTTTAGAAGGAGTTCCAGTCCCTGGTACATATAAGGGGTCTACGCTATCTACATCAAAAGATACATATATATGTTTACAATGCTCTAAGCTTTTAAATATTTTTTCTACAGTAGTTTTTATTCCATTATATGTAATATCTTTTACTGTATGAATTGGCATATCATATTTATCTATTAAAGTTTTTTCTTCTTTTTGAAAATCTCTTAAAGCACAAAATACAATATTATTCGCTTTTATAGAGGCTTCTTTGCTACTTAAAAATTTTAACTTTTCCCAATATTTTTTTTCTTCTTTGCTTATATCTTGTTTTTTTTCTTCTACATTATCTAAGGCACAAGCAATTGCCAAAGGCATTCCGTGCATATTTCCAGAAGAGCTTGTATAAGGTGAGTGAATATCTGCATGGGCATCAATATAAACTACACCTATTTCATCGTTTGGATGAGCCATCTTAAGACCGTGCATAGTTCCAGCACAAGAAGCATGATCTCCTGATAAAATAATAGGAAATAAGTTTTTTTTCCTTAAGCGTTTAACTCTTTTTGCAAGCCGTGCAATTACTAAATAAATCTTATCTATATATTTTGCATGTTTGAATATACTTTTTTTTGAATATGCTTTATTTTCATCTCTAATTGCTTCACTTAAAAAACTTTTAAAAAATTGTGATTCTATATCTTCACATGATTTTTTTAGTGCATCTATACCTAAAGATGCACCTTTTTTACTTCCTGCTATATCTGAATATACTTCTATTAATTTGATATTTTTTTTCATTTTAATTATTCAACTTCATTATCTAATAGGGAAAACAGATCTTTAACATCACTAATTTTTGGAATTAAATCCATGTCTTGACCAATATTATTTTTTTTTGCAAGTTCATATACAAGCCTTAAAACAGAATAATCCTCTAAAGCAAACCCTACACTATCATATAAGATAGTTCCATGTGTACTTACATTTAATTTTTTTTGTTTTTTGATAATTTCATGAACTTCTGTGCAAATAAAGTCTTTTTCTAATTGTTGTATCTCACCTTCAACTCTTGACTGTGGTAAATATTCAACTACAATTGTACAAGCTTTTACTAAAGATTTTTCAAGCTCAGTTTTACCTGGACAATCGCCTCCTAAAGCATTAATAAAAACATCTTTTTTTATCATCTCTTTTGTTAGAACTGTTTGATAATTTTTATCAGCTGTACAAGTTGTAATAATATCAGCTGTTTGAACAGCTTCATGTGAATTTTTACAAGGACTTAATTTGATATCAAATTTTGACATATTTTTTTGAAATTTTTCCATAGCTTTTGGGTCGGTATCATAAAATCTTATTTCTTCTAAATTAAAAATACAAGAAAATGCTAAGTATTGAAATTCACTTTGAGATCCTGTACCAATTAGAGTTAATACTTTAGAGTCTTTTTTAGCTAAATATTTTGCCATCATGGCAGACATTCCAGCTGTTCTAAAAGCTGTTAGAAGTGTCATTTCTGAAAACATCAAAGGCTCACCCGTACTTGTAAGTGATAATTGCCCTGTAGCCATTACAGTGAATTTATTTTGTTTTGGATTTTGTGGATGACCATTTACATATTTGAATGAATAAAATTCTTCATTTGAAATAGGCATGAGTTCAATAACTCCACCATCAACATGATTTGCAAGTCGCGCACATTTATCAAAACTTTCCCAATTCTTATAATCTTCTTCTAAAGTGCAGATTAATTTTACAAAGAATTCTTTGTAACCTATTTGTTTGCTTAGTTTTCTAATATCTCTGATTTCTAAAACTAACATTTTTCTTCCTTTTTTTAAAAAATATGGAGAAAATAATATTAAAAGTTTCTTTTAAAAAAGTGATTTAGTAATTTTAGGCTAAAGATTACGCTTGTAAATAATCTTAATTTTATAATATTAACACGACACAATTTCTATAAAAGTTTTTTAAATATTTTAATTTCCATTTAATACTTAAAGTTAAAAGAGAAAAATCGTATTTTTCCATCACTTTTTATAGTTTTTAACTAAATTGTGTTTATCTAATATCTTTAACAGTTCAAAATACACAAGCAAGCTTAATATATTTTAAGTATCTTTTCATAATTTAACTTTATAAAAGCTTAATTATAATTTAAATACAAAGTGCAGTTTCTGGTTTTCTAAATATTATGATATAATCCAAAATTATTATAGCTCTCATAGCTCCAACGGTAGAGCAAGTCCATGGTAAGGACGAGGTTGCAGGTTCAAATCCAGCTGTGAGCACCATTTATCTATTCTACTTACTCCATAGAGTTTAATGTAATTTATTATATTAAACCATATTTACTTTATAATACTTCATATAATAATAACTTAGCTATAATCTAAAAACAAAAGGATATGCAATAAATACATTAAATACATTTCTAAAATTAAACCTAAATCCAATTCTTGTTGAAGCCATAAAAGAAGAAAAATATGAACACCCAACAGCAATACAAAAAAAGGTAATTCCTTTAATTCTTAAACATATTGATGTAATAGCAGCTTCAAAATCAGGTACTGGAAAAACTGCTTCTTATGTCTTACCTATGTTAAATATATTAAACAATAGTATAAATGAAGAAAAAAGAGTATTAAGAGGGCTTGTTTTAGTACCAACTAGAGAACTAGTAGAGCAAGTTTCAAAGTCATTTTCTGTATATGGAAAAAATTTAAAAGTAAGACATACAAAAATCCAAGGAGGGGTTAGTAGAACTCTTCAAAAGCAAAAACTCTCAACTGGTATTGATATTATTATTGCTACAGCTGGAAGATTAAAAGACTTAATAAAAGAAGAAGTTATAAGTTTAAAAAGTGTTAATTTTATAGTCTTAGATGAAGTTGATACTATGCTTGATATGGGCTTTGTAAAAGATATTGAAGAATTATTAGCACAATGTTCACTTCACAGACAAATTTGTATGTGTTCAGCTACCATTTCACAAAATATGCGAAAACTTGCAAAAGAGTTCTTAAAAGATCCCGTAGTTGTAGAAGTTCATAATAGAAGAGATACTGTAAGCTATATCAGACATCTTGCATATAAGGTTGATGTTAAGAAAAAGAATGAAATGTTAGTTTGTTTAATTAAGCAAACAAAACATAAGCAAATATTGCTTTTTATAAATACAAAAGAAATGGCAGATGAACTTCAATTATACTTAGTAGAAAACAAGGTTAATAGTTCTTGTATCCATGGAGATATTGAATATAAAAATAGAGTAAAAGCTATTAAAGATTTTAAAGGTAAAAGAATACAAGTTTTATTAGCTACAGACATAGCTGCAAGAGGACTTGATATTAAAGAATTGCCTTTGGTAATTAATTTTACTCTTCCTGAAACTAGCGATGAATTTACTCACAGAGTTGGAAGAACTGGAAGGGCTTGTAATTATGGAGAAGTCTTTACGATTTTAACAGTCAGAGATTATAATAAATTTACAAAAATACAAAGAAATTTAAAGCTTGAAATAAAAAGAGAAGTTTATGAAGGTTTTGAATTAGAAGATAGACAACCAAGACAAAAAGTTATGAAGAAAATGTCTTTAAGCCAGAAAAAAGGTTTTCAGAAAAAAGAAAAGAACAAGAAAGAAAGTAAAGAACAAAAAGAGAACAAATCAAAAAAAACAATAAAAAAAGATAAAAATAAACATTTTAGAAAACGCTAGATAAATATATAGACAGCCCTAAGACCATATTTTAAGCAGTTTAAATCAATGTCGCTAGAAAAATAATATGTTAAATTTGCTCAAATTTAGATATAAAATAAACATTTTATATAGACTTAAAGAAAGTTTAAACTAAACTTTGCTATTCTTTTGTCCCGTTGAAAATATAATTATTTTTATAAAATTAGAGGATTAGAGTATGTATGCAATAATTAAGTGTGGTGGTAAACAGTATAAAGTGGAGCAAGGTGACCTTGTAGATATTGATTATACTGGAAAAGCTGCTAAAGAAACTTTAGAGATTACTGATATTTTAGCTATTAATGATGGTGAGCTAAAAATGGGAGAAGAAATTTCTTCTTTTAAGGTTCATGCTGAAGTTGTTTTAGATGGAACAGGTGTAAATAGAGATAGAAAAGTAATTATTTACAAAAAAAGAAGAAGAAAAGATTCTAAGGTAAAAAGAGGTTTTAGAAAAAGCTTTACAAAAATTAGAATTACTAAAATAGCTTCGTAATTTAAGGAGATAGAGTATGGCTCATAAGAAAGGTCAAGGTAGTACGCAGAATAATAGAGATTCTGCTGGAAGAAGACTTGGTGTTAAAAAATATGGTGGTGAAACTGTACGAGCAGGTAATATTATCATAAGACAAAGAGGTACTAAAGTTCATATTGGAAACAATGTAGGAATTGGTAAAGATCATACAATTTATGCTTTAATTGATGGAAAAGTAAAATTTGAAATAAAAGATAAAAAAAGAAAAAAAGTTTCTGTCTACGCTTCATAAGAGTTTTTATTAAAGATACAATTAGATAAAAGGGTGTTTGGTTTTACCAGCACCCTTTTTTAGTTATAATTAAGATAGATAAAATTTAAAATAGATATGTTTTAATGTTTGGTATAAGTTAGGAGATAAAATGTTTATAGATAGTGTTAAGTTTACTGTATCTTCAGGTAAAGGAGGGCAGGGTTGCTCTTCGTTTAGGCGAGAAAAGTTTGTTACTAAAGGTGGACCTGATGGTGGAGATGGAGGAAGAGGTGGAAATGTTTACTTTAAAGTAAATAACAACACAGACACTCTATCATGGTTTAAGGGAAAACATAAATTAAAAGCCTTAGATGGAAAAGCAGGTATGGCTCATAAGATGACAGGAAAATCAGCTCCTGAATATACTTTAATAGTACCACCTGGAACACAAGTGTTTGATGATGAGACAGGTGAGCTTATACATGACTTGCTAGTTGAAGGTCAAAAAGAATTACTAATTGAAGGTGGAAAAGGTGGACTAGGAAATGTTCACTTCAAAAACTCAAGAAATCAAAGACCAACATATTTCCAACCAGGGCTTCCTGGCGTTTCAAAAAAGATAAGATTAGAGCTTAAACTTATTGCTGATGTTGGTTTAGTTGGTTATCCAAATGTTGGTAAATCAACATTAATTTCAATAGCATCTAATGCCATTCCTGAAATTGCAAATTACGAATTTACAACTTTAACTCCAAAATTAGGGGTAGTTGAAATTGGCAATTATAATTCTTTTGTTATGGCTGATATTCCTGGTATTATAGATGGAGCTAGTGAAGGAAAAGGCTTAGGATTGGAGTTTTTAAAACATATAGAAAGAACTAAAACATTATTGTTTATGTTAGATATCGCAAATTATAGAACTATATCCGAACAATATAAAGTTTTAAAAGAAGAGGTTGAAAAATTCTCAACAGATTTATCTAAGAGAAAATATGCAATTGCTTTTAGTAAAATAGATGCTTATTGTGGTGAAGATATTGAAGCTGATATTAATTTATTTATTAAAGACTTAGGCTTAGAGTCTTCAAGTTCAAATGAGTTTGGAATTGATTCAAAGCTTCCATATTATGTTCAAGATTTAACATTTAATATTTATGATAATGAAAAGCCATTTTTTATTATGCCCTTATCAGCAATAACAAAGTTTAACGATAAATCTTTAAATTATGCCTTATATTCATTAATTGGCTTAGAATAAGTGAAACGAATTGTAATAAAAGTAGGAAGTGCAGTGTTAAGAGAAGGCTCTGCTCTTGCACTTCAAAGATTGAATAACTTAGTTGATTTAATATCAAAATTGAAAAATGAAAAAAAATATGAAGTTATCTTAGTAAGTTCAGGAGCAGTTGCAGCTGGAAATATTACATTAAACCTTGATAAAACAAATATATTAAATAGACAAGTATTATCTTCCATTGGTCAGCCATTATTAATGAAACATTATAAAAAAAGATTTTCACAATATAATATTAAATGTGCTCAAATGCTTTTAGTTGCAGAAGATTTTGATTCAAGAAAAAGATCTAAAAATGTGCAAGAAGTAATGGAAATACTTTTAAAAAATAACATCATACCTATAATTAATGAGAATGATGTGATTGCTAATGAAGAATTATTATTTGGTGACAATGACCAATTAGCAGCACATTGTGCATATTTTTTCAAAGCTGATATGCTAGTTATTTTAAGTGATATTGATGCCTTGTATGATGAGAATCCCAATATTAATACAAATGCCAACATATTAAAAAATGTAAATTTTATTAAAGAAGAAGATTTACAAATGAAACATTCAGCAAATAGTGAATTTGCTACAGGTGGAATTGTTACAAAACTAAAAGCTGCACATTTTTTAATGCAAAAAAATATTCCTATGTATTTAAGTTCAGGTTTTAATTTAGAAAATGTTTATGATTATTTACTTGAAGATAAGCATAATAGTGGAACACTATTTCAAAAGCAAGGTTAAATAAATGAGAAAAAGAATTCTATTTATGGGTACTCCTTCTTATGCTACAGTAATTTTTAAAAGTTTATTGGAAAGTTCCTATGAACTAATAGGTCTTTTTACACAAGCTGATAAAAAAGTTGGAAGAAAACAGATTTTATGTTCACCTAATATAAAACAGTATTGTTTAGATGATAAGATAAATATTCCTATCTATCAGCCCCTTAAATTAATGAATAATCAAGAAGCATATTTACAAATAAAAGAATTAAAACCTGATTTTATACTTGTGGCTGCTTATGGACAAATTTTACCAAAGAGCATACTTGAACTAGCTACTTGCATAAATCTTCATGCCTCATTATTACCAAAATATCGGGGAGCTAGTCCCATTCAACAAGCAATTTTAAACGATGATAAATATACAGGTGTTACTTCTATGTTAATGGAAGAGGGTTTAGATACAGGAGATATTTTAGGATTTTCATATTTATCTTTAGAGCAAAATATGGAAAGTCCAGAAGTTTTTGAAAAATTATCTCATATAGCAGCTAAATTAACTATTCAAACTTTAGATAATTATGACAATATAAAGCCTAAAAAACAAAATAATTCTTTAAGTTCACTTTGCAAGAAAATCAAAAAAGAAAATGGAGAAGTTAGTTTTAAAGACGCAAAAATATTGTATCAAAAATATAAAGCTTATTCTTCTTGGCCTGGAGTATTTTTAAGCTCAGGTCTTAAACTAAAAGAGATAACTTTAATAGATAATAATTCAATCAATAAAGAAGGTGAGATTTTAGAAATACAAAAAGAATATATAAAAGTTGGATGCTTAAAAGGAACACTTCTTATAAAAACCATACAAGCTCCTTCAAAAAAAGCCCTTTGCTCTTCTTTGTATATAAAAGGCAAAAGACTAAGCCTTAAAGACCTTTTACAATAGCATTCTATGAAGTTTATTAAGCTGCAAACAGTGCCTTCAACACATATCTATTTAAGAGATTATATAAAATTAAATGGATATATAGAACCCGTATGCGTATTTAGTCAAATGCAAACAAAAGGAATAGGAAGTAGAGGAAACTCTTGGGATGGGGAAAAAGGAAATTTATTTTTTTCTTTTGTTTTACATAAAGATATTTTACCAAAAGATATTAAGCTTCAAAGTTTGTCAATTTATTTTTCATTTTTATTAAAACAAACTTTAATAAAAATGGGTTCTAAAGTTTGGATTAAATGGCCAAATGATTTTTATATAGGAAATAACAAAATAGGTGGAACCATTACTTCTTCTACTAAAGATTTGGTATATTGTGGTATTGGAATAAATTTAATCAAGATGAAAACAGAATTTTACTCCTTAGATATTCCTCTTAATATAGTAGAATGTTTAAATCTTTTTTTTGAGTTAATAAAAGAAAAAATACCTTGGAAGCAAGTTTTTAGTTCTTTTAAGGTAGAATTTCAAAACAGCAAAAATTTTAAAGCTACGATAGATGGAAAAAAAGTATCTCTTAAAGATGCAATTTTACAAAATGATGGTTCAATTAAAATATATGACAAAAAGGTTTTTAGCTTAAGATGACAACAGAAATAATAGCAATAGCAAATCAAAAAGGTGGAGTAGGTAAGACTACTACAGCTGTAAATTTAAGTGCAGCACTTGCCTTACAAAATAAAAGAGTTTTATTAATAGATGCAGACCCACAGGCAAATGCTACAACATCTTTAGGTTTTCATAGAGATACATACGAATATAATATTTATCATGTAATGCTAGGAACTAAAGAATTAAATGAGATAATTTTAGATTCAGAAATAGAAAACTTAAAAGTAGCTCCTTCAAATATAGGTCTTGTAGGTATTGAAAAAGAATTTTATAAAAATACAAAAGAAAGAGAACTAGTATTAAAAAGAAAAATTGATCCTATTAAAAAAGATTATGATTATATCATAATAGATTCACCACCAGCCTTAGGACCAATTACTATTAATACCCTATCAGCTGCGAATTCTGTGCTTATTCCTATTCAATGTGAATTTTTTGCGCTAGAAGGTTTAGCACAGTTATTAAATACAATTAAACTTGTTAAGCAAACAATTAATAGACAATTAAAAATTAAAGGTTTTTTACCAACAATGTATAGTGGTCAAAACAACTTATCCAAGCAAGTTTTTGCAGACCTAGCAAAACACTTTGAAAGTAAACTATTTAGAGTTGATGGTAATTCTTATGTTGTAATACCTAGAAATATAAAATTAGCAGAGAGTCCTAGTTTTGGAAAACCAATTATGTTATATGATCCCCTAGCAATTGGAACAAAAGCATATAGAAATTTAGCAAAAGCAATAGTAGGATAATATAAAATGGCATTAGGTAGAGGACTTGGAGAATTATTAGGAGAAGTCCAAAGTGCTTATGAAATTTCTAGTATAGAGGGTCAAAATAATATAATCGAAATTGATGTCAACCTTATCAAGGCTAACCCACATCAACCAAGAAAAATATTTGATGAAGAGAGATTAAAAGAATTAAGTAATTCAATTGTTGAATATGGTTTATTGCAGCCCATTAGTGTTGTTAAAAATAGCGACGATGACTATACTTTAGTTGCAGGCGAGAGACGATTAAGAGCACATAAACTGGCAAACATTGATAAAATAAAAGCAATTATAGTTGATATTGATAATTTAAAACTAAGAGAAGTTGCATTAATTGAGAATATACAAAGAGATGATTTAAATATCATTGAATTGTCTTATTCTTATGCTCAGTTATTAAATGAACATAATATGACTCACGAAGAATTATCAAAAAAAGTTTTTAAAAGCAGAACCACTATTACAAATACTTTACGATTATTACAATTAAGTTCTTATGTTCAACAATTTTTAGCAAATGACAAATTAACAGCAGGTCATGCAAAGATTATGTTAGGTCTGCAAGAAGAAGATCAAAAACTTGTAAGTAATGCAATTATAAAAGAAAAATTATCAGTTAGGCAAACAGAGACTTTAATACGAAATATGAAAAATCAAAAAATCAAAAAATCAAAAAATCAAAAAATAGAATTTGATTTTAAAGTATTAGATGAAATATTAACAACATTAAAAAAAGATAAACTAAAAGTTAAAGTGGAGAATAATTATTTTAAAATTGAAATAAAATCTCAAGAAGACATTAAAAAAATATATAGTTACTTTAGTAACACTTTATAATTTTTATTGCTTATTTTACATAAATTAATATGATTTTATATAATATTCAGATAGTATCACTCTAGTTTTATTAAAACTAATGTAAAAAATTTGGAGGGATAAATGTTAGACTTAAGTCCAGTATTAATACTTAGTTCTGCTATTATTTTTCTTTTAGTTGTTGCTAGGCTAAATAATTGCCTTTTTAAACCTTTATTAAAACATATGGATGATAGATCCGATTCTATTAAAAATGATTTAGCTAATGCAAAATCAAATTCCACTAATGTTGACAATATATACAAAGAAGCTAATGATATATTAGCTAATGCAAAAAAAGAAGCCTCTATAATTAGAGAAAAAGCACACACTGAATCAAAAAAAATTGCAGATGGAAAACTTGAAGATAGTAAAAAAAATCTTGAACTTAAATCACTTGATTTTACAAGCAATTTAGAAAAAGAAGTAAAAGCTTTAAAAAAATCTTTACTTGCTTCTATGCCTCAGTTTAATGAGAGATTAAAAGCTAAAATTAGCTCAATTTAAATGAAAGGAGATAATTTGAAATTATTGTTAATAGGAATTGTATTATTTCCTATGGTATTATTTGCTTCAAGTGAAGATGTTGAAACAGATATAGTGCAAAGACTTTTTAATTTTGTTATTTTTGCTGGTATTTTATGGTATTTACTTGCTGATAAAATAAAAGTTTTTTTTGTAAGTAGAACATTAGATATCCAAGCACAGCTTGATAAAGTTGAAGATACTTTAAAAGAATCTAAAAATAAAGTTGATAAAGCAAATAAACAACTAAGTGATGCAAAAGTACTTGCAAGTGAGATTGTTGAAAATGCTAGAAATGATATAGATTCGATTAAAAAGAAAGTAAATGATGCTGTTGTCTTTGAAATTGCTAGTTTAAATAAAAGTTTTGAAGAGGGAAATCTAATTCAAATATCAAGAGAAAAGAGAAAAGTCATTTCTTCTGTTCTTGATGAGTTGTTAAACTCAGATAACCTTGCACTAAGTCAAGAAGAACTAGTTAATATTGTTCTTAAAAAGGTAGCATAATGAATGATTTAGTAGCAAAAAGGTATGTAAAGGCCTTAGTGCAAGACAGAGATAGCAAATCTATTGAATATGTCTACGAACAGTTGAAGATTATTTCACAAGCTTTTCATTTAGAAAAATTTGTTTCAATAATATATTCATCAGAAATAAAAACTAGTAAAAAAGTGGATTTAATAGTTTCTTTTTTAAAAAAACCAAAAAAAGAATTAGAAAACTTACTAAAATTATTAGGAACGAATAAAAGATTAAATTTAATACCTGATTTGGTTAAAGAATTAGATGCTAAAATATCAATTATGAATAATTCACATCTAGGAATAGTGTATACTAATATAAAATTAACAAAAAAACATCTTTCCTCTATCGAAAAACAATTTAGTGAAAAATTTGAAGTTAATTTATCATTATCTCAAAATGTTTGTGATTATGATGGTATTAAAGTTGATATTGATAGTCTTGGGATTGAAATATCTTTTTCTAAAGATAGATTAAAAACACAAATGATTGACCATATTTTAAAAGCGGTTTAGAAACTTATATAAAGGAGATATTGAATGAGTGCAAAGATTCAAGCAGATGAGATTAGTTCGATTATAAAAGAAAGAATTGATAATTTTGAATTAAATGTAGATGTTAATGAAACAGGTAAAATCATTTCTTATGCAGATGGTATTGCTCAGGTTTATGGTTTAAAAAATGTAATGGCAGGAGAAATCGTTGAGTTTGAAAACGGTGAAAAAGGTCTTGCTTCCAACTTAGAAGAGTCTTCAGTTGGTATTGTTGTACTTGGAAAAGGTGTAGGTCTAAGAGAGGGTACTTCTTGTAAGAGACTTGGTAAAATTTTAGAAACACCCGTTGGTGATGCTATGATTGGAAGAGTTGTAAATGCTTTAGGTGAACCAATTGATGGCAAAGGTGTTATTGAAGCTAGCAATTACAAAGTAGTTGAAGAAAAAGCACCTGGGATTATGGCAAGAAAATCAGTTCATGAACCTTTACAAACAGGAATTAAAGCTATTGATGCTCTTGTGCCAATTGGAAGAGGTCAGCGAGAACTTATAATTGGAGATAGACAAACAGGTAAAACTACAATTGCTATTGATACAATTCTTAATCAAAAAGATCAAGATGTTATTTGTATTTATGTTGCAATTGGTCAAAAATCATCTACTGTTGCCTCTGTTGTAAGAACATTAGAAGAAGCAGGAGCAATGGAATATTCAATTGTTGTAAATGCTAGTGCATCTGATAGTGCTGCTTTACAATTTTTAAGTCCTTATACAGCTGTTACTATTGGTGAGTATTATAGAGATAATGGTAAGCATGTTTTAATTGTTTATGATGATTTAACAAAACATGCAGTTGCTTATAGAGAAATGTCTTTATTGTTAAGACGTCCTCCAGGAAGAGAAGCATTTCCAGGTGATGTATTTTATCTACATTCAAGATTGCTTGAACGAGCTGCTAAATTAAACGATGATTTAGGTGGTGGTTCTATGACAGCACTTCCTATTATTGAAACTCAAGCAGGTGATGTTGCTGCTTATATTCCAACAAATGTTATTTCTATAACTGATGGACAAATATTTTTAGAAACTAACCTTTTTAATTCAGGTATTAGACCAGCTATTAATGTAGGTCTTTCAGTATCAAGAGTTGGTGGAGCTGCACAAATCAAAGCTACTAAACAAGTTGCTGGTACTTTAAAACTATCACTTGCACAATTTAGAGAGCTTGAAGCATTTGCACAATTTGCGTCTGATCTTGATGAAAATACAAGAAAAGAGCTAGAACTTGGTCAAAGAATGGTAGAAGTACTTAAGCAAGGTGTTAATGCACCTTTAGTAATTGAAAAACAAATTTGTATTATTTATGCTGGAACTAAAGGCTATTTAAATGATGTTGCCGTTGCTGATGTTGTAAAATATGAAGCTGAATTACATTCTTTTATTGAACAAAAACATTCTAAAATTTTAGAAAGTATTAAAACAAATAAAAAAATAGATGATGAGACAGAAGCATCTTTAAAAGCGGCACTAGAAGAATTTAATACTATATTTAGTGCAAAATAAGGATAGTCTATGGCTAACTTAAAAGAGATTAAAATTAAAATTGGAAGTGTTAAAAACACTCAAAAAACAACAAATGCAATGAAGTTAGTATCTTCTGCTAAGCTTACGAGAACTAGACAGTTGTCTGATCAAGCTAGATCTTATGCAAAAAAGATTAATGAAGTTCTAAGTGAAATTGCAAGTAGGGTTAGTAAAGTGCAAGATGGAGGTAATACTTCTAAGGCATTTGTTCAAAATGACAATCCTAAAATAGTAGATATAGTTTTTGTTACTGCTGATAAAGGGCTTTGTGGTGGTTTTAATATGATTACTATTAAAGCTGTTATAAAGCTAATGAAAGAATATAAAGAAAAAGGTGTTACCGTAAGATTAAGAGTTTCGGGAAGAAAAGGTGTAGATTATTTTTCTTTTCAAAAAATAGATTTATTGCAAAAGATATCAGATTTATCTTGTGCGCCACAATATGATAGAGCATCTGATTTTATTAAAGAAGTTGTATCTGATTTTAATGAAGGACATACAGAAAAAGTTATATTAGTTTATAATGGATTTTTGAATATGTTGGCACAAGAATTAAAAATTAGAGAACTTTTACCAATAGCATTAGATGATGTTGAAGTTTCTAAAAAAGAAACATCAATGTTAGAAATTGAACCAGATGATGATGAAGAAGTGTTAAACGAATTAACAGGAAAGTATATAGATTTTAATATGTATTATTCTTTGATTGATTCTTTAGCAGCAGAACATAGTGCAAGAATGCAAGCTATGGATGCAGCAACCAAGAATGCAAAAGAAAAGGTTGATTCTTTGACAGTTGAATATAATAAAGCTAGACAAGCCGCAATTACAACAGAGTTAATTGAAATTATCTCTGGTGTAGAATCATTAAAATAATATAAAGGAGCTGCCCGTATGAAAGGTAATATTATTCAGGTAATGGGTCCAGTCGTAGATGTAGAATTCGACGGATACCTACCAGAAATTAACGAAGCAATTGAAGTTAAGTTTGAAGATAAAAATCATGATAGATTAGTTTTAGAGGTTGCCGCACATATTGGTGATAGTCGTGTTCGAACTATTGCTATGGATATGACTGAAGGATTAACAAGAGGTCAAGAATGTATAGCTACAAAAGAACCTATTAAGGTTCCTGTTGGAGATGCTGTATTAGGAAGAATTTTTAATGTTATTGGTGAGCCAGTTGATGGAGGAGAAGCAGTCTCTGCTGATACTCCAAGATGGTCTATTCATAGATCAGCACCAGAGTTTGAAGAATTATCAACAAAAACAGAAATGTTTGAAACTGGTATAAAAGTAGTTGATTTACTTGCACCTTATTCAAAAGGTGGAAAAGTTGGACTATTTGGTGGTGCGGGTGTTGGTAAAACAGTTATTATTATGGAATTAATTCACAATGTTGCTTTTAAACATTCAGGTTATTCTGTATTTGCTGGTGTTGGTGAGAGAACTAGGGAAGGAAATGACCTTTATTATGAAATGAAAGATTCAAATGTACTTGACAAAGTTGCACTTTGTTATGGTCAAATGAGTGAGCCTCCAGGAGCTAGAAATAGAATTGCTTTAACAGGACTAACCATGGCTGAATATTTTAGAGATGAGCAAGGTCTTGATGTACTTATGTTTGTTGATAATATTTTTAGATTTGCACAATCAGGTTCAGAGATGTCGGCTTTATTAGGAAGAATTCCTTCAGCTGTTGGGTATCAACCTACATTGGCATCTGAAATGGGTAAACTTCAAGAGAGAATTACTTCAACAAACAAAGGTTCAATTACTTCTGTTCAAGCAGTATATGTACCAGCAGATGATTTAACCGATCCAGCACCTGCTTCTGTTTTTGCTCACTTAGATGCAACAACGGTATTAAATAGAAAAATTGCGGAAAAAGGTATTTATCCTGCTGTTGATCCTCTTGATTCATCTTCAAGAATTCTTTCTGCTGATATTTTGGGACAAGAGCATTATGATATTGCAAGAGGTGTTCAATCAGTTCTTCAAAAATATAAGGATTTACAAGATATTATTGCAATTCTTGGTATGGACGAATTATCTGAAGAAGATAAAATGATAGTATCACGGGCTAGAAAAATAGAGAGATTTTTATCTCAACCATTCTTCGTTGCTGAAGTGTTTACAGGAAGCCCTGGTAAATATGTAGAATTAAGTGCTACAATAGAAGGATTTAAAGGAATTTTAGATGGTAAGTATGATGATATTCCTGAAGGTGCATTTTATATGGTAGGTGGAATAGAAGAGGTTTTAGCAAAAGCTGAAACAATGAAATAATTAAAGGTTACTTGTGGACACATTAAAATTATCAATAGTTTCACCAAATGGTCAAATTTTTTGTGATGATGTAAAAACAGTAACACTTCCTGGAAAAGAAGGAGAGTTTGGTGTTTTACCTGGACATTCTTCTTTATTGTCATCATTAAGTGTTGGTGTTATTATTATAGAACAAAAAGATTCAACTCAAGCAGTTGCCATTAATTGGGGACATGTAAAAGTTAGTGAGAATTCGGTTGACGTTTTAGTAGATGGTGCAGTAGCATTAACTACAGGAGAAGATTCCCAAATTGCTAAAAATATAGAAGCTGCAAAAAAACTAGTGAATTCTGTAAAAGATGCGAATGTATCTTTAGCCGCAGTTGAAGCTAGAATTAATTCATTTGCATAAAAATATTTAATGTTTGATATATTATTTGATTATATTAGTAATGGTAGTGCAATAACACTTATAGTGTTAGCACTATTGTCTATTTATTTAATACTTGTATTTTGGATATTTATTTATAGAGTTCTTTACTTAAATGCAGAAATATTTAATGAAAAAAGATCTTTAGATTCTTTAACCTCTCGTTCTTCAAGCATTAGTCCTTTATCCGCCCTTTCTAAATGTTCTAATAATTCTAAACAAAAAGAAATCTTACATGCTTGTGAAATATCAATTATAAGAGATGCTAGTGTTGGTGTATCATGGATGTCTATTATCGCATCAACTTCCCCTTTTGTGGGATTATTTGGCACTGTTGTTGGTATTTTAGAATCATTTGCAAAATTTTCAGCTCATGAGAAAGTTGGATTTTCTATTATTGCACCTGCTATTTCAGAAGCTTTAGTAGCAACTGCTGCTGGAATTTTTGTAGCAATATTTGCTTATACTTTTCATCAAATATTAGTTAGAAAAATTTATGAACTTAATACTTATTTAAAGGCACAATCTGAAATTTTAATAGTTAGAGTATAAGACTATGTATGATTATAATCAAAAGCCTGATCTAAATATAACTCCCTTAGTTGATGTTATGTTGGTATTGTTAGCTATTATGATGGTAACCGTACCAGTTATAGAATTTGAAGAAACTATTAATCTTCCACAAGGAAGTAAAACGAAACAAGTTCAAACTTTAAAAAAAATCAATATTTTGATTACAAAAGAAAGAGTAGTTCTTTTAGATAAAAAAAAATACAACTTAAATGATTTTTCAGATAGCTTTATTTTATATGCAGAAAATAAAAACAGGAAAACACCTATTTATGTAAGAGCCGATAAAACATTGATATATGACGATATTATGTATATTTTACGAACATTAAAAGAATCAGGCTTTCATAAAGTATCACTAGTTACTAATCAATAAAATGCAGGATAAAACTTATTATTACTATATTTCAGGTTTTATATCTATTTCACTATATATAGGTATTTTTATTTTATTTTTATTTTATATGACTAAAAAAGAACATAAAAAGTTTGATTCTTTTTCTAAAACTACTGTTTTACAATTAGATATAGTATTTGATAATCAAAATGTTCAAAAAAAAAATATATCACAACAAAGTATTGTAAAGAAATCTACTTCAAAAGCTCATAAAAAACAAGCAAATTATAAAACATTATTTGCTAAAGTAGATACAAGTTCTTCAAATATAAAAAAAGAAGATATATATAACAATAAAGCTAGTAAAAATATAAGTAGGTTTAAATCAAAATTTTTGAAACAAAAAAAGAATAAGTCAAATACAGCTTCAAAAATATTAAAAAATATTAAAACAAAAAGTACAAATAAACAAATTAGCTTTAAAAGTAATCAAGGTAAAACACATCCGTATTATTCTAAAATAAAAGAAACATTAGAAATAAGATGGAATTTAAAGTTCCCCAAAACAGGACATAGTTCAAAGGTTCTTGTAATTATTACTAAAGATGGCGTTTTTGATTACAGGACAATTAAAAGCTCGAATAATTATTTATATAATGAATTATTACTTGAATTTTTAAACGAACAAAAAGAACTCATTTTTCTCCATCATAATTTAGGGGAAAATGTAAAAATTATAATTAACTTTAAATCAAAGGAAAGTAAATGAACAAGATATTAGTTATCTTACTTGTTGTTGCAAATTATTTATTTGCACAAAATATAGAATTAGATGTTATAAATCAGCAAGTTTCTATTCCACAAATAAAAATTTCAGTATCAAATAACACAGTAGATAGTGCATTAAGTAATAAAATAAAACATATTTTGGAAAAGGATTTAGAGGTTAGTGGGCATTTTAATGTAAAAAAAGGAAATGAAAACATTAATTTTCAAGATAGACCAAACCTAATAAATTTAAAAAATGAAGGAATTGATTTATTTCTAAGTATTAAACAAAATGAAAAAGAGCGTTCAAACTTTTCTTTTTCTATTAAATTATATGATATTAATAAACAATCTTTAGTTTTAAGTAAAACATTTTCAACTGCAATTAAAAATAGATATCCTTTTATTTCTCATCAAATTGCAATTAGCATTAATGATTATTTTAAAGCACCATCTATTGCTTGGATGGAAAAATTCGTTATTCTTTCAATATCTAGGGGATCTAAAAAAGCTGATATTGTAATAGCTGATTATACTTTAAACTTTCAAAAAACTATTATTACAGGTGGTTTGAATATTTTTCCTAAGTGGGCAAATAAAAAACAAGATAGTTTTTATTACACAAGTTTAAATTATAATAAACCAACTTTAATAAAAAAGAATTTATTTAACAAAAAAAAAGAAATTATAATGAGAAGTTCGGGAATGGTAGTTTGTTCAGATGTTAGTTCTGATGGCTCTAAGATACTTATAACAGCTGCTCCAAATCACCAAGCAGATATTTATATGTATGATGTAAAAACAAAGATAAAACAAAGATTAACAAGATACAAAGGCATTGATGTAGGTGCTCATTTTGTAGAAGATGATACAAAAATTGTATTTGTTTCTAATAGATTAAAGTTTCCTAATATATTCTCAAAAAAAATGAATGGAAGAATTGTTGAACGCTTAGTATATCACGGAAGAAATAATTCATCATTAAGCACACATAAAAATTTAGTTGTTTATGTAAGTAGAGAAGAAAATAATAAAAAAAATTTTAATTTATATTTAATATCTACAAAAGATAGTTTTTTAAAACAGCTAACTATCAGTGGTCGTAATCAATTTCCAAAATTTTCTAGCAATGGAGAGTCTATTATTTTTTTAAAGCATAAGAATAATATAAGTTCAATTGGAATAATTAGATTACATCACTCTAAATCATATTTATTTCCATACAAAAGAGGCAAAATTCAATCTCTTGATTGGTAAGTGGCTATTAAGTTTTATTTTTGTACACTTTAGAAAATTATATTAAGGAAAGAAAATGAAGAAAATGAGTATATATGCAGTTTTACTTGCAGTATTTTTATTAGCAGGGTGTAGTCAGAAAAAAGTTGAAGGTAATAGTAGCAATAGTAACAGTAGCAGTAGCAATGGTACTACTCAAAGTAACACTTCATCAAGTGCATCTGAGAGTAATTTAAATAACATTGATGAGCCACAAGTTAACCATGAAGTAATAGGTGTTGTTAATGATATGTTAGTAAATAGCCAAGACAATGGACATTTTTATATCATAAATGGTAAAAAAGTATTTATAGAAAATATATATTTTGCTTTTGATAAATATAATTTAGATGAAAGTATGCAAAATACTTCGCAAAATAATGCTTTTAAATTATCAAAAGTTGAATCAAGTACAAGAATTAAACTTGAAGGTCATACTGATGAGTGGGGAAGTGGTGAATATAATCAAGCCTTAGGTGTCAAAAGAGCAAAAACAGTAAGAAATAGCTTAATAGCTGAAGGAATTGATGGTGATGTAATTGACTTAATTAGTTTTGGAGAAAGTAGTCCCGTTTGTACACAAAAAACTCAAAACTGTTGGCAAAAAAACAGAAGAGTTGAGCATAAACTTACAAAATAGATAAATGAACAAATTAGTATTAATATTAATTATAGTATCTATAAGCCTAGCTAAGAATTCTGAAGTTTCAGTTTTTGAAGCAGGCAACTTAGAATCAAAAAACCCTTATGGTCTAAATTCAACTGAAAAAAATATTCTTAAGAATAAAAGAACTTTAGGTAAAATTGATAGTAAAATTAAAAATTCAAAACAAGTACTTGAATCTTTGAACGAAAGACTAGACGGGCTTGAGTCAATTTTTGAAGGTGATTCACAAAAAGTAAATAGGCTAGCTATACAAACGAATAAGTTTGTAAAAGAATTTGAAGAAAATAAAATAGCTACACAAGCTAATAGCGATAATATTTTAGAACTTAGGAATATGGCTCTTGAAATTTTAAAAGTTCAAGAAGCAACTATAATTAGCAATGAGAAGAATATTAAAGATTTGAAAAAAGTTATTGAACAATTACTTAAATCTATTAATAGTATCAATTCTTCGTATATATCAGAGAAAGAATTTAAGTCGAATATGAAGCAATTTATAACTAAAGAAGAGTTTAATTCTTTAGCTAATAAATCGTTAAAAGTTAAAAAAATTACAAAAATGAAAACAGTAAAAAAACTTTCAAATAATGAAAAAGCACGTATGTTGAATAATGCAATTAGCTTATTTAAAAAAGACTATTTCACTAAAGCTATTCCAATGTTTGAAACATTAATAAAGCTTAATTATAAAAGAGCAAGTAGTAATTTTTACTTAGGAGATATTTGGTATTATAGAAAGAAATATGAAAAAGCAATAAGATACTTTAAGACTTCAGCTATTTTATACGATAAAGCTGATTATATGCCAAAGCTTATGTTGCATAGTGCTATTTCTTTTGAGAATATGGATGATTTTTCTAGTGCTATTAATTTTTATTCTACATTAATAGATGTTTACCCAAATTCACAAGAGGCAAAACAAGCAAGTATTAATTTATCAAAAATAAATTAAATTAAATTTAAAACAGGAGGAAATATGTCAGTTAGAGTTATTAGCATCGAGTATGACTTAAAAGATGCAAAATCAGGTGAACAACTTGATTCAAATATAAATGGTAAACCTTTGGAGTTTATTACAGGAAAAGGTCAGATAATTTCAGGTTTAGAATCTAAACTTATAGAAATGAGTGAAAATGAAAAAGCAGATGTTTTAGTTGAATCTAAAGATGCTTATGGTGAGATTAAAGATGATGCAATTCAAACTTTACCAAAAGAACAATTTGCAGGTATTGAATTAAGTGAAGGTATGAGTTTATACGGTACAGGTGAGCAAGGTGAGACTGTGCAAGTTACAGTTAAGTCTCTTCGTGATGATGAAGTTGTAATTGATTATAATCATCCAATGGCAGGGAAAACACTAATGTTTTCTGTTTCTATTCTTGCTATTAGAGAAGCTAGTGAAGAAGAAATACAAACAGGTGTTATTGGTGGTATGGCTTCAATGGGTGGCGGATGTTGTGGAGGTGGTGAACCAAAAGCAGATGAGCCAGTTCAAAGTCGTGGTGGTTGTGGTTGTAATTAATAGTTGGTAGTTTACCAAAATACTTGAAAATATAAAATTTTATTTTATAAATTACAAAAAATCACATTGCTCAAGTAATATTACTTGAGCAAAACCATGTATTAAGATTAATTTATTGATTTTAGTACATAGTTTTATTTGAAGACAAAAGAATATATAGAAATAGGGGTTATTAAGATGAAAAAAGTTGCTTTCATATTTCCAGGACAAGGCAGTCAAGCTATAGGAATGGGTAAAGATTTTTTTGATAATAGCAAAATTGCTAAAGAAATGATATCAAAAGCTAGTAAAAGAATGGGAATTAATTTTGAAGAATTATTGTTTGAACAAAATGATGATTTAAATAAAACACAATTTACTCAACCAGCCATTTTATTAGTAAGTTTAATTGCAAATCATATATTTAAAAATAAATTTGATATAAAACCAGAATTTGTTTTAGGACATTCGCTGGGAGAATTCTCAGCATTAGTTGATGCAGGAGCACTTGATTACTTAGATGCAATAGAACTAGTTCATAAAAGAGGTCTCTTTATGAATGATGCTTGTGATGGTATTCAAGCAGGTATGATGGCTATTGTTGGATTAGATGATCAAAGTATTGAAAATATTTGTAAAGAAGAAAGAAAAAATGAGAAACAAATTTGGACAGCAAATTATAATATGGATGGACAGCTTGTATTAGCAGGAATTAAACAAGACCTAGAATCTCTTACTGATGTCTTTACAAAAGCAGGTGCTAAAAGAGCTATTGTATTAAATATGAGCATAGCTTCGCATTGTGAGCTATTAAGAAGTGCAGTTGAGAACTTAAGACCTTATTTAGAAGAATATTTAAAAGATGAATTCTTACCTGTAATTTCGAATGTGACAGCAAAAGCATATACAACGAAAGATGAAGCCATTGACTTATTAACTGCACAATTAATATCACCCGTTAAATATAAACATAGTATTTTATCAAAATCATCAGAAGTTGATTTTTTTATTGAGTTTGGAAATGGTTCTGTATTAAAAGGTTTAAATAGAAAAATTGATAAGAGTACTCCTACTTTGAATGTTAACAACTTTGAATCCTTAGAAAAAACATTAGAGGTTTTAAATGCTTAAGTTAGCAATTATGGGTGCAATGCAAGAAGAGATTGAACCTTTATTAAAACACTTTTCTAATGTAAAAGTAAATGAATATGCTAATAACAAATATTATGAACTTAAATACGATAACCAAGAAATAGTTCTAGCATATTCAAAGATAGGAAAAGTAAATGCTAGCTTAACTGCAAGTGTGTTAATTGAGAAATTTAAATGCAATGTTTTATTATTTACAGGTGTTGCAGGTGCTATTAATCCTGAGCTTAAAATAGGAGATTTATTAATTGCTAGTAAGTTATGTCAGCACGATATAGATATTACTGCTTTTGGACATCCTTATGGTTACATTCCTGAAGGCAAAGTTTTTATTGAAACATCAAAAATACTAAGAGACTTAGCCTTTGAAGTTGCAAGTGAAAATAACATAAAATTATCATTAGCCTGCATTGCAACGGGTGATCAATTTATAAACTCAAATAGTAAAAAAGATTTTATTAAAAACACATTCAATGCAGATGCTTTAGAAATGGAAGGTGCAAGTGTAGCCCTAGTATGTGATGCTTTAAATGTACCCTTTTTAGTTCTAAGATCAATTTCTGATACTGCTAATATGGATGCAGGATTTGATTTTGATGAATTTTTAAAATCTAGTTCTAAAACATCGGCTAATTTTATTTTACATATGCTTAATAAACTAAAGTACCTTAAAAGTATTGAAAATAAATAAACTTTAAAATATATTATGAAGCAAAATATATTATGAAGCAAAATGTATTATACACACAAATTATAGCAGGTAAATATAAGGGAAAAAAACTAAAATTACCTTCACTAGAAGTTACAAGATCTTCTAAATCAAGATTAAAAGAATCTTTTTTCAATGTTTTACAATACGATATAATAGATAAACTTTTTATAGAAGCATTCGCAGGTTCAGGTTCAATTGGGCTAGAAGCTGTTTCAAGAGGTGCGAAAAGAGCTTATTTTATAGAAATAGATAAACATTCGTATAAAACTTTAATACAAAACTGTAAATTAATTGATATTTGTAAATGCAAAACTTTTTATGCAGACACCTTTGTCCAAACTCCTATACTTATAAATTCATTAAAAAATTCTAAAGAAGATATCATAGTTTACATAGATCCACCTTTTGATTTTAGAGACAATATGGAAAATATTTATATAAAAGTTTTTGATATGATTAAAAATATTAAAAACGATAATATTTTTATGATAATAATTGAGCATTATTCAAACTTAGAAGTACCACAAATTTTAAATAGATTTATCTTACAAAAAACAAAGAAATTTGGTAAAAGTTCTTTATCATATTTGCAATTTAATAATATAAATGATGCAAATGTTTAAATTTTCTATATATTTATTAGTATTTGTAATTCTTAGCATACTTATTTTGCCTTTTATTTATACAGTTTCAGCTTATGATTTAAATCCTTTGAAGATTTTACAAGAGCCTTCATTAGAACATATTCTTGGAACAGATAGACTAGGTAGAGATTTGTTTGCTAGACTTTTACAAGGTGCTACAACTTCACTTATTATTGGTTTTTTAAGTGCTGGAATTTCATCTTTAGTTGGTCTTTTTATTGGTATTAATGCAGGGTACTTAAAAGGTAATATTGATAAAAGTATTACGATAATGATTGATTTATTTTTAACTTTCCCAACATTTTTTCTCCTTTTAGCACTTGTTTCATATTTTGAAGCTTCTTCTTTAGTCTTAATTATTGTTATTTCTATTACTAGTTGGATGGGAATGGCAAGATTAATTAGATCACAAAGTTTTGCCATTGGAAACGAGCCATATATTAAGATACTTAAAATCGCAAATGTCTCTAAACTTAAAATCATATTTAAATATTTTGCACCCTTATTAGCACCCATTGCTTTAATATCATTTACTCTAGGCGTAGGTGGGGCAATATTAGCAGAATCGGGTTTATCATATTTAGGACTTGGGATTAATCCACCTCAGATGTCTTTGGGAAGTTTAATAAGCGATGGAAAAAGTGTCATGGATATAGCATGGTGGCTTACTTTTTTTCCTGGTCTTTTGATTTTTATAATTACTTTTTGTTTAATGCAAATATCTGATTTTTTACAAACTAAAGCAAATCAGAAAAACTTAATAAAAACTTAATAAAAACTTAAAATTTATTTAAAAGCTTATCAAGTAAGCTTGTTGATAAAATTCTTTTTGCAAAAGCTAATAAATGAGTTGCATATGTTACATAGTATCTAGGTTTTGGTTTTTTACTTTTCATTATATGTAGGACTACTTTGGCTACATAAGTAGCTGGAAGATTAAAAGGTGTATCATCTACTTTACTTTCAAGTCTTTGCTTTAATTGTTCTTTGTAGGTATTTTTGAAAAAACTATTTTCTATATCTATATGTTCGTTAAATTTTTTAAGAGCATTTCGTCTAAATTTTGAAGTAACTGGACCTGTATTAATAGTAGAAATATATATATTACTTCCTTGTACTTCTTGTCTTAAAGTATCACAAAGACCCTCAACGGCATATTTACTTGCATTATATGCACCTCTAAACTTTAAAGATATAAGTCCTAAAACTGAACTGTGTTGTATTATCTTACCAAAGCCTTGATTTCTAAATATTTTCATACTTTGATATGTTAGTTCATGAAGTCCAAAAATATTTGTTTCAAATTGTTCTTTTAATACTTCTGTATTAATATCTTCTAAAGCACCTGTTTGACCATAGCCAGCATTATTAAAAACTGCATCTAAACTTTTATCATTTTGTATTATCTTACTTAAGGCACTTTTTATATCTTCTTTATTTCTTACATCAATTTTAAATGTCAAAAAACCTAAATTTTGAAGTTTTTGTACATCTTCTTTTTTTCTTGCACTTGCATAAACTTTGTATCCATTATGTTTTAAAACAAGAGCCGTTTCAAGCCCTATACCAGACGAACATCCCGTAATTAATATATTTTTCATTAAATTAACCTATAAATTTTTTTTAGATGTTATTATATCTAAAATAATTAATGGCAAAACAAAAAGGTACAGTATAATATGACTTATGATAATACAAGTTTAAAAAAACTATTAGATAAAGAAGTACAAAAGCGTAATAATGAAGATGAACTCTCTTATGATAAGCCAGACCCACTTTTAATAGCAAAAAAACATACAGATGAATATATCATCCTTTTATGTGCATTATTTGCTTATGGCAAAGCCTCTATGATAGTTAAGTTTTTAGATAAGCTAGATTTTTCACTTTTAAATCAATCTGAAGTTACAATACGAAAAGACTTACAAAATATTTATTATCGTTTTCAAAATACAGATGATATTATTGCAGTATTTATAGCCTTTAGACGCTTAAAACAAGAAATATCCTTAAATGAACTTTTTGTACAAGCATATAAAAAAGAAAATAATATATTAGAGGGTATTGATATGTTAATCAATACAATTCATAAAATAAATCCACATAAATCACAAGGCTATAAGTTTTTAATCGCAAGTCCTTTAAAAAGAGATAAGCAAAATATCATTAAACATATTGGTAACTCACCTTATAAAAGATGGAATATGTTTTTAAGATGGATGAGCAGAAAGGATAAACTAGATTTAGGTTTATGGAATAACATAAATAAAAAAGATTTAATACTTCCTTTAGATACTCATACTTTTAAAGTAAGTCAGAAATTAGGACTTTTAAAAAGAAAAACTTATGACCTTAAATCAGCAATAGAAATTACAAACAAATTAAAACTTTTTGATAGTAATGACCCTATTAAATATGATTTTGCTTTATACCGAATTGGTCAAGAAAAGATATTATAATATCAGAATGGTGTGTTAGTTATAAATTGTTCTTAACATTATTTTTTATTAAGTCTTATTAGAAATTTTCTTCTTAATCTCAAACCTTTGAGCTCGTAAAGTTATATCCGTAATAACTCCTTTAAACTTAAGAATATCTAATACAGTTTTAGCTATATCTTTTGCTAATAAATGAGTATTTGTTTTATCACTTGCTTCAAAGTTAAGTTCATTAAAAAAAGCTGTTTTTGTAATATCTGGGTTTATTGATGTTATTTTTATATCTGCTTTTCTTAACTCTTCAAATAAGCACAAAGAAAAATCTCTAAGTCCTGATTTGCTAGCTGTATAAAGGGCTGAAAATTTTGAGTGTTTGGTTGCTTCAATTGAACTTATATTTATAATATGCCCTTTTGTTTTTTTTAGCGTTCGCAAAAGTAAACTTGATAAAACAATAGGTGCAGTTAAATTTACATCAATTAACTCTTTTATTTTCAAAACAGATATTTCTTCATGAGGTTTAAAAACTCCAATACCTGCACAATTAATCAAAACATTTATATCTGTTGTTTTTAAAATCTCTTTAACTTCAAGTTCTAAGTTTTTACTATCTTCAAGTCGTGTTTTTAATTTTATTATCTTATAAGAATTTTGCTCTAAGACTTCACATATTGCTTTTCCAATACCTGAGCTATAGCCAGTTACAAGTGCAAACATCTTAAACCTTTTGCTTTTTCTTATAATAAATAAATCCTACAAGTACCAAAATAGATATAAGTGAATATATTATATATGTTAAATACTCTTTAATTAAATCTTGATTATCTCCAATATAATAACCCAAGCAAGTTAGAATAATAACCCAAATAGATGCTCCAAGTGTGGTATAAAAACAAAAAGTGACTATATTCATACGAGCTAATCCTGCTGGAAAAGAAATCAATTGTCTAATAGCTGGTATTAATCTTCCTGAAAAAGTGGAAATATGTCCGTGATCTTTAAAAAATACTTCCATTTTTACAATAGTTTGTTCACTTATAAAAAAATATCTACCATATTTAATCAATAATGCTCTTCCTAAATAAATTGCTAAATAATAGTTAAACAAAGCTCCAGCTAAACTTCCAGTAATTCCACAAAAAAGAACCATAAAAAAGTTCATCTCACCTTTATATACTAAGTAACCTGCAGGTATCATAACGATTTCTGAAGGAAATGGAAAAAAGGTACTTTCTAAAAACATTAGTATAAAAACACCTGCATATCCTAAATCTCCTACAATATCTACAATAGTATTTGCAATATCATGTAACAATATAATCCTTTTTTTTCACTTTTTTCTTTATTAATCTAATAATTTTTTGATTTTCTCATGTGCATTAATTCTTTTTGAACAGAAATATTTATATCCATATTATCCTCAAAATCTAAAGAATTATTTTTTCCATCATAATTTACAGAATTTAAAATTATTTTCATAGCTTCTAATCTTGCTAAATGTTTATTATTTGATCTTATTATATTCCATGGAGCACTTTTTGAAGAAGTTCGTCTAAGCATTTCATATTTCTTTTCTGAGAATTCATCCCATAAGTCTTGAGCTTGCATATCAACTTCTGAAAACTTCCAATGCCTTAATGGGTCATTAATTCTTCTATCAAATCTTTTTTTTTGTTCATCTTTTGAAACAGAAAAATAAAGTTTGATTAAAATCATTCCTTGTCTTACTAAATCTTGTTCAAAATTTACAACATCTTCCATAAAAATCTCATATTCTTCTTGTTTACAAAATCCAAATATAGGTTCAACCATAGCTCTGTTATACCACGACCTATCAAATAGTAGTATCTCTCCACCTGTTGGGAAATGCTCAATATATCGCTGGAAAAACCACTGGTTTTTTTGTGTTTCTGTAGGTTTACCAAGGGCTACGACTCTATAATGCTTGTTATTCATATATCTAGTTATTCTTCTAATAGCTCCACCTTTTCCAGAAGCATCTCTTCCTTCAAAAATAATAATCATTCTTTTATTCTCATGTTCTAAATAGTTTTGTAATTTTATAAGTTCTATTTGATATGGTTTTAGTTTTTCAAAATCATAAATTTTTTGTATTCCTGTTTTAAATACATTTTTACTTAAATTAGTATAATTTCCTAATAATTTTTTATATTTATTATTCTCATCTATTAATAATTCTTCTTTATCATTATGTTCTTCTTTAATATTTATATCATTTGTATCATCTTGCATAATTGTTTTTTTTAATTCTTCCATTAAATTAAAAGCCATTTTTTTACTTAAATTATTTTTTTTACTATATCCCAATACTTTTACATATCTTTTATTTTGATATTGAAATCTAGCTATATATTTTTTTCCAAAAATATCATGTGTAGCTTTTGATATATACAGTCCACTATAACTTGTTTTCTCGAAATCACTAAAATTCATACTTATGCCTTCGCAAATTTATTTTCTTTTTCCATATTATTAATTTCTTTATTTCCCATAGTTAAAATTTTTGAATTTATTTTAAAATTTGTAATTTTATTTTTATAAGAAATCTCTTTTAGAATATATTTCATACAATTAATTCTAGCTTTTTTCTTATCATCGCCTTTTATAATTACCCAAGGAGCTATTTGAGTATGAGATGCCATAAGCATAGAAAACTTTGCCACAGTATATTTATCCCATAATTTTTGTGATTGTTTATCAACTAAAGATAGTTTATACTGTTTTAATGGATCAATTTGTCTTTTCTTAAATCTTTTTGCTTGCGTTTCTTTTGAAACAGAAAAATAAAATTTATACAATATAATTCCTGAATTAACTAACATTTGTTCAAACTCAGGAACTTCTTTTAAAAACTCATGGTGTTCTTGCGAATCACAAAAATTCATAACAGGCTCAACTCCTGCTCTATTATACCAAGACCTATCAAAAAGTACTATTTCACCAGCACTTGGAAGGTGGTGTATATATCTTTGAAAATACCATTGTGTGCTTTCTGTATCACTTGGTTTTTCTAAAGCAACTACTCTAGCCCCTCTTGGATTTAGATGTTCAGTTATTCTTTTAATAGTGCCACCCTTACCAGCAGCATCTCTTCCTTCAAAAAGCATGAGAACTTTTAAGTTTTTATCTTTTATATGATTTTGTAATTTTAATAACTCTATTTGTAATTTAATCAATTCTTTTTCATATTCAAGTGTTTCTTTTTTAACCCAAATACGAATTTTATGATTCTTCTTACTTTGTTTATTTTTCTTATTATCTTTGTTTATATAATCTTCATTTTTTCTCATATTAATACCTTAATTTTAAGAAAGTCTAAATTTGTAGTCATTATATCCAAAGTTTTTTATAATTTTATAAGATGTTTTATTAAGCTTTATTGCTATTGATGGTAAATTTATACCATTAAAAGTTGTAGTTTTTACCATAGTATAATGAATCATATCTTCTAATATAATTTTATCTCCGATTTTTAATTTCTTATCAAAAGAATAATCTCCTATTATATCTCCAGCTAAACAAGTATTACCTGCTAATTTATATATGAATTCTTTTTCATTTATATTTGAAGATGCTCCTTTGATACTTGGTTTGTAAGGCATTGCTAAAACATCAGGCATATGAGTTTCAGCTGAAGTATCTAAAATAACTATGTCCATACCATTTTTTACTATATCTAAAACTGTACAAAGTAAATATCCACTCTCCCATGCTACAGCTTCTCCTGGTTCTAAATATATTTTTAAGTGAGGATATTTTTTTTTAAAGTTTTTCAATAGTTTGACTAAAGCCTCTACATCATAAGTAGACTTTGTAATATGATGTCCTCCTCCAAAATTTAACCATTTTAAGTTTTTAAAATATTTTGAAAAATTCTGCTCAAACTTTTCTAAAACTTTATCTAAGTCACCTACATTTTGTTCACAAAGAGCATGAAAGTGAAAACCTTCTATTCCGTCAAGTTCATCTTCTTCAAAATTTTCTTTAATAATTCCAAGCCTTGAGTTAATAGAACAAGGATTATACAAATCAACTTCAACTAATGAACATTGTGGATTTATTCTTAAGCCACAAGATGCTTTTTTTATTGCTTTATTTTTATATTTTTTCCATTGTGAAAATGAATTAAAAATTATATAATCAGAAAGTTCTAATATTTCATCAATTTCTTCATCTTTAAAAGCTGGACTATAAGTATGAACTTCTTTTTTAAATTCTTCTTTTGCAAGTTTTGCTTCATTTAAACCAGAAGAAGAACAACCCATTAAATATTTTTTACACAAATCAAAGCTAAACCAAAGTGCAAAACCTTTTAATGCAAGTATAATATTCACATTAGCTTCATCTTGGACTTTTTTTAATAATTTTAAATTATTTTCTAATAAATCTTGTTCACATACATAACATGGGCTTGGTAATTTATCAAAAGAATTTACAATAAGTTTATTTTTTAACAATTTTTTTATAAATATTAATATTTATATAGGTAATTGAAGTATTTTCCAAGGAAGACCTTGTGTCATTAGCTCGTTCATAAAAATATTTGCATCAAATTCTTCTATATTAAATACACCTTTACCTTTCCATTTTTGATTATATAAAAGCTTTGCTCCAATCATTGCAGGAACTCCTGTAGTATATGAAACACCTTGGGCATTCGTTTCTTTATAACACTCTTGATGGTCGCAAGTATTATAAATATATACTTTTTTACGCACTCCATCTTTAAGCCCTTCAATGATACAGCCTATATTTGTTTTACCTATAGTTTTCTCTCCTAAACTTGCAGGATCAGGTAAAAGTGTTGATAAAAATTCCATAGGAACAATTTTTTGTCCTTTGTGATTTATTTCTTTAATTCCAAGCATTCCTACATTTTGTAAACATTTCATATGAGATATATAAGAATCACTAAAAGTCATAAAAAACCTAATTCGCTTTATTCCTTTAATATTTTTACTTAAAGATTCTAATTCTTCATGATAAAGTAAATAAGATGGTCTTATTCCTATTTCTGGATAATTATGATTAATTTTAATCTCTAAAGGTTTAGTTTCGATCCAAACTCCATTTTCCCAATACCTGCCATTTGAGCTAACTTCTCTTAAATTAATTTCAGGATTAAAATTTGTAGCAAAAGCATAACCATTATTTCCATCATTACAATCCATAATATCTATGTATTCTATACTATCAAATAAATTTTGTTGTGCATATGCACAAAATACACCTGTAACCCCAGGATCAAATCCACATCCCAATAGTGCTATAATATTTGCATCTTTAAATTCTTGATTTTTTGCCCATTGCTCTTTGTATTCAAACTTAGCTATATCAGGATGTTCATAATTTGCAGTATCAATATAATGCACATTTGTTTTAATACAAGCATTCATTATTGTTAAATCTTGATAGGGTAAAGCAAGATTTAAAACTAATTTTGGATTTACTTTTTTGATTAGTTCTATAAGTTCATTCGTATTATTGGCATCTATACATGCTATATTTACATTGATTTTTTGATTTTTTTTAATTTCATTTTGTATTATTTCACATTTATTAATAGTTCTTGAAGCTAGTGTAATTTCTTCAAAAGTACCTATATTTATAGCACACTTTACAGTTGCTACTCTTGATACTCCACCAGCTCCTATTATTAAAATACCTTTTTTAGACATCTAAATGTTCAACATCTTTAGCATGATCTTCAATATATTTTCTTCTAGGTTCCACTTCATCACCCATAAATAAAGTAAAAGTATCAGATGCTACTTGTGCATCTTCTATTTGAACTCTTAATAATCTTCTAGCTTCTGGTGTCATAGTAGTTTCCCATAATTGGTCAGGATTCATTTCCCCTAAACCTTTATATCTTTGAATATATGCACCTTTTTTTGCAAGTCCTTCTATTTCATTTAAAATTTCGATTAAATCACGTCCTTCAAACATAGAAATATCTCTTTGCACTAATTTATGATAAATAAATGTAGCTTCACTAAAAAATGGTGAAGAAAATAATTCATCATCAATAACTAATTCCTCTAAACCTTCTTTTGTTTGTACAAAAAGTTGAATTTTCTCATCTGTTATTTTTTTAGATAAAATATTATAACCTTTATCTTCTAAGAATTTTTTTACAACTTGATATAATTCTTTTAATTCTAATTTAACTAAATCTGAATTTTCTATTAAATATTTTAATACTTCAAGTAATGAATATCTTTTTTCTAGAGATTCAAGCATAGATCTATATCTTGAAACAGTTTTAAATAAATCTAGTAAATCATTATATCCAAGACCTTCAAAAGTAAATGTTTCTAAACCATTTTCAATTAAAAAATTTGATAAAGCATTATTGTCTTTTAAATAAATTTCATTTTTACCTTTTTTATATTTATATAAAGGTGGTTGGGCTATGTATAAATAGCCTCTATCTATAATAGGTTTTAAAAATCTAAAGAAAAATGTTAAAAGTAAAGTTTGAATATGAGACCCATCAACATCAGCATCTGTCATAATGATAATTTTATGATATCTTATTTTTTCTTCATTAAAATCTTCACCAATTCCACAACCAATTGCAGTTATCATATTTCTTATTTCATCAGATTTTAAAATTTTATCAAGTCTACTTTTTTCAACATTTAAAATCTTACCTTTAAGTGGTAAAATAGCTTGATAAACTCTATCTCTTCCTTGTTTAGCAGATCCTCCTGCACTATCCCCTTCTACTAAATAAAGCTCTCTAATTGCTGGATCTTTACTTTGACACTCAGCTAATTTTCCAGGAAGTGTTCCTACACTCATAGCATCTTTTTTTCTAGTTAAATCTCTTGCTTTTTTAGCTGCTTCTCGTCCCCTTGCAGCCATTAATGCTTTTTCCATCACAGCTTTAGCTTGTGCTGGATTTTCCTCAAAATATTTATCTAGTTTTTCACTTGTTAATTTTTGTGTTATTGGTTTTACATAAGAATTACCTAATTTACCTTTTGTTTGTCCTTCAAATTGCGGTTCAGGTATTTTAATTGAAATAATTGCAATTAAACCTTCTCTTACATCATCTCCTGTTACTTTTATATCTTTCTCTCTTGCTGCTGCATTTTTATTAACATATTTTACTATTGATCTTGTAAGTCCTGCTTTAAAACCTGCTTCATGAGTTCCACCATCTATTGTTTTTATATTATTTACAAAAGAAATTGTTTTTTCTGTATAAGTAGTATTATATATTAATGCAATATCAACTTCTATATCATCAATTTTATCATTAAAAAATATAGTTTCACATACAGCTACATCTTTATTTAAATCTTCTACAAATTGTTTAATACCACCTTCAAAATGATAAAGCTCTTTAGTTTTTGTAATTTCATCACTTAAAGTAATAGATATAAAAGAATTTAAATATGCCACTTCTTTAAATCTTTTTGCTAATATTTCAAAAATAAAATGATTCACTTCAAAAATACTATTATCTGGCAAAAATTCAATAGTTGTACCTGTTTTTCTAGGACTTTTACCAATTTCTTTTAAAGGTGATTTTGGAATTCCACAAGAAAATTCTTGGTAATATATATTACCATCTCTATAAATAGTCATTTTAAGATCTTTCGAAAGTGCATTTACAACAGAAACTCCTACACCATGAAGACCACCTGATACTTTATATGTATCTTTATCAAATTTTCCACCTGCATGAAGAACTGTTAGTACAACAGTAGCTGCTGAGATATTTTCTGTTGGATGTATATCAGTTGGAATTCCTCTTCCATCATCTTCTACTTTAATCCAGTGATCTTTAGTCATAGTAATTTTAATATTTCTACAATGCCCTGCCATTGCTTCATCTATTGAATTATCAACTACTTCATAAACTAAATGATGTAAACCATTAATATTAGTATCACCAATATACATACCAGGTCTTTTTCTAACTGCTTCAAGACCTTTTAAAACTTTTATATTACTAGCACCATATTCTTGGTTCATATTTTTTCCTTTAATCTATTTTTCTAATATTATTGGCATGACAACTGTAAAAAATTTTTCATCTTCTAAATAAAATGGTAAATTTGAGTCATTAAAGCCTACTAATATATTTTCATTATTTGCTTGAGATAAAAAATCAAGTAAATATCTAGCATTTACAGCAAAAAAGAATTCATCTTTTATATCTAAATTTATATCTATTTGAGTTTTAGATTCACTTTCTTCATCTAAACTTTCAAATATAATATTACTTGATGAAAATGAAATCTTTATATTTGAAAATATTGAAGTTACTAATTTAATTGATTCAATAAATAAATTTTTAGGTACTAATATTTTGTTATTTAAATTCTTAGGTATTATTCTTTCATAGTCTGGATATTTTCCATTTATTAATTTAGTAAAAAATTTATTTGTTTCATTTGATATTATTAAATTGTTATCATTATACTCTATATTTGCATCATCTAAGAATAATTTTTGAATTTCAATTATAGCTTTTTTAGGAATTATTATTTGACCTATTTCATTTTTAATATTTTCTAAATAAGAAACTGCTAATCTTCTAGTATCTGTTGATGCAAAATTTATTTTAGATTCTTTTATATCAATTAATGCTCCATTTAATTCAAATTTTGCATTATTGTTATCAATTGAGGGTGTAATTTTTTTTATCGAATTTATTAAATTGAAAGTTGAGATATTTAATTTAAGTAATTTTTCTTTTTTTATGGAATTTGGAAATTCTAGTGGATCATACATAGGTAATTTAAATTTTGATTTATTTTGATTTATAATCAAATGATTTTTTTCTGTTTGTATCGTAATATCATCATTTTTAAGTCTTTTTATTATTCCTAATAAATTTGCACCATTTGCTGTTGCTTTTCCATTATCTGTATTATTTATATTGTTTGTTGTTGATTCTAAACCTATTTCATAATCACTTGCTTTTATTATAAGATTTGAATCATTTATTTCTAAATAAATATGTGATGTTATTTCACTTGCATCTTTTTTTTCTAAAAAAGACTGCATTGAAGAAATGATATTTTCAAAAATACTTTTTGTAATAATAAATTTCATTTTATACCTTTATATTAAATTATTATAGTAGAAGTAGTAGTTACAGTGAATAAGTGAATATATGTCTATAGAGATTATATAATAGTCTCTTAATTGAATTTAATTTAAACATATTTATTCACATATATTCACATATATTTAACTTGTCTCATAATTACCATTCCTTATTTACTATTTTATTTTTTAAATTTTTTATTACTAATTTAAAATTTTCATTTTTTTCTATTAGTTCATTTGTTTTTTGAATATTTTTAGAAATAGAGCTATGATCTTTCATTCCTAAGAATTTAGCAATATCAGGCATTGAATTGTGAGTTAGTTCTCTTGTTAGATATATTACTATTCTTCTAGCATTTGCTACTGCAACTGTTCTTTTTTTTGATTTTATATCACTTGGTTTTATATTTAATTCATTTGCTACTAATGATATTATATCAGGTAATTTTATATGTTCTTTTTTTTCTTTTATTTGTTCTTTTAATAAATTTTGTACCATTTCAAGATTTATTTCTTGATTAAGTAAGGCTGCTGATGCATTGATTCTAATTAAAACACCTTCTATTTCTCTAATAGAATTATCTAAGCTACTTGCTATATAATTTATAATTTCTTTTGTTAAAAATATACCATTTAATTCCGATTTTTTTTCTATAATAGCTATTTTTGTTTCTAAATTTGGGTATTGAATATCAGCTGTTAATCCCCAATCAAATCTAGATTTTAATCTATCAACTAAACCAGCTATTTGTGATGGTAGCCTATCTGAGGTCATAATGATTTGTTTTTTTGCATTATGTAATTCATTAAAGGTATGAAAAAATTCTTCTTGTGTTTGCTCTTTTCCACTTAGAAATTGTATATCATCTATTAGTAAAATATCACATTTTCTATATTTAGCACGAAAATGTTCCATATTCTTATTTTTAATTGAAAAAGTAAAATCATTCATAAACTGCTCAATTGTTACATAAATGACAGACTTTCCTTGCTCAATTGCAAAATTACCAATAGCTTGAAGTAAATGTGTTTTTCCCAAACCAGTACCACCATAAATAAATAATGGATTATATTGAATTCCAGGTTTATTAGAAACAGCTATTGAAGCATTGTAAGCCATTTGATTAGAAGATCCTACAACAAAAGAATCAAAAGTATAAGAGGGGTTTAACATGGTACTTTCAGCTGTTTCATTTTTTTGCATTTGAATTAAAATTTCTTTTTTACTTTTTCTTTCACCTATTATTTTTATTTCTATATTTGGTTTTGTACCATCAAAAATTTCAAAACAATTTTGTATAATATGAGTGAATTTACTTTTAATCCAAGTAGCTATATATTTATTAGACACTTCAAAAATTGCTATTTTTTTATCAGAAGAATTTTTTTTATATATTAATTGTTTTAAGTATTGATTATAATCATTTGGATTAGATTCTTTTTTTATAATACCTAGAAATTCTTTATTTGTCATTTAGTAATCACTTCTTAATTTAAATTATTATAATTGTAGCTAAATTTGTTTTATATGTGAATAAATGTATATTAATATGTGAAAAGATACAAAAATTTAAATAAAGAATTATAATTTTGATTTAAATTTTAGAATGATTAATTGTTAATTCTTTATTTAAAAAGTTCAATTTTTATTATTTAAATAAATTATAATTAAATATTAGTATATCTTATTATCATAAAATACTAGCAAATTATAACAATTCTTTATACTAAATATTTGTATAACTAATGCTTGCACTTAATATTTATTTAAGTTTTCATTTAATAAGATTGTTTAATTACAAGATGAGAGGAGTTATTAATGTCAAAAATTTTAAAAACTATGGACGGAAATGAAGCGGCCGCATATGTCTCTTATGCTTTTACTGAAGTTGCAGGAGTTTATCCTATTACCCCATCATCACAAATGGGAGATGATACTGAAAAATGGGCAGCACAAGGTAAATTAAATTTATTTGGAACAACAGTTAAAGTTATAGAAATGCAAAGTGAAGCAGGAGCAGCAGGAGCTGTACATGGATCATTACAAGTTGGGGCTTTAACTACAACTTATACAGCATCTCAAGGACTATTATTAAAAATTCCAAATATGTATAAAATGGCAGGACAATTATTGCCAAGTGTCATTCATGTATCAGCAAGAGCATTAGCAACTCATGCTTTATCAATTTTTGGAGATCATCAAGATGTTATGTCTGTAAGGGCAACAGGTTATGCAATGCTTGCATCTTCTTCAGTTCAAGAAGTTATGGACTTAGGTGGCATTGCTCATTTAGCTGCTATTGAGGGAAGAGTGCCTTTTATGCACTTTTTTGATGGTTTTAGAACATCACATGAAATAAATAAAATAGAAGTTTTGTCTTATGATGTTTTTGATAGATTATTAGATTATGATGCAGTACAAAGATTTAGAGATACTTCACTTAATCCTGAATCTCCAATTACAAGAGGAACTGCACAAAATGATGATATTTATTTTCAAGGACGAGAAGCCAGTAATAAGTTTTACGATGCAGTGCCTGATATTGTAAATAAATATATGGAAGAAATTTCTAAAATAACAAAAAGAGAATATAAACCTTTTACTTATTATGGGGATGAAAATGCGACAGATATGATTGTTTGTATTGGATCAGCAAATGAAACAATAAAAGAAACAATTGATTTTTTAAGAAAAGAAGAAAATAGAAAAGTAGGTTTATTAGTTGTGCATTTATATAGACCATTTTCTATTAAATACTTTATGAATGTTTTACCAAAAACAGTTAATAAAATTTGTGTTTTAGATAGAACTAAAGAGCCTGGATCTTTAGGTGAACCTTTATATCTTGATGTTAGAAGTGTTTTTTATGATCAAAAACATCAGCCTATGATTATTGGAGGAATATATGGTTTATCTTCAAAAGATGTAACACCTGCTCAAATTATCGCTATTTATGACAATCTTGCTTCATCTAATCCTAAGAAAAAATTTACAGTTGGTATTAATGATGATGTAACTTTTAGATCAATTGAAGTTGGAAAAAATATTTCTGTTACATCTGATGAAGTAAGAGAGTGCTTATTTTATGGACTTGGTTCTGATGGAACAGTTGGAGCTAATAAAAACTCTGTAAAAATTATAGGAGATAAGACTGATTTATATGCTCAAGCATATTTTGCATATGATTCAAAAAAATCAGGTGGATTTACAAGATCACACTTAAGATTTTCCCCAAATGTAATTAAATCAACATATCTTGTTACTAACCCCAGTTTTGTGGCTTGTTCAAAAGAGGTTTATTTGGATCAATATGAAGTTATTGATGGTTTAAGACAAGGTGGGACATTTTTACTTAACTCAATTCATTCAGCAAAAGAAATAATAAACAAAATGCCAAATAGAGTTAAAAAATTACTAGCTTCTAAAAAAGCAAAATTTTATGTAATCAATGCCACAAAATTGGCACGTGACTTAGGCTTAGGAACAAAAACAAATACAATTATGCAATCAGCTTTTTTTAAATTAGCAAATGTTATTGAATATACTCAGGCAAAAGAATATATGAAAGAATTTGCAAAAAAGTCTTATGAAAGTAAAGGTGATGCAATTGTTAAGATGAATTTTGAAGCTATTGAAAATGGTGCTAATGGTCTTGAAGAAGTTATAGTTGACTCTTCGTGGTTAGAATACAAAAGTGAAGACTTAGTTCTTAGTTCAGATTACACAGGAACTCCTTTTGTTGAGAATTTTGCTAAAGTTGTAAATGCTGCTAAGGGAGATACTTTACCTGTATCTATTTTTACAGGTAGAGAAGATGGTACTTTTGAAAATGGTACAACAAAATACGAAAAAAGGGCAATTTCTGATATCGTTCCTATGTGGATAGAAGAGAATTGTATTCAGTGTAATCAATGTGCATTTGAATGTCCTCATGCAGTAATCAGACCATTTTTACTAGATGATAAAGATGTACAAAATGCTCCACAAAGTGTACAAGATCATCTTCTTGATGGTACTGGAAAAGCTATTAAAGGTAATTATAAATTTAAAATTCAAGTATCTATTCAAGATTGTACAGGTTGTAATGTTTGTGTTGATGTTTGTCCTACAAAAGAAAAATCTCTTGTTATGGTTCCTTATAAAGATGAAAAAGCTAAAGATGAACATATAAGTGCTGATTATTTATTTAATGAAGTTGAATATAAAGATTATGTTGTATCTAAAGAAACATTAAAAGGTTCACAATTTGCTAAACCCTTATTTGAATTTCATTCAGCCTGTCCAGGATGTGGTGAGACTACATATATCTCACTTATTACACAATTATTTGGAGATAGACTAATGATAGCAAATGCTACAGGATGTTCTTCAATTTATGCTTCATCAGCTCCCTCAACTCCATATACTAAAAATGATAAAGGAGAAGGACCTGCATGGGCTAATTCATTGTTTGAAGATAATGCTGAGTTTGGTTTTGGAATGCACAAAGCAACTGAAACTATAAGAAATAGAATTCAAACTATAATGGAAAAAAATATGGATAAAGTTTCAAATCCTTTAGTAACATTATTTCAAGAATGGATTGATAATAGAAACGATGGAGTTAAAACTCAAAGATTAAGAGATTTACTTGTACCTGCACTTGAAAATTATGCAAATGAAGATGGAGTAAAAGATCTTCTTTCTTTAAAGAAATATATTGTTAGAAAGTCACAATGGATTTTTGGAGGAGATGGATGGGCTTATGATATTGGTTATGGTGGATTAGATCATGTTTTATCTACTGGCGAGAATATTAATGTTTTAGTTATGGATACTGAAGTTTATTCAAATACAGGAGGTCAGTCATCTAAATCAGCACGTGCTGGTTCAATTGCTGAGTTTACGAATGATGGAAAATCAAGTGCTAAAAAAGATCTTGGTTATATTACTATGACTTATGGTAATATTTATGTAGCACAAATTAACTCACGAGCTTCTCAAAAGCAAACAATACAAGCTATAAAAGATGCAGAAGCTTATTCTGGACCTTCGTTAATTATTGCCTACTCACCTTGTATTGCCCATGGTATAAAAGGTGGACTAATGAAATCAGTTGTACAAGCAGATTTAGCTACAAAATCTGGATATTGGCCTATATATACTTATGACCCAAGACTAACGCAGCAAGGTAAAAATCCTATTAAAATCTCAGGTAAAAAACCTGATTGGTCAAAATACCATGATTTTTTAATGAGTGAAAATAGATATATAAATTTAAAAAAAGCAAATCCAAAACATGCACAAGAATTATTTGCCAAAAATAAATCTGATGCACAGTTTAGATATAGACAATTAACAAGAATGGCTGCTGCTAATTGGTCTGATGAGATAGTTGAAGAAGAAGTTAATTAAATATTTTTTACAAGATGAGGTAGTTTTACTTTATCTTGTAAAAAAAATTATATTACCAAATACCAAGAACTTTCCACCAAACTCCACCAATGCCTAACCAAATAAACATTTGAATAACAGAAATATAAAATCCTATTCTCCACCAGTCTTTAAGTTCCACATAACCAGAACCAAAAAATACAGGGGCAGGTCCCGTTCCATAATGAGTCATCGTTGCATAAATATTACTCATGAAAGCTAAAGAAAGTGCCATTAACATGGGAGGAACTCCAACAGCAATACCTAAACTTAAAAATGCAGCATACATGGCAGCAACTTGTGCAGTTGCACTTGCAAAGAAATAATGAACATATACATAAACTGTAATTAATACAGGAAATGCGATATACCAAGACATATCTCCTACAACTCCTTGGACATTTCCACTAAACCAAGAAATAAATCCTAATTTATTTAAATATGTTGCCATCATAACAAGAGCTGAAAACCAAACTAAAGTATCCCAAGCCCCTGTTTCTTTTTTAACATCTCCCCAAGTTAAAACACCAGTAACTAATAAAACACCAAGTCCAGTTAAGGCAGCAGCTGTACCGTTAATTCCTAAGCTTTTTCCAAAAATCCACATCACAAGCAACATCACAAAAGTAGCTAACATAATGTATTCTTGAATTTTTATACTTCCCATTTCTTTAAGTTTTTCATTTGCTATTTTTGGAGCATTTAGTGTTTCTTTAATTTGGGGTGGGAATATTTTATAAATAAAATAAGGAATAACAACTAAAGCAATTATCCCAGGAACAAGAGCAGCTAATGCCCACCCAGTCCATGTAATCTCTACTCCTAAATCACCTGCAAGTTTAACAGCAAGGGGATTAGCAGCCATTGCGGTCATAAACATAGCAGAAGTTATAATATTTCCTTGAAAAGCACTAAGAATTAAAAAAGAACCTATTTTACGATTTGTTTTACCATCTGGAAGTGAACCAAAACTTTCACTAAGGGAGCGTAATATAGGATAAATAATCCCACCACCACGAGCTGTATTAGATGGAACAGCAGGAGCTAAAATCAAATCAGCACCTAATAAACTATAACTTAAACCTAAAGTTTTTTTACCAAATGCTCGCACAAAGATATAAGCAATCCTACTTCCCAAACCTGTTTTAATAAAACCACGAGCTATAAAAAAAGCTAAAACAATGAGCCAAATAACATGATTTGAAAAACCACTAAGTGCTAGTTTTACAGCACCTTTTGTACTATTTGGATCTAGTACACCAGTAATTGCAACCACGGCTATGCCTATAATTGCAACTGCTCCTATTGGTAAAACTTTTAATATAATACCTACAATTGTAGAAAGAAATATAGCAAATAAATGCCAAGCTTCTACTTTTAAACCAGAAGGAACTGGAATAAACCAAATAATAATTCCCAAAGTAAGAGTAGCAAGCAAGGGAAAAATTCTTGCACCTTCTAAAACACTAACTTCACTTTTCATAATATGTCCTTTTCTAAAATATTTATTAGATAAACCTAAACTATTTTTATAAAAATAGTTTTATTGAAAAAGTGAAACTGTCGCAATAACATCCATCTCTACAAGGACATTTTTAGGTAAAGTTTTTACAGCTACGGTACTTCTTGCTGGTTTATGATCTGCAAAATATTCGGCATATATTACATTTACTATTCCGAAATCTTCCATATTTTCTAAATAAATAGTAACTTTTACTACATTGTCTAAAGAACTATTTGCTGCTTCTAAAACATTTTTCAAATTACTTAGAACTTGTTTTGTTTGTAGTTTAATATCTCTTTGTATTAGTTCACCATTTGGTGTTAGGGCTATTTGTCCTGAAGTGTACACAAAACCATTTGTTACAATAGCTTGAGAGTAGGGACCAATGGCAGCGGGTGCATTTTTCGTATTTATCATTTCCATTTTATTTCTCTCCAATTTTTTTAATATCTAACAATTTTATCACAAAAAACTAAAACTTATCCATATACAATTAAACCATAAACACTTTTTTGATTAATATTATGTTAAAATTCTTTTTTATTTAAGGAATTTTATGAACAAATCAGACATAAGTAATATTTTAGCATTTTTGATTATGGCATTTGGATATTCAAGCCAAAATGATATTCTTTTTAGCATAGGAATTTTTGCCCTAAGTGGTTCTATTACAAATACTTTAGCTATTTATATGTTATTTGAAAAAGTACCATATTTATATGGAAGTGGTGTTATTGAAAATAGGTTTACTCAATTTAAAGAATCAATTCATACTTTAATAATGAACCAATTCTTCACAAAAGATAATTTAAATAGATTTTTTCAAGATGAACTTTCTAGTGTAGAAAAAACAATAAATTTTGAAGAAGTTTTAAACAAAACAGACTTTAGCCCTGCTTATATTTCACTAAAAGATGCAGTTATGGAATCTTCATTTGGTGGAATGTTAGGTATGTTTGGAGGTGAAGCTGCATTAGAGCCTTTAAAAGAACCATTTACGAAAAAATTAAAAAAATCTATTATCTTAATTACACAAACTAAGTCTTTTCAAGAAACTATAAAAAACGCTTTAAGTTCAAAAGATTTATCAGATGAGATATATTCTAAACTAAGTCTAATAGTTAATCAAAGACTTGATGAATTAAGTCCTAAGATGGTAAAAGTTCTTATTGAAGATATTATTAAAAAACATTTAGGTTGGTTAGTTGTTTGGGGTGCTATTCTTGGCGGCTTGATTGGTTTTTTAAGTACATTGATAAAATAAACACTAAACAAACCAATCTTAATGAAGGGGGAGGACAATCAATTTTTTAGATAATTTTATCAAATAAGAACCTGCAAATTTTAGCTTTTTACCCTCTTGAATTCTCTGCTAGTACTGATTATGTTTTTATTATATAAAATATACTTTCTTTCTCATCGTTTCATCGCTCATTAAAGCTTATTTAAAAAACCAAAAGGTTCATTAATATAAAGATTTATTTTTTATTTATTAAGATTACAATTAATATATAATTAAGTTTATTAGTTATATCATTTTGTATCTCAATTATTTAAGGAAGATTTAATGAAACAGAAATTATTACTAATGTTATGTGCGTTTATGTTTGTAAGTTTTGCGAATGCAAAAAATTATCCATCTAAGCCTATTTCTATGATAGTTGCTTATTCACCAGGTGGTGGTACAGATACAGCTGCAAGAGTTGTTGCAAAATATGCTAAACCTTATTTACAAAAAAGACTTATTATTAAGAATAAGCCAGGTGCTGGTGGACAAATTGGATTTACTTCTTTGTCAAGAGCTAATAATAATGGATATACTATTGGTTTTGTTAATATCCCATCTATTTTTTTAGTAAAAGAATTACGTGAAAATGTAAAATATAATATGGATGATTTTGAAACTATTGGAAATATTCAATTAGATCCAGTTGTTTTAGCTGTCAAAACAGATAGTCCCTATAAAACATTTGCAGATTTTTTAACTGCAAGTAAAAAAAAGAAAATAAATATTGGAGGAGATGGTCCTCAATCAAATAATCAGCTTCAATTATTAATTGCAGAAGATAAGATAGGTTTCAAAACAAACTTTGTTGCTTTTAATGGTTCAGGTCCTTCAATTACTGCTACCCTAGGTGGACAAATAGATGCTTCTGTTCCCTCTGCATCATCTGCTGCAAACCATGTAAAAAATGGTAGATTAAGAGTCTTAGCTGTATTTTCAGATAAACGCTATGAATATTTACCAAATGTTCCTACTATTTCAGAAGCATCAGGAATAGATGTACCAAGTGTTGGTGCATCTTTAAGAGGAATAGCTGCTCCTAAAGGAATTAAAGCAGAGCATAAGAAATTCTTAGAAGAGGCATTTGCTAAAACTATGGAAGACCAAACATTTTTAACATATGCTAAAAAAGTAAGTTTACCTTTATATTATATGAATGCAAAAGATTTTGATGCTTACCTAAAAAATACACAAAAAGAAATCAAAAAATATATTCATCTTTTAAAATAAAAGGTGGACATATGAAAAGATATAATTATGTATATTAATAATAAACAAAAAGATAAATTATTTGCTCTTATGACAATGTGTATTTCAATTGTTGTAGGATTGGTATTATTGTCGTATCCTCTTGAGTCATCATATTTCCCAAGATTTTTGACACTTTTTTTATTTTGTATGGGTGTAATTTTATTTATTAGAACACTTAAGAATAAGGAAGAGGATAAGGCTAATGATAAGGCTAAAGCAGAACAAATTAAAACTTTTAAATCAGGAGCTCTGATTTTTATATCTCTTGTCTTGTATGTAATTGCTTTACAAAATATAGATTATAGTATTGCAACAGTTATATTTTTGTCTGTAATGATGTATATATTAGGATTTAGAAACCTAATATATAACATTTTAATTAGTGTTGGTTTTTATGGTGCTTTATATTTGATATTTTTTCATTTTCTAGGAATTAGTGCACCATAATAATAACTTTTATATTTAAAGGGTATCTATGTTTGAAAACATATTAACAGGTTTATATACATTAGCTGATGGCTTAATGTTATTTTCAATAGTTGCTGGTGTAGTAGGTGGTGTTGTTGTTGGTATTTTACCAGGTCTAACTAGTACTATGGCAATTGCTTTACTTATTCCGCTTACATTTACTTTACCACCTCATGTTGGATTAGCGATGCTTGGTGGTATTTATGTAGCTTCTACTTATAGTGGCTCTATTAGTGCGATTTTACTAAATATTCCAGGAACTCCAGCTTCAGTCGCAACAGCACTTGATGGTAATCCTATGTCAAAAAGAGGTGAATCAAATAGAGCTATAGTACTATCTACATTTGCATCTTGTATAGGAGGAATTGTTAGTGTATTTGCACTTTTACTTATTGCTCCTCCACTTGCTGAATTTTCTTTAAAGTTTGGTTCTTATGAGTACTTTTTATTAGCTTTATTTGGAGTAACAGTTATTGCTTCATTATCAGTTGGAGCAATGGAAAAAGGTTTTATTGCGGGAGGTTTAGGATTATTATTAAGTACTATTGGTTTTCATCCTTTGACAGGATTTACAAGATTTACTTACGATATACCTTCTTTATATGATGGTATTCCTTTAGTAGTGTCTCTTATTGGTCTTTTTTCTATTCCCGAAGTTATAAGTATGTTGTCTACAGGTTCGACCATTAAAAATGAAACTAAAGTTAAGCAAAAAAATAGTTTTACTCAATTTTTTCCTGAAATCTTACAACAAAAAATGAATATTTTACGTTCTTCAATTATAGGAATAATAGTAGGAATTATTCCAGGAGTTGGCTCTAGTATTGGTGGATTTATAGCTTATGATACCGCTAAAAGATATTCAAAAAAGCCTGAAGAATTTGGTAAAGGATCTCCTGATGGTATTGTTGCATCAGAAACAGCTAATAATGCAGTAACAGGAGGAACATTAATTCCTCTTTTAACTTTAGGAATACCAGGTAATCCAGTTACTGCTGTATTTTTAGGTGGAATTATGATTCATGGTTTACGCCCTGGAGCTGAATTATTTACAGTAAATAGTGATATTACTTATGGGTTTATTCTAAGTTTATTTATTTCAAATCTACTGTTTGTCCCTATTGGATTTATCATAGCAAAATATTTTATTAAAATAACACAAATTCCATATTCTATCTTAGCACCTATTATTTTGTGTTTAGCTGTAATTGGTTCATATTCAATTAGAGGTTCTTTAGAAGATGTAATTATTATGCTTTTTATTGGAATATTAGGTTATGTATTAAATTTCTTTGGAGTGCCAAGGGCACCACTTATTTTAGGTCTTGTTTTAGGAACAATGGCAGAAAGTGAGTTAGCAAGATCTTTATCTTTAGTACATGGTAATATTGGAAATTTTCTCTTACAATTAGTTACTAGACCAATATCATTAGTTATATTATTATTGTGTGTGTATACTTTATATAGAGGCTTTACACAAAATAAAAAAAGTAAAGTAAAGTAAATTAAAAGGAATAAAGATGTTTATAGAAAGCAGATGTAAATTACAATCACTTTATAGTGGAAATAAATATCATCACTTTTTTGGTTATTATAATAAAAGTCCGTGGAATGCCACGGGTGATTATGTATTATCTAATCGTGTTGATAAAATGAGTGAAGATTTAACGGGAACAGAAATAAGTCAAGTTGGTTATTTTGATTTAAATAAAAATAATGAATATATAAGTATTGGTAAAACAACTACATGGAATTGGCAAATGGGTTGTCAGCTTCAATGGTTAGGTGGAGAACAAAATACAAGTAAAAAGAACCTCAAAATTATATATAATACAAGAGTTAATGAAGTAGAAGAAAAGGCAAATAGTGAATATATTTATCCAGATTTTTGTTCAATTATTTATGATGTAGATACAAAAACAAAAACCACTCTTCCTTTACCTATCTATGTAGTGGCACCTGATGGCTCTTATTCTTTGAGTGTAGATTATTCAAGATTTCAAGTAACACATAGAACAATCGGATATTATAGCACTGTAAAAGAGCCTGTCTTAGAAAATGCACCAAAAAATGATGGAATGTATTTTATGAATTTAAATACTTTTGAACATCAATTAATTTTGAGTCTTAATAATTTAAAAAACTTTCAAAATGTAGCATCAATGGATAAAGCTATTCATTGGATTACTCATATAGAAATAAGTCCAGATTCTAAAAGTATATTATTTATTCATAGATGGTCCCAACGCGTGGAAGATGAAACATGTTATTTACATAGGTTATTTACTATTAATAGTGATGGAAGTAACTTATCTTTATTGGAATGTACCGATCATCCTTTGCCTCAACTTGATGCTAATTTTGATATTAATAATGTTGGCTTTTTTGATTATGAAAAATCTGAATATCAAATATCACATCCTGCTTGGAAAAACAATGATGAAATTATTGCATGGACTCCACATAATGATAAAATTGCATATCACTTATATAATACTAAAAACAAACAAGTCCGTAAAATTGCAAAAGATGTATTAACTGAAAATGGTCATATGACCTATGCTCCAAATTCAAATTGGCTTTTAACAGATACTTATCCTGATACTACAAGTAATGAAAGGCTATTATTGTTATATAACGAAGATACAAATAAGTGTTTTGATATTGGTACTTTTTATACTTCACCAACTTTAGGAAAAGAAAATCGTTGTGATTTACATCCGCGATGGAAACCAAATTCTCTTGAAGTATCTATAGACTCTGTTCATGAGAATATAAGACAACAATACATTGTTAATGTAGAAGAAGTGCTTAGCAATTAAATATTATGGTAAACTCCCTCAGCTAAATATAAATTTACTATAAAGACAAAGACTGAGGGGGAACTGTTTGCATTGGCAATATTTATTCTTTATAGTCCTTGCATCTTTTAATTTGTTTTTCCCATGGCTTCTAAAATCTTATTTTCAATTTCTTGTGCAACTTCAGGATTATCTCTTAAAAAAACTTTCGAGTTTTCTTTTCCTTGTCCTATTTTACTATCATTATAAGAAAACCAAGAACCTGCTTTATCCCAACAATTAGCTTTTCTTAAATATAAATCATTACAGTTGTAAGGTATAATCATCCTTCTCCTTTTGAAATATATGTGATATCACCAGCATATTTTTCATCAGGAGTTGATCCCATAAAAACCTCTATTTAGTATATTAGGAGTTAGCTTCCAGAAAGATTTTCAAGTTCTAATGCGTATTCTTTTTTTAATAAACCTTTTCTTATACAGGTTAAACTATTCTTTTCTTCTAACTATTATCTTACCTTAAAATCAATCCTAGTAGCTTCATAATCATGGATAGAAAACTAAAAAGTAAAGTTTCTATGTCCACTTTGTTGATTTGTAAGCACGATTACTTTTTAAATACTCTCTTATATATATTAAATACTATACCAATAGTTTTTTAATTTTCTAAGTCCAAATTTAGGTTTCTTTAATTATTTCTTACTAACTACAAAATATTATTTACTATTTTGTAGTTTTTCGCCAAGTCTCTTTCCAAAAGATATAGCATAGGCAGAACTTCTAAATATTAGAACAGAATCCTCAGATGGTTTTATACCAGAGGGTAGAATTAAAGGATCAAAATTCACATCATTGCAGGATCCTTTTTTAGATATTTTTGAGACTATTAATGTTCCTGCATTAATTCTTGTATGATTTTGAGGACTCCACATTATACTTGGATCGTTAACTTTATCTTCATCATTAGCTAAAATTATTATCATATCCCATTGAGCACTAGAATTAGATAATTTCTTTTTAAGTGTTGTATAAAAGTCAACAGTTTTACTTTGATTAATGACGTTGTTTAAATCTCTTGGCACAAAACTCCACCTAACATACTTTCTTTTTCCTTTGTTATTAACCAATACAAAGCTATTAACAGAATTATATTGACTATTCTCATATCCTTTTAATACTATTGGATTTTTCTTGTAATACTTCTTAAATTTTACTAGTTCAGGATAAGTCTGTTTAATACTTTTTAAAAGTTCTTTATCTTTAGTAGCCTTATATTTCATGATTTGGTAAAAAGCTTCTGCTGTAGAAGCTGGAAAAAAATCTAAAGTATTAAGAGTTGTTATAAAATTCTCTTGAAACGGTAAATCAAAGCTAATGGCCATACCTAAATGTCCTACTTTGCTTTCATTTAATTTAATACCGTCTTTATGTGAAAATCTACCATTTACTTGGCTATTGTGTATGAACACATTTGATTTTGAATACTCATTTATTTTTCCCTTATTGGGTATGAATTCTCCGCTAAAACAGAAACCTGTGAGATGATTACGTCTTTGTGAATTATGTTTCCCAAAAGTTTTTTCAAAAAAACCAATTATTTTATTAGAATCTGGAAGTTTTTCATTTCCCTGAAGTACACTAAAGGTCAATAAAAGAGATGTTAGTAATTTACTTGTAAACATTGTAGTTCCTTTTTATATAATTAAATTTAAATTAGCCTGAAACATTGAAATACTTCATAGACCAACCAACAACTTTTCTAAATATAAGTCTATTACAATTTCAAGATATATCCATCCTTATCCTTTTGCTATATAAGTAATATCAGCAACATATTTCTCATCTAAATTTGAAGCATAAATGCCAACTCAATAATCTTCAACCTACTATATTTCATTATAATCCTTGTTGAGAAAATATACTTACTTCCACGTAAGTAAACATTCTACATAAGTTTTGCTATAATGTCAAGTAGAGATTAAAAGGATTTTTATGACAACAGTAAAAGAGCATATTTTAAATGAAGTAAACTGTATGATTCACGAGAAAGGATTTAAGGGAATCACTTTCTTAAGCCTTGCCGAAAGAATTTCTACAAGTAGAGAGAATGTACATCACCATTTTAAAACAAAAGAGAAGTTGGGGGTAGCATATTTAGACTATTTAAAATTATCATTAGAAAATGATTTTTTTGAAATTCACCACTTGCCAGCAAATACTTTTGTAAAGTTAGAGGCATACTACGACCTATATCAAATCGCTAAAAAAGGGCGAGCCATTTGTCCTATTGTTCCTTTGCTAAATGAATATCGAACTTTACCCTCATCTATGAAAAAAGGTATAGATGAATTGATTAATATTGAGTTTAAAAATTTAAAAAAGATATTAAACGAAGACTATAGACTAGATGACAATGAAATACAATCAATTATTATGCTTCTTAAAGGAACAGTTTTGTATGAAAAGACAAATATATCTTATTTTAATAAAACTCTTATTAGTATTAAAAAATTCTTAGATATTATACTACCCCAAGAAAAATAAATAACTATTTGTAAATTTTAATTCCTAAAAGAGTAAAATTAAAACAATAAAATAAAGGATAAAAACGACTTAATGAAAAATAAAGATTTGATGTTAGATATAAATGCAACATTTGTAGAAGCCAATAAAAATACTGCAAATATTCTTATCTAAAAGAATCTGGATATATGCCAATGCTTGGACATATTAACGGTGGTTATGTAATTGATGTTGACTTTAGAGATAGTAATGTATCACTAGCAGATAAAAACTTAGAATTTATAAAACAATGTGTATCGCAACTTCTTATAGGTAAGAGATTTGATAGAGCTAGAATAGATAGTGCAGGATAGCAAGCTAAAATATCTAATTATTGTGAAGAATAAAAGATAAAATTTACAGTATTAGCACCATTAAATATTATGGTAAACTCCCTCAGCTAAATATAAATTTACTATAAAGACAAAGACTGAGGGGGAACTGTTTGCATTGGCAATATTTATTCTTTATAGTCCTTGCATCTTTTAATTTGTTTTTCCCATGGCTTCTAAAATCTTATTTTCAATTTCTTGTGCAATTTCAGGATTATCTCTTAAAAAAACTTTAGAGTTTTCTTTTCCTTGTCCTATTTTACTATCATTATAAGAAAACCAAGAACCTGCTTTATCCACAATATCAAGCTTAACACCATAATCTATTAATTCGCCCATTTTAGAAATGCCTTCACCAAACATAATATCAAATTCTGCAATTTGAAAAGGTGGTGCAACTTTATTTTTTACTACTTTAACTTTAACTCTATTTCCTATTGGATTTTCTGCTTGTTTTAAAGTAGCTATTCTTCTTATATCTAATCTTATTGAAGAATAAAACTTTAAAGCATTTCCTCCTGTGGTAGTCTCAGGAGATCCATATCCTGTCATTCCTATTTTCATTCTAATTTGATTTATAAAAATAACTGTACAATTCATCTTATTTAAAATACTAGTAATTTTTCGCAAAGCCTTACTCATCAGCCTAGCTTGAAGACCAACTTGTACATCATCCATATCTCCATCAATCTCAATTTTTGGAGTTAAAGCTGCAACTGAATCAATTACTATTAAATCAACAGCACCTGATCTTATAACTGTTTCAAGTATTTCTAAAGCTTGCTCACCAAAATCAGGTTGAGATACAAGTAAATTATCTGTATCAACTCCTAAGTTTTTTGCATATATTACATCCAGTGCATGTTCAGCATCTATAAAAGCACACACTCCTCCTGCTTTTTGACACTGGGCAATTGCATGAAGTGTCAAAGTAGTTTTTCCTGAACTTTCTGGTCCATAAATTTCAATAACTCTACCTTTTGGAAGTCCTCCTACACCTAAAGCTAAATCTAAACCTAAAGAACCAGTAGAAATAGTTTCAATTGGTAAAATTTCTTTATCCCCTAGTCTTAATAATGTACCCTTACCAAAAGCTTTGTCTAACTGTTTAATTGCTAAGTCTAACGATTTTTTTTGATTCTCGTCCATTTTAAATTCCTATTATTTTTGTTTTGTGTATAGTAGCAGTTTTTTCACCGAACATTCTAATTTATTGTAAATTGTAATATTTTATTCCTTTTTTTCTAGCTCTTGTATAGATTCAATAGTTTTTATATGTGAATTTAATCTTTGTCTCATGGAATATTTTTTTATATGTTTGGCTAATATTTTTGTATATTTTTTATAAGATCTTGAATCTTTTTCTAAACTTGTAAGTTTTTTTTGAATCTTTAATATATTTTCAGGAATTGAGCTACTTATCATCTAAAATATCCTTTGTAATTAACTTAACATATAAATTCTAATAAGAAGCCATAATCTTATCAACTTCATCCCAATAAAGTGTTTTATCATTTTTAGAAAAAATATTATAAACATACCTAGCAAACATATCGGTTTCTATATTTACCAATGTTCCAACTTTATATGTATTAAAAAGTGTATTCTTAATAGTAAGAGGAATTATAGTTAATCTAAAAGAATCCAAAAAAACTTCATTTATTGTTAAAGATACACCGTCAATACTAATGGAACCTTTAGGAGAAATAAATTTCATAAATTCCTTAGGCAAAGTAATTATATAATCACTTGAATTTCCATTTTGTTTTATACTTTTAATTTTACCTAAACAATCAATATGCCCTTGAACAATATGTCCCTCAAATCTATCACCCATCATCATGGCAGGTTCAATATGTACTATTTTTGTATAGTTTTGCATTGCCAATATTCTTGTTGACTCAGGCGATATCTCAACACTAAAAGAAGAAGAGGCGATTTTTATTACACTTAAACAAGCTCCATTAATAGCAATTGAATCACCAATTTTTGGTGTATATTTTGCCTTTAGTGTTAATACATTATTATTAAAACTTAAAACTTCTGCCATCTCACGAATTAAGCCTGTGAACACATAAATCCTTTTATAAATTCTTATTACAGTAGCTAAAATGTGATTAAAAATGAATTAAGGAGAATGCAGTGCTAAGCTAAATTTTAACACAGAATAAAATAATTCTGTGTTAAAATAAATGAAAAAGAAAAGATAATCACCATTAGTAAATGAACTTCGCAAGAATGGGGAGTAAAATCATCACTAAATCCAAGAGAAGACCATGTATAAAGAATTTGATTTATCTCGAAAAGACAAAAGTATCAAGTCGCAATAACTCTTGTCCTTCAACTCAAGTGTTATCATAAGAAAGGAATTTAATGCAACAATCTACTAAAAAAATAAAATTAGCATTAGAAAATACAAAAAGAAGATTAAATAATAATATAGTTCAGAGCCACTTGCAAATTAGCAAATAAGTTCATAATTTAGGTTTTTATTTGTAAAAAAAGTTGAATCAAATTTCAAATAAGTTATAATTTTATATCCTAAAATTTAACAGAAAAGAGATTCAACTTATGAAAAATATTATACCAAAATTATCTTCAAATCTTTCAAAAATGTGGCTTAGGATTATAAACCATGAAAATTGTTTATTTCCTGAGATAAAAGAACAACTAGGAACACTAAGCACTAAAGAAGAAAAATTAATAAAAATATTAGATTTTGCCCAAATAGAAAAGCATGTTACAATTGTAACAATTACAAACACTCCAAAAGATAGAGAAGAAATAGCAAGGGCATTTATTGCTAAATCAGTTTATAATATACAAACAACAAGAGATTTAATTCATAGACTGCATAGGGATAGAATATTGCGAGTATTATGTGGATGGAGATATAAAATAGATATTCCTAGTGAATCAAAATTTAGTAGAGTGTTTGAACAACTTAGTGATATGAAAATAGCTGAGAAAACTCATCAAAAATTCATAGAAGAGTATTTGTCAGATACTATATTTATGTACAATGCAAGTGATGCTACTAAAATACCACTTAGGGAAAAACCTGTAAAAGTTGAGAAAAAAGAGAAAGCAAAAAATAAAGTTGGAAGACCTAAAAAAGGTGAGAAAAGAGAAGCTATAAAACCAAAGATTCTTGAACTTCAAAAAGATATGAAAACTACTAATGATATGTTATCACTTGTATCAACATCATGTGGAGTTGGTATTAAACAAAATTCAAAAGGTAATAGAGAAGTTTGGATAGGTGGTAAACTTCATATTAGTGTTGTTGATGGAGATATACCAGTAGTTGCATTTTATAGTGGTGCAAATGTTCATGATAGTTCTGTAGCACTTCCACTTATAAATGAAACTAGCAAAAGAGTAATGTATCTTCATGATTTACTTGATGCTGGATATGATAGTGATATTATTGCAGAGTATTCTGAAGAGTTAAATCATAAACCAATCATAGATATAAATCCTAAAAACTCTAAAGTGCTAAAAGAAAAAATAGCTTTAGCAAAAGAGGAAAAAGAAAAATTTGAATATTTAAATTTGACTCAAGCATCAGATAAACATCACTACAAGCAAAGAAGTATGGTAGAGCGAGTAAATAAATACTTAAAAGATGACTTTGGATGTGATAAAATATACTATCAAGGGGCAAATAAGGTAGCTTGCGTTTTAGCATTTGGAATTTTATCTATTTGTATACATCAAAGTTTAAAACTTATTACATGACCATTGATAGAAATTTATATAAAAATACTGAATTTTACAATTTAACCATAAGGAATGGAGAAAAAATGTGATTTTTTAATAAATTTGGTAAATATATTGTAAATTATGCAAGTTAGAAATAATAACTATTTTTTTAAAGCTTAAAATAGTTACTATTAAGAATTATATATTTGATTGTGATTGAATTTGCAAGTAGCTCTTCAATCTAAATTAAAAGATGATATAGATTTTAATAAATTTCAGAATGCTATATATTCATATCTAAGTAATATTACATTAATTGATGAAACAACGGAAGATGAATTTGTACATACAATACATAGTAAATTAGAGTATTTTATGAGTAAAACAAATTCAGAATCTGATATTATTAGAAATAAAATAAATATACTAGATAGCATATCTTACTTAATTGAGAATGCACCAACTTCAAACAAACAAAACTTAGAAGAAATTACTAAAAATGAATTTTCAGAACGATATGATGAATTAGTTAGTTTATTAAATAATCAAACTCAAGAAGAATGTACTTTAATTTTAAAAACAAAAAGTGAAAAAAAACCATTTAAATTATTTAAAAACAATGAAGATTCTATAATAGTAAAAGCAGGTGATGAAACAACTGCAATGCATATTACAAAAAAGAAACTATATAGCATAATATTTGATAACGAAATAATTGATTATTATAAATCATATATCGAAGTTATAATAAAAATTATAAGAGACAATTCATTTAGAACTTTATTAATAGAAAATGATACAAAACAAGTTGATATAACAAATGATAAAATTTCAAAACTTGAAGATGAAAGATTAAAAACAAATGGTAAATTAAAAGATTTAGAAGATGAATTATCAAAATATAAACAAAACTTTCAAGAATTAAATTTAATTCAAAAAAATATCAAAAATATTGAAACAGATTATTCAAATGCAAAAGAATCAGTTTTAAAGGAGATAAAGTTACAAATATCATATAAATTTTGGGAATCGAAAGGTAAAAGTTTTAATTCAAATTATTGGATTTACTTTGGTGTGTCAGTTGTTTTATCAATAGCCCTGCTATACCTTGTATTTGACTTTATGAATCATCAAGATCATAAAACAATTGAAATATGGAAATATGGTTTTTTAGCTTTATCAACAACATTATCGATATGGTTTATTAAAATACTTATTAAAATAACACTTAGTAACTATCATCTTTCAATAGATTCACAGGAAAGAGTAATAATGATTAGAACATACTTAGCTTTACTAAAAGAAGGTAAAAGTTTTGCAAAAGAAGATAAGAAAATTATGTTAGATAATATTTTTAGACCAACAAATTTTGGTATTATACAAGATGAAACAAGTATAACAATAGCTGATATTATTAGTTCACTAAAAAAGTAATAATCACATATCATCAAAAAGAAACTTAAATATTTGTATATTGTTTAATGTTAAACCACTTTCATCTAATAATTTATACAAATCATTCAGAATCTTTATCTAAAGCCATGCACTGAATTAGTTCAAGTTAGCTAAAAATAATAATAACACCCCTAATAACACCCCTGTGATTGAATATCCACCTTTATGATATACTTCGACTTTTATGAAACTGATACTAAAATAAAAAGAGATTTAGCTATACTAAGTGCTTATAAAGATGGATATACACAAGTCAAGATAGCAACACATCTGAAATTATCAACCTCAATGATTAGTTAAGATTATTAAGAGTGGATATTCAATCACAGGGGTGTAGTTTAGGGGTGTAGTTTTTATAGTAATTGTAGCGAAATAGTAGTTTTATATGCTTTAAATATAAGATTTTAATTATTTAATTAAGTATTAATTTTATTGTCTATTTTTAGAGATGCCCTATATTCTTCTAATCCTAATGCATTTAAGTATAATTGCCCAACAATGGCATATATTAGTATGAACTTAATAAATTGTATTTTCATAATTCATTTCCTCCTATATATACAACATTATCTTGTGGACATTTAATAAAAATATTTTTAGCAGAAAATCTCTTATTTTTAAGCTTACAATAACATTTTTCCTTTACTGACAAAAATTTACCATCTACTTTTATTGATTCTTGTACTGGATTATTTTTACAACTACGACCTACTATTGAATCCAGTATATCTTGACAAGAGCAATCTTTTTTAGCATAAATTTGAGTACTAAATATTATACTAATAAAAAAAATATTTTTAACAAAACTATCTCCTTTTTCTTGAGAGTGTAAAATAAACTGTGTAAACCCACCAGTTTCTTTTTAATCACTTCTCATATTTTACCAGAATCTCCTTAAAAAATATACTAAGTTGTGGGTAAACAGCAATTCTAAGTGAAAATTTATATAGCTAAAATCTTCCAAAATAATATCAAATTACACCCCTGTGATTGATATCCACCTATATGATATACTTCGACTTTATGAAACCGATACTAAGATAAAAAGAGATTTAGCTATACTAAGTGCTTATAAAGATGGATATACTCAAGTCAAGATAGCAACACATCTGAAATTATCAACCTCAATGATTAGTAAGATTATCAAGAGTGGATATTCAATCACAGGGGTGTAGTTTCTTGAAGAAAAAGGTGCGATTTATGATGGTAAAATTACAAAAGAAGAACAAATAGAAAGAAATTTTGCTATTGGTATGATAGAATCATACAAAATTAGAGAAAAATTAAAAATTAAGGAATCAATTGACAAACATTGAATTATGGAAAAATTTTAATTTAGGTACTGAATTAGATATATCTGGTAATTGTATATTTAATGGAATAAAAATTTTTCATCAAATGAAAATTTTTTACTATGAAGATGAAATATTTGATTTTTTATATAATATATCTGTAGGTATTGAGAGATTATTTAAAATTATTATTTCTTTAAATAAGGAAATAAAATTTGAAATTAAAACTCATAACCATGAACAGTTATTTCAAGAAATAAAAAGATACTATCACATTAAAACAGATAAACAACACAATAAATTTATACAAATTTTAAATATATTCTATGATAAAGCTAGATATGATAGATTTGATTTCAAGATAGACAAAAAGTATAATCAAGAATATAAAGAATTTATATCTTTTTTGACTAAATATACAAAATATATAATTTCAAATGATATAAAAATAGAAATTACAAAAAATAATGATGATATAAAAATATTTATAGGTAATTTAATATCAACAATTTCAAATAAATACTATGTAATAATTCAAGAAGAAGCAAGAAAACAAAATATTTTGACAGATGAAATTCGTTCTAATTCAAAACCATATAAAATATTTATAAAAAAAGAATATAATTTTTTAAATGATAAAATCATTACAATTGAATTATTATTATTTATAATACAAAATAAATCAAATACTGAATTATTAATACTATTGAATAATATAAAATCTTTAAATTTGGATGATTTACTAATGGAACAATATATTAACACTTTAATCTCTAATAACTCAATAATAGATGATGCTATATATGATGAAATTGATTTTTTACAAAGTGAACATAATAATAAACAAGAAAGATTAAATGATATACAATCTTTATCTCAAATAATGGAACAAAAATGAATAATAAATTAACATTAAAACAAGACTCAAAATTAGCTTTGAATAAATCACAAAATTTAATTAGTATCACAAATAAAATACTAAACGATAAATTGGATTTATTAGATGATAGTTGGATACAAAAATTATGGAATTGGGCAGATGAATTTAATATAGATGATTTGTTTATGAATGATGAGTATATGGATATAGGCTTACCAAGAGAAAAGAAAAAATTACTTTCATTGGAAACTTTATCCCTTGAAAATTACAATATAACATATATACCAAAAGAACTATTTAATTTAAATAAGTTAATGTACTTAAATTTATCAAATAACAAAATATCTAAAATTCCTACTTCAATTAAAAATTTATAAAAACTACATACATTAGAGATAAATCATAATGTTATATTAGAATTTCCTATAAGTATACATTATTTAAAAAATTTAAAAATATTACACTTAAATAATAATTTTATTAAAATAATTCCTGATGAATTTATTAACAATACAAAAATTGAGGATTTTAATATAGTTAACAATCCATTAGAAAAGATTGACTATAAACTTAGTAGTTTTATTAAAAAAACAAAAAAAGATCAAAAATGGAGAAGTAACAAAGTATTAAATGAGACTATAAATCTTTTAGAAAAAAGAATAGGAGAATATTAAATGATAGAAATTATTAAATGACTAGAAATTATTAAAAATTCGATACCAATCGAAGATAATGAGATTATTGAAATACAAGTATTAAAAATAAAACAATTAAATTATGATAATGAAATAAAAGACATATTAAACTTAATTAATGATGTTCAATATGAACAAGTTATAAATTTAATAGAAAAATATTTAAAAAAATTCTCAGGTATAATAAAGTACGAAGATAGTGAGATTCAAGGATTAAAATTAGAACTTAAAGTATTAGAACATAAATTACAAAAGCTAAATGAAAAAAAAGAAGAATATATACATTTAATTGATGAATTTAATATACAATATAATGTAGAAGTTGGAAATTTAGTAGAAGAAATTTTAAAACTACGAAAACAAATTTTAGAGCAACAATCTAAAAGTAATCCAAATTTAAAAGATAAGTACAAAGAATCAATTAATGATTATAATAATTTTAAACAACAATATCAACAGCAATTAGAAAAGAATATACCAAATATTTCAAATGATGATAAAAAAGAATTAAAAAAACTTTACAAGAAAAGTGCAAAATTGTGTCATCCAGATACAGTTAATGAGGATAGAAAAGAGGAGGCTACAAATATATTTAAAGAATTAAACGAAGCATATTCAATGAATAATTTAAATAAAGTTAAAGAAATTTTAAATAATTTAGAGCAAGATATACAATTTAATATGGCAAGTGATAGCCTTAATGATAGTGAGTTATTAAAATTAAAAATTAATGATATTAGAAAAAAATTAAATATACTTCAAAATGAATTAGATACATTGATAAATAGTGATACTTACAAAATATTATCACATATTGATAATTTAGATTATTATTTTAATAATTTAAAACAAGATTTTGAAGATGAACTAAAACAACTAAATAAACAAATCAAAATTACACCCCTGTGATTGAATATCTGATTGAATATACACCTTTATGATATACTTCGACTTTATGAAACCGATACTAAGATAAAAAGAGATTTAGCTATACTTAGTGCCTATAAAGATGGATATACTCAAGTCAAGATAGCAACACATCTGAAATTATTAACCTCAATGATTAGTAAGATTATCAAGAGTGGATATTCAATCACAGGGGTGTAGTTCTTTCACAGTCTCGGAGGAGAGAAACGAGGCTATACTGCGAAAATTCAAAGCTTTTAACTGTCTCATAAAGAAACTTGAAAGCCGAACAATTAAGTACGAAATATCGCCATCGTTCCTCACCTTAGCCGTTGGGTGACAACATTAAGAAAAAGTTTCAAAAAATAAAAGATATTTATTAAAGAATCAACAACTTAAAAAGCTATAAAATAGTAACATAAATTTCTAATTTAAAATAAACTTTCATAAACAATGAAAAGATAAATATTTAAAATAATTTGAATATTAAAGAACTTAGAAATATATCTAACTATAGCTAGTAAATAAAAAAACTTAAAAGTCACTAAAGCATCCAACAAAACACCGAAAAAAAACAAGTGACCCATCAAATTTTTAAGCATAAATTAACTAAAATAGTATAGTTATAAAAATAAGTTAGCAAACAGACTGAGGGTCACTTGTTCTTTGCTTCAGCCGTTAGCCATCATAATGAATAAAAATTGGAATATCAATGACATTAAAAAATATTTTAGATGAACTTCATAAACTTTCAAATCCAAAAAAAGTTATATTTAAAGAAAAGAAATTTGGAATTATTTCAAATAATTCTTTAGGAATTTATCATAAAGATTTAAAAAAATTAGCAAAAGAGATTGGACAAAACAATCAAATAGCTGTACAGTTATTTGATACAGAAATATACGAAGCAAAAATACTATGTAGTAAAATATATAATCCTAATGATATTACAGAAGAGTTAATAGAAAAATGGGTAAAAACATTTGAAAATTGGGAAATTTGTGATTCTTTTTGTATGGGTTTTTTTGCTAAAAGTAAATTTGCTTTACAAAAAACTGAAGAATGGTCAAAAAATAAAAAAGAATTTATTAAACGAGTAAGTTTCACAATAATGGCATCTTATGGATTTGCAAATAAAAATGCTTCAAATAAAATATTTGAAAGATTTTTAAAAATTATTGAAAGAGAAGTGAATGATGATAGAATTTATGTAAAAAAAGCAGTAAATTGGGCTTTAAGAAATATTGGAAAAAGAAATATAGATTTACATAAAAAAGCTATTTTAAGTGCGAATAGAATTTTACAAAATCAAAATAAATCTGCGCAATGGATTGCAAAAAATGCTTTAAAAGAACTAGAGCAAAAAAATCTAAAGATATTGGACTATCCAAGAGAGCTTTATAGGGCCGATGGATAACAAAACATAGGAAAAAAACAAGGGTATAATGCGAAATTTTGAACCTTTAAAGTTTCAATAAGCTAAAATTAAAGACCGTACTATCAAGTGAAAATACCCCCTTGTTTTTCAGTTCAGTCGTTAGGTTAAAGGAAAATCGTGCATACAGAAAGAATTGAAGTTATAAAAAAAGTTTCAAAAGTAATCGCAAATAAAATACAAAATGAAGACATTCAAGGAACTTGTAACTTCATTCCTTTTATTTTAAAATATTACTTAAATAAGTTTCATAAAATCGAAATAGATATATTTCATGGATTAATAGAATAAATATACACCCCGATATACACCCCTGTGATTGAATATCCACCTTTATGATATACTTCGACTTTATGAAACCGATACTAAGATAAAAAGAGATTTAGCTATACTAAGTGCTTATAAAGATGGATATACTCAAGTCAAGATAGCAACACATCTGAAATTATCAACCTCAATGATTAGTAAGATTATCAAGAGTGGATATTCAATCACAGGGGTATAGTCTCCATATACCTATATCTTAATTGTAAATAATCTTTATCTTGGAAACTCTTCTCTATTTGTTACATCAAAAAAGTTCTTATTTTTTGTAAGTTTTATATTTGCTACGGCATCATATATTATCATTGTATGAATATTTACCTATAAATTTATTAATTTTGTTAAACATAATTAATACCTTTTTTTATTAAGTATCCATAAAAAAAGATACTTTATAATAAAAGTATCTTTTTTTCATACAAAGAATTTGATTATCTAAATATATCAGCCATTTGGTTTTCATACCAACCAACTGCAAATTCTGCTTCTTGCATTCTGTAATCTTTTGGTGCTCCCATAGGACTTAATCCACCTGCACCTTTAACCTTAATAATTTTATCTTCGTGTGCTTCATAAACAGCAGCAACAGAGATACCATAAGTAGGTGAGAGTAAACTATAACAAGTATTTGCTAGTTTTGGAGGATTAATCACTGATAGTTTTGCTAATATACGAGAAATTTGTAATGCTGCAACTTTCGCTTGTGAGTTAGCAGAAAAACCTGATTTTGGCATTTTTGTGGCAATTGAAGCATCACCTATAACATGAACATTTTTTACAAGTCTTGATTCAAATGTTTTTGTATTTATAGGACACCAGTCACCTTTTGTAAGTCCTGAATCAAATGCTAATTTACCTGCTTTTTGAGATGGGATATAGTTCAGTACATCTGCTTGAACATCACCTTCATCTGTAGTAATGATTCTTTTTATAGGATCTACTGCAAGTACTTTACCACCAAACTCAACACTTCTCCAATCAATCATATCTTCATATAAATCTTCCCAACCTTCTTGGAATAGTCCTTGTTTGGAGAATTTTTCCTTTTGATCTAAGATAATAATTTTAGATTTTGGTTTATTATTTTTTAAATAATGAGCAACCAATGAGATTCTTTCATAAGGTCCAGGAGGACATCTAAAAGGATTCGTTGGAGCTACCATCACATAAGTGCCACCATCTTTCATATCTTCAAGTTGTTTTCTTAAAAGTGAAGTTTGAGCTCCTGCTTTATATGCGTGAGGAGAGTGTAACTCAGAACCTTTAACATAACCTTTTTCATATTTGAAGTCAATACCTGGAGAAACTATTGCTTTATGATAAGGGATAACATCACCATTTTCTAAAATAACGCTATTTGTAGCACCATCAACTTTTTTAACTTTCGCATGAATTACTTGTATTTTGTATTTACTAGCTAAAGTTTTATAATCATGCTTGATATACTCAATATCATTCATACCAGCTATTACAGTATTTCCAAATGGACAAGTATAATACTCTTTATTTTGCTCTATTAAAATAACTTCAGTATCAGGACTAAATTTTTTAAGATATTTAGCAGCAGTTGCTCCACCAAATCCACCACCAACAATTACAACTCTTTTTTTATTTTTTGCTAAAGATACCTTTGTCAGACTACTACAAGCTGCCATAGAAAGTGCAAAAGAACCAAGTACTAATTTATTAAAATTTCTTCTATTCATCATCATAATATCCTTTTATCTTTTAATTTTAGAAAAGTAATACGAAACTTGTTCTAGTTCATTATCTGAAAAACCTTTTGCATGTTTAGACATCATAGTTCCCACTTTTCTTCCATATTTATAATCTAACAATGTTTTATACATAGTGGTTTTCCCCATGCCTGCTATATATGGAGTAACTGCTGTTGATTTACCATCTGTACCATGACATGAAGCACATGATAGTGCTAACATTTGACCTTGTGTGGCATCATAATCGCCAGCAAAACTCATACCATATAAGCATACTAAAGCTAAAGCTATTTTTTTCATTCTTTCTCCTTTTATTTATCGTACCTTAAGATATCTTTTTAATACTTAAAGTTTGTTAGAAACTTAATTATTTTAACTAAAACTCTACAGTGAGAGTGAAATAAAAATATTATTTTAAATATATAGTAAAAAAGTAACATAATTTCAAGTACAAAAGTGGAATGGAATTATCACCAATTCCAAAGTGAAGACCATGAAAAAAGGATTAGAGTAAAGTTACCTATCCCCTTTATCTTTATCATTATTAAAACTTAAAACTTAAAACTTAAAACTTAAAACTTAAAACTTAAAACTTAAAACTTCTGCCACTGCACGAATTAGTCCCGTGAACACATCAATCCTTTTATGAATTCTTGCTATAATGGCGAAAATACAATCAAAAAGCAATTAAGGGAAAAAATGGAATATGATGTTATAGTCGTAGGAGCAGGACATGCAGGAATTGAAGCATCATTGTCTTGTGCTAGAATGGGTAAAAAAACACTTTTAATTACTATGTTAGTTGAGCAAATAGGAGCAGCTTCTTGTAATCCTGCTATTGGAGGACTTGCTAAAGGACACTTAGTACGTGAACTTGATGCCTTAGGCGGAGAAATGGGTTTGTGTACAGATTATTCTGGCATTCAATTTAGAGTTTTAAATGCTTCAAAGGGTGCAGCCGTTCAAGGTAGTAGAGCTCAAATTGATATGGATAAATATAAAGAGTATATGAGAAAAATTTGCTATGAAACAGCTAATCTTGAAGTTTACCAAGATGAAGTATCTTTTCTTACTTTAAATGAAAAAAAAGAAGTATGTGGTGTTAGAACAAAATTAGGTGAGCAACTAAACTCTTTAAAAGTAATTTTAACAACTGGAACTTTTATGAAAGGTCTGATTCATATAGGTGAAAAAACTTATGAAGCAGGAAGAGCTTGGGAACTTCCTTCAACTACACTTTCAAGTCAATTAAAAGAATTAGGATTAAAAATAGGAAGATTAAAAACAGGTACTCCTGCACGAATTGATGGAAATTCTATTGATTTTTCTCAAATGGATGAACACGGAGGTGATGAAATTCCAACACCCTTTTCTTTTAGAACAAATAAACAAACATTTAATCCAAAACAACATCCTTGTTATATAACTTACACAAATTTAGGAACACATAATACTATTTCATCAAATTTTGCAAGAGCTCCTTTATTTACAGGTCAAATACAAGGAAGTGGTCCACGATATTGTCCAAGTATTGAAGATAAAATTAGTCGCTTTTCTGAGCGAGATAGACATCAATTATTTTTAGAGCCCCAAACTGCTATGAAAAGTGAATATTATATAAATGGACTTAGTACTTCTATGCCTATTGATGTTCAAAAAACTATGATTAAATCAATTAAAGGTTTACAAAATGCTAAGATTGTCAGATATGGATATGCAATTGAGTATGATTATGTTGATCCTACACAATTAAAACATACACTTGAAACAAAAAAAATAAAAAACCTTTATCTAGCAGGACAAATAAATGCAACAACAGGTTATGAAGAAGCAGCAGCACAAGGACTAATAGCTGGAATTAATGCAAGTTTAGCCATAGACAAAAAAGAACCCTTTATTCTCAGACGTGATGAAGCTTATATTGCTGTTTTAATAGATGATTTAGTTACAAAAGGAAGCACAGAACCTTATAGAATGTTTACTTCACGAGCTGAATATAGACTTCTTTTAAGAGAAGAAAGTGCTGATATTAGACTTAGTTCATATGGTCATAATTTTGGTCTTATTGATGATACAACAATACAAAAGGTACAAAAAAAAAATAAAATCATTAATGAAGCAATAAGTTTTATGAAAGAAGAATGGTTTACTTCAAAAAAAGAAAATTTAGAATTATTAGAAAAACTTAAACAAGATAAAATTAAAGATAGAGTCTTACTTTTAGATATTATTGGAAGAAATACTGTTGATACAAATGCTTTTGATGTTTTAGTACCAAAATATAAAGATTTGGATACTTATATAAAAGAACAAATTATTATTGAAGCAAAATATTATAGATATGTTCAAAAACAACAAAAACAAATTGAAAAAATGAAAAAAATGTTAAATTTAAAAATACCTAATACTTTTATATATAAAGATATTCCTGGTTTGTCAAATGAAGCTGTTGAAAAATTAGAAAAATTTCGACCTCCAACATTATTTAATGCAAGTCAAGTATCAGGTATAACCCCTGCTGCTATTGATATACTCCATATGTATATTAATGTGCATTATAAGAAGTGATTGTTTTTTTTCATTAAGTTGCGTATGCTTCAAGACTTGTGTCTATGGCTGTATATATATCAAAATAATATTGCTAAATAAACTTATGCTATACTTCCAAAAAAATTAAGGGCTAAAATGTCATTTGAAAAACTAGGTCTTAGTAAACCTCTGTTAAAAGCAATCAACGATCAAGGGTATAAAACTCCTTCACCAATTCAAGAAAAAGCAATACCACTTATCTTAGAAAAAAAAGATGTGTTAGCAGCGGCACAAACTGGAACAGGTAAAACAGCAGGTTTTACACTTCCAATGTTAGAACTACTAAGCCAAAATAATAAAAAAGTAGCAAAATTACAAGTAAAAGCTCTGATTTTAACACCTACAAGAGAATTAGCAGCACAAGTACATGCAAATGTTGTAACTTATTCTAAATATACAAACTTTACAAGTGCGGTTGTATTTGGTGGAGTTGGAATCAACCCTCAAAAAGCAGCAATCAAAAAAGGTGTTGATATACTCGTAGCTACCCCTGGAAGAATGTTAGACTTAGTAAATCAAAAAGCTTTAGATTTAAGTGCTGTTGAGTTTTTTGTACTTGATGAAGCAGATAGAATGCTTGATATGGGATTTATTCACGATATTAAAAAAGTACTAGCGATGCTTCCTGCTAAAAAACAAAACTTATTATTTTCAGCAACATTTTCTAAAAGTATTAAGGAATTAGCAGCAAAATTATTAAATGACCCTACATTAGTAGAAGTTGCAAAAGCAAATGCAACCAATCATAAAGTTAAACATATCGTGCATAAAGTAAATAAAAAAGATAAAAACAACTTAATAACGCATATTATAAACGACCAAAATATGAAACAAGTTCTAGTGTTTACAAGAACTAAACATGGTGCAAATAAACTTAGTAAATTACTTGATTATGATGGTCTAAAAAGTGCCGCAATACACGGAAATAAATCGCAAGGTGCTAGAACAAAAGCTTTGGCTGATTTTAAAAATGGTAATATTAGAGTTTTAGTGGCTACTGATATTGCAGCTCGTGGTATAGATATTGTTTCCTTGCCTTATGTAATTAATTATGAATTACCAAATATACCTGAAGATTATGTACATAGAATAGGAAGAACTGGACGTGCTGGAAAAGAAGGACATGCTATATCATTAGTTTGTATTGATGAAAAAGAGTATTTAACTGATATAGAAAAATTATTAAAAAAAGAGATTGAACATATTCATGTAGATGGCTATGAAGTTGATCCTAAAATTAAAGCAGAACCTAAAAAACAAAAGGGTCGTGGTGGAAATAGAGGTTCAAAAAGCCCTTCAAATAATAGAAATAATAATTTTAATACTTCAAGAGCTAATGGTGATAAAAATAATAGAAGAAATTCTTCTACGAATAATTCATCTTCAAGACCAAGTTCTAGGAATAGGTCATCAAATCAAGCAAGAAATTCATAGAAATAAAGCCTTTAGCATTATGTAATGCAAGTCAAATTTCAGGTATTGCCTACTGTTATTAATAGACTTAAGATGCAGATTAATTTGCATAATAAGAAGCAAGATAAAACGATAATATATACAATAAAACTGACTTAATTAAAACTCTTTTTGTTTTTAAGATCAGAATCAGATTTAACTTTGTTAGCATTAAAATTAGTGTTATTTTTATGGTTTTACAAGTATGGCAAGAGTTTTCACTATTATTTTTTTTCTAATAAATTATTTTTTTAAATTTTTCTTTTATTTTGTTTTTTAATTTTGTAAGACCTAGTTTTGCACCTGAGTATCGCATTATTTTTGATAATGCTTTCCATTTGCCTTTTTCATAACAAGGATTAGGACAAATTCTACATCTTGGCTTTTCTTCATGTGGACAAATTAGCAATTTATCAAAAGAATAATTAATACTTGTTAGACAGTTTTCACATAAATCAAGCTCTAAGTTGATGTCTTGATTTTTATAGTTTAGTTTATGTTTTGTCATTGCTTTGCTATTATGTTTATCTTTACAATAAAGTTCAAAAAAAATTTTTAATATGTGAACTTCTTTCTTGAATTTATCAAAATGAATAAGAAATCCTTTTTGTATTAAGTATAGCTTATTATATAAACAATCTTTACACTTAATATTTATTTAAGTTTTCATTTACTAAGATAGTTTTAATAAAGAAGTTATTTATGACAATTTTTTAAACCATGTATAAAAGCTGTATTCTAATGCCAACAAGTGCTTCTGTACTATTATGGAGATAATATGGAAAAATTAGCAAATCTTAGTGATGACTACAAAAGATTTAATCTAAAAGAAACAAATGCACCTGAAAAATGGGAAGATGGTATGCGCTCTACTGGAGAAAAAGGTACTTATGAATGGTGGTATTTTGATGCCCATTTAGAAGATGGAAGTATATTAGTTATAGTTTTTTATACTAAAGATATTACTAATTTAAATAATCCTTTAAGTCCAAAAGTTACTGCAACCTTTAATAAGCCTGACGGAACTAAGATTAAAAAAGAAGTAAGATTTGATGCAGAAGCGTTTTCTGCTTCAAAAGACACTTGTGATGTAAAATAGATAAAAATTACTTTAGAGGGAATTTAGAAGAATATGAAATTCATGTTGAAGATGAAAATTTTAACTTAACAGCAAAAATCAAAAGAACTACTGAGAGTTGGAGACCAAAAACAGGACATATGACTTTTGGGATAGAAAAAGAGAAATTATTCAATTGGGTAGTAGCTATTCCACAAGGAAAAGTAGATCTTACTTATACTCACGATAATGAAACTGTTGTTACTTCAGGCTCTTGTTATCATGACCATAACTGGGGCAATATTAGTATGGCAAAATTGTTTAACAATTGGTATTGGTCAAGGGCTGAGATAGGTCCTTATAATATAATAGCATCTGAAATGATTTCAGAAAAAGAATTTAACAATGATAATATAGTTGTATTTAATATTTCTAAAGATGGAAAAACAATCGCAGATAATGGGGCGCGAGTAAAATTATATAGAACTTATGGGAAAATGCATCCTGTATTCAATAAAGATATAAGTGATGACTTGCTTTTTATATACAATAATCCTGACGATGAATATAGATATGAACTTTATCTTATAAAAGAAAAGATAATTGAAGAAATAGATATTCTTGAAGATTCATTAGGTAGTAAGGGGTTTAAATATTTTTTGGCTAAAACAATTACTGGTTTTGATGGTGCTTACTTTAGATTTGCAGGAAAATCAGAAATTAAAGTATTTAAAGCAAATAAATTAATAGAAAAGCATTCTAGTGCTACAGCTGTTTGGGAATTGATGTATTTTGGAAAACCACATGGAAGATAAAAAGAGCATATTCTTAATGATAAATAAGATTAATGAAAAAAAATAAAGAAGCTACTGAAATTTTAGTAGAAAAAACAGCAACTATCATAGGAGCAACAGGGATAATTGGAAATAAACTATTAAGCCTATTACAAGATGACTTAGAATTTAGTAAAATCAAAATAATAGTTAGAAGACCTGTTAAGATTAGTAATCCAAAAGTTAAAGTGTCAATAATTGATTTTAATGATGAAAAAGCCTTTAAAGAAGAAATAAGTGGGAGTAGTGCAGTGTTTTGCACTGTTGGGACAACAAATAAAAAAACTGGAGGAAATAAAGAACAATATAGAAAAGTAGATTATGACATTCCCGTAACTGCTGCTAAATTAAGTTTAGAAACAGGTTGTACACAATTTTTACTAGTATCTGCTTATGGGGCAAATAGTAAGAGTAATAGTTTTTACACTAGCCTCAAAGGAGAAGTTGAAGATACTATAAGCAGTTTAAATATTCCATCACTTTGCATTTTTAGACCATCACAATTATTGGATAAAAGAGAAGATTTTAGATTAGGAGAAACTATTGCTAAAGTACTTATGAATTCATTATCATTTTTACTGCCCATGAAGCTTAGACCTATCAAAGCTTATGATGTTGCTAAATCTATGTTAGAAGCTTCCAAAGCTAATAAACAAGGAATTACAATTTATCATTATAAAGAAATGATTGAATCTAAAAAAAATTAGACAATATGAATAAGGAAATAAAATAATGATGAAAATAGATAAAACTAAACCAGTATTATTAACAGGAGCAACAGGATATTTAGCTGGTAAAATAGCAGAAAAACTATTACAAGAAGGCATTACAATTCATGCTCCAATACGCGATCCACAAAATGGGAACAAAACAAAATATTTAGATGCAATAGCGTATAAATCTAACGGTTCGATTAAGTATTTTAAAGCAGATTTATTGAGTAAAGGATCTTATGATGAAGCAATGATAGGATGTGAGCTAGTTATTCATACGGCATCCCCTTTTACACTAAGAGTTAAAAATCCTCAATTAGATTTAGTAGACCCAGCATTAATAGGGACAGAAAATGTTTTGAACAGTGTAAATGATACAAGTAGTGTTAAAAGAGTTGTCTTAACAAGCAGTGTTGCTTCTATTTATGGAAGTAGTAAAGATTTAGTGGATTATCCAAATATGACCTTAACAGAAGAACAATGGAACACTTCATCTTCATTAAAAAACAATCCATATAGCTTTTCTAAAGTTTTAGCAGAAAAGAAAGCATGGGAAATAAATAAAGTACAAAATAGGTGGGATCTCGTAGTCATTAACCCTTCTTTGATTATTGGTCCTGGAATTAATCCTTTTGCAAGTTCTGAGAGCTTTAAAATTGTAAAGCAATTAGGTGATGGATCTATGAAAATGGGTGCTGTGAATATAACTATGGGGCTTGTTGATGTTCGTGATGTTGCCAACGCACATTATGAAGCAGGTTTTCGACCAAGTGCTAAGGGAAGGCATATAATCTCAGCTGAAAATAAAAGTATCCTTGGATTAGCACAATTACTTCAAGACAAGTATGGTGATACCTACCCCTTACCTAAAGGAAACTTACCTAAATTCTTAGTGTGGTTAATAGCACCAATGGTTGGAGTTCCTAGAAATATAATTAGCACGAATGTTAACTATCAATTGAATATAGATAATTCAAAAGGAATAAAAGAATTAGGCATAAATTACCATCCAATTAAAGATACTATTAATGATTTTTTTCAGCAACTTATAGATAATAATGTATTTAAAAAAATATGAGTATTAAAAAACTCAAACCAGTTTAAAAGTTACTGCTATGAAAAAAATTAGTATTTTCTTTTTTGTATTCTTAGCCATGGTTTCAATTCTTAGTATTGAGAAGTTTTTTTTAAGATTTTTTGATTCTAATGTTTTTGTAATAATATTTTTGTATTTTACATATATTTTATTAAAAGAACAAATTCATATCAGTAAAGTATTAAAAAGAGATAAATATTGGATTATTATTTTGATGATTTTATTGATATTTGATATTTATTCATTAATATCTGCATGAGGTTTTTTTTAATATGAAATATCAACAATTTGGAAAATATTTTTTTTATATCAATAATACTATACAAGGTTCAAGGCATGGTCTTTTGGAATATGCAGGAAATCAAATTGCTAATCAATAAAATAATTAATATTATCACTATTGAAAATAAATTATTATTTACTTTTAATTATTTTTTAATTATTCTAATTCTATCTTTGCATATTATTTTAGCTAATGATTTGATTACAATTATCTTATTTATGATATTAAATATATCTTCATTTATGATTTTCATAGGTGCAATTTATCTAATCTTTAAAAGAATTAAATTTAAAAAAAGTGCTTGTGTAACAATTGGAAATATTGTTTCATATGAAAAAGGGAATACCCCATTTAATACAAATGCACCTATTGTTATGTTTAAGAATATTAATAATAAAAGTATAAAGTTTCATAATGAAATTAGTATTTGGGGATTACAAACTATTGATAAAAAAGTTACAGTATTGTATGATAATAAAGAAAACAGTATTGCAGTGATAAAAAATAACTTTGGTTTATGGCTAAAACCTATATATATGATAATTATTTTTTTAGCTATACTTGTATTGGATTTTATTCTAATTTATATTTACTAAAGAGTTATAATGAAAGATAATTATTGCATATATTGTAAAAGTAGTTTTAAAATAAGAAGTAAAATGTTTGTTATTTTTACTATATTTATAGTAAGTATAGGTATATGGATAAATGGGCTTAATGCTTTTGATTTTACTTTATTAATAATTGGAATTTATATAAGTTATAGATTGTATAAAAAAGGCTTAAGGAAAGTATGTACAAATAAAAACTGCATTTGCTTTTCTAAATTAAGATTATATAAAAATGAGAATGAAATTTATGAAAATTAAATTACGAATAATTAATTAATTTTGAGCTAATAATGAAACAATCAATATTCATAATATTATTAGTCTCTTGGACATTTTTATTAAATGATTTTTATTTAATATTTATTCCACAATCACAAATAATGTTGCTGTGGATGTTAGACATTATTTTTTATACAATCATTCCAGTAGTTACAATAATCTATCTTTATAAAAAGAATAAAATTACAAAGCTTCATATTCCTTTAAATGCTCCATTTAAAATAACATACTTATTTTTAGCTTTATTGCTTTGTATATTTATGTATATAATAGATTATTCAATTATTGGTTTGATATTAAATGATATGTTTCCAACAAACCTATTTCAAGGATATGCTTTTCCATCTGATAAAGCCTTAAGATTAATCACAATCTTGTATGCTAGTTTATCAGCAGGTATTATTGAAGAGCTTATCTTTAGAGGTATTATCGTTACTGAATTAAATAAGCATATTAAAAGCACCATAATATTAGTAATATTAAGCTCTTTGATTTTTTCTTTAATACACTGGGGGCAAGGATTTGGAAAATTAATTGAAGTATTTATTTTTTCTATGATTCCTACATTGTGGTTTATAAAAACTAAACAATTATGGGGAAATATGATTTTTCATACTAGTTATAATTTTCTTATATATATTTAATAGAATTAAAGAATTTAGCTATACTGGGCTTGTAAAACAATAATAAGGCGATAAGATGTATGCAATAGAATTTCAAACCATAATTAATGAACCTTGTATTCGTATATCAAACTATGAAGAGTTAGTTTTTGAAGACTTTAATCTAGGTATATCCAAATGTTATTTTATAATAGAGAATAATTGATATTGAAGAAAATGAAGAATATAGATGATTACATTAAAAATTATTCGCAAGTTAAATTGTACTACTTTGAAGATGAAATATATGCTTATATTTTAAAACAATCTAAGGAATTTATTTTGATTGTAGATATTGTTGATTGGCATTTTCATTCATATATGATTTTTCCAAAAAAATATATAAAAAAGATTAAATATAAGAAATTAGAAAAATTTCGTGAAAAGGTTATGAAAAAAGTTAATAATAATAACTATAATCCTCTTGATTACTTAGATATACATTCACTTGATAGTATATTTTTATCATTAAAAAATAATTATAATTTAATATGTATTGAAGGTGCGACAAAAGATGTTAATCAATTTATAATAGGTCAAATTGTAAAATTTAATAGCAATAAATTATATGTAAATAAATTAAATCCTTATGCTAAATTAAGTATAAAACACACACAAATACCTAAAAAAGACATTACTTGTATATATTTTGATGATGAATATAGTAAAAAACTTTTTAAATACTACAATAATAAAAAATAAATTAAGAAAGCGTAAGCCTTGTGGTTTAGACCTATTGTAGGATATACTAAAATGAAAAAATAGAGATGCCCATCTTTGGAAGTATTATATGTACGGAATATATACAAGAAAACATAAGGAAAATTATGCCTAGTTTAGAAATATTTGTAAAAAATTTTGATGATAAAAAATTTAAAATCAATAAACACAAATATGAACATATATCTTATTACTTTTCTTCTCCTGCTTTGTCACAAAGAACTTCTTCCTTATGGCAAAAATATTTTAATTCTTGTGGCTTAGGACAATTATGTCACATAGGAGAAAAAAACTTTAATCAAGATGATGATTTTACAAATTGTTCGTTTGCATACAATCTAATTGATAAATATAGTTTAATAAATTTTAATTTTAATTTTAAAAAAGAAGCATGGAAAGATATTAAGGCTTTAGTAAAGATTTTAATTAAGTGTTCGTCTTCAAGTCAAATATATTTTACTACAGATATGCAGTTTATGGGCAATAAAAAAAGATTACAAAAGATAGTAATTGAGGATTTCTTTTTATTAAACAAAAATAAAAAGTTTAAATTTAATACTGTAATACCAATTATTAAATATAATAAATATAAAATCAAACAAAGAATATTTAAGAATAAATTTGCTAAGTTGAAACAATGGATTTCATAAAAATTTATATACTGTTGATATTCACATGATGATAAAATTAATACGAGCTATTATATATATCATAAGCTTATTTATAATCTTTTATTATTCCATTGTAATACCAATAGGAATAACTTGGTTTGGAAAAAACTTGTATTCACTAGATATTGTGTTTTGGATTATTCCTATATTAACCTTGATTATAAATTTATTTTTTTTAGACAAACAATTGAGTATTAATTATAAATACATAAGTATAATTTGTGCATTATTGAGTTTACTATGTTTAATCTTTTTAATATATAAATATAATTTAGATTATACTATATTTGTATTATTAGGAGTAATTATATATTACCTATATTATAATGTATATTTAAAGAAATATTAAATATTATAAAGATATATTTTTATTCTTTATCTTTCGCTAGTTTTATTTCTTTATTATTTTTCAGGAAAAAAAGTGGCATAATTTAATGGATTAATTTAGGTGATGGTGTTGCACTTTAAGTGTGAATTGGCGAAGAAAGCAAACGATTAAGTAGAGTTTTGTTTAATACCAAAGGCAAAAAAGAGTTTTATTTAACAAATAAAGATATGCTAATAATAAAAAACAAGGAGCTAAAAATGATAACATACAATCCTAATTATTTAGATAATACAGATATATTTACACCAAATGAAATTAAATTTTTAGAAGAATTAAATCAAAAAGTTCCATTAAAAAAGTTTTTAAATAACAAAAGTTATATAGATAAATTTGGATTAGATTTTATACATACATCTGCACTTATTGAGGGTAATACTTACGATAAACTTGATACTCAGGCTTTAATAGAATATGGAAGAACAGCAGGAGGTAAAAAATATAGTGATGCTAAAATGATATTAAATTTAAGAGATGCTTATGATATATTTATAACACAAGATTTAAAACCAACAAAACAGATCTTAAAAGATTTACACTATATTTTATCTGCTGAAATGGTAACTGAAAATAAACGAGCAGTACCAAGAGATAGTGAAGTTATGATTACAGGATGTAATTATATTCCATTAGTTACAAAAGAAAAACTTGATGATGAACTAAATTATTTATTTAAAATAAGTGATACTATTAAAAATCCATTTAATAAAGCTTTATATATTCATAATAATTTAGCATATCTTCAATACTTTACAGACTGCAATAAAAGAACAGCTAGATTGATGCTAAATGTAGTATTAAAAGATACCTTAAATATGATATATATTCCAGATGAAGAGAGCGTAAAAGAGTATCTAAAATCAGTAGTAACTTATTATGAAACTGGTAATTATACTTTATTTAAAAAGTATTTTATTAATAGTTATAAAAAAGTTATTGAGATGATTGTAGAGATAGAAGAATCAAGAGAAAATGAAAGTAACTTTAGAAAATAATCGAGCATTGACAAAGAGGGAATAGAATAATTAACCTTGATTATAAATTTATTCTTTATTTTTTGGATTCCCCTTACATATTATAAATATAAACATCCAGATGATGAATAAAGTTTTGAAACATTAAGATATTTTAAAAATGAATTGATTACACAAGTAATGATTAAAGGAGGAAAATTTGCATAAAAAAAATATAAATAGATTAGTCAATTTAATTTATATAATATTTCTTATAGGATTAGCAATAATCTTCACTGAATTTTTAGAAAAAGAATGGAAAATAATTTGTGTAATACTGTCTAGTATATTCCTCATATTCTTTTTTCGTAAAAGATATAAAGATGGTAAAAATATATGGTATTAAGGTAATATATTGTGAAACAAATTAATGATTAGTATAGAGGTTAGATATGAAAAATATCGTACTATTGAAGCTTACTAAATGAATATGACTATATGGTTTGATTTTTATAAAAACTTTTCTTCTTGTAAAGAACTTGATTATATTTATCAAAATTCTACTAATAAAGAAGCGTTAATTTGTATGAACGATATTAAAGAATTTTTAACTAGCTTAGGTTCAATGATTAAATATAAACATAATTATAAAGTATTTTCTTGGAAAGATAATTTGGAAGTTGAATATAGAGATATCTGTGATGATAAATTTCTTTTTTATTCATCCAAAAATGCATTAGAAAAGCAAGAATTTTTTTTAAATATTGACTCAAACAATAACAGTATAACTTTCTCCCAATGGTATAACAATTCTAAAGAGGGTATTGTATTTGAGAATGATGAAGATGGAGGAGGGTTGTATATACATTTTAATAAGAATTTAATATCTTATGAATGGCTGGTTAAATATTTAACAAGCTTTCAGATTAAAACATATTCTTTACAAATATAATAAGCGAAATAATATGTGTGAAATTATTTTTATAATTCTGTAATATTTGTATTTTTAACATTGATTTTTAATCTTGTGTCAGTTATGGTGGATGGAATTAGCATATTAATAATAAGTGCTGTTTCATCTATACTAATACAATGTTAAAAAAATTTAAGTATTATATAATCAAGATCAAGAACAAGAACAAGAAATGGAACAATAATGAAAAATGATAAAATTCTTTTTATAAATCTTATACCAAAATTCTTTGCTATAACATTTTCAATAATGATTTTTACTTATTTAATAAGTATTTTTTTCTTTGAGCGTTTATTATTAAAAGAATCTTCAACTTCAAGTATTATAATTGTTCTTATTCCAATTTATATGTTTATATTTTCTTGTATTGGATATATCATTGGTTTTTTATTAAAAAAAATAGTATTTAAAAACATTAATAGACAAATTGATAAAAGTAAGGCTAGAATGAACTTTTATATATCTGTAATTATTATTAATGTATTAGTAATTCCAATAGCTTATTATACGGTGAAGTTATTTTGAAAACTAAAGTAAATAGTATATCACTTATCTTTTTAGTGTTTTTATTAATATTCATGCTAGGTATTTATCAAAATAAGAATATTAGTGTAAATAGTATTACATTTAATAAACCATCTTATTATAAAATGTTTTCAACTTCATTTACAAATAGCAAAACAATATCCTCTAAAATAAGCAATATTTTAGGTCTAAATAATAAATTTATATTAAATAAATATCTTTTTATAGGCTTTAAAAACTATTTTACACAAGAAACTATTACTATGGTATTTGAATCTTCAAAAAGAGACAATAAAGAATTTAAACTATTATTTAAAAATGAAATCACATCTTATAAAAATTGTTCATATACTACTAATATGGAAAATATTAAGAATGATAATAAGTTTTATATGTATGGTTTTGTTGAGTCTCTTAATATTTCCTTTGGGATATCTTCGAATAATCAATCAGATTTATTAGAATTAAGAAATGATATTTGTAAATAATATAGAAAAAAAACGATATGATATAGGTATTGAGTACTTAACATCTTCTTCAAACAAAAATTTTATTAAAGCAATTAATGACTTAGCTGAAATTTATTATTACGAAAAGTATAACTGTAAAAAAGATTTAGAAAAAATTATATTTTTATATGAAAGAGTTGTTTTTTTAGGAGATAGACAAGCTTTATACACTTTGTTATATATAAAAGTTGAGCAAGTAGGTAAGATAAAAACATTTATATATGAGCTTACTAATGAATATGACTATTGGTTTGATTTTATAAAAACTTTCTTCTTGTAAAGAACTTGATTATTTATCAAAATTCTACTAATAAAGAAGCGTTAATTTGTATGAACGATATAAAGAATTTTATAGCTTAGGTTCAATGATTGAATATAAACATAATAAAAGTATTTTCTTGGAAAGATAATTTGGAAGTTGAATATAGAGATCTGTGATGATAAATTTCTTTTTATTCATCCAAAATGCATTAGAAAGCAAGAATTTTTTTTAAATATTGACTCAAACAATAACAGTAACTTTCTCCATGATAACAATTCTAAAGAGGGTATTGTATTTGAGATGATGAAGATGGAGGAGGGTTGTATATACATTTTAATAAAAATTAATATCTTATGAATGGCTGTTAAATATTTAACAAGCTTTCAGATTAAAACATATTCTTTACAAATATAAAGCAAATAATATGTGTGAAATTATTTTATAATTCTTGAATATTTGTATTTTTAACATTGATTTTTAATCTTGTGTCAGTTATGGTGGATGGAATTAGCATATTAATAATAAGTGCGTTTCATCTATACTAATACATGTTAAAAAAATTTAAGTATTAATAATCAAGAACAGAAATGGAACATAATGAAAAATGATAAAATTATTTTTATAAATCTTATACCAAAATTTTTGCTATAACATTTTCAATGATGATTTTTATATTAATAAGTATTTTTTTCTTTAGCGTTTATTATAAAAAATCTCAACTTCAATATATAATGTTCTTATTCCAATTTATATGTTTATTTCTTGTTTATATATCATTGGTTTTTTATAAAAAAAAGTATTTAAAAACTTAATAGGCAAATTGATAAAAGTAAGCTAAAATGACTTTATATATCTGTAATTATTATAATGTATTAGAATTCCAATAGCTTATTATACGGTGAAGTTATTTTGAAAACTAAAGTAAATAGTATATCATTATCTTTTAGTGTTTTTATTAATATTCATGCTAGGTATTTATCAAAAAAGAATATTGTGTAAATAGTATTCATTTATAAACCATCTAAAAAATTTCAACTTCATTACAAATAGCAAAACAATATCCTCTAAAATACAATTTTAGTCTAAATAATAAATTTATTTAAATAAATATCTTTTATAGGCTTTAAAAACTATTTACACAAGAACTATTACTATGGTATTTGAATCTTCAAAAGAGACAATAAAAATTTAAACTATTATTTAAAAATGAAATCACATCTATAAAATGTCATATATACTAATATGGAAAATATTAAGAATGATAAAGTTTTTATGTATGTTTTGTTGAGTCTCTATATTCCTTGGATATCTTCGAATAATCAATCAGATTTTTAGAATTAAGAAATGATATTTGTAAAAATATAGAAAAAAACGATATGATTAGTATTATACTTAAACTCTTCAACAAAAATTTTATTAAAGCAATTAAGACTTAGCTGAAATTTTATACAAAAGTAAACTGTAAAAAAGATTTAGAAAAAATTATATTTTTATATGAAAGAGTTGTTTTTTTAGGAGATAGAAGCTTTATACACTTTTATAATAAAAGTTGAGCAAGTGGTAAGATAAAACATTTATTTTTTTTAAAGAATTTATAACAAGGTAGAGGGGATATCAATTTGATTACGGTTGAAATTATTGATGAATATGTATATGGAGAACCACCTCTGTATTATAGCATAATTATCTTTAATTACTTGTTAGTTTAGTGTATTTATTGAGTTATTTTTAAATTGTTGGTAGTACTTAATGTATCTATTAACTTAACTGATTTACATTATATCAATGCTAAAGGCTTAAATATTATGTTGTATTCAAAACATAAGGGTAATATTTTGAATAAAATTAAAAAATCAGAAATTATAATAAGTTTAGAGCCTAGTTTATGGAGGGAAGTTCTTGAATATTTTTTATCTATATCTTTTTTTCCATCACATAATTATATTGATTTTGATGGAAAAAATCTGTTTGAAGATGCTAATTTTATAATAAGTTCTGAAAAAACAAATAAGTAAAATAAAAAATAAAAGGTATAAAATGAATGAATGTGATATAAAACAATATTTTTTAAATAAATTAGTTACTTTTAGTATAGGGAAAGATATTTGTGAAGTTTTTAATCCAAAATTTGAATTACAAAATAATAAATTATTTGTAGTTGGTGTTGTTCCAAAAGGAGTGACTAATAACAATTGGGCTGAAGGCACAATATGTGCAGTTTCGTGGGAAGATGTAACTGATTATATGATATTTCATTCAGTTGAAGATTATATTAAATGTATCGAAAAATCTACATAAATATAAAATGAAAAAATATCTAAAAATAAAATCTACAGTTTGTTAATGCCAAGATTTATTTAGAGTATTACTTTACTTTACTTTACTTTTTAAATTTTGATACATAGAATAAATCTTATTTTTTATTTCTAATAAATAAGCCAAATAACACAATAAATAATGCTAATAAAGTTATCGTTTTGGGTATCTCATCTAAAATTAACCATGCCCAAAGTAGGGCAAAAATAGGGATTAAATATGCAACTTGAGACATAAATTGAATGCCTACTTCTTGAACTAATTTAATTCTATATACAAAAGCAATAGCTGTAGGAAATATTCCTAAATATATTAATGCAAATGTTGAGTCACTTAAAACAATATGAAAATCTCTATATAAATATAGCATCATAGGAAATAAAAGCAAAGAAGAAATACCAAACATAATACAAGATAAGTTTAAATATGATACGCCATATATTTTTCTTATAAACAAACCAGATAAAGCATAAGATAAAGAGGCAAGTAAAACCAAACCTTGACCTTGAAGTTGTTTTATATCCAAGGCAAATAAGTTATCGCCTAAAAGTAAAATTAAAGCTACAAATCCTAATACAACAGAATATAATTTATATTTTGATATATGTTCATCGTTTGTCATATAATGTGCAAGTAGTAAGGTAATAAAAGGTCCAAAGCCTAGCATAATTCCAGACATACCACTTGTTATATGTACTTGACCTGCATTTATAAGTGAAAAAGGTATTGCTGTATTTAGTATTGAAGCCAATATTAATAATTTCCATATTTTTTTATCTTTTGGAAATAATACTTTTTTATATAAGGCAAAAGGCAATAAAAACAAAAATGCTATAAAAACTCTAGCAAAGGTAACTTGAAAAAAATCAAACTGCTTAATAGCAATTTCTATACCTATAAATGCTGTACCCCATATAGCAGAAAGTGCAAATAAATTTATATAATCTTTTACTTGAGGTATTTTTAATTTAATTTGCACTTTTTTACCTATATGTTTTTTAACTTAAGTATTCTAACTTATACTTTCTTGTAAATATAATTTTTAACACTCAATCGTATTAACAGCTAAGCCACCTAAAGATGTTTCTTTGTATTTATTCATCATATCTTTACCTGTAATAAACATAGTTTTTATAACTGAATCTAAAGAAACAAAATGTTTTCCATCGCCGTTAATAGCCATTCGTGCAGCATTTACAGCTTTCATGGCTGCCATTGCATTTCTTTCAATACAAGGAATTTGTACGTATCCACCAATTGGATCACATGTAAGTCCTAAGTTATGCTCCATTCCTATTTCAGCTGCATTTTCAACTTGGTCTAATGTCCCACCCATACATTGTGCTAATGCACCTGCTGCCATAGAACAAGCAACTCCTACTTCACCTTGACAACCAACATCAGCACCAGAAATTGAGGCATTTTTTTGATATAACATTCCAATTGCACCAGCTGTTAATAAAAATTCATTAATACTTTTCATATCATAACTTGATAAATTTTTATTGATAAAATGATTCATATAAGTTATAACAGAAGGTACAATTCCTGCTGCTCCATTTGTAGGAGCAGTTACGACTCTTCCTCCTGAAGCATTTTCTTCATTAACTGCTAAAGCATATAAATCTATCCAGTCCATTACTTCTAAGGGATCTATCATTGAAAAATTCTTTTTTGCATTTAATTTTTCATATAATTTATGAGCTCGTCTTGGAACTTTTAATCTCCCAGGCATTAATCCTTCAGCTTTACAACCATCTTCAATACATTGTTGCATAACTTCCCATATTTGCTTTAATTTATTGTTTATTTCTTCTTCACTTCTAAGTGCTTTTTCATTCTCCATAACAAGTTGCGAAATTTTCAAATTATTTTCTTTACATAAAGATATTAGTTCTGTAGCACTATTAAATTCATAAGGTATACTTATTTGGGTTTCATTTGTTTTCTTTATATTTATTTGAGTTTCATCAATTACAAAACCACCACCAATAGAATAATAAGTTTTCTTTAATAATTCTTCATTTTCATTATATGCAATTATAGTTACAGCATTTGGGTGGTATGGTAAAAATTCCATTTTTAATATTAAATCTTTATTATAATTAAAAGGTATGAACACTTTATCTAAAAGATTTATTTTTTTATCTTTTTTTATTTTTTCAACTTCTTTATCTATTGATTTGGTATCAATATTTTGTGGGTTTTTACCACTTAAACCTATTAATATAGCTTTATCACTTGAATGTCCCAAGCCAGTTGCTGCTAAAGAACCATATAAAGTAATTTGTAATTTGTTTATTTTATTTAATAGTTTTTTTTCTTCTAATAAAAAAGCAAATTTATTTGCAATTATTAAAGGTCCCACTGTATGAGAACTTGAAGGACCTATGCCTATTTTAAATATATCAAAAACACTAGATTTCATAATTTATCCTTTAGCATATTATAGTACAAAATAGTGTGAGAAAAGAGGCATAGAAGAATTAAAACTTAAGATTAATAAATCTTAAGTTTTATATATTAATGGTCTAAAATTTGTTCTAAAAATAACTGTAATCTATCTGATTGTGGATTGTCAAAGAACTCATTTGGTTCATTTTCCTCAATGATTTGACCTTGATCCATAAATATTACTCTATCTGCAACTTTTTTTGCAAATCCCATTTCATGAGTTACACAAACCATGGTAATACCCTCATCTGCAAGTCCAACCATAACATCAAGTACTTCAGATACCATCTCAGGATCTAGTGCAGATGTTGGTTCATCAAATAGCATAATTTCAGGGTTCTTACATAAACACCTAGCAATTGCTACTCTTTGCTGTTGACCACCTGAAAGCTGATTTGGATACTTGTGTGCTTGATCTGCTATTTTTACTCTTTCTAAATAGTGCATAGCAGTTGCAATAGCTTCCTTTTTTGGTTTTTTATAAACCCAAGTAGGTGCAAGTATAAGATTTTGTAAAATAGAAAGATGAGGAAACAAGTTGAAATGTTGAAATACCATTCCAATTTGTGACCTAATATGACGTACTATTTTAACATCATCAATAAGCTCTGTCCCATTTATATGAATAGTACCTTCTTGAAAATGCTCAAGATGGTTCATACACCTAATTGTAGTTGACTTTCCAGAACCTGATGGTCCACAAATAACAAGCTTTTCGCCTTTTTTGATATTTAGATTTATGTCTTTTAAAACATGAAAATCTCCATACCATTTATTGACACCATTCATTTTTATTATATAATCTAATTCGCTCATATTTTATCCTATTTATTTTCTGTATTAAATCGTTGTTCTACTGCTTTTGAATACTGAGACATTGAAAAACATATAACCCAATAAATCATTGATACAAAAACATAACCTTCAAGTTCAAATCCTAGCCACTTACTATCACTAACTGTTAATGTTACCATTGCTAAAATATCAAATAACCCTATGATTAAAATCAAGGTTGTATCTTTAAATAAAGCAATAAAAGATCCTACAATATTTGGTATCGATATTTTTAAAGCTTGTGGCAAAATTATTAAAAACATAGCTTGCCAATAAGATAAACCCAAGGCATTTGCTGCTTCATATTGACCTTTTGGAATAGCTTGTAATCCACCTCTTATTATTTCTGCTATATAAGCTGATTGAAATAATGTGATTCCAATTAACGCTCGTAATAATTTATCAAATTCAATTCCTTCATGAAAAAATAAAGGTAAAATAACTGATGCCATAAATAAGATAGTAATTAAAGGTACACCTCTAATAAATTCTATAAACCCAATACATAGTGTTCTAATTAAGGGCATATGCGACTGTCTACCTAAAGCTAATAGTACTCCAATAGGAAAAGATGCTATAATACCAACAGCTGCCACCACCATAGTAAGCATCAATCCACCCCAATTATGTGTTTCAATATGTACTAAACCAAATATCCCACCTGATATTAGAATAAAAGAAATTATAGGGTAAGAGATTAATAAAATTAATCTTGCATTTGAAGATATATTCATTTTAAATATTGCAATAGATACAAAAAATAAAGCAAAAACTAAATTTGGTCTCCATTGCTCAGCTTCAGGATAAAACCCATACATAAATTGATCAAATTTTTCAATTATAAAAATCCATCTAGCACCATCTTTTGTGATTTCTTCTTTTGTTCCACTCCATGTGGCATCAAAAATCATCCAATCAAGAACAGGAGGAACACTTATATATATTAAATAAAATCCTAATAAAGTTAAAATTGTATTTCCTATACTTGAAAATAATTTTTCTTTCATCCAATGAATTGGACCTTTTGTATCTGAAGGAGCAGTTCTTGCTTGCGTTAATTTAAATATAGCCATTATCTCTCCTTTATCTTTGTTTTTTCATTAACATAATTTAAAACTAATGAAATAAGAAGTGAAAATGTTAAATAAACTGCCATTGTCATTAATATTATTTCTATAGCTTGTCCTGCTTGATTTAATGTTGTTCCAGAAAACACTGTAACAATCTCTGGATACCCAATAGCTGTTGCTAATGATGAGTTTTTAACAAGATTTAAATATTGATTAATAACAGGAGGAATTATAACTCTTAAAGCTTGTGGTAATACCACTTTTTGCAATATTAATCTATCTTTTAATCCTAAAGACTTAGCTGCTTCTTTTTGTCCAGTTGGAACTGCTTCAATACCAGCTCGAACTGCTTCAGCTATATATGTTGCTGTATAAATACTAAGTGCAAAAGCTAAAGCCATTAATTCAGGCATTATTGTTAGTCCACCTTTAAAATTAAATCCTTTAAAAACTGGATACTCCGCACTTATTGGTTGACCTGATATAAAGTAAACAAAAAGTGGAGATATTATTAATATAGCAAGTGAAACTTTAACTATAGGAAATTCTTCTCCTGTTTCATCATGTCGTTTTTTTGACCACTTTATTAGGTAAAACACACAAGCACAAGCTAGTAAAAATGTTACAAAAACAAAAATCGCATTTGATTCTAGTATGGGTTTTGGTATGATAAATCCTCTATTATTTAAAAAAGCAGAATCAAAATAAACAAAGCTTTTTTTAGGATGTGGTAGTATTGATATTAAAATACTGTACCAAAATAAAATTTGTAGTAAAATTGGAACATTCCTAAATATTTCTACATAAATCATACACATTTTTGAAACTAACCAATTTGATGATAATCTTCCAATCCCAATTAGAAGTCCGATTATACTAGTAAAAACAATGGCTATAGCTGAAACTAATAAAGTATTGAGAAGACCTACAACAAATACTCTTCCATAAGATGAACTTACATCATTATACTCAATTAAAGTTTGACCTATTCCAAAACCAGCCTCATCGCCTAAGAAGGCAAATCCTGTTGTAATTCCTCTTTTTTCAACATTTTCAAACATATTTCCAATAAAATAATTAACTATTAAAGCAAGAAGAGCAAGGGTAACTATTTGATAAAGAATTGCTCTTTTTTCTGGATTATTTAAAAAACCTTTAGAAAAAAAAGAAGTTTTATTTCTATTTTTCATTGCAAACCTTATAAGATAAGAAAAATTTAATTTTCTTAATGTATATTTTTTATTTTTAAAAAAACTATTATATTATTTATTTATAAATAAAAAAAGAAAAAGATTTAATCTTTTTCTTTTTTATTTTGGTATTTATAAATTATCTTATAGGCATAGGGTACATTAAACCACCGTTATTCCATAAAGCATTAATACCTCTTGGAATTGCTAAAGGAGAATCTTTACCAACAGTTGCATCATATGACTCACCATAATTACCAACTTGTTTTACAATTCTATAAGCCCAAGCATTATCTAAACCTAGATTGACACCAGCTTTACCAGTAACTCCTAATAGTCTTTGAACTTGAGGATCATTTGATTTCATTTTTTGATCAACATTAGCTTTTGTTACACCTGATTCTTCAGCTTGTAAAGTAGCATACATTGTCCATTTTACAATATTAAACCATTTATCATCATTTTGTCTTACAACTGGTCCTAATGGCTCTTTTGAAATAATTTCAGGTAACATTACATAATCATTTGGATTTGGCATTTTAGATCGAATTCCAGCTAATTGAGAAGCATCAGAAGTTAATGCATCACATCTACCTTTTTTAAGACCATCTGCTGTTTGTCCAGACGTATCATAAGTTACAGCTTTATAATCCATTTTATTAGCTTTAAAATAATCAGTTAAGTTAAGCTCAGTTGTTGTTCCTGCTTGAATACAAAAAGTTGCACCATCAAGCTCTTTTGCAGATTTAACACCTAGTTTTTTATTAACTAAAAAACCTTGACCATCATAATAATTAATTCCTGCAAATGTTACACCTAAAGATGTATCTCTTGTTGCTGTCCAAGTAGAATTTCTTGATAATACATCAATTTCACCAGAAGCTAATGCTACAAATCTCTCTTTTGCAGTTAGAGGAATAAATGTAATTTTTGAACTATCACCTAAAACAGCAGCTGCAACTGATCTACAAAAATCAACATCTATACCCTTCCAAGTACCACTTGAATCAGGAGCAGAGAAACCAGGTGTACCTGTTGAAACACCACATTTTAAAACACCTGCTTTTTTAACTTTTTCAAGAATACCTGCATTTGCAGTTGTTGCCATAATAGCTAAAGATGCAACACCAAGAGTTGCAATTTTTAAAATATTCATATTTTTTTCCTTTTGTTTTTTTTGCTTACACTAAATAACCAAATTTAGGACTTAGATAAAACATATACAAGAAGTATATATGTCAATAATAGCATTTACATAGCATTAATGCTAAATTATGAAATTTATATGTTGATTATATGTAACTATCAATAGATTTTAGAAAGATACCGATTTAGCCTATATTGATGTAATATTTTATACAATATTACTATTACTTTTTTTCTAATATGAAATATTATAATAATGTATGAAGTTTTTAATTGCCTTAAGTATTTATTATATATTGCTTTAATCTTTATAAGTTACAGAAGTAAAATCAAATTTTTATTAGCATTTAGATAGAATCTTGTTATTTTTAAAACAAGGTTACTAATGAATTATTTTGAGAAAATCAAATTATTGAAAAATGAACTTTCAAAAGTCATTGTCGGTCAACATGATATGATAGATTATATTTTAATAGGATTATTTACTAATGGGCATATTTTATTAGAAGGAGTTCCAGGACTTGCTAAAACAACTGCTATTAAAACTATTGCAAATGTTATTGATTTAGATTTTAAAAGAATACAATTTACTCCTGATTTACTACCAAGTGATATTATAGGAGCTCAGATTTATAATATGAAGACTGAGACTTTTAATATTAAAAAAGGTGCTATTTTTACCAATTTGTTACTCGCTGATGAAATCAATAGAGCACCTGCAAAAGTGCAATCTGCCTTATTAGAAGTTATGCAAGAAAGACAAGTTACTATTGCAGAAAATACATTTAAAATTGAAGAACCATTTTTAGTCTTTGCTACACAAAACCCAATTGAGCAAGAAGGTGCATATAGTCTTCCTGAAGCTCAATTAGATAGGTTTATGTTTAAGGTTATAGTGGATTATAATAATAAAGAAGAAGAATATCAAATTGCAAAAAAAGTTACTTCAAATGTTAAAGTAAGTTTAGAAAAAGTATTAAATAAAGAATTATTAAAACAAATACAAGAAGAAATTTCAAATATTCATATTGATAAACAATTAGAAGAATATATTGTAGACTTGATTTGTGCGACTAGAACACCAGAGCTTTATAATCTTGATGATATTAAAGATTATATACAATTTGGGGCAAGTCCAAGAGCTACCATTGATATGTTTAAATCTGTAAAAGCCATGGCATTTTTAAGGCAAAAAGATTATGTAAGTCCTATTGATATTGCTTTATTGCTAAAACCTATTTTAAGACATCGTATTATACTTACATATGAAGCTGAAGCACTTGATATAAAAGTTGATGATTTGATTGATAAAATACTTGAAAAGATTGATATCCCTTAAATGCAAGAAAACTTAAAGAAAATTCTAATTAAAACTAAAAGACAAATATTTTCTGAAATAATAGGAAATAATTCATCATTATTACAAGGTGAAGGATATGATTTTTTAGAATTAAAAGAATATGAGTATGGTGATGATGTTAAAAATATTGACTGGGTGATAAGTGCAAAATTAAAAAAACCTTATGTAAAAGTATTTCATGCCCAAAAAGAATTAAATATCAATATCATTCCTATTTTAAGTGGTTCCATTTATTTTGGGTCAACAAAATTTAAACAAGATATTATAATAGAGATTTGTTCTATTTTGGGATTTTGTGCTATAAAACAAAATGACCCTTTTAGCTCATTTATAGCAAATGAAGATGTGACACTTTGTACTAAGAAATCAAAAAGGTTATTTAGTGTAAATACTATGTGTGAAAAAATATCTACTTATTCTTGTCTTGGAAAATCAATAAATTATAAAAATCTTACAAATTCATTATTTAAAAAAATCAAACATAAATCTATACTGTTTTTAATAGGAGATTTTTTTGATACAAAAGATTTAGATTTGAAACTATTGAGTAAAAAACATGAAATTATTGTAATCATTGTACGAGATAATTTTGAAGAACAACCTTTCGCACTTGGAGATGTAAATTTAATAGATGCAAATACTAATACAAAGTTAAATATAAATTTAAATCAAAAAACAATACATAATTATATAAAAGAAGTAAAAAAGAATGACCATATACTTTTTGAACATTTGCAAAATTGTAATATAAGATTTACAAAAATTTATACGCACGAACTTGTTTTATCAAAACTATTAAGGCTTTTAAGATAATGCAAAATTTAAAATTATATGGTATTAAAGATATCGTAGATATACCTGATAATTCTTTTTATTTATTTATTTTATTTGCTGTAATAATTTTTATAATTGTATTAGTACTTATTTTTTATATTTATAAATTTTATATTAAAAAAAGAGACAATATAAGAAAAAAATATTTTATTGAATTTAAAAATTTATTATATACTCTTGAAGATAACAAGTCTAAAAAATTAGAAAAAAATTTAGCATATACTTTGACAAAATACTTACGACTATTAGCTAAAACACAAGAAGAAGAAGTATGTAAAGACATTCTTATAGAAGATTTATCGCAATATAAATATAAAAACGAAAATAATAAATTAAATACTAATACAAAACTAAAACTACAAGAATTTTTAGGTATGCTTCATGTTTAATATAAGTTTTGAATATCCATTTATTTTTTTATTAATTATTCCATTTATTTTATGTTCATTATTTTGCAAGAAAAAGAGACCTGTGTATATTTTGCCTCATTTAAATATTTTTAATCAAAGCAAAAGTAAGTCTTATGTCTTAATTTTTATATTACAATATTTCATAATTGTTTCTTTAATAATATCTTTAGCATCACCTATTAAAATAAAAAATACTCAAATTATCAAAAAAAATGGTATAGATATTGTCTTAAACATTGATACAAGTGGATCTATGAATAAATTGGGCTTTAATCCAAATAATCAATATCAAACAAGGTTTCAAGTAGTAAAAGAAATTATAAAAGATTTTATTCCAAAAAGAATAAATGATAATATAGCATTAATTATTTTTGGAAGTTCAGTTATGATGGCATCACCTTTATCTTTTGATAAAGAAGCTCAAAGTTTAATTATAAATTATTTTGATGTAGGTATGGTAGGTGAGCAAACAGCTATTATTGATTCTCTAATATCAAGTGTAAATATTTTAAAAACATCTAAATCAAAAAGTAAGATAATCATATTATTAACAGATGGAGAAGATAACTCTAGTAAAATTCCTTTTAATATATTGATTAAAATGCTGAAAAAATATAAGATTAAAGTATATACCATAGGTATTGGAGTGATTAATGGAGTTATCTTAGATAAAATTGCAAAAAAATCTAAGGGAAAATCTTTTTTTGCATATTCAAAACAAGATTTAATACAAATTTATAAACAAATAGATACTCTTGAAAAATCAGAGATTAAAGGAAATAAGATTATTTTAAAAGAGTATTTATTTTTTTATCCACTTTTTTTAGCTATTATTACATTAATCTTATTTATTTATTTAAGAAACAAGGACTAGCGTTATGGTAGATGATAAAACTGAAGAGTTAAAATTGGCATTAAAAAAAACTTTTGGACAAGAAAACAATACAAAACAAGATTTTATAAAACAAAATAAAGCTAACTCAGGTATTCAAAGAATAGCAAATGATAATAAAAAAACAATTAATAACCTTTTAATGTATATTTTAATATTTATTAATTTCATATTGATTTGTATAATTTTTTATGTATTAGTTGAACAAAATAAAACAAATATCGCACCTACAGCAAAAAGTAAAAATGTAATTCAAAATCAAGAAAATATTAATGAAAATCAAAATAAAAAAACTATTGAAAAAGTAAAAGCAAAATATATGCAAGAAATTGTTTTTATGAATGAAGAAATGAACAAATTAAAAGAAACACATAAGAAACAAATAAATTTTATGAATAAAAAAATTCAAACATTAGGAAGTTCAAAAATACAAAATATAACAACAGTAAGTAACTTAGATGTAAGAAAACTATTTCTTTCTGAAAAATTTAAGCTTTTAAAATGCTATAAATCAAAAAAGGGAAGTAATTTTTTATCAAAAAGTTGTAAAGATAATATAAAAATATTTATAAATAAATATAAAAAATTAGCTAGATTTGAAATTATTGGAGTTATTGCTCAAGATGATGATGTTTTATATGAAAAATTAAATACAAATGATTTTAAGAATTTACCTAAAGATGTTAAAAAAACTGTAAAAGAATATTTATTTAAGGGGCTAGCAAGAGAGAGAGTGCTTGAAGCTTTTTGGCATATTAAAGAAGTATTAAAATCAGATATTATTATAATCCCAACTAATTATTATGTGACATCTATAAAAGAAAGTAAGGGTATTGTGATAAAAGCTTATTATTAGGTTTTACTTTAAAATAGAAATAATTAGGATTTGTAATTATGATTGATATTAATACGGTAAAAATGTTGAGTAATTTATCTCTAACAATGTTTAGAAAAAATTTTTTTGGAATATATCATGGTTCTATATCAAAAAAAATCAACCATGATTCTTTTGTTATTAATACAGCAGATGCGATTTTCGATGAAATGGAAGAAAAATCTTTTTGTGAATTAAATATTAATAAAGAAGATTACAGGTGGAATATAGCAAGTATTGAGGCACATGTTCATGCTAGTATATACAACAACATACATGAAGCAAAATACATAGCATTTGGTGTTCCTATTTATACAACAGCATATACGTTTAATCATGATGAAATTGTTTTTAATGACTATTTTGGTAAAACAACATTTGGCTCAATTAAGATTTATGACCCTGGTGATTTTGATACTTGGTATGATAGAAACACTTTAGAAATAACAAAATATCTGAAACAAACGAATAATCACTTGATGATTATTAAAGGAATAGGTACTTATGTTTATGATAGAGATATTAATCAATTAGTAAAAAAAGTAGCTATCTTAGAAAACTCCGTAAGATTGATGAATATAAAATTTTCATTTTAATAATAAATTTAAAAAAACTCTAAAAAGACCATTCTAAGGCTTAATTTAGCTATTTTAAAGCTTTATTACTATAAAGTTATTCAAATTTTATTTGAAGGAGTTCTTTTATGAACAAAGCAGAGTTTATCGATGCAGTATCTGTTAAGGCTGGATTATCTAAAAAAGACACTAAAGTTGCTATTGAAGCAGTTTTAGAAACTATTACAGAGACATTAGTTAAAAGAGAAGTGGTTAGTTTTATAGGTTTTGGTACATTTAGTACAGCAGATAGAGCTGCAAGAATTGCGAAAGTACCAGGTACTGATAGAACAGTTGATGTTCCAGCTACCACTGTAGCTAAATTTAAAGTAGGAAAATATTTAAAAGAATCAGTAGCTAATAAAAACTCTTAATTCATTTTTATATTAAAAAAGGTTCCTTATATTTTAAAAGAACCTTTTTTATTTCTTAACTTATTTTAGTTTAAAATAAGCTTTTAGTGGCTGTGTGGCGGAACTGGTAGACGCGTGTGATTCAAAATCACATATCTTTACTGATGTAAGGGTTCAAGTCCCTTCACAGCTACCACATAGTGTTTATATTTTATTTTGAGTTCAATGAGCTTTAGGCGATTGTTTTATAATATTTTTCATATCAATTGAAAAAGTTGAACCTTGTTTGAGTTTAGAATTAAGATTTAAACTTAAATTATATTCTTTTGATACTTTTGAGACTATGTCAAGTCCAATGCCAAAACCACCTTCGTTGTTACTTCCTCTTTTATAACGCTTAAATATAATTTTTTGATCTTCTTGTGTAATACCAATACCAAAATCTTGTATACTTAAAATATTATTTTTAATACAAATAATAATTTGCCCATCTTTTTTTGAATATTTAATTGCATTGGATATTAAGTTATTAAGTATTTTTTGCATTTTCATCTTATCTATAAAAATAGTAATAGTATCTATTTTTGTGATTATCTCTATATTTTTTATAAGTGCTATATCTTTATAAAAGTCAATACACTCATATGTTAGTTCATCTAAATTTATAAGTTCATCCAAAGAAATATTTTTATCATCGAAAGCTAAAAAGTGCATATCATTATAAATTTGTGATATTTGCTTTGCACTACTTATAATATATTTTAGCATTTTTTCTTCATGTCTACCTTGTTTTAAAGTCGAACTTGAAGCTAATAAAATAGAAACAGGAGTATTTAATTCATGAGCGCTATCTTTAATAAAATTATCAAGTATTTCAAATTTATTCTTTATTGGTTTTAATAAAAGCCTTGCTAGGAAATAACCAACAAGAAGAATAAAGATAGTACTAAATATTAAAATGCCAATCATAATATATTTTAATTCTTTCACATCATTTGGAAGCTGATCAGTTTCTATTATAATATATTTTACATCTATCCCCATATTTTCATCTATTGTTGAGATATGAAAAGAATGAGTATCACTAAAATAAGATGTGTTATCAAATTTTAATTCTTTGTTAAATAAATTAGAATAAATTTCTTTTTTATTTTTAGAAAACAAGCCATACTTCATAGAGTTTTCTTTTAGTTTGCTTGGATTAAATGTTTCTTTATCCATATAAGCTTTTAGAATATCGCCTCTTATTTTATTTGCAGTACTTTGCATTTGTATTGTACAATGTGTATCTAATGCTTCAAGTTCATTTACATAATAAGAGTATAATAATACGCCTAGCATCAATAGCGTTGAGCCTGCATATATTAGCAAGAAACTAAAAAGTGATTTTTTTTCACTTTTGTTCAAATTTATATCCAAGTGATCTAATTGTAATAATTCTATCTTTACCTAATAATTCTCTTAAATTTTTTATATAAACTCTTATTGTCGCATCACTTGGTTGCTCACTATATTGCCAAATATTTTGTAATAGTTCTTCACTTGAAATTACTCTATTTTTATGTGTAATAAAATACTTTAAGATATCTCTTTCTTTTTTGGCTATAAAAACTCTCTTATTATTGATTACTAATTCACATTCATATGGAGTAAAAAAGATATTATCAATTTTTATAATATCTTTTTGTTCAATCGAAAAATGCCGACAAAGTTTATTAATTCTTTGGTCAAGTTCTTCTAGGTCAAATGGTTTTTTAATATAATCATCAACTTGATTCTCAAAAGCTTCTTTTAGATATTTTGTATCATGATATGCAGTTATTATTATAATTGGTATTGTTATTTTATATTCACTTCTAATAATTTTTAATACTTTAAGTCCAGATACAATAGGAGTATTAATATCTAAAATTGCAAAGTCAAAAACTTCTTCAACCAAATACTCTAAAGCTTCTTGACCATTATTGCATAATGTTACATCAATTTTTTTATGAATTAAATGATCTTGTAAAATATCACTAAGAGCTAAATCATCTTCTAATAATAAAACTTTCATTATTTACCATTTATTTTACACAATGCTTAGAAATCACAACTTGATTTCTACCATTCATTTTTGCTATATATAAAGCTTCATCTGCATTTTTATATAAAAGCTTTTCATCTATATTTGATCCATCTTCAATAATTAATCCTGCTGATATTGTTAAATATTGAGAAATAATACTTGCTCTATGTTTTATTTTCAAATTTTCAACATTTTTAACAATTCTTTTTGATAAATTTATCGATTCTTCTTTGCTCATATCTGTATAAATTAAGCAAAACTCTTCACCCCCAAGTCTAAAAGCATAATCACTAACTCTTGTCATAGAGCTTTTAAAAATATTTGCAATTATCCGTAAAGCTTCATCTCCTTGTGGATGACCATATGTATCATTATATTTTTTAAAATAATCAATATCTAATATCAACATATGCAATGTACCTTTATGTCTTTTAATTCTTCTAGTTTCTTTATTTAAAATTTCATTAAAATGTCTTCTATTGTATAGTTTGGTTAAATCATCTTCTATTACTAATAGTTCTAGTTTTTTTTTGTCCGTAATATTTTCACCTATTGCGATATAATTAATAATAATATTATCTTTAAAAATAGGTGTTATTCTAATCTTAAGAAAATACTCCTCACCATTTTTTTTGATATTTTTAACTTCTCCTACAAAAATCTTACCACTTTTTATTGAAGACCACAAATGCTTATAGAAAGAACTAGGTGTGTCTTTGTGCTTAAATAGTACATGAGAGCTATTAATGATTTCTTCTTTTGAATACCCTACAAACTTACAAAAAGCATCACTTACTTCAATAATAATACCTTTTGTATTTGTTATTGATAGAAGAATATTTGTATTTATTATATTCATTAAATTATCGTGTTTAAAAAGTTCATTTTTGATATTGTTAATAGTTGCACATTCTTGGATATCTTCTAAAAGTTTTTTTAAATCAATAGGTTTAATAATATATTTATTAATATTAAGCTCTAAAGCTTCTACAAAATATTCAACATCACTAAATGCTGTTGTTACAATAACAGGAATGTTGTTGTCATTGATTTTTTTTATCATTTCTAAACCATTTTGTTTAGGCATTTGAATATCTGTGATTATAATATCTGGTTTAATTTTATGATATAGCCTCTCGCCTTCTTCTCCATCATGGGCTATATGTATATTTTTAATATACTTAGATAAGAAAAACTCTACTTCTTGCGTAATTAATTTCTCATCTTCAACATATAAGATAGTTAAATTCCATAATAGTGTTTTGTCAATATCGTATGATGTATTTAACATAAATTATATCCTTTATGAAGTGGTATTTTTATAGTAAATAATGAACCATTAGAACTATTGTGAACATCTAGTTTACCTAGCATATTTTGTTCAATAATTATTTTAGACATATAAAGACCGATACCTGTACCTTTTTCATCTTGTTTTGTAGTAAAATACGGATCAAATATTTTACCAATTACATTCTTTTTAATTCCCTTCGCATTGTCTTGTATTGTAACATAACCAAACTTATCATCATCAAATACACTTACTATTACAGTTGAATCTTTTATCTTATTTTCAACTAAGGCATCTTTTGCATTATTTAATATATTAATTAATGCTTGTGAAAATTCATTTGGAAAGCCGTAAACATTTTGTACCTTATTTATTTTTTCTATTAGTTTAATATTATTGTAAGAAAATGGGGATTCTACTAAGAGCAAAGATTTTTGTACAACTTCATTTAATAAAAAAGATTTTTTTTCTTTATTTGGCTGAAAAAAGTTTCTAAAATCATCAATTGTTTTTGACATATTATTTGTTTGAATATTTGCTTTTTTAACAGCATTATCCATAAATTCGTTAGTTAATTCATTCATTTGATAAGAAAAATGAATATTTTGAATAATTAATCCTAAGATATTTAAAGGCTGTCTCCATTGATGAGCAATGTTTCCTATCATCTCTCCCATAGCTGCTGACCTTGATTGTTGGATTAAAATTTGTTCTTGGTCTTGTTGTTTTTTTATTGCTTCTTGAACTTTGTGTGCTAAAGTTTCATTTAATTCATTTAATTCAATTGACTTATAGTTTAATTGAATATTTACCTCTACCAGTTCTTGTGTTCTTAGCTTAACACTATATTCTAATTTCTCGTGAGATTTAATAAGTTCTTTTTTTGAATGTTCAAGATTATTAACCATAGTATTAAAAGTTTTGGCTAAATTTCCTATTTCATCATTTGAATCAATATCAACTCTTAAAGATAAATTTCCCAGTGCAATTTGTTTTGATACTTCATTTAGTTTAATAATAGGTTTTGAAAATGTTTTTGCTATAAAATATGAGATGAAGATTATGATAAGAAATAAAATCATTGCTAAATATAATAATTGATTATTAATTATATCTACTCTTTTATTATAATCATCAAGTGATAAATTTAAATAAATCCAACCTTTGTTAATTAAAGATAATTGTATTGGACATTCATAATAAAAAACTTCTTGACCTTTGTTGTTAAGAATAATGTCATAAGGTTTTGATTGTTGATTGATTTTTTTGAAATTTTTTTCTAGCATAGACCATTTGTTGTGTTCAATTTTTATAGGATTCTCATTTGTTTTAGCAATTATTAGATTTAGTATATGTTCATTTTCTTGTACATATTCATAACTTTGTTCGAAAATATTAATTTCATTATAAATTAATATATCTTCTTTGTTATAAAAAATAATTTCATCGCATATACTTTTAGCTTCGAAATGTAAAGAATCAATAAGAGAACTTTTTTGTAATTTCAATGCTTGTAGTGCAAAAATTAGCAAAATCAAAGATATACTTATAAATAAAATCATAAATATTTTTCTAAATAAGCTATTTGAAAATATACTTATTATAGGAATATTAGCCATGATAATATTAACCTTTTTTAAAAAGTATATCACAATTATAAAAAATACCTTATAAAAAGTATATTTTTATCTTTCTTAAGTATTATTAATTATTGAACAATAACTTGTAAATATTATTGCTTTTTAATGTGTCTATATATATATTCTAATAAACTTTCTTTTAAGGATTCTTTTAAATGTTCTTCAAAGTTATTAAGAGTGTTTATACATTTTTGTGCTAATTGATTTGCTACATTTATAGCTAATGTAAGCCCATGTAAATTTACAAAAGAATTTTTATTTGTATCATTATTAGTTGTTTTACCAGCTTCTTTACTTGAATGAGTTTCATCAATGATATCATCTTGAATTTGGAACAAAAGACCAATATCTAAGCCAAAATTATATAAATCATTTTGTACTTTGGAATCTAATTCACAAATAATTGCACCCATTTTTAATGAAGCTGCTATTAGTTTCGCAGTTTTATGAATATGTAGAAATTCTAAATTTTTAAGTTCTAATGTTTGATTTTCAAAATAACAATCAATAGCTTGACCAATAATCATTCCATTTATTCCTGCATTTTGAGATAAACATTTAATAAGTTCAATTTTAATATCACTACTAAAAGGTGCTTGTGAGAGTAAATGAAAAGCCTCAGTATTTAAAGCATCTCCTACTAATATAGCAGTTACTTCATCGTACTTAGTATGTAAAGTACTAAGTCCTCTTCTTAAATTAGCATTATCCATACTTGGAAGGTCATCATGAATTAAAGAATAAGTATGAATCATTTCTAAGCTCAACGCAACACTCATAGCATTTTTAAGAAATAAAGTATTATTTGCACGAACTACACAAAGTAGCAACATAGGTCTAAATCTTTTTGCAGATGCTTTTAATGTATAAGATAAAGCATCTTCAAAATAAGGATGAAATGTCACACTTTTTGGAAGATTATTTATTAAATAATCTTCAAAATCATTGATTAGTTTATTTATGTTATTTTTCTTGTTCAAGTGGGTTAAAGTTTTTCATAAAATTAATACTTGAAGTTTTATGATTTTCTTCCACTTGCTTTAAGACATCATTCATTGAAGATATCAAAAGTATTTGTAACATATTTTTATCACTTAATAAAGTATCATCAATTTTTAAATCTGTAACTTCGCAATTACCATTAAGCGTAAGCTTTATTAAACCCCCACCAACTTGTGATGTAAACTTTTTATTACTATCCTCTTCTTTTGTTTTATTAGCTATATCTTTCATTTGACCCATTATATCATTCAAATTAAGCTTACTTAAGTCTAAACCATTAATCATTGTTATCTCCTTCTAATTTATTTGTAATTTCTGTAATATTATTTTGCTCATCTAATATTACAACTTTTGGTTCATAGTGTTCTAATTCTTTTTGTGTATATGAAGCATAAGCAATAATAATTATCTTATCGCCAATTTCAACTTTTCTAGCTGCTGCCCCATTTAAGCAAATATCTTTATGCCCTGCTTTACCTTTTATAACATATGTAGCAAATCTTTCACCATTATTTACATTAACTATTTCAACTTTTTGTCCAACTTTAATAGCTGAGGCAGTTAGTAGCTCCTCATCTATTGTAATAGAACCTATGTAATGTAAATTAGCATCTGTAACTGTTGCTCTATGTATCTTGCTATAAAGCATTTCAATTGTCATATGTTTAACCTTTTGTTAAGTCTTATTTAAAACAATACTATCACCCCAGTATTGTTTTGGAATTAAAAATTCTTCTACTATATTTCCATCTATTATATGCTCCTTTATAATTCTATCTATTTTTTCCTTAGACAATTGACAATACATATGATGTCCTGGTTCAATTATCATAAGTGGTCCCATTTGACAGCGCCCCAAACAAGATGTTTTAATAGCAAGTACTGGACCCATAATTCCTTTTCTCATCATTTCTTGGCTTAAGTGATCAAACAAATCTCTACTTTGTTCATTTACACAAGAAGGTTTTGGTATGCCAGGAGCTGAGCGATGTTCACATTTGAATATATAAAATGTTGGTTGTGGTATTGCTGGTATTTCCATATATTATCCTTTTTATAATATCAATTTTTGTGTAAGTGCTTCAATATTTTATTATACTGAAATAAGCTATTAATAAAAGCTTAAAAAAAATAAGAATATACTATTTTTTTATAAATACTTGAAAAAAGGATTTTTATGACAAAACTATTTTTTATTTTATTTTCTCTAGTCTTATTGCTAGAAGGATCTAATCCTATTGCTGTTTTAAAAACAACACAAGGTACCATTGAAATTGAGTTAAGACCTGATATAGCACCCAAGGCAGTTGAAAACTTTATTACTCATTCTAAAAATAAGTATTATGATGGACTAACTTTTCATAGAATTATAAAAAATTTTATGATTCAAAGCGGAGACCCAAGTGGTACAGGTATGAAAGGAGAGTCAATTTGGGGTAAAGCTTTTAAAGATGAATTTAGTTCAAAAGCACTTTTTGATAAAGCTGGTATTGTTGCCATGGCAAATTCTGGACGAAATACAAATGGCAGTCAATTTTTTATTACAAGTGTTGCTACATATTGGTTAAATGGTAAGCATACAATTTTTGCTTATGTAATAAAAGGTATGGATATAGTACAAAAGCTAAATTTTATACCTACAGATAAAAGAAATAAACCTTTAAAAGAGCAAAAAATAATATCAATTACGATAAAAGACCAAAGTAAGCAAAAGCCTATTTAAAATTAAATATAGCTTTTAAGCGTTTCTCATGCATTTGTTTATTTTTTTGTTCTATATTTAAAATAGTTTGTTTTTTGTTTTTTTTATTTAGTAAGTTGCTTATAATATCTTCTAAATATTCATCTTCCATTAGCTGTAATTTTGCTAATTCATTTCTTACATAAGTTAAGTCTTTGCTTTTAGGAATAATATAAGGAGTTACAATTATGACCAAATTCTTATTTTGTCTTGAATGAAGCTTATTTGTAAAGAGTTCACCAAGAAGAGGAATATCGCCAAGAAAGGGTATTTTTTCTATTGTTTTTTCATTCTTTTGTTCAAGTAAACCACCAAGTATAATACTCTCACCATTATTAACTATTGCCGTTGTAATAATTTCTTTTTTTGAAGTATTCGGATTTGTACTATTTGCATTAATATTTTTTATTCCTTCTAGTATTACGTGAATATCTAAGGTAACTTTGTTATTTCTTGATATTTGAGGCTTAACTTTTAATAATAATCCGATATCTTGTCTTTTATAAGTATTAGTAATATTCCCACCATTAGTTATAGTTGTACCTGTTTGAATAGATACGGTATCTCCTACATAAATAGAACTTTCTTTATTATTAATGCACAATATTGATGGTTGGGATAGAATATTTAAGGCATAAGTTTTATTAAGTAAACTCAAGCTAGCGCCTAAGGCTAGAGATGATTTTAGATTTGGAACTTGTAAATTAAAATTTTTAGATTTTAATAAACTAGCATTACCATTATTTAATGAAGAACTAAAGCTATACAATCCTCCATTATGAATTCTTCCTCCTAAAATTCCATATTTAATTCCTACTTCATTTAACAAATCATTATTAAGTTCAATAATCTTAGCTTTTACATAAACTTGTAATTTTGCTTTGTCTAATTGTTTTATTAATTTTGATAAATCATCTAAAGTATTTTTTTGCCCAAATAATAATATAGTATTATTTTGCTTATCCATTGTGATGTTTGTTGTATACTTACCTTTATTATCAACTTTTTGTTTTAGCATATTTTCAATTATTTCTTTTATATCTTTAGCTTGTGTATTTTCTAAATCTATGAGCCTAGTTTCAGTTTTTAAAACTGTATCTAGTTTATCAAGTTTCAAAATATGTGAAGATAAATATTGTATATTTTTACGATTCCCTATTAATACTATGGAGTTATCATAAGTATTAGCTACTATGCTAACTTTAGATTGTTCATTAAAAGCTAGTTTGGAAATTTTTTCTAGTTCACTTTTTGCATCTATTGCAAAATACTTTTGAAGCTTAATAGTTTTGATATTTGTAGATTTTTCATTTATTTTAATAATTCTTACAATATCATTGTTTGCTTCAAAAGTAAAACCTTTAGATTCTAAAGTAAACAATAAAATATCTAAAATATTCTCTTTATTAATAGCTTTGTTTGATAAAAAATTAACTTTGCCTTTTATTTTGTAGGTATTTAATATATTCTTATCAAGAATTTTGGATGTAATTTTTATTAATTCCATAATTTTTAAATTCTTAAAATTAATATTAATTTCATTGGCAAATATGTTTAGACCGATTAATATCATAAATATAAATTTCATATCTTCCTTATCTAAGTGAAATTATAAGTCGTATTTTAGACAAAATACACAAGTAGTATACCCAAATAAATTATATCTTTTTATTTTTATTTTAAGTTATTTCGAATATTTATAGCACTAATTATAATGATGAAATATAAAGATTGTTTCATAAATTAAAGTATTGCTAAGTAAAATTTTTATACCATATTTACAGTAAAATAAATAATAAAAAGGTTATAAATATGTTAAGTCAAAATGTATTACAAAAGTTAAATGCACAAATTTCCCTAGAGTTTTATTCTTCTAATTTATACTTGCAAATGAGTGCTTGGTGTGACTATAAAGGGCTTAATGGTTCTGCTAAATTTTTGAAAAGTCACGCCTCAGAAGAGATGTCACATATGCAAAAGATATTTGATTATGTTCAAGATACAGGTGCTTTAGCTATCATTGATGCTATTAAAAAACCAGATATCGAATTTACTGATCTTAAGGCTGTATTTGAGCAAACATATGAACATGAAAAAATGATAACTTCTCAAATAAATGAGCTTGTAGACCTTGCTTTAAGCCAAAAAGATTATTCTACTTTTAACTTTTTACAATGGTATGTAGCAGAGCAACATGAAGAAGAAAAACTATTCAAATCTATTTTAGATAAAATAGAAATCATAGGAATAGAAGGTCGTGGTTTATTTATGATAGATAGAGAAATAGGAAATATAACACTTTAAAAACTTAATATAATATTCTTATTTAATAAGGATTTTATATGCTAAATTTATCTCTATCTTTAGGAGAAGTAAAAATGACTTTATTCATTGATGGAGATGCGTTTCCTAATTTATTAAAACCAATTATACTGCGAGCAATAGAAAAAAGAAAGCTTACAACTATCGTAATTGCAAATAAAAAAATACATATAGGTAAATCTTCATATATTTCCTATAAAGTAGTTAATCAAGGTGCGAATGAAGCTGATGATGAAATCATAAATATCTTAGAAAAAGATGACCTTGTAATAACAGCTGATATTCCCTTAGCTAATAGATGTATCAGTAAAATGGCTCATGCAATAGATCACAGAGGTGAGATATATACAGTTGATAATATTCAACAATACTTAGCTATACGAAACTTAATGCAAAATATTAGAGATAGTGGAGAACACACATCTGGACCTAGTGCTTTTGGAGCAAAGGATGCACAAGCTTTTGCAAATTCTTTAAATAAATTTTTACAAGCAAATATGAGTCAATAAAAAACCAATATTATTGGTTTTTTACTTTACGAATGAAAAGAACTTTCATTGTGACTTTCAGTATTAATCATCCATATTGAAAAAATATCTAAATAATTCCAAAAAGACAATTTCAACTCATCGCTTAAATCTAATTTTTTTAAAATAGGAATGTATGATTCTAGCCATACCACTCTTGCTTCTTTTGTGATTTTAAAAGGTGAATGTCGTCCTACCATCATCGGTCTACCTCTATTGGCATCGAAGTGTCGTGTACCCCCACAAATTTGAATAAAAAAATCAGAAGCATGTTTTTTTGCCATTTCAAGTGCTTTTTCATTTGGAGGAAATAGTTCTTTAATAGACGATACTTTTAATAATTCATAATGTTCATGAATTATTTGTCTCATTCCTTCTTCTTTTATAATATTTAATATTTCTGGATTTGGTAAACTTACATTTGGTCTACTTCCAAATACTGCTTGTGTAATATTGTATTGCATTATTTTCCTTTTTTATTTTTTGTATTCTATCAAAATTTATTTTAAGTGTATCTCTACAAACTATAAATAAAATAAAATAAATATATTATATCACTCATAAGATGCTTAAAGTAAGTATGCTTAACTACTAAGCTAATGCTCATTTTAGAATATGCAAAAGATAGTTATGCTTACTGCCTTCCTTATTTATCATACTTAAAATGGCTTTTTAATACTCTTTATTTACTAAAGAATACTCCAATTAAGATAAATATGAAATGTACTTATACAAAAGTTTGCTATTATTATTATTTTTAGCTATAATTTTGTGACAGAAAGATGATTGTGACTTTCATCTTTGGATTGTTTTTATTGCTAGCCTTTTTTTTAAGTTAACAGCATAATACACCTAAAGAAATATTTCACTTTTTTATTTTCGACCACTTCAGTGATGAGGTGTATTATATTTAAAGGAATTGCATAATGGCAGAGCAAGTTAACGGAACAGTAAAATGGTTTAATAGTGAAAAAGGTTTTGGGTTTATTCAACAAGATGATGGTGGTAAAGATGTATTTGTACACTTTAGACAAATCAATAACACTGGATATGGAAGAGTTTCTCTTGAAGAAGGACAAAAAGTTTCTTTTGAAATAGGAGAAGGTCAAAAAGGACCTCAAGCAGAGAACGTTACTATTTTATAGTTTGTTTTCGCAAGAAATATATTAAAAGGAGTGAATTCGTTTTCACTCCTTTTTTTGTTTTAATTCCTCAATTCAACTCATAAGTACAAGACACCTATATAAAATCTCCAATTCACACTTAAAGTGGTACATAAGAACCTAGATTAATCCATTGAATAATGCTACTTTTTTTATAAAATTTAATTTTAGAATATTTTAATTTATTTTCTAGCTCTATCTATTATATAATAATAGTTATCATAATCAGTATAAATTAAGTTTGTTTTGATACTATTTCATATCAATATAAATTTAAAAAGGAAAAATATGCTTAAAAACATTTTAAAAGAAGAAATTAAAAAAGTCATTACTTTGGAAATAAGATGAGTATTTTAATAATTGGAGGAGATAAGATAAGTACCATTCAAGGTATTTTAGCTAAGTTTGGAATATATAGTATAACCCATTGGGACACTAGAAAAAAATCTAGTGCGTGCAGGAAAGATATTCCTAAAAATACAGATTTTGTTTTAATGCTTACAGATTTTATAAATCACAATGCAATGTATAAATATAAAAAAGAAGCTAAAAGAAAAAAAATTCCTATAATTTGTTCAAAAAGAAGTGCTAACTCAGTTTCGTGTGAGTTGTGTAAATTTATGTCCATAGATAATAATTGTACATTGTAGAGTTATTTAAATAAAAAATATATCTTATTATAAAATATCTTGAATTAAAAATTGTATGGAAATTTTTCCCATAAATTCATTTTTAGTAACATTAACTATTAAGTCTATATAATGGTCATCTATATTTTGTGTTGAGTAAAACTTTAAAGCTTCGTATATAAATCCATTACTATTTAGAGTTAATTTTAAGTGATTTTTATCTTTTCCAAATAGTTCTACTTTTAGTATTTTTGCCTTTTTTATAAAAAATATTGGTTTAATATTATCTAAGCCATAAGGTTCAAACCTTTGTATTATCTCAATAAACTCTAAATCAACGCAAGATACATCTATTTCCCCTAATACTTTAGGTTCTATATATAGTTGTGTTTCTTTTTCTAATTGTGCATTAATCTGAACTTTAAATTCTTCAAGGTTTTTTTCATCTAAAGATAAACCAGCAGCATTTTTATGCCCACCAAAACCAAGTAAAAGTTTAGAAGTTTGCTTAATTATTGAGTAAAGGTTAATATTTGCATTAGCTCTTGCACTTCCTTTTGCAATACCATTAGAAATAGAAAATACAAAAGCTGGTTTTTTATACTTATGTAATAATTTAGCAGCAACTATGCCTATTACTCCTTCATGCCAATCTTCACCCCAAACTACAATAGCTTTATCTTGCTTTCTTGTTTTAATATATGCTTTTTGTAAAATACTTTCTTGAATGGTTTTTCTATATGAATTTAATTCTTCAAGCACACTTAAATTATGACTTGCTTCATATTCATCTTTTGATAATAAGAAAGATAAGGCAAGTTTTGCATCATCTATTCGTCCTGCACTATTAATCAAGGGTGCTATAAAAAATGCTATATCATCTGAAATAAAAATATTTTTTTTCATTTTTTCATTTAATTTTTTAAAAGCAGGTCTTTGTGATGATTTGATTTTTTTTAAACCATATTTTACCATTAGATAATTAAGGTCAGTTATTGGCATTATATCAGCAATTATAGCAAGACATAAGAGGTCAAAAAAACTTGCCATATCAATATCTACTTGTAATTCTTGTTTTAAAGCAACACATAAATACCAAGCAACTTGAGCACCACAAATATTTTTTACTACAAACTTACAATCTTCTTGTTTTGGATTAATTATTGCATAAGCATTTGGGATATTCTTTGAAACAGTATGGTGATCTGTAATGATTACATCTATATTTTTATTATTTAGTAAGTTTACTGCTTCACAAGCACCTATACCATTATCAACAGTAATTACTAAACCTGAAGTAATCATATCAACTATTTTGACAGATAAGCCATAACCGTGTTTAAATCTATTTGGTATTATAAAATTAACTTCAATATTTATAAGATTAAAAAAATCAATCATAATTGTTGTTGATACGACACCATCTACATCATAATCACCCACAATTGTAATTTGTTCTTTGTTTAAAATAGCTTTTTTAATTCTTTTTGTAGCTTTTTTTATATCTTTAAAAGTATCGGGCTTTGGAATTTGTGATAATTTAGAAAATTTTCTATTTTTATGTCTTTTGCTTAAAATAGAAAATAATTTCTCTTTAGTGATTAAATCTTGTTTATCTATTATTTAAAGCCTCTTTAATAAAATTTAAAATAATAGGATTAGGCTTTTCTAAATTAGAAGTAAACTCAGGATGAAACTGAACTCCAACAAACCAAGGGTGATCTTTAATTTCAACTGTTTCAATTAAACCATTTGAATCACCTGATATAATCATTCCAGCATTTTCCAAATTAGTTTTATAAAAAGGATTTACTTCATATCTATGTCTATGTCTTTCAAAATATACTTCATTGTTTCCATAAGCTTTTTTGATTTTAGTACCATCTTTTGGATTAAAAGGATACTCCCCTAATCTCATAGTCCCACCCATTGGTGATTTATGTGTTCTTAATTGAGTATCTCCACTTTGATCAATGAATTCATCAATTAAATAAATTAAAGGATTAGAAGTTTCTTTATCAAATTCAATAGAATTAGCATCTTCTAAACCTAGAACATTTCTTGCATATTCAATCACAGCTAATTGCATACCTAAACAAATACCTAAATATGGTGTTTCATTTTCTCTTGCATATTTAATTGCTTTAAGTTTTCCATCAATTCCTCTATTACCAAATCCACCTGCTACTAAAATAGCATCAGAATTTCCAATAATTTCATAAGCTCCTACATCTTCAATTCTTTCACTATCACACCAATTAATATTTATTTTTGTATTTAAATTAGCACCTGCATGAATTAATGCTTCTGTTAATGATTTGTAAGATTCTTTTAACTCTAAATATTTACCAACAAATGCAATTGTAATTTCATCTTTAGGTAAAATAATTTGCTTAACTAATGTTTCCCATTTTTCCATATTTGGTTTAATTTTAATATTAAAATGATTTGATAAAGGACTTAAAATACCTTCTTTTATAAAATTTAAAGGGACTTGATAAATAGAAGCAGCATCATTAGCTTCAATAACTGCATCTGAATTCACATCACAAAACATTGCAAGTTTTCTTTTTAAGTCTTTTGGTAGGGGTCTTTCAGTCCTACATACAAGCATATGTGGAGTAATACCAATTCTTCTTAATTCTTGTACTCCATGTTGTGCTGGTTTTGTTTTAAGCTCACCAGCTGCTGCTAAATAAGGTATTAAAGTAACATGAATATTCATAGTGTTGGAATTATCTAATTCATGTTTTAATTCTCGAATAGCTTCCATAAAAGGTAAACCTTCAATATCCCCAACAGTTCCACCTAATTCAACTATTAAAAACTCATGTTCTTTTCCAGCTCTTCTAATTCTATCTTTAATTTCATCAACAATATGAGGAACTACTTGAATTGTTTTACCTAAGTAGCCACCTTCTCTCTCTTTTTTTAAAACACTTTGATAAACCTGTCCTGTTGTAAAGTTATTCTTAGCACTTAATGTCGTACCAATAAAACGCTCATAATGTCCTATATCTAAGTCAGTTTCAGCACCATCAGCAGTTACAAAAACCTCTCCATGTTCTAAAGGACTCATAGTTCCTGGATCAACATTTAAATAAGGATCTATTTTTAACATTGAAACACTAAATCCAGATTGTTTTAAAATTGTAGCAATAGATGCAGAAGTGATTCCTTTTCCTAGCGAACTTAATACTCCACCTGTTACAAAAATATATTTTGTCATTTATTTATTTACCTTAATAATAACTTGTATTTTAAAAAATTATTTAACTTTTTCTAAATATTCACCAGTTCTAGTATCAACTTTTATAAACTCACCCTCAACAATATGAAAAGGAATTTGAACAACTGCACCACCTTCTAAGCTTGCTGGTTTTTTACCACCTTGAGAATCACCTTTAAAATTTGGTGGTGTTTCAAGTATTTTAAGTTCCATAGTCATTGGTGGTTCGACACTTATAGCTTTTCCCTTAAAAAACATCATATCACAATTTGTACCATCAATAATCCATTTTTTGACATCGCCTACTTGTTTATAAGTCAAGGCAATTTGTTCGTAAGTATTATTATCCATAAATTGTAACATATCGCCATCATCGTACAAAAACTGCATTGTTTTTTGTTCTAAATCAGGAATTTCACATTTATCACCTGCATGAAATGTTCTTTCAATTACTTTATCATTTAAATAAGATTTAATCTTACATCTAACAAAAGCAGCACCTTTACCTGGTTTTACATGTTGATATTCAATTATTTTATAAGGTATGCCATCATGCTCAATCTTCATTCCTTTTTTTAACTCACTCATACTAATTGCCATAATATTCCTTTAAATTTCTGCGTAAGTCACACAAATAGCAGCGTCTATATTTGATAAACTCTCTAATACAGGGGCAGTAGCACAATCATCAATTACAATTACTGCTAAGGCTTCATTCTTATATCTTGATAATCTAAAGTCTGCGATATTTAGTCCATAATCAGCTAATATTTTTCCAACTTCACCAATAACTCCAGGAACATCAGAATTTCTAATCATTATCATATTACCTTTTGGTTCAATATCAAAAATAAAGTCATCAATTTCTGTTATTCTTTGTATTTCATTATCAAATACAGTTCCAGATATTGTATTTATACCATTTTGTGTGATTATTTTAATAGATACCTTATTGCTATATCCATCAATATGTGTTATTTTTGAAGTAGAAAATTTGATATTTTTTTCTTCTGCCCAAAATTTAGCATTTACATAATTAACTTCCCCACCACTACAAACAAATAAAGCACCAACAGTGGCAAAAGTTAATAAGGGTTCAAGATAAGAAGCTATCTCACCTTGTGCTGAAATACAAATTGAACGAATAGGACTTTTGTCATTTTGTGTACTTAAAAATGCCATTTTTTGTATTAATTCTATATATGGTTTAACAAATGCAGGTATTTTAGACTCATCAATTGGTAAATTAAGTGCATTGGGATATGATATACCTCTTGCAGCTTCTATTGCATTTTGTGCGGCTTGTATAGCTATTTTCTTTTGTGACTCTTTTGTATTCGCACCTAAATGTGCAGTAACTATCACATTATTTAAATCTAATAAAGGGTGATTTACTGCTGGTTCATTTATAAAGACATCAATTCCAGCCATTGCTATTTTACCAGATTTTAAATTATTATATAGTGCTTCTTCGTTATACAATCCACCTCTTGCACAATTAATAAGTATAACACCGTTTTTCATTTTTGAAATTTCTTCTTCATTAATTATATTAAGTGTTTCTTTGTTTTTTGGTGTATGAATTGTAATTAAATCACAATTTAGTATATCTTGGAAATTTGATGTATAAGCAATACCCAAATCAGTGGCTTTTGTTGAAGGAATATAAGGGTCATATGTTATAACATCCATTTCAAAAGCTTTAGCACGCAATGCTACTTTATGTCCAATATTTCCAAAACCAATAACTCCTAGTTTCTTACCATATAATTCATTGCCATACCAATCTTCTCTTTTCCATATTCTCTGCTCTTTTAATTGATTATGAGCATAAGGAAATTTTCTCATACAAGATAAAATATGTGCCATTGTTAACTCAACTGCAGCAATAGTATTTGCAGTTGGAACATTCATAGCAATAATACCTTTTTTACTACATGTAATAATATCAACATTATCATAACCAACACCAGCTCTTATTAATGCTTTTAAATTAAGAGCTTTGTCTAAAAAAGTTTTATCAACATTTGTAGAGCTTCTTGTAATTACTATATGTGCATCTTTAATGACACTAAGTAATGATTTTTTATCAATATCAGCAGCATAGACATAATTTATGTCTTTACTTGCTTTTAATATATTTAATCCATCTTCATGAATATGATCACAAACAACAATAGTATACTTACTCATAATATTATTTAAGTTTATTTTCTAATAAATCACCAAGAGTCATAGAAGATGTATCATTTACTGATTTTAATAGCTCTTTTTGTTCTTGTTGTTCTAATCTTTTTACTGATAATCTAACTCTATTTCTTTTTGTGTCAATATTTATTACAACAGCTTCTAAGTCATCTCCTATTTTTATTTCTTCAACAAGAACTGGTTCTAAATCTTCTGTTCTAATTAAACCATCTAAATTATTTTCTAAAATAATAAAAATACCAAAGTCTTTTATATCTTTAATTTTACCTTTTACGATATCTCCAGTTTTATGTTCTTGCTGAAATTGTTTCGCAGGAGATGGTAATATTTCTTTAACGCTTAAAGAAATATTTTCTTTGTCAAAATCTATTTTAATGATTTTAACTTCGATCTCATCACCTTTTTTATATAAGTTTTTACATTTATCACTAGAATCCCATGATACTTCTTCATTATGTAATAAACCATCAACTCCATCAATTGTAATAAAAGCTCCAAATTCAGTAAGTGTAGCTATTGTACCATTTACAATATTTCCAACTTTATTACTTGTTATAAATTGTTTAAAAGGTTTTTCTTGTAAATTCTTTAAAGAAACTCTTAGTCTTTTTTTCTCAACGCTTAATTCAATAACTTCAACATTAACTTCATCACCTAATGTTAGTAAGTCTTTAGGATTTTTAATGCTTTTATTCCAAGAAATTTCAGATATATGCAATAATCCTTCAATATCATTTCCTAAGTCAACAAATGCTCCATAAGATTCAAAGTTTGAAATAGTAACTGTAATTGTATCACCAACTTCTAATTCATCTCTAATTTCTTCCCAAGGATCTGGAATTGCTGCTTTAATAGAAAGAGATAGATGTTGTTTTACTTTATCATAAGACATAACTAAAACACTAACTTCATCACCTTCATTATAATAATTCGCAGGATTAACTGGACCTTTATAAGATATTTCATTATAATTTACAAGTCCATCCATTCCACCTAAATCAACAAACATTCCGTACGATGTAATTTTTTTGATAATACCATTAACTACTTCGCCCTTTTCCATAATTTGCGAAACTTTCAAGTCTTTTTGAATTTTTGCTTCTTCAATTAGTTTTTTTCTTGAAACTATAATAGAGTTCTGCTCAGCATTTACTTTTAGAACTTTTGCCTTAACTTTTTTACCAACAGCACCAAACGATTTTAAATATGATTGTGCCATTGGCATAAAATATTCTAAACCATTATCATCTTCAATGATAAAACCACCTCTATTTTTAACAGAAGTAATTTTTCCCTCAATGATAGTTTCTTCCAAATTATCCTTGTGCTGTTGAATAAATGCTTCAAACTTAAGCTTTTGAAGAACTTTCTTATGTGATATAGATGGTCTCTCACCTCTAAGTCCCATAAGCACTACTTGAATAGTGTCGCCTTGCTTATATTGCACCTCGCCATTAATGGTAATTTCAGAAAGATATAATCTTCCTTCAATTTTTTGACCAACATCAATTAGGACAAACTCATCAGTAAGCTCAACAACTATCCCATCAACAATAGAGTTATTTTCAGTATTTTCGAAAGACTCATTAAGCATTTGCTCAAAATTTAAGTCTTCACCAAGTTCAATATCTTCGATATGCATTTCATTCCTTCGTTTTAAACGTTTTTTATAAATAATGACAATTATATCTTATACTATATTAGTACTAGCTAAGTTTGTGATATATTGATATTGTTTGACTTTATGTATTTTCTGAATTAGTAAATTAATTTGGGTTCAAGAGTATGTAAGTTATTTTTTAATAAAATCTTGGCACATATACAAAGGGGAATTTATGTATACAGCTTTTTTCAAAATTGGTTTTGTCGTATTTGCGACAATTTTATTCGTTAGTTGTACATTCAACCAATCAAAATACAATGCTAATTATGCAAATAATGGCATAGCTGACGAAAATACTAAAGTGCAAATTACAAAAAAACATTTAGAAATAGCACAAGATAAACAAAAAAATGTTGTGAAACAAAATACAATTGAAGCTACCATTACTTCACTTGCTACGCAAATGATGAGAAATAAAAAAATGAATACAAATAAACCTGTATTGATAACTTCTTTTGTTAGACTTGATAACTTGAAAAAAACTACAGAATTTGGTCGAATTATTAGTGAAAGTTTAATTAATGAACTATCAAATAGAGGTTTTAATATTATTGAATATAGAGGACAATTAAATGTATCTATAAATGATGAAGGTGAATACTTTATTAGTAGAAAAGTTAAAAAATTAAAACGTGATATACCAAATACTTATGTAGTTGTAGGAACTTATTCAAGACAGTATGGAAAGATTATGTTAAATGCAAGAGTTATTGATAATATTACAGGGAAAATTATCTCAACTGCAAGATCAACTTACAATCACGAAAGAAGAAATGATTGTATTTTGTTTAAAGATTGTAAACCTGCTAGAACAATTAGAATTATAAAAGAAAAATAAACTTTATGATTAAAAAAACAAATAAACTATTCAAGTTATTCTCTACTTTAATAGTTTTACTTGTATTTTTAAATTCTTGTTCATATCATAAAGATTTGAGAGGTACAAATGACTTTCATAGTTTAGTATCAAACTTGGTAAAAAAGTCATCTACAAAATTAAAAAGATATATTTCTTTAGATGAAGTTGTTCTTGTTTCTGATTTTGTAAATTTAGATAAATTACAAAATCATTCAAGATTAGGATTTTTATTATCGCATAGCTTAAAAGATAGTTTATTAAATAATGATATTCTTGTAAAAGAAGTTGAACTAGGTGCAGGTTTTATGCTTGGGAAACACGGGTTTAATGTATTAACAAGAAAACAAAAAGATATTAAAAATCAAACAATTACAAGCTCAAGATATGCAGTAGTTGGGACATATATACTTACAAAGAAAAACTTAATTGTATTTATTAAATTAATTAATATTCACACAGGTGATATCCTAAGTTCAGCACAAGATAGAATAGGTATAGATGATGAAATATTAGATTTAGAAGAAACAGAAAAGAAAAGAAGATATGTTATTACTCCTTTAGTATTATAAGCTAGCAGTTTATATTCTAGCATATAGCTATAATTTATTTATTGCTCAATATTTCACAATTCCTCCACAATGATTATGCTATGATTGAATATAAAAAATATAAAAAGAATTAATTATGAAAAAAATATTTGTCATTTTATTTATCTTCTTTTTCACTTCTTTAGTATTTGCTGAGAACTTTTCAGAAATGAGTACACAAGAGTTAATAGCGATTATGGGTTATGTCAAAAAACCAAATAATACAAAGTTCCAAAAAGAATTGAAAAGCAGAATAAGCACGATGAATGAAAAAGAAAAAAAACAATATCTTAAAAATCTAATAAAAAAACAAAATGAAAAGTAGAGTATTATTATTAGAAGATGATTTATCTTTAAGTCAAACGATTATTGATTATTTAGAAGATGAAGGCTTTGAAGCTATTCCTGTATATGATGCAGACGAAGCTCAAGCAATAATATATGAGAAAAAATTTGATATTTTTTTATTTGATGTTAATGTTCCTGTATTAAATGGCTTTGAACTTCTTAAGTTAATAAGAAAGCAAAATAATCTTACGCCTTGTATTTTTATTACTTCTTTAAATTCTATGAATAATCTTGAAGAAGGTTTTAGTAGTGGTTGTGATGATTATATTAGAAAACCCTTTGCATTAAAAGAACTTTTATTAAGAGTTCAAACTATTTTAAAAAAAGAATTCTCAAAAAAACATACTATAATAAGCTTTTATAAAGATTTTACCTTTGACACAAGGTCTAATGAGTTAAAAGAAAATAAAATACTTGTAGATTTGCATTATAAGGAATTAAAATTATTAAAACTTTTTTTACAATGTGAAGATGAATTAGTAAGTCATAATAAAATATATAATTATCTTTGGGATTATGATGAACAGCACAGTAACAGTTCTTTAAGAACATATATAAAAAATCTTAGAAAAATATTAGGAAAAGAAAAAATTGTTAGCCTTAAAAAACTTGGATATAGATTTATCTCAAAGTGAAAAAAGAACATTATTTGGATTTTTATCCTTATATTCGTTTTTCACTGTTGTTATATTAGTTTTTATATCTTTTTTATATTTTACATTCCAAAAAGATCTTTTTTTACAAAAACAAAGAATTATACTTCAAGAATATTCTAATGATTTGATTTGGAGACTAAAAGATTTACATATTAATTTTGATAAATATAAATATTATCCAAGAGATGAAAAGTTTAAATCAGCGATTTATGATAGTGATAAAAAATTAATATTTTCTACCTTAAATAATAAAAATGTCAAATTAGATAATATAATTTATACTACAAACTCTAGTATACATTTTATAAAAGAACCAGAATCTTATTATTTAGGTGCTAAATTTATTATTCTTGAAGTAAATGATGATTTAAAATGGTTTAATAAACTTCAAAAAGAAATATTTATTTTTATCACTTTTGCTTTTATTTTTATGGTTATTATTGGATTTTTTTTATTAAAACTATTTCTAAAACCTATGAAAGACTCAATCTTATTACTTGATAGATTTATCAAAGATACTACTCATGAATTAAATACTCCAATTTCCACTATACTTAATAATATTGAAATGATAAATATTCCATCTTTAGATGAAAAAATGCAAAGAAAAATCAAAAGAATAGACATAGCTGCTAAAACTATATCAAATATATATGAAGACCTTACATTTTTGACTTTAAATAATAAAATTATTTCACAAAATCAAAATATTAATTTAAGTAATGTTTTAAAACTAAGAATAGAATACTTTCAAACATTAGCCAATATCAAAAAAATAAAATTTAAAATAAATATAAAAGATGAAATTTATTTATTTATTGATAATAAAAAAATCTCAAAACTAATTGATAATTTATTATCAAATGCAATTAAATACAATAAAATAGATGGTTCCATTTATATAGAATTAGATAATAATTATTTTTTTATAGAAGATTCAGGAAAAGGTTTAAGCTCTAAACAAATTGAATCTTTGTTTGATAGATATACAAGATTTGATAAAGTTGTTGGTGGTTTTGGCATAGGCTTAAATATAGTTTCTATGATAGCAAAAGAATATAACTTAAATATAGAAGTAAAATCAACATTAAAACTAGGTACAAGGATAGCTATATCATGGTAAAAATATTCTTCTTATGTATAATGATTTTATCATTAAATGCAAATACATATAAAACAAACTGTGTAAAATGTCATAATAAACTACCTGTTTCAATTGATAAGTATTTTTATAGATATCTTTTAAAATATAGTAGTGAGAATAGTGTTAAAAAAGCTATGTTTGAGTATCTACAAAACCCAACAATAAAAAAAACCATTATGCCAAAAGCATTTATCAAAAGATTTTCTATTAAAAAACCCTCCCTTTTAAATGAAAAGCAACTTAAAATAAATATAAATATCTACTGGGAAACATATAAAATCTTTGATAAATTAAAATAAATTGAGAGTGTAAATCTAACTGTGAAAACCCAAAAATATGGATATTTGATAGTATATCACTAAATTAGTTCGTTTTGTATCTCATCTTTCCAACATTGTTTTAATTTATCTAAAAATTTTAAAACTTCACTATCATTACTTTGAAACTTATCTATCTCTTTTTTTGTTTTTATAATCGCATTTTTACAAGCATGTAGTATCTCATCATATTCTTTGTTTGACAATCCACAGCTTTGCTTTGCAAAAGTTTTATAAGTTTTTTCTTTCCACCAAAGTTTAGCATCGCTAAGTCTAAGTGCTGGTATATCATTTCTAATATATATTGTAGTCGTTATAACATCATATATTGGAGCCAAGTAGGCATCTTCGAAATCATTTTCATATAATACCCCATAATTTTTAAGATGGGCATCTCCATTTTGAAGTAAATGATTCATAATCAAACTTTTAAAAAATATCATTATAGATTTTTTTCTTTTTCTTGGAGATATCACATCTTTTATCACTCTGATTATCTCTTCATAGCTACCATTATACTTTTCTTTAGTACCCCTTGCTGTTAATACACACATATCTTCAAATCCAAGATAACTCTCATCATTTTTTATATCAAATCGTTTTATAATAAACATAGACAAATCATCACTAATATAAAACTCTGGTGTACTTAAATTTGCATTTTGTATCGCTCTCATACAAAAATATTCATTTAAAGCTAATTGAGGATACGAGGCTTCAAATGATTTGATAATATAGTGTTCAAATCGCATAGTAGTTTTATTTTGTGCTTTTAATAGTAATTTTGGTTGTATTCCTGATACTCCTGAATTTATAGCAAATCTATGAAGAAGTTCATTAAATAAATTGTGTTTATCATTACTTAATATTTCATCTAATACCAAGGTATTTTGAGTATCAATAAGTTTATTAAATTTGACACGACCAAGCATATATGGACCAATAAGTTTTAAGAAGTTTATATCATTCATATCATAAAGTTTTGAAAAATGATTTTCAATAGCTTCTTTTAAAGCACCTTCTGGCATATTCATCTGAAAAATAGGATGAAGAGTTTTTGATGCCCAGCTTTCATCTCTTAAAGGCATAGTTACACTTACAATGTCTTTATTATCTTCTTTATAATTAAATATAAATTTATCATCAATATTTATAATATTACCACAGGATAATTGATTGATAAATACTTTTACTTTATTGTTTTCGTTCATCTCTTATCTCTTCTAATGTTTTTGGTCGTCCTTTTGATTTGATGAAAAATTCCATATCAAGCAAATCTAATATAGTTGCAACCTTTTTAATGCCAACTTCATCTAAAAAGCCATTTTCTATTTTACTAATAGTTCGATTACTGATATTTGAATATATTTCTAAATCATTTTGCGACCATTTTTTACTTTTTCGTAAAAGTTTTATCGTATTTCCAAGTTCTTGCAGTTTCAAATCGCATCCTAAATATGAATTATATTTCTTATTATATTCAATTTTAACTTAAATATGAACTATATTTCTTATTTAAAGATTATTATATCACCCCATTAATTACAAAAACAAGCCAATAAAAAGGGTGTAGATTTTGTTTTGTCTTTTTAATACGAATCTATGAATAAGCATATCAAAAAGAGCAGATAATCTTTTTTTAAGATAAATTTAACATTTACTGCTTTCATTCCACAATCAATTCACAATTAAGTGATATACTTCTACATATTAAAAAAAAGGATACAATATGAAAACAAAATTAAGTCTAATAGCTATACTGTTAATTGGTGCTTCTAGTTTATACGCTTCAAATGGAGCATCTTTTTATAAAGCTTGTGCTGGATGCCATGGAATTAATGGTGAAAAAAAAGCTTTAGGTAAAAGTGAAATAATAAAAGGTTGGAAAGCTAGTAAAGTTGAAGAAGCATTATTGGGATATAAAAATGGAACTTACGGAAAGGCTATGAAAGGTCTTATGAAAGGTCAAGTATCAAGACTTGATAAAGATAAAATCAAAGCTTTATCTAAATATATAGCTACTTTTAAGTAAATTTTAAGTAAATTTTAACAAGGAAAATTATTATGATTAGAATATTAACACTGATAGCTTTATTTAGCTCTGTTTTATTTTCACAACAAATTAGTCAATATTATGATTATGCAGAAGTAACACAAAGTACCCCTTTGTATAACTATACTTATATTAATAAACCTTATAAAGAATGTTATGAAGAAACATATAATAATACAAATGATTCAAATAATAATTCTGTTGGTTTAGACACTATCATTGGTCTTGCAGCTGGTGCTATTATTGGAAATCAAGTTGGGAAAGGTAATGGTAAGGTTGCCGCAAAGATAATAGGTGGTTTAGTTGGTGGTAAGATAGCGAATAATATTAGAGGCCATGACTATTCTAATAATGGTGCTTATGAAACAAGAACAAGGTGTGTAACGAAATATAAAAGAAAAAAAATAAAAACTTTAAGTGCCTATAAAAACTATTTTACATATAATGGTGTACAAAATTATAAAATAAGTAATATAATACAAAACACTGTTAAGATAAAACATACAATATCATATTAATATAAATTACGATTAATATGATTATGGTATCAATTAGATTGATTATTACTCATTTCTAAGCAAACTTATTTTATAATTCATTTTTAAAATTGGAGTTTTTATGAGTAATAATGTATTAGTTAGATTCTTTCTTGGATTATTATTTCCTATATATTTATTTAGCCAAAGTGCGAACAACATAGAAATAAAACAAATTGATGAACAACTTGCCTTACAAAAACAATATATTTTAAATATTATTAAAAATATAAATAATAAAATATATCTAAAAACTGACATTAATCAGAATAAAAAGAATGTCAAACTACTTACAAGTAAAATACACATTAATACAAGCAAGAATAATACTCTTGCAGTTAAAAGAGATGAAGTGCAACTATTAATTTTAAAGCAACAAGCATCTTATGAAAATACTTTAAAGAATATTATAAAAGGTAAACAAACGTTTAAAGATAAAGAATATTTTATAAAATTATTGAACAATAATATTATTGAACTTAATAAGGAAATATTGCTTCCTTATACCAAAACATATGAAAATGAAAAAATTAAAGAAAATATAGTATCAAAACAATATACAAAAAATTATATAGAATTACAAAAACAAACAAACACTCAATCATTTGTTTTAAAATATTTACTAGAACATATGTATTTATATAGACAAACTAATTTTTTCATTGATGAATTTAACTTAGCATACTTAATGTCTACTATTGACTCTATTTCATTTATTTCTTATTTATCAGAATTTACAAGTTATTATTTTAACTTTACTATTGGTGAGATTATTATTGTACTTCTAATAATCTTTTTTATTAGGATTTTAAATACTAGGATTATTAATATAGTTGCTGGTTTTATTGCAAAAATATTTATAAGAAAAAAATATGATGATAGTGAAGATATAAGAGCATACTTACAAAAAACAATTGATAGACCACTTGTCTTAAGCTTATATATTTTCTCAATTCATATAGCTATACATATTTTAATAAAAGACCCTACAATCATACAACAAATCTTGCCATGGATTAATACAATATATATATCACTTTTAACTTGGACTTTATATTCTTTATTAAATAATGGTATAAATGTATATGCAAATACTTTATTAACTAAGTATCCAAATGTAAGAAAAGAGATGATAATCTTTATTCTAAGAATAGTTAAAATAATCTTAATTTTACTTGTAATATTATTTTTATTTTCACAATTAGGCATAGATATTAAAGCTATAGCAGCATCACTTGGGGTTGGTGGTATTGCTATAGCGTTAGCTTCAAAAGATACTTTGGCTAATTTTTTTGGGTCGTTAAATATCATGACTGATAATTCTTTTTCACAAGGTGATTGGATACAAACTAATGATGTTGAGGGTACTGTTGTAGATATTAGAATGAGAAGCACAAGAATTAGAACTTTTGATAATGCTATGATTACTATTCCAAACTCACAGCTTGCAAATACTCCTATTAGAAATTGGTCAAAAAGAAAAATAGGAAGAAGAATAAAGATGTACTTGGGAATTACTTATGAAAGTAAGATGGAAGATATTATACAGTTAAAAAAAGATTTATATGATATGCTAGAAAATCATTCCAAAATAGCATCTCCTAAAAATATTGAAAGTACTAAAACAAAAAAATTTGAAGCTATCAAAAAAGATGATTTAAGTGGAGTTAAAAAAACATTACTTGTGTATATTGATAAATATAATAACTCATCTATTGATATCTTAATTTATTGTTTTTCTAAAAGTCCTGCTTGGGAAGACTGGCTTATAACTAAAGAAGATGTTTTGATAAAGATATCTTCTTTGGTTAAAAAAAATAATTGTAGCTTTGCTTATCCCACTCAAACAATTATGTTAAACAAAAAGCTCACATAGTGATATTTTCTACAAAATCAATTTTATCTTCAACAATAATGATTGCATCTATACAATAACTAACATCTAGCCTTTTAATTTGTAAGTAATATTCTATACTTTTTTGTATTTTAAATAATTTAGATTTTGTTATATTGTTTATGGCATTTTCATAAGTTGTAGAGGATTTAACTTCTATAAAATGATAAATATCATCTTTACTTGCGATAATATCAATTTCACCTAGTTTTTTTGCATAATAATTTTGTTCTAATATTGTAAATTTATGCAAAAGTAAATATTTAAGAGCTTTTTCTTCAGCAAAAGAACCCTTTAATCTACTCAACTATCCTCCACCAACAAATTGCAATAACTCTAATTCATCATTATCTTGCAATACACAAGTATTCCATTGTTTTTTTTTTACTATTTCCATATTAACAGCTGCTGCCATTATTTTATTTTTTATATCTAAAGAAATGATAATATCATCTAAAGTACTTTTATTTTGAAATGTTTTTTTTGTTCCATTAATTGTAAGTGTCATAATCAAGCCTCTATATTTTTAATATTTGCATCTATTTTTATACTCTTCTTTTGTTAAATCTATTCCGTAAGATTTATCAAATCCATTTTCATAAAGCCCTTGAATAGCTTTTTCTCTTTCTTCTTCATTTAAATAAGGTCCAAAATATATATCAATTCTATTTAGGTGATCTCTACATAATAATAAGTTTCTATTAATTTTTTCAATTTTTTTCAAATATGATTTATACAAATTACCTTTTATTGAAACAACATTAATTAGTTTGACAAAATTATTTAAATCATCTGTATTTTCTTTTTTAATAAGTTCTTTTACTTCTGTTGGCTTACTCTGTGCAGATTCTTGTTTGATTTTATTTATTTCTAATTTTACTTCTTCTTTTATTTCTTCTTTTACTTCTAATTTTATTTCTAATTTCTTTTCTAATTTCTTTTCTAATTTCTTTTCTGATTGTTTATTTTCAATTTCTTCTTGAAGTTTTTTATTTTCAATTTCTTTTTGAAGTTTTTCTAATTCATCTCTTTTCTTTTCTAATTCTTGTTTTTGTATTTCTAATTTCTTTTTTTCTTCTATTAATCTTCTTTTTTCTTCTTCTAGCCTAGCTTCAATTCTTGCTTGTTTTTTAAAGTCATCAAATTTTTTCTTATCTTCATTAATCTTTTTTTCTTCAAGTTTTTTTTCTTTTTTTATGTCTTCATCACTATCAAAATTTAGTTCTTCTTTTGTTAACATCTTTAATTTATTATTTAATTTATTAATATCAATATCAGTTTTATCAAAATAATCTTCATTTTTTTCTAAAACTTTGCTTGTATTATTTGGCTTTTTATTTGATTTAGAAACTTCTTCTGGATCAAAAAAACCACTAAAAAATAAGGACAATACTATTATAATAGAAAGACTTAAGACACCAATTAGCGAGAATAATATCTTTTTAGTTTTATTTTGTTTGTTTAATTTTTTTTCATTTTGTATTGTAATATCATCAATTACTGATGTGTCTTCATTTTTAGATTCAACAAGCTCTTCTAAACTTGAATCGTCAACACTTAGTTCTTCTAAACTTGAATCGTCAACACTTAGCTCATCAATATTTTTATTTTCTGCCATAATATACTCTTTTGTATTTTATTTCTTTATCTTATTTCTTTATCTTATTTCTTTCATAATATTTTTTTCTATATTTTTTCAATTCATCTTTTTTAGCTTCTCTATATTCCTTATCATAATCTAATCTTTGTTTTTTATTATTTTTATAATAATTATGTTTTTGTAGTTTATACTCTTCAATTTTTAGTATAATTTTATCTATTCTATTATCAACATATTGCTTTTGAGTTTTTACTATTTGCCTAATTTTTTCTTCAAAATTAGCACCACTCAACTCTTCTTCATAATCTATAAAATCTTGCTTAGAAGATTTTTTTTGTATTTTTCGTTTTAAATAATATTCTTTTTTCTTGTTTTTATATTTTAAAAAATTTTTTTCTCTAATTTTTTTTAACTCTTCTAATTTCATAAAAAAGAATTATCTATCTTTTTAATCTATTTACAATATCTAACATACTATCTGTAGTGGTAATAGCTTTAGAATTAGCTTCATAAGCTCTTTGTGCTGTTATTAAATCAACCATTTCATTTACAAGTTTAACATTTGACAATTCAATCATTCCTTGTCTTAAACTTCCAAATTGATTACTTGAAGGATTAGCTTCAATTGGATCTCCTGATGCACTTGATTGTCTAAATAAAGAACCACCTACTGCTTTTAAACCAGCTGGATTGATAAAGTCAGCTATTGTAATTTGTCCAAGATTAATAGTATCGCCACTTGTAGGATCGGTAGCTGTTACTATCCCATCTTTTCCTATTGATAAATCAACAATATTACTAGGTATTACAATCTCAGGATCAAGCTTGTATCCATTGCCATTTACTACACTACCTTCACTATCAAGTTTGAATGCACCATTTCTAGTATATGCAGTCTCTCCATCTGGTAGGGTAACTTTAAAAAATCCATTTCCTTCAATAGCAATATCTAGTTTATTTGAAGTTAGTTTTAAATCACCTTCTAAAAAATTCTTTTGTATTCCTGATACTCTAACGCCAAGACCTACATTCATACCCGTTGGATTAGTTGTAGTTTGTGATGTTTGTCCAGCTGTATAATTTAAGCTTTCATACATCAAATCTTGAAATTCTGCTCTATCTTTTTTAAAACCCAAGGTATTAACATTGGATATATTATTTGAAGTAACATCAATTTGATGTTGCATAGAATTCATCCCTGTTGCCGCTGTGTATAAACCTCTTATCATTTCAAATCCTTTTGTCTAAAGATTACTTAAATTATATTCAAAGATATTTTAAAATTAGATAAATTCTTGTATAAGAATTACTTACTTTTTTTAATGATCTTTTTTAGGTAATGCCATCATATTGACATATCTTCCTTCAAGTCTTGGTTCTTTTTCCATGACGGCTAAATCATCAACCATAGGCCATACTCTTTTTAATACTTCAACACCTGCTTGTGGATTAGCCATCTCTCTACCTCGCAAGAATACTCTAAATTTTACATGATGTCCTGCTTCTAAAAATTCTCTTGCGTGTTTTACTTTATACCCTATATCATTATCAGCAATTTTAACAGAAAGTTTAATTTCTTTTAAAACAATGATTTTTTGATTTTTTCTTGCCTCTTTTTTCTTTTTTTCTTGCTGGTACTTAAACTTACCATAATTCATAATTTTTGCAACTGGTGGTTTTGCATCAGGGGCTATTAATACTAAATCTAAACCTAACTCATCAGCTGTTAACAATGCGTCATGTGTTGAAATAATACCATAATTTGTACCATCATCACCCATACACCTAAGTTCTCTTGCTGTAATATCATCATTCATTATAACATTGTTTTTTTTGGAATTTTTATTCAAATGTTACTCTCCTTTTTAATTTTATTTAACATAAGTAAAAATTCATCTCTACTCATATTTGATTGTTCTCTTGTTCTTCTATTTCTTAAAGCTATTGTATTATTCTTGACTTCTTCATCTCCAATTACTACAATCATTGGTACTTTTCTTTTTTCAGCCATTCTAACTCTTTTATTCAAGCTTTCATTCATTGAATAAATTTCACCATCCATATCATTATACACTAAGTCTTTGTTTAATTCTTCTGCATACTTTTCATGTGTTTGTGCAAGAGGTATAAATATTACTTGTGTTGGTGCAATGGCAAAAGGAAACTCACCTGCACAATGTTCAGTTAATATTCCTATAAATCTTTCAAAAGAACCTAAAATAGCTCTATGAATCATAACTACTTGTTCTTTCTCACCTTTAGCATTTATATACTCAGCATTAAATCTTGATGGCAAATTCATATCAACTTGCACAGTTCCACACTGCCATTGTCTTCCAATTGCATCTGTTATTTTAATGTCGATTTTTGGACCATAAAATGCTCCACCACCTTCATCTATTTCATACTCAATATTATTCTCATCTAAAGCATCCATGATACCTTTTGTTGTAGTTTCCCAAAAAATATCATCACCTATTGCTTTTGCAGGTTTTGTTGAAACTTCAATAGAGTATTTAAAATCAAACATTTTCATTAAAGCATCAACAAATTCTAATACTTCAAAGATAACTTCTTTAATCTGGTTTTGAGTACAAAAGATATGTGCATCATCTTGTGCAAATTCTCTCACACGAAATAAACCGTGCATTGCTCCACTCATTTCATGTCTGTGAACAACACCATATTCAAAAAATTTCATTGGTAAATCTTTATATGAAACTAATTTATTTTTATAAATTTGTATATGCCCAACACAATTCATAGGTTTTAAACCATATTCTTGTTCATCAATAGTTGTGAAATACATATTTTCTTTATAGTTTTCATAATGACCTGATATTTTCCACATATCAGATTTTAGAAGTTCTGGTCCACGAACAGGTTGATACCCTCTTACTCTATGTGCTGTATACAAGATATGCTCTAATTTTGATCTAAGCCTTGCCCCATTTGGTAACCATAAAGGAAGCCCTGCTCCAATCTCATCATTAAAAGCAAATAGTTCTAGCTGTGTCCCTAATTTTCTATGATCTCTTTTTTTAGCTTCTTCTAGCATACGAACATAATCATGCAACTGCTTTTTATCAAAAAAAGCAATTCCATAAATTCTAGTAATCATCTCATTTTTTTCATCACCACCTAAATAAGCACCTGCAACTCTTGTTAGTTTAAAAGTTCTTATCATTCTAGTATTTGGCATATGAGGACCACGACAAAGATCTTCAAAATCTCCTTGCTTATATAAGGTTAAGGTATCATCAGTAATATTTTTTAAAACAGCTTGTTTTAACTCATCATTAGCAAATTTTTCTAAAACTTCAGCTCTTGTTGTATCATATCTTTCAATAGGAAGCTTTCTTCCAGCGATTTCTTTCATCTTTTTTTCGATTATTATTAAATCTTCATCAGATATTTTTGATTCAACTTTAAAGTCATAGTAAAAACCTTCTTTAACAGTAGGTCCTACAAAAAACTTAGCTTCAGGGTATAACTCTTTTATCGCCTGTGCCATCATATGAGCACAAGAATGTCTTAAAATCTCTAAAGATTCAGGTGAGTTATCAGCTTTAATTACATCTCCTTGGATGTTTAAAGCTTCGGCAGTTTGAAGGTCATATATTTGTCCTTCATTTAATACACCAATTGGTTCCAATCATTTCCTTTTTAGTAATATTTACAATATTTAGCTTGATTTTAGCACAAAGAGACTTAATTTAAATAAAAAATTATTTTTTACAGCAATTAGATTATAAATTAATAAATTTTAAACATTAAATCTAAGATAAATACTTTAACTATAATGCTTTGTAACATTGGGGTATTAATCAATAAAATTCTATTCTAAGATAGTTTAATAGTAACTTGTTCTTTTATCTCATCAAAAGTTAAGTCTCTTGATTTAATTCTCATTATTAGTGCTACAACTTTGAGTTTAGCTACAGATTTAACATCAAGTATTTTTAAATTTGAATTATCAAAACTATTAAATGTAGCCTTTGATAGTATTTCTTTTTGTATAGGTCTATTAGCTTGAAAGAACTCTATTTTTACATTATCAAGTATAAACTTTATCATATACTCATCAGGAAATAATCAAGCCATTCTAAGAGCAGTTGCATTTTCATCTTGAAGATTTATTGCTCCTAATGTTGCAATAGCTTTAATGATTTTTCTATATGGTAAAGCTTTAGAAGATACTATATCTATATCTTCGGATATTCTATGGTTTAAATAATAAGCTAAAGCTGTACCTCCTACGAAGTAGAGTTCATCGTCAAATATTTTATTATTACTAATTTTATCTAAAGCTTGTTTTACATTAATAGTCATTTATTACACCATTTAATTGTTTATACATTTTATTATGATTGTAAGTGCCACTTAAAGGTATATCTATACCATTGTAAGATATATACCCCTTAGAGTACATCTTTTTATACTTATTTACCAAAACACTTTTAACCATACTTTTACCAAACTGCTCACATAATTTTTGTATATCTTGCGTATTCATACTTGATAGATAGTTTGAGATGATAGCATAAACATTTTGTTCACTTTGTTCATTTGTTTGCCAAAAAAGATTATGAGAATACATTGAAGGATCAAATACAACTATATCATCAGTATCTAAGTACTACCAACAATTTAAAAATAACTCAATAAATACACTAAACTAACAAGTAATTAAAGATAATTATGCTATAATACAGCATGAAAAATATAATAAACTTAACACCAAAAACAATAATAGAACTAGAAAATATCATTAAATATAATGATAAATTTAGAGCAAGAAAAAGAGCAGAAACAATACTGTTAAGCTATAAAGGTAAAACAGTAAATGAGATAGTTGAATTATTAGATTTAAAGCATCAAGCTATATGGAAATGGTTTAGAAACTTTAAAAAAGATGGTATACAAAGTTTATATGAAAAGTCTGGTCGTGGTAGAAAATCTCCACTTAGAGATTTAAATATTGATGATGTAAAAGCAATAGCTATAAACTGTCCATCAGTACCCATAGTTAATGCTAAAATTAGAGATAAATATAATATAAAAGTATCAAATGAAACAATGAGAAAATTTTTAAAAAATCTGCAAATTAAGTTGGACTAGAGTAAAAAAAGTTCCTCCTAAAAAACCTGATCAAAAGTTATATAATCAAAAAGTTCAAAAGATTATACAATATGAGAAGCTAGAGTCTAAAGGAAAGATAGATATATTTAGATTTGATGAAAGTGGTTTCTCACCAACTTCTAATTGTCCTTATTTATGGTCAGAAGTAAATAACACAGCACAAGTTAAAACACTATCCATAAAAAGAATAAATGTTTTAGGTTTTCTTAGTAGAAATGGTACTTTAAAATCATATATAGCAGATGGAAGAGTTAATAGTAATAAAGTTATAGAAGTATTTGATGATTTTACTTTAATACTTACAAAGCCAACAGTAGTTATTCTTGATAATGCTAGTTATCATAAAAGTAAGAAGTTTAAAGCTAATTTATCCAAATGGTCTAATCGTGGATTAACACTATTGTATTTACCACCATACTCACCACAATTAAATATTATAGAGATACTTTGGAAGTTTATGAAGTATTATTGGATTGAATATACTGCTTATTTGAGTTATGATAACTTACTAGAATATGTAAAAAAGATATTTGCTAATTATGGAACTGGCAAAGATGAATATTTTATTAATTTTAATACTTTAAAAGAGCAGTTATTAGATACTGAATTACTTTGTTTGAAGAGCATATAAGTTATGTTTAATTATATGGTAGTACTTACTACATTAATTCTATCTTTTGATTCATTGTAGTCTAGTGATTCCAATAAGCTATATAGCCTTTTTCTGCTCTTTTTCCAATCTCTTAGTGTTCTATCTGGCACATCTAATAATTTACTAATTTGTTGTTGTGTCATAGGAATACCTTTTAATCTTTAATAAATTTTAGGCGAATATCGCCTAAATATGGCTTAATAAAGTTTTAGTGCCCCCTGATGAAGTTATTGTACTATCTGCAATTGCAAATATTCCGTTATCTGATATATGAAAGTCATCACTATCATCTATTTCTTCACCTTCTTTTTTAAACATTTGTTTAATTTCTTTAAAATTAATTTTTTCAAAATCATATCTAACAAATAATAATGACATTACAATATTCCTAATAATATTAAATCAAACACTCAACAACCTCTTAACAGTATCTTGAAAAGCACTCTTAAAAATATCATCTTGAGATACTCTTTTATAAAGTTCTAGTTCACTTCGTCTTTGTTTATTCATAACATCATCAAAGATTTTTACATAAGCTAAATCTCTTGTATGTGTATCAGGATTATCTACATATTTACTTTTAAAATCTGGATGTTCTTTCATCTTTTGAGCCATATTTATAAATCTAACTCTTTGTTCTTCTGGTGTTGCATCCCACCCTTGAAACCATCGTTCATTGAAGCTATTTATGATGACATCTAAAGGGTCTGTTTCTTCTTCTCCACCATGTGTACCTCTAGGATTTGGATTTAGTGGATCAATCTCTGTTTCACTATCATCTAATCCAATTGAAATATTTAATTTTACTCGTTCAAGTCCATAAGTAGATAAATCAACTGAATTTAAAAGCTCATCTAGTATGTCTTTGTCTTTATCTTTTATAATTAGCTTTGGTATTAAGAACTTTAAAAACCAAAATAGCTTTTCCCAGTTTACTATCTCATACGGCATAATAGAAGCCATTTGTCCATATATTTTTACAAATTGTTTTGCTTTGATTTTATAATCAACCTTTTCTTCATCTTCTATTTCCAAAGCAATGTTAAATCTTTGGGCTGCAACATCTATAATAGGGCTAAGTTCACTTGCATCAACTCTATTAAAATATTTTTCAATAAAAATTTCTACCTCTTCCCATTCATACACACCTACATCATCCAATGAATCTTTTAATTCATGAAGTACATTTACATCAGTAGCTCCACTTAAACTAGTAGCAGTATAAAATGGATCAAATGATGATTTTATGTCTTCAACCTTATTAAAAAAATCTAGTACAAATAAATCTTCTGTTTTTTACCTAGTTTATCAGCAGACCTATTTAGTCTTGATAGTGCTTGAACAGCCATCACATCTTGTAGTTTTTTATCAACATACATAGCAGTAAGTTTTGGTTGGTCAAATCCTGTTAAAAACTTATTGGCTACTACTAGTATTCTATACTCATAGCTATCAAACTTTTCACTTATATCTTTACTAGCAAAGCCATTTAACCCATCTTCTGTATATTCAATCCCTTTTACTTCTTTCTTACCTGAAAATGCAATAATAGTTTTAAATGGATTTCCTAACTCTTTTAGTTTATTAGTTATAGCAAAATGGTATAAAACAGCAGTTTGTATATCTTGAGTAACTACCATTGCTTTGGCTTTTCCTTTTAGCTTTTTGGTATTTACTATTTTATTTACAAAGTGGTCTAAGATAATATCTGTTTTAACAGCTATTGTTTTTTCATTTCTCTCAACAAATGCTCGGAGCTGTTTTTGTGCTTTGGCAGTATTAAACTTAGGGTTATCTTCTATAGATTTTACTATCTCATAATAACTTTTAAGTGTTGTATAGTTTGATAATACATTTAAAATAAAACCTTCCTCTATTGCTTGTTTCATACTATAAAGATGAAATGGCTCAAAAGTTCCATCATCTTGTTTTATTCCAAATTTTTCTATTGTATTTGGTTTTGGTGTAGCAGTAAAAGCAAGATAAGAAGCATTATTTTTTAGTTTTCTTTGTTTCATTAGTTCTAATATGGCTTCTTCAGCTTCAATTGTATTATTCTTTTCTTTTCCCATTGCAATATTCATATTATCATGAGCAGAACCACTTTGCGAACTATGAGCTTCATCTATAATAATTGCAAATCTTTTATCACTCAAGTCTGATATACCATCAACTATAAATGGAAACTTTTGTATTGTAGTGATGATTATCTTTTTACCACTTTCTAAACTTGCCTTAAGTTCTTTTGCTGAATATGCTGGAGCAACTATATTTTTAACTTCGCTAAACTCTTTTATATTGTCTCTTAGCTGTTTATCTAAAAGTCTTCTATCTGTTACTACAATTACTGAATCAAACAATGGATTATCTAATCCTCTATTTCCAACTGTATCTATACTTTTAGGATAAGTTTCTATAAGCTGATAAGCTGCCCATGTAAGAGAATTTGACTTACCACTTCCTGCACTATGTTGTATAAGATATGTTTGTCCTACACCTTTTTCACTTGCATTTTCTATTATCTTTCTAACTACAGCTAACTGATGGTATCTTGGAAAATACAGTGTTCTTTTAGATAAGGTATCGCCATCTTTTCCATCTAGTCGTACAAAGTGTTGAATTAGTCCTGCAAGAGATTCTTTAGTAAATACCTCTTCCCATATATAGGCTGTTTTATGTCCATCAGGATTTACTGGATTTCCTTTACCATGTTTGTTACCTTTATTAAATGGTAAAAAGAAAGTCTTCTTACCATCTAGTTTAGTAGTCATATATGCTTCATCTTCATCAATTGTAAAATGTACTATACATCTTGCAAAGTTATAAAGGTTATCCTTAATATCTCTATTTTGATATTGTTTTATTCCCTCAACTTTTGCACTTTGACCATTACCATTTTTTTGTGATAATTTTTTTAATTCCATTGTAATTATTGGTAAACCATTTATAAGGGAACCTCTAAAAATAGCATTTAAAAACCACTTTCCAAATATTTATTAAAAAATATCAGAATATAAATTTTATTTGAGAAAATATGACAATTTCAACTATAAATTATCTATAATTTACTCTTGAAATAGTGATAATATTCACTATTTTGTTGATATATTATCAACTTTTCATAATTGGTATATTTTTTAACCTTACTAATTGTTCATATCGTATAAAGTTATAAGTAAGATTTAGAAGTCCTGTTAAGGATTTAATCCTATCAATGCCAATAGCTTTTAAAGATAGAGCTTTATTCATAGAGGTTGTGAATGTTCCAAATATATGTTCTACTCTTACTCTAGTTTTTGAATATTTATGATTGAGTTTGTGTTGAGCATTAGTAAGTGGTTTATTTCTATATGCTCGATTGATAACTTTTGAGTTTACATTATTTTTTTGAAGATAGTCTTCTATCTCTTTTGATTTGTATGCTGAATCAGCATACAATGTAGTATCATCTTCATTGATAAGTTCTTTAATTACTTGTGAATCATGAGTTGATGAGGGTGTTACAGTATAAGTAGATATTACTTTAGTTTTTTGATCAACTGATATATGATTTTTATATCCAAATTCTCTAGTTTTATACTTGGTAACCCATCTGGCATCTATATCTTTTTGAGCTAATTTATTTTTATTCTTTCCAAACTCTAAAGGAATAGCACCTTTTTTAATATCAGCATTATCTTGCCTTTTATTTCTTTGTTTAGGTACTTTGATGAAGCTAGCGTCTACAAGTGTTCCCTCTTTAGCAATAACACCATTAGATAAAAGTTTAGCAGTAAAAATATCAAATAGTTTTTTTGATAAATCTTTCTCTTTTAGTTCTTCTTTAAATAGCCAAATTGTATTTCTATCAGGTACATTATCACCTATTTGGAGACCTAGAAAATTCATAAAAGATAATCTATCTTTGATTTGAAACTCTGTTTGTTCATCCGATAAATTGTAGTATCTTTGAAGTATAATTATTTTGAACATTAAGAGTTTATCATATGGTTTCCTACCAGCATTACTTTTTTTATCTTCTTTCATTAATGATTCTTCAATAGGTTGTCTAAATAATTCCCAATCAATAATTTCATTTAACTTTTGTAAAGGTGGTTGATGCTTTTTAATCTTTTCTAGCTGAAACTCATAATCAAATAATCCTGCCATAATATACTCACTTTTTATAATAATTTATGTTGTAATTATAGCTAAATAGTGGTATCAAATGCTTTAAATAATAGCTTTATAGAGAGTTATTTGTAAATTTATTTGGATTAAATAAAAGACTTATTTTATGATTTTCTAAGTATTTGAAAATTATGTGATTTTTTGTCTATTTTTAGAGGTGCCCATAAATATAACCATATCTGGTTTTTGATTTTTTTGTGTAATAATCTGTCTTGTGACGCTAAACTCATTGCTATCAAATCTTTTTTTAATAGCTTGTGAACTTGAAGCAAGTGGAGCTACAAACATTAAAGTAAAATGAGCATCATCTACATCAAGACCTTTACGAAGCAGTTTTAAAATTCCATACTTTTTTATCATCCTATCTAGTCTTTGGATAATTTTTAGCTTATATTGTGGATCTCTTTTTAATTTATCTAGTTCATCAACTTGAGTTGATTCTAAGAAGTTCCAAAATCGTTTTTCATCTATGGCATACTCTTTGTTAAAATTACTATTAAAACCTACATAAAAGTCATTTTTAACTCCATATGTAGGTGTTGGTTCACTTACCACACCTTTTAGCTCTTCAGCAGTTGTACCTGTAAGTGCTTTTTCAATACTTTGCTCTAATGCTAATTCATTTGTTTGACTTCTCATTTTAACCTCTTTATATCTTCTTCAAGATCTTTTAAACTTTCTAATCTTTGTAGTTGTTTTTTATTTTCTTTATATTTTAAATACTCTTGTTCACTTTTTTCTTTTGCTTTATCATGGCTAACTTTTCCTGCATGATTTAACAGCTCTCTACCATTCATAGAGATTACCATATCTAATCGTACAGCCCAATCTTTCATATACATTGGTGTTTGTTGCATCGCCATCGTTTCTGCAAATGCAAGGTATTGTTCTACTAAAAGACCTAAGAGTTTTATCTCATCAACATTAAGATAATTTTTAGCGATACTTACATCTCGTTTAGTGATATTTTTACCATCTTTATCAAAAGAAGTCATTCCTAAAAGAGGTTTACTTATATCTACACGACTATGTACAAGTTCAGCTGCTGTTTTGGATGAGATAGCCCATAATAGTTTATTTTGTACCAGTTTAAAAAATACCACTGTTTTTTCATCTTTAGCATCGTAGTCTTTGCTTGTGCTATATATGTCTTTTATTTTTTGATAAAAGAACTTTTCAGATATTCGTATATCTCTTAATCGTTGTTGAAGTTCATCAAAATAGTTCATAGAAGAACCTGATTTAAATCGTTCATCATTTAGAACGAAGCCTTTAGTTATATACTCTTTAATCCTATCTTTTGCCCATATCCTAAACTTTGTACCTGTACTAGAACGCACTCTAAAACCTATAGCTATTATCATATCAAGGTTATAATAAGCTACATCATAATTTTTGCCATCAGAAGCAGTTGTTCGGTAATTCCGAACAACTACTTCTTTATCTAGTTCTTCTTCATCATAAATAGCTTTTATATGCTCACTGATAGTTGATTTTGCTTTACCAAATACTTCACATATTTGAGTTTGAGATAGCCATAAAGATTCATCTTCAAATCTTACATCAACTTTTATATTGCCGTTATCATTTTTATAAATTAGGATATTACTCATCCATATTCCTAATATATCTTATAAAAGATATTAATAGGGTTATCCTGATTGGTTATAGCAATAAATTCACTATCATCAAACTTATCGATAGATACTATAAAATACATTTCTATTTCTTCTTGACCTAGTTTTTCTAAAGATTCTTTAAAATTCTTTTCAACTCTATTAATTAAAGTAAATGCATCCATATCATTAAAATTTGGCATAGTATTAACTGAATAAATTGGTGTATCTACTTCAGAACGAGCAATAAATATTTTTAAATACATCTTATTTAAAAAGTCATTTTCAATATCTCTTGTTAAATTAAATTTTTCAATTTCTTCAAATATTTCTTCATTATAGAGAATAATAAATTTTTTAATAAAATTATCTAAATCAATTTTATTAAAAAAAAGCAAATGTGCTTCATCTCCTTTTTGACTTATTAAATAGCCTTTTGTTCTATTAAAATATGATTCTATACATTTACTTATAATTTTTGGAAAACTTTTGTTAATAATATGGTTTTTTTTTATCAAATCACCATCATATTTTTCAGTTGAATTGGCTAAATCTAAAAATAATATATAAGCTTCTTTATGATTTCGCTTATAAGATTCTATTTTTTTTATCAGTAGCTCTTTTTGTGCAAAAAATAATTTACTATCCATATATTCTTTAGATTCTTTTTCTAAACTAGTTTGAGGAAGAGCTACAAGAATTTTATAAATACCTTCTTCATCTTCAGTATTTAATTCAATTAGCTTGTTTTCAAGAAGAAAATCAACAACCCTATCTATCAGTAATTTTTGTTTTATACTTTTTTGAATATCATTATAAGTAATTAACGATCTATTACCTAGCGAGTTAAATTTTTCTAACAATAAAGCTATACTAGGCGAATTTAAACCAATATCTTTTAAATCAAATAACTTGTGATATAACATCGTCAAACTCCTCTTTAGAGATACTAGGTGAATAAGTAGTAATACAACTATCTCCTGTGTTAATTTTAATTCTAAAATAGTCAGATTTTTTATATTGATGAGTAAACCAATAAATTTGAGTATTTTCAATATCTACTTGTAAATCATCATCATACATTTTTGACTGTTCTGCTATGTAAGTTGGGTGTGTTTTAATATCAAAGTCTGGATTTTTAGCTTTTACTTGTTCTAGTTGATATACTCCATTATCTAAATCATCAAGTATTTTACTTAAATCTGCATGCTTAGCAAACATTGCTGATTTTTTATGTTGATTAATTTCATTTTTAATATTTGTACTTATTGCATTTGATACAGTTAATAAATTTTCTACAGTATCATTGTCTAATAAGTTTTCTAGCTCTATATGACTATCTTTTCCACAAATAAATTCGAAACTTTTAATAATTTTTTTCTTAATATCAGTTGGTGTATCTAAATCACTATATTTATCAATACCTATGACAACTTTATTTTCTTTTAAATAAAATCTAAAAAACAAAATATTTTGTATAGTTTTCACATGATATGCTTTATAAAAAACACCATCTTTAACAGCTTTATTTAATGTATTGTCATATTGATATACTTCTTTTATACTAATTAGTTTACATGTTATTTCATCATTCTCTTCTCTATAAAACCATTCATCGTCTTGAGCTGTATCAAACTTTCTGTCGTCTTCGTTTGTATGCAAGCTCTTAAAATGCTCAATATTTTCAAGTATAGTGTCATTTATTTCTAAATTATAAAAATAAAAGTGTTTTTGTCCAGCTTTTTCAGTATTTTGATAATACTGTATGAATTTTTCAATAGGAATTGACTCAAAAAGTGTATCTTCCCCCATAGATTCTCTAACAAGTTTTTTTAATGCTTCCTTACTGCATGCAATTTCACCATCTATATCAAAAAGACTAACAAATTTACAGATACCTTTTTCAGTCAGTTTATTAAATATTAGCTCCATATTTATATTTTTTAAATCCATAATTTCTCCATTATTTTAGTTTCTCTTGAAGTGATAATCATTATACAACCCTCACTTTTCCAGTTACTACACTATCCATCAAAGTAGTTTTATATTCTTTTAGTTTAATAATTTGCTCTTGTTGCAGTTTTATTGCTTTATAAATTTTATGATTATTTTTTTCTATATAATTAACTATATTATTTTGTTCTAAAATCTGTGGAATAACTAATCTAGCTTTATAAAGTGAATCAATACCAACATTTCCTTGAGTATTAGAATTTATATATTTTTTTATTTCTTTAGAAAAAGCATCTGATTTTAAATAGTAAAATAAATATTTACCCATAATACTTTTTGGATTAGGTTTTATTGTAACACAAGAGTATGAAACAAGAAAATCTTTTTCTATATCTACATAACAAACTGTTCCTATTGTTGCATATCTCGCAAATATTAAGTCGTCAATCATTGGTCTTATCTTTTTTGATAATTTTAAAAAATCTTTTTCTGCTATTTGTTTACAGTTTGAAAAATTAATTAAACTAGCTCTATCTAAAATATCGCCAGTCATTAAATATGGTTTTCCAACAGAAACTGTATCAGGCATATAATGGCCAATATCAGCGATCTTTTTCACAACATATTTCATTTTTTTAACTTCCCAATGCTTAGGAATCTCACCTATCCACTCAACTCTACTATCTTTCATTGCTACAGTATTATCTATCCCTTTTGTAACAGCATTATTTATAAGAATTTGTCGTCGCTCTTTTAAAAGCTCTAGCAGTTGTTCTTTTTGTTTTATAGCTTTATCTAATTGTTCTGTTTTAGTATCAAGAAATGAAGCCATTTTTATTTGTTCTTGTTTTGGTGGAATCAATGTTTTAAAACTAAAAAAAGCATCTTTGGGAATAGTATTTCTTAGTCCTTTATATAAAAATTTTAATCTTTTTTTACTGTCTAAGTTTAAATAAAAATAATACAAATAATCTTTATTTAAACTATTAGCTTGCATTACTGTATAAGCACCTGTAATCATTCCATCATAGTCTGATAATCCAACAGTTCTAGGTGTTTCCTCAACATCAAATAAACAAAATACAAAATCATCTATTTTAACTTCTTGATAAGTATCAAAATCAGTAGGAAATTTACCTTTAGGATTATCCATATCTCTTTTAATAATCCCTTTGAGAGTTAAAGACAATAAGTCATATTCCTTTGATTTTTTACCAACTAGATTTTGTTTAATTTTAAATATGTGTTTATTTGCTAAAGTCATCCACCCCTCAGGAATCTCCCCCAACCACTCAACGCCACTATCTTTATAAGCTGAATATTTTTCTAATTTATTCATTTTCAAACCTTTTTCATAATTGGAATAAAAAAAATCTATAACCTATATTTTGGGCAACAAACTGTTGGCTTTTTGTATAAAATAGAAACCATTTTTTTATATATTGAATACTTGATTTATTCATCTTCAACACCAATACTCAATAATTCTCTCTCTCTTAAAAGTTCGTTTTGAAGCTCCTCAATTGTAGGTAAAAATGGTAGATATTTGGAACTAAAGAGTTGTTCACTATCATTTAAAACTGAGTATTTTGCTACTGCTTTTGAGTGTTCACTACACAAAATCAAACCGATGGTAGGATTATCATCTTCATTTTTTTCAAACTTATCGTATATCCGTACATAGGTATCCATTTGCCCTACATCTTGATGAGTAAGTTTACCAATTTTCAAATCTATAAGCAAAAAACATTTTAGTTTAAAGTTATAAAAGACAAGGTCAATATAAAAATCTTGCTTCTCCACACTTAATCTCTGTTGTCTTGATACAAATGCAAAACCACGACCAAGTTCTAGTAAAAAGTTTTGAAGATTGGCTATGAGAGATTGTTCTACATCTGATTCAAATAGAGTTTTATTAGGTATATTTAAAAAGTCAAAAATATAAGGGTCTCGTAAGTAATCTTTCACATCTATTTTAAGATTTTTTGTTTTTTCTTCTGCTTCTTGTCTGAGTGGTAATTTTTCTTGACTTGAAAGTAATCGTTCATAATATAGCTTTGATACTTGTCTTCCCAAGGCTCTCACACTCCAGTTATTTTCTATTGATTCATTTATGTACCACTCTCTAGCAGTTTTATTTTCTATTTTTATCAATCTGCAATAATGACTCCAACTCAATTTAGGAGACAGTGTCTCTTGAATTGGAAATGCAATATAAAACCGTCTCATATTTTGTAAATTTGAAACATCAAAACCTTTTCCAAACTCTTTTGTTAGCTCTTGTGAGATTTGTTTTAATTGCTGTTTAGCATAAGTAGCTCTTGCATTTCCTTGTTGTTCATCTTCTACAAGTGTTTTACCGATATTCCAATATGTTTGTACCATTGTAGTATTTACTGATTGGACAATTTTTCCCCGTGAAGATACTATAAGATATTTTAAATTTTCTATTAGATTACTGTTTATTATCTCCATCTCACAGCCCCAATATCTCTTTAATCAAGCCATCACTCTGTTCTTCAAGACCTAATATATCTTTTGAAACATCATCTATACTTCTCAAAGGTTTGTGTTTATAAAAGTATTTATTGAAACTTATCTCATATCCAATTTTTACACTATCAAGATTTATCCAAGCTTCATCTACATGTGGTTTTACCTCTTTTAAAAAGTAACTATGAATATCATCAGCTAATGGTATATTTTCACTATCTCTTATATCTGTATGTGCTTCATATTCTATATATTCATTCGCTTTATCAGTTTTATAGTAACCAAAATCACAAAGTTTATCTTCTTCACATCCTAAATGTTCAAGTAGTGTTTCTAACTTCTCTTTAGTTATTTTAGATAATTTTTTAACAACTTTTACAGCACTCTCATCATACCAAGAAATAGCATTTAAGATTTGATTCTTTTCACCTGAACTTAGTTTTATTTTTTCTTGTTTGATAACTCTATCAATTTCTATTTTGAAGATATTAAAATCATCCGAAACTTTATCTCCTATATGCTCTTTAAGAGTATTAGCTACACTTAAATACATCTCATATTTAGTCCATAATGCTTTTGAAATAAGTGATTTCTTCTGTTTTGCTTTTAAGATAATTTCCTCTTTCTCACACCACTCTAAAATCTCTTTTTCAAATTTAGTTATATCTTTATAAACTTCATTACCAAATTCTTTACATGCCCAAGTCATAGGTTCTAATAAAGATTTATCATATCGTAGTGTTTCTATTAAATCATCTCTAAATTGTGATTTCAATCTTTTAGGTCTTTCAATATTTACTTTGTAGTAACCAAAATCACTATTATCAAATACTTTACTTGCAAGTTTCTGTTCATCATCTTTATCCTGTACTTTCATACTTTGATAGACTTCAATTATTTCTGTAATATGTTCTGGAGTAAACTCACAGTTTTTATCTCCAAGATTTTTTCGTAATTTTTTGTATAGTTGTCCAGCATCTATAAGTTGTACTTTACCTTTTCCATCTTCTGTTTTATTATTTGAAAGTATCCATATATATGTTGTTATTCCAGTATTGTAAAAAAGGTTATTTGGTAGTTGGATAATTGCTTCAAGCATATCATTTTCAATTATATATCTTCGTATATTACTCTCTCCACCACCTGCATCACCAGTAAAAAGAGAACTACCATTATGTACTGATGCTATACGACTGCCTATTGGACTTGAAGATATTGGCTTCATCTTACTAACCATCTCCATTAAAAATAGAAGTTGTCCATCACTACTTCTTGGAGTTGCATCAGCTTCTGCTTCTTTTCCCCAATAATCTTTTAGTCTAACTATAAAGCGAGGATCTATAATATCCTTACCATCTTTTATATATTTCATTTCACTAGCCCATGATTTACCGTAAAGGGGATTAGAAAGCATAAAGTCAAACTTTGTACCACTAAACTCATCAACTGATAATGTAGAACCATTTCTAATATTTTTAGGGTTATCCCCTTTTATCATCATATCAGATTTACAAATAGCATAAGTCTCATCATTTATCTCTTTTCCATAAAGATAGACATCCCCAGTAGCTCTTATTTCTCCATCTTCATCTTTGATAAAATTTTGAGATTCAGTAAGCATACCACCACTTCCACAAGCAGGGTCATATATAGTCATAACTGGTGGTAGTTTGTCTTTGATTGGATCAAAAATTATGTGTGTCATAAGGTCTATTACTTCTCTAGGCGTGAAATGTTCTCCTGCCTCTTCGTTGTTATCCTCATTGAACTTTCTGATAAGTTCTTCAAAAACATAACCCATACCAAGATTAGTTAATGGTGGTAGTTTTTTACCATCACCATCCTCTTTTTCTATATTGGTCAAATTGATATTTGGCGATGTAAACTTTTCAAGTACTTCTAGTAGTACATCTTTTGAAGCCATGTGTTTGATTTGAGCTCGAAGATTAAACTTTTCAATTATTTCTTTTACATTGCTGCTAAATCCATCAAGATATTCACTAAAATTTGCTTCTAGCAATGCTTGCGAATTTGTAGCTGTATTATGAAGTCTTAGAAGTGTCCAAAGGCTTGTGTTGTAAAAAACATATCCGCTAGCATCTTTTAAACCATTTTCATCAAGTTCAGTAAGTCCGACATCTTCTTTTTGAAACTTTACTTCTTCAAGAACAGCATCTTTTGTAGGCTCTAGTAGTGCATCAAGTCTTCTTAAAACAACCATAGGCAATATCACATCACGATACTTTCCTCTAACATACACATCTCTAAGACAATCGTCTGCGATACTCCATATAAAAGATACTAGTTTATTATGTACTGCTTGATTCATTTATTTTACCCTTAAAAGTTATTGTGTAATTATATGTATACAGCAAATTTAAACAAAACCTTAAAAAAAGGGTATTTATAAGTACTTATAATATAGTAGAATCAGACATTAAACCTAAAGTGCATAACATCTCCATCTTGAACAACATAATCTTTTCCTTCAAGTTTTAGCTTACCTGCTTCCTTACATTTAAGCTCACCACCTAAACTAATAAAATCATCATATGCTATTACTTCTGCTTTTATAAAACCTTTTTCAAAATCATTATGTATCACAGCAGCTGCTTGTGGTGCTTTTGTTTGTTTTTTAATAGTCCAAGCCCTAACTTCTATTTTCCCTGCTGTAAAATATGATTGAAGTCCTAATTTATCAAAAGCTTTATGAATAATCTGCTCCAAGCCTGACTCTTTTACACCTAAGTCTTCTAAGAACTCTTGTGCCTCATCTTCTTCAAGCCCTATTAACTCTTCTTCAATACTAGCACAAAGCACTATAACATCAGCATTTACACTTAAAGCATGTTCTTTAACTACTTTTACATAAGCGTTGATACCTTCGCTTAAAGTATCTTCATCAACATTAGCACCATAGATAATGGCTTTATTTGATAAAAATCTTAACTCTTTATCAAGGGCTATAAATTCTTCATCTTCTTTATTTTCATATGAGCTAACAGCTTGTAACTCTTCTATGTGCCTTAATAAATCTTCTGCCACACTTAGCAGGCAAGCTGAACTTTTATCAAACTTCGCTTCTTTACTTAGTTTTTGTATCTTCTTTTCTAATTGGGTAATATCAGCATAAATTAACTCTGTTTCTATAATCTCAATATCTCGTAAAGGGTCGATATTCCCCTCAACATGAACTATATTTTCATCATCAAAACATCTAATCATATGAAGTATTACTTCAACTTCTCTAATATTTGATAAAAACTTATTACCTAGTCCTTCTCCTTTTGAAGCACCTTTAACTAAACCTGCAATATCTACAAAATCAATAGTTGAGTGTTGTATCTTATCAGGAATTACTATTTTAGCTAGTGCATCTAGCCTTTTATCAGGCACTGGAACTATCGCTTTATTTGGCTCAATTGTACAAAATGGATAATTTTGTGCTTGTGCATTTTGTGCTTTTGTTAAAGCATTAAAAGTTGTTGATTTTCCTATATTTGGAAGTCCTACTATTCCTACACCTAATCCCATATATATCCTTTGTTTAATTATACCCTTAATAAAAAAAGGGTTTTTCTTTGAGTGCATTATAAAAGAAAAACACAAAGAAAAAGATAAAGCGTTTTTCATTATATTGGTTCTTCAAGTTTTATGTGAATAAATAGGCTTATAGCTTAAAAAAATATCGCCTAATTGTGTTATTCTATATTTTCCCTTGATACAAAAACAAAATTTGATAATAAGATACCAAAAGGCACGATACTAATTCCTATCATAAAAGCAATACTTAAAAAAATATGATTGTTATTAAGAGAGAAAAAGCCAAAAATCAAAAAAGCATACCCTGCTACTTTGTATACTGACATAAAAGAGGTGCTTGTAAGTTTCATATTTTTTAAAGTATTTTGTTTGATTTGTTTTTTTTCTTCTTTGAGTATTTTTGAAATAATTTCAGGACTAAATTCTTCTTTGGAATTATTTTGTGTATCTTGCGAATAAAGAGAATATGGGTCATTTTCTTCATCAATATCATCTAAGTTATTATTCTCTTGATTATCTTGTGGGTTTATATTCATTAATTGTTTTTGTATAGTTTTTTTATAAGACAAATATGATGCACTAGTAATAAGCATTGATGATATAAAAGCAACTTGAGTATTTAATAAAAATAAATTATTTTCAAAAATGATAGAATAAAATATAACAAATACATCTACAAGTAAAAATATTTTTATAAAGTTAATAAGTTTTGTTCTATTCATCTATTTTTGTATCACCATATTTTGCCCTATGTGAATATCTTGGATCATTTTCTAAACCTTCAAATTCTTTTTGACCTCTTTTATATGCTTTATATATATTTAAAACAGCAGCACTAATACCCCAAAAAAGACCAAGCCATAAAGTCCATGAATATCCCGTTAATTCTTTTAATCCATAACCAATAGCAAATCCTATAGCAACAGATGCCACCATAGAAATACCTAAAGATAGATTATCTAAGGCAAGTAATTTATCTTTATGTTTTGGCATATCTTTTTTTTCTTTATTTATATCTTTGTATTTTAATATATCTTCTATATTATCGTCTTTATTTGGCATTATTCATTCCTTGTATTTGAAGCATTACCAAAGAAGCGTCACTTATACAATTATCAATCATATCATTTGTCATAACACTTGAAATAAATCCCGTTTCATATTGTGAACAAGCAAAATAATAGCCTTTTTTTAACATCTCATGATGAAAAACTGCAAAAGCTTCAAAGTCACAAAGACCCACATCTTGAAAATTCTTAGGCTCATTTTCACAAAAGAAAAATCCAAACATAGAACCTCTTGTATTTATCTGTAAAGAAATATTATGCTCATTTGCTACTTTTTTCAAACCATTAACTAATCTTAAAGCTTTTTTATTTAAATCTTCATAAATATTTTTATTGCTTTTTAACTTTTTTAAAGAAGCCAAGCCAGCACTCATGGCAACAGGGTTTCCACTTAAAGTTCCTGCTTGATAAACAGCTCCATCAGGTGATAAATGGTTCATTATTTTAGATGAACTAGCAAAGGCACCAACGGGCATTCCTGCACCTATGACTTTTCCAAAAGTAATAATATCTGCTTTTGTATCAACTAAGCTAGAAGCTCCTCTTAAAGATGCCCTAAAACCTGACATCACTTCATCAAAAATTAATAAAGCATTATTCTTATCACATAAATCTCTACAAGCTTTTAAAAACTCTTGTGATGCTGGTATTAAGCCCATATTTCCAGCAATTGGTTCAATAATAATACAAGCAATATCGCTTGAATCTTCAAAACATTGTTTAAGATTTTTTATATTGTTATACTCACATAAAAGCGTATGTTTAATTAAGTCACTTGGAACTCCTGCTGAACTTGGACTTCCAAAAGTAGCCAAGCCAGAACCTGCTTTTACTAATAAAGAATCACTATGTCCGTGATAACAACCCTCAAATTTTACAATATCGTTTTTATTCGTAAACCCACGTGCTAATCTAATAGCTGACATCACAGCTTCAGTACCAGAGCTTACAAATCTAAGCTTATCTATATAATCATACATACTTGTAATTTCATTTGCTAATTTGGTTTCTAGTACGGTAGGCGCTCCAAAAGACAAGCCTAATTTTACCGTTTTTATTACTTCTTCTTCTATGTCTTTATCACAATGACCAAATATTAAAGGACCCCAACTTTGTACAAAATCTAAGTATTTATTACCATCAATATCGAATAAATAAGCACCTTGTCCTTTTTGTATAAAAGGTGGAGTTCCTTTAAGACCATTAAAAGCACGAACAGGTGAGTTAACTCCTGCTGGTATTACTTTTTTTGCATCGCTGTAAGCATTTAGTGATTTTTCAAACATTTAATTTTTCCTATATTATTTATTTTTCTAAGTATTTTAATGTATCAATTTTTTTATTTGCCTTAATACCTAATTGTATAAATTCTTCACTTCTTTTAATTAAATTACCGTTTCCTGTACTTAATTTCTTCATAGCATCATCATATGATTTTTGCGTTCGTATAATATGTGTGCCTATTAGTTCAATATCTTTTAAGAATAAGGCAAATTTATCATATAAATCACCTGCTTTTTTTGAAATAAGTAAGGCATTTTCATTTTGATGCTCATATCTCCAAATATTTTCAATAGTTCGTAAGGTAACAAAGAGTGTTGAAGATGATACTAGCACGATATTATGTTCAAATGCCATTTTAAATAAATTTTGATTCTTTGAAGTTGCTAGTAAAAAAGCTTGTTCAATTGGAATAAACATTAAAACAAAGTCTAATGTCCTAAGGTCTTTGATATCTTCATATTTTTTTACACTTAAGCCTTTTATGTGAGCTATAAGAGATTTATTTAAATTCTTAAGATAAGTGTCTTTTTCAATAACATCATCACTTTGCACATAATCTAAATAAGAATTAAGTGAGACTTTTGAATCAATTATGATATCTTTATTAGAAGGAAGATGAACTACTACATCAGGTCTTAATCTCTTTCCTTCTTCATTTGTATAAGAGCCTTGTGTAGAATATTCTCTTCCTTCACTTAAACCTGTTTGCTCTAAAATGGAAGATAATATCATCTCTCCCCAATCGCCTTGTGTTTTATTCTCACCTTTTAATGCTTTTGTTAGATTTATAGCATCTTCTGAAATCTTATAATTTAGACTTTTTAAGTTTTCAATTTGGTTTGTTAAAGAAACCCTTTGTTTAGTTTCTTCTGTGTAAATGTCATTTACTCTTTTACTAAAGTCGTCAATTTTTTCTTTAAAAGGATTTAGTACTTGATTTAAATTAATATTTGATTTTTTATTATGTTCTTCAAAAAGTTTATTTGCAAGATTTTCAAACTCTAATTTTCGTTTTTCTTGTGAGTTTTCTAATAAATCTAGTTTTTCAGTAAAGTTAAATTCTTTGATTTTAAATTCATTATTAAGTCTTTCTTCTTTTGCCTTAAAAGCATTTTCAAGTGTAATAATAGCTTGGATATTTGCTTGTTTTTCATTTTCTAAAGTACTATTTAGATTTTCAATTTTAATTTTATGTTCTTCTTGTTCTTTTTTTTCATTTTCTAAAGTATTGTTTAAATTTTCAAGCTTAATCTTATTTTCTTCGTGTTCGTGTTTTTCTTTTTCTAAAGTACTTCTTAGATTTTCTTTTTCTAATTCATAAGTTTTATGAGAAAAATCTAACTTGTCGTTTAATGCTTGGATTTGTAGCTTGTATTCATTAGAATTATTTAATAAAGTTTGTTTATATCTAAACCAAGTTATTACATAAACTAAAATAAAAGCTAAGGAAATAAATAAAATAATCTCTATTGAAAAACCTTGCATAATATTAAGGCTTTATCGTAGGTTCTTTATCTATCTTAGCATAAACATCATAACCTAATTCTTTAAATCGCTCCGTTAAAGGAGGATGTGAGTAATAAAAGAATATATAAATCTTATGAGATAAAGGAAAAGATTTATTTTCATTCGCAAGTTTTAATAAAGCACTTATTAAATCATCTTTTGAAGCTAAATTACTACCAAACTCATCAGCTGCATATTCATTATGTCTTGAAATATATGAAATAAGAGGCATTAGAAAAAACGACAAAATAGGTGAAAATATCAAAAATAAAATTATTATCGAAAATGCTTCTTTATTTAATGCTAAACTTATAAACATATCATCAGGTAAATTCCCAAAAATAGCAAAGAACATAAATAACACTACACCCATAATACCAATATTCTTAATAATATCACCATTTTTAAAATGCCCAAGTTCATGTCCAAGTACGGCTAAAAGCTCATTGTGTGAGAGTTTTGCTATTAAAGTATCAAATAATACGACTCTTTTGGTACTTCCTAAACCACCAAAATAAGCATTTAGTCTATTATCTCTTTTTGAAGCATCGACACAAAATACACCAGAGCTTTTAAACCCTACTTGTTTTAAAAGATTATTTATCTTACTTTCTAATTCTTTGTCTTTTAAGGCTTCAAATTTATCAAAAAACTTATCTCTAATTAGAGGATATAACATATTAATCAAAATAAAAACTAAAAATAGAAATACAAAACCCCAAATCCACCAAGTAGTAAAACTTTGTATTATAAAAGCAATAATTCCAATAACTAAAGAACCAAAGATTAAAAATAATATAGAGCTTTTTATAGTATCTTTAATATATAAAGATGCAGTCATATTTGAAAAACCATATTTTTTATCAAGTATAAAAGTAGTATATAAGCTAAAAGGCAAGGCTAAAACCCAGTTTATAATGATAAAAGCATTTATGTACAAAATGGCTTTTAACCAAATATATTCACTACTTATATATGTATCTAAAAAATTTAAACCATAAGAAATCCAAATAAAAAATAAAATAAAGTCATAAAAAGTAGAAGCTATTGCTAACTTTTCTTTATCAATAGCATAATTAGCAGCTTGCTCATATTTTTCTTTATCTAAAATAATCGCAGGTAGGCTTTTAGCATTTTTTATAAAACTAACTTGTGCAAACGAAGTATAAACATTGACCATAAAATAAACACAATAAATAATAACAAATATTTCTAACACGATATATCATTCCTTAAATTATATATTTTAAGCAATTATATCTTTTTATAACTTGCTAAGAAGTAAAAAAGATTTTTTTAAAAATATCAATAATATTCTAAGAAATTCTATATTATAAATCTATATTTAATTTAAAGTAATATTTACCTTGCTTTGGTGGCTTAACTCTTTTTACTAATTCAAAATCTCTTAATAACTTCAAGTCCTTCTGGATTGTTCTTTGTGCAACTTTAAAGCTTTTTGATAAATCATTTGTTGTTAACATAAATGAATTATCCTTATTTGATAATATTTTGACAATCTTTTGTTGTCTTGGGGTTAAATCAATATCACGTTCACTTGCAATATGATTAATAATATCTTCTCTCATATAAGTATTAATTCTATTTTTTAAAATATCAAGACCTTTTAACATAACATCTGTCATATAATATAAAAAATATGTTATATCAAAATTATTTTTTTCATTTAAATCACTTCTCTCAACATCAATAAAAGCTTTATAATAATCTTTGGCTTTTTTTCTATAAATAATTTCTGAAAGTGAAATATAATAAAACATATCATATCCATAATATTTTAGAAGATAAGTAAATAAAATACGAACCGTTCTTCCATTACCATCAATAAATGGATGAATATATGCAAATAAAAAATGAAATATTATTGATTTATAGATATTATCTATGGGTTTTTTTAAATCATCTGGTTCTAAGGACTGCAATAATGAATCTAACATTTTATTCATCGTATCTATATTTGCAGGTGGTACAAAAATCACTTTTTGATTAGAGTCTACTATTTCATTTGCTTCTTTTCTATACTCCCCTGAATGGCTTTCATATTCAAGTGTTTTATCTGTTGTTATTTTATGTAAGTTTTTTATTAAATTATGGTTTGGAAAGTCATTTTTTTCTCTTAGTTCCATAAGTGCTTTAAAATTATTTAAAACCATCATTTCATCTTTATTTTTTGGTTCTTCATAACCTTTTGCTAAAGTTCTAGCCCTTTTTATCGTGCTATTTGCTCCTTCTATTGTAGAAGAATAATACCCTTCAAAAATTAATGTTTCTTTTAATAATTCAAGTGTAAACTTATCTTGTGCAAAATATTTTGTACTTTTCCAAATTTTTTTTATTTTGTCTATTCTATTTTGTAATTCTTGTGTTTCAACAAAATAAAAATTCTTTTCTTCAAATTCAAACACCATATTTTTTTGTTTTTTTCTGTACTCAACAATAGTTTTAAGAATTTTATCAAAGTTACAATTTGATTCTATGATTAATGATTTTCTATATTCTATTTCATTTAATGTATAATAGTTTTGAATAGTTAAATATTTTGCCCATTGCTTATTCGTTGTAGGATATTTTTTTGCATTCATTAAAATTTCTTTATGATGACTTTTAAGTTTTTTCACTTATTTTTTATAATATCATAAACTAAACTTCTTCTTTATTAAGAATATAGCCTTCGTATTTTAGCTACAATTACATTATTTTTTAAAGGTTGATATTTAAAATGTTATTTAAAATAGATGCGATATCTAACAATGCAAGAGCTTGTACCATACAAACAGCAAGTAGCATAATTCAAACACCTGTTTTTATGCCAGTTGGAACTCAAGGAACAGTTAAAACACTTGATGCAAATGATATGCTTAGTTTAGAAGCAAAAATAATACTTGCTAATACTTATCATTTATATCTAAGACCTGGTAGTAAAATAATTAAAGACTTTGGAGGTTTGCATGGTTTTTCTAAATTTCCACATTCTTTTTTAACTGATTCAGGTGGCTTTCAGGCTTTTTCATTAAGTAAAAACTCCAAACCTGATGACAATGGCATTATGTTTAAATCACACATAGATGGGAGTAAACACTACTTTACACCAAAGAGTGTTTTAGATACGCAATATGATTTTAATAGTGATATTATGATGATACTAGATGATTTAGTAGCCTTACCAAATTGTGATGAGAGAATTGAGCAAAGTATCATACGAACGACTGCATGGGCGAAAGAAGCTATAACTTATCATATTAGTCAAAAAGAAAAAGGTATAGGTTTTCATCAAAATATTTTTGCCATTATTCAAGGGGGAACTAGCGAAAAATATAGAGAAATATCGGCTAAGCAGTTATGTTCGCTTGAAGATTATGATGGTTTTGCTATTGGAGGTTTAAGTGTAGGTGAGTCTAATACTTCTATGTATGAAACAGTTGAATTTACCACACAATTTATGCCAAAAGAAAAACCTAGATATCTAATGGGAGTAGGAACTCCTGAGGATTTAATTGAAAATATACATAGAGGTATAGATATGTTTGATTGTGTTATGCCTACAAGAAATGCAAGAAATGGTACACTTTTTACCTCTTTTGGAAGATTAAATATAAGAAATGCTTCAAATAAAGAAGATATGAAAGCCATTGATGAGGAATGCACTTGTTATACTTGTCAAAACTTTTCAAGAGCTTATTTAAATCATCTGTATAAAGCAAAAGAAATGACATATTTTAGACTTGCTACTTTACATAATCTTCACTATTATTTAAATCTTATGAAAGAAGCTAGGCAATCTATATTAAATAATAAATGGAATGATTTTAAAAATGAGTTTTATTATAAAAGGCAAAAATCATTAGTAATTTAAGTTAAATAAAGTATTAAAATGATATATTAATTTTTGACTGACGGTCGGTCAAGATAATGATATATTATCAAAGGAGTTTTATGTCTCCAAAATTTGTAAATAAAATACAAAAAAGAAAAGAGATAGCTTATTTATGTAGTAATTTACTTTATGAAATAGGTATTAAAAAACTAACTGTATCCAAACTTGCAAAATGTGCAGATATTGGTAAGGGAACGATTTATGAATATTTTGAAAATAAAGAAGATATAATTTTTGAAATCATTAGTATCAATATTTATAATTACCAAAAAGAATTTTTAAAAAAAATAAAAAACATATCAACAACGAAAGAAAAACTTTTCTTTTTTTTTAAATTTGTACTTGATGATAGTAAAGATAATATGCGAGACTTTAATGCATATAAAGAATATTTATCAATTGTTTTTTCAGAAAAAAATGTTAGAATGTATGACTTGAATAAAGATACTAATAATTTCTTTGAAAAACGCTTAGAAGACATAATTAATGAGGGCATTAACAAAGGCGAATTAAAAGCTATTGCAATAAATTTTGTTGAGAGTATTTTCGTTTTTGAAAAAGGTTTGATTTTATTAAAAATGAGTCGGAAAAATTTTAACACTCAAGATATTTATAAAAATTTTATTGATAATTTATTTGATTTAATTTTAGAAAAAAATTATAAAAAGGAAAAAGATGTTTAAAAAATTTATTATTTATATATTAATGTGTAGTATTTATTCTACAACATTACTGGCTATTTCTCTAGTTGAAGTAACAAAGCTTACATATGCAGAAGTAAATCCCTTACAAAAATTTAACGGAACTGTAAATTTTGATCAAAAATCACTTTTAGCAGCCCAAAATTCTGGTTTAGTAAAAAAAATTTATTTTAAAATAGGCAATAAAGTTAAAAAAGGGCAAGTTTTAGTAAAAATTGATGATGAATTATTACAATCTAAAATCAATGCAGCACTTGCTAATTTAAAAATAGCAAAAGATGAGCAAAAAAATTATTCTAAAGATTTTACTAGGTATAAAAAATTGTTAAGTTCAAAATCAATTACACAAAAAGAGTATGATAATTCTTTATTGAAATTAAATTCATCATTAAATAAACTGATGGTATTACAAGCTAATTTAAAAGAATTTGAAATACAAAAAAAACAAAAATCAATTAAAGCACCTTTTAGTGGAATAATTGTTGAAAAAAAGATAAATTTAGGTGAATGGGTAAATGCAGGTAGTCCAATAGCTAAAATAGTAAATACAAAAAGTATTGAACTAACTTTTAACATACCTTCTAGTTTTGTAAATGCTTTAAATTTTAAAGAAAAATACACTGTTCTAATAGGTGGTAAAACATTTAAATCAAGTTTAATTGCAATTATTCCAAATGGAGATAAAATAACAAGAACTTTTCCTATTAAGTTTAAAACAACTTTAAAAAGTGCTTTTGTTTTTGATGGGCAAGAAGCAAAAATTAGTTTAGCTAAGAGTGTTAAAAAAAGAGCTATGGTTTTACCAAGAGATAGTGTGATTAAGAATTTTGGACAAAATGTAGTTTTTGCAATAAATGAAAAATCATTAGCTATTAGAATACCTATCAAAATTATAGGTTTTGATGGAAATAAAATAGCAATTGAAGGTAAAGGTTTAGTTGAGGGTATGGATATTGTTTCAAAAGGTAATGAAAGAATTTTCCCAAATACCCCTGTAAAAGTTATAAATAAATAGGAATTAAAATGGATTTAATTAAATTTTCTATTAAAAACCCAGTTACTATTATAGTATCTGTTTTAATAGTAGTAATGTTTGGTTTCTTATCTTTAGAGAAACTACCATATCAGTTGACACCCTCAGTTACAAAACCAGAAATCAAAATCAGAACTGTTTGGCCAGGAGCAACTCCTTATGAGATTGAACGTGAGATTATTGAAGAGCAAGAAAGTGTATTAAAATCTTTAAATAATCTAATTAATTATGAATCTTTATCTAAAGATAATTATTCAGAATTAACTTTAACATTTAAATTAGGTACGAACCTAAGAGCTGCCTTACAAGATGTTTCAAATAAATTAAATGAAGTAAGTAATTATCCTAATAATGTTGAAAAGCCAGTAATTGAAACAGCAAGTGCAAGTCCAGTTATTTGGTTGATGTTACAAACACTAAAAAATAATAAAAACCATATAGATGAGTATAAAACATTTTTTGATGATGAGATTATCTCCACTATTAAAAGAGTTGAGGGTGTTTCAGGTGTTATGAGTGCTGGTGGTAGAAAAAATCAAATGCAAATAGTTTTTGATACAAACAAACTAGCATCTTATGGTTTAAATATTTCTCAAGTTATTCAAATTTTACAAAATGAAAATGTTGATATATCAGCAGGTATTTTAAATCTTGAAAGAAGAGCATATAGAATTAGAACAGTCAATAAATATACAAGTATTGCAAGTATAAAAAATGTTTTATTAATTTCAAATAGAGAACAAAGAGTTAGGGTTAAAGATATAGCTGAGGTTAATTTTGGTTTAGAAACTGCAAATTCTGTAGCTATGTACTTAGGGAAAGACGGTATTTTCGCTGGAATTCAACCTAATGCTTCTGTTAATATTGTGCAATTAACTGAAGATGTTGAAAAAGTTATTAATGAGCTAAACAAAAATATTTTAAAAGAACAAAATCTTAAAATTCATTGGATTTATGACCAAAGACCTTATATAGTTGGTTCAGTTGATTTAGTTCAACAAAATATTATAATTGGTGCTTTTCTAGCTATTTTTATTCTTATTATATTTTTACGTTCATTCTCTCCAACAGCAGTAGTCTCAGTTGCAATTCCCATTTCTGTAATAGGTACATTTATAATACTTGATGCAATGGGGCGATCGTTAAATACAATTTCACTTGCAGGTATTTCCTTTGCAGTTGGTATGTTGGTTGATTCAGCCATTGTAGTATTAGAAAATATGGATAGACATAGAAAAGAAGGTATGAGTATAGCCCAAGCTGCTTATATTGGTGCAAGTGAAGTATGGGGTGCTTTAATAGCCTCAGCTTTGACAACAGTTGCAGTTTTTTTACCAATAATTTTTTTACAAGATGAAGCTGGACAATTATTTAAAGATATTGCTATTGCAGTAACCGCAGCTGTTGTTTTTTCATTATTTGTTTCAATTTCAGTAATTCCAATGTTATGGAAAAAAATTACTAAAGACAAAGAAATAAAAGTGCAAAAGAGTATAATCGGAGATTTTGGTAATAAGCTTGTTAATATTATAATGTCTTTGGTCACTCTTTCATTGAAAAATATGTTTACTAAAATATTTACAATTATTTCTTTGGCAGTTTTTTCAGGTGGAATTATTTTTCTATTATTTCCTAAGGTTGATTATTTGCCTCAAGGTAATAAGAACTTAGTATTTAATATCCTAATAGTGCCTCCTGGATTTTCTTATAAAGAAAGATATGAAATGGGTGCATATCTAATGAAAAAAATTGAGCCACATATTAATAAAGATGTTGGAGATTTACCTGGAGTAAATAGGGCATTTTTTGTTTCTTTTGGAGATTTTAATTTATTTGGTGGAACTTCTATACATGAAGATAGAGGAAAAGATTTAATTCCTTTATTTAGACCAATTGTAAATTCTTTGCCATCTGTTTTTGGCATTAGCATTCAGTCAGGTGTTTTTGAAGATGGTGTTGGTGAGGGTAATAGTGTTAATATTGATATAAGTGGTGAAAAAATCGAGGACTTAGCTAATGCAGGTGGTATACTTTTTGGGGCAACTCTGCAAACATTAAAAGGCTCTCAAGTACGACCAGTTCCTTCTATTGAGTTGTTGTATCCTGAAATTAGAATTAAACCAAACCAAGATGCTTTAATGGCTACGGGTATGAATTCATTTAATTTAGGACTTACTATTGATGTTATTATGAGTGGTAGAAAAATTGGAAGTTTTGAACAAGAAGGAAAAAAGAAAATTGATTTAATTTTTAAGGCTTCAGATGAAGTTATTAAAACACCTGAAGATATTATGTCTGTTCAATTAGCACTTCCTAATTCTTCATTAATTCCAGTTTCATCATTGGCATCATATGAGAGTACGACAGGAATATCAGAGATTAGACATTTAAATGGTAAAAGAACAATATCTTTGCAAGTTACACCACCTAAGGGAGTTACCGTTGAGGAGACTATGAAGATTATTAATAAAATGTTAAATGGTATGCAGGCAAAAGGAATGATTAATAAGTCTGTTGAAGTTGGACTTTCAGGAACTGCTGATAAACTATCTCAAACAATAGAAATGCTAAGTATGAATTTTATTTTATCTTTAGTTGTTATTTATTTGTTAATGTCTGCATTGTTTGGTAATTTTTTATATCCAATAGTTATAATGTTTACCGTTCCACTTGCCACTGCTGGTGGGTTTTTAGGCTTATACTTAACGAATGAATTTATAGCTCCTCAACCTTTAGATGTATTAACAATGTTGGGATTTATTATTCTTGTAGGTATTGTGGTTAATAATGCAATTTTAATTGTTCATCAAAGTTTAAATTATATAAGAAGTGGAGAGATGAGCCACAAAGAAGCTGTACTGGAAGCTACAAAAACAAGAATACGACCGATTTATATGAGTTCTTTAACTTCTATTTTTGGTATGCTACCCTTAGTTTTAATACCAGGACCTGGAAGTGAATTTTATAGAGGTTTAGGTTCTGTAATTACAGGTGGTTTAGCATTTTCTACAATATTAACAATTTTTGTTACACCAGCTTTGCTAATGTTTTTTTTAAAACTAGAAACAAGTGTAAAAAATATGAAAACAAAAAATATTGATTTAAGTAAATCATAAAATAGGAATAAGAAATGAAAAATATACTAGTAAAAATATTTATACTTATATATGTTAGTTTTACTTTAAATGCTTTAGATATGAATGATGCAATTAAACGGGCATTAGACAATAATAATAATTTAAAAAAACAACAATATATATATGAAGAAAAAGAAAAAAATGTAGACTTATATAAATCTTCTTTTAAACCAAATTTAGATTTTGCATATATGTATGAAAAAAACCATACAAATAAAGTAAAAAATAAAGAATCTGCAAGTGCAAGTATTTTTATGACATACAATTTATTTAATGGTTTTAAAGATAAGTATAATTTAGAAAGTTCTCAAGATATATTAAAAAATTCAAAATATATTTTTGAAGCTTCTAGGCTTGATTTAATATATAATACAAAAAGTCTTTATATCCAATATTTAAAAAGTGTAAAAAATATTGATACTATGTTATTTGCTTATAAGTTACTGCAACAACAATATAGTGATGCAAGTAATAAATTTGAGCAAGGTTTACTTGCAAAAAATGATTTACTTCAAGTAAACGCTTTAAAATTACAAGCCAAACAAAACCTATCTAGTGCAGAAGCAAATAAAAGAATTGCTTGGTTTAAATTAAAAAATCTTTTAGGTAATAAACTAAAAAAAGATGAAGAAATACAAGATATAAAAAGAGAAAAAGTTTCATTAAGTACTTATAAATTTGATAATTTAGAGCTAAAAAATGAAATAAAAGCTATGAATATGACTATTCAGAGTTTAAAAAAACAACAAAAATCAGCCTTATCTTCTTCTTATGCAAAAGTAGATTTGAAATTAGCTTATAGCAAATTTGGAAAGAATATTGTATTAGATAAAAATAAAAATACTCCAAAAGACCAAACAACAAGCTCGATTAATATTAAATGGAATTTATATAATGGAAGTAAGGATCAAATACAAAATATTATTTTCAATAAAAAAATAATGCAAATAAAAGAAGATTTGATAAATTTAAAATTAACAATACATTTAGAATACGAAACTGCACTAGAAGAGTTTAATGTTTCAACACTTAATTTTAAAACTTCCCAACTTTTTTTAATTCAATCTCTTGAAAATTATAAAATAGTATACGCAAGATTTAAAGAAGGTATTTCTACAACCACAGACTTAGTTAATGCAAATTATTTATTAATTCAAGCAAAACAAAGTATTAATAATGCTTATTATGATAAAGTTTTAGCAAAAGCAAAATTAGACAGAATATTTGAAATATAAATGTTAAATAAAAATTGTACATATATATACAAAAACTGTACATAGTTCATTTTGTCTTTATGATATAATAAATTAAAATTAAAATTAGGAGTAATATATGAGTTTAATCGTTGATTATAAAGCACATACACAAGAAAGGTTGGAAGAAGGATCTTTACCACCTTTAGCATTAAGTGCCCAACAAACTGTAGAATTAGTAGAATTGTTAAAAGAAACTTCTAATAAAGACTCTGATTTTGCACTTGATTTATTTAAAAATAATATAAATCCAGGTGTTGATGATGCAGCTTATGTAAAAGCAGCATTTTTAAACGATATAGTTCAAGATAAAGTAAGCTGTTCTGTGATTTCTAAAATTGAGGCAATTAAAATCTTAGGAACTATGATGGGTGGGTTTAATGTTACTCCTCTTGTTGATGCCCTTAAAATTGAAAATCTTGCACAAGAATCAGCAAATCAATTAAAAAATACTATTTTAGTATATGACTCATTTAATGATGTAAAAGATTTAGCAGATAATGGAAATACTCATGCAAAAGAAATTATCCAGTCTTGGGCTAATGGTGAATGGTTTACAAATAAACCTGCCTTAGATGAAGAAATTACTCTAAGCGTATATAAAATTTCAGGTGAGACAAATACAGATGATTTATCTCCTGCAACTGTGGCATTTACAAGAGCAGACATTCCTTTACATGCAACTTCGATGTTACAATCAAGAATGGAAGACCCCTTAAACAAAATGATTGAGCTTAAAAAACAAGGATATCCTTTAGCCTATGTTGGTGATGTTGTAGGAACTGGTAGTTCTCGTAAATCAGGTATTAACTCAGTGCAATGGCATATGGGTAGAGATATTAATGGAGTTCCTAATAAAAGAACAGGTGGTGTTGTAATTGGTTCTATTATTGCTCCTATTTTCTTTAATACTGCTGAGGATTCAGGATGTTTACCAATTGAAGCACCCGTTGATGAGTTAGAAACAGGTGATGTTATTACCCTTAAACCTTATGAGGGAGTAATAGAAAAAGATGGTGTTGTGGTATCAACATTTACTATTTCTCCAAATACTTTACCAGATGAGATGAGAGCAGGGGGACGAATACCTTTAATTATTGGAAAGGGTTTAACTGTAAGGGCTAGAGAAGCATTGAAATTAGGTGCAAGTGATTTATTTATAGCACCCACTCAACCAAAAGATGATGGAGCAGGATTTACACAAGCTCAAAAAATGGTTGGTCGTGCATGTGGTGTTGAGGGTATTAAGCCAGGTATGTATTGTGAACCTATTTGTGCAACCGTTGGTAGCCAAGATACAACAGGACCCATGACAAGAGATGAAATTAAAGAACTAGCAGCACTTTCTTTTGGTGCTGATATGGTTATGCAGTCATTTTGTCATACTGCTGCTTATCCTAAACCAGCTGATGTTAAATTACAACATACTTTGCCTTCGTTTATTACTTCAAGAAGTGGTGTTACTTTAAGACCAGGTGATGGCGTTATTCACTCGTGGTTAAATAGATTATGTCTACCTGATACTATTGGAACAGGAGGAGATTCGCATACAAGATTTCCTATAGGTATGAGTTTTCCTGCTGGTTCTGGACTTATTGCTTTTGCAGCAGTAACAGGAGCTATGCCTTTAACTATGCCTGAATCTGTGCATGTAAAATTTATAGGTGAAATGCAAGCAGGTATTACTTTAAGAGATATGGTAAATGCAATTCCTTATTTTGCAATGAAACAAGGTTTATTAACTGTTGAGAAAAAAGGTAAAAAGAATATTTTTGCAGGAAAAGTCATTGAGATTTCTGGTTTACCTGATTTGAAAGTTGAACAAGCATTTGAATTATCAGATGCAGCAGCAGAGAGATCAGCAGCTGCTTGTAGTGTACAATTAAATAAAGAACCAATCATTGAATACTTATCTTCAAATATTGCATTAATTGAAAAAATGATTGAAGAAGGTTATGAAGACACTAGAACTCTTCAAAGAAGAGCTGATAAAATGAAAGAATGGATTGCAAATCCAGAATTAATTACTCCTGATGAAAATGCTTCTTATTGTGAAACTATTGAGATCGATATGAGTACAATTACTGAACCATTATTATGTTGTCCAAATGATCCAGATGATGTTGATACTTTAACAAATATTTTAGCTGATCCAAAAAGATTAACTGATAAAATAGATGAAGTATTTGTAGGTTCATGTATGACAAATATCGGATTATTTAGAGCTTTGGGAGAAATTTTAAAAGGTGAGGGAACTGTTCCTGCTAAGTTATGGATAGCACCACCAACAAAAATGGATAAACAACAATTAATTGAAGAAGGTTATTATTCAATATTTGGAGCAGCAGGAGCTAGACTTGAAATTCCAGGTTGTTCTTTATGTATGGGTAATCAAGCAAATGTAGCTCAAGGTGCTGTTGTATTTTCAACAAGTACAAGAAACTTTGATAATAGACTTGGAAAAGATTCGCAAGTTTATTTAGGATCAGCTGAAGTTGCTGCTTTATGTGCTTTATTAGGACGACTTCCTACAAAAAAAGAATATCTTGATATGGTTCCTAAAAAAATCACTCCTGAGAAAAGAGCTGATATTTATAAATATCTAAATTTTCATGAAGTAAGCAAAGAAGAATTAACCAACTTAGTTCATTCTTAGAAATTATATTTTAGATACCTAAGTTTAGGTATCTTTTTTATAATGGCATATTTTAAGTTTATTGTCTTAATCATTGAGTAAAAGTTATTATACAATTTTTTAAAAACAAGCTATAATATTTGTAAAAGTATGTAAGGAAATAAAATGAGAATTCAAGTTGATAATACTATCTTTTGTTTAGTTGATGTACAAGAGCGTCTTTTTCCATTTATGAATAATAAAGACTTAATAGAAAAAAATCTCTTAACTTTAGTAAAAGGTTTAAAGTTACATAAAATACCTTTTATTATAAATGAACAATATAAAAAAGGTTTAGGACAGACCATTCCTAGTATTAGAACTTTGGTTTCAGAAGATTTGCATTTTGAAAAAACTACATTTTCGTGTTGTAAAAATGAAGATACTTTAGAAAAAATTAAAAGTATTAATAAACCATTTGTATTAGTTGCAGGTATTGAAACTCATGTATGTATACTACAAACTTGTTTGGATTTATTAGATAATGGTTTTACACCTGTCCTTGTAACTGATTGTGTAAGTTCTCGTGAAAAACATAATACTAAAATGGCAATAAAGAGACTAATTCAAGCAGGAGTAATACCTACAACATACGAATCAATTTTATTTGAATTAACCAAAAGCTCTAAAAACCCTGTATTTAAAGAAATATCAGCACTAGTAAAGTAAGAATAATAAAATACTAAAAAACCACAGGATATATATTTGACATATTTAAAAATACTTGGACAAAAAAAACTAAAAGGAAGTGTAGATATATCTGGTGCTAAAAATGCAGCACTGCCTTTAATAGCAGCTATGATTTTAGCAAAAGATGAAGTTCTTATACAAAATATTCCTGATGTTGTAGATATCAATACTTTATTAAAACTAATTGTTAAATTAGGTGGAGTATTTACTAAAACAGAAGATAAGCTAACAATAAGTACTAAAGCATTAAATAATACAAAAGCAAACTATGATATTGTAAAAACTATGAGGGCATCTATTCTTGTCTTAGGTCCTTTACTTGCTAGATTTGGGCATTGTGAAGTATCACTTCCAGGTGGTTGTGCTATTGGACAAAGACCTGTTGATTTACATTTAAAAGCATTGGAGCAAATGGGTGCAACAATTACTATTAATCATGGATATATTGAAGCTGTTTGTAAAGATGGTTTAAGAGGTGCAAAAATAGTTTTTGATAAAGTTACCGTTGGTGGTACTGAAAATATTTTAATGGCTGCATCTTTAGCAAAAGGTGAAACTATTATAATAAATGCGGCAAAAGAGCCTGAAGTTATTCAGCTTTGTGAAGTGCTTAAAAATGCAGGAGTTAATATACAAGGTATTGGAACATCAAAGCTAATTATTCAAGGAACAAATAAAAAACTTTTAGATATAAAAGCTTTTTCAATAATTCCCGATAGAATAGAAGCTGGTACATATATGTGTGTGGCTGCTATTACTAAGTGTGAATTAACAATTAATAAAATAATACCACTTCATTTAGAAGCAGTTATAGCAAAATTTGAAGAAATGAATTGTAAGATTATTCAAGACAAAACTTCTATTACTATTATTCCTACAAATGAGATTAAACCTGTAAATATCATAACTTCTGAGTATCCAGGTTTTCCAACTGATATGCAAGCACAATTTATGGCACTATCAACTCAAGCAAATGGTACTAGTACTATTGATGAGCGATTATTTGAAAATAGATTTATGCATGTTAGTGAGTTATTAAGGCTTGGTGCAAATATACAATTAAACGGTAATGTAGCTACCATTAAAGGAACGCCAAATAAGTTAAATGCGACAGATGTAATGGCAACAGATTTAAGAGCATCTTCTGCTTTAGTTTTATGTGCTTTAGTTGCAAAAGGTCAGACAAATATTCATAGAATTTATCATTTAGATAGAGGATATGAAAATTTAGATAAAAAGTTAAAAAATATTGGTGCAGAAGTTTCTAGGTCTAATAAGACTTAGAGTTAGAAAAAGGCAATACAAAATTATATTTTACTATGCAAAGGTCTTAAAATGAAATTTGAAATCTCTTTATTTAGATTTGATTGTAAATCTGATTATTTACCATATTATACACCACACTTTATAAACATAAAAGAGGAAAAAAATTTATTAGATATATTAAATACTCTTAATAAAGAAAATAAATTCTCTTATAGCAATAATGACTCTTTATGTCTATGTATTAATGGTATTTATACTAGTGCAAATATTACTTGTGAAGATTTATTTAAATATTTTGGTACTGATATTAAGATAGAGCCTTTATCTACAAGAAGAGTTTATTTGGATTTATTAATAGATGATAAAGATTTTCAAGAAAAATTGTCTTTATTTAGTGATTATTTAGATGAAGAAGATAAAAGAAATTATCAATCTTACAAAATGTATTTTTATGCTTCAAATACTTTGAACTTTGCTAAAGATTATGTAGGAGATGCTTTTTTATTAATAGCTAGTGATATAATTTTTAAAAACAGCTCTTTAGAAAAAGATATTTTAAATATTTGTTCACAAGTGGAATATGGAATTGAATATCATACTAGTTTAAAAAATAGAATTTATGATTTTGATTTAAGTATTGAAGATAAAATCAATAAACTAAAAAATAAATTGACATTAAAAAAACAAAGACATCAATACAAAATCAATAAAAAACTAGATTTTGGAGATTTTGAAGAAGTACTTGAAGTTAAGTATAATTTTGCTAACTTTAATATCGCATATTTTGAAGGTCTTAAGCAAGATAAACAAACAAAATCTCTTTTAGATAAGACAAAGGCTAACGTTCTAAGCCTTGCTTCATTAAAAAGTGATTTAGCTTTAGATACTTTTTCTTCTCATCCTATATTTACATATAAAATAGCATCTTCGATGATGCTTGATGCTTTTGATAACTCAGCTGATTTATTAATCGTTGATGATATTAAAACATTTAATCTCTTAGACTCAAATAGAAAAGAATTAGAACAGTATTCAGGACGGGATATAATACTTCCAATATTACATAAAAATGAATTTTCAAAATTAATTTCAGGTGAATTCTCTAGTGTTCGACAAAATTTAAGTAATCATCATATAAATCCTGAATTAATATAAGTATGATTTTAGGTCTTGATTATAGTATAACAGCATCTCTTTTAGTGATGCTTTTAATTCCTTTATATATTTATAGAAAAAAATTTATACAAAAATTTAATAAAAAACCTGATATTAATTCTTTTGTAAAAGATATTACAATATATTTAAAAACAAATTATCCTAAATTTATATTTGATTTTACAATAATTAATAAGTATTCAAATGAAGCTAATTTTAAAACACAACAAATGTTAATAATAGAAGATTTAATCAAACAATTTATAAGAGAAGAGTTTGTATTTAGTACACAAAAAATTGTAGAAAAAAAACATTTATGGTTAACATATGAAGAAAATTCCAGATTAAAAAAAGACAATAAACTACCAGCAGATTGGATTCAAAGAAAAACTGAAGCATTAAAAAGAGATAAAAATAAATGCAATAGATGTGAACATAATGTGATAAAAAATAATTCTTATGCTTTATTAGTTAAGCAGATGAAAGATGGGGGCGGGTTTAATTTTGAAAATATTGTAATATTATGCAATGACTGTAATCGTATAATAAAATCAAACTATAATGAAAAAATATATCATGATTTGCATATTATGGATAGCCTTTTAAATAAAATTCATAAATAAATTTAACTATATAATATGCACGATATTAAGGGTATAAAATCATAACATTATACAAACATCAAGAACTTATGATAAAACAAGCTAGGCTTATATTAGATAAATTTAATATAGTTTATATAGCAGCCCAAACTAGAACAGGTAAAACATTAGCAAGTATCTTTTTATTAAAAAATGATTATGACAATATATTAGTTGTTACAAAGAAAAAAGCTATTTCTAGTTGGTTAAGTGATTTAGAGCTTTCCCAAACTACTAACTTTGAAGTAATTAATTATGAATCAATTCATAAGCTAGAAAAACAAAACTTTGATGTGATTATTTTAGATGAAAGCCATTGTATAGGAAGTTATCCTAAGCCATCAAAAAGAGCTAAAAGTATAAAAGAAATAGCAAAAGATAAAAAAATCGTATATTTAAGTGCCACACCTAGTGCTGAAACATATTCTCAAATATTTCATCAGTTTTGGATAAGTAGCTTTAGTCCCTTTAGCGAAGCCAGTTTTTACAAATGGTATAAAAACTATGGTCAAGATGATTGTATTATGATACAAGGTAGAATAAGAAAAAGATATAAAAAAATATATGTTGATATTATTATGGATAAAATTGAGCACCTAATGGTTACTATGACAAAACTTGAAGCCAAATTTGATGTCTTTGTTCAAGAAAAAATACACTTGATACAAGCACCCACTCATCTAATAGAAGGTATTAAATACTTTGAAAAACATAAAGTATTAACTATTGGTAAACATAAAGTTGAAGCAGACACACCAACAAGCATAATTACTAAAAGCCACCAATTAAGTGGCGGTACTATTAAAATAGATGAACAAATATCTATTTTTATATCTTTACATAAAGTTAATTATCTATTAAATCATTTTCAAGATGAAAATAAAATTGTCGTTTTATGTAACTATGTTAAAGAAAGGGAACTTTTACTAAAAAAACTATCAAATAGTACAGATGATGTTGATAAATTTAAAAATGAACCTTATAGGTATTTTGTAGGTCATATTAAAACATTTAGTGAAGGTGTTGATTTTTCTTATGCTTCTTGTATGATTATATATTCACTTAATTTTAGTGCAACAACATACTTACAATCAAAAGAGCGATTAGCCAATAAAAAAAGAACTAAGGCTATAATAGTTCATTATTTATTTACTAAAAATACTTTAGATGAATATATATATAAAGCAGTTACAAATAAAATGAATTTTACTTCAAGATATTATTCTAATTATAAGTAAAGCTTTTACTAAAAAATGCCTAAAATCTTCTAAGCTTTATAAGGTTTTTCATTCATATTTATTATAACAATTATTCATTATCCTAATTATTAGATTTTTTAACCTTGAACTAATTTCATCTATGATAATATTTTAATAACTCATAAATACACCTTTATATACTTTTTAGTACTATTTAATTATACTATAAAGTGTCTATTTATAGGCTAATACCTAGGTTTTGTATTTATGATAGTAGAAATCTTGATTTATAGTTCGTACGAAAATAAAAGGAGTAAGGAATGAAGATGTTTAAAAATATGCTGTTATATATAGCAATGTTATTAATGCCAAGCCTAAGTTTTGCACAAGAGGTTTCAGGAATTGATCAAAAAGTTGATTATTTTTTTAACACTTATTTAGGTTGGTTCGCAAGTACCATCTTTTATGGTGTGAAAATAGAAGATGGGGTAACATTTCCCTTAATTGTAGGTTGGCTATTTGCAGCGGCTATAATCTTTACATTTTATTTTGGTTTTATTCAATTTAAAAAAATTAGATTGTCTATAGATATTGTATCTGGAAAATTTTCAAATCCTAATTCTAAAGAAAAAGGTGAAGTTTCGCATTTTCAAGCACTTACAACTGCCCTATCAGGTACTGTTGGTTTAGGAAATATTGCAGGAGTTGGTGTTGCTATAGCAATAGGTGGTCCAGGGGCTACTTTTTGGATGATTATATGTGGTTTATTTGGAATGGCTTCAAAGTTTACTGAGTGTACATTAGGTGTGAAATATAGAAATGAGCATGATGATGGAACAGTATCAGGTGGTCCGATGTACTATTTGACAAAAGGATTTAAAGAAAAAGGTCATGCAAAAATTGGTAAGTTCTTAGCCGTTGGTTTTGCAATTATGACAATACTTGCAGCCCTTGGAGCTGGAAATATGTTCCAAGGTAATCAAGCAAATGCTATGATTGTCCAAACATTTGGAATAGCTCCTGGTTATGGTTGGGTTACGGGTATTATTTTAGCTATATTTGTAGGAGGAGTTATTGTAGGAGGTATGCCTTCAATTGCATCCGTTACTTCAAGATTGGTTCCTGGTATGGCTTTCATATATATAGGAATGGCAGTTATTGTTTTAATTACTCATTATGATCAAATAGGAAACGCATTTTCGCAAATATTTCTAGGAGCATTTACGGGTGCTGGTGTTGCTGGTGGTTTTATTGGAGCTTTAATTCAAGGTCTAAAAAGAGCAACATTTTCAAATGAAGCAGGTGTTGGATCAGCTGCAATTGCACATAGTGCTGTAAAAACTAAAGAGCCTATAACTGAGGGTTTAGTTTCTTTACTTGAACCATTTATTGATACAGTAATAATTTGTACAATGACTGCTTTAGTTATTACTATTTCAGGTATGAATACAGGTGAGTTAAGTGGAGTAGAATTAACAGCTGCTGCTTTTACCGAAACTTCATTTATATTTGAATATATTTTAGCAATTGCCGTAATTATGTTTGCCTTTTCAACGATGATATCTTGGTCATATTATGGTTTAAAAGCATGGACATATCTTTTTGGAAAAACTAAAGTTACTGAACTTGCTTATAAAACAATTTTTTGTATCTTTGTTGTAATAGGTGCAAGTATAAGTTTTGGTGCTGTTATAGACTTCTCAGATGCTGCATTGTTTGCAATGTCTATATTTAATATAGTTGGATTATATTACTTAATGCCTATTGTTAAAGCTGAATTAAATTCTTTTATTAGAAGAGTTGAGTCAGGAGAAATCAAAAAATACAAATAATATTTAAATATATTATGAAGATATCTTTAGTCTAAGTGACTGAAGATATCAAGTATAGCAATGCTAATACAAGGCTATATGCTAAAGTTTTAGAACTTTTATACCACTAAAGCTAGATTTAACAAGACAAGTTCTGTATGCTCGATTGTAAAACCTATACAATCCCCATTTAAAAAAGAAAACTTTTTTTGAAGTATTTTTAAAATCATAAAAAAACAAAAAAAAGCTACTAAGAATAATAAAATAGCACTCATATTTAAATACAAAGCAATAAAAAGATAAATCAAAGATAAAGCTACAAGGTAGGTATTTGCTTCTTGTTTAAAAGCTAAACTTATAAAACTATTCTTATGAAATGTAAAATATTTTAAAGCATAGATTAGATTAAGTCTTGAAAAAATAAGCACTATTAAAAATAATTCAAATTTATTTTCATATAAGATATAAGTAATACAAGCTAGTTTGACAAGTATAAACACAAAAGTATATATAGCTCCAATAGCACCTATATGAGGGTCTTTTAAGATAGTATATATGTCTTTTTTAGAATACTTTGCCATATTTGCATCTACCACGTCACAAATAGCTTCTAAATGCAAAAAACCATATAAACATATATATAAGACAGCACTTATAAAAGCACTATATAATGGGTGAAATATATTTGATAAAAGCAAAAATACAATTATGCTAATACTTCCTAAAATAAAACCAATAAGAGGAAAGAAAAAAAGTGTATAAAAATAAGTCTCTTTTTTTATATCAAGATTTTTTTTAATAGGAATAAGCGTAAAATATGAAATAGTAAATAAAAATGCCTCAAAGATTATTTTCATTTTATTTTAACTTCTATGCCATATTGTACTTCTATTACTTCATCACATTTTTTAGCTAAAAACTGCCCTACAATGCCAGATAAATCTACAAATCTTCTTGATATCTTATCTTGGGCAATTAAACCTTTATTTACATCATTTAAAACAAAAATAATATTAGATTTTTTTTTACAAATTTTTTTCAATTCTATTAATAAATCTTTTTTAGTTTTGTGCATATTGTTAAATATCCACATAGAAATACAATCTATTAGATAAGTTTTATTCTTTTTTATGCTTTTGTGTAGTTTTTGATTTCTTTCTATACTTATAAACTCATCTCTTCTTTGTTTTATATGTTTGTTGATTTTCCTCTGCATTGCTTTATCTTTAAAGCTATTATCATAAGTAGCTATATAATATGGCTTTTGTTTTGATATTTTTATAGCTTTTTTTGAAGCCATCTTGCTTTTAGCACTTTTTTGACCACCTATATATAATATTTTCATCTTAAAGGCTTAAAAAAGATTCAATTTGTTCTATGATATCTTTTTGTTTAATATTATTTATTGTTGCATAACATAAAGAAGCCCCTGCTCCTACTCCTTCTTTTGCCTCTCCTTCATCATACATCTTAAGTGCTTTATGTGTAGAGTTGCTAAAATCAAAATCACTAGCATAAGCATTTATCTTAAAATCACACATTTCTAAAAGCTTTTTGATATCTGAGTTTTTATCTTCTAAAATCCATTTTGTAGTACATAAGGCTATATTTTTTGAGTTAAACTCTCCTTGCATGGTATTCATTATAGAATTAATGATAAGCAATACACAAGCCATTTGTGTACCACCAGCTAGTATGATTTTATGCTCTTTTGAACTTAAACCTAAGATAAAACCAGCATAAAATATAAGCATATTATCACTTACACAAGATAGTTTCTCAAATATATCCATATCTTTATTTATATGTTTTAATGCTTCTTTTATTGTTTGATTTTTGATATCATTTTTTTCTTCTTTAAAAGAACTTGAAAATAAATTCTTAACTTCATAATCTAATGCTAAAGCACTAGCTTTCGCACTGGTGGTACCTGATGGTACACTTTCTGCTAAGATAATATACTTATCTTCACTCGCACAAGCCTCATAATTCTTACCAAAATCTAAGGCTTTTTGAAATACTTCAAAGGCTTTTATTTCTGCATTTGTATTTATAGCCTTACTTGCTTGTAAATCAAAATCATGTATTTTAAAATATTCTATTTTAGGAAGTACTTCTAATCCTAAATTTAAAAGCTCTATGCTTGAAAAAGGTTTTAATATATGAACAGCTCTTGTTATAAGTGCAGGACTTGGTACACCTTTAGGTGTTGTTGCAATATTCTTTAATGATCTAATCTGTCCTGTACAAACAAACTCACTATCAAGAGTAGGGGTTAGATGTATCTTAGAAGGGATACCTGCTTGTGTGATGCCTTGTATTTCATAAGTTTTAGCATTGCATAATGCTAGAATAAAGTTCGCTTTTTTACCTCTTAATGATTCTATAAAATCATTCGTACCTAAAATATTTGTAATTTTCACTTTTAATTCCTGTTTTAATGAAGTATAACAAATGATTACTTATAAATTTAATAGAATATTTGTATAATATTTTTTTAAATACAAGTACTATTAATCTGATTTATACTTTTTTAACATGTTTAAGAAAATTTTAAATTAAACTTAAGTACAATGTATGCGACAGTTGTATCAGGAAGTTCCTTAAGATAAGAATGTTTTTAAGGGTTCGCACATTCTGATTTGCTGATTACAAAAAATTTTAGGAGAAAATATGAATAAAATAGTAAAATTAAGTTTAGTAACTGCTGTTGCAATAGCAGGTCTTACAACAGTAAATGCTGCTTCTTTAGAAGAAGCGATTAAAGGTGTAGATGTATCTGGTATGATGAGATATAGATATACTGATACAAAGACGAAAAGAGCTGGTTCAAATCAAGTAAATGCTTATGATATTGAAATAAATGCTAAGATACCTGTAAATGATAGTATCAAAGCTGTTTTAAAAATAGATGTAGGTAATGGTTTTAGAGCTGATGATGATAGTGCTAAGGGTGCAAACCTTAGTTCAAGAGCTAATCCTACAAACAGTACGAATGCCCTTTCTCTTCCTAATGCTCTTGTAGGGGTAGCTATAGATAGGGATGGAGCAGGTCGTGCAGCAGCAGATAGTGATATTAATGTTGATATAGAAGATGCTTACTTCTTATATACTAATGCTAACTTCGTAGGAAGCCTTGGTAAACAAAATATTCCTGGTCCTCACGTTGATGGTGCTCAAGGTACTGGTGTAGTATTAACTGTACCTGTTGGTCCTGTTACTTTAGTAGGTACATACTTTAATGGTACTAATATAGGTGCTGTTAATGGTCCTACTTCTTACCTGGATGTATGGCAAGCTGCTGTTATGGGTTCTTTTGGTCCTGTTAACGCTGATCTATGGTATGCAAAAGTAAGTGAAAGATTGAATGCTTATACTTTAGGTTTAGGTGGTGCGGTAGGTCCCGTAGCTTTAAGTGCTAGATTTTCTAAAAAGAAATTTAAAACAGATCAGGATAATAATGCAAATTATAAAGCAATAAATGCATTAAAAGTAACTGTAGCTAAGATAAACGCTTCTGTTGATTTAGGTGCTGTTAGTTTAAGTGCTGGTTTTGCAAAAACAGGTATTGATAATGATTTCTTTCAAAATGGAGGAATTGGTGGAGCATCTATTGATGCAAATGAAGATGCAAAAGTTAATGACTTTCAGTTAAAACAAATAGCTGTAGCAACTGGTATGAATGATGCTAAAGCTTTTAAAGTTGGAGTTTCTTTTAAACCAACTTCAAATATAACTTTAGGTTTGGATTATCTATCTGCTAGTCATAAACTTCGTGGTGCTACAAGATTAACTGCTAATGGAAATAAAAGAGCAAATACAAAAGTCTATAAAGCAAAAGCAAAAGAAACTGTATTATCTGCTTCTTATGCTATGAGTAAGAACTTTACAATCTCTTCTTATTATTCTATGGCAAAAAATGGAAACTTAAATAACAATGCTTATGCTGGTAATAGAGTTAACGATAGTGTAACTAGTGTTAAAACTACTCAAGGTAGATTAGAATTAAAATATTCTTTCTAGTATAATAATTAGAAAAATATTTAACTGATACTTAGTCTATTGTGAGTTTAGAAATAGATTAGTATATAAGAAAAAGCCTAGAAGTTTTACTTCTAGGCTTTTTTAATGCCATATTAAAACTACTAAAGATTACTTATTCTTTAGCTGAACTAAGAAGACTTATGCTAAAATGTCCTTTTTATTTAAACTTAGCAAATACAAGGATATCAATGAAACTTATCAATATCATATATACAACAATCTTTTTTACAACTTTGGCTTTTTCACAAACTAGTATGTGTTTTAAAGAAAATCACAAAGATTTAAGTAGTATTTCAAATACTGCTCTTGATGGTGGAGAATGTAAAGGTTTGTATTCTTTGGAAGACATGAAAAAGCAAAATTGGAAAATAGAAGATATAAATATAAGCCAAAATAAAAATGGAAAAACTTATATATATATTTTAAAAAAAAATGAAACTACAATAAGTTCACTTGATGAAGAAAAAATAGAAAAAAGAATTATGCAAAGACTTAAAGAGAGAAAGAAACAAGAAGTAGAAGAGAAAAAACAAGAAATAAAATATACTATGTCAAAAAATGGTAAAGAATTATATATAAACAAATGCCAAAAATGCCATGGAATTAATGCAGATATTAAGGCACAAAATACTTCAAGACCTTTAGTAGACTTAAATTATTCTGATATGAAAACAGCTATTAGAGACTATACTTTAGATGATTATGATAGAGGTAGAGCATTTTTGATGAAACCTTATGCTATTATGTTATCTAGTAGAAACTTAAAGAATGTTTACTCTTATATCCAAAGCTTAAGTAAAGAAAAGAAAGTGAAAAAAGAGAAGAAGAAAAAAGAAGAAACAAAATAATCTATGGACGAATATGAATATAGTGAATTATTAAAAACACTAAATATACAACTTATTAATATAACAAATATACTAAAGCCAAAAGAACTAAATGATAGAATAAAAGAAATACAGACCCTAGAAGCAAAGCAAGATTTCTGGCTAGATATTTCTAATGCTACAAAAATAGGAATTGAAAAAAATCATATCTTATCAAAATTAGCAAAATATAATAAAGCCTATGAATCACTAAATGGAACAAATGAGCTTTATGAGCTAGCAAAACTTGATAAGGATGAAGATACATTTTTAATGCTTTATGAAGAAGCAAAAGAGCTTAAGGAGTTGATTTTATCAACACAAATATCTCTTATGTTAGCTAAAAAAGATGATAGCTTAAATGCCATTATATCAATTCACCCAGGAGCAGGTGGAACAGAAAGCCAAGATTGGGCTGCCATGCTTTATAGAATGTATTTAAGATGGGCTCAAAGACAAAACTTTAAGCTAGAAGTACTTGATTATCAAAATGGTGAGGAAGCTGGTATAAAAGATGTTTCTTTTATCATAAAAGGATTAAATGCTTATGGTTATTTAAAAGTAGAAAATGGTATACACAGACTTGTGCGTATCTCACCTTTTGATTCAAATGCAAAAAGACACACTTCTTTTGCTTCAGTTATGGTATCACCTGAAATTGATGATGATATTAATATAACTATTGAAGATAAAGATATAAGAATAGATACTTATAGAGCTAGTGGAGCAGGTGGTCAGCATGTTAATAAAACAGAAAGTGCTATTAGAATTACACACTTAAAAACAAATGTAGTTGTACAGTGTCAAAATGATAGATCCCAACATAAGAACAAAGCAAGTGCTTTAAAGATGTTAAAATCAAGGTTGTATGAACTTGAATTAGAAACTAAAGCAGCTATTGAAAAAGGCATAGAAAAAAGTGAAATAGGATGGGGACATCAAATAAGATCGTATGTCTTACAACCATATCAGCAAATAAAAGACACAAGATCAAATAATGCTTATTCTAATGTAACTGCCATTTTAGATGGAGATATAACAAAGATGATAGAAGATGTTTTAATAGCAAATGCAAAATAAATAGAAGTTTAAATAGAAGTCTAAGGAAACACATGTCAAATGAACAAATATTAAAAAACACAAATGCCAAACTATTAAATGAATTTAATTCTTCTATTTTTTTTGATAAAGAATTATATACTCAAGATATAAAAGCTTCACTAGCTCACAGCTTGATGTTAAGCCAAGAAAATATTATATCAAATGACGAATATGCACAAATCAAAAGTGCCTTAAACAAAATAGAAAAAGAAATAGAAGAAGAAAAATTTGTATTTTTACTTGAAGATGAAGATATTCATATGGCTATTGAGAATAGATTAACTACTCTTATAGGGGAAACTGGCAAAAAACTACATACAGCAAGAAGTAGAAATGACCAAGTTGTGTGTGATTTTACTTTATATGTTCAAGAAAAATCACTAGATATTCAAGCCTTATTGAAAAACTTAATTGAAACTTTTGTGAATGTGGCAAGAAAACATACAGATACTTTAATACCAGGTATGACTCATTTACAACATGCTCAAGCTGTAAATTTTGGCTATCATTTATTAACTTATGCCAATATGTTTAAAAGAGATTATGAACGATTTCAAAGTTCATACGAGCGAAATAATTTCTCACCATTAGGAAGTGCTGCCTTAGCTGGAACTCCACATAAAATAAATAGAAATACTACAAGTTCTCTACTTGGCTTTAAAGCTCCAAGTTCACATGCTATGGATTCTGTATCAAATAGAGATTTTGCCTTAGAGATTTTGTTTAATATTGCAACTTCCATGATGCATGTTTCAAGAATATCTGAAGAGTTAATAATGTGGTCATCTTATGAATTTAAATTTATCAAATTAAGTGATGAATACTCAACAACATCTTCAATTATGCCACAAAAAAAGAACCCTGATGTACCTGAATTATTACGCGGTAAAACAGGACGAGTTTATGGTAATTTATTTTCATTATTTACGATTATGAAAGCTTTGCCTTTAGCTTATAATAAAGATACGCAAGAAGATAAAGAAGGTGTATTTGATTCGGTTAAAACTATAAATATATCTTTGAAAATATTAAACGAGATTATAAAAACCATGGAAATAAATAAAAACAATATGGCAAATGCTTGTAAAGTAGGACACTTAAGTGCTACTGATTTAGCAGATTATTTAGTAGATAAAAAAAATATAGCATTTAGAGATGCTTATTATATTACAAAAGATGTAGTAAAATATGCAAATAGTTTGAATAAAGATATAAGTGAATTAAATCTTAAAGAATTACAAGAAGCTTGTAAGGAATTAGAAAATATTGATGAAGAAATTATAATGCACTTAGACCTTAAAACATCTATGAATTCAAGGACTTCAAAAGGTGGAGCATCTACACAAAGTACGAAAGAGCAGATAAAAGAATTTGAAAAGTGGCTAGATGATATCAAATAAAGAAGGAATATATTAGATAACTAAAGTAAGCTTAATGCTTTTTCATAATCTTCTTTTTTGTTTAGATTTATAAATTCATTTTCATTAGAAAATGTGATATATTTAGTATCGCATATATCTAATAAATATGACACTTTATGAATGTTTTGCTTTAACATTAAATCAATTTTATCTAAGATATTTATATTAAAAACTCCAGATAAATTATGCTTTCTTGATGTTTGGGCTATGCAAGTATCATATTTTTTTGAAGATAAAATAAGTTTTTTAATTGAAGTTATACTAACAAAAGGTGTATCTACACTTAAGATAAAAACACTTTTTATATGACTTTTCTCAAAGTTTTTTAAGATACTTTGTAGAGCAATTATAGGTGAGAATATTGTACTTTTATCTAAGATAATATCTAGTTTAAAATCAAATTTATTTTCTTTTGCTGAGATATAAACTTTCTTGAATTCTAATTTTAATCTTTCATATTGAAACTGTGCCAAAGAAGAGTAGGAAGAAAAAGCAAGAAGTGATTTGTCTTCTTTCATTCTTGAACTTTGCCCCCCACATAATATAATACAAGGCATTATCTCTTTTGGCTTATTTATCAAACTAATAAAGGGTCACTAATATAGCCAGATACTGCACTAGCAGCTGCAACGGCAGTATTTGATAAATATATCTTAGAGCTTCTACTCCCCATTCTTCCTATAAAGTTTCTATTAGTTGTAGAAATACAAACTTCATTATCCCCTAAAATACCCATATATCCACCTAAACATGCCCCACAAGTTGGATTTGAGACAACTGCACCTGCGTCTATTAAGATATCAATATAACCTAACTTTGTAGCTTCTCTTAAAATTTTTTGGGTTCCAGGCGTTACTATTAGTCTTGTATGCCGTGCTACTTTTTTGTTTTCTAATATTTGTGCGGCAACTTTAAAATCACTCAATCTTCCATTAGTACAAGACCCTATAAATACTTGGTCAACTTTTATATTATCTTTTACAGCCTTACTTAAAGGGTGTCCATTTGATGGTAAAAAAGGATAAGCAATAACTGGTTCTAAAGCAGACACATCAACGATTATAGTCTGACAATAAGAAGCATCATCATCGCTATAACATATCTTTGGTGTAGCTCTTAGACTCGCTCTTGTATTTAAAAACTCTTCTGTTATCTCATCATAAGCAATAATGCCACTTTTTGCACCTGCCTCAATAGACATATTACATAAGGCAAATCTATCATCCATACTTAAGTATTTAATAGTATCACCTGTAAATTCTAATGTTTTATATAAAGCTCCATCAACACCTAATATTCTTATGATTTCTAAAATTAAATCTTTACCACTTACGAATTTTTTAGGTTTTCCTTTGAAAATTACTTTTATAGATTGTGGAACCTTAAACCAATTTCCCCCTGTAATCATAGCAAATGATATATCAGTACTTCCCATACCCGTAGAAAATGCTCCTAAAGCTCCGTGTGTACAGGTGTGAGAATCAGCTCCTATTATAACATCACCTGGAATTACCAAACCTTTTTCAGGTAATAAGGCATGTTCAATTCCCATGTCTTTTTCATCAAAAAAGTTTTTCAAATCATGTTTTAGTGCAAAATCTCTTGATATTCTAGCTTGATTAGCAGAAGCTATATCTTTAGCAGGAATAAAATGATCAAGCACAATAGCAAAGCCATCTGGATTTGCTAAGTGTTCTTGCTTACTTTCCTCAAACGCTTTAATAGAAATAGGTGTTGTAATATCATTACCTATTACCATATCTATATCACATCTAATAATCTCACCAGCATAAACATCTTTTTTCATATGCTCACTAAATATTTTCTCAGTTATTGTTTGTCCCATAGTATTACCCTAATTTCTTTAATTTAATGTATTATATCAAAACTTATTTTAAGCTAGAATTTTAAAAACAAAGCTCTAATAAACTTTATATTTTAGTTTTAGTTTTAGTTTTAGTTTTTATTTTTGCTTTTGGTTTTTCGTGATTCTATAATTTGAATATATATGATTAGTACAATTGCGATATTTATAAAAACATCGGCTAGATTAAATATTGCAAATTCAAAACCATAATGCCAATAAAAATAATCCACAACTCCACCATAAGTAAACCTATCTAAAATATTAGATAAGCCTCCTGCACATATTAAAGAAATAGAAATATAATATTTCAAAAACACATCTTGGTTTTTATACAAATAAATAAAACCTAAAAATAATATGCCTAATTGTATATACTTTAGATATTGTGCTAAAAAAGTCAATAATGAAAAAGCCACTCCGTAATTATATGCTAGATTTAAAGACATATAAGAACCATCATAATTCCAAGATAAAACGGCAAAGCCATATTTTACAGCTTGATCAATTATAAATAAAACTATAAAAATACTAAAAAACCTTATAAGTTTTCTTGTCATATAGCTTGTTTAATAAAATCAACTAATTTTTTCATGGCATCTTTAACTTCATCTTTATCTTTACCTTCAATTAATAATCTTATTTTATCTTCTGTTCCTGAATATCTTACATTTTCTCTTAAATTCTTCTTTTTAAACTCAGCTTGAAGTTCTTTTAAACCTTTTATTTCTTCTAAGGGTATTTTTTCTGTAACTTTTATACTATATTGTTCTTGGGGATATAAGTCAAATAAATTTAAAGCTTCACTTACTTTTTTCCCACTTTTAATAACTAAGGCTAAAACTTTTAAAGCTGAAGCTAAACCATCTCCTGTATTAGCAGTATCGGAAAATATAATATGACCACTTTGCTCTCCTCCAAAATTTATACCAAGTTTATTCATAAGTTCGACAACATTCTTATCCCCAACCTCGCTTCTTTTTAATTGAATATCAAACTTGTTTAAGTAATCTTCTAAAGCTTTATTGCTCATAATAGTTGAAACACAAGCCTTACCTGTTAAAATATTTTCATCTTTTAAGTAAACTCCTAATGCTCCTAAGAGTTTATCTCCATGAATACTATTTCCTTCTTCATCAACTACAACTAATCTATCAGCATCGCCATCAAGTGCAATACCGATATCGGCTCTATACTCTTCTACAAGTTTTCCTAAAATTCTAGGGTGTAAGGCTCCACAATTATCATTTATATTAAAACCATCTGGTTGATTATTAATAACAATAAGATCAGCTCCTAATTCTTCAAAAATCGTAGGTGCTACTTTATAAGCTGCTCCATTTGCACAATCTAATACTATTCTAAAATTTTGTAAGCTTAAATCTTTAGGAAAAGATGATTTTATAGCCACGATATATCTACCTATTACATCATCAATTCTTTTTGAAATACCTATGTTTTTATCAGTTACTTGCTCATCTTTAATTAATGCTTGGTTAGAAAATATACTTTCAATTTCTTTTTCACAACTTTGACTTAGTTTATTACCTTGTGAATTAAAAAATTTTATTCCATTATCTTCGTATGAATTATGTGAGGCAGATATCATAATACCAGCATCACATCTCATACTTTGTGTTAGATATGCAATAGCAGGGGTTGGCATGGGTCCTATTTGAATGACATCATAACCTACGGATATTAGACCACTAACAAGTGCATTTTCTATCATATACCCACTTCTTCTAGTATCTTTACCTACTAATATTTTTTTTGTTTTTGAATGTTTTTTAAAATAAATTCCAACTGCTTGTGCTAGTTTTAATACTGTATTTACATCTAAAACATCACCTGCTTTTCCTCTTACTCCATCTGTTCCAAATAGTTTCATTATCAATCCTAAACTTAAATTTATTTTAACCTTACTTTAAAGTTATTTAGCTAACATTCTATCCTTAAAAAAATTATAAAAAGGTTAATTATCATGGCAAATCATAAATCTACTATTAAAAGAATGAAACAAACTATAGTAAGAACACAAAGAAATAGATTTTATAAGACTAGAATTAAAAATATTACCAAAGAAGTAGTATTAGCAATTGAAACACAAGATAAAGAAAAAGCATTATCTTCTATGAAAACAGCTAACAAGTATTTACATCATTGTGTAAGTAAAGGAATACTTAAAAAAGGAACAGCTGCACGAAAAGTAAGCAGATTACAAGTTCAAGTAAATGCTATAGAAGCAAAATAATATTAAGATAAACCTTTATGTTACAAAATAAACTGCAAACATTTATAGATAGATTTGAGGAAATTAATGACTTATTAATTTCTCCTGATATTATCAATGATATTAAAAAAATGACCGAACTTTCAAAAGAACAAGCTAGTATAGAAGCTACTGTGATAATAGCTAGAAAGTATATTAAAACTATTGTTGATATTGAAGACAATAAACTAATGCTTGAAGACCCTGAATTAAATGAATTAGCAAAAGAAGAATTAAAATACTTAGAAGTTTTCAAAGAAGAACTTGAAGATAAAATCAAAATTTTGATGATTACAAAAGACCCAAATGATGATAGAAATATTTTTATAGAACTTCGTGCTGGGGCAGGTGGTGATGAGGCGGCTATTTTTGTAGGTGATTTATTTTCAACATATTTGAAATATGCTGAAAACAATTCTTGGAAAGTGGAACTTATGAATAAAAACGAAAGTGAAGCTGGTGGCTATAAAGAAATAATTGCACTTTTTAAAGGTGAGCATGTATACTCAAAAATGAAGTTTGAAAGTGGAACACATAGAGTTCAAAGAGTTCCTCAAACAGAATCCCAAGGAAGAGTTCACACTTCTGCTATTACAGTTGCTGTTATTCCTGAAGTTGATGATGTCGATATTCAAATTAGTGCAAATGATTTAAAAATAGATGTTATGCGATCATCTGGGTGTGGTGGACAGTCTGTTAATACGACAGATTCTGCTGTGAGAATTACTCACTTACCAAGTGGTATAGTTGTAACAAACCAAGATCAAAAATCACAACATAAAAATAAAGATAAAGCGATGAAGGTTTTAAAAGCCAGATTATATGATTTGGAAATAAAAGAGCGACAAAGTAAAGAAGGTGCTAATAGAAAAGAGCAAGTAGGAAGTGGAGATAGAAGTGGAAGAATTAGAACTTATAACTATCCACAAAATAGAATTTCAGAACATAGAATAAGTTTAACTCTTTACAGGCTTGATTATATTATGAATGATGGCTTATTAAATGAAGTAATTGATCCTTTATTAGCTAATCATCAAGCAAGATTAATTGAAGAAGGTGGTTTGTAAAAAACCTAAAGATGATGATACTATGAAAAGAGCATTAAGTAAAATAAGAAAATATTTCATGAATAATTATGAAATTTTAATAGCTATACTTGTTTTTATTCTTATATTAATAACAAAGTTTGATTTTTATAAAGCTACTATACTAATGCTAGAGTTTATAGTAATCATTGAAATAGTTAAGATGATTTCTGATTTTATTAAAAAAGCAAAGTTAAGACTTCGTTTTATCATAGATGTTTTTATCATTTTTCTAATTCGTGATGTTATTATCTTATCATCTCATGAAGATATTAATCATTTTAATGTTTTATTTTTGCTTCTTGTGATATCTATCTTTTTTGTATTTAGAATTTTAACCATTAAATTTTCTCCTGGTAATATAAAGGTATCAGAAGAGACAGCGAATGTTATTCTAAATCAAGAAAAAAAACAAAATAAAAGTAAAGATAATATTAAATAAGACTTAATTTAAGTACTTTATAAGTATTCTTATACTAATATTCCACCTCATTAATTGAAACGGAGAGAATAAATGAAATTTACTAAAATGGCAAAAGCCAGTGAAATAACTAAAGGGTGGGTGGTTATAGATGCTAAAGATCAAGTCTTTGGAAGAATTATTACCCAAGTTGCAACTATATTAAGAGGGAAAAATAAACCTTTTTTTACACCGCATGTAGATTGTGGAGATAATGTAATTATTATCAATGCAAGTAAAGCAAGATTTACAGGTGTGAAATTAGAAGATAAGAATTATTATACTCATTCAGGTTATTTTGGAAGTACAAAAACTCACAAAATGTCTGAAATGTTTGCTAATAATCCTGAAAAACTTTATAAGTTAGCAACAAGAGGAATGTTACCAAAAAATAAACTTGGTAAAGTGATGTTAAAAAAATTAAAAGTATATGCAGATGATCAACATCCTCACACTGCACAAATTAAAGGACAAAACTAATGGCAAAAGTATATGCAACAGGAAAAAGAAAATCTGCAATAGCCAAAGTTTGGTTAGAAAATGGAAGTGGTAAACTAAGCATTAATGGAGTTACATTAGATGTATGGTTAGGTGGTTTAGAGGCTATTAAAAAAAGACTTATTCAACCTTTAGAAGTATGTAAGCAACTTACTTCAGTTAATCTTGTAATTAGAACTATGGGTGGGGGTTATTCAGCACAAGCTGATGCTGTTAGACATGGTATCTCAAAAGCATTAGTGGCTTATGATGAACAATTTAGAGCTGTATTAAAGCCTTATGGTTTATTAACAAGAGATGCAAGAACTGTTGAGAGAAAAAAATGTGGTAGAAAAAAAGCTAGAAAATCTACACAATTTTCAAAAAGATAAAATACAAAATACAAAAAAGAAATTTATTATTCTTTTTCAAATGGAGTCATTTAAATGGCTCCTTTTTTTATGTTCTTTTTGCTAAAATAACTTATGAAAAATAAAATCACAAAAATACTTTTTTTTAGTTTATTTATATCTTTATATTTGTCTTATATCCAAGCTGATACGTTAAATTTATCTATTAGTTCAAGTCCAAGTAGATTAAACCCAATTTTATCAAGTGATAGTGCTAGTAGTGAAATTGAACAATGGGTTTTTAATGCTTTATTTACTTATGATAAAAATGGAAATATTAAACTAGATTTAGCCAAATCATATAAGTTTAAAACAAGAACACAATTACATATAAAATTAAAGCAAAATGTATTATGGCATGATGGAGTTGAATTTACAGCTGATGATGTGATTTTTACATATACACAGATTAAAAATCCAAAAAATGTAAATTCTATTTTATCAAATTATAATAAAGTAAAAGAAGTAAATAAAATAGATAAATATACTATTGAGATTATTTATACCGAACCTTATTTTAAAGCTTTAGAAATTTGGATGGTAGGAATTATTCCTTATCATATATTAAAAAATGAAAAAAACCTAATGACAAGTTCTTTTAATAAACATCCAATTGGGACAGGAGCTTACACATTAAAAGGTTTTAAAGCTGGACAAGATATTAAGTTATATGCTTTTAAAGATTATTTTGATGGAAAAGCAAAAATAAATGAAATTCATTATAAATATTTACCAGACCCACAAACAACTTTTTTAATGCTAAAACAAAATAAACTAGACCTTGCCTCATTGACTCCCTTACAAGTTGATAGGCAAATTAATGATAAATTTAAAAATGATTATAAGATAATTGAGAGAGCTAGTTTTTCTTATGATTATTTAGCTTTTAATTTAAATAAAAAGAAATTTCAAAATATAAAAGTAAGACAAGCCTTATCTTTAGCTATAAATAGACAAGAATTAATTGATATTTTATTTTTTGGTCATGGCAAAGTATGTACGGGTCCATTTTTACCTAATAGTTCTGCTTTTAATGATAAAGTTAAACCAATACAACAAAATATCAAAAAAGCAAAACAACTTTTAAAAGAAGCTGGTTATGATGAGAATAATCCTTTTACTTTTGAAGTTCATACAAATACGGGAGGTGCTACAAGGATATATGCAGCACAGATATTACAACATCAATTAGCAAAAGTATCTGTAAAAATGAAAATCAAAGTTATGCAATGGCAAGCTTTTTTAAATACTATTGTTCACCCAAGAAATTTTGAAAGCTTACTTCTAGGTTGGAGTTTACCTCTAATGCCAGATGCAAGACCTTTATGGCATAGTAAATCAAATAAATTAGGAGCTTTTAATTTAACAGGGTATAAAAATAAAAAAGTAGATAAATTAATAGAAACAGCATCTAGTACCATAGATAAAGAAAAATTAGCCAAAATAAATAAACAAATATTTAAAATAATCACAGATGATTTGGCATATTTATTTTTATATATACCAAACTCAATAATAGCAGTGAATAAAAATATTAAAAATATCGAACCTGTATTTACAGGAATAATGCACAATCAAAAAGACTGGATTAAAAAATAAGTAAAGTAATGTTAAAATACAAAAAATATATTAAAAGGTTCTACTTATGCTAGATATAATAAAAGACAGCTCACTTAGAATAAAAACAGCCTTAGTTCTTTTTACAGTATTTGCTATTGTTAGTCTAATAGATACTTTGTTTCTAACTTGGATATTTCTAGGAATTTTTATGCTAATAGGTATTAGTGAGGCTATGAAGTTATTTAATATTGAAGATAATAGTGCATATCAATTTGCTAGTATTACATGGGTGCTTATATATTTTTATCCCCAACCTTTTGATTTATTGGCTTTTATTATCATAGTCTATGCTTCTATTTTAGCATACTCAAAAAAAATAGACAAAAAGATAATTCTAGTTATCTTATATCCTCTTGCTTCATTTTTATTTTTATTTACTTTATATAGTGAATTTGGAATACAAGTTTTATGGTGGATTTTATTTATAGTAGCTTCTGCTGATATAGGAGCATATTATATTGGTCGTGCTTTTGGAAAGACAAAATTCTGTGAAACTAGCCCTAAAAAAACTTTAGAAGGTGTGGCAGGTGGAATAATACTAGCCTCTTTATTAGGACCCTTATTTGCTTTAGGTGAGCTATCTTATATAGGGGCTTTAATAATTTCATTTTTTATTGCTATTTCATCTATATTTGGAGATTTATTTGAGTCGTATTTAAAAAGAGAAGCAAAAGTAAAAGATAGTGGAGATATCTTACCTGGGCATGGTGGAGTTTTAGATAGAACTGATGGCTTTTTATTTGCGGGTGTTATTATGCTAGTTATTTTAAGAGTTGTACTTTGATTTTATTAGGAAGTACTGGTTCAATTGGAATTAATGCTTTAAGGCTTGCACAGAAATTTAATATAAATATTGAAGTATTAGTTGCTGGAAGCAATATAGATTTATTAAATAAACAAATTGAAATATTTAAGCCCTCATTTGTAGTCATTGCTTCAAAAAATGATCTTCATAAAGTGAAGCACACTTCTTTACAAATAAGTGTACAAGCAGGTGAAGAAGCAATACTTGAAGTAATTGAGAAGGCAAAATCGACTAAAGTTTTAAATGCTTTGAGTGGTTTTTTTGGTCTAAGACCATCTTTAAAAACAATTGAATGTAAAAAACAATTATGCCTTGCAAATAAAGAATCTTTAGTTGTTGCAGGTGAGTTTTTAAAATATGATAATCTAAGACCTATTGATTCAGAGCATTTTGGCTTATGGTATTTATTACAAGATAAGAAAATACACTCTATGCTTATAACTGCCTCAGGAGGTTCTTTTAGAGATTATCCTTTGGAGAGCTTGAAAAATGTAGGAATAAAAGAAGCCTTAAATCACCCAAATTGGTCAATGGGAGATAAAATCACTATTGACTCAGCTACGATGACAAATAAATTATATGAATTACTTGAAGCTAAGCATTTGTTTAAAACTAAAAAAATAGATGCCATAATTGAAAGACACTCTTTAGTTCATGCACTAATTAATTTTAAAGATGGTAGTACCACAGCACATATAGCAAAGGCTAATATGCAACTTCCAATTGCTTATGCTTTAAAAGATGTAATTGATGAAGAAATTTTGGAACATGTGGATTTGTTAAAAATAAATGCCTTAAAATTTGAAAAAATTAGCTCTAAAAGATATCCTATTTGGGAGATTAAAGATTATATTTTAGATAATCCACACTTAGGTGTTGTCTTAAATGCGGCAAATGAAATAGCTGTTGCAAAGTTCCTGAGCAAAAAAATCTCTTTTTTAGATATTAGTAAACTAACATTAGAAGCTTTAAATAAATTTTCACATATACATGCTAAAAATATTGATGAACTTTTTGAAATAGACAAAGAAGTAAGGGTTTATTGTGAGTCTTGATTTATTATTACCATTTGGTTTTTTATTTGTTTTAGTGATTTATTTTATGTATACAAGAGGAAAATTTGAAAAAGAGATACTTCAAATCTATGATAAGAAATTTGAACAATGGAAAAAAACTACAGATTTTAAAAAAAATCAAGAAAAACCTTGTAAAGAATTAGTAGGTTTAGTTTATAAAGAAAACTATACTCTTAGTATAGAATTACTTGATAATAAAGTATTAGATGCTTTAGAAAAAAATAGATTTCAAATAAAAGAAAAGCAATGAAATATCTATTGTTTTTCTTACTTAGCAATTTATTGTTCGCAAATAATTTATTTAGAAAAAACAATATCGAAGTAGTCATTGATAGACAAAATAAACTAATGTGGATAGATGATATATCTGCTGTAAAAGTAAAAGTAACGCATAAAAAAGTGGAAAATTATTGTTTAAATTTATCAAAACGCGTTTATTCTAATTGGAGAGTTCCTACAATTAAAGAACTAACATTAATAGTAGATAAAAAAAATGAAAAAACATATATCAATAAAGCCTTTAAATACAATCTTCCCTCAGGATATTGGGCATTAAAAGCACATTGGCGTACATTTTGGTTTTATGCTGATTATATGAACTTCCTAAGTGGAACACAATACTTTGATAATAGAGATAAGAAAAAATATATTAGATGTGTAAGAGATATAAAATAATGAAAAATAAAATATGATTTTAAGCATAGAAAGCTCTTGTGATGATAGTTCAATCGCAATAACTTGTATTAAAACTTTAAAATTAATCTACCACAAAAAAATATCACAAGAAAAAGAACATAGTATCTATGGGGGAGTTGTACCTGAATTAGCTTCAAGGCTTCATGTCCAAACTTTACCTGATATACTAGTTTTGTGTAAAGAATATTTTCCGTTCTTAAAAGCCATTGCCGTTACAAGTGAACCTGGTTTATCTGTAAGTTTAGCTCAAGGCATTATGATGGCTAAGGCATTGAGTTTAAGTTTAAACATACCTTTAATTAATATCAATCATTTAAAAGGACATATTTATTCACTTTTTATAGAAAAAAAAGAAATCTTTCCTATGTGTGTTTTGTTAGTTTCTGGTGGACATACTCAAATTATTCAAGCAAAATCTTATGATGATACAGATATTATCGCCTCAACTTTAGATGATTCATTTGGAGAGAGTTTTGATAAAGTAGCCAAAATGTTAGGTTTATCTTATCCAGGAGGTCCTATTGTTGAACAATATGCTAAAAAAGGAGATGAAAATAGATTCTCTTTACCAACTCCTTTACAGCAAAGTCCTAAAATAGCTTTTTCATATTCTGGATTAAAAAATGCTATAAGATTAAAAATAGAAAAATTAAAAGAAGAAAAAGAATGCCTAAGTAAAAAAGACAAAGAAGATCTTTGTGCATCTTTTCAGAATATTGCAATTAAACATATTGTACAAAAAGTTACAAAATTATTTAAAATAAATCCTCCTATAAATTTTGCAATTGTAGGAGGAGCTAGTGCTAATATAAAACTAAGAAATCAAATAAATGATTTATGTATTAAATATAATACAAACTTACATCTAAGTAAACTAGAATATTGTAGTGACAATGCTGCTATGATAGGACGACTTTCTATTGAACACTATAATAATAAATGTTTTTCTTAAAAAATAAACACTAAGATGAAATATACTTGTGTTTATCTATAAAGTTAGCTATCTTTTTAATACCCTTTAGCATTTGCTTATAAGATAAATTTGTAAAATTAAATCTAGCTTCATAGCTTACTCTATCATCGTGATAAAATACGCTTGCAGGAACAAATGCAATATTTAATTTTTGTATTTGTTTAGCTAAGTTCATAGTATCAATATCTTTAAATTTACCATAAATAAACATACCACCTTTTGGTAATTCAAAATCAAAATAAGGCAAAAATTTTTTAAAGCATTTTGATAAAAATATCATTCTTTTATAATTGTCTTCTCTTATAAGCTTTAAATGATCTTCTAAATTAAAAGTATTTAAATATTCAAATATAATCATTTGATTTAAAGTTGAAGTATGTAAATCTAATGCTTCTTTAGCAAATAAGATTTTTTGAATATTTTCTTTTTTTGCTCTTATCCACCCAACTCTTAATCCTGGTGCAATAATCTTTGAAAAAGTGCCTAAATGAAAAGAATTAGAATAATGCGAAGAAATAGCTTGTGATATTTTTCCATCAAAACTTAAAAAAGAATATGCCCCATCTTCTATTAAAATAGAAGATTGTTTTTTTAAAACCTGCTCTATTTCCATTCTTTCTTCTTTGGTATAAGATTTGGTATTTGGATTTTGAAAATCGCTCATAAGATATAATATATTTGATTTTTTTAAAGTATTTTTTAAATAATTAATGCTTTCAAAAGAATTTATTTTTAATTTTAATGCTCTAAAAGCACCAATAGCCCCTATATAAGATGGACTTTGAACTATCATTTTATCTGTTTGAAAAGTTTTAAGAATGATATCAAAAGCTTGTTGGCTTCCTGTGGTAATTAAAATCTCATCTTTATTTGTTTTAAAATTAAATTTATTTGTATATATATTTGAAATTTCTTTACGCAAACTTTCTAAGCCTTGTGATTGTGAATATTGTAAGGCGTCTGGATATTCTAAAACCTTTAGGCTTACTTGCCTAATTTGTTTTAAAGGAAATAGGTTTTTATTTGGTAAGCCTCCTGCGAATGAAATAGTATGCTCATTAATTGACTCTAATATCTCTCTAATATATGATCGTTTCATTATATTTTCCTTGATTTTTCCTTTATTATACGAAATACATAGATTAATCTCTTCATCTAAAACAACATTTTTATTGTCTTTTATTGCTATTTTTTGTTTTTTTTTGTTATCATAACTTATGAAAAAAAATACAAAACATTTACGAACAAATATTATTAATAAAACATTATTTTATATTTATAAGTATATTGATACAAATATATCTTTAGAAGAATTAGCTTCTTTAAACAATCTTAGCAAATATCATTTTCACAGAATATTTAAAGAAGAAACAAACCAAACACTATTTAATAAAATAACTTCAATAAGACTGCAAAAAGCAAGTAGCTTATTACTTACAAATCAAGACTCAACAATTAGCCAAATTGCTAATATGTGTGGATATTCTTCTCATAGCTCATTTATAAAAGCTTTTAAAAATAAATTTATTTATACACCATTAGAGTATAAAAAATTTGGATATAAAGAATTTTCACAAAGTATATTAAAAAATCAAAATATAGATTTTAATAAATTCAAATACTTAAGCCCAAAGATTAAAATAATAGATACAAAATATTATGCCTATATTAGACATACGGGATATGATAAATCTATTTCAAAAACTTGGGATAAACTTCTAGCTTTTGCTTACGAAAATAAGCTTAATTCTTCAGTTCAAATAGGACTTCATCATGATAATCCTTTATTAATAAAACATCATTTATGTAACTATGTTGCTGGATTTGAAGTTGAAAAAAACTTTATGGGAAGTAATGGTATTTCTTTATTAGAATTTCCCAAAAGCTTATGTGCCGTGTTTACAACAAGTGGTGAGTATGGTGATATTTTTAATATAATGGCATATGTATACCATATATGGTTACCAAAAAGCCACTATGAAGCTCTAACTTTACCAGCTTATACTATATATAATAAAAATCATTTTATAAACAATAATAAAACTTTTGAAATAGATTTCTATGTGCCTGTTTGTTTGAGATAACTCAATACATAATTTATGCTATATTTGTATATACTGCTTGAACATCATCATCTTCATAAAGTTTTTCTAATAATTTTCCTATTTCTTCTTGTTGCTCTTGTGTGAAATTTTGAGGATTATTTGAAATTCTTTCAAGTTTTGCTTTTGTAAGTTTTATATCTAAAGTCTCAAAAGCTGTATTTAAAGTTCCAAAATCTTTATAATCAGCAGTTACTAAAACTATGCCATTTTCTTCTTCAATATCTTCTAAACCAGCATCTATTAATTCTAACTCTAATTCTTCTAAATCCATATCAGAAGTTTTGTTAAATTCAAAAATAGCTTTTCTATCAAACATAAATTCTAATGATCCAGTTGGCGCTAAACTTCCTGCATTTCTTGAAAAATACATTTTAAGATTTGCCACTGTTCTTGTATTATTATTTGTTGCACTTTCAACAAAAATTAACGAACCATATGGTCCTTTGCCTTCAAAATTAACTTCTGCGAAATTACTAGCATCTTTTGCACTAGCTCTTTTTATCGCAGCCTCAATATTTGTTTTTGGCATATTTTCAGCTTTGGCATTTAAAATAGCTGTTCTTAAAGCTGAATTCATCTCAGGATCTGGCACTCCAGCTTTTGCTGCCATTTCAATAGCTTTTGCAAGTTTTGGAAAAACTCTTGACATAATGCCCCATCTTTTTAACTTTGATGCTTTTCTATATTCAAAGGCTCTACCCATAAATAACTCCGTTCATTTTTTATGCCATTATATCAAATTTGAAATAAAGAAAATCATAAATCATAAATTTTATATATGATTTGGATACAATCGTATATGATTTATAAATATTTACTAGCTCTTTTCTTGTTTTCCTCTTTGCTTTATTCTTCAAATGTCAAAGTTGATATTTCAAGCAAATATATAGTAAATGCACAAAGTCTTTTATTAGTAATAAATGACAAAAATATCTCAAATGCTAAGTTATCTCTAAATGTTGTTAAAAGAAAATTAAATATAAATTTTTATAAAAATCCATTTAAAAAAAATCAACTTTATGCACTTGTTCCTATTTCTTATTATACTTCTTATAAAAAACATAAAATAATAATATCTTATATAAAAAATAACAAAAAATATTTTAAAGGCATTAGCTTTAATGTAATAAAAGGAAAATACAAAAGTGAGATTATAAAAGTAGCAAAATCAAAAGTTAGCTTAAATGCTAAAGATAAAAAAAGAACACAAAAAGAGTATAGGGAAGCTGTAAAAATATATAAGAAAATTTCAAGCAAAATATTATGGACAAAAGAGTTTATACAGCCAATCATCTCTAAAGTAACAAGTCCTTTTGGAATAAAAAGAGTTTATAATAAACAAATAAAATCATATCATAGTGGGGTTGATTATAGAGCTAGTGTGGGTGAAAATATTTATGCTACTAATGCAGGAATAGTTAAACTTGTTAAAAATAGATTTTATGCAGGTGGCTCTGTCATCATTGATCACGGTCAAGGACTTTATAGCTGTTATTTTCACTTAAGTAAATTTTATGTTAAAAAAGATCAGAAAGTAAAACAAGGCGATGTCATTGCTCTTAGTGGAAGTTCAGGAAGAATTACTGGACCACACTTGCATTTTACTATTAAACTTCATGGTGTTACAGTTGACCCTAACCAACTAATTGATATATTAAATACTCTTAGAAAATAAGTGTATGGAATTTTAAAATACATAAATGTGAGTAAAATTTAAACTAAAAATACTTACAAATATTTCGTTGATTATAGCTTTAATCCTTTTCTTTAGTTGCCTTTAGATACAATAAATAATGATAAAGAATAACAAATGAATGAATTTATAATTCCCGATGATATACAAAACTTAAACATAGAAAAAATTAAAAGCAATCTTTTTCATTATAAGTATTCTAGTAAAAGTATAAAAAAGCTTATGAAAACAACTCATTCCAAAGAAGAGTTAGAAGATTTTTCTATTTATAATAGCTTTAAGGGTGAAATATACGAAAATATTATATATGAATTATTGTTATTATATGCCAATTTAAATACTGATATTACAAAGTTTATTTTAAAAGGTCCCCATCAGTTTAATAATAATTTATTTTTTAAACATGGTTTAATGATCGATAAAAGTTCACAAATAGTATATAAATCTGCTTATAAAGATATAAGTGAATTTGATGCTATGTTTTTTACAAAAACTTCTCTTGTCTTTGTAGAAATGAGTACTTCTAAAAAAACTGCCAGTTTAAATAAAAGACTTGCTAAAAAATATGCCTTATTAACTATACTTTTTCCTCATTTTGAAATTAAGGCTTTGATTATTCTAACAAAGGGTTCTGTTGGTCTTAGAAGTTTCCCCTCTTATGCTACTATTTGGCTAAGTTGTGATTTTACTGATCACAAATTATTAGAAGAAATAGTCTTTAGTAAGTACAAGCAAGAAGCACTAAAACAAGTAAAAGATAAAAAGTACATACAAACAAATGATATAAGTTATACTAGATTTAGTTATTTCCAAAATTTAGAATATATTCTACAACAAACAAGAAAACATAAGCTACATAAAATTGACATAAACTTTTTACAATCTTCTATAAATAAATTATATTTTGATATTTATACAAAATTATATATTGGTTATATTTGTAGTGAAGATTTTTTACTTTTACTTCCAAGTTTTAATGAAAAGATTTTTAAAATTTTTGTAAGCATAGAAAAGATAAATAAAGGGTCTTATGATTTAGTATATTATGCAAAACTTGAAAACAATAAACTAAAAAGAATTCATATACAAAAAGATAGTATAAAAATCAAAGACAAAGATATGGACGGTTTTACAAATGCAGAAGTTAGATTTTTAAAATTTATAATGGATGAAAACTTTTTAATAAATATAAAAGATATTAATCTAATTAAAAAACTACTTAAGAAATGGTAAAAAAATTTCAAAAAGTATATATAGAACTAACAAATATCTGTAATTTAAAATGTAGCTTTTGTCCACCTCCACTAAATGACAATAAGACCATGTCTTTGGAAAATTTTGATATTTTAAATTCCCAACTAAAAGACTTGACAAAGCAACTAGCTTATCATCTCCTTGGTGACCCCTTAGTTCTTGGTAACTTAGAGAAGTATCTAAATGTAAGTTGTAAATATAATTTAAAAGTAAATATCACAACAGCTGGAAATACTTTAACAAAAGATGATTTTGAAGTCTTATCTCATAAAACTATTAGGCAAATTAACTTCTCAATTAACTCTTATAATGGAAACTCACATAAAAAATCTTTAGAAGAATATCTAAAGCCAATTTTAGATTTTATCTCTTTTTGTATTGATAAAAAGCAAGACTTTTTTATCAATTTAAGAATTTGGAATTTTGATAAAGTTCAAAGTTCAAAAGACTTTAATACAAAAGTTTTTGACATAGTTAATAAAAGATTTAATCTTAAGGTTGATTTAGAAAAGATATATAAAGAAAAGCCTAAGAATATTAGAATTGCTAGAAAGATATTTTTTGATTTTGATGAATATTTTAAATGGCCTTCTTTAGATAATAAAATTGTTTCTAAAGAAGGTTTTTGTTATGGTTTAGACTCACACTTTGGTATTACTTCATCTGGTACGGTTGTACCTTGCTGTTTAGATATTAATGCTGAAATAAATTTAGGTGACTCAACACAAAATAATTTAAAAGATATACTAAATTCAAACAAAGTTACAAATATACAAGAGGCATTTAAAAAAAATATTCTACTAGAAGAATTATGTCAAAAATGTGAATATAGAACAAGATTTGATAAATAAAATATCATTAAAGTAAATATTTAAGAGCCTGAATTTTTCATTAAGTCCTATTTATAGCGAAGAATAGGATTACGAATGATTTTATTGATGTTTTTTAGATTATTTTAGGTGCGAAAGTTAAGTAATAATATTTAGTCAGTTATTTTATTTAAATTGATGTATAATGACTTAAATATAAAAGGATGAAAACTACAATTGAAAATTACAGATAAAAAACAAGAAAAAAAGAATCAAATTATTCAATCTTCTTTGGAACTTTTTTCAAAAAAAGGTTTTTATAATACTACTATTCCTGATATTGCAAAAGAATTATCTATGAGTGTTGGAAATATGTATAATTATTTTAAATCTAAAGATATTTTAGCAAAAGAGATTATATCTTTTATTTCAATTTATTTAGGTAATAAACTAAAAGCTATAAATGAATTAGATATTAGTACAGAAGAAAAAACACGAAAGATAATTGAAATTTATTTTAAAACTGCAAAATTAAGACCAGAAATAATTGATTACTTTTTAAGAATTTTTTTATCAAATAGAGAAGTTTTTAAAGATGGTTGTGAGGGTATGATTTGTGTAAATGAATTTGTAACAGAAATTATGATTTATTTTGAAGAAGGTGTAAAAGCTGGTGATTTAAGAGATCAAGATTTCTTTAGTGCTTTTGGTTTATTTATGGGATATTTAGGTGGTATGGTTTTTCTAAAAGGGGAGAAGGTATTACCAAATGATTTAGATAATTATATAGATGATGTGAGTTATAATATTTATAAAGCATTGAGTGTATAAATGAAAACACAAGTCTTATGGATAAATGCTATAGGATGTAATGGAAATGCACATTCTTTTTTAAATTATTCATTACTTGAACAATTTTTAGAAAACTTTGAGTTTATTTATCATCCTATTATTGATAGTATCTATACGTTAGATGATATAATAAATAAAGAAATACCTTGTGATATTATGATTTTAGAAGGTGCAATATCTCCTGAATATAAAAAAGCAGATGTACCTATAATAAATATTATAAATAAATATTCTTCAAAAGTAAAAAAAATTATCACTGCTGGAACTTGTGCAACATTTGGTGGTATATTTAGACAAAGTAAATTTAATTATACTACAGGCTTACATTTTGATGAAGACAAATCAACATTTTTATTTTCAAGTTTAAAGGAAAAAACTATAAGCATAAGTGGCTGTCCATTACATCCAGAAAAACTAGTAAATACTTTATTTAGTATTAAAAACGAAATACAAATAAAAGTTGATAAGTTTCTAAGACCAAAAGAGTATTTTTCATATACAATTCATAACGGATGCACAAGAAATGAGTATTTTGAGTATAAAATTGATAATCATAATTTTGGTGAAAAAGAAGGATGTATGTTCTATGACCATGGTTGTCAAGGACCATATACACAAGGAAGTTGCAATAAAATACTTTGGAATGAAGTAAATTCTAAGACTAGATCAGGAGAACCTTGTCATGGTTGCACAGAACCTACTTTTCCACGATTAGATTTATTTAATACTAAAAAAAATATGGGTATCCCACAGAACTTACCCTTAGGTGTTGGTAAAAGAGCTTATCTAACATTAGCAGGTGTAACTAAATCATTTAAAATACAAAGATTAGAAGAAGATTTATTTTGAACATAATTAAACTTATTGAGAAAATTGAAGGCGAAGCAAAATTAAATTTTTCTTTTGGTAAAAATAAAAAAATAGATTTTGTTGATATAGAGTTTATGAATACGAGGAATATAGAACAAATCTTAGAAAACAAACCAGCTCTTGACGCTTTAGTGATTAATCCTAGAGTTTGTGGAATTTGTGGTCAAGCACATCTCATTGCCACTGTTCAAGCTCTTGAAGATTGTTATGAAGATATACAAATCACTCAAAAAGCAAAACTTTTGAGAGAATTAACTTTAAATTTTGAATTAATTCAAAACCATTTTAAATGGTTTTATTTAAATTTATTACCTTTATTTGGATATAAACAATATATATTAAAAGCCACAAAACCATCACAAATAATGGCAAAAGCAATAGCAACTATTGCAGGTCAATATCCACATAACTCTTATGCAATTGTTGGAGGTGTGAATTGTGATATTACAACTATGGATTTAATTAAAGTTGAATCTTACATAAATGAAACTATAAAGTATTTTGAAGATACTGTCATCACTAGAAATGATAAAAATTCTAAAATGTATGAAAATGTTTATGAGTTATTAAATAGAGATGGGGATTTACCTACTTTATTAAAATATATTAAAACTCAAAATTGGCAAAATATTGGAAAAAGTTTTGATAGATTTATCGCTTTTGGATCTAATAGCTTTTTTAATAGTGGAAAAGCATTAAAAACCAATGTAACAAAGAATGTTATTATAAATAATGTGAATGAATTTGAAAATATTAAATCAAAAGCAAAAAATGTTATGTACAAAGGTAAATATTATGAAGTAGGTCCACTTAGTCGTGCTATGATAAATAAAATACCATTAATAAAAGATGCACATAGAAAATACTCTGATAGTATTTTTACAAGAATTATTGCACGAACATATGAAATACCGCAACTTTTAAATCATTGTAAAAAACTAATAAAAGAAATAGATTTAAATGAAGTATCATATATAAAACCTGATATTGATATATCAAATATGACAGGTTTTGGGCAAAGTGCTGTTGAAGCAGCAAGAGGTAGTTTAATACATAAAGTTACTTTAAAAAATGGAATAATTTCAAAATATGATATTATCACTCCTACACAATGGAACTTATCCAATGGTACACGAGAAAACCTTGGAATTTCACAAAAGGCAATGTGTGGACTTAACAATGTTAAACTAGCAGAAATAGCATTTAAGTCATTTGATGTTTGCTCCGTTTGTACCACACATTAATATAAACTATTTATATTAATACACTATTTAATGTAAAAATCTATATTTATTAATGGCATCTCTAACAATAAATACAAAAATTCAATAGTTGTAATTTCCAATAAATTAGAACGGAATTATTTGTAAAATCAATCCTTATAAAGTTTGTATGTAAAAGTTGTATAGTTATTAATCGAACAATGAAATTTAAATCTTTATATCAAATATTAATATTAATCAAACTATATTTCACTAATTTCACATCATACAAGTAGATATTAAAAGTAAATTTTTTAGGACTGACTATATAATTATAAATTATTTTACATTAAAATTTATTTTAGAGTTGCCCTTAAGTTACTAAAAAGTTCAAATAAGATAATATTTAAAATATGAATGAATATTCATTTAAAATAACTTAAAGGAAATATTATGGTTGATAGAAGAGATGCCCTAAGTGCTATGTTTAGTGCAAAAGGGACAAGAGTTAATACTAATCGTGGTGATGAATATTATAATACACTTGCCAAACAAATGGAAGATAGATTAATTGAACTTGAAAATACACCAGCTGCTAGTAAAATATCAATTGATCATTTACTTGAAACTGAAGGTTTAACAAGAAGGGACTTTATGAAATGGGCAAGTGCTGCATGTGCTGCACTTATGATACCAGCTTCTTTTACACCTTTAGTTGTAAAAGCAGCTGAATTAATGAATAGAGTTCCTGTTATTTGGATTGAATTACAAGATTGTGCTGGAAATTCAGAAGCACTACTACGATCAGATTCGCCTACAATTGATGAGCTAATTTTAGAAACGATTTCTTTAGAATTTAATGAAACATTAATGGCAGCAGCTGGTCATGCTGCAGAAGAACATTTAAATGCTGCTATGGAAACTTTTAAAGGTAAGTATCTTTGTTTAGTGGAAGGTTCGATACCTAGAGCTATGAATGGTTTATATGGAACTATTGGTGCGAATGGTGAAACATTTGAAGCGCATCTAAAAAGAGTAGCAAAAAATTGTGCAGCTGTTGTTGCAGTTGGAACCTGTGCTACATTTGGTGGAATTCCAGCAGCTGCACCAAATCCAACTGGTGCAGTTGGAGTACAAGATATAATAAAAGATAAAGCGATTATTAATATTCCTGCTTGTCCTGCAAACCCAGCTAATATTACAGGTACAATTTTACACTATGTGTTAACAGGTCAAATTCCTGAGTTAGATCATCTTAATAGACCAAAATTTGCATTTGGTTATAGGATTCATGATAACTGTGAAAGAAGAGGACATTTTGATGCAGGTGAATTTGTTGAAGAATGGGGAGATGAAGGTGCTGAAAATAATTTCTGTTTATACAAAATGGGTTGTAAAGGTCCCATGACTTTTAATAATTGTTCAATTGTAAAATACAATAGTGGAACTAACTGGCCAATTGGAGCAGGACATGGTTGTATTGGTTGTAGTGAACCACAATTTTGGGATAAATTTGCACAAGAAAGACCAATGTCAGATACGAAGTTTAATAACTTTGCCCCATTTGGTGGAGTAGAAAAAACTGTAGATGAATTTGGTATAGGGCTAGTTACAGCAGCTGGTATTGGTATTGCTATTCATGCAGCAGCAAGTGTAATTGCTGGAAAAAAATCGGAATAAAGGAATAATAATGAGTAAAAAACATATAATAGTTGACCCAATAACTAGAATTGAGGGTCATTTAAGAGTTGAAGCAATAATTGATGAAAACAATATCATAACTGATGCATATACATCATCTACAATGTTTAGAGGTATTGAAACAATTGTTAAGAATAGAGATCCTAGAGATATAGGATTAATGACTATGAGAATATGTGGGGTTTGTACTGGAACACATTATCAAAGAAGTATAGAAGCTGTAGAAGATGCTTTTAATGTGAAGATTCCAAAAAATGCTAGAATCGTAAGAAACTTAATTCAAGGTGCATTATATTTACATGATCATGTTGTACACTTCTATCACCTACATGCTCTTGACTGGGTTGATATTATTTCAGCATTAAAAGCTGACCCAAAACTAGCTGCAAATGAAGCATTAAGATGGACAGATACTCCATATGGATCTGGAGAAGGAGACTTAAAAAAAATTCAAGAAAGAGTTGGAAAGTTTGTAGAACAAGGTAGACTTGGGATTTTCTCAAATGCTTATTGGGGTAATAAACATTACAAACTATCTCCTGAACAAAACTTAGTTGCCGTGGCACATTATTTGCAGGCATTAGATATTCAAAGAGATATGTCAAAAATGCAAGCTATTTTTGGTGGGAAAATGCCACATCCTCAATCTTTAGTTGTTGGTGGAGTTACTTGTATCCAAGACATTCAAAACCCAGCAAGAATCGCACAATTCAAATCACATTTAGTTAAAATAAATGACTTTATCAAAAATGCATATATGGCTGATATTTTAATGGCTGGTACTATTTATGCTGATGAAGCACTAGATGGTACAGGAGCTGGACTTAAAAATTATATGTCTTATGGTGATTTCAGATTAAATGATAATGATTTTTATAGTTCAGAATTATTATTTCCTAGGGGTATTGTACTAGATGGAGATTTGTCAAAACTTCATCCGTTAGATCAAACTAAGATTACAGAAGATGTGTCACATTCATGGTACGATGGAAAAGGAGAACCAGATGTTGGTCTTCATCCATATGAAGGTAAAACTGTACCTAAGTATACAGGTTTAGAGAAAAAAGAAGATGGTTATGCATATTTAAAAACTGAAGAAAAATACTCTTGGATAAAGTCCCCATTATATGATGATATAAGAATGGAAGTTGGACCATTAGCTAGAATAGTTGTAGGTTTGGCTGCCAAACATGAAGGAATTACAAGTGCAGCAACTTCATTCTTAGGAAAATTAGGAAAGCAATTAGGTTTAGGGAAAGCAGCACCTGCAAGTGTAATATTATCAACAGTTGGACGAACAGCTGCTCGTGCTATTGAAACTGAAGTAATGGGAAATGTAATGATTGATTGGCTTGATGAATTAGCTGCTAATGTAGCCTCTGGAGATAAATCTACATGGACAGAGTTTGATTTTGATAAAGTATCTAAAAGTGCTAGAGGTTTTGGTATGGCTGAAGCTCCAAGAGGTTCTTTAGGACACTGGATTGTAATAGAAGATGGTAAAGTTAAAAATTTTCAAGCTGTGGTTCCATCAACATGGAATGCTGCCCCAAGAGACTATAAAGGTAGAATGGGAGCATATGAATCTTCATTAATTGGTACTAAAGTAGCTGATCCTGAACAACCACTAGAAATTTTAAGAACTATTCATTCTTTTGATCCTTGTATTGCCTGTGCTGTACATATTATTGATTCAAAAGGTCGTGAACTTAGTAGTTTTAAAGTTAATCCTAATTGTAATATTTAATAAGGAGTTATTATGGCTAATTATAAAAAAATAGAAAGAATGACAACCGTAATGAGAATAAATCATTGGCTTGTCGCATTATGTATGATTGCAGCAGTTATTACTGGTTTATACATAGGACATCCATATTATCAAAGTTTTATCTCTGATCCAGCTGTTACAAAATTTGTTATGGCATGGAATAGACTTATACACCTTTATGCAGCAATAATTTTTGATGTAAGTAGTATGCTAATTGGTTATTTATTTTTCTTCTCGAGATTTGAACAAGCATATAAAAAATTAATACCAACGAGTAAAAATTTAAAAGAATTTTTAGAAGTACTTATAAATTTAATTACTTTAAATAGAAGAAAAAAGTTTAATAGTAGTCATCCTGATAGTTTTAATGTTGTATTTTTTACAGTATTTCATTTATTATTAGTTTGGATGTTATTAACTGGTCTTCAGCTTTACGTACATGGTTTATCATCAGGTATGAGTTCAATTGGAAGCTGGTGGCCAACAATGTTACACATAATGACTGATTGGACTTTAAATATTACAGGTGGTACTAACATTGATGTTAGGTATGCACATCATTTGAGTATGTATTTGATACTTTCATGGATAGTATTTCACATATATTATCAAGTATGGAGAACAATTTTTTGGAAAGAAGCTGATATTGCCATTGTTGTTGGTGGAAGTAAATTTGTTAAAGAAGATGAGAATATAAAATAATATTTATAAGTGGCTTTTTATAAAGGAGAAGTAATATATGACAATAGCAATAGTAGGCGCAGGAACAATAATTTATCAAGATGAAGGTATTGGTGTTTATGCTCAAAAGTATTTAGAGGAAAACTATGAATTTGATCATGACATTACTTTTGTTGATGGCGGTGTATTAGGCTTTAAATTAATGGTATATTATCAAGACTATGATAAAGTTGTAATACTTGATACTATAACAATGCAAGATGATGAGGCAGGTGCAATATATAATTTACCTGCACAAGAACTCATGGGACTTGGTTCTTATAAACAATCTGCACATGAAGTAGAAATAGTTGAAATGCTAGAGATTTGTTCACTTTTAGAAAGAATGGCTGATGTTAATATTATAGGAATAGTACCAGAAAATATTGATGAAGTAATTACAAAATTAACACCTAAACTTAATGATAAATTTCCAGATTTTATAAAGGTTGCATTAACTCAGATAGAAACTTATGGAATTACATATAAGAAAAAAGCCAGCTATACAAGTTTGGATGAGATAATTCATGCATATGATAACCCAGTTGCAAGAAAAGATTTAGAAGGATTAAAATAATGGCAATCAAGCAAATAATAAAGTATAACAGTGAAAATAAATATTTTGCAGGTTTTCTAAACTATATTAAAAATGAGGTAAAAATTGAAGGTTCAGTGACTTTTAATAAAGATGAAATAATATTAATCTTAGATGATAGTGATGCAAAAAAACTTGAATTATTTAGTAAAATAACATCAAAATATTTACCACATTCAATATTTTTAGGACATATACAAACACTTCGTACTGATGAGATAGTATATTCTAAACCATTTACATCACCTTCATATAATATTGCATTGTGCCTTAGATGTTTAGAAGATTTAACAAGACCTAGTAGTAATAGATATCTTGATGATACAATTAGATGTAACCATTATAGCAATGAAGAAATGAAAGAAAATCAAGATTTAACACTATATTCACCTCATTATAGTAAATGCTGTACATTATTATTGTGTAAAGCTTCCAAGGTAGATGATTTATTCATAATTACTGATAATGAAAAAAAGATATTATTTTCAATAGAAAAGCCAACAATCAAAGTTACGATTAAAGAGCAATCACTAAAAGAAATGACTGGAAAAACTTATATAAATGTTAAATCACCTCATAATGTAAAAGGTTCATTAGCTGCTCTTAATGCAGAAGATAGTGAAATTGACTATTTGTTTTTTGAAGATATTAATGAAAGTAAAATAATTAATATTCAAGAAAATACATCGTATATTAGAGATACAAGAATCACATCAAAACTAAGTGACTATTCAGATGATAAAGTAGTTAATAGATTTTTAAATATTGCAAATGAAATGGGTAATAAAAATAATGCAATTGGTGCATATATTAGTGTAAGTAATGGAATATCATTTATGGTATCTAATGATGAAGGAGCACAAAAAGTCTTAAGTTTTCAAGACTTTAATGTAAAAAAGTTATTCATTGATATGAAAAATGATGAAAATAAATCTAAATTACTAAATAATTTTATTAAAAAATATGATAATACTATCACACTATTAGAAGCTAATGAAAACTATAGTATATTTGAAGCATTAAGTGTAATACTAGAATTAAAAGAGCATAGTTTTGAAGCTGTAAGTGATAAGTCATTAGAATTTAGAGGAAATGGTGGATTAAAAATTGATATGAATTTTGATGAATATGGTTTTGATTTTGTATCATTTTTTGGTTCTATCATGAGTTTTAAGTTAGCTGCAACAGATGATCATTATTTAGCATATAGTATATTTGAAGCTTTTGGTGATATGAGTATTGCAAGTATGAATCAACTTAAAACTAAATTAGATATAGAAAACTTTATTATTATGGGTGATATGTTTGAAAATAGTATTTTATATAGTAGGATTTTAAGTAAATTTAATACTAGCAATCCATATTTTTCAAAATATTATGCTTTAGATGCTTAGAAAAAAGATTTTAGTAAAAGGCAAAGTTCAAGGTGTTGGATTTCGACCTTTTATTTTTACTCTTGCTAGAAAATTAAAAATAGATGGTTTTGTGTTTAATGATGAAGCTGGTGTTGTAATTGAGATACAAGGAATAAAAAAAATACTAGAAAAGTTTGAAAAACTAATGCTAGTAAAACTACCACCATTAGCAAAAATTGATTATATTAGTATAAATGAAATAAAAATCTGTCATAAGAGACAGTTTGAAATAATAGAACAAAATAAAATTCGAGTTTCTCCTTGTAAAACGGCATCGATTATTCCTGATACTAAAATTTGCTCAATATGTTTATTAGAAATACATTTCTTTAATAGTAAATATCAAAAATATTTTGCGATCAATTGTACTAACTGTGGTCCTAGATATACTATTATTCAAACTGTGCCTTATGATAGAATTAATACATCAATGAAAAAATTTAAATTGTGTCAATCATGTGATGAAGATTATAATAACCCTAGCAATAGAAGGTACCATGCTCAACCTACTGCCTGTAATAATTGTGGTCCAAAAGTAACTTTATCAATCAAAGGTATAAAAAGTGAAACCTTTTCTTATGAAGATGTTGCATCGCTCATAAAAAATGGTAAAATTGGTGCTATTAAGGGTATGGGTGGATTTCACTTAATTTGCGATAGCATGAATGCGAGTACCATTAATACTTTAAGAAAACACAAAAATCGTCCAAGTAAGCCATTGGCTATTATGTGCAAGGACATAGAGCAAATATCTTCATTTGCTACTTTAAATAATGAAGAAGAAAAATTATTAACAAGTAATATAGCTCCTATAGTTGTATTAAATAAATCAAATGATTATAATTTAAGTTCTAATATTGCACCAAATATCAATAAAATTGGTTGTTTATTACCATATACAGCTTTACATCATCTATTATTTGAATATTTATCAATCCCTATAATTGCTACTAGTGCAAATATTAATGGTGAGCCTATTATAACTAATTCAAAAGATATACTTAAAAAACTTCCTTTTGTAGATTTTGTAGTTGATTACAATAGAGATATATTAAATGCTGTTGATGATAGTGTCGTGCAAATAGTTAATAAAAAACTACAAGTTTTAAGGCTTTCACGTGGATATACTCCAAAAGAAATTATTACTTCATATAAAATTAAAAAAAATATTTTAGCACTTGGTGCTAATTCAAAAAACTCTATATCATTATATTTTGATAATAAAATAATAACATCTCCTTACATAGGCGATTTAGATGATATTGAAACCTTTGAGTTCTTCAAGCAAACAATTGAAACTTTTATTCGCTTTTATGACTTTAAGGCTGATGTTATAATATATGATAAACATCCGCAATATGTATCTACAATATGGGCAAAAGAACATTTTCAAGTAGAACATTTTCAAGTACAACATCATCTTGCACATATATATTCTTGTAAAGCAGAGTATAGTTTAAAAAAAGATTACTTAGGTTTTGTCTTTGATGGTACTGGTTATGGAGATGATAAAACACTTTGGGGTGGTGAAATTTTTGTAGGAAATAATAGGAAATACACATTTAAGAAAATAAAACTTTTGGGAGGATTAAAAGCTATAAAGGAACCTAGACGAATTGCTTTATCAATGCTATTTGAGAAATATACTTTAGATGAAATTTCAAATATGAATTTTGATTTATTGAAAACTTTTACTAATAGTGAAATTAATATTTTACATCAAAGTTGGGCTAAAAATTTAAATTGTCCTGCAACCTCTTCTATTGGTAGGTTATTTGATGCTGTATCTAGTTTTGCAAACATTTGTCACTATCAATCATATGAAGGTGAAACTGGGCTTTTGTGTGAAGTAAATTATGATAATAAATGCATTGAAAACTTTAATTATAAAATAGTAAATAATATAATTGAAATAGAGTATGATTTTTTTGATACTAAACTTATAAGTAAATTTATGAACACTCTTGTTAGCATTGTAATTGATATATCTAAAGTAGAAAAAATGGATGTGATTTTAAGTGGTGGTGTTTTTCAAAATAAAACTTTATTGGAACTTATAATAAAAAGTTTAGACAAAGAACAAATAAAATACTTTTATCAAAATGAAACTTCAATAAATGATGGTGGAATTTCATTAGGGCAAATTTATTATTATTTAGATAAAATAATGAATAGTAATTCATAATAAACGTAAGATATGGAATATTTAGGATAAATTCTTATTTTTGCTAAAACTTTACAAGAATTTGATATAAAATGAGAACAAAATGTTAAAAGAATATTTGCAAGAGCTGGTGTAGTTTCACTTGCTCTTGAATGCAATATATTATTAGAACAAAAGGAGATAAAATGTGTAGAGATTGTGGATGCAGTATAACAAATGAAGATAGAATAGAACATAGTCATTCTCATGACAATAATGACGGAACAAGTAGTGAACACCAAGGTGCACATAAACATTTACATGATAATCCTCAGTTAAATGATAAAAAGACTATTGATATTATTACAAAAATATTAGATAAAAATGATAAGGAAGCAGCTCATAATAGGGAACATTTTGAAAATAAAAATGTTCTTGGTATAAACCTTATGTCTAGTCCTGGAAGTGGTAAAACTACTTTACTAGAACATTTAAGTGATATTTGTGATTTTAAATTTGCGGTTGTTGAAGGTGATTTAGAAACTAGTAGAGATGCAGATAGACTAAAAAGCAAAGGCATTCAGGCTCATCAAATACAAACAGGATCAGCATGTCATCTTGATGCTTTTATGGTACATAAAGCTTTACATCATATAGATATGGAAAAATTAGATGTTTGTTTTATTGAAAATGTTGGAAACTTAGTATGTCCTGCTTCTTATGATGTTGGGTCTCACTTAAATATTGTACTAGTTTCAATTCCAGAAGGTGAAGATAAAATTGCAAAATATCCTGTTATGTTTAGAGTTGCTGATTTAATTTTATTTACTAAAACAGATTTATTACCTTATTTTGATTATGATATGGAACAAGAAAAAGAAACTGCCAGAAAATTAAAACCAAATGTTGATATTCTTGAAGTAAGTACTAAAGATGAAGAATCTTTAAAGAAAGTTGCTTCTTGGATAAAGTTTAAAATGGAGATGAGATAATGTGTTTATCAATTCCTAGTAAAGTTGTAAGTATAAATAAAGAATCAAATATTGCAACTGTTGATACAATGGGTGTTCAAAGAGATGCAGCTTTAGATTTAATGGAAGTAAATGATGTTAAGCTTGGAGATTATGTACTGTTACATATCGGATTTGTGATGAATAAAATTGATGAAGAAGATGCATTGGCATCCATTGATACATACAAAGAGATATTGAAACTCATGGATGAAGAAGATAGAAAAAAAGCAATACTTGAAGACGATGAATATACAAATAGAGAATTATAAACATGGCACTTGAACTTAAAAATCTATATGATGATTTTAGAGATCCTTCTACGATAAAAGCTTATGCTAAATTAATCCAAGAAGAAGCAAATAAATTAAAAAAAACAATAAATATTATGGAAGTATGTGGTGGACATACTCATACAATTATGAAATTTGGTTTACCTCAATTAATGCCTGATAATGTAAAGTTTATTCATGGTCCTGGTTGCCCTATATGTATTATGCCAAAAGAAAGAATCGATCATGCATATGTTTTAGCAATGCAAGAAAATGTTATATTAGTAACGTTAGGTGATATGATAAAAGTACCTGGTACTAATGGAAGTTTACAAGATGCAAGAGCAAAAGGTGCTGATGTTAGATATGTATATTCACCTATGGAATGTTTAAAAATTGCAGATAAAAATAAATATAAAAAAGTTATCTTTTTTGCAATAGGATTTGAAACCACGACTCCTATGACAGCAGTATTATTAAATACTGTTATAAAAAGAGATATAAAAAATATATTTTTTCACATCAATCATGTAACGGTGCCTGAAGTTATGGTTGAATTAATTGATAGTAGAGATGAACATGTAGATAGTTACAACAACCAAATAGATGCCTTTTTAGGACCATCACATGTAAGTGTTATAAGTGGTGCTAAAATATATGATAAATTTCCAAAGCAGTACAAGAAGCCAGTAGTTGTAACTGGATTTGAACCTGTAGATATGATGGAAGGTATTTATATGATACTTAAACAATTTACACAACAAAGATGTGAAATGGAAATACAATATAATAGAGTGGTTACTTATCATGGAAATATTACAGCTCAAAATATTATCAATAAATATTTTGACAAAATATCATTATTTAAATGGCGAGGACTTGGTAATGTACCAGATAGTGGACTGAAATTAAAAGATGAATTTAACTCTTTAGATGCTGAATTTTTATATAAAGATATATTACCAATTGATGAAGTCGAAGATCATAAATTATGTATTTGTGGTGATATTTTAAGAGGTATGGCACATCCTGATGAGTGTACAATATTTGGAACAGCCTGTAAACCAAGCACTCCACTTGGTTCTTGTATGGTAAGTAGTGAAGGTGCTTGCGCAGCATATTATAAATATGGTAATTTACTTAAAAAATAGTAAATTTTAAAAAGGTAAATTATGAAAAAAACAATAACACTAGCCCATGGAAATGGTGGAGAAGAAAATAATGAGTTAATCAAAAAGGTTTTTTATAAAGCCTTTAAGAATGATATATTAAGTAAAAGTGAAGATGCTGCAGTTTTAGATGTAAATGGTAAAATTGCTATGAGTACTGATAGTTTTACAATTAGCCCACTATTTTTTGCAGGAGCAAATATAGGAAAGCTTGCAGTTTGCGGAACTTGTAATGACTTAGCGATGATGGGTGCAAAACCGAAGTACCTTACTATTGGTTTTGTTATAGAAGAAGGTTTTGCCTTACGAGATTTAGAAAAAATCGTTCAATCTATAAAAGAAGAACTAGCTATAAATGAAGCAATCATTGTAAGTGGTGATACAAAGGTTATGCCAAAAGGTACAATTGATAAAATTATTATAAACACAACTGGAATTGGTGAAATCCAAAAAGATGGAATATCTTCAAATAATATCTCAAAAGATAATATGATAATAGTAAGTCGTGATATAGGATGTCATGGTGCAAGCATATTTGCAGCACGAGAAGGTATCGAGATGTCAAATACTATCCAAAGTGATTGTAGGTCTTTATATCCGATAGTTCAAAAAATAATTGATAAAAATATAAATATAACAGCCTTAAGAGATGCTACAAGAGGTGGAGTGAGTGCTGTTTTAAATGAATGGGCAAATCAAAGTAACATTTGTATAGAAGTGCAAGAAGAAAAAATACCAGTAAATAATGAAGTAAAGGGTATGTGTGAAATGCTAGGCTTTGAAGCTATGAGCTTGGCAAATGAAGGAACATTTTGTTTAGCTATCAAAAAAGAAGATGCACAAAAAGCTTTAGAAATACTACAAGAATTTAATGAGAATGCTGTAATTTTAGCAAGCGTAAGTGATAAACACAAAAAAAAAGTAATACTCAATAGTCCGTATGGAACACAAAGGTTTTTAGATACTCCAACTGGAGAATTGTTACCTAGAATTTGTTAATAATCAATAATGAAAATAACACTTCTAGTAACATCATTTAATTCACTTTCTCAATTAACATATACATATCTAAAAGATAAAGATTATTTCGTTGATATTGTGTATTCAAATTCAAACACTAAAATGGAAGAGATTAATACTTTTAAGCCTGATATCATTTTATGCCCATTTTTAAAAGATTTTATATCTAAGGAGATTTATGAAGTATATCCAACTTTTATATTTCATCCAGGAATTAAAGGTGATAGAGGTGCTTATAGTTTAGAAAATTCACTTAGTCTTAAAAATTGGGGTGTAGTTATTTTAAAAGCTAATGATATATATGATGGTGGAGATATATACACAAATTATGATTTTAAGATAAGACAAACCACAAAGGCAAGTATATATAGAAATGAAGTAAACAATAGTTTTTATGCTACATTAGATGATTTGTTTATAAATTTTAAAGATGCTATTTATACAAAACAAATATTAAATCCACTAAATAACAAACCAAATTTACAAATAAATTGGCAAAAAGACACATCACAAGAGATAGTTAATAAAATAAATATTCTTGATAGTTTCCCTGGGATTTTAGATGAGATATTAGGTATGAAGTACTTTTTATTTGGAGCTTGGATAGAAGAAAAATTATATAGTGATAAACCAAAAAAGATAATTGCAAAAAGAGATGGTGCAATTTGTTTGGGTACTATTGATGGTGCAATTTGGATAAGTCATTTAAAAGAGATAGATAAATTTAAGCTTCCTGCGACTTATGTATTAAAAAACAAATTAAAAGGGATTAAAGAGCATAGATTGCCTTTGATATTTGATAAAAGTTATAAAACATTTTATGAAATATCTTGTGATATAAAAAATGATATTGCTTATTTGTATTTTAATTTTCACAATGGTGCATTTAGAGCTGAGCAATGTATGAGATTAAAATATGCTATTGAATATATTAAAACTCAAGTAAAAGTTTTAGTGCTTATGGGAGGTGATGATTTCTTTTCTAATGGAATAAATCTAAATATTTTAGAAGATAGTAAAAAAAATGGTGAAGATGGCTGGAGTAATATCAATGCCATTAATGATTTATTAAAATCAATAATATTTGCTAGTGAAGTTATAACAGTGGCATCTGTTAGTAAAAATGCAGGTGCAGGCGGAGTTTTTTTGGCAACTGCTTGTGATAAAGTTATATCATCAAATACAACAATATTTAATCCACATTACAAATCATTAGGATTAAGTGGGAGTGAATACCATATTTATTCATTATATAAAAGAGTAAATAAAGATATTGCAAGTAAACTATTGGATAATTGTTTACCTATATCAGCTTTAAAAGCTAAAAAGATAAATTTAGTAGATGAAGTTTTTGGTATAAAAACTTATAACAGTGATTTAGAAAATTATTGTCAAAACCTAATACATAATGAAGACGAGTTTGATAATATACTTTGGAATAAAGAAGATTATTTAGAAGAAAATCAATCACAAATAGAACAATATCGTAAAAATGAAATAACTATAATGTATGATGAATTTTGGAATAAAGATTCTGTCTTTCATAAACTAAGATATGAATTTGTTCATAAAATATGTCAAACTTCAACACCTAAAAGATTAAAATATAAGGAAAATAAAAATGCATGAATATAGTATAGTTCAAAGTTTATTAGACCAATGTGAAGAAAATGTTAAAGCTAATAATTCTACAAAAGTTTTAAGAGTTGTTGTAAAGATTGGTGTAATGAGTGGAGTTGAACCTGATTTATTAAAAACTGCATTTGATACTTTTAAAGAAGGTACGATATGTGAAGATTGTGAGTATATCCAAAATATTCAAAAAATAAAAATAAAATGTTTAGACTGTGATACAACGAGTGAATTAGAAAAAAGTGACTATGCTTGTCCAAAATGTAAAAGTGTGGAATTAGATGTCATTGATGGTGAAGATTTGATGCTAATGCAGTTGGAATTAGAATAATAGTATTTTAGTAATATCAATATATTATGGTTTCTTCTAAAAAAGTGTGAGTAAATCATTTTTTAGATTAATTGACTTAATGAAAAATGGGGTAGTATAGTAACTGCTGTGGAATGTATGACTATTCTTTTAGTTAATTTGATATCTTATTATTCGCCAATAAGTACAGAAGCATAACCAACAACACTTTTATCATCTTTAGTATTATCATAGCTAGTACAATAATGTAAAAAATGAGTTTTAAGTTTGTATTTAATAGATGAATTAATCATAGCTTTAACTCCTGTCATTCCACAAGCTTCACAACCTTTATCAAAAAGTGCTAAGTCTTTTTTTACAATAGCATTTAAACAAATATTATCAAGTTCATTTGCTTTTTTTAAATCATAAAAATGACTTAAATCTGTACTTATTACTATAAAATTATCTTTATCTTGCAATAAATCATCAATTAATATGCTTAATTTTTCATAAGAAACTTTTCCATAAACAAGCTCTACTATTAAAGAGTTATTAAAATAATTTTTTATAAAAGGTGCTTGGGTTTCTGTTGAGTGTTCCTTGTGTGCTTTTTTTGTAAAATTTATAAAATCATATTTATTTTTTAACAAATGAGAATAAGAAAGGTCTATATTGATATTTCCCAAAGGAGTTTCATAGTCATTATATAAAGCAATTGAAACATCTTCTAAATATACTTTATGAGATGGACCTATAACTATAATACGCTTAAAATTAGTCATTTTTGAAGAAAGATTGTAAGCTAGGTTTGCTGTAAATCCACTATATATGTATCCTGCATGTGGTGATATTATAGCTCTTGGTTTGATATTTATTTTATTTGTCGAAAAAGATTTATTAAAATGTTCTATATATCTTAAAAGTTCAGTTTTCTCTTTTGGATAAAAACTTCCACTAAATGACGCTTTTCTAGTGTTTTCTTCAAATACACCATCTAATTTTTCGTAACAATTTGGACAAGAAGAATTTATAAGATTATTTTCCAAAGTGTTAAAATATTGTCTTTTTATTAAAATGTTTTTGCATTTCTTGCATTTTGTATGATTGTCAAATCCAGCATTTCCTATATATACATAGTTTAAGCCCATACTTTTACCAATATCTAACGCCATTTCTAAAGTGCTAAGTGAAGTTCTAGGCAAATCTAGTTCTTTATAATCTGGATGAAAAGCACTTAAGTGCCAAGGAATATTATCGCCTAATTCTTCTTTTATAAAAGAAGCAATTTTGCTTAATTCTTCTTTTGTGTCATTTTTTGTAGGAACTATTAATGTGGTTATTTCTAAATGTATTTTATTTTTTACAAATGCTTTTAAGTTTTCTAAAACTTTATCTAAACTACCACCTAGTTTTTTATAATATTTATCGTTAAAACATTTTAAATCAACATTTATAGCATCAATAATGCCTTTCATATCTTCTATAACTTCTTTTGATTCAAAACCATTAGAAACATAAACACTTTTTATACCATATTTCTTAGCCTCAATTGCTATATCTCTTGCATAAGGATAAAAAATTGTAGGTTCATTATATGTATAAGAAATAGACAAACAATTGTTTCTAACAGCGTGTGCTACAACTTCTTGGGGGCTTGTATACTTTTCTTTATTGATTTTTTTTTCTTGTGATATACCCCAATTTTGACAAAAAGAACATTTGAAGTTGCACCCAACTGTTCCTAAAGATAAAGACTTACTTTGTGGCAAAAAATGATAAAGAGGTTTTTTCTCAATAGGGTCTATATTAAAAGCACTAATATGCCCATATACTAAACACTCTACTTTGTCGCCTGTATTTTTATTAACACCACAAAGTCCAGTTTGATTTGTATCTAATTCACAATAATGATTACAAAGTGTACAGATTAATTTATTATCTTTTTTTTTATAAAAACTTGTCACGGTTTCATCCTTAAAAATCTTACTCTTTAACTTTTAATGCTTCATAAGTATATATATCAGGAGTTTCATCTAAAATAGATGGGTCTAGCTTTGCTTTTGCACATAAAGAGTTTATAAAGTCTTCAAATACTGGTATTTGTTCCCAAACTTGGGGAAGATATGTAGCATTTGCATTTTTATATCGAAGTATTACCCCGTGTTTATTTGGAATTAGTTTTTCTTTTAAATCTGCCATATTTGAGTAGTCAAGTTTTTTAAAAGGGGTTAAAACAGAAATTTCAATTTTGATTTTTAGATATTCTTGATAGCTTAAAGCTTTAAACCGTGGGTCTTTAAAAGCTGATAATTTAGCATTATCAAAGACATCATCATAAAGCATTTTCTTAGCTTGTAGCGTTCCTATACAGCCTCTTAATCTCTCATCTATTGTTAAGGTTACAAAACTTGCACTAATTTTATTTAAATCTTTAAAATTATTTAAATAAAATTCTTTATTTAATAATAAGCTATTATCAAAACTTGTTAAAATGCTTTTTCTAGCAATATCAAGTAATATTCTTAAATCCATTTTCTACCTTATAATTTCTTTTATAAATTCTATAAATTTATTAGAACTATTAACACAAGAACAAACTTGATAATCAATAATACCTAAATTCTTTGCTATTTCTTTATACTCTATACTTAATTCAAAATAGGTTTCTGCATTATCAATGATAAAAGAAATAGGATAGATTAATATTTTTTTATCTTTAAAGTTTTTAAGCATATCTTCTAAAGATGGTTCTAGCCATTTTAAAGGTCCTATTTTTGACTGATATGCTAAATTAGTAGACATAAATTTTATATTTTTATCTTTTAGTTTTTTACTTAAAATCTCTACATGAGAGATGATTTGTTTTTGATATGGATCACCTTTATTTATGATTTTTTGTGGTAAACCATGGGCTGAAAATATTAAATTATATTCTTCAAAATCTAAATTTTTATTTGTTATTTCTTCTATTAGTGCATCATTAAAAGTTGAATTTTCATAAAATTCTTCAATTGTTTGTATATTAAACTCTTCTTTTGCTACTTTTAAAAAGTCTTCAATAGATGATTTAGTTGTAGTCGTAGAATATTGTGGGTATAAAGGAAGTAAGACAATATCTTTAATACCCTTATCTTTTAATTTTTTGATACATTCATTTGCAAATGGAGGTGTATATCTCATAACTTGGTCTATATAAACATCTTCAAAGGTATCTTCAAGTTTTTTTACTAACTGTTTAGTTAAATCATTAATTGGTGATTTATTATCTATTTGTTTATAATTCTCCCAAGCAATATTTAATCTTCTATAAACTATAAAGCGAGATAGTAAGTATCTTAAAAACCCACTTTTAATATCTACAATATTTTCATCTTGAAACATATTTGATAAAAATGTTTTTAATTCATCTTTATTTCTAGCTCCACCCATATTTAGTAAAATCAATGCTTTTTTGTATTTTTTATTCATTTATACCTTCCAAATTTATAATGTTATTACTAGACCATTTTGCTAAATCCATATCATGAGTTATTAAGATAATGGCACATTTATCCAAACATTTAATAAGCAAAGTCATAACTTCATAAGCTATGATATTATCTAAAGAAGAAGTTGGTTCATCAACTAATAATAACTTTGGCTTCATTAATAAAGCCCTTAATATTGAACAACGCTGAATCTCCCCACCACTTAATTCAAAAACTTTTTTATCTAATAAATTTATGTCTAAATTTAATTCCTTACAATAGTTCTTAATATCTTTTTTAAAAGAATTATTTTCATAATCTACTACATCTTTTATTTGATTTAGTATTGAATATGATGGATGAAAAGAACTATAAGGGTCTTGAAATATCAAACTAAGACTTGATGATACAATAGTTCCACTAGAAGCTTTTAAATTTTTAGAAATTAGCTCAAACAATGTACTTTTACCACTACCACTTGAACCAACTATGCAAACTAATTCACCAATTTTTACTTTTAAATTAAAATTTTTGTAAATGCTTTGTTGTTTTGTATATGAAAAAGATAGATTATTAATATTTAATACATAGTCTTGGGACATTTTTATTCTTTTTTATTTTCACTATATAAAAAAAAGGCTTTAAATCTACCAAATTTACACATTAATTTAAAATTATTATTTATTTTTATACTTTTATTAAAACTTAGCTGTTTGTTTAAAAAAAATTAGCTATAATAATTTAATTAAAAAAAAAGGATTATTAATGAAAAAAATTATGTTATTGTCTATAGTTACTGCTGTTTCTTTATTCGCAGCAAATTATGCACCCTGTGCAGGTTGCCACGGTGTAGATGGAAGCAAAAAAGCTTTAGGAAAGTCTGCTGTAATTAAAGGTTGGGATGTTGCTAAAGTTGAAGCTGCATTAAAAGGTTATAAAGATGGTTCTTATGGTGGGGCTATGAAAGGTCTTATGAAAGGTCAAGTTGCTAGACTAAGTGATGCTGATATAGCTGAATTATCTAAACAAATAGCTGCATTTTAATAATATTTGTTAAGCAAGTCATATCTTTTTATGACTTTTTGCTTAAATAAATTTTAAAAATATATTTCAAATAACACTTATTGATTTATTTGAAATCTCTTAAATATACAAACACATTTGAAAATGGCAAATCAAAGATAAAAAATATTATAAGTAGGTTTATGTATGAAAATCTTAGGAATTGATCCAGGAACAATAAATTGTGGTTATGCAATTATTGAAAAAAATAGAAATTCTTTAAAATTAATAGAAGCAGGTCTAATTAAAATTAAGACGAAAATACTTCAAGAACAAATAGTAGAGATGACAGAAGGTTTGGATTTAATTTTTTCAAAACATACTATAAATGAAGTTTCAATAGAAGATATGTTTTATGCTTTTAATCCAAAAACAGTTATAAAATTAGCACAATTTAGGGGTGCTATTTCTTTAAAAGTATTACAAGCTTTTGGCAATTTTGCAGAATATACACCTTTACAAGTTAAAAAAGCAGTTACAGGAAATGGAAAAGCTACTAAAGAGCAAGTTTCTTTTATGGTTAAAAGATTATTAGGAATAAAAAAAGAAATAAAACCTTTGGATATTACAGATGCAATAGCAATTGCAATAACTCATTCTCAAAGAATAAAAAGCTAGATTACTATAAATTTTTATTTGACAATGGATATAATTTAAAGTAAGATGGTGCCATATAAAGCCAAGGATAAACTATGTTATACGATGTTGTAGCCAAAATTGATGGTTGTGAAGAAGAAGAAGAGTTTGAACTAAATAAAATGGATGATTTTTTTTCAGTAATTAAAGGTACAAAAACAAAAAAACAATTTAGATTAATGCACTTTGGAGCTTTACATTCTTTAGTATTTAAAATTCCTAATGATTTTAAAGAGAAATTAGAAATTGATGATATAAAAGATGTTTCGATTTTTTATATTTTTCTTCTTCAAGCAAAAGTATCTGAATCAACTATGAATATTTTATCTCCTTTGGTATTTAACCACAAATCAAAAAAGATGGGACAAGTGCATTTAGATTCAAAAGAGCTAGGAATAGACAATATTGATGAGCTTTTAGCTAAAGAATAAAGTATAATATGCACAAAAAACAATTAAGAATTAGATATATAAGAGCACTTGAGACTTTTTTCAAAAAAACAATTAATTTATTGAAGCTTCATAATTTTGATTTTGTTTTGTTTAAAATAAGAACAGAAAAAAACTATAAGAATATATTAAAATTAGATTCAATTATTCTTACATCTTCGTATTTTATTGCTTTAAAAGCTTTTATAAATCAAACTCTTAATTTTTTAGAACACCACTCTTCTTCTTTTAAAGAAGAAAGAAATACTTTATTAAGAAATGCCAATTTACTACAAAAAGAAAAAAATAGAAATATGTATACAAAAGATAAGCATAAAAATTCAAAATTTAATGATGATTATTAATGAATGAACAAAATACTTTGGAACAAAGTTTTAAATTAACAGGAATATTAAAAAAAGTTCTTTATAAAAATGAAGAAAATAAATATATTATTGCAGTTTTAGAAAATGACCAAAAAATATGTGGTGTATATTTTGATGCACAAATTGATAAAATTGTAGGAGAAGAGATTGTCTTAGAAGGAAATTGGATAAAGCATAAAAAATATGGCATTCAATTTGAATTTAACACTTTAGTAGTAAATGAAGCTGAAATGTTCTTTTTTTTAACAAAAATTGTTAAAGGAATAAGTAAGAAGTTTGCAAAAGAATTATTGAAAAAATATACAGAAGAAGAATTGATAAATATTTTAGATAATGACCCCAATGTTTTATTAAAATTTAAAGGTATAAAAGAGAAGAAATTAAAAACTATTATATTATCTTGGAAAAAGTTTAAACACTTAAGACTTTTAGGTACTTTTTTATCTCAATATAATATTAGCTCAAACTTAATAAATAAAATATATTCACATTTTTTAGAACTTGATAATTTAATTGACAAAATAAAAGAAAATCCTTATATTCTTGTAGCAATTAAAGGCATAGGTTTTAGAAGAGCCGATGAAATAGCTAGATTACTAGATATAGATGAAAAGTCAGATTTTAGAATTAAGGCTTGTTTGCTTTATTCACTAAATGAACATTGTGATAAAAATGGAAATTCTTCAATAGCTAAAAAAGATTTATTTAAATTATTAGATGATTTATTACACTTTACAAATGAAGAAACATTATACGAAATATCTTTACTTGATATGTTAGCACAAGAAGAAATACACCAAACGACTGCCAATAGATACTCACCTGCTATGCTTTATTTTGCAGAAAAGAAAATTATGAATTTTTTTGATATGAGAAAAAATGATAAAAATCCAAAAATTATAAATGAATTAGATAAATACTTAGAAAACAAAAAAAGCAAATTGGAATTCAAATTAGATAAAGAACAAAAACAAGCCGTTAAGCTTGTAAATGAAGGTCATAAAACACTTTTTTTAATAGGATATGCAGGAACTGGTAAATCTACTTCAAGTAGGGCTATACTAGACTTGTTACAAGAAGTGAACTCTTATGATGATATTATAACTATAGCTTTAAGTGGAATAGCTAGTCAAAGAATAGCAGATACCACAGGATACAAAAGTGCTACTATTCAGTCTTTGTTAATAAAACATAAAGAAGATGACTTTTTCCCATATAAAGTTATATTACTTGATGAAGCTTCTATGGTAAATTGTGTAATGTTTTATAAAATAATTTCAAAAATAAGTGATGATTGTATCTTTGTAATCGTAGGAGATGATGGGCAACTCCCTGCCATTGGTGCTGGAAATGTTCTTTGTGATTCTATCAATTTTGAATTAGCTCCTATTTGTAAACTAACACAAATACATAGACAAAATAATAAACAAGCAATAACTACAATAGCAAACGAAATAAGGCAAGGAAAAATACCAAAATATGATGAAGAATATGAAGATTTTAAATTTATAAATGTTTCAATTCCTAATCATTATTCTAATAAAAGCACATTAAACTCTTATGAATACTCTGATGAACGCGTTAATAATTCAAATGATATTTTAACTAATATTCTAAATATTTCAGTTTTGTACATTAAACAATATTATGATTTTATTAAAAATAAAAATATTGCAAAAGCACTTAGTCTTTATCAGGTTATAACTCCTATGAAAGCTGGAATATTAGGAGTGATTAATATTAACATTCAACTGCAAAAACTTTTTAATACAACAAAAGGTAAGGGTTATGCTACAAAATTATATGAATATAAATTAACAGATAAGGTAATTCATATTAAAAATGAAAATATGAAAGCCCAAAATATGACTATGTACAAGGATAACTCAACACAATTTTTAGAAAAAAGAATATTTAATGGGCAGTTAGGTTTTATCATTAAACTAGATTTTGAAAATAACAAATGTATAGTCTTGTATCCAAATGATGATTTAGTTGTATTTTATGATTTTGATAGTCTAAATACCTTATTAAATCTAGCTTATTGTTTAACTATTCATAAAACACAAGGAATGGAATATGAAAATGCTTTAATTCCTATGAGCTTTTCGCATTCTATTATGCACAATACAAAGCTATTGTATACAGCAATTACAAGAGCTAAAAAAATGTGTTATATTATAGGCGAAGAAGAGGCATTTAAAAGTGCTTGTAAGAAGATTGAGAGTACAAAAAGAGAATCTGTCATAAATGATTTATTGAAATAAAAGCATTTTTTTAGTATTATAATTAAAAATTCAGAGGACAATTATGATAACTTGGATGCAAAAACATAAAAAATGGCTCATTGTAACTATTTGGATTAGTACAATAGCATTTGTAGGAGCTGGTTTTGTAGGCTGGGGTTCATACGATTATGGTAAGTCTGATGGTACAGTTGCACTTGTTGGAGATAGAGAAGTTAGCGTAGAAGAGTATCAAAGAGAATATTCATCTTTATATGATAACTACTCTCGTATCTTTGGAGAGCAGTTTAACCAAGAAATGGCAGATAAACTAAATCTTAAAGACCAAGCATTTCAAAGAACTATTCAAAAAAATCTTTTTTTATCTTATGCAAATAGCTTAGGCTTTAATGTAAATGATGAAGAAATTGCAAAAGAACTTGTAAAAATGGATGCTTTTATTATTGATGGAAAGTTTGACAAAAAAACTTATATAAGAGTTCTAAATCAAAACAGAACAAATCCCCAAACTTTTGAAGAAAGCATAAAAAGAAATATTTTATTAGAAAAAGTCTTAAATTTATTTCAAGTTGAAGCTAGCAAAAACGAACTAAACTTATTAAATACTTTATTATTCGCACAAGACAATATAAGTATTAGTGTTTTTAATATAGCTGATATTAATTTTGTAGCAAATGAAAAAGAGTTAAAAATATATTGGGAAAAAAATACAAATAATTATATGTCATTAAATGCTTTTACTTATGAAATAGATACTCTTACTTTAGTAAAAAAAGACTTTAGTAAAGAAGAGATTTTAAAACACTATAAAAAATATAAAAATGACTTTAGAAAAAGTGATGGAAAAATTAAAAATAGTGATGAGGCAAAAGAAGATGTGATCTTGGCTTTATCAAAAAAAGCTACAAAAAAACTAGCACTTAAAAAGTATTTGAAATTGAAAAAGGGCGAAGAAAAATTTCTTAAAAAAGAAACTTTATTTGTTAATGAATTAGTATTTTCAAGAGAAAATAACACTAAAATTATTAATGCTACTTTAGGAAAAATATTAAAACCGTTTTATGATAACAATTCTTATACAACTATTAAAGTAATAGAAAAGATAAAACCAAAAGCATTAAGCTTTACTAAGGCTTTAACTAAACTTAGAAGCGATTATGAACAAGAAATAAAAATGGATAGATTAAATAAGTTAGCTAAAGATGAATTGAAGAATTTTAAAGGAAAAAACATAGGATATGTTTCGCAGTCTTTGACACAAGAAATAAAAGGTCTAAAGCAAAATGAAACGAAAGAATTTTTAAAACAATTATTTTCTTCAGATATTAAAAAAGGTAGAATATCTTTAGCAAATAAGATTATAGTATATAAAATAAACTCATCAAAATTAGCCGTATTTGATAAAACAAAAGAAGAAGCAATAAAATCAAGACTAGATAATTTACTAAGAGAAGAATTAATAGGTAATTTAGTAAAAAGCTTAGAAAATACCTATAAAGTCAAAACCTTGATTAACACTAGGGATAATAATTGAACAAAACTTTTCTAGCAATGGACATAGGCTCATCTGATATAAAAGTTGTGATTGCTCAACATAACTTAGATTATAGTATTAATATATTAGGAACTAGTACTAAACAAAGTGAAGGTATCAACAAGGGAGTTATTTCAAATATTGAACTTGCTTCACAATGTATACAAGAAGCTGTGTTACTTGCTAGGAGAAATACTACAGAAAATATAGATTCAACTGTTGTGTCTATATCAGGAGCTTATACAAAAAGTTTCAGAAGTGAGGGTAGTGTTAATATTCAAAATGGCTTAATTACTGAAAATGAAATTGATCAAGTATTGCAAATGGCTTTATATAATAAAACAATAGTGCCTGAATATGAAGTAGTTCATGTAGTACCTATCTTTTTTAAAATAGATGATACTGTTGATGTTGAGAATCCTTTGGATATGAATGGTTCAAGACTTGAAGCATCTGTTTATATAGTTACTGCTAAAAAAACTTCTCTAACAAATATAAAATCAACATTAAAATCAGCAGGTATATTAGTTACTAACTTTGTGCTAGATGGATATGCTACAGCTATTGCTGTTTTAGATGAACAACAAAAGAAATTTGGGGCAACGGTCATTAATATAGGAGCTACAACTACACAAATAGTTTGTTATAAAGGTAATTCACTTATTTTCAATGATTTTATTTCTATTGGCTCACATCATATTACAAATGATTTATCAGTTATGGTACATACTCCTTTGCAAGCAGCTGAGAAGATAAAAACTGAATATGGAAATCTTTTAAAAGATAAAAATGAGGAAGAATTATCTATCAAAAAAGTAAGAGTTCCTCGTATTGGTGATGAACAAAGTAGTTCAGAAGTATCTTTAGAATATATAAAAACTATCATTCATGCAAGAGTAGAAGAGATATTGTTTTTAATTAAAGCGAAAATAGATTCTAGTGGTATTAACGATAATTTGGGAGCTGGTATAGTAATTACGGGTGGTATTTGTGAATTAAATGGATTAAAAGAATTGGCTTCCTTGGTGTTTGACAAAATGCCTGTTAAAATCTCAAATCCTGTTAATATAAAAAATGGTCATATTTCTTTTGAAGAACCAAATATGTCAACCATTGTAGGACTTATATTGTTTTCTTTGGATACAAATAGGAATTTTGAATTAGATTCAAGTAAAAGCTTAGTTAAAAAAATTCAAAAAGAAAAAGTTATGTCTTTAGGTGATGCTAATCATAAGATAGATAAAGTACATATAGAAAAAACTGATATAAAAGATGTAAAACTTTCACATAATGAAAATGAAATTTTACCAAAAATCCAAAAAAATAAAAAAGGACAAGGAATGGTTTTGAAATTTTGGAATAAAATGTCTGAGTGGTTTTAATATGAATGAAAACTTATTTCAAGTAGATGATATAACTGTTGAGATGCCAAATAAAATACTAATAGAAAATGTAGCTAAAATATCTGTCATCGGAGTAGGTGGTGGTGGTTGTAATATGATTAATCATATGATAGATGAAGGCACTTATAGAATAGATTTAATTGCTGCAAATACAGATCTTCAAGTACTTCAATCTTCAAAAGCACCTAAAAAAATCCAATTAGGAATTAAACTAACCAAAGGATTAGGTGCAGGAATGAAACCTGAGATTGGAAGAGATTCTGCAATTGAAAGTTATGAAGAAATAAAAAATGCTTTAAAAGATTCTGATATTATCTTTATAGCTGCTGGTTTAGGTGGGGGTACTGGTACAGGAGCTGCTGCTATTATTGCAAAAGCTGCGAAAGAAATAGGAGCTTTAACAGTTGCTGTTGTAACAAAACCTTTTACTTGGGAAGGAAAAAATAGAGCAGGTTCTGCTAACTTAGGCTTAGAAGAGTTAAAGAAGATTTCTGATTCTATTATCATTGTACCAAATGACAAACTCTTAGAGATTATTGATAAAGATGTTGGTATGAAAGATGCTTTTAGAATAGTAGATAATATTTTATATCAAGCAGTTCATGGTATGAGTGAAGTTATCTTAAACTCAGGAGTTATAAATACTGATTTTGCTGATGTTAAAACTATAATGCAACACAGAGGTATAGCTTTAATGGGTATTGGAAAAGCAAAAGGTGAGAATGCCTCTCAAGAAGCCTTGAACAATGCTATTATCTCTCCCTTACTTGATAAAGTATCTCTTAGTGGTGCAAAAGGTATACTTATACATTTTAATATAAATCCTCAAGTATCGCTTTTAGCTATCAATGATGTTATGTCAACCATTCATGAAACCATAGACTCAAATGCACAAGTGATTTTTGGAACTACAACTGATACTAGCTTAGCAGTTGATGAAGTAAAAATAACTATTGTAGCCACGGGTTTTGAATCAAAAAATGATTCTCATAAAATCATCACAAAAACAAATGAAGATAATACTTTAAAGGTTTCAGTTGCTGATGAAAATTATTTTGAAATCCCACCTTTGATGCGAGATTATGTAGTGCAGTGCCATATCTAATAAGTGCATAAATTAAAATTATGAAACTTATGCTTTTAAATTCTTAGGAATACAAATACTAAATAAAGCACCATCTTTAGTATTTTGTACTTCTAATTTCCCTTTCATATTTTTATTTATTATAATACTTGACATATAAAGACCAATACCTGTACCCTCATCATCTTTTTTTGTAGTAAAATATGGTTCAAATATCTTATTTATAGGTTCAATACTTATTCCATATCCGTTATCTTCTATACATAAAATAATATATTTTTTCGTAATTTTTGTATAGATTTTAATTAAAGGATTAGAAATATTATTAGAAATCAAAGCATCTTTTGCATTTGATATTATATTTAAAATCACTTGTTCATATTCGTTGATATATGAATAAACTTTTAATTCTTTATTTACATTAATTTCAACTTGAATATTATTATTTGCTAAAGTACTTGAAATGATAGTCATAACTGAGTTTAAAACTATATATAAACAAAACTCTTCTTTTTCTTTTTTTGAGATGAAAAAATTTCTAAAATCATCAATAGTATGAGACATAAATTCAATGACACTATCTGCTTCAAGTATTTTTTTATCCATTATGCTTTGATCTAATTGTTTTTGCTTGTATTTAAATTGTATATACATAATAATAGAAGAAAGCTCACTTAAAGGCTGTCTCCATTGATGGGCTATATTTGATATCATCTCACCTAAGGCTATAAATCGCGATTTTTGAACTAACACTTGTTCTTTTTCTCTATTTTTTTCTATTTCTTCTTTTACTCTTATTTCTAAGGTTTCATTTAACTCTTCTAGTGCTTTTGAGTTGAGCTTTACTTTATCTTGATATTTTTTTAAAACTTCATCTATTTTATCAGATATTAAAAAAGAAGCAACAATAGCAATAGATAAAAATAATAGAAAAAATACAATATTTTGAATAATCTGATTTGTAACTCTTTTCTTTAAACTCTTCTTTTGTTCTTTTATTTCTTTTTCTATACCATCTAAATAAATACCAACAGCAATAACCCAATTCCATCTAGGATATAATTTAAAATACGATAATTTTTTTTCAATTTTGTTAGTTATTGGTTTAATATATACATAGCTTGTATATGACTGCCCATAAAGTCTGATATTTTTAAGAAATTCTTCTCTAAATTTTTTACCATTTGCATCTTTATAATTACTTGATATCATCTGTCCTACTAAATCAGGTCTATTTTGATTGACTAATAAGCGTGCAAAATCATCACCACCTTCAAAGTTTTTAATATCATATACAAACATATAATTGCTTTTTTCTCTTTCAAAAGAGATATTATTTATAAGTCTTATTATTTTTTGCTTTAATGCTTTTTTTCCTAATTTACTTATAATTACATGATAATTAATTATATCAATGACAATCTTAATTTCTTTTTCTAAGATTTGTTTTTGAGTATCATAATAAGTAGTTTCAAATTTTTTCATCTGTATATCAAAGTCTTCGTAGGTATTTTGAACATAAACATAAGAAATCATTACAGTCATAGAAGTAAATATTATAATAAATAAATAGATAATAATTCTTGATACATTCTTTTCTGTAATAAAATTCAAAATAATCCTAAATATAAAATATTTTGATATCATAACATATATTTAATTATAAGGAATGTTCATTAATGAATAAAGAATTTATAAGTAAATTAAAAAACTTTACTTTATTATATATTGAAGATGAAGATGGTATTAGAGAAAATATAGGAACGATACTTAAAGATATGTTTAAAAAAGTATACTTAGTAGCAAACACCCAAGATGCCTATTCTATTTTTTTAAGTGAAAAACTAGACTTAATCATAAGTGATATAAGACTAAAAAGAGATAACGGAATAGATTTAATAAAAAGAATTAGAAAAGACAATACAAAAATAAGAATTATCATAACATCAGCACATACAGACTTAAGCTATATGTTAGATGCCACAGAGTTAAACTTAGTAAAATATATAGTTAAACCTATAAATCAGACAAAACTAAACCAAGCCTTAGAAGCTTTTTTAAATACTTATAAAGATAATGTCATTTATAAATTAGCAAATAATTATCTTTTTGATGAAGGAAAATCCCAAATTATAAATCAAAAAGAAGTATATAAACTTACAAAAAAAGAACATATTTTTTTAAAACTTTTAATAAAAAAGAATAGAATTATTTCTTATGAAGAAATACAGAGTTTAATTTGGAATGAAAACAACGTTATGAGTCAAAATGCTTTAAGAGTATTTATAAAAAATTTTAGAAAAAAACTACCAAAAGATTCTTTAAATAATATTCAAGGTTTAGGATATAGGCTATTATTTTGAAAAATGACAATAAAAAATACCTACTTTTTGACAATGACGGAGTATTAGTTGAAACAGAAAAATGGTATTTCAAAGCAAATGTAAAAGCTTTAAAGCTTATAAATATAAACTTAGAAGAAGATGTTTATCAAAAAATTATGGCAAAAGGTGGGAATGCTTGGGAAGTTGCTTTACAGCAAGGAGTTAGTGAAGATATTATCCAAGATTTGAGAATAAAAAGAGATATATATTATCAAGATTTTTTAAAAACAAAAGACTTAAGCATTAAGAATGTAGAAGCAGTTCTTAAAAAATTAAGAAGAAAATACAAGATGGCTATTGTTACAACTTCACGAAGAGTGGACTTTGAACTTATTCATCAAAAAACAAATATACTTTCATATATGGATTTTGCTTTATGCTTAGAAGATTATAGCTATGCAAAGCCACATCCAGATCCTTATCTTAGTGCTTTAAAAAAATTTAAGGCTAGAAAAGAAGAGATTTTTATTATAGAAGATTCGCAAAGAGGATTAATCTCTGCTAATAATGCAGGTATTTCTTGTATCATAATTAAAAATGACTTTACAAAAACACATGATTTTACTACGGCTAAATATTTTTTAAATTCTTTTCCTGATTTATTAAACTTATTGGCTTAAAAAAACTAGAATTTGGTTAATGGTACAAGTGTTAATCATCACTTTTTATTAAACTAGCTTCTTTTAAAAATACAGATGGTACATAATTCATTTTTTTAATTTTGTCATATCTAGCAAAAGATAAATATAATATATCTTTAGCTCGTGTAACTGCCACATAAAACAAGCGTCTTTCTTCTTCTAAACTACCACCTTTACTGATTAGTTTATTATTTGGAAATCTTCCTTGCATTAAGTCTATGATATAAACTTCTTTAAATTCTAATCCTTTTGAAGCATGAATAGATAAAAGATTTACTCCCTCCCCTTGTGCCATCTCAGAAGCTCCTAAAATCATTGAATTAATAAACTTATCTAGCCTTGTATATTTTTTAGCAATATTTTTTAAAATAAAACTTTTTCTATTTATCTTTGCTAATGATTTTGTTTTAAGCATGGTATCAATAGAACCATCTTTTAAACTAGCCCTTTTTGTTGTTAGTGAATCTTTTAACTTTGAGTACATCATGGACGAACAAATATTTGTAACTAAAGTAAGAGGATTTTTTGTCTTTTTTAGATGTTTTAATAATAAATAAAAATCATATATATATTTAGCCCCATCTATATTTAATTTTGGATGTTTTAATATGGGGTTACCCAAAAATGCCTCACTAAAACTACAATTTTTAAATTTTGAAACAGAGCCTAATTCTAAAAAATCATCAAAAAGTCCAAGCTGGATATTTTTTATTTTATTAGATTCATAAGGATTTTTAATATTTATATCTGGATTAAAAAAACCTTCAAAAATATTACCTTTGCCTAACTTAATCAAAGCATCAAAAATATCTTTTGAAATAGCTTTTCCTATACCTTTTCCGTGTTCTAAGATATGTATAAAAGCCATCATATCATTATTGGATATTTGCATTAATAAAATATCAATCACAAATCTAACCTCAATTGAATCAAAAAAAGACATACCTCCTTTTCTTTTAGAAGGTATTTCGTATTCTCTTAAATTTGCTTCAATACCATCAGCACTTGAATTATTTCTATAAATAACAGCTATTTCATCATGTGAGTTTGTACTTTGGGATATGAGTTTTGAGATATGTTCATATTGTGAAAACGACTCATTAAAAGCTAAAAGTTTTGGTTTTATATCACTTGTATTTCTAATAAGTTCTAGTTTTTTATCATATATTCTCTCATTATGTGAGATAACTTTTGTTGCTAAGTCTAAAATAGATTTTGTTGATCTATAATTTTTTGTAAGTGTGAAAACTTGGGCATTTTGATATCTTTTTGAAAAGCTAGAAATGATATTGATATCTGAACCATTAAAAGCATAAATACTTTGATCATAATCTCCAACACAAAATAAAGCTTTTGCATTGAATTTATTTAATAATTTACCTTGTAAAGAATTTGTATCTTGATATTCATCAACAAGAATTTCTTGAAAATTAAAAGTATTATTTTCCAGTGCTTTTAACATATTTAATAATAAATCATCAAAATTTACATAAGAGTATTGTTCTTTAAGTTCATTAAATTCTAATATAACATCTTCATAAATCATGGTATATAAGTGGTGTGCAGAATTTTTTTCTAGTATCCATTCTGCAAATTCTTCGTCATTATTTGAATTTAAATATAAAGAGTATAAGTCATATAAGTAAGAACCATCATAAGGATTTGTTTTATCATCTCTATCATAAAAAACTCTTTTTTCATAAAGAGATTTAAACAAAGTTTTTAATTCATTTGTTTGTTTTAATATGATTTTTATTTTTAACTGTTCTAATAATTTATATGATACAGAATGAAAAGTACCAGCCATAATTCTTTTTGCAAGTTCTTTACTAAAAAAACTAGATATTCTATTTATCATCTCACTTGCAGCTTTATTTGTAAAAGTTAATAATAATATTTCTTCTGGTTTAACACCTATATTTAATAAGTGACCAATTCTTCCAACAATCGTAGAAGTTTTTCCCGTTCCTGCACTAGCAATTATTAGGTTGTAACCTTGTTCACATTTAGCTGCATTTAATTGTTCGTTATTTAAGTTTGATAAGGGCATTAAGTATTAATCTTGTATTGGTTTTTATTTTGGAATTTTAGCATAAATTTTATTTATTTTTTGTTTGATTTTAAAAGTAAAGATTATAACAATAAGAAATATATTAATATATTGTAAAATTGACAATGACTTTTGTGCCATAATAAAATGCACACAAGCTAAAAATAAAGCTAAATATACGAATTGATGATATTTTTTATATTTTTTAAAAAGTTTTGCCCTTGAACTTAGAGCCATAAATAATAATATAAAAAATGATATCATTCCTAAATATACAAAAGGTTTATCTAAACTCTCTTCTATGATAAACATTATATTAAATTTTGCATCTAAGATAACAAAGTTTAATAAATGCAAAAGTGCATAAAAAAAAGCAAATAAACCAACAGTTTTTCTGTATTTTAATAAGTTTATCCATTTTTTTATCAATGGTATACTAATACTTATAAGTAATAATACAATAGCCGTTGCACCACTTATACTAAATATATACTTTATAGGGTCATTTACTTCAATAATAAAAAGTTTTACAAATAGAAAAACTAAAGGAGCTAATAAGAGGGCAAAAATAAAAAAATATTTCATTAAATATATTTTGTTAAATCCATATTTTTATAAAGATGTGCTACTTCTTTTTCATAAGAATTAAATAGTTGTGTTTTTTGTTTAAAAAACTTTCCTAAAACTCTTTCTTTTTTTTGTGACCATCTTGGGTGATCAACATTTGGATTAACATTAGCATAAAATCCATATTCTTTTGAATTTGCTTTTTGCCAAGAATTTATAGGTTCTTTTTCCACAAAACTTATTTTTGAGATAGATTTAATAGACTTAAAGCCATATTTCCAAGGCACTATTAGTCTAATAGGAGCTCCGTTTTGATTTGGCATTAAGGAACCATATAATCCAAGAGCTAAAATGCTTAAGTCATTCATAGCTTCATCCATTCGTAAAGCTTCAACATAAGGATAATCCATAGTAGCAAAAACTCCTCGTGCTTGATCTGGAAACATTTCATCATCAAATTTTGTTTCAAATCTAATATATTTTGCTTTAGAAAGTGGTTTTGCTAATTTTATTAAACTTGATAAAGAAAAACCAATCCAAGGCACAACCATAGACCAACCCTCAACACATCTAAATCTATAAATTCTTTCTTCTAATGTAAATTTTTTAATTAAACTTTCAATATCTATACTAAAAGGTTTCTCTACTAATCCATCAATTTGTATTTTCCAATTATTTGTGTTTAAAGTATGAGATAGTTTTTTAACTCTTTCTTTATTCGTTGTAAATTCATAAAAGTTGTTATATGAAGTAATTTGTTTATAGGTATTTAAATCTAAGTTTTTTAAGTTCTTATCTTTTTTAAATAGCAGTTTTTTTATGTCACCTTTTACTTTTGAAGTTTGTATTTTTGAAGTTTCTTGTGCAAAAGATTCAAATATATATGAGCTTGTAAGTACACTTGCAATTCCTAATTTTAAAAAATCTCTTCTTTTATTAAAGATATTTACAGGAGTTACTTCGTTTTCACTTATATGCCATGATTTCTTTTTCATTTTGTTATCCTTTCACATTTTTATCTTTTAACATTTTATTTGGACTTATTAATTTAACATCTCATAAGCTTCATTTATACTTTTTACTTTATTTGCACTATGTAGTAATAAAGCTACATTTAATTTGGCAAGTTTTTCTAATGTGGGCGATGGATTATTTATAAAATCTAATGATTGTTCAAGAGATATTTTATTATCAACACTTTCATATTTTATACCAAAATATTGTGGGTCTATTGTGTACTCTTCTAAAACATTATTTTTATTTATCCAATATCTACACTTAGCAAATACTTCAGCCGTTCCCTCACTGCCTTTAACAATGCTTAATTGTTTATATCTATTTGCAAATATTGTATTATATTTTTCTACATAAGGTTTATGAAAAGCACTTACAATAGCAAAATCGGAATTTGCAGGATTTAAAAGCTTTTCACAAGTATTAAAGATGGTTCTTAATCCTAAAATATTTCTAATTTTTGTTAAATTGCTTAATTCTATAAAATAATCTTTTCTATCAAAATACTTTATATTCTCATCTAAAATGATATTAGTGCATATATCTTTTGTAGTTATTCCTTTTTTTGCAGGTTGTAAATAATCCCCTGATATTATTAGACTTAAATCAAATTGTTTTAAATATTTTGCATATAAAGGAAACAAATAAGGAGTTTTTGCTTTACCATCATAGGGATAAGCTAACTCTATTGAGTTTGGAATATTCTTTTTAATAATATATTTATCAAATACTTCAAGTGTAGCTTTTAATTCTTCATTGCTTTCAAGCCTAACCCTCCAACCTAATAAAAATGCACATATTCTCTCAGATAAAACTTTTTTCTCTAATATTTGTGTAATTGCATCGTATACTTCTTCTTTTGTAAGTTCTCTATTTAGTTTAGGTCCAGTTCCTACAGCTCTAATATATGTTTGAAAATCCATTTATTTACCTTTTCTTATCTTAACTTTCATATTTATTATACAGAAAATTTGGTTTAATTAAATAAAAACAAATATAGTAGTATTAAAAATACTTTGGTAAGTATGATTTAATTGTTCATTATTTAAGTTTGATAAGGGCATTAAGTATCCTAAGTTTAGGTGGTTTTGTTACACTTTAAGTGTGAATAGCTTTTTAAGTAGAAAGACTATCTAAAATATATTTTTCAAGATTTCGTTTTGAAATTTCATTTTTCAATGATTTTTCAAAAATTGCCTCTATTTTAAAAGAGTATTCTTCATAAGAAAAATAAGGAAAATGAAGCTTCCAAGATCTTTGTATAAGTTTTAAAGTAATAACATCTCTTAATTTTGATTTAAAAAAGTTAAAACCCATAAAAATTATAGCAGTTATTACAACTGCTCCCATGATTGATATATGTGAGTCTATGTATGCTAATTGTTGATGAGTTAAGACAAAAACAGGTAATAAAATAAATAAAATAAATAGTGTATAAACAAAATATGCTCTTGACAAAATCAATCTAAAACCTAACTTTGCAGATTCAACATGCATACCTTCATTATATTGTCTATTTGCAATTAGTAAATCTCTTAATAAAATAGGTTGCTTAGAAATAACATAAATATATTCCAGCACATTTTCTTTTAAATTTTTTATCTTTAACAAAATTTTCCTTTAAACAAAACTACCCATAAATAATAATTTAAAAAGCATAACGACTTATAGTGTAAATGCACACAAAAAATATCAAAATTATAATATATTCGATTAATTTCTAGCTGTTGACTGACTAATTGTTAATTTTAATCCAGCAAAGGCAGCCTCAAACTGATTAATCATTACTCCATAAGCAGAAAATTGTAAAGATAATAATTTGTATCTATTATCTAAACTTTCAATTGCTTTTTCTTTGTCTTTTTCCAATTCACTTTCTCTTGAATCCATAGAATTTTGATAGTTTGTTAATATGCCTGAAAATGAATCCATATTATCAATTATTGTTTTTAATTGTGTTCCTAATCCCTCTTTTTCAGCTACACCTAAAAAAAGTGATTTTAAGTCATCAAACTTATCATTAATTGCAGTATCTAGTTTATCTTTGTCTAATACTAGGAAACCAGATTTATTTAAATCAAAACCAAAATTAAAAATACTCAATTTATCATCTTTCCCATAGGTAGAAAAAAGTTTATCTTTGATAGATTCAAGCATTGAGCGCAAACTAGCTTTGTCATTTATATTACTCTTTCCTGAATATAACTCATCATCTACAAGAGTAACAAGCTCATTATATTTTTCTACAAATTTTTCTAAAGATGGAGCAATTTTAGTCGTATCTTTTTCAATAGAAATTGTTGATATGCCTAATTGAACGGCTGTAATTTTTAATCCTCCTTCAATAGTAATTTTATTTGAAGAACGGCTATAATCAATATTGTTAATTTTTATCAAAGAATTAGTAGCAGGTTGGACATTATTTATAGATAGTTCTGAAGAAGTACTAAGAGTGCCTGATATATCTAACTTATTACTTACTCCTGTTTTAGCACTTTTTATAACTAATTTATAAACACCATCTTTTACTTCTTCCATTGAAGCAGATAAATCTTCTTTTGCATTTATCTCTTTAGCAAATTGTGTATATGTTTTGTCCGCACTATTAAATGTATAATCATTTCCATTAATTTTAATATTTAATGTTCCACTTGTCATCTTAGTGCTAGTTGGATTACTACTAATATTTTTTGAATTATATACATCTCTTGTTGCTAATTCTTTAACCTCAATATTATTAATTCCTACACTTAATTGTTTTTCATTTATTGCATTAAAAAGAACAGAATCACCTGTGGTATTTGCAACTTTTTGATCAAAAGCACTTATTCCTCCTGATACAAAAAGATCAAAAGATTTTATAGTTTCAAGAAGCTCATTTGTTTTTTTAATAATCTCTGTTATTTTTTCTTTCTCTAAACCGATATTTTCTAATTTTTTGCTCAAGGGACCTATTGTAGCTTTTGTATCACCAGCTTTTAGCTTATCTATTAAATCCTGATTTAAAGATGCTCCTTGCCCACTTGCTAATCCTAAAACACCTGCCATAATATATCCTTTTATCTCATTCTAAGTAATGTATCTAACATTTCATCTACAACTGTTATTATCTTTGCATTTGCTGTATATGCTGCTTGAAATTTCATCAAATCTATCATCTCTTCATCTTTATCAACCTTAACAATTTTATCATAAGAATTTTGTAAAGATTGTCTAATTGCCTTTTGAGTTGTTAATAAAAATTCATTATTTTCTTTATCAGATGCCACATTCACTCTAATTTCTTGTAAAAATTCTCTAAATGATGTTGCATATTTATGTAAACCATCTTGTGCTTTTCCATCAAAGCCTATATCTTTTTTCCATTGAATTTTTGACAAATAATCTAAATCTTTTTGTTTTAAATCATTCACTAAATTCTCATTAAATTTTAATGTCTTTACATCTGAACCACTAAAAAGCCCAAGATTTTTAATGTTTTTACTTCCACTATATTCATCACTTGCAGCATGTCCATATACATAATTACTATTATTATCAAGTCTTACATACTTATTTGTTATATCACTTAATGCTCTTGCTAGATTGTCTAATTTATTTTTATAATCTATTATTTTATTGTGAGGTGATGTACTTGTTAAGTTTTCACTTTGGGCTTTTATAATACCTTTTTTTAGTAAAGCTTCTCTTCCAAAAATATAAACAGCTACACTTCTAGTAGCTTCCTTGCTATCAATATCAGTTTTATAAAAAGTATCTCTATTTGATACAACTGCTCCTGTCTTTTCAACTAAGCTTAATCGCCCATTAAAACTGCCTTCTAAGCCTTTAATATTAGATTCAAGTACTAAAAATTTATCAGAAGAATTATCATCAACTTTATTTTTATTTGTGTCAAAGGCATAATTACCATTATAAGCATTTACTAATTGTGACATTTCTTTATCATTATTAATTTTATATTTTAAAGCTCGTATATAATTACTATTATCTACTAAATCTGCTGTTCCATCACCGTCTAAATCAACATTATTACCATTTGCATCAACAATATAAGTTCCATTTGTAACTGAAACTTGATGTTCATTATTTAATTTGAATGTAAAAGTGTCATTATTGTCAAATGCTACTTTATTAGTTATACTAATTGGATTTTCATTTACATCTAATACATTATATTTATTAATCTGATATGTTTTAGTTTCAAGTACTTGAACATCTCTTGTATTTGTATTATATCTAATAGCGATTTGTCCACCAATTCGTAGTTGATAATCGTCATTTCCTCTACGAACATCAATATCAAGATATTTTGAAAGCTTAACTTCTAGCTCATCTCTTCTATCAAGTAAATCATTTGGTACTGTTGAACTTTTTTGTATTTCTTTATTAATTTGTTTTATTTCATTTATTAATGTATTAACATCTTTGACATTATCATCTAAGGATTTTCTAGTTGAAGCTTCTTCTTTTTCTATTGCTGTATATAGATTTTTGATAGTTTCAACAACTACTTTAGCTTGTGTTTTTAGTGTAGTTTTATAAATTTGAGAATTTGGGTTTGAACGAAGATTTTCAATAGCTTGAAAATATCTATTTAAATCACTAGAAAGTCCACTAGTATCAGTTTCTTTAAAGACAGATTCAATATTGCCTATCATTCTTGATATTTCGCCATAATAATTAGCTTTACTAGTTTCTGCAAGTAAATTATCATACATATATTCAGATGTAACTCTATATACATTATTGCTAATTACACCTCTACCTATTAAAGAAGAGCTAGTACTTGCTAATTCAGTTAATTCTACTACACGCTTTTTATAGCCTTTGGTATGTGCATTAGCAATATTGTTTGATACACCTTCAACTGCTGTTTTTGCAGCTATTAAACCAGTATGTGCAACATTTAGAGCATTCAACATAATATCCCTTTATCATAATTATTATTACATTACATTTCTTAATATTAGCTTAAATAAATCAAAATGGCCAAAATTTACTTAATATTTTTATTCCCCAAGGTATTTGTAAGATATCTTGTTCTGTTCCACCTTTTTTATATAGCAACTTTAAATTTGCTATTTGTGAAGAAGGAATACTATTATCAGGACTAATATCATAAGGTCTAATGACACCTGTTAAGATAAGTGATTGTTTTTGTCCATCTATTAATATCTCTTTAATGCCTTTGATAAAATAATTCCCATTTTGATAAATTTCTTCTATGATTACAGAAAGTTTAGTTTTAAATGATTCATCTAATTGTGAGCTTACATTTCCTTTACTTGATGAGGTACTTGTTGTTTTAAAATCAACTCCAAAATTAGAATTCAATTTATCTGTAACTTTATTTACAAAACCTGATTTTCGTATATTTTCATTAGTAGATGAGAACAATCCACCACCAAGATTACTATTTCTTGCACTACTTAATTCTCTTTTGCTTTTAGTCTTAGAGTTTAATGCTTCATTAATATTAACTTGTAAGATATCCCCAATTTGTAAATCTTTTTTATCAGAAAACAATGACGCACCTTTTGAAGCATACAATGAACCTTTTCTTTTTTTAACAACTACGGGTTTTTTGGGAATTTGCATTGAAGGTTTTATAAATGCTATTTTTTCTTCTTTTGCACAGCTTATAAACAATAAGCTTATTAAAAACAATAATATATATTTATTTGACATTATATTTTCTTTGAATAATTTTTTGTACATTTATAGATATTTGTATATTTTTTGATGTTTTTTTAATAAGTGCCATCACTCCATATCTTACTTTTAAAGCATCTAAGTTTGTATTAGCATCACATAATATTAGGACTTTATTTGATATAACCTTAATCTTTTTAATATGTTTCTGTCCTATAATATCAACTAAAGTTTCTATTTCCTTATATATCAATCTTTCTAGTTTTTTCTTTTTCTTTTTATTAGCAATTGTCTGATTTGTAGATATTTTTTGTAATTGCGTTTTAGTATTTGCTTTTGAAAATTGATCACTCATATAAAAATAATATATAACTAACATAAAAACTAATGCTAGTAAAGATACTATTTTTATGATTTTTTGTTTTTTGTTTTTTGCCTTAAAGCTTATTATCATCTTATTTAATTACAAAAGTTGTAAATAATATTTTCTTAACATTATTTTGTTCAATATCTTCATCACTTGCTACAACTTCATTGATAATCTTATTTATTTCTTCTTTTAATTCTTCTTTTAATAAAGTTTTCCCACCAACTGTTAAAAGCTCTTCAGAAGTTCTAGCACTAATTTGTGCAATAACTATATCAATAATCTCAGCCTTATTGCTCTCAACTATTTCTACTATTGAAGGCTCTACACTTTTAATTGTAAAAGATAGCTTCATTAGCTTTTCTCTACCTTTTGCATTCGTAATATTTAATACCAAGTCTTCAATAGTAGCTTTAAACATCTCAGATTTATCTTTTGTTTCTTTTTCTTCAACTTTTACTGCCGTGTCACTTGATGGATCATTGCTTAATAATCCTTTTGAATATACAAAATAACCAAGTCCACCAAGCCCTAAGAATAAAAGGACTATTAAAACAATCAATACAATCATCATACCTTTTGAACCAGAACTTTTTTTTATTTCTTCTACATTTTCTTCATCTGCCATAAATTAACCCTTATTAGATTTAAACTCTTGTAGTCTTTTAGTTATCATTGAAGCACTTTTAGGACTTAAAAATTTCATTAAAGTTGTAACATTTTTTTCTTTTAATTTTATAATTATATCAAAAACAAGGTCAATATCTCCGTCTTTAATCATTTGCTCAAAAATAGATGCAGCAATTTTAGATTTCATTTTATTATATATTTTTGTAGTTTTACTCTCAATTGTACCTTTTATATCTTGTAAAATCTTTAAATTTTCATCTCTTAAGGTTTTAATTGCCAATTTTTCTTTTTCTATACTTGTGAATATTGCTTCTAAATCTTTCTTGCTTTTATCATATTGTAATTCTTTTTTATTATAAAAATCATTTAATTCTTTTTTTAATTCTATGATTTCTAATTTTTCTTTTGTTTCATTTGCCGTAAGGGCAATGCAGAATATAAGTAAAATACTAAATAATTTCATAAAATCATTTCCTTCAATTTATAGATACTTATTTTGTATATATTCACTTGCTTCTCTTTCTTCCATTGTTAGGATATGGTTAATTCGTTCTTTTTTTTCTTCATCTAATATATATTTATATTGTTGTGTTTCTTTTTCTAGTTCAAATATATCATTTGTCGTTTTTTCTAAGTCAATGTTAAGCTTACTTATTTCTAGTTTAAGTTTATTGATATGGATTTTCATAGTATTTTTATGTATTTCTAAAACAGCAAAATCACTAATAGCCCCGTATTTATCTACACTTGTACTGGTGATTTTATTGTTTGTAAATATTATTTCACTTTGAATATGAGATATCTTATTTGCTATTTGTGCCTTTTCCATCATTTTTTGATTTTTTTGATTTTTCTTTAGTTTATATAATTTATCTATCATATTTATTTACCAAAGATTAAGATGATATCCCACAAATCTTTTGCATAAACTTCAATATTATCACCAATCCAAGGTAAAGATATTAAAATAAAAATAGATACAAAGACCATCTTGGGAACAAAAGATAAAGAAGCATCACTAACTTGTGTTACTGCTTGAAAGATAGAAATCAATAATCCAATTATCATACTTACTAATAAAGAAGGCAAGCCTAAAATAAGAATTATTTTTACTGTATTTTGTGAAATTCCAACTAAATCCATATTAAGTTTTAACTTTTATAGTTATCTCCAAAGTTTTATTGTTCAACAACTGTGTTATTAATTGTGCAATATCATTCACATTAGACACATCAGAATTTTTAGCAACTACAATATTGCTTGTATTACTTTTTGATACTTTCTTATCTAAGATAGTATCACTATTATTAGTATTTGTATCAATATTTGCCAATGCACTTAACACATCATCTTCATTCAAACTATCAAATTGTGAAAATTCATCAGTCATACTATCTCCTTGAATATCATTAGCTTCATTGCTATTTATTCTATCTAAATTATTATCTTCTTTATCTTCTTTTTTACTTAATTGTTTGCTTAAGTCTTCATCTTCTATATCATCAGCTTGAACTTCTTGTACTGTTTTTTCTTTATATGCTTTGTTTACAATATCTATTATGCTTTCTTCTATATTCTGCTCATTTGAAGAATTGTCTAGTTTTTTTACAATATGCTCTACTAAATCTTTAGTATTATTAATGCTAATATCGCCTATGCCATAGTCTAGCAAATATTCCTCTTCTATACAGTCTTTTGCCTTGAAAAATTTTATTTTTTTATTAAACATATTGTTTCTAAATATTTTATCTTCATCTATTAAATATATATCGTTTGGATTGTTTTTAATCGCATTCTTAAGCTTAGTAAGAGATTTTAAATCTTGAATACTAGAACTTTTATCAAGTTTTGCTTTGATATTAGAGTTCTTTAAAATCAAATGAATCTCTTCTTTAAAATTACCACTTCCATATATATAAATGTTCAAAGACAACCTTAAAATTATTATTTACAGATTATACCTATATTTTATAAAATTTTAGATAAAATAGTCTTAATTATATAGAAGGTAATATATTGAAATTTATTATATATTTAATACTTATTATTAGTACTATTTATGCTCAAAAAATAAAAGACGTGTCCAACATAGTTGGTATTAGAAATAATCAGCTTATTGGTTATGGTTTAGTTGTTGGTCTTGCAGGTACGGGTGATAAATCTAAATTTACAATGCAGTCTTTACAAAATCTCTTAAGAAATTCTTATATTAAAATACCAACATCGTCTATAAAATCAAAAAACATAGCAGCAGTGATGGTTACAGGAGAGATACCAGCTTTTTCAAAGCAAGGAGATAAAATAGATATTAAGATATCGGCCATTGGTGATTCTAAATCTATTAATCATGGTCAATTATTATTAACACAATTAAAAGCAGTTGATGGACAAGTATATGCTTTAGCACAAGGTACTATTGTCTCTTCTTTACAAAATGCAACAACTGGTTCTATTTATAATGGAGCTACTATTGAGAATGAAGTTGATTACCCTTTGGAAAATGAAAAATCAATAACACTAAGTTTATTTAAAAACGATGCAAAACAAGCTTTTAAAATTCAAAAAGAAATTAATAAAACATTTAATCAAAATATTGCAAAAGCAATAGACACAAGAACAGTAAAAATTATGAAGCCAAGCAATATGTCCATAGTACAATTCATATACGAAGTACAAGATATTAAACTAGACTCTTCTTTTAAGAAAAAAATCATAATAAATCTTATCAATGGAACCATAATTGCAGGAGCTGATATAAAAATATCAACAGTAACAATTGCCAAAGAAAACTTTACAATAAGAATTAAAAAATCACCACTAACTAACTTAGAATGGGAAGACAAAAAAATCAATAAAGGTACTAATATAGGTGATGATATAAGACTTGATAATAAACCATTAACAATTAATATAAACCATACTCTAATGAACTCAAAACAAACTCCAACTATTTCAGATCTTGTACGAGCTATGAAGATAATGAAGCTACCAATACTAGAAATCATAGATACTATAAAAATGCTAAAACAAATGGGTGCAATTGATGCAGACATTGAAATAAGAGAATAAGATGGCAGAATTTTTAAGTCAAGACGAGATTGATGCTCTTTTAGATATCGCCGAACAAGGTGAGGATATTGAATCTAAACCAGAAGAGAATGTAGTATCAAAAGAAAAAAATTATTCAATATATGATTTTAAAAAACCAAACAGAATTTCAGCAGAACAATTAAAAGCATTTTCAACATTACATGATAAAATGCTACGAGACCTTATAACTGATTTATCAGCAATGTTGCGTAAAATTGTTGATATAAAACTTTATTCTATTGAACAAATGACTTATGGAGAGTTTATTTTATCCATTCCTCAATTAACATCATTGAATACTTTATCTATTAGACCACTTGAAGGTAGGATTATCATCGAGTGTAATCCTGGAATTGCAAATAAAATAATTTCGGAATTATTAGGAAGTGGAGCTGTTTCTTCTCATGATAATATTGATAGAGAATTTACTGAAATAGAAGTTGAAATTTTTGATCATTTTTATTCAATGTTTGTGAAGCACTTATATAGGTCTTGGTATGAGGTTAGCCCGTTGAATTTTAAAATCGAAACAAAAGATACGAATGCGAATGCAATTCAGATTATCTCAGATCATGAGATTGTATTATTAGTTGTACTTGAAATAACCATAGATGATGAATCAGGTTTTTTATCTATTTGTTACCCTATTTCTTATATAGAGTCTTTATTGGATAAAATTGTTAAAAAAATATTTAATGAAGGAAAAAATAGAATTATCAGTAAAAAGAAAGATATCACTACTCTTATTGCTGGGTCTAAGATGAAAATCGAAGCTATTATTGCAGAGACTGAACTTTTGATTTCTGATATTTTAATTTTAAAAAAAGATGATATTATTTTGTTTAACAAAAATGCCACAAGTTCAGTTTCAAAGATTTATATAAATAATAGTGAAAAATTCTTAGGAGTTTCAGGAACATCTAATAATAGAAAAGCCATACAAATCACATCAAATGTAGACCATGAAAAACAAAAAACACTAAGTATCTTAAGAGATATGAATGAAGAAAGAATTAAACAAGCAAAAATAAGTAGTGAAAATATAAAAAGATTATTAAAAGATAAAGCTACATCTGGAAAAAAGAAATTTTAGGCAAATACAAAAGTATAGAAGCTTAAAGCTCCTTGGCTGTTTTAATAATATCAATGCCAAACTTATCTCTTAATTTATTTATAGAAGCATTTAATTTTTGTAATTTTAAATCTTCTTCATACTCAAATAAGTTATAAGTGTCCATTTTGTTTTCCATAAAAGCACTTACAATTAGATTTATTTGAACTATACTATGACTTGGATGAATGTCATTTTTTTCAAATAACTCTAAAATGCTTGTTTGAAATAAACCTTCAGAAAATACTCTATTGATACTGATATTTGCTTTTGATTTTATATTAAACTCATATTTTATTTTTAAAAAAAAGTTTTGAGGATTTACTTTCTTTTTATATACTAAATATGCTAAGTATCTAGCTAGGATGATAAGTCTTCTTTTTATTTCATCTCTATTTAAAATAGGGTCAAAAGTTCTTCCTATCCCAATAGATTGTGCATCTTTTGCCTTCTCTAATTTAAAGTCATTTATCCCACATATTCTATTATAAAGTTTTATTCCTGATTTATTCCATGAATATAAAAGCTCTTTTTTTCTTCTTACATCTCCAAGTGTAGATATACCGTAAGATTTTAGTTTTTTTTCGTAACTTTTTCCTATACCTGTAAATTTATTTATCGGCATATCTTCTATAAAGGCATTTAATTCACTTTTTTGAATGAATTTTATTCCATATGGTTTTGCTTCATTTGTTGCAAGTTTTGAAATATATTTACTATTTGCTATTCCTATGGATATAGGAAGTTTAAACTTATCCATAATCTCATTTTTTAAATCCATTGCAAAAGTTTCTACATCTTCATCTTTTATAAAAATACTTAAATCAACAAAATACTCATCTATAGAAGCCTGTTCAACTTCTGGAGTTCTAGCTCTTAAAAACTCCCCTAATTTATAAGAAAGCTCATGATATAAAGGGTATTGTGGTGCAATCATTTTTAAAGAAGGACACAATCTTAATGCTTCATTTACACTCATAGCAGTTCTAACACCTAAGGCTCTTGCTTCATAAGAAGATGTCGTGATTATGCCTCTTATGCGACCATTTTTATCTATGAAATATTCTTTATCATTCTCTTTTGTATTTGAGAGTATGCTAGATACAAAAGCACCTTTGTTATTTGAGATAAATCTTTTTTGTTTTTGTTTATTAAAAATATTTAAGTTTGATCTCCCTCCAACTGCAACAGGAATATTAAAAAGATTATTATCTATTGTTCTATGTGCTGATACAAAAAAACAATCTAAATCAAGGTGTAAAATCATAAGCTATTATAGTAAAAATTTTGGAGAAAAGAAAGCCACTATAAAGACTAAATAAAAATTAAAGTTACTACTAGATACAAAAAGAATACACGATAAACTAGAATAAAAAGAGCTCGGTATTTTCGCAAGGTAATCTTGTCTTCTTCCTCTGATTTGTTGTATCTGTCTTACTATGACGGTTTATTTTTGTTAAATATATTTCAAACTTTTTATCAAGTTTAATTTGCATAGTTTAATTTGCATATTTTAATTCTAGTTCTTTTTCAAATTGATTTGTTTTATGTTCAAAATCTTCAAATGATGTTAATTGACTATTACCATTCTTTATATTATTTCTTATTTCTTGTAATTCTTTTTGTCTTTCATAAAAATATGGGTCATATTCTAAATTTTTATCTTTTGTTATAGTGATATTTTCACTATGATTATTAACATAACTCATAAAGTTTTGTACATAGTTATCTTTAATTTGTACTGCCATTGTTTGCATAATGAACTCCAATAATTTATTTATATATTATTGTATCAAAACTTAAGTGAAATTCACTTAAGTTTTGATTTATAATTATTTTGTAGAAAATAGATACAATATTACAAATTTTTATGGATGGAAGCTAAATCGTAGGATAGTAGAAATTATTAAAATCAAATCATAATTTACATTAGCACTTCAAGGTCAATCTTGATATAAAGTGACACATTACTTAGGCAATAAAGTTTAGTTAAATATATCTATAATTTAGAATGTTGGATAAAAGAAAATATATCGTAGTTTTACTCAATAAAAAAAGGGGCTTGGGAATTTTCCTAAGCCCCTCTTGTCTCTTTGCTTTAATTGTGTCCAATATAAAGACTAGATTTTTACATAATACTTTTTGTTATATTATTGTAATAATCTTAATACATTTTGAGCACTAGCATTTGCTTGACTTATAGCATAAGTACCAGCTTGGGCTATGATATTTTGCTTATTAAAGTTCGCACTCTCAGAAGCATAATCAACATCTCGTATAATAGACTCAGCAGCTCTTACATTAGTAGACTGAGTCATCAAGTTTCTAACAGCTGATTCAACTTGATTTTGAGTAGAACCTATATCCCCTCTAAAAGCATTCAGATCAGTAATCGCATCATCAACTACTGCTTGGAAAGAAGAAGCTAAAGCACTAGTCATCTCACCATTACCAACGGCTGCTAAAGCAGATAATTGAGTTCCACCATTTGAAATCTCTTCTTTTCCTGTAATACTTAAAGTATCACTTGTTTTACCATTATTTTCAACTTTCATAGTTGAATTTGTAGTTAGATCAACAGAAATAGGATCAGATGGAGAAACAGTAGAAGTATCAGAAGTACCTATCACATCTGAAGCAATTCTTTTTATATCAGTAGCAGCCAATCCAGCTGTAGTTACTGGTGTTTCTGTACTTCCAACTGTTCTTTTTACACTGATTATATCATCTTTTTCATCGAATTCAATACCTTCTCCAGTGAGAGCATCTTTAGTTGCAGTATATGAACCATCACCATTATCTATAAAATCCCCACTTTCAACAAGAGATTTAGTCGTTCCAGTTTTAGCTTTATCATCAGTAACTTTTATCGTATCGCCTGTTTTATATTCAAATGTATCAGTAGCTAATTTCGCTTTTACATCAAATTCTAAAATTACTGGACTTGATGCTCTAGCAACTGTAGGAGGTACTGTAGCAGGTGTAGTCTTTACTGTTAAAGCATTGTCAACACCAACATTTAAGTCCTTACCATCAAGCTTAGCATTTAAAATCTCTCCCTTTTGAACGCCAATATTATCAGTTATCGCGATTGCTTTAGTAATAGTAATTGATTCAGTATCAACAATCTTTAAGTTATTTGTTGTAAAATCTTTATTAACCGTGTACTTAGCACCACTCTCTCCAGCGATTCCAGATGTTAATTTAAATTTCTTTTGTCCACCTACTGCTACATCATTTAATTGATTAGCTAAATCAGATCCCTTAACAACATCTGCATTTAAAGTTATAGTTGAACCATCAGAAACTGCACTTGTTTTACCAATATCAACTTGAGTAGCAACTGCTTTAGAAAGTGACTCTGTTGCTTTTAAAGAAATACCTCCATTGGTATCTAATAGTGATTTATAAACTGCTCCAGTCGTTCCAGCAGTTCCGTCAGTTAGTTTGAATTTAGTTGTATCTGCTAATGCAGTAGCTAAATCAGAACCAGCAACCGTGTCTGCTTTTAAAGTAATCATATCTCCAACTTTTATAGCTCCTGTGTCTGTTGGAGTGTCAATTTTAAAGGTTTCATTTTTTGCTATATTTATAATTCCTGCAGGAGCCTTAGCTGTATAAACAGCACCACTCTTTCCAGCTGTTCCTGATTCTAAGGTAAATTTACTCGTACTAGCTAAAGCACTTGCAAATTGGCTTCCTGCTACAGCATCTGCGCTTAAAGTTAACTGTGCACCTGTTGCAAATGTAGTTGCTTGTGATGCTCTTTCAAAATTAACAGATTCACCAGCTTCTAAAGTAATAGTATCTGCTGTTTTTGCAGTATAAGTACCATTTTGATTATCTGTAAATTTAGTATCATCTACTAAAGCTTTAGCTAAATCACTGTCTTTATTTGTACTTGAAGCAGTTATTATATCTCCTGCAACAGAAGTAAACTTACTAGGAGCCTCAGCAGGAGTAGTTAAAGTTGCAGTTACACTATCAACAGTAGATAAATCTAACTTAGCATCTTTAAGCATAGTAAATGTATTTCCACTTTGTGTATAATCAGTTCCTACTCCACCTGTTAATTGTGCTACAAATGCAGCTTGTGTACTTGCATCCATTCCTGATAGTACCATACCTGTTTTTAATTCAACAGAATCTACATCTCCACTTAATTTTAAAGTTTCAGCAACATGCGAACCATCAGATGCTTTTGCAGTTAAAGAAATAGTTCCTGTACTTGCAAGTGTAAGCGAAGAACCAGAAACAATAGTATTATTTTCATTGCCAGCAGAATAGACTGTCTTTGAACCCAATCCTTTAGTATTAGACTGAATTGCAGAATTTGATATGATATCTGTATTTGCTTCACCAATTTGAAAGTTTACTTGGCTTGAAGCATCTTGAGAAGAAGCTTTCTCTTGTAGTAAAAAATTACCATTGTAGTTAGTTTGCTCAGCTATATTATCTAACTGTTCAAGTAATTTTTTGATATCTTTTCTAATAGATTCTTTACCATCAGCTGATGTAGTATCAGTATTAGCTTGGATTAGTTTAGCTTTGATGGTATTTAAGATATTAGATTGTTCTGCCATTGATTTATCAGCTATTTGTAGTAAAGTAACAGCTGAGTTACCATTTGACACACCTTGATTTATAGATGTAGCTTGCGTTCTTAGTTTATCTGCAATTGCTAAACCAGAAGCATCATCTGAAGCTTTGTTGATACGAAGACCAGTTGATAGCTTCTCTAAGGCAGCTCCTATACTTTTATTTGTGTTTGTAGCAGCTTCTTGAGCAGTAATTGAAGCTATATTTGTATTAATTCTCATAATAAAATCCTTTTTAATTATGACACATTGTAAAATAATTTACACTTTAAAAACCTTCTTGATTTTAAGCAAGCATAGAAAATAATTAAAAAATTATTTTCTTCGGAATCAATTGAACCCTAATTTGAACGAAGAGTATGACATACCATTTCTTAATATTAGATTAATAATTATCTATTTTTTGGCTTTTTTTTCTAAAATAATTATTGTTTCTATATGCTTAGTATAAGCAAACTGATCAAAAAAAGCAAAATGCTTTATATTGTAGTTTTTACTTAAGCTTAAAAGGTTTTCATATAAGCTTAGGGTATTACAAGATATATATATGATTTGTTCAAAATGCTCTATGAATTGTATTGTTTCATTATCTAATCCAATTCTTGGTGGGTCAACAAGTATACTTGAAAAATCATAGCTAGATATATCTACATTGATATCTTCTAATCTTCTAAATTTTCGCTCTTTGCTGTATGCTTGGGCAAATTCTTGGGAGCTTAGTCTTGCAAATTTTATATTTGTTATAGCATTTAATTCACAGTTAATCTTAGCTGTTTGTATAGAAGTTTTTGATATCTCTGTTGCTAGAACTTTCCTAAAATAAGGCGATAGTGCTATTGTAAAGTTTCCTGAACCACAATATAGTTCACATAAGTCATTAGAAAGTGTGGCATTGTTTATAATCCATTCTATCATCTTGATATTTACTTTTGTATTTGCTTGTGAAAATGCGTTTTCTTTATATATGTATTTTATATCTTTATTATTTATGCTTAAAACTTCATTTATATAATCATCACTTAGTACTAGCTTTTGTTTTTTACTTCTTCCTACTATTTTTATATTTAGTTTTAGCTCTAAATCTTTGGTTTTTTCTATCCATTTGGCATCTAATTTTTTATGATATATCAAAGTAAGAATAGTCTCACCTTTTGTAGAGTTTAAGAACTCACAGCCATAAAGTTTAAAAGATAAGATGTCATCTTCTAAGATACAGGCTAAAAGTTTAGGCATAAGCTCTTTTATATCTAGTGATACTATATGACAAGTGTTTATCTCCAAGGCTTTTTTATCAAAGTCAATCATGGCATAAGATAGTTTTAGTTTGTTGTCATTTGTAAAGCTTTTCCAAAGTCTAAACTCAGCTTTATATCTAAAGTTTTGCTCTTCACTTTCATATACTTCAAAGTTTGAGGGTAAAAAGTCCTTAAATCTTGTTTTTTCTATGTTTATTTTATATTCTAATTGTTCTTTATATGTCTTGTTATATAAGGTACAACTTGCACACTTTCCAAAATATTCGCAATTCATTTTAATTACTCCTTGATTTGTCTTCTTTTTTATTGTAGTTTAGTTTTCCAGTTATTAATAAGTGATGGTATAGCTGATATCCAATTTTTTGAGTTACTCACTTTGTTTGTAAGTTGAACAATATCATCAAATAAATCTTTTATATCAGTATGAAATAATTTTTTATTATCTTGTTTTATGCTAATGAGTATTTGTAATAACTGCACTAATTGAGTAATTGTTAAAGGAATAATTTTTTGTTTTACTCCTTCATATTCATATTTAGTAGAAGTCCAAAAAGTATTTATTGTATCTTGGTGTAATTTAGGGGCAAGAAATAAACAATATGTAGAATTAGTAGGGTGTTTGTTTTCAAACTCTCTTAGATGTCTCATTACAGGTTGCCCCTCATTGTACCATTGGTTTCTTCCAACAAGCATAGTAACTTCACATATAGAATTAAATTCTTTATAAAAACACTCTATATCAGCTTTTCTTGCAGGTGCTGTAAATAAAGGCTCATTATCATCTCCAACAGGATAGTTAGGATTAATACCTAGTGTATCATTTAAAGCCATAAGTGCAACAGTAGCCCATTTTTCAAGTTCTATGCTTGGTTTATTTTTTAATTCTCTAATATTTTCAAGAGAATAAATGCACTCTTTGATTTTAGAAATATCTTGTAATTCATTATGAGTTATCATGTCTAAGTATTTTTTTCTTTTATCTCTTAGTTTTTGAGTGTTGGTTTTTAACTCTTCAATATCATTTACTTTTAGAATACTAAAATTAGTAGGAATAAGATTTAGCTTTTTTTCCAAGAGGCTTAATTCTTTTGCTAAACTATCAATAATATTATGTAGTTTTTGTTTTGTTTCCCATGGAAGTACTGGTAGGTTTACATCTGCTAAGTAATCAATGTAATCGTCTTTATTTTTTAATATTAAGCTAGAACCATCGTAGGTATCTAATAATACATCAATTTCAACTGTTCTTCTTGGTTCTAAGTCAATATAGTAGCCGCCACCTCTAATATGCAAATATCTTGTCGCTCTAAAGTATCTAATAGTATTATCTGTATAATCTTTTAAATTATTAAGAAGTTTTTCTAGTTTATTATCATTTGTTTCTTTCGTAAGTATTTTTAATACGGCTAATTTTTTATTTTTTATTTTTTCTTCTTTTTGACGATGAGATAAGATAGAGTTTTTATTTGTTTGTTTTACAAAATTTCTATAAGTAAAAAGTTCTTTTGCATAAAAATTAATATTTTTATAATTTGTTAAAGTTTGAACAAAAAGCATAAATTCATCTTTTGATATTCCTTTAACTACCTCATTATTTTTATAGGCAATAATATTTACTTTATTAATCAAGTGCATAGTTCCAATGAAAGGATTAATATTAAAATTTGTATTTTCTTTATACTCTAATGGATTTTTATATTCCCATTTAAGAAAAATACGAAATAAGAAGTATCCAAAATCATAATTATCTGATAAAAGATACTCTCCTAGACTAGTCATTCTAATAATATTATTGCTATCTAATTTTATTAAAGCAAATTTTTTTAAAGGACTAAATGAAGTTCTACCTCTCATGGAGGGGTCTTTATAGTTTTGTCTATTAAATATCGTTTGTGCTTCATTGAAAGTAATTATTTCTGTAAATGTATCAAACTTTTCTTTTTCTGCTTTGGTAATATTATTTGGAGTATATAATTTGTGTTTTATTAATAATATTTGATATTCAATTTGTTTTGCATTATCCCACTTAGTAGTAATTAGATATTTTTTTGCAACTCTTAACCACTCAATCATTCTATTAGGATTTCTAAGTGTTGTTGATATACTCCAGTTATGTGACATCTTATTTTCCTTCTTTTTAGGCAACATTTAAAGTTCTTTTTATGATGCATATTGTAAAATGTTTCTTATGAAAAAAGAAATTAAGATTACAATAGAGCAAAACTATTTTGATATTTTACAAACTTTTAAAAGCAATAATGACATTAAAAGTAATAGTACGGCTATTGAGAAAATACTATTTGATCATTATTCAAATAAATCAAAAAAAGCTTTTGAGTATTTTACTATAAATAATAGAAGATACTTAGGTTCTAAGACTAAAATACTTAATTTTATACAAACATCAATAGACAAACATATTCCTAAGTACAATAGTTTCTTAGATATTTTTTCAGGTACTGGTGTTGTAGCAAATCATTTTAATAATAAAAACACTAAGATTATTACAAATGATATGTTGTTTTCTAACTATGTAATTCATTATGCTTTCTTTTCTGATGATATATATGATAAGAATAAAATTAGTGAATTATTAGAATATTTTAATAATATTACCCCTATAGATAATTATTTTTCTAAAAATTTTGGAGATAAGTATTTTTCATTAAATGTAGCAAAAAAAATTGGTACGATTAGAGAAGAAATAGAAAATTTAAAAAGTCAACTAACAAAAAAAGAAAAATATATACTAATAAGTTCTTTGATTTATGCCATTGATAAAATTGCTAATACTTGTGGTCATTATGATGCATTTAGAAGAAACTCATTAATGCCTGATAATTTTAAAATGAAACATCTTGATATTGATAATTCTAATAATACAGGTAATATTATCTTAAACAATGATGCCAATAAAATAATTAGTGAAATTGAACCAGTAGATATTTTATATTTAGACCCACCTTATAATTCAAGACAATATATCTCTGCATATCATTTAATTGAGAATTTAGCACAATGGAATAAGCCAGAAGTTGAGGGTGTTGCTTCAAAAATGTTAAATAGAAAAGATTATAATTCAAGATATTGTTTAAAAAAAGCAATAGAGGCTTTTGAAGATTTAATAATAAAAGCCAAGGCAAAATATATAATATTATCATATTCTGATATGGCTAATAAAGGTAATGAACGCTCTAATGCAAGAATGTCTGATGAAGAAATTATAAGAGTGTTGGAAAATAAGGGGACATTGTTTATTGAGAGTATCAAACATAAACCTTTTTCAACTGGTAAAACAAAGCTAGACACACATAATGAAAGATTATTTATATGCAAAACACATTAAAGTTAAATAAAATCTATAAGCAAGATAGTTTAGATTTTTTGAATAAATTACACAAGAATAATATTCATCCTGATCTAATATTTACAGATCCACCTTATAACCTATCAGGTTCAAACTTAAATTTAAAGAATAATAAAACTGGTGGTGCTTTTTATAAAGTGAATGAAACTTGGGATATTATGAAAGAAGATGAATACTTTGACTTTACTTATCAGTGGATAAAAAAATCATTTGATATTCAAAAAGATGGTGCTTCTATATATATATGTTGTTCTTATCACAATATTGGTGAAGTAACAATGGCAATAAAGCAAGTAGGATACTCAATAAAGAATATCATAACTTGGGCAAAAACAAATCCAATGCCTTCAATAACAAAAAGAACATATACACATTCAAGTGAATTTATTGTTTATGCTGTAAAAAATAAAAAATGGATTTTTAACTATGAGACATTAAAAGATATAAATCCTGATAAAGCAAAAAATGGTACAAATAGACAGATGAGAGATGTTTGGACTTTGCCTCAATGTCAAGGAAAAGAAAGAATAAAAGACCCTCAAACTAATAGAGCTATTCATCCTACTCAAAAATTGGAAGAATTAGTTAAAAGAGCAGTTTTAGCTTCAAGTAATGAAAATGATTTAGTCTTAGATATATTTATGGGTTCAGGAACTACTGCTGTTGTTGCTAAAAAAAATAAAAGAAATTTTATTGGATGTGATTTAGAAGAAAAATATATTAAAGTGGCAAATGAAAGGTTAGTAGGATTATGAAAGATATATGGCAAAATGAATTACAAAAACTTTTAAACTGTGAATTTAAGACACTGTTCCCATTAGCACGAAGTATGAAACGAAAATTAAAATTTTATGTGGGTCCAACAAACTCAGGGAAAACATATAATGCAATGCTAAAGCTAAAAGATGCAAACTCAGGTGTATACCTTGCACCTTTGAGGCTTTTAGCTCTTGAGGCTTATGAAAATTTACAAAAAGATGAACATCTAGCTTCTTTAATTACAGGGGAGGAGCAAATTATAAACGAAGATGCTTCTTATGTCTGCTCTACTATTGAGATGCTTGATATTTCTATGGACGTGGATATTGCTATTATTGATGAAGTTCAATTAATAGATGATACGCAAAGAGCTTGGGCATGGCTTAATGCTATTATAGGCGTTCCTGCAAATGAAGTTATCATGACTGGCTCAATTAATGCCTTAAGTGCTATTAAGAAAATAGCTTCATATTTAGGTGAGGACTTAGAAGTTATAAAACATAAAAGAAAAACACCTTTAAATATACTTCCTTCTTTTACTTCTTTAAGTAATTTAAAAAAAGGAAGTGCTTTAATAGCTTTTTCAAGACGAGATGTTCTAAATCTCAAACAAAAGCTACAAAAAAATTATAAGGTTTCCGTGATATATGGGAATTTATCCCCAGAAGTGCGAAAAGAAGAAGCTAGAAAATTCAGACATAGGCAAAGTGATATCTTAATAGCAACTGATGCTATAGCTTTGGGTCTAAATTTACCTATTGAAACGGTATTGTTTACCAGTCATACAAAATTTGATGGCTTTAGTAAAAGAAAAATAACAGTAAATGAGATTATACAAATAGCAGGAAGAGCAGGTAGGTATGGTAAGTTTGAAGTAGGTTATTTAGGAGCTTGTTCACGAGATGTATTAGAACATATTACAAGTGAGTATAAAAAACCAGTTAAAACTATAAAAGAACCTTTTAGTGTAAAGATAAATGCAAAACAATTACAAGACTTGTCTTCACATATAAAAACAAAATCTTTAAGCCAAATACTAAGGTATTTTCAAAAACATATGTCTTTTGATGGTCCATTTATCGCTTGTAATATCTCATCTATGATAAGTGCTGCAAAGATAGTAGATAATGTGAGGCATTTAAGCTTAGAAGACAAGTATTTATGCGCCCAAGCTCCTATAAGTATAAAATCGGAGTTAATTCTTAAGGCTTATGAGTATTATGTTTTTTGTATATCTTTGCGTAAAGTTTGTACATATAAGAACTTAAGCAATTTAAATAAAAAAAACTTAAGTCAAAAAGATTTACTAGCTGTTGAAGATGAGGTAAAAAAAATAACACTTTATTTGTGGCTTTCTTATAAGTTCCCTGATTTATTTATAGATTATGACAAGGCACTTAAAACTAGAAGTAAATTAAATTCATATATAGAAAAACATTTAAAAACAAATTTAAGAGATTATAAGGCAAGATACTAAAGTAAAAAAAGGGTAAGAGCAAAGCTAGCACCCTAATTTTAAACTTCCCTTTACACAATAGATAATCAGTCTATCTAAAAGGCAATTACCATTTTACTATTGAAAGTATAGCATAACTGAAATGCTAGTTCACTTAGTAAGCTTCTTTTCTATGTTTGATATAAGATATAAATATTTCTTTATTCTCTATATCAAATAAAATTCTATATTTTCCAACTCTTAATCTATATGGTGGATAATGATTTGTTAATTTCTTTACATTAGTAACATTTGGATAATTCTCAAGTTTGTTTATTGTTTGAAGTATTTTAGAAACCTGAGCTTTATCAACTTTTTTTAAATCTTTATAGGCACTATCTTGAAAATTAATTTTCATTAAATTCTTTCATGACTTTTTCTAAAGAATGAATTTCTTCTCCATTTTTCCTATTTTCTCTAGCTTCTTGCATTAATTTATAATCAGGGTCATTAGGATAAATTGTTTCTATATCTAAACTTATCATAGGTGTATTTTTATCTGTTGCTTGTTTTAATAAAAAATTAATTCCATCACTAAAACTAAGTCCATAAGATTTAAACAATTCCTTTGCTCTTGCTTTTAATTTAGTATCTAAATATACATTGCTTCTAACTTTTTGAATCATCTTTAATCCTTTATAATAAAAACACAACTATTGTGTTTTTATTATATTGTAATTTAATATAGCTGTCAATTTTATTATCTATACTTCCAAAAAAAGCCATTTTTTATCTTTTAATTTTTTACCATCTTTTTCTGTTTAGATTAATATTGTTTAATCTTTTAATATATAGCTTTATTTTGACTTATATTTTCCCTCTTTTTTATTTAAAATTACTTTTTTAAATATAATAATAGTAGCATTACAAAAAGTAATAGTTAAATTCTATACGACCTATAAAAACAAATTTGAATATTTTGATATAATACTTGTAAAATTATATTAAAGGCTTTAATCTGATGAAAACTATTACACAAAATGACATAAAACAAAGTGTTGCTGATGCTATTCAGTACATATCTTATTATCATCCTGAAGATTTTGTAAAATCTATGGTTGAAGCTTATGAAAAAGAAAAAGGGCAAGCTGCTAAAAATGCAATAGGACAGATTTTAATCAATTCTAAGATGTGTGCCATGGGTCACCGTCCTCTTTGCCAAGATACAGGTTCTATTAATGTGTTTGTAAAAATAGGATTAAATGCCAAGTTAGATATCACAAAAGAATTAGAGGATATTATAAATGAAGGGGTTGCTTTAGGATATACAGACCCCTCAAATACTTTAAGATACTCTATAGTAAAAGACCCAGCAGGGAAAAGAGAAAATACAAAAGACAATACTCCAGCTGTTATACATATAAGCGTTAACAATGGAGATACTCTTGATATCACTATTGCTGCTAAAGGTGGTGGAAGTGAGAATAAAGCAAAATTTGCAGTTTTAAATCCAAGTGATAGCATATATGATTGGGTGATGGACAATGTACGAAATATGGGGGCAGGGTGGTGTCCTCCTGGAATAATAGGTATAGGTATTGGTGGAAATCCTGAAAAATCTATGCTTTTAGCAAAAGAGTCTTTAATGAGTTCAGTTAATATTCAAGAGCTTCAAGAAAGAGGTGCTAAGAATGCCTTAGAAGAGTTAAGACTAAAACTATATGAAGATATCAATAAGATAGGTATAGGAGCCCAAGGATTAGGAGGGCTTACAACTGTCTTAGATGTTAAAATTCTTGACTATCCCTGTCATGCAGCATCTCTGCCCGTTGCCATGATACCAAACTGTGCAGCTACACGGCATATTCATTTTGAACTTAAAGGTGAGGGAGCTGCTACTTTTAAAAAACCAAACTTAGATTTATGGCCAGACTTAGAACTTCCTATAGATACTATTAAAAAAGTGAATATAAAAGACTTAACAAAAGAAAATTTATCACAATTTAAATCAGGAGATACTTTATTGTTAACTGGTAAAATTTTAACAGCAAGGGATGCTGCTCATAAAAAAATTATTGAGTATAGAAATGCTGGAAAAGATTTACCAAATGGTGTTAGCTTAAAAGATAGATTTATTTATTATGTGGGACCCGTTGACCCTGTAGGAACTGAAGCAGTTGGACCAGCAGGTCCTACGACTGCTACACGAATGGATAAGTTTACTAAAGATATGATGGAAATAGGAATATTAGGAATGATAGGTAAGGCTGAAAGAAAACAGCCTACCATTGACTTAATTAAAGAGTATAAATCTATTTATTTAATAGCAACAGGTGGGGCTGCTTATTTAATATCTCAAAGTATTAAAGAAGCAAAAGTCGTAGCTTTTGAAGAAATGGGAATGGAAGCTATATATGAGTTTGATGTAGTTGATATGCCTGTAACTGTGGCAGTTGATACAAACGGTATTTCTATTCATACAACTGGACCAGCTAAATTTAGAAGTATATAATATTGTATATTTTTAGAAAAAACTAGCTTTATTAATCATTTGTTAACTTTTTGTTAGTTTATAATTAATGCTTAGAGTGTATACTTTTAATACAAGATAAGTAAAGCGAACCCTACTTATAAATACAAATAATTATTTTCAAATACAATTCTCCTATAAGGCATCTTTTCTAAGGTGCCTTTTTTATTGCCTTAATTTCTACTTTTCCTAAGTTAGAAGATAAGCTAAGTTTTCTTAATAATTTTAATTTTAAGAAATAAGAATGCCCTAAATATACTATATAAAATACTGCACAAAACATAGTAATAAAAGGTATCATAGAAATAATATATAAAAATAAAGTTCTTAATCTAAAACTACTGGCATATTTACCTTGAATGATATTTTTCTCTTCTTTTGTAAAAATATTTGAATATACATCAAAAGTTAGAAGTTTGTGAAAAAAATAATAAAAAGGTAGATTAATCGCTAAGATATTAATCAAGGGAATAAAATATAAAGGACTAAGAAGAATAAAAAAAAGAATCATAAATAAAAAACTTTTTATCAAAACCCAAATAGAAGATAAAAAAGTACCATAATAATTGACTTCTAAAGAAGCATAATGCCTTTTGTGAATAATACTTAAAATCATAGGAGTGAAAAAACCTATTATTATAATACTTAAAAAAACGGAAAACATCATAATAAATATTGTTCCAAGTGTATAAAATATGATGCCTATAAGCCAAGAGGTAAAAGTGTATTTAAATAAAAATACTATAATATAAGTACTTGCGATTAAATAAAAAGGTGCATCATCACTTAATATTATTTCTTCCCCATTTTGTGCTGTTTGAATAAACTCTTGAAGATTTACATAAACAATATCAGCTAAAATAAAAAAGAAAAAAAACATTACAAAAAGAGTAATTATTAATGGAAATATGGCTACTTTTAATATGTCTTTTGTAAAAAAATCTTTTAAACTAAGTCTTAATACTTGTAATTCATTCATTTGTTACCTTTATTATTTTTTTGAAGATTTTTGATAATCATAAATGCTATAATGATAAAGAAAGGTATAATATAAAAGTAGTTTGCCGTTTCTAATTCATCTTCAATTAAATATAGTAGATGAATTTTAGATAAAAAATCTACGATAATAGTTCTTTATTATACTGGGTATAGTCATTTGGTACTTTAGCTTATAAATAAATGATAAATTTAGCTCCATATTTAGAATTTGTAACACTTAATCGCCCGTTTAAGTTTTTTTCAACTATTAATCTTGAAATATAAAGTCCCATTCCACTACCTTGTTCTTTTGTAGTAAATGAAGAATTAAATATTTTTTTGATATTTTTCTTATTTATGCCTTTTGCATTATCTTCTATACTTATCATTATATCGTTTTTATAGTATTGAACATCAATTCTAATAAAGGCTTTTTGAATATTGTTAAAATGTAAGGCTTCTTTGGAATTAGTTAATAAGCTTAGAATGACTTGTGATAATTCATTTTGAAGTGTATAAATAGAAATATCACTATTTATATTTTTTATTACTTTTATATTATTTGTATCTGAAGAAATATTTGAAATATTAATACAATTATTTATCATCTTACAGACATTGAAAGTAGATTTTTTTTTATCTTTTTTAAAAAAACTTCTAAAATCTTCAATAGTTTCAGACATATATTCTAAAATATTTTCTGCTTTTTTAATCTTTGTATTCATAAATTGTGCATTAATTTTATTTAAACGGTACTTTAAATCAATATTAATAAGGATAGAAGATAATTCGGATATTGGTTGTCGCCATTGATGGGCTATTGCATTAATCATTTCACCCATTGAACTTAGTTTTGTTTTTTGCAGTAATAACTGTTCTTTTTCTTTATTTTTAACTATTTCTATTTGAACTTTTTTATCTAATAAATCAGCCATTTCTAATAACTCATCTTCTCTTTTTACTAATTTATAAGAATAATATAAAATAAATAAAATAAATAATACCCCAACAACAAATAAAATATCGTTTCTCATTTTAATAATTTGCCCAAATGGCTTATCTAAAAATGTAGTGATTTCTATAACTCCTCTAATATCGCCTAAGCTCCACTTGTCATTCTCCCAAGTTTTATCTATATGATTATTATGGCACTTTACACAAGAAACTTCACTCATATAATCTGCAATAGCAACTTTTAAAATAGGTTTATTTTTAATATAAGCTCTTGATACATATACGCCATTTGATTTTTTGATTTCTTCTAGTGTTTTTTTATCATTTTTTGACAATACTCTATTTAGTCTATTTTTAAAAGGAAAATTACTATATGTTTTATATTTATAATCTCCTTCTTTGCTAAAAATCTCTCCTAATTCATGTATCATGGTAGCAGGAAGAGGTAGCTTTTTATTATCATTTTTATGTTGTGAATCAAAAGTTATATCATAATTATTTTCTATATCTTTTACAATATATTGTACATAATAAGATCTCGTTAATTTTATTTGATTTACCATCTGTTTATTATTTTGTATAACTAAATCTATTATATTTTTTTCTGTTATATAAGGAATTAAAATAAATAAACTCATCAAGATAACAAAAAAAAGTAACCAAATTGAAATTAATATTTTGCTCTTTAAAAAGAAATTCATCTAATTGCTCCAATTTTTTTATTTAATTACGGATTAATATTATATAATATTTTTATGAAAACTAAAGAAATACAAGAACTTTATAAGTATAGTGTTTTATTTGCTGAAGATGAAAAAGGATTAAGAGAGGAGATAAAAGAGATTTTAGAATGTCTATTTAAAAAAACTTATTTAGCAAATGATGGAGTAGAAGCATTACAAATGTACCATAAATATAAACCTGATCTAATTATTACAGATATCAAAATGCCAAAGTTATCAGGTCTTGATTTAATAAAAAACATTAGACAAAAAGATGATATAACTTGTATTTGTATTATAAGTGCATATACAAACTTAGATTTTGTACTATTAGCTACTGAACTTAATTTATTAAAATATATTATAAAACCTATTACAAAATCAAAATTAAATTTAGTGTTTCAAAAATTTTTATACAAAAAACAATTTAATTTTAAAATTCAATTGTCAAAAGATTATATTTTTGATAAAAATTCTAAATCAATTATGAATGATAATAAAGTGTATCAACTAAGCTATAAAGAAGATAAATTTTTAAATCTACTTTTAAGTAAAAAATCTATTATTACTTATGAAGAAATTGAAAATATCTTAGAAACCCAAAACTTTGATAGTCAACATTCAATACGCCAATTTATAAAAAAAATTAGGAAAAAACTTCCTAAATACTATTTAAATAATCTTCAAAATCATGGATATTTGATTTCAAATGATTTTTTGTAGGCACAAGAAAGACACAAGAAAGACACAAGAAAGACACAAGAGTATATTATAATTTATTTATAAATTTAATTATAAAGGGCTCGAATGAAAAACATATTAAAAACCTCAATATTTTGTGCAGTATTACTTGCACCGACACTATACGCTTCTTGTTTCAATACAAATGATGTAAATGTGAAATGGACATCATTTAAAACTTTGTCAAAAATTGGTGTTTCAGGACACTTTAATGATATCAAATTAAATGTCATAAATAAAAATGCAACTAGTGTTAAAAAACTTTTAGAAAATACTAGTGTAAATATAAATTTACTAAGCATAGATGCTAAAAGTAAAATAAAAACTTCAAATATTCTAAAATATTTTGTTAGTAATTTGAAAAGCAAAAATCTTCAAGCTAAGATAGTAAAAGTGTACGATAAAACCTTAGATGTCAAAATAACTTTAAACGAAACATCAAAAATAATTCCAATGAAATATAAGTTTTCAACAAATAATGAACTAAAAGCAAAAGGTGTTATTGATGCACTTGATTTTAATTTAAATAAAGCTTTAAATATTTTAAATAAAAATGTAGCAGGACACTTAAATAAAGGTTGGTTAGATATTCCAATAAAATTTAATTTACAAATTACTTCAAAATGTATTTAAACAACAAAAGCAGTTTTCTGCTTTTGTATTAGATATTTTAGTCTATTTAACTCTGCATTCCAGCCGTTCCTGATTTTCTTCTTTGATAATATGTCTTATCAATTACAATAGCTTTTTGTTTTTCTTTTCTTTTCGTATCTTTTTCTACAAAAATCTTTTTTCTAGTTTTTGGATCAAGTTCTGTATAATACATTACAGCAGAATAAGTGCTAGGAGTTGGAGTAAATACTTGTGCTTGTTCTGGGTTCATCTTAAGTTCATGTTGTGTAAAGTGTTTTAAATCATGCATATCTTTTTCTTCACAACCAGGATGAGCAGCTATTAAATAATATGTTAAAAATTGCTTTTTACCAGCTTCTTTATTAAGTCTGTCATACATTTTCTTAAATTCTATTAAGGGCTGTTTACCTGGTTTTCCCATAAGTTTTAAAACCCTATTAGAAGTATGTTCAGGGGCTACTTTCATTTGACCTGAAATATGATGATTTACTAGCTCTTTTAAATACTCATAGCCATGCTTTTTATCAGCAGCTATAAAATCATATCTAAGTCCAGATGCTACAAAAGCTTTTTTAATTCCAGGAACTGTTCTTATATTTTTCAAAAGTTTTAAATGCCTTGAATGGTCTACTTTCATAACTTTACAAAGTCTATCATAATCTACACATCTAATATCATCACAAGTACCTTTTTTAAGTTTTTTGCCACATTCATATCCGTACATATTAGCAGTTGGTCCCCCAATATCTGAGATAATTCCTTTAAAGTCTTTATAAGCAGTAAATTCTTTTGCTTCTTTTAGAATATTTTGCTCACTTCTTGTTCGTATAGTTCGACCTTGATGAACCCCAATAGCACAAAAATTACACTCACCCCAACAACCATGATGTGTTTGAATTGAAAACTTTATAGTTTCTAAGCATTTTACCTTTCCTTGTGGAACATGATAAGGGTGAAGTTCTCTTGTATATGGTAAAGATGCAATACCGTCCATCTCTTTTTCATCCAAATAATCACAAGGCGAATTTTGAATTAAATATCTATTGTCTACTTTTTGGTATAAACCTTTAGCAGAAATGGGATCATTGTTGTCATAAAAGATATCAAATAAATCTATATATTTTTCTTTATCATCCAGACACTCTTGATGTGAGGGCATTTGTATATAAGTAGAATGGCTTTCATTTAATTCTTTTGTGATATAAGAAACACCTCTTACAACTCTTGGATTAGTACCATCTCTTAGTGCTTTTGAGAATTCTTCAATAGCAATTTCTCCCATACCATATATCAGATAATCAGCTTTTGCATCAAATAATAATGGTTTTCGCAGTTTATTACTCCAATAATCATAATGAGTAACGCGTCTTAAACTTGCCTCAATTCCACCTAAGACAATGGGAACTGTGTTTTTATAATGCCTTCTTATTAAGTTCGTATAAACTAAAGTAGCCCTATCGGGTCTTTTATCATTTACACCTCCAGGAGTATAATCATCAGAATTTCTAAACTTTTTAGTTGCTGTATAATTTGAAACCATAGAATCAATACTACCAGCACTAACACCCCAATAAAGTCGTGGCTCACCTAATCTTTTTATATCATCATTTTCTAAATTAGGTTGTCCAATTATTCCAACTTTATAGCCAAGTTTTTCTAAAATACGACCAACAGTAGCAACTCCTATAAAAGGCGAGTCTATATAAGCATCTCCACTTATAAGTATAATATCGCATTGTTCCCAAGCAAGGGCATCTAATTCTTTTTTTGTTGTAGGTAAAAACATTTCTTTCTTTCTTCTTCATTATTTTATGCCATTGTAGCTAATTAAGTATTTAGTTAATATTTTATAATATAACTTTTATAAAGACTAAACACTTTTGTGATATAGTTTCAAAGAATTTAAATCAAAAGGGAAAAAATGAAATTATTTAAAGTTATATCTTTGATTATTTTAGCACATACAATGATATTTGCCAAAACGTTAAGCAATGAAGATTTAAGTAAATTAGGTACATTTACAAAAATTAATGCAAAAGTTACATCTAGTGTGTTAATTGCTAAGAATATGGATCTTTATTTAGTTGAGGGTAAAGATACTAAAGGACAAGCTTTTAATGTAGTAATAGATAAAGATGGTAAATATCTTTTTTTAACAAATAAAGTTATTAATACAAAAACACAAGAGCAAGTTAGTATTCCTATTGATATATCTATTTTAAAAGGTAAGGCATTATTTACTTATGGAACTGGGAAAAGGGAAATAAATGTTTTTACAGACCCCGAATGCCCTTATTGTCATAAATTTGAAGCATCTTGGGAAAAAATCAAAAAAGATGTAAAAATAAATGTTTTTTTCTTTAATTTAGATTTTCATAAAAATGCAAATGCAATGTCAAGATGGATTTTATCAGCAAAAACTAATGAAGCAAAAACAAAAAGATTAAGTGAGATAGGAAAAGGTAGTACAGAGTATAAAAAAGCAAAATTTACTAATGATGAAATAAGTAAATTAAATACAATAATTAATAAAAGTAAAAAACTGGGAGAAGAACTTGGCGTTAGAGGAACTCCAAGCGTTTATGATATGCAAGGAAAATCAATAAACTGGACAAGTTTAGTAAAATAATTTTTTTCATATATAACTAGTTCGTATTTTGTATTTTTAAATACTCGTTCTAGTTATTTTATACTCAAAATATCCTATAAGTACACACAAATATAAATATTTCAAAACAATTATTTTGAAAAAATACACATTAAATAACAAATAAGACTTAATGAAAAAGTGAGTTTTCTAAATTTATAACTTTAAGCCATATATTTGATAAACTTGATATAATTTTTGACATAAGTTAAATCTCTTTTTTGTTAGATTTTTTTAAAGTTTTACAAATTAAATTAGCTGTTTTTGTGGGAATCTGCAAGTGGATCTAGAGTCTATTAATATTTGTAGATTTTAGTAAGGTAGATAGTAAAAATTAAAAAAATAAGGAGTAAGTAATGGCTTACACAGAATATAAAGTTGTACATATATTAGAAGGTGGATTAGGAACTATTTTTTTAGGAGCTTCAGGAATACCTATAAAAAAAATGGAAACAACACTAAATAAAGAAGCATCTGAAGGCTGGGAAGTAGTATTTCAAATTATAGAAAAGAAAAGATTTTTATTATTTTGGAGTAGAGAGGCAGTTGTAATTACTTTAGGAAAATAATAATGAAAAATCAAGAAGAAATTGAAAAAGAAGAAAATAATCTGAGAAATAAAATTCAAGAATTATCTAGTGACAATAAAAAAATCTTTTATTCAAGAATTGAAAAAGAAATAAAAGATCCCGATACTTATGCCGTACTAAATTGGCTATTTATCGCTGGAATACACCATTTTTATTTAAAGAAATGGCTCAATGGTACTATTAATATAGTTGTATTTTCAATAGGAATCTTATTGCTTTTTGCAGATAATGATATATTATTTGGTATAGGTATAGGTATGTTATTATCGTTATTTATAGTTGAATTAATTCAATTATTCAAATCTCAATTAATACTTCAAGACTATAATAATCAAGTAACTAAAAAGATGTTAAGCGAATTTCAAGCATAACAAGCCGTACAGACTATGAAAATAGTCCTAAATAAGCTAATTTTGTAGTCATTTAAAAGTTATTTTTCAAAATATCGTAACTTTTCAGAAGAAATTTGGAAATAAAAAGCATATCTTAAAAAATAAACCAAATAAGGCCCAAACACCAAGATATATTCTTCTATATCTTTTCTTATTTGGGTTAAATCTTTGTTTTTAATGGCAAAAGTAGAGAATAGCTGTTGTGTAGCAAACTTTCCTTGAAAGCACAGTTTTTGAACACTACCTTACTTACCGCGTTAATAAAATACAACTATATTAATAAAAAATTTTATGAAATTGTTTCATTTCATTTTGTGCTTCGTTTAGAGATATTTTTTTAAATATTACTTGCATATTAGGTCTTTTTTGTGCTAATTTAAAACAATCTATATTTAAAACTGAACCAATTTTTGGATACCCTCCTATTGTTTGTCTTTCTTTTAATAAAATAATAGGTTTTCCATCACTTGGAATTTGTATACTACCAAAAGCAATACCTTCAGAAATAATACCACCAATATCACAAGAAATAGCTTCACCTTCTAATTTACATGCCATTCTATTAAAATCATTAGTTATTGTATAGACATTATTAAAAAATTTATTTTGTTCTTTTTGCTTAAAAAAATCATTTTGATATGATAATACAACTCTAAGTTCTAAAATACCATTATAAGTTGGAATATACTTTTTCTTAAGATGTTTATTATAGGTTGGTTTAATCATACGAGAGGCTAATATATCTCCTTTTTTAAGCTTAAATCCATCTAACCCTCCTATGCTCTCTTTTATAGTTGTAGAATTACTTAATAATTCTTTTTTAATATCAAAACCATCTTTAATGGCTAAATACACTTTAGAACCTTCAAGGATTTTGCCTATTTTTATAATATCGCCTTTTATAAGTATATAGTTCTTCCAAGTTCTATGAAGTTTATTATTTATAAAAAACTCACATTTAGCTCCTGTTATTACTATTTGAATATTATTTAAAACCTTAAATGATATATTTGAGAAAAAAATCTCAATAATATTTTCATCTAAATCATTATCTAAAATTTTATTTGCCATTAAATAAGCATATTCATCTAATACACCTGACACACTAACTCCAAGATGAGTATATTTTAATCTTCCTATATCTTGAATTGTAGCAAATATTGGATTATTGAGTATTTCTAAACTCATAAAACACCACCTTGTTTTAAAAATTCTTCTTTTGAAATAGGATTAAATTTTATTTTATTCCCTACTTTTAAAGGACTTAGATTTTCTAAATTTTTATCAAATAATACAAATGCAGTTCTTGCTATTATATTCCAACCTCCAGGTGAGTTTTGTGGATATATTGATGTTTGTTCATTTGCAATTGATACTGAACCTTTAGGTACTAATTTTCTTGGGCTTTTTAACCTTGGGAGTTGTATTCTTTTATCTACACTTGCCATATATGCAAAACCTGGTAAAAATCCAATAGCATAGATATCATATATTTTATTAGAGTGTAAATCAATTATCTCATTTATACTTAACTTTGTTTGTTTAGAAATATTTTCCAAATCAAAGCCAACTTCTTTTGAATAATAAGCATCTATTTGTATAATATTTTCGTCTTGGGTATTTATATTTTCTATATTTTTTATATTTAAAAGATATGTTTGAATACTTGAAAAATCATAAATAAAAATATTATATCTTAGAAAAATACTTGTATATGAGGGAATAAGTTCTAAAATACCTTTAGTATTTAATTGTAATAAATGTTGATATGTTTTATTTACATTTTTAAATACATTTTGTGATATTTCATTTCCAAAATATATAATTATACTATCTGCTGAAGCTATTTTAATCTTCATTTAAAATATCTTTTAATGATACAATTAATTCTAAAGCATTTTTATTATCCCCATGAACACATAAGCTGTCTACTTTTATTTTTAATTTTTTTTCATTTATACTTAAAAGATAGCCTTTTTGTAAATTAACAAGTCTTTGTTTTACAATATTTATATCATGAATAACAGCATTTGAATAATTTCTTGAAACTAATGTTCCATCGTCATTATAATTTCTATCGGCAAAAACTTCAAAAATAAGATTAATACCATAAGTTGAAGCCAAAGCTTTATTTTTGTCATTATTAGGACTTGATAAAATCATTAGGTTAAGATTTTTATCATATTTTGAAATAGCTAACAATATAGCTTTTAAAATATTTTCATCTTTCATCATATCATTATATAAAGCACCATGTGGTTTTACATAGGTTATTTTTGTATTATGGCTTTTACATATTGCATTTAATGCACCTATTTGGTATAAAATAATTGCACTTATTTCTTCTTGTGTACAGCACATTGACCTTCTTCCAAAACCTACTAAGTCTTGATATGAAGGATGAGCTCCTATTTGTACATTATAGTTTTTAGCTAAAGCAATAGATTTGCTCATGCTTAAAGCATCACTTGCATGAAAACCACAAGCTAAGTTTGCCATATCTATATAAGGCATTATTCCTTTATCGTTAGCTAAAGTATATATACCAAAACCCTCACCCATATCACAGTTTAATTTTATTTTCATTCTTTTACCTTTATTAAATAAAGAGAATTTAATCTTTATTTAATCTTTATTTAATTTTAACAAAAAATTATAATAAATCAAAGTGTGCAAGCAGTGAGTATAAATCTTACTTTTATTAGAAGATATGTTTTTAAGATTTAGAATAAAGTTGTCTTACTCACTAGTAAGTACTACCAATAACTTAAACATAACTTATATTTATTAAGTTGTTTTTAAATTACTGGTAATACTTATTAGTTAATTAATTTTTATAAAAAGTTATAATTTACGTACACATTTTTCATTAAGTCACATATCCTATAACTACCCACAAATATAAATATTTTACTTGAATTATTTTAATTAAGTCATTTTTAACAATTATTTTGAAAGAATGCACATTAAACAACAAATAATTAATTAATCGTGGAGAAAAAATGAAAGCATCAGATTTATTTATAAAGGCCTTAGAAAATGAGGGTGTAGAGTATATTTTTGGAATACCAGGTGAGGAAAACTTAGATTTCTTAGAATCACTTAGAACATCAAAGATTAAACTAATTTTAACAAGACACGAACAAGGTGCAGGTTTTATGGCTGCAACTTATGGAAGACTAACTGGAAAAGTTGGTGTTTGTTTGGCAACTCTTGGACCAGGTGCAACTAACTTTGCAACAGCTGCTGCTTATGCACAATTAGGTGGAATGCCTATGCTTATGATAACAGGGCAAAAACCAATTAAAAAGTCAAAACAAGGAAGATTTCAGATTATTGATATTGTTGGTATGATGAAGCCCATGACTAAATATGCAAAACAAGTAGTAAATGGAAATAATATTCCATCAATGGTAAGAGAAGCTTTTAAAATAGCAACAACTGAGCGACCTGGTGCTGTGCATATTGAATTGCCTGAAGATATTGCAGAAGAAGAAGTAGAAGACAATATCTATCCTGTGCAAAATTTTAGATACCCACAAGCTGATAAAACAGCTGTATTAGATGCTATTAAAATGATTGAAAAAGCAAAAAGACCTCTTTTACTTGTAGGAGCAGGAGCAAACAGAAATAGAATAGGAGATGCACTTATAAATTTTATAAATGAAACAGGTATTCCTTTTTTCTCAACACAAATGGGAAAAGGTGTAATTGATGAAAATCATAAGCTTTGTTTAAGTACAGCTGCACTTTCATCTGGTGATTTCATTCATTGTGCAATTGAGCGAGCTGATTTGATTATAAATGTAGGTCATGATGTTATTGAAAAACCACCATTTTTTATGGAAAATCACGAAGGTGCAACAGAAGTATTGCATGTTAACTTTTTTCCATCTGAAGTTGATGATACTTATTTTCCTCAATTAGATGTAATAGGTGATATTGCTGGAAATATTGAAGCATTTACTAATGCAATTTCAAAGCAAGAGCATTGGGATTTTGATTATTATATTAGAATGGTTAGTGAAATAAAAACTCATTTAAGTAAATATTTTGGTGATACAAGATTTCCTATTTTACCACAAAGAGCAGTTAGAACTATTAGACAAATATTAGATGATAAAGATATTGTAACACTTGATAATGGTGTTTATAAAATATGGTTTGCTAGAAACTATAGATGTGCATTACCTAATACTTTATTATTAGATAATGCCTTAGCAACTATGGGAGCAGGACTTCCTTCTGGAATGGCTGCAAAAATGGTTAAACCTAATTCAAAGGTTGTTTGCGTTTGTGGAGATGGTGGTTTTATGATGAACTCACAAGAAATGGAAACAGCCGTTAGATTAAATCTTGATTTGACTGTTATTATTTTAAATGATAACTCTTATGGAATGATTAAATGGAAACAAGCAGGTATGGGATTTGAAAATTATGGTTTAGATTTAGGTAATCCTGATTTTGTTAAATATGCCCAGTCTTATGGAGCAAGTGGACATAGACCAACTTCTTGTGAAGATTTTGCACAAATTTTAGATAAATGTGTAAATGGAAAAGGTGTTCACTTAATTGATTTAGCTGTTGACTATTCTTTAAATCATTCAATTTTAAATGATTTATTAGCTAAAAAACAGTGTATGATTTAGTAAACTATATAAAGTAAAAGGAAAAAAATGAACACAATAGAAGTAACATCACCATTTGATGGTAAAATAGTAGGAACAGTTCCATTTTCAAGTGTAGAAGAAATGCAAACAGCAATTAATTTAGCAAAAAGTACTTTTGATGACCATAAAAGTGCAATTCCTAAATACAAAAGAATTGAAATTTTGGAAAAAGTTGTAAAGATTATGAGTTCTCAAATTGAAGAACTTACAATTCTTTGTGCAAGTGAAGGTGGTAAACCTTATATGGATTCACAAGTTGAAATACATAGAGCTATAAATGGTGTTAAACTTGCTATTGAATCTTTAAGTTCATTTGAAGGAAAAGAAATAGCTATGGGACATACGGCATCTAGTGCAAATAGAATGGCTTATACTTTTAAAGAACCTATTGGTGTGGTTGCTGCAATTTCAGCATTTAATCACCCATTTAACTTAGCAATTCATCAAGTAATCCCTGCTCTTGCTGTTGGTTGTTCAGTCATTATTAAACCAGCAACACAAACTCCTATGTCAGCTTTAAAATTAATAGAAATACTAAAAGAAGCTGGGCTTCCAAATGGTTGGGCTCAAGCTATTGTTTGTGGAAGAGAGGCTGGTGAATTACTTGCAACATCTTCTAAAATTAATTTTTTAACATTTATTGGTTCAGGGAAAGTTGGTTGGTATCTTAACTCTAAAGTTGCATCTGGAACTAGAGTTGCATTAGAGCATGGTGGAGTTGCACCTGTTATTGTTGAAGCTGATGCCAACATTGAAGATTTAATTCCTTCAATTGGCAAAGGTGCTTTTTACCATGCAGGACAAGTTTGTGTATCTGTTCAAAGAGTATTTGTACATGAATCGCTTGTAGATATTGTAGCTTCTAAATTAAGCACTTATGCTTCAAAATTAGTTGTAGGAGATCAATTAAATCCTAAAACACAAGTTGGTCCATTAATTAATCATAATGAAGTTAATAGAGTTGAGGAGTGGGTTAATGAAGCTATTACTAAAGGTGGGAAAATATTAACAGGTGGAAAAAGAATTTCTGCATCTACTTATGAACCAACTGTTATTTTAAATCCAGCTTCTGATGCACTAGTGTCTACTAAAGAAGTATTTGGACCAGTTGTTTGTATTTATCCTTATAGTGATATAGAAGTTGCTTTTGATGAAGCAAATAAACTAGAAGTGTCTTTCCAAGCTTCAATTTTTACTAAAAATATTGATACTGCCTTAAAAGCAGTTAAAAGATTAAGTGGAACTTCTGTAATGGTAAATGACCATACTGCATTTAGAGTTGATTGGATGCCATTTGGAGGTGCAAAAGAAAGTGGTCTTGGAATGGGTGGAATTCATCACTCTATGATAGAAATGAGCAAAGAAAAACTAATGGTTATTAAATCAGATGTATTATAAAATTTAGTGTAGATATTTATTAAAAGGCTTTAGATGAAGATTATTTTTATTACTTTATTTGTATTAACTAGTTTTGTATTTTCTTCAAATGAAATTACCGTTAGTATTTTACCCCAAAAGTATATACTTAAAAAAATCACGCAAAATAAATTTACAATAAATGTAATGCTAAAACAAGGCTTTAGTCCTGAAAATTATGAACCAAAAAGTTCACAAATGAAATTATTATCAAAGTCAAAAATATATTTTTCTATTGGTGTACCTTTTGAGTTTGTATGGTTAGCTAAATTTAAAAGTAATGCTCCTAAAACATTATTTATAGATACTTCAAAAGGTATTAAAAAACTAAGTATGGAAGGTCATCATCATGAAGAAAATCATAATGAAGAAAATCATAATGATGAAGAGCATCACAAAGATATGGAAGATAATGACACCCAAGACCCCCATATTTGGCTAGACCCCTTGCTAGTTAAAATACAAGCTAAAACTATGTATGAAGCTTTAATAAAAATTGATAAAAAAAATGAAGCTTTTTATACGAAAAATTATCTTGCTTTTATAAAAGAATTAGACCTATTAAATACTAATTTAATAAATATTTTTACAAAGCATTCAAATCTAGCATTTGTAGTTTTTCATCCATCATGGGGATACTTTGCTAAGCGATATAATTTAGAACAAATAGAAATACAAAATGAAGGTAAAGAAATAAAAGCAAATGAATTAATACAATTAATCAAAAAGATTAGAAAAAAAGAGATTAAAAAAATATTTGTTTCTCCTCAATTTTCACAAGAAAAAGCAAAAATTATTGCAAGAAGTATTAATACTAAGCTTGTACTTATGGATCCCTTAGCTTTTAATATAAAGAAAAATTTAATAAAACTAGCAAATGAAATTGTAAGAATACCTTTAGTAAATCAAAAATATTAATAAAAGAAAGACACCCCATACTTTTAGGGTAGGGGTGTATTCATTCTTCAAAATAATCTAAAAACTACCTTTATGAAAAAAATAGATTAGGAATATACATTACTATACTTGGAAATATTATAAGTAAAATAAGTACAATAACTAAAGGTACGAGAAAAATGGATGTTGCCTTAACACATCTTTCAAAAGGTACTTTTGCAACTTTAGACAGTACATACAAGACCATTCCAACAGGAGGAGTTAACAAACCTAACATTAAGGTTAAAATAACAACTATTCCTAAATGAACGGGATCAATACCAACAGTCAAAGCAATAGGCATTAAAATAGGTACTAAAATAGTAATGGCCGCAATTGTTTCCATAAATAAACCAATAATTAAAACCACACCCATAATAATAAATAATACTAAAGTAGGATCAGTTGTAATTTGTAATAAATTATCAGCAAAAAGATTAGCAACTTGGTTAGCCGTTAAAATCCATGCAAAAATAGCAGCTCCTGCAACTATAAATAAAATCGAAGAAGTTGTTTCTATTGTTTCTACTGAAATAGAAATTATATCTTTGAATTTCAAACTTTTATATACTACTACACCTAAAAATAAGGCATAAAAAGAGGCACATACCGCAGCTTCTGTTGGAGTAAATGCTCCTGAAACAATCCCCCCAACAATTATAATAGGCATTAATAAAGGTAGAATTGCTTTTTTAAAAAAATACCAAACAACAGAAAATGAAAATGTATTATCTACAGGATAATTTCTTTTTTTAGATAAATAATACACCATAAACATCAAAGATAAAGCCATTAATAAACCAGGTATAATTCCAGCAGCAAATAATTTTCCAATTGAGGTTGATGCCATTACTCCAAAAATAACCATAGGTAAAGAAGGAGGAATAATGGGACCAATAATAGAAGATGCAGCTGTAATTCCAACTGAGAAATCATCATCATAACCTGCTTTTCGCATGGCTTTTATCTCTACTAAACCTAAACCTCCAGCATCAGCAACAGCAGCTCCAGACATTCCTGCAAAAATTACACTTGAACCAACATTTACATATCCAAGACCTCCTGGGAAACAACCAACAATTGATTTCGCAAAATCAAAAATCTTATCTGTTAATCCTGCACCATTCATTAGGTGACCTGCAAAAATAAAAAATGGAATAGCTAAAAGAGGAAAACTATCAATACCTCCAAGCATAGTATGTAGTAATAGTACACTTGGTAAACCATCAATTAAGATATAAGCCAAGGAAGATAAAGCAAAAGCAATTGCTATTGGGGTTCCTATAACTAAAGTACCCATTAAAATTATAAATAAAGCAATTAGTGCCATTTAATCTCCTTCATTTTGTGAACACATTACTTCATAAATGTCTTCTTTTTTTGTATTTATTCCTTTATATAAGCGAATAAGAGAGTATATCCCCATAATAAATAAACAAACTGCAATAGCATAATAAACTATATTTTTTGGTAAATCCATTGATATCATTCTTTGATATGAAATTTTATCACTTAAAACGATTGCTAAATAACTAGTATAGAAATAAAAAAGCATAGATAAAAAAGTACTTATTAATATAAATGACTTTCCCGTTCCTTTAGATACCATTCGATAAATAAACTCAAGGTAAATATGTGAATTATTTCTCACGCATGAGATGCCACCTACAAATGTTAGTAATATAAGAAGATACCTAGCTAATTCTTCTGTCCAGCTAGGAGAATCATTTAACACATATCGTGAAAAAAATTGTAGAAATAAAATAATAAAAAGTATAAAGAATATAGTAAGTTCGGGTAATTTTATTATATTTTTATATGTAACTTTACACATAATAAATCCTTTGCAATTTTATTTTATAGTCCAATTTTGATGAATCTATTATAAATTTCGCTTGAAAAAGGTAAATCTTTTCCACTTTTATATAAAGGTGCAACAGCAGCTATAAAAGGTTTTCTATCTACTATATTTACAGTAACTCCTTTGCTTCTAAACCATTGTGCTAAATTATTTTCTTGTGTTCTAATTTTAAGTGAAGCCATAGCTGAGCCTTCTTTAATTGCTTTACTTAGAAGTTTTTTATCTTCACTAGACATAGCACCTAAAGTACTTCCAGAAACAATAGTAACAATACTGTTAGTAATATGTGCAGTTAAGTTAATATGAGATTGAACTTCATAAAATTTTTTAAATTTAATTGTTGGTAATGGATTTTCTTGTGCATCAACAACTCCTTGTTGTAATGCTAAATAAACCTCTGAAAAAGCTAAAGGTGTGGGATTTGCACCAACAGCTCTTGGAAAAAGTAAATATGTAGGAGCATTTGGAACTCTTATTTTGATATTTTTCATATCAGAAGGTTTTAGAACAGCAAAATTTGATGTAACATGTCTAGCTCCATAATATGTCATTCCCAAAATTTGATTTCCAGAAATTTTTGTATATTCTCCTGCTAATTCTTTAAATAAATCACTGTTTAAATAAGCTTTCCAATGATTAAAATCCCTTAATACAAAAGGGTGATCTGAAATAGTTAAAGGAGCATAGGAATTTTTTAAAAAAGACACACCAGTATTAATAATATCAACTGTACCAAGAGATAAGCTCTCACCTAAGGCAGATTCTTTTCCTAAAGAAGAAGCAGGATAAACATTGATTTTATATCTACCATTTGTATATTGTTCAAATTTTTTGGCTGCTAATAATGCACTTTCATGATAAGGAGTTTTCACTTCATATACATGTCCCCATTTAAGAGTTTTACCAGCTAATGCAGATATAGGTATTATTGCCAATGACACTAAGATTCCTAAAATAATCTTTTTCATTCTTTATCCTTTTTATTATGACTTTAAAAGTCAAATTTTATTACAAAGATATATATTGTAACAACAGCAATAAGAAATAAAAATATCTTATTTCTTATAAAATTCAAGACAAATTATCTTACAATCATAATTATAAATATAACCTTAATTATTATCTTAATTATTTAGGGACTTAAAAAAACTAAAAGAAACTTTGATTTCAGGATTTTATAAAGGATATGCATAAAAAAATATCATTACTTAATTATTTTTATGAATTTATTAAGTTGATATATAGTATAATGATATTTTAATGAAATACTTGGAGTTAAATTTATGGGAATAGAAGCCTATCAAGAACAAAATGCTATATCTGATGATCCGTATATACTGATATTAAAACTTTATGAAGGTTTATTAAAATACTTATCTTTTGTAAAAAGTTCTATTAGTAATGGAGATATTGAAATAAAATTCACTTATATTAATAAATCAATATCAATTTTCGATGAATTAAGAAATGTTCTTGATTTTGATGGTGGAGATGTTTCTCATTATTTAGATGGCTTGTATTTGTATCAAATCGAAACATTATTTTTAGCAGGTGTAAATGATAATATAGATGGAGTTGATCAAGTAACTAAAGTTGTTCAAGGATTAATAGACGCATGGAAAGAAGAAACAGGGATATAAAAATAATTGACGAATTATTATATGCAGATTCTTTAGACGAAGATAAAAAAGCAGATGCACTTGTCTTGTGGGCTAAAAAATATTTTCATAATAATAATTTTGTATATGAGGGCTTAACTTTAGAAGAAGAAGAAATATTGTTAGAACTTTTTTATAAAAATATCATTTTTTTAAAAAAACACAAGCTAGATACAAGTCAAAACTTATTGGAACTTGAAAAAATAAAATCTTTTTTAGATAATTAGAATATCCTATTAATTTAGGAAAAGATTATATTAAACGTTATTAAAAACTTATCCAAACTTAACATCAGAACAAATTGAATTAGTTTTAAAGGTTTACTTGTACTATTTTTGGAATTAAACTTTACAAAAAATTGTTTGTTTTCTTTGGCTAGTATCCTATAAAATCAAGGGATTAGATATTGTCCAAGCCATCAAGTATGGTAAACTTATGTGCAAATATTTGCCTAAGCCCACTTCACTATTTTGCTAATTAGC
>JAKZMJ010000029.1 GCA_030491005.1 Sulfurospirillum sp. | reverse complement strand
AATATTACAAGTTCAACTGCATCTTCTAGACTCATTAAAAATCTAGTCATATTAAGATCAGTTACCGTTAATGGTTCTCCATTTTTTATCTGCTCTATAAATAACGGAATAACAGAACCACGTGATGCCATAACATTTCCGTATCTTGTTCCACAGATTAAAGTTTTATTAGGATCTACAGTTTTTGATTTAGCTACAAATACTTTTTCCATCATTGCTTTAGATATCCCCATTGCATTAATAGGATATGCTGCTTTATCAGTAGATAAACATATAACTTTTTTTACTCCACCTTCAATAGCAGCTGTAAGAACATTATCAGTTCCTAATACATTTGTTTTAACTGCTTCAAGAGGAAAGAACTCACACGAAGGTACTTGTTTTAATGCTGCAGCATGAAATATATAATCCACTCCATACATTGCATTTTTTACGCTTGACAAGTCTCTTACATCACCTATGTAAAATTTAAGTTTATCATTTTTATATAATTTTCTCATATCATCTTGTTTCTTTTCATCACGAGAAAATATACGAATCTCTTTAATATCAGTATCTAAAAATCTGTTCATTACAGCATTCCCGAAAGAACCTGTACCACCTGTTATTAATAAAGTTTTATTTTTGAACATATTATTCTCCTATAATTCTAATAACATTCCAACAAAATCATCCATAAATTTTTTTTTAGAATAGTTTTTTTTATAATACACTTTACCATTATTACCCATTTCTACAACTTTTTGTTTGTTCGCCGACAATTCGCTTATAATTTTCCCTAATTCTATATAATCTTCAGCTTTACAACATAAACCACAGTTTGATTCATTAATAACAACTTTTGATTCTCCATTAACTGAACCAATTATAGGTTTGCCTGCTGCCATATATGTTTGTACTTTACCAGGTAATGTTCTAGATATTTCAACATTATCCTTTAATGTAACTAGGAATGCATATGCAATCGAATAAAATTCTGTCATTTTACTAAGGTCGTGTCTTCCATGGAAAATGACATTTTCAAGTTTTAATTTATGCGTTAATTCCTCAGACTTTACTTTCAAAGAACCACCACCAACTATATGGAATATAATATCAGTTAAATGTTTAACTTCATTAGCCGCCAAAATTATTGTATTTATACTTTGCATCTCTCCTAGATTACCAGCAAATAACAAATCGAATTTACCATTTTCAACAAAAGATATATTATCAAATTGACTTTCAGCATAAATTGGCAAATGTTTAATATTTTCATTTATCATGAAGTTATCTTCAAAATACCCTTTAAACATACTAGAACTTATCAATACTTGATCTGCTGATTTATATATATATTTGCTTATTTTATATAATAATCTATATACTTTTCCTTTATTCGATATCCCACCAGAAATAATACTTTCAGGCCATAAATCAAAACTATATATAGTTAATGGTTTCTTTGTTATTTTTTTCAATAAGATCCCAGGAATAGCCATCGTCACTGGCGAAAGTTGATAAACAATAATATGATCAAAATCTTTTTTTATAAATAGGGCTTTAAGGGTAGCAAAGAATGCAAAACTTAAATAGTTTGCTGCAAGGTTTACATTTCCTTTTTTCCTGCCAAATAAAAAAGATCTTTTTACATTTACACCATTAATACATTCATTCGTCTTTTAAAAAAATGATAATCCTTGTGTATTTTCCCTTCAGGATAATTAGGTAATCCTGTTAGAACAGTTACATCATGCCCCAATTTTACAAGCTCTTCTGTAATATCATTAATCCTAAATTGTTCAGGATAATAATACTGACAAACAAATAATAACTTCATTTACTTTGCCCTTCTTTCACTCCATCCATTCCCAAAACACTAACAATAGTCCCAAAAAAAACACTTACAATCCATTACAAATCCTATTTTTTTTACATATTCCCCATCAAGCTTTGCTTTAACATCAATAGCAAGTTCATCTCTACCATTAATTTGTGCCCATCCAGTGAGTCCAACTGGTACATCATTAGCTTTATATTTATCTCTTTCATTTATAAGATCATATTGATTCCAAAGAGCAGGTCTTGGACCGATTATACTCATGTCACCTTTTATGATATTAATAATCTGTGGTAATTCATCGAGACTTGTCTTTCTAAGAAACTTACCAACCTTAGTAATCCACTGTTTCGGATTTTCTAAAAGATGAGTAGGAGTATCTTTTGGTGTGTCTATTTTCATTGTTCTAAATTTTAATATATTAAAATGTTCTTTATTTTTTTTAAATCTTTTTTGTTTAAAATAATACTGGACCTTTTGAATCAAGTTTTATTGATATAATAAGAATTAAAAATAATGGAGATAAAATAATAATACCTATAACAGAAAGCAATAAATCGATAATTCTTTTAATTCTCATATAAAACATTATGATTCCTCCAAAATTACAATAATTTATTACATTCCAACTTCAAAACTATAACCGTTTTTTTCCAAAGTTTCGACTTGCTCTAATTCTATTAAAACACTATTATTGTCAGGTTTAATAGTTTTCACTGTATAATTCAATATGTTTTCTTTTATATGTGATTTCAAGTTATAGGTTTCTTTTAGACCAGCTATTTCAATAATTACCTTTGAGTCAATTATTTTTAATAATTCTTCTAATTCATATTTAAAACCTCGCTTTTTATACGCTAATTTTTAAAATAATCCTAAGGTTCTTCCCCTCTACAACATTTCAAACAAATTAACAACTCTAACATTATTTATATTGCAATTCATTTTCAATAACTTGCTAATTATTTCTTCATTTTCAATTAAATATAAAACAACAGAGTTTGCTATATTTTTATACTTATCAAGGTCAAAAGATTCATCAATTATTTCCATTTTATCAAATTTATTAATTGATTTATATTCCGTGATGGCAAGTTCAATCAAGTCACCCATTTCATCATTTGATTTAAAAATAATTATATTTTTATATTCTGAATTTAATTCATTCAAAATTAATTTAATCTTTTCCTTAGTTTCATAAATAGCACGATAATGACTTTTTAAATAAGAAAGTGTTTTTTTTGATTTCTCAATTATACCAGTAGGTGTTAACATATACATAACTTGTCTTTGAGAAACTTGATTCATTTTAATTTTTCCATCTTTAATCATTTTATTAATTAACACATTAATAGTGCCTAAAGACAATCCTAGTTTTCTAGAGAGTTCACGTTGACTTACTTTTTCATTATAAATAATTTCTTCCATAATAAAAAATTCATTATCCGAATATAAAGCATTACTCTGAGTCACTAAAATATCTCCTTTTATTATTAATTAGCATAATTTTTAAAATATGTTGAATAGTTCGTAAACTGAACACTACCATATACTAACATCTTTTTAAAGGTGTTGTCAAGAAAAATGACATATTTTTTTAATTAGTAATCTAAATGTAATAAACATATTAAAGCAATCAAATAAAAAAAATAATTAAGTATTCCTAAGATACATTGTATACGAATGGAGAATCAAATACCATATATTATAGAAAATTAATAAAAAACTTTTTTAAAAACTATACTATAATTGTAAACATATTCATTGCCCCTTGTTCACTATAACTAAATCAGCCTCTATCAAACCAACTCTCTAAGTATTTCTTACAACTAAACTAACAAATATTTTTTAAGGTCGTTTTAAAGCTTTCAGATATGTTAAAAAAATACATCTAATCTTTTTTATAAATTAGTGTGTAAATAAGAAAGTATAAAAAAATGTAGACAACAGAACGAACGTTCTGTATAATTGTAATATAAAGCTTTATTCTTCAATGGGTATTAATAATCAATAAAACATTGATAATATTATGAATATTCTGTTAATTTAAGTGTATTATGATAATAATAGATTTTAAATACACTTAAAGACAGGAGGATTACACATGGGACTTGAGAATGTAAAAAACACTAAATTACTTTATCATTTAACTGCACTAGAGAATTTAGAAAGTATAATAGAACATGGTTTATTACCTAGGAAAAGTATGTTAGAAGCTGGACTAATATTTAATGATGTTGCAAGTACTAATATTATTTCTAAGAGAACTTTATTAGGATTAGATAAATATACACCGTTTCATTTTCATCCATACTCATCTTTTGATGTAGCGGTAAAAAGAGAGTATGCAAATACTGATTTTATTTACTTATGTATATTAAGAGAAGATGCAGAAAAATAATGCTTTTAAAATAATAAACAACTCACCCTTTATCTTTAGATAAATGCAATTTATTAGATTATGTAGATGGATTTGAACAAATAGATTGGGGAAACTATGAGTGCACTTGGAACTGAAGATGTTTATATGAAACATGTGAAAATGGCTGAGTGTCTTACTGAATTAAAAATAGATGTCAATAATTTTCAAAGTATTTGTGTTTCATCAAATAAAATAAAAGAAGAAGTTGAAAGCAAACTATTACAAAAATTATCAGTTGATCAAATGCCGTATATTGATGTACGACCTTGGGTTTAATTTTATAAATGTAGAAGAGAGGTGATAATTTGATTAACTATATAACTGGAGACTTATTAAAATCACCTGTTGAAGCTTTAGTAAACACTGTAAATTGCGAAGGGTATATGGGTAAAGGGATTGCTTATCAATTTAAGTTACAATATCCAGAGAACAACATTTCATATATAAAAGCTTGTAAGAATAAAGAATTAACAGTTGGAAAATTACATCATTATTATGAAAGTGGAAAGTTGATTATTAATTTCCCAACAAAAGATAAATGGCGTAAGAAATCTAAAATGTCTTATATAAATGATGGGTTAGATGAACTGGTCTTATTAATTAATCTATTAGATGTAAAATCTATCGCAATTCCACCTTTAGGTAGTGGCAATGGTGGTTTAATATGGAGTGAAGTAAAAGAATTAATTAAAACGAAGTTATCAGTAATATCAGAAGAGGTTAAGATAAATGTACATGAACCATCAAGGAACTACAGTTCAAAAGCAGTAGCAGAACCCAAATTAAGCACTTCCGCTCTTATCTTGATGAGAATAAAGAATGAATTAGAACAATTTGATTCAATAAGATTACAAAAAACTGCTTATTTTGTAGATGTGTTATCAGGTCAAAATTATTTCAAATTTACAAGAAATAAATTTGGACCATATGATAATTCAATATCAATTATTAGTAAGAACATTAAAGAATATCAGAAATTTCATAATGTGATAAATACTAATGAAGCTTATAAAATTCTATATACAAAACTAATTAGTAATAGCGTAAATACAACGCTAGAATCTTTAGTTCCTTATGTTATAAAGTCAGCAAAGTTTGTTAATTCAATTAAAACTAACCACGCACTTGAATGTATGGCTACTATTGTTTATTTAATCAATGAAGAAAAAGTACTTACAGAAGTTGAAGTAGTACGGGAGTTCAAATGTTGGTCAGAAGATAAAGATAAAAGATTTTCAAAAAAATGTATTCTGGACAGTTTGAATTATTTACATGAGAAGGAAGTAGTTACAAAAACACTACTTGGATACATTATTCAAAACTAAATTATAATACAATCAAAAAAAGTCTGAATTTCTTCAGACTTTTTTACTATTTAGATTTTTCTACATATTTATCTATTATAATACTAGTTGCAATTATTAATAAAAATAAAACAATAAAATTATATCGAGGTTGTCCTTCATACACAAAGTAAACCAAAGATATATATGATAAATTTAAAAAGGGTATACTTATTAAATAGTCAATTTTTTTTCTTTTAATAAATATAGAAAGTAAAATTTTAATAAAATTTAATATTATAAACATTAATCCAAATGAAGAAATAGTAATTGTAACGATATCAAATGATGATCTTAAAAAGTTGGTATATCTTATTGCTTTAATGCCTATTTTTTTTTCGAGTTCTTCTCTATAGCCATTCATAGTCCAACTATCAATATCCCAAGTGCCATCAAAATATGTAGAATCAATTCTTATAACTCCTAATTTAAGAAACTCTAAAGGATTTTCTTTAATCCATTTAATAGCTGCTGGTTTAAAATCTAACTCTATATCAGAGGCTAATTTTATATTATTATTAACTTTACTCATATGGGTTTTTATTTTTTCATCTAATTCTTTATCAGTATATATATCAGTCATGGACTGCCATCCACCATGAGTATTATTTTCATTATTATTTATATAAAGATTAAAACCAGAGTTATATGATATTGGTATTATTCTACCAAACTTTTTATAATTTCTATAAGTCCATGGAGATATAATCAAAATCATAAATGCTGTTGTTACAAGCAATATTTTTAAAGTATCTTTTAAATTCTTTGATTTTAGCCATAATACTAGTGCTACTAATATAGGATATGCAAGAAAAAATGGTTTAGTTAATGCCATAACTCCTATAACAGCTCCTAGTACTGGATATTTTATTTTACAATTAAAATCAGTTATTTGTATAGCTATAAAAAATGATAATAAAAATGCAGACATTACTTCTGTTCCAATTGCATTGCAATATGCAATATGACTTGGAAGGAAAATAGTTAAAATAGTAGAAACATATATTATCACTCTTTTTTTTGTCATTTTTCTAACTATATAATAAACAATATATATAGTCATCATTGACATAAATACATTTAAATACTTTGCTAATATTTCCGAATTATCACCAACTATTCTAAAGTAATATCCTAAAAGTGTAGAATATCCCATTCCCTGAAATGCTATTGGAGTATTATCTAATGTAAATCCCAAATTATTATATATATTATTAGCCACATCATAGTATGTTTGAAAATCAAATAATTGTTTTGTTGGTATATTATTAATAAAATAAACTCTTAATATTAATCCAACAATACTAAACAGAAATATTATTACATTGTCAATATTTATAATTTTTTTCATATAGCCATCCTTATTTTATAATTTATTAATAGTAATTTACGACTTTAATATAAAATGAGACAATCAAACTGACTAGTATGACTGCCTCATTAATTCTTTACTCAAGTATAATAATTAAATCTGTTTCAAACAAATCATTTGATAATTCTACTCCGTAAATATAAACGCTATCACCTACTGTAAAATCTGAAATATTTTGTTCTGCTGCTTCTAATGATACAAACCAAATTTTATTATTTTCATCTTTAGCTTTAATAATATTAACGTTTTTATGTATTTCTGTAATCACAGCCTTAAATTGAGCTTTTTTAACTGCTTTATTTATAGAAATCACATCAACTAGTACTCCTTTAAGTTCAAATGTTACATCTTGATCTAACCTTAATGCATATAATCCTATGCTATCTTCTATACCTAAATTTTTAACTATAGCCTCTTTACTTATTGAATATTTCATTGATTTTCCCTTACTATTTAAAATAGTAAGCTCTGAATTTGCACTTATTAGAATCTCAGTAATTCTTCCAGATGCCTCTGATGATAAAACCGTTGCTTCAATTGCAATTATTTCTCCCTTTGAAAGCGTAACCTTAATTATATCACCTTTAATAGCATCTTCAGCCATTTCAGATAATGAAATATCATGATTTAACGTCTGTTCAAGTAAAGTGCCATTAGATAACTTAATGCTAACAACGTCATCTTTTTTAAATTTACTAGACCTTTGTAATATTCCATCTAATACAACTTTTTGAGAATATGATTCTATTTTTTTTTACATATAAACCTTGGTAATAAACTTTTATCATATCACCAATTTGTAATTTTTCTATACTTGATGGTTTAAAATCTCTGATTACTACTAAAGAATTCAATGATTTATAGTATTTATATCCATCATTAATTTTAACTTCAACAACTCTAATAGATTCACCTTTTAATACTCTTTGAGCACTTAAATCAGTAAATGTACCTTTAATAACATCATATTCTTGAACTACCTCTAGTGACACCAAATTACGTCCATTAGTTTTAATCTTTACATCTACGCCAGCTTCCAAATTACGTATAGTAATTTTTTGACCATTTAAAGTAAACTTAGCATCAACTGCATCATATACTTTAAGTATATTTTCCTTATTTCGTATTTCAATAACTTTTTTATCATAATGTATTATAGAAATTTTACCGTTAGCAACTATATTTTTACTAGGATCTAATGTATTTTTCTTTTCACCAGCTTTAAAATGTAATAATTCATTTAGTAATCCTGTAGCATATACAGATAAAATATCTCGATTCATTGTTGAATTAGGATAGAAATAACCTTTTGACCCTTCTTTTGAAATTATTTCTTTCTCAATTAAAAAATTAATATATGGCCATGCCATAAGTGTTATTTCACTGCCATCTTTAAAACGTATTTCATAAAATTTATTAACATTTTCTTTTAAATAAATATTTAGAGCTTTTCCATATAAACTGATGCATCTACTTTATTTACGATATTAAAATTTCCATTTTTAAAAATAAAAGATAATTCAGAAATTCGTAATATACCCTTTTCTAAAGCATATGCCAAAGCTCTATGATTATTAGCTCCATATGGTTTTTGTATTTTTTGGAATTAATAATCCATCAAAATTATTTTGATATTTTAAAACATATTCATCAGCTTTTTCAACTGTTACATCTTTTTTTAATAGAGCAAGATTATAAATAACATTTAAAACTTCCATCTTTGTTACTTTTTCTTGTGGCTTAAAAAGATCACCCTTATAAAGGGGCATAATATCACTTTTAACAACTGATGAAAACATATGGCTCTGACCAATCATTTTCACTTATATCATTAATTCCTTCTGCATAAACAAAAATATTACTAAATAAAAGCAATAAAACCAGCATTAAACATGTAGATTTAATTTTTTTCAATTTTTTTCCTCCTTATATCCCTAAAAATAATAAACTTACTTACTAAATAATTACTTACAATAACTAAAATTGTGACTAATATTTTTGATATAAATTCTTCTATTTTAAATTCAGTAACTAGTAAAACTATTAATGCTGTTTCAAATAAATAAATAATAAATCTAGCAATTAAAAATTTAAAACTTTCAAGTTTTATATCATTTTTACTTTTAAAAACATACTTCCGATTTGTGATATAAGCAAATACTACAGCTAAAACTGTTGATAATGTTGTTGCAATAATATAACTTATATTTATTAGTAAAAAAAACTTATATGATAATATTGCAATTGCCGTTGTAAAAACACCAAATATCGTATAACTACTAAGTTCTTTCTTTATCGTCTTCATCACTTAGGCCTTCTTCATCAGCTATAATATACAGTGGTCGTCTTCTTACTTCTTCATATATCCTTGCAATATACTCACCCAATACGCTAATTTGCATCATCATAATGCCAAAACAAAACAATAATATAGTAACAAGTGAAGTCCAACCATCAATAGGATTATTAGTAATCAATTTATAAGCAATCCAATATAACATAAATACAAAACTAAAACCTGCCATACTAAATCCTATAAAACTAAATATTTTAAGGGGTTTATAAGAAAATGAAAGAATTGCATCAATTGCTAATTTCATTAATTTAAAATAGTTATATTTAGTTACACCCGAATATCTTTCATCTCTATTAAACTCAACATATGTAATTTTAAATCCAACCCAATGAGTTATTCCTCTAAAAAATCTATTATGCTCATTTAATTTATTTATTTCAATAACTACTCTTCTACTTAAGAGTCTAAAATCACCTGTATCAAGGGGTAATTCTACATAACTCATAAATCGCATAACTCTATAGAATAATTTTGAAGTTATTTTTTTTAGAAAAGATTCCTTTTTCCTAGAAATTCTTTTAGCATAAACAATATCAAATCCTTCTTTATACTTATTATACATATCTTTAATCAATTCTGGTGGATCTTGCAAATCTCCATCTATAATAACAACAGCCTTACCTGATGCTTTTCTAAAACCTACACTATTTGCCATCTCATGGCCAAAATTTCTTGAAAAACTTATTAATTTAACTCTTTTATTTTCCAATCTTAATAATTTAACTTCTTCAGATGTAGTATCAGAACTACCATCATCCACATAAATAATTTCATAATCTAATGTTATTTTTTCTATGGTTTCTAAAAGTCTATTATATAATGGTCTAATATTTGTTTCTTCATTAAAAACTGGTATAACTATACTAATCTCCATAACTCCTCCATTTAGTCGGTTAAATATTTTGAATAATCTATAATTTTCCATTTGTGCGTACTTCGTAAATCTTCATTATTTTTTTTATAAAAATTATACCTTACTTTATTATTTACATCATCATCATCCCATGTTAAATCATAATGATAATACTTTTCTCCAACTTTTATAAGATTCCAAGCATGATTTATCGTATTTTTAAATTTTAATGCTTCTTCCTTTGCTTCACCAAAAATTAAAACATTTTCAATTCCAACTTTATCAAGCAAATATTTAAAAGCCTCAGAATAACCATCACAAACTGCAATTCCATCAACTAAAGCGCTATATGCAGTATGAGACATTGATCTATAATCTCCATTAGCATTAGGGGTTGGATCATATAATATATGACTTGCTAAATATTCATATATTGATTTTATTTTTTCGTCATCAGTTTGGTCTTTTGTTATTATTTGCTCTATAATCTCATTTGCTCTTAAATCCATTAAATTACTATCTAAATTTGAACTTTCACCTCCCTCATAGTAAAGCCCATTTCCATAAATTGATCCTTCAAAAAAATCACCTATATATTCAACACCTGATTCAAATTTTTTATAACCAAAACCAGTATTTTCTTCTCTTGAATATCCCTTACTATCAGTAGGATATATTGTTAGTATTTTATTTTTATCTACTTTGGCTATTTTAGACCTACTACCCAATTCAGCTCTATCAAATCTCTCTACATCATCAGGGAAAATTAAGTATGCAATATCAGTAGCAATTCCTTCTTTGTATATTTGTAATAAACTATATTTAAAAATATTTTTGTTACTATAAGAAACTTCATATCTTATACCATCTAATACTCCATTAGAATAAAAACTAATAGAATATTTTATTAGAGAATCTAATCTATGTGCCTCATAATGGTATCCATTTTTTAACTGATTAATATACATACCATAACTAAAACCATTATCAGAAATTATAGTAGCATATTCTGAATCTAATAATGAACCAATTCTAATAATTCCGTTTTTAAACTCATACAAAGAATCATCTGTATCAACTTCAGATTTATAAACTTTATCACCATTAGATGTTAAATTAAATTTATATTTTACTTTAATATTATCTATACTCTTCTCAAGATAGTTTTGTATTTCAGGCTCTAGCTCAACCAATAGCTTATTTAAACTACTTTCATTTAGTAAATTTACTCCCAATGACTCACCTAAATTTATTAATTCAGTTTTTACTATTTTAATTTCTGATTTTCTCTTTTTTTTAATTTTTGCAAGTTTCTTTACTAGCGAGTGATAGGCCTCTCTTATTTCAAAAGAATTTTTAAAATCACTTTCTTTTGAATAATTAAATATTTTTATTAAAATATCTCCAATTGATTCTTCTTTATTTTCAGGTATATCTTTAGTGTATATAGATACTGTTCTAGTTTTTTCATCCCATTTAACAAGTGCACCCGTAGCTTTAACTAAAAAATTTATAGGTATATAAGTTCTATTATTTATTATCATTGCAGGCACATCAATCATAAGTAATTCATTATTTACTTTAACTTCTTTACTGCCAATTTGCATTTCAATTAAAAGTCCAGGTTTTTTTTTTTGCTATAATGGTTCTAGTTTTATTAATCCAAGATACTTCTAATCCTAAAGGTTCTAACATATAGCGAAGAGGTAATAATGTTCTGTTATTAATTATATATGCTGGTTCTTCTAATATCATAACTTCATTATTTAAAGTAACAACTACTCCTATTTCATCACCATAAGCAATAGTCATATTTAAAAATAATATAAGTATAAGTATTCCTCTTTTCATTACTCCTCCTGATTAATAAGCAAAAATGTTTCAACAAGATTAATTTTTTCTTCATTTATTCTTTTTATTTCTTCAATCAATATAGCTTTACATTCTCTAAGTGACCACATAGATTTTTTTATACATAACTTAGATTTTTCGATTTTTTCTTTTGTCATCTCTAATTTTTCTTCTACTGACTTTCTTTTCATTATTCCTTCTAAGAAATAGTCAGTAAATGTTAAAATTTCCTCTTCATCTACATTAAAATCGTAAATATTACTAACATCTAATAATTCAATATGATATTTTCTGATTAATTGTTGTATTAACATCATTGCTTGATTAGTAATTTGTATTTCTGATTGATTTTCTTCAGAAACAAGCAAACCATTATCAAGGACATCTACTACTCCTAATTCCACTGCTTCTTCAAAACATTTATTTATACATTCAAAAGATTCATATAAAGCATCTCCAGCTTTTATTGCTTCATTAACTTCTAATAAAACTTCATTATTATAACATATTTTTTCTATTAAAATATTATTTTTTTTGAATCTAAATTATTTAAACATACTAACTCTTTTTCTTTTAATTTTAAACACTTTTTATATTCTTTTTCTATTATATATTTTTCTTCTACTTTTTTTCTATATAAATTAATTTCATCTAAACAAAATCTTAATTCATGACATAAATATTCATATTTGTTTTTAGCAAGCAATGCTTCTTTTTCTTCTTTATCAAGCTTATCAATTAGTGTACCTTTAATAAGATGTACAAATCCAATTAATGAGAGACCCTCTAATTTTTCTACATCAAAATTTTCTTTTTCTAATTTTACTTCTTGCAATTTTATGTTTTTTTCTAAAACTTGTTTATTTTCTAATAATGTTTTAAGTCTTCCTTCAGCTCTTTTTATTTTTTGCATCATTCTAGTCAACTCGTGATAATCAGACATAGTCCCTCCCAAAGAATAGTTACATAGTAATTATAACAAATTCTATGAATTAATTCATAAAAAAATGAAACATGTAATATAATACTAATAATTCTCTTATATCTGCTTAAATATCTATTAAAATTAATACTAATTCTTGTTAATTTAGAAATTATAAAATATTATATAAGTATACGAACCCATATGTTAGAAAGGAAAATTATATGAATGAGAAAATATTAGTTGTAGAAGATGAAAAAGAAATCGCTAATTTAATTAGAGATTATCTAGTCGCATCAAATTATAAAGTAATTACATCAAACGATGGTGAAGAAGCTCTTGAACTATTTGAATCTGAAAAGCCTCAGCTTGCTATTTTGGATATTATGTTACCTAAAAAAGATGGATTTGAAGTTTGCCGTACTATTCGTTCTAAATCAAATATTCCAATTTTAATATTAAGCGCAAAAAAAAGAAGATACTGATAAAATAATAGGCCTTGGCCTTGGAGCAGATGATTATATAACTAAACCATTTAGTCCTAGAGAATTAATTGCTAGAGTTCAATCACAATTAAGAAGATTTAATGAATTATCTGTAACTCAAGAAACTTCTGAAGTACTATCATTTGAGGGTTTAACAATTGATTCTACTGCATACACAGTTTCATTAGATAGTGAAATCGTTCCTTTTTCTGTAAAAGAATTTGAGATTCTTCATTTCCTTGCTAGTAATGCAAATCAAGCTTTATCTAGAGAAAAGATTTTTGATGAAATTTGGGGATACAATGAATATGGTGATATTAATACAGTAACTGTTCATATTAGAAAAATACGCGAAAAAATAGAAAGAGACCCATCTAGGCCTTCATATATTGAAACAGTATGGGGCATAGGATATAAATTTAAAGGAGAGAAAAAATGAGAGTTGACTTCAGATCAAAGTTAACTCTTGCTCTGACTTCATTATTTATTGTTCCTTTTTTAATCGTAATAATGGCCATAATATTAATTAAATTTAATATTATAAAAGTTCCTGTTTTCCAAAATATAGATTTTAATTCTATTGAAGTCATAGTTGAAGGAAAAAATTCATCTGAATTTATATATGTAATAATAACATTATTTGCTGTATTTCTAATTTCTTTAGCTGGAATGGTATTTATTTTATCAAAATTATTATCTGATTTTGTATTAACTCCATTAAAGGAACTCAACTATGCAGCTGAAAGAATAGGATCTGGTGATTTAAATTTTAAAATTAAATATCACGGTGAAAATGAATTTGGAAAATTATGTGCAGAGTTTGATACAATGAAAGATAAACTTCTAATATCAACTAGGAAACAAGAAATATATGAAAATTCAAGAAAAGAACTTATTGCCAGTATAACTCATGATTTAAAAACACCACTTACGAGTATTATTGGATATGTAGAAGGACTGCAAGATGGCGTTGTAACTAATCCTAAAACTATTAAAAATTATTTAAATGTTATTCATGTTAAATCTATGAGACTTGATCATTTAATCGATGACCTATTTACATTTACTCAATTAGAGCTTGAAAAGTTTACTGTTAATATAGCCCCAACTTCTATGTCAACTTTTTTAACAGAGTACACTAATACTAAAACACTTGAATTCTCATCTGAAGAAAACAATTTTGAATTTATTGTTGAAAAACCAATTTTAGATTTAGTTTTAAATATTGATGAATTTAGAATAGGACAAGTTTTAGAAAATTTAATTAATAACGCCATTAAGTTTACCCAAACTTATATTAAAATATATACAAAAGAAACAAATTATTCTTATGAAATTTTTATTGAAGATGATGGCATTGGAATATCAAAAGAAAACTTACCTCATATATTTGAGTACTTTTATCAATGTGATAAAGCTCGTGAAACTAAAAGAAAAGGCATGGTCTAGGTCTAGCAATATGTAAACAACTTGTTATATCACATAGCGGTAAAATATATGTTTCAAGTGACAATAGATAAAGGCACTATATTTAAAATAAGCTTGCCTAAATAAAATATAATATTGACAACTAGTAATCTTAAATATATACTCTAGTTAACTGATAACGATTATCAACAGGGTTTTATAAATTAGGAGGAAACTATGAAGAAAATAACAATTATATATTTTAGTGAAACTGGAAATACAGAAATGATGGCTACAGCTATTTTAAATGGCGCTAATGATTCCGGTGCTGATGCAAATTTAATTAGAATTGAAAATGCAAGTAAAGCAGATTTTGAAAAGGCTGATATTATAGCATTAGGATGCCCAGCTTGTGGTAGTGAAGAAATAGATGAAGCTACAATGCTAGCATTTATTGAATCAATGGAAAGTTTATCAAAAAATAAAAATATTATATTATTTGGGTCATATAGTTGAATGGTGAAGGACAATGGATGCAAGACTGGACAAGCAAAATGGAAAATTATGGTGCCAACCTTATTAATGATGGACTAATAATTAATGAAACACCTGATGAAGATGATTTATTTATATGTACTGAACTAGGAAAAAGTTTAATTTTAAAATAAAAGGGAGGCGTCCATGCCATTTACACTTTCACATCCCTGCTATTATTTTACCATTATATAAGAAACTAAGTAAATATTTTGATTTAACAGGATTGGTTTTAGGTAGTATGGCGCCTGATTTTGAATATTTTATAAAATTTTATCCTTCTAGTACAATAGGTCATACTTTTTTGGGATTTTTATGTTTAAATTTACCATTATGTTTTTTAATTGCGTATATTTTTCACTTTTTAATTAAACAATCTTTAATTTTAAATCTGATTTCACCTTTAGATAAATGGTTTTACAATTATGTGATTTCAAAATGGAGTCTTAAATCTTTTAAAGATGTTATTGTATTTATTTATTCATCTTTTATTGGAATGGCTTCACATGTACTATGGGATATTTTACACATAGTCACGGTTTTTTTTGTTGATAAATTTCCTATTCTTAATATGAGTATTAAAATTTATAAATTTAATATTCCAATTTATAAATTTCTACAACATGGCAGTACTATCCTAGGTTTTCTAGTGTTAATTCTCTTTTTATATAAGAGTAAAAATAACTCTAAAATAAAACCATATTCTAATAAAAGGAAAATATATTTATTTCAGTAGGACTATTTTAATAACAATTATAATCTTTACTTGTAATTTTTTAATTCTGGGAAATTTTAGCTTTAAATTTTTAGGAAATTATGTTGTAACTCTTATAAATGGTGTATTAATAGGTATTTTTATATCATCTATACTAGACCGGAAAAAATATAAAGGCAAGTAAAAATTAATTAAAATTTTTACTTGTCTTATTTAAATTAACCCAAAATAAAACTTCTAATTTTAGGATAATAATTCATTTCATTAATCCATTCATTTGGTATTTCTGAATCTTTAAGTCCACCTAAAATCATTCCGAGTACTATGCCCCTAGCAGCTGAATCTCCACCTATCATAACATTATTTATAAATGCTTCTCTAAAATTATTTTTATATTTTAATAATAAATAAATTGTTAATGGAAATGCTTCTCCACTATGACAACTTTGTCCGAAGTCTAAAGCAACCTCTTCTGGAGTTTTATCTAAATTATTTCTTGCCTTTGTAATCATTTTTTTTATTCTTGGACTTGCAATTTCAAATGCATTATCGAGTGATTTTACTAGTGTTTTTCCTTCTAATACTCCATAAGTTATCTCAAATAATGTTTCTGCTATTTCTAAAAATTTTTTATTACCATGGGTTTAAACTAGCATTTTTTAATATTCTTTTTTTCAAAATTTCTTTACTATCTTTATTAAAAAATAAAAATATGGCCATCCCTGAAATCCCTGCTAAATCATTAGAATTTGAACCTACCTCTATATCTAAATCTTTTAGATTAAAAATTGAATCCTTACTTGCATGATCCATATATCCTTTAAAATCTTTCATCTCTTCTAACCAATAATTTCTATAGTCTTTTTGTATGTATTCTTTTGATTTACCCAAATAATCCATTAGAATCAACATTTGATCTCCGTAATGTGTAAAATCACCTTTAACTTTTCCTTGATGATATGTATCTTTAAGTGGATTAACAATCTTATCTATATTACCAAAATTACTTTTGATTTTTTCTATATCATAAATCCAATGTGCACCTAGAGCAAAAGCATCTCCTAGAAAGGCTCCTAATAATACTTTTTCTAACTTTTTCATACTTCCTCCTATCACAAGTTTTTTAATATATACCCTTTTTTAAAACAATAATTTAAAAAACACCTATTTATTTAATAAGTATTTATCTAATAATTTTATGATAGTATAATATAAACTTAATTACCTTACTATTTCAGATATTTCAAACTTCAATTTCATTCTAACAACTGTCCCTTCTCTACTTGCAGCCCAAAATTCAACTGAGTAATTACCTTTTGGCAAATTATTTATTACAACTGTTTTTTCAAAAAAATCATTATTATATAAAATAATATTTTCATTAAACTTATCTTTTAAAGTATAAATTTTATTTGAAGAAGTATTTCTTATAATATAGTTCATAATTGATCCCTTTTCATATGTAAGCTTATCCTCTGAACAATTTTTAACATACCATTTAAAATAATGAGAATTTTGATCTATAACATGACTTAACTTAACATTAGTTATATAACCATCACAAGAATCCCCAAATGGTTTTATAAATAATGCTAATGTAATTATTAATATTGGTAATAATACCAAAATTATTTTATTCATTTTACCTCCATTATGCAATCATAATAAATAATTTTCTTAAATTTATTACAATAATATACTATATCTAAATACTATTATCTAATAATTTTACAAATGCAATTCCAAGTATTACAATAATAATACTTACAATTAATACAATATTTTTATTGCTTATCAGCAAATCAAAGAAAAAAATCTTATATGAATCAAAACTAAAAGAGAAATTATTAAAACCTAATATTTCACTAAAAAAAATTATACTATAGATTTTAGTTATCATATTACCTTACGATATTTTATGTTTGATAATACCACAGTATCTTAAAATTTTATACCTAGATGTACTAAATGGCATGCTAAATGTAATAACTTGCAGTTTTACATAAAAAAAAAATAGAATTTCTTCTACTTTTTACTTTAATTGAAAAGTATTATTTCAACAATAAAATTATTTTTGCTATAGTTTATTCGCATTGTTCCATTATATTTATCAACTAATTTTTTTACACTTTTAATCCTAACCCATGAATTTTCTTATTTCTCTTAGTAGTTTCAAATAAATCATTTTTTTTAATAATCTCTCCATTAAAATCATTTTTGATATTTATATAGAAAACTCCTTTTTTAAAAATTAACTCTATTTCTAATTTTTTATTTATAGTTTTATCTAATGCCTCAATTGCATTATCAATTAAATTTCCCAATATAACTATTAAATCAAAACTCGATATATTAAATTCTTTGGGAATATTTATATGGGTCTTTACTATAATATTATGAACTCTTGCTTCATGAACTTTATAATTTATAATACTATCAATATTTCTATTCCCAGTTTTTACATATTCCTTACCAACATCTACTGCATCACTCATTCTATTTAAGTATTTTAATATTTCCACATTATTACTTTCTTTTGATAATACAGTTAAAGCTGCTATATGATTATCTGTATCAATGTCTTAGCATTTCAATATTTTCTTGACTTTCTTTTATTATCTCAAATTGATTCTTATAAGCATTATTTTGTTGTTTTAATATTCTATTATCAAAATCTCTTTTATATGATTTTAATATTCCTGTATATAGAGAAAAAACTAAAAAATTTATCAATAAAATTATTGAAGTATTAATAACTTTAATTGTATTACTAATTCCTTCAGTTAAAAATATATTAGCTACAAATATAAATATACTTCCTAGAGGTATTAAAAGTAATGATATAAAATATTTATTTTCTAATACTTCTTCTGATACATATTTCATCTTTTTTTCTATAATTAATACAAATATAAAATTTAATAATATAGATATTATATTTGTAATCATTATAACTTCTGAGTGTGGAAATTTCATATTAATTACAGTAAAATAAATTATTGATTCTAAAGTCATTCCAATTGTAAAATTTAATATAGTTATAAAAATTCTTATTTTAATTTCTCCTTTATATAAATATGTTAAAAGGAAAAATACTACTATATTATTTAGGGAATTTACTAATGGCGATTTAAAAATTAAGTATAATATACTATTAATAGTAAATTATAGTCTAAAATAAAAGCAATAAATTCAAATTTAATATCTGTAAATCTTTTTTTAAAAAAATATTTATAAATTTATATAAAACATAAATTCTAAAAAAATTTGATATTAAATATATCTGACTTTCAAAATTAAAAACTTCCACTTTATATACTTCCTTTCATATGATTCATTAAAACTTCTTTCATAATAATTCTATTATTTCTACTAATAGGTATTTCTTCTTCGTTTATTAATTTTATATTTTCATATCGTTGTTCTTTAACTTTATTATAATTAATCAAATACGAATTATGTATTAAATAAAAATTTTTTTCTTTTAATTCATTGGAAATATTTCTTATTTTTCCATAAAACTCTTTTGATTCATTGATTGTTACAATTTTAATTTTTCTTCCTTTACTTTCAAAATATAAAATACTATTAAGTGAGTATTTATATTTTTTTTTATTAATAACAAATTCAAAATAACCAATTTTAATTCCACTCATTATTATAACCTTTAAAACATCTTCTACTAATTTAGTAAAATCAATTGGTTTTACTAAAAAATCAAATGGTCTGATTTGAAATAATTCCATTGCATAACTACTTTTAGCTGAAATTTATATAATTTGTGTAATATTATTATTTAATTTTCCTCTAATTGTTTTACCTATATCAATTCCACTTAATAAACCCAATTCTATATCAAGTATTAATAAATCATAATTTATTTCACTAAGTAAATTTTTTTCTAAATCTTCTCCAGAAAAAAATATATCTATGCTTAATTCAATTTCATTTAATAAGTCTATTAATTTTTTTTTAATTTCTAAACAAAGAACTTTATTATCTTCACAAACTCCTATTTTATACATATTTCCACCAATACTCCAATAATATTTTTTAAATTTAATATACATATAAATTATACATAATAACAAATCTTATGTCAAAATTCCAATAAAAAATACTATAACAAATATTATGTTATAGTATTTTTATAGAAATATAAATTAATTTTTAATCAAATAACTTACTTACAGAATCATTATTAAATATTCTTCTAATTGATTCAGCAAAGATTTCAGCTACTGATAGCTGAGTAATCATATCTACATTCTTAGCCTCTTCATTTAATTCTACAGTATCTAAAACTACTAATTCTGAAATAACTGAATCTTCTAGTCTTTGAATTGCTGGACCAGATAAAATGGGATGTGTACAACAAGCTATAACACTTTTTGCTCCACTTTCTATTAAAGCTGAAGCCCCTTGAGTAATTGTTCCTGCTGTATCAATCATATCATCAATTAATATTACATTTTTACCTGCTACATCGCCTATAATATTCATAACTTCAACTGCATTTGCCTCTGGTCTTCTTTTATCAATAATTGCAATTGGTGCATTTAATCTATCGGCAAACTTTCTAGCCCTTGTAACTGATCCTAAATCTGGAGAAACAACTACTAAATTTTCAATATTCTTTTTTAAGAAATATTCAGCTAATATTGGACCACCTAATAAATGATCTACTGGAATATTAAAATATCCTTGAATTTGTGATGCATGTAAATCCATTGTTAATACTCTATCTGCTCCTGCTGCTGTTAAAATATCAGCAACTAATTTAGCTGAAATCGGATCTCTAGCTTTAGCTTTACGATCTTGTCTAGCATAACCATAGTAAGGCATTACTGCTGTAATTCTTCCTGCTGATGCTCTTTTTAGTGCATCAATCATAATCAGTAATTCCATTAAGTACGTATTTACAGATGGTGGACTTGTAGATTGAACAACATAAACATCTACCCCTCTTACTGTTTCTGATAAGTTTATAGCAATTTCTCCATCACTAAATTTCTTAACTTCAACATTACCCATTGGTAGTCCTAACTCACCACAAATTTTCTTGTTAAATTAACATTTGAATTACAAGAAAAAATTTTAATTTTCTTACCCTTAGAATGCATGTTTCTCCTCCTAAATAGATGTATCTACATTTGTTGATATTGTCTTTAATAAAACAATACAATATATTAAATAATAAACTATTAAATAATGATGTTCACCACACTATCATTATCTAAATATAATTCATTATTTTTTTTTGATTAAACTTCTTCTTTCAACCCAACCGTCTTTATTTTTTTGTCTTGCTCGACCAACAGCTAAAGCACCTGAAGGTACATTTCTTGTTACTGTTGTTCCAGCTGCTATATATGAATACTCTTCTAACTCAACAGGTGCAACAATATTAGAATTACATCCAATAAAAACATTATCATTAATAACTGATCTATTTTTATCTTTTCCATTATAGTTAACAAATACTACTCCACATCCAATATTAATTTTTACCTAAATCTGCATCTCCCACATACGACAAATGAGATATTTTAGTTCCATCTCCTATTTCAGCATTTTTTATTTCAACAAAATCTCCTATTTTTACTTCTGATCCAATTTTAGAATTTGGTCTTATATATGCATATGGACCTACTTTTGTATTATTTTCTACTTTACTATCTAAAATAGTACTATCTTTTACACTTGTATTATTTCCAATAATTGAATTTTGAATTCTACTATCTGGACCTATTATACAATCTTCTCCTATTGTAGTATTGCCACTCAAAAATGTATTTGGAAAAATAATAGTATCTATACCCACTTTAACATCAAAATCTATATAAGTTGCATCAAAATCTATTAATGTAGCTCCTTTATTTACTATATTCAAATTAATTTCATATTGAATATTTTGAGTAACAATACTTAAATCTAATTTTGACTCTACGCATACTACTTCATTAGTATCAATTATTCGTATTGTATCACTCAATTTATTAGCAAGTTCTTCTATACCACTCCAATTTGATTTTATTATATCTATATTTTCAAAAATAATATTCTTAGGTATATAAAGAACAAAATCATTTTCATTTCCATCTTTAAATAATGTAATTTCAGTTTTATATTGTTCAACTTCTGATAAAACAAATTCAATATTTACAAATGCTCCATGACCCATAAAAATTATAAGTTCTTTTAAATCATTAGTTAATTCTTCTTTTTCAAGTAAAATACCATATTCTAAAACTGCATTAGTAACAATATCAATTACTTTTTTTACCACAGATAATTTGTTCTTCTTTATATTTTTTTTGATTTCATTTTAGAATTATCATCTGATGTATATATTAGTCCATTTATACTCTCCATTACATCCTCCACACTTGTATATGTCTACTAAAGTAAACTTTTATCATTTAGTAAAAGTATCTAAAAAATCTCTCTATTCATTAATAAGAACGAATGCATTATACCATTATTCATTAATCATTAATATACTTGAATTAAAATTTTATAAAAAAAATAAAAAGAGTTCTTAAAAAATAAGAACTCTTTAATATTATACTGAACTACTCTCTAAAAATGTATGTTCCTCTTTTAACTCAAGTTTTGCTTTTTCATAGGCATCAAAAATAGTTTTTTGTAACTCTGAACGCATTTCTGAATTAATTGGATGAGCTATATCTCGATAATCAGATTCTCCAACTTTCCTACTGGGCATAGCTACAAACAATCCATTTTGCCCCTCAATAATTTTAATATCATGTACTACAAATGATTCATCAAAAGTTACAGAAACTACTGCTTTCATCTTACCATCATCTTTTAATTTTCTAATTCTAACATCTGTTATATTCATTTTCCCCCACTCCTTCATTAGATATTACTCATTACTTTATAATATTCTATAAAAAAATATTAATACCTTTAAATTGTTAAAATATTCTAACTTTTTTTGACAAAACCCTACATTGATTATAAATAATCAACTTTTGGGTCAAATCTATTCAAGCATATCAGACTTTATTTGAACACAATCTGATGATTCACTTGGATAAATACTAAAAACACTAAAATATTTATCAACTAATTTATTATTGTTGGTTGTTTCATCAAATAAAATACCAACCCCCACAACTTTACAGCTTAACTCTTCTACTAAATATTTAATTCTTGAGCTGTTCCGCCAGCTCTCATAAATCCATCAATAATAAGTACATTAGAATCTTTCTCCATAACATTTTTAGGCGCATACATAGTCTTAAGCTACCATCAGATCCAGAAGCATAATGTATGCTTATTGTAGGTCCATCATCGGTTTTAAAACTTTTCCTAAATACTACTAACGGAATATTTAAAGAATGCGCTGTCATTAAAGCAAGTGGTATTCCTTTTGTTTCCACAGTAACAACATAATCAATAGATGATTTAATAAAGGCTTCAGCAAATATCGAACCGAATTGTTGACAATATTTCGGATCAAATAAAATATCTCCAATATATAAATATCCTCCAGGCAATTTTCTCTCTGATTTTGATAATTCTTTTACTAATGATTCAAATATATTTTTCTTTTTTTCTTTAGATACAATTGGTATATATTTAACTCCCCCTGCTGCTCCTGTTATTGTTTCAATTTTACCTATTTTCTGAGATTCAAATGTATCTTTTAATATCACAATATCTTCACTTATCGTAGATTTAGAGGATAAAAACATTTCTGTAAACCGTGCTAGAGTAAAAACTTTATTAGGTGAATTTACATATATTAGTATTTGAGTTATTGCACCTATTCTTTCGGTTCTTTTATATCTATTCACTTATATTCTCCTATTTTCCGAATGTTTTTTTCTTATATATTAATAATATTCGTTTTTAAGTTGATTTGCAAGTAATTAGGAGAACTATTTATTTTATTTTTTTAAAACATTGTAGTTTTAATTTCAAAAGTAATTTTTACTATATTTTATTATTAATTCTATATACTAAACATTTCAAAAAAATACATTATTAATAATTAGTTACTTAGTTTCTATTTCTATATTCTCTATTTTATGATATACTTTTAGAGTTAAAGACAAACTTGATTTTTTTAAGATTTAAGGAGAATATTAATGATTGATTTACAAAAAATACGTCACATACACTTTGTTGGTATCGGTGGCATTATGATGAGTGGAATAGCTGAAATATTAAATAAAAGATCTTATATAGTAACTGGTTCTGATCAAAATAGCTCATTTATAACTGACCACTTAATCAAGTTAGGAGAATATCAATAAACTTTAATCACGTTGAAGACAATGTAATTGGACCTGATCTAATTGTTTATTCTTCAGCGGTACCTGATAACAATATTGAACTTATTAAAGCTAGAGAACTGAATCTAGATATAATAACTAGAGCTGAAATGATTGGTGTTTTAATGCCTGAATATAATACTAGCATTGCAATTGCAGGTGCTCATGGTAAAACCACATCAACTTCTATGCTTTCTACTATTTTAAATGATTCAGACCATAACCCGACGATTTTAATAGGCGGAATTGCTTCTACTATAGGAAGTAATGTACAAATAGGAGATACTTCTATATTTTTATTAGAAGCATGTGAATACAAGGAAAATTTTTTAGAGTTCAAGCCAAATATTGGAATAATTCTAAATATAGATGAAGATCATTTAGATTATTTTGAAGATCTTGATCATATAATTCGCGCATTTACTAAATTCGCTAAAAATATTCCAAGTAATGGAACTCTAATAATTAATAATGATGATTATAACGCAAAAAAAATAATTTCTCATGTTGATTGTGAAGTTATAACTTTTGGAATTAATTCAAATAGTACTTTCCAAGCAAAACATATTGTTTTTGATGATAATGGACATAGTCAATTTGAAGTTTTTTATAAGGAAGATTTATTGGGTGCATTCCAATTAAAATTTCCTGGAAAGCATAATATTTATAATGTTCTTTCCACTATAGCTGCTTCTTATAAGTTAAATATTAAAACTAATAAAATTATTGAATCTGTTAAATCATATGCTGGTGTCAGAAGGCGATTTGAAATACTTGGAACATATAATGGTGCAACTATAATTGATGACTATGCTCATCATCCAACAGAAATTAAATCTGTTTTAGCTGCAGCTAAAAAAATTCCAAATAATAAGGTTGTATGTATTTTCCAACCACACACTTATTCAAGAACTAGGAATTTAATGCTTCAATTTTCTACTGCATTTAATGATGCTGATTCAATTATTATAACTGATATATACTCACCACCAGGTCGTGAAGATGAATCTGATAAAACTATACATTCAACTGATTTAGTTGCTGAAATAGCCTCTGAAACAAATAAAGTCAAGTATATTGGTGATTTAGATACTGCTGTTGATTTTATATTAGCAACAGCCCAACCTAATGATATTATTTTAACTTTAGGAGCTGGTAATATTAGAAGTGTTGGTGAAAAAATAATTAATTCAAAACAACTTATATAATTCACCCTATAAATAACGACTTAATTCAAGCCTTATAAAGAGTATATAGTTATGTTATACAATTACATTAAACTATATTATTTGTTATTACAAGCAAACCTCGCAAGAAATACTTAGGCTTAAAATAAAATTATTTTCTATACTAAAATATAAAAACTTAAAATCATAATTGATTTTAAGTTTTTTTGCTATCAAAAAAAACATACCAATACAGAATAAAATTATATATCCTGATTGATATGTTTTTGAAATTATGCTAATGTAATAAATTATTTTACTACATTAGCTATTTTTATTATTTCTCTAATAATTTATAAATCATTGTTGCAGCTTCTGCTCTAGTAGATGTTTTTAAAGGCCCGAAAGTCTTATCAGCATATCCACTTATAATTCCATTTGATTTAGCAGCATATACAGCAAGTTTTGCTGCATCAGAAATACTACTATCATCTGCAAATTTATCAGCTGTACCAGCTAAAACATAACCATTTCTAATTTTGAATGCTTGAACTATCATTACAGCCATATCTTGTCTATTTATAGCAGCATTCGGATAGAAGTTACCATTCGAAGCTCCTGCAGTCAATCCATTATATGCAGCTCTTGCAACATATTCAGAATACCATTGTCCTTTTTCTACATCTTTAAAGTTAACAGTAATAGGATCATTTAAATTTAAATAATTAACTAAAATAGTTACAAATTCAGCTCTTGTAATTTCTCCATTTGGATCAAATTTAGTATCACTCTTTCCGCTTATTAAACCTCTAGCAGTAAGTGAATAAATATATTTCTTTGCCCAGATATTATTAATATCATTATATGTAGGTTTAAACTCCATTAATGAGAATATACTAAAGTGAGGTGCTGTAAATACAACATTACCATCAACTATTTCATAATTTAATTTAACCCATTTTCCATCTTCAAATACAGCAACCATTAATGCATCTAAATCTACACCAACTAAGTCTGCTAATGAGAATGTTAACTCTACTTGACCATTAATAGATTTTTTACCATCAGTAACTGATAAATCTAATGTTTTTAACTCAGTAGCAGTACCATTTTTAGTAGTACTATTTAATTTAGCTTTATCTTTATCAGAAACAGGATTGCTTTCAATTGTTAATCCTGATTTAGCTGCAGCCATTAAAGATGCTGGCAACTTAAATGATACGCCTTTAGCTTTAACTGTTAATCCCATACCACTTTCACCTAAAGCAGAAATTGCATCTCCGTCTAATTTTAAAGATACTTTTTTCATTTTCAGATACTTCTGGTAATTCAATATTAACATTTACTTCTACATTATTAGCAAGTAAAGATAATTCAGTACCAGCTAATGAATCTGCAATAGATTTTTGTGCAGCTAATGCATTAGCTATAGCATTTTTAATTGTTGTTTTACTAACTTTAAATGAAAGTGTAGAATCTACTTTACTTGAACTTTTAATTTTAACTGTTCCAGCAGATTTAATAACTTTTTCTATTAAACCTAAAGCTTGATCTTTAACAATATTTTTATCTTCAGCACTTAAATCAGCTTTATTTAAAACACTATTAAGAGTACCAGAAAGAACTTCTATAACCATTTCTTCTGCTTTACTTTGAGATAATTTTGGATTATTTAATGCATCTTCAACTAAACCTACAAAATCTTCAACTAATTTCATAGATTCTTTACCCTTAAGAGCACTAACTACTTTATCCATTGTTTCATTAATAAGTCCAATTACTTTTTCTGGATTAGATGATTTTTTAATATTTACTGCAGCATCATCTAGTAACTTATCAACTAACTTAATTACTTCTTTAGTTTTCTCTTTAGTTAATTCTTTACCAGCATCAGGTATTACAGCATTTACTTTTTTATTAGCTCCTTCAACAGCTTTATCTACTTTAGGTGTTGTTGTTGTAGGTGTTGATGAACCGCCACCACCTGAACCGCCTGAACCACCTGAGTTAGGATTGTAAGGAATAGTCTTCATCATATTAGCAGCAATTATTAATTCATAACCATAATTAATTGCATTATTATTCGTAGGATCCAATTTTAACATCTTTTCAGTCATAGACAGTGAAACATTTGCAAAGTCATAAAACATTTCTGCAATATCTGAACACTGTTTATCATTTACTCCAGTATGTTTTAATTCAATTAATTTATCTTTCATTTTAGTTTTTGCTGATTCTTGTAATACAAAATCTCTATCTGGAATAGCATTAGTAGATGTATTTTTAGTTTGAACAGCAATTGTTTCTTCAATCATTACTTTTAAAATTTCTTTAAACATTACTAATTTATCACTACCAAAGTTACCTAATTCTGTTTTAACTTTTTTAGGTAATGATAAATAAATATCATTAACTAATGTTTCTAAAGCCGCTTTATGCGTATTATAGTCTAATGAACTATCCTTAGCCATATTAAGAATTAAAGTTTTATTACCATATATCTTATTTAAGATATTTTCAACTACAGAAGCATCAAATCCATATGATATTAAATTTTTTATAGATTTTTTATTTCCTTTAAATTCTTCTACTAATTCACTTGCTATCTTTCCTTTCTGACCTCCTAAAAAAGATCCAACATAAATAAATTTAGTTAAATTAGAACCTTCACCTGTACCTGCAACCATTTTTTTAAATTTTTTAGATAATTCGTCAAAAATATCATTACCAGTTGAAAGAGAAGTAATCGTGCTATTTTCTTCAACTGTGTTAATATTTTTCGTTTGGGCAAATCCAGTTAATGAATTTGATAGAATCATCGATGTAACTAATGCTCCTATTAGAATTTTTTTGAGTTTCATTCATTTTCTCCTTTTTTCTACAATAGTGTTTCTAAATCACTTTTGATTTAGATATTTAATTTCTATAAATAGAGATAGTTCACTCAACTTAGGAATTAAAATAGCCAAATATAGTGCCGGCGTATCCATATAGCTTATTCTCCAAATATAATAATTCGCTTTATATCAAAGGTTGCCCTTTCATATTTTATGTAATATCTATTAGTAAATTAATTAAAACAAAATCTTAATAGATATAGTATAACAATTTTTCTACTTATAGTAATTTCTTATTTTAAAAAATTAAATTTTATCTATTATATATAAATATAATTTTTTAATTAAAACAGCTATTTCACTTCTTTTAATTTCTGCTTTTGGAGCAATAGTATCTTTATCTACACCACTAATTAAACCTAAATTTATAGCTATAGTCATAGATTCCTTAATAGAATCATCTACATCATTATAATCAGTAAAATTTCCTTTATAAACTTTTAAGTCATCACTAATTGGTAAATTCATAATTTTTATAGCATTTATCAATATTTCAATAACTTCTTCTCTAGTTGATAAATGATTTGGATTTAACTTACCAAATTCATCAGCTTTAACAAGTTTTAATGTATAAGCAAGTTTCATATAATCATCATACCAATTATTAGATTCTATATCTAATACAGAACCAGTATATCTATCAATTTTTTTAGCATCAGCTACTATTAATTTTGTTATTAAAGTAATAACTTCAGCCTTTGATATATTTGCCTCTGGTTTAAAACTTGATTCATTATATCCTTCAATAATTCCCCTAGAAACTAAAAACAATACATATTTATTTGACCAATGGTTTTTTATATCTAAAAAAGTTTTATTTTTTAGACCTGGTATTACTTTAATTTCTCCAGAAAGAAAACCTTTATCAAGTAAAACTTTAACTGCTTCTTCTTTAGTAATTGCTTTTGATGGATCTACTTTTGATGGATCTGATTTTGATGGATCTTCATCTGATTTAGCGTATTTATTATTTAAACTATTTATTTCAGATTTATCATCATCTACTATAGCATCAATTAATGATAACCTATCATTAGAAGACCAGTTTTTAAATGAATCTATATTTCTTCTTAAAATCGATTCTGTTATACCATATTTATCTAATTGACTTTGGCTTTTTTTATTAATTTCAAGATATAATACTTCTACTCCAACATCATCAGATAATAAAATTTTTATCTTTTTTGCAGTAGAAATTTTTTTAGCGGCATCTAAACTATCAAATTTTGATATTATTAAATTAATATATTCCTTATCCAAACTATCATTAGAATCATTAGCAAATGAAATCGATGAAATACTTATTGCTAAAATAAAAATAAACATTATTAAACTTTTCTTCACTACTTAACCTCCACTTTTTTCTGAGTAATACCTCTGATATACTCCTAAAATCCAATTCTGTTCTTCACTAGTAAAATTACTATAAAACATATCTTTAGCTTCTTGTTTCTCACTTGCTGTAAAACCACCACTAGAAATTTCTATTAATCTAGATATTTGAAGTGCAGTTAATTTTGACATTGCAAGTTTTAAAGCTTCAGATTTATCAGCACCATAATCATACTTTACTTCTTCCTTTTTTTCTTTTACCACTTTCGATATCTCTTCTTTTTTTGCTACTTCTTCTTTTACAGAAGTATCATTTTTTACGTCTGAGTTTTTTTCTATTATTGTACTTTTATGGTCTATTACACCATTATGGTCGTTTGTACTTTTATGATCTATTATATCATTATGGTCATTTTCACTTTTATGATCTATTATATCATTATGGTCATTTTCGCTTTTATGGTTTATTATACCATCATGGTCATTTTCACTTTTATGATCCATTATACCATCATGGTCATTTATATTTTTATGCTCTGATGTATTATCATGATTTTTTATATTTTCGCTATCTGCAATAATTTTATTACTTGCTTTATTTAATTCAGAGTTCCTATTTTCAACTTCACTCAAAATAAAACTTTCAAATCTAGCTTCAATTTTTTTATACGCAACATATGTAACAATAGAACCTATTAGGGCAACTATAAGAATTATAATTATTATCTTTTTTAACACTAATACCACTCCTTTCTACTATTACATATTATATCACACATTTTTAACTAATCTATATGAATTTTCTGAATTTAATTTACAAAGCTTTTATTTATCTATAAATCAAGTTTTTCCGCTTTATGATATTAATTATAAGTATAGCAATATACCAAAAAAATTATATGTATAACAGTTCTACTATATCTAATTTCTATTCTTTTTTATATAGATATGCATAAATAGTCATCTTAAGTACATATATAACCACATAAAATACATATATCAATTTTAAAACAAATAAATTTTTACATTAATATCAAACTACTTATTTTTAACTACTTTACTTAATACAATAAATAAACAAAACATAATAAATACACCAATAGCAACATTTTTCTTAGTAGAACTTTTCTTAACTTCAGCAAATTTTACTAAAGTTACAGAATCTCTATATTTATCATCAAAAAATTCAACTGATGATTCTTCAATCATTGAAATCCATTTCTTAATTTTCCCGTTTAAATTTACAACTAAGCTATCTACTTCCTTTTTACCTTCTACTACTTTTTCACTGCTACTTAATGAGGTAGCAAGTTTATCCAATTCTGATTTTAAATATTTTATTTCTTCATCTATACCACCTGCTTTTAATCTAAATTCAGTTGCATCTGAAGCAATTGTATCATAAGAATCATCTAATACCTTTATTGTAATTAACTCTCCATTTGCAATTGGTACTACCATTGAACTTTCTTTACTTTCTAATAATGCAAGCATACCTTCAGATACTGCATATTGATTTTGCTTTTTACTACTATTAAGCTCATATTTTTTTACCATATATTTATATTTAAGTATTAGCTTATCTAAATCATTAGTTAAACTTAAAGAGTTTACTAATGCATCTATTTGATTAAGATCTAATTTTTTAGATAAATTAATTGTTTCTTTCAAATCTTTAAAGGTATGGCCTTTACTAGATATAAATTCTGGACCATCTTCAATTAATACACTTAAATAACTAGATATCATATTAAATTCATTCTGAAATACTTTTGTTATTTCTGGATAGTCATATTTTGAATAATCAAATAAATCATTTCCATTATTAGTATTTTCCACAGTTTCAGAATTCTCATTTCCTACATCATTAAAATAACCTAACATTTCCCTTAAATTAATAAATGGATACTTATATTTATTTACAAAGTATTCTTCATATCCATCTTTAAATGAGTCCAATAATAATAAGCAAGTTTTTTCATTATATCCTATTTTATCATTTGCTACAATTACTATTTTAAATTCATTTGGATAATAAAAATAATCCTCTCCGTTAATTCTTTTAGTTTTAATAGTTTCTACAATATTTTTTGGAAGCGAAGGAATAATCGATATCATTTCACTTAATTCACTAGTATATTTAACATTAGCTTTTTCAGCAACTATTTTTAATACATCTTCACTTATTATCTCATTATATTCAAACCTTGTATCATCAGGACTTAAACCTTTTTCAATTCCATCAAACTGGAGACTAATAACAGTAGTAACTTCTTTAGTTTGAGATATATCATAAACAAATACCAAAATAACTGTTAATACAAAACTAATAACTAGTATTTTCATCTTATTTTTCATACTTTTTTTCATTATTCACCCCCTAAGCTTTTTCCCAATATTCTTTGGAAATTGCATAAAACACACCAACCATTAAACCTAATATTAAGCCAATCATAATATTTTAATTTAATATTAATACTAGTATAAATCTCAGCCGGAGAAAGAGGTGTTATAGCCCTTGTCATTAACTTTTCATAAAATTCACTAGATGTTTTGTTAGTTATAATAATCCATTTCTGCAAATATGTAAAGGTATCTTTAATAATTCCTTCTACTTCTTTAATAGCTTCATTTTTATCTATATTAGATAAAGTTACGCCATCTTTGATATCTTGTAATTCTTTTTCATAATAATCTATATCATCTTGTATTGTAGATGCATCAAGAGCATAAGATGAAGATTTAAGTATTAAGCTACTAAAATAACTATCATCTTCTTCACTAGCATTTTCAGATAATGATTGAATTAAACCATTTCTTGAACTATCAATTTTTTCTAACATATCTTTTAAAATACCCGCTGAACTATCACCCTTATTTTTTTCTAGTTTAAATTGCTCGATTAAATATTCATAATAAACAATTAATTTTTTTGAATCCTTCGTAAGTTTATATGAACTAATTAAAGAATCTATTCTATTTAATTCAATTTCATCAATTATTCCAACGGATTGAATAATATCATTAAAAGAAAGTCCAGTATTTTTAGATCTATATCCTGAATCTATATTCATTAAATTTCTATTGTAATCAATAATAGTATCTAATTCATTATGAAATATCATTGATGTATCTGAGTAGTCATATTCATCAAAATCAAAAGTAATTATTTTATTTATTACAGGACTTGAGTTAACATATTCTTTAGTAAAATAATTAATATAAGAATCTATTATTCCATTTGCTATTTTCATTGCCAAATCACTATCAATATTATAATCTGTTTTCACAATAAGTAAAAACTGATTTGGATAGTAAATATTGCTTTTACCTTCTTTTTTTATTGCAAACTCACCCTCTTGAGATATTGATTTTGGTATTAAGGGTATTATTTCTATGTTCTTTCTAATATCATTAGTAGATAATATACCTTCCATTTTAAGTGATTTTATTAAATCATTTAAAATAAATGGAGAAGCTATATCATATTTATCAAATTTACTTCCATCAGGGTTTAGACCTTCAGTAATTTTGCTGTGATTAATAGAAAATAATAGTTTAGCCTCCTTAGAATTATTATTTAAACTCAAACTAATAATTCCAGCTAACATTGCAGCTATAACTGTAAATATAATTATCAACCTTTTATGTTTTATTAACATTAATATCAATTCTTTTAATGATATTTCATCATATGATTCATTTTGTTCCATTTGTCCTCCCTTAACTAATTCGTCAAATTTCACGTATTTAAGATTTGCTCAAAATTCACTCTAATTTCATATCATTTAAATTTTTAAAATGGTTATTCTCTATAATTTTTACAAGATATATTAAAAACTTAATTACATATTAATATCCATTAGGATTATTTGATTGCCATCTCCAAGAATCTTTACACATATCAAGTAGAGTATTCTTTGTTTCCCAATGTAATATTTTTTTTGCTTTTAAGGTATTTGCAAAACAAGTAGCAATATCGCCTGGTCTTCTTTCAGATATTTCATATGGAATACTTAAATTATTGCCTTCTTCAAAAGCTTTAATTATATCAAGAACAGAATATCCTTTTCCAGTTCCCAAATTAACAATTTCAACTTTATTTGTATTCATAGTATATTCTAAAGCTTTTAAGTGACCTTTCGCAAGATCTACAACATGTATGTAATCTCTTACTCCCGTACCATCATGAGTATTATAGTCATTACCAAAAACACTTAGTTTTTCTCTCTTTCCAACAGCCACTTGAGTAATAAATGGCATTAAATTATTAGGAATTCCCTTCGGATTCTCCCCAATCTTTCCAGATGGATGAGCTCCAATAGGATTAAAGTATCTTAAAATTGCTATTGACCATTCGTTATCAGAATTATATAAATCAGTTAATATCCTTTCTATAAACATTTTAGTTGTTCCATATGGATTAGTTGTACTAAGAGGCATATCTTCAGTTAATGGCGAAATATTATTCATACCATATACAGTTGCAGAAGAACTAAAAACTATATTCTTCACATTATGCTTTTTCATAGTTTCAAAAAGAACTATTGAGCCAGTTATATTATTATTATAATATTTAAGAGGAAACTCTACTGATTCACCAACTGCCTTTAATCCTGCAAAATGAATAACTGCATCGATTTTATTACTTTTAAAAACCAAGTCTAAGGCTTTTTCATTTAAAATATCAATTTCATAAAATTTTATTTTTTTATTTGTTATTTCTTCAACTCTTTTAATTGATTCTTTTTCACTATTTACAAAGTTATCAACAATTACTACATCATGACCATGATTTAGTAATTCAACACATGTATGAGTGCCTATATAACCTGCACCACCTGTAACTAAAATATTCATAACAACCTGCTTTCTTCTTTTACACTTGTAATATCAATAAAATATGTACTATCTATGTATTTATTAGAATATAAACTCCATTTGATAATAAATACACTATTATGCCCGCTGAAATTACACCAGCAATAATTGCCATACAACTATGTTTAAACGTTACCTTCGTAATAATTGCAGCAACACAACCTGTATATACTCCTGTCATAGGTAAGGGAATTGCAACTAAGAAAAACAATCCAATCATTCTATATTTTCTATAGTTTTCCATTTTTTTCGTAGCACGTTCTTCATACTTTGTTACAAAACCTCTAAGCTTTTTAAGTTTTTTAAAATATTTAAATAGAGGATTTATTATTATTAATAATATTGGTACTATTAAGCTATTACCAAATATCGAAATAATAGTTGCCTTAATTGGTGTCATTCCCAATCCAATTCCTAATGGAATTGCGCCACGCAATTCTATAATAGGCAACATTGACATTATAAAAACGCTTACTTCACTAGGTAATAATTGATTTAATAAATCAAACAAATATTAGTCCTTCCTTTTTAAATTCTATTATGTAATCAACACTTAAATTACTAATACATTTTATGTACTTACTTTTACTCATATAAGCTATTTTTTCACTACCTTCAAAATAAAGAGAGTATACTTTACTATTATAATCTTTTATTCCTATAATATTATAATAATTTATTATAAATGAATCGTGAACCCTAGCAAACGAGTTCGGAATTTCCACAATAATACTATCCAAGCTATCTTTTACAGTATATTCATTATTCGTTGTACTTATAATAACAGAGTTTATTGTATTTTCAAAGAATAATATGTCATCATATTCAAAATATTTATAACCACTTTTAGTTTTTACAGAATAATCCTTATATTTACCAATATTGTTAATGCTATTTTTGTATTCTTCAAACATTCTACTAATTATAAGTTTTAAATCATTCCATTCAAATAATACATCAAAATACTGTTCAACATTTAACTCAATATATCTTTCTATATTTCTATTATTTTCTAATAATATTATAACACTCTGCTTTAATTCTTTTAAAATGCAAAAATTTTTCAATCCTTCATTAAAATAAAATTTATCATCAATAATAAAAATATCTTTAGATTTAATTGATTCTTTTATTACAGGCATATTAGAATTAACTTCTCTTACTTTTATTTCTGATGATATATTATTAGCTATAATAGTAATAATTCTAGTATATTTATATTTATCAGTTAAGATATAGACATTCATATTTAGCTCCAGTACAACTTATTTAAATAAAACTTTATGATTATGCTCAAAATCGAGTTTTTATTTTGAAAGAATATAGCAAATATAAACTTCAAGACTTCTATAACAACCATTTAATCTAGTATCATCTGAAATAACTTTCAATAAATCTTGAACCTTACTTTTTTTAATACGCAACATTTTTCTAGAATATAAAAATCTTATACCATTTCTTGAAACACTAATCTCTGATGTAAAATGAGAATAGTGAAAGCAAATCATAAGTTGCTCAGCTTCACAGTTATTTTTTAACGCTAAACCATTATTTATTTTTACAATCTCTAATCCATAATCTAAATCAATTGATTGTTCTTTAATTTCTACAAGCTTTATATAAAATTTATTTAAAAGCATTTTTTTGCATCGTTGATCTACTCTCATAATCCGCCTCATATTCTCCACTAGATACATAAATTATACAAAATAATAATTATAACTTTATTAATCCCAATAATCATCTTGTATAACAGTCAAATTAACTTTTATAATATTTGCCAAGCCTAATTATTTCAGGTGCTACAAATATCTTGGAATAAAAAAAATAACTTACAAAAGAAAATTTGACTTTACCTTTTTATGTAAATAATTTTAGTATAATCTCTAATATAATAATCTCCACTCCAATAAAAATGACCATTTCGATTATATAATATAATAAAACTTTATTCTATAACATTGCACATATAGGCAGTTTTAATACATATTTAACCGATTACTATTGTAAGGCACGCAAAAATAAACTAATCATTATACATCTTTTAGAATTTATACTTTTAAAAGTATTATTTTAACAAATATCAGCGTTTTCAACTGCTTTATCTACAACAATATTCTCTTCTTCAAATAAATATTCCTACATAAATTTTATTAGCTATCTATTGTAATTATATTTCATTTATCAAAAAAAAAACTGTCATTTGCACGAAGAGGGTTATTTACGTCATGAAACATACTTAATAATATGATTTTATTTAATTATTTATATATATATTAATCAAATTTTGATTTAAATTTTTTTAAAAATTTTAAAACAGAAAAATTATCTTTTTTACTTAAATCTCCAAATAATATTTTATAAAACTCTTCAGAATTATTTACCCTATCATCAATATGAAATAATGTTGACTTTTTAATAACTTTATCGTATTTTTCCAACATAACTTTATCATCAAAACTAGACTTTAAATGTAATAACTCAAAAAGTATTTTCCCTATAGAATAACAATCTGTCCATGATCCAATCATTTCATCGCCAGATATTACTTCTGGTGCTAAATATTTTTCGTTTTTTATTTCTTTTTTAAAAAAATTACTTGAATTTAATAAATTAAAAGTATCAATATCATTAATTTCTATTCCATTATTTTTAATATATATTTTTTTAGGCGAAAGATTCTTATAAACTATATCACTATTATGAAATTTTATAATAACCTTTAATAATTCTTTAGTAATCCAATTTATTTCATCTTCAGTAAATTTAAACTTCATTTTGAAAAAAGTATCAAGTGAAGGCCATTCTCTATAATTTATAACAATATATACTGTATTATGTTCTTTAAAAATCTCACGAATTTTAAATAACGAACTATCTCTAAAAAGTTTTTCTAAGGAATATGCTTCCTCAATAAAACTGCTTATTAAAATATCAAAATTCTTGTTTCTTATAAATGAAGGGTTTTCTATTTGTATAAAGTTATCTTCAAAATCTCTAAATAAAAGCAAATCTAAATCACTTCCAAATAAACCTTGCGGAAAAAATTCTCCAATAGTCACTACTTTATCAATTTTATGGTCAAGACATTTATAAAAATAAACCTCTTTAGTCACTTCTTCAAGTTCTATTATTTCATATCTACCTGACTTAATCATAACTCCACCTTGAAGAGCATTAATTCTCATTATTGGAAATAATTTTTTATTTTTTATTTCATTCAACAATTTTATATTAAACATATTTACTCCCACATGATTTACTCAATAAAATAAGCAAAAGCATTAAAAACTGCATTTTGCTTATTTTTTTAATCTCTCAATTATAGCTTGAATTATTTCTATATCTACTTTACTTAAACCCTTTGTTGAAAAAGTATTTTTAAAATTATTGTTTGTTGATCTTGTTAAATTATTCTTATCTTCTGATATACCCAATAGGTAATCTGATGAAACTTCAAATAATTCACTTAATTTCTTTATCATTTCATTATCAGGACTGCGTCGTCCTGTTTCATAATAACCATATCCACTAGTAGATAATCCTAACTTTATTGCTATATCTTTTTGTAATAAATCAGATTCCATTCTTAATTCTCTTATACGTAATCCAAGTATTGTACTCATAATATTCCTCCACTATTATTATACAACAGATAGTTATTTTCATAAATCGGATTAACAAAATGTCATTAAAATGTTGACAAACAACGGTTTGTTGTATAACATTATAATTAACTACATTATTTAGGAGTATAATATGAATTTACTAAAAGAACTACGAAAAGACAAAACTCAGGCTGAAGTTGCCAAATCACTAAATATAACTCAAAGCCACTACGGGTACGTAGAAAATAGCAATAGAATACCATCTTTAACTCTAGCAAAAAAAATAGCTGACTATTTTAATAAATCTATAGAAGAAATTTTTTTTTAAAAGCTAAAGTAAGATAATTATTGCAATCAAAAACTATAATAGCCAGCAATTGTATATGACATAAATTATTTAACGGTAATCTGAAGATTAATTTCAGATTACTATCATTTTTTATACACTTAAGCGTAAAACTCACCTGTTTAAAGCAGGTAGTGCATATCTCAAATCTATTAGCAATTAGAGAATCCAACTTCATCTTTATAATTATAAAATAGCTTACATGTATACCACACCGAGTCTTACACTCCAACTCTACTTAATGATATACGATAGAGCAAAGTCTAATGGGTCAAACAAAGGTGTTATAACTATTCATCCTAGTAATCCTTTCAAAATACTGAATCTGGTGAACTTATGCCCTTAGAAGAACCTCCCCTTTAGAGGAGTGTGTATTTCACTTAAAACTTATTATTATATTATTTTAATAAATACAAATATATAAACTTAGTTAATTGTATATTGATATTTCCAAAATTTTTACTTTGAAATATTTAAGAATAAAATAAAAAATATAAAACAATAATATTAAAGATGTATACTGAAAAAAATTATTATCTAATGCATTTCCATAATTTTTATCATAAAATAATAACATAAGAATTATATTTATATTTGTTAAAAAAGTATTTATCATAACTATTACCCCCATTACAATAAATGTTGAAATAATATTAAATTTTAGTATTAACATAAATCCAATAAAAAAACCTATACATATTACTATATATTTATACTCTAAAGAGAGAAATGGCTGCACAATAAAATCACTAATTATAAAACAAATTTGCATCCATGTAATAAATACTAAACTTCTTTTTATTGTAACCTTATAGCAAAAAATAGATTTTGTTATAAGTAAAAAAAACATTTACTAATAAAATATTATGAATTAAGTATATCCAACTAACCTTTAACATAATTCCTCCTATTAAATGTTGTTTTTTTCCAATACATCTAATATTAATTCAAAGCGAGTTTCTTTATCCGTTGAATATACATCTAAAACAGCTCCTAAACTACTAACTAATTTAGATACTATAAATAATCCCATTCCTCTATTATTTGATTTTGTCGAAAAACCCAAATTAAACATTTTTCCTTTAATACTTTCTCTTAATTTATCACCATTATTTGAAACAGAAATAATTACTTTAAAATCTTTTTTTTCAATTCTTAAAAAAATTTCTTTATTATCTAATTTCCTAAATAAAATATCAACGCTATTATCTAAAAGGTTTCCTAATATTGTACAGAGTTCTTCTGGAGTAATTGCAGTTTTTTTTATAATATTACTAATATCTTTTTCTAATTTATAAGTAAATTTTATATTATTTCTTTTACATATAAATATATATTTTTTTAAAATTATATTTAAAATTTCTAAATTACATATTATTAAATCATCATTATATTCTCTCTGACTTTTTGCAATATAATTTAATAACCCTTCTTTATCTCCTTTTATATATAATTCTTTTATATTAAGCATATGCTGTAGTGATTCATCTTTACCTTTATAAAACATCAATAATCTATTTTTAATTTCTCTTTCTGATAAAATTTTTTTATGTATTTTTTCAATAAGGGAAATTACAAATATTAAATTAACTGATATAATAATAACCATTAGAATTATAAACACTTTACCCAGATATGCTCCAAAGGTAAAAAGATAAATCATTATCAATATTTGAAAAATAATAATATCAATTTTTACTGCTTCCAATCCCTCTTTCATTATTTTTATTCACCCCATTTAATTCTACTTCTTCTTCCAAAATTTTCAATTTCTCGAGTTCATCAAGTTTTTTCATTTTAACGTAAGACTGAACAATTTGTAGCTTTCTAGCAATTTCATGTTTTTCAATAATAATTTCTCTATGATCTTCAAAAATTTTTTCTTCCGCCAATTTAACATTAGAATTAACAAATATATCAATAAAAGTTTTTTCTATTTTTTTTATTATTTTTATGCCTTCTATAAAAATTCCCAGTAATATTGATACCCTCAGAAAAAACATAGCATTAATAATAATTTCATATCTATTTATTGTTATATAAAACATATCAGTTAAAGCTATAATAACTGTCGCTAATCCAATAAATATATATACCAATTTAAGTTTATGCAATATTAATCCCTCCTTAATTAGGGCTTACTGAATGCTTAGACCAATACAATTAGATGCTTTAAATTGTATTGGTTTACTATTATTTCAAAAGCGCACAAAAATTTAAGGAGTCTCCCTAAATTCATTACAAAAAAATGAATTGATATTTCGCTATTAGTCCTTATACCTGTTTTTGATTTTATAGCCCTAAGCTATATTTTTTTTGCTACTCCATAAGATCCAAATTTATCTTTATACTTCTCTACAAATTCTTTTAAGTAACAACCTTCATTAAAACAATCAAAGCTCATATAGTCTATAAAGCTATAACCATCTACAAGTGAAGTTAATAGTTTTGATAAAAACTCAATATTTTTACCTGCTTTTCTACGGACGATTGGGCGTATATACGGTTGACTTACACTTACAATTCTATTATTTTCAAATTTCTTTTAACATATGATAGTTAAAATCTTTTTGCTTTTTTTAATAAAACACCAAGAAAGTATTGCAAATACTTGTTTTCTTTTATAATCAAAGAACCTAAAGCTATACGAACACTATTAGCAGGTTCACCTTTATTATATGATTTAAAGTTATTATTATAATCATCTTGAAATTTATGACTATCAGATTAAATCTTATTTTTTTTGTCGATATTCCTGAACAATTCAAAAAAATCTTTATATTTATATCTACTTATTAATATACAATCATCTATACTGCGAAATTCTATTTCCCATGATCTATTGGGCAAAATCTCCATTGATCGTATTTTTGACATATTAACAATATAGGATTGATAAGTTTTAAAAAACCTATTATCCAATTTCGAAAGAATATTATCTAATGACTCATTTGAACAATATATTTTATTTTTAGTTATTATTCTACTACCCCTTTTTTCTTTTTCTAAGTAAATGATTTCATCAAAAGGAATTATAGCAACGCCTTTTTTTATACTAATGCTTATATCTGTTTTTTCTAAATTTTTTCCATTTGAATTTTCCATTAACATCCATTCATGTAATACTCTAATCAACTCTAATTCATCAATAGGCTTTAGTAAATAGTAATATGGATGAATTTCATAAGATTTGATTGCATATTTATCATAAGCAGATACAACAATAAAATTAGTCTTTTTGGATATTTTTTTTATTAGCCTACCAAAATCTATTCCCAATTTTCTTTTTTCAGCATCTAATTCAACATCTAACAAAACCAAATCTATAGAATTATTTCTAATTAATGTTAAAGCATCTAATCCATTTGATGCTAATAAAATTTCAGCTTTAGGCAATGCTTTACTAACAATTAGATTTAAGCTTTCCCTAATTATATCATCATCATCTAAAATTAAAATTTTCATAAACTCTCCTAAATATAATAGATTTAAAACTATACATAAACGACAGAATTTTACTACTATCTGTTATTAATTCTATACTAATAACTCATTTTTTTATTTAATTAATGATTCTTTCACTATTTTAACAATTAAATATTACTCTTTATTTAAATAGATTTTTTCAATTAATTCTTTTGTTGCATCTACATCTTGTATAACATAATTACCAATTTTACCCGGTAAAGTATACAAATTCATATTATCAAAGTCAAAACTAATAACATCACTACCGTAATATAGTAAATCCTGCAATTCCATATCTGTTTTTACATATTTATAACATAAATTTATAACATCTATTAAATTTACTTTTATTGATTTTTTTATAACTTTAACAACAAATTTTTGTTGTCTACCAATTCTATTAATATCGCCTTGTCTAATATTTCCACTACTATTTTTTCTCCACCTTAAATATTGCATTGCTTTATCTCCATTTAATAATTGTGATCCTTTTTTTAAATGAATATGCAATTCAGGCTTTGCCCAGCTATCATCATAATCCATATTAAATGGCACATATGTCTGTATTCCACCAATAGTATTTACAATTGCTTTTATTCCATTATAATTTATTTTAATATAATAATGAATTGGTATATTTAATACCTTTGCAACTGCTTTTCTTTGATTATCAGATCCACCATCACCATCACCGAATCCATAAACAGCATTAATTTTATCTTGACCTAAAGCATTTCTTCCTTCTACAATATTTTTTGTATCTCGTGGTACTGATATTATAGATATCTTTTTATTTTTTTTACTATAACTAAAAAACCATTAAAGTATCAGCTCTAGCCCCATCAGTTCCAAAAACTAATACATTTACTATATCACTTGTATCAATCATTTTTTTATATATTTCTTCTTTTGTTGGTGGAATTACTACTTCCACTTTTTCTTTTTTTTCTTCTTTTTTTTGTATTTTATCTATATTTATTTCTTTATGTTCTACTACTTCATCTCTTCTTAAATGAGACGGTTTATAAGTTACCTTAAATACTAAAAATACAATTACCACAAGTAAAAATAATGATAATATTCCTAATAGTATTTTTTTCACAACACCAAGCATACTATTCTCCATTTCTATCTGATGAATAAATATCAATTAATAGTTCTTCAATTGCTTCTGAATCTCCAATATAATAGTAAGACCCTTGAGGTGCTTTTCCAGGTAAACGGTATGTTGAAATATTACTAGAATTCATATCAACAGCATATTGAGCATATTTAAGAGCAATTCCTAACTCTATATCTGTTCTAACTGATTTCATACCTGCTGAAACTACTGATGGTAATTTTAAATTTATTGATTTTTTAACTGCAGTTTTAAAAAAATTCTGCATTCTAGATATTCTAGGTAAATCACCATCAGATTTTACATCATCATTATTTTTTCTCCATCGCAAATAATCCACTGCATTTTTACCATCTAATAATTGTTTACCTTCTTTTAAATGTATATGTAGTTCAGGTTTAGCCCATACATCATCATAATCCATATCAAAAGGCACATTTATTTCTACTCCACCGATTGTATCAATGATACCTGCTGCACCATCATAATCAAATTTAACATAATAATGTACTGGTACTTTTAACATATTTGATATTTCTTGTTTTAATCCTTTTGATCCACCTTTATCACCCTTATGGCCGTAAACAGAATTTATCTTTTTATGGTCAGCTCTTTTAGTAAATCCTTCAACTAACCAAAATGTATCTCTCGGAATATTAATAATATCTAAATCTTTACTGTCTGGGTCAAAACTTACAAACATAATTGTATCTGCCCTTGAACCATCATGAGCAAAAACAAGAAAATTTAATCTTTTACTTTTTTCAACAAGTAATTCAAGTTCATTTTTAGATGTTTCTACTACTTTTACACTAGTATCCTTATTTTTTATTTTTTTATCACCTGGAAGAGTAACTGTTGGAACAAATTCTGGTGTTGCAATTATAGAATTATCCACTTCCTTACTATCAACAAAAATATTCCAACCAGCTAAAAAAACTCCTACAAATATAACTAATGATACTACAAATATTCTTACATAATACTTCATTTATTTCACCTTTCTCATTTTAAAAGTTTATAATTAAACTCCATTTTATTTTAACACATTTTATCCAATTTATTAGTTACAATTTTATGACAAATATATTTCAATATAAGTATTACATATTAATTGCTTTTAAATCAAATAATGCTATAATACTCTTAAGAATCAATCTCAAGGAGGTACTATGAATTTAATTAATAATAAATATAAGGGAATTTTTTTAATAATAATGTCAGCTCTATTTTTTTCACTTATGGCTACAACTGTTAAATCAGTAAATATGTTCCCTTTAGTACAAAAAGTTTTTTTTAGAAATTTTATTGGTGTAATTATACTTTCCCTTTTTATTTTTAAAGATAAAACTATTTTAAAAATTAATAACAAAAAATTAGTTTTTGCAAGATGCGCTTTTGGCTTAACAGGCGTATTTCTTTATTACAAATCAATTAGTTTATTAAATCTTTCAGAAGCCGTTGTTCTAAATAAACTTTCACCTTTTTTTGTTATAATTTTAAGTGCAATAGTACTTAAAGAAAAAATTAAAATAACTCAAATTATTGCCATTTTTATAGCATTAATAGGACTCCTTATACTACTTAAACCACAGATGAACATTGATATCTATCCAGCAGTACTAGGTATACTAGGCGCAATGTTTGCAGGTTCTGCTTATACTACAATAAGATATCTTAGGTTATTTGATTCTCCAACAACAATAGCATTTTATTTTTGCCTTACTTCAACAATTATAACATTTCCACTTATGCTTTCTGACTTTGTAATTCCGTCAGCTTTTGAAATGATAAGACTTTGTGCAATTGGAGTTTTTGCTCTTATAGCACAGTTATTAATGACTAATGCATATCATTTTGCCCCTGCGTCGGAGTTATCAATTTATACTTATTTTAATATTGTTTTTTCAACAATATTAGGTGTTTTATTATGGAGTGAAAACTTAACCATTTCTTTTATTTGGGGTACCCTACTAATTTTCATAGCAGGATTTATTAATTTCTACACTAGTCATAAAAATAATAAATAATTAAATACTATCTGATACTCCCACGCCTAAAGGCTTGGGAGTCTTAGATATATTTTTCAATTATCTCTTTGCTTACATTAGTGTAGCTAGTGTGTATCGCTAATCTATTAAAAATTAGAAAATCCAACTTCAACTCTACTAATGATCTATGATAAAATGGTCTGATACATCACCAAGGGTGTTATGACTATTCTATCATAGCAATCATTTTTGAATACTATGACCTTATGCTTTTTAGGCTAGTTTGTAGTTCATATATTTACATTTTTAAATAACACTGAATAACTTAATAGTAGTGTTCCTACTACAACAAATATATCTGCAATATTAAATATAGCAAAATTTATAATTCTAAAATCAATAAAATCAATTACATAATGCAACCTAACTCTATCAATAATATTTCCAATAGCACCACCAAGTATTAATAATAAAGAAATTCTATAAACTAATATTTCATTTGTTTTAATAGCTTTTAATAGTAATAGCACTATAAAAACACCAACCATAATTGTAATTCCAATTAAAAATACTTGCTTATCTTTAAAAATACTAAATGCTGCACCAGTATTTTCAACATATGTTAAGTGTAATACATCTTTTATAAGAGGTAGTGTACTTACTTTTAATAACTTTACTTGTGCAAAATGCTTTGCTATTTGGTCTAAAAAAACCATTATTATAATTGAAAAATAATAAATCAAATTTCCTCCTACTGTAAAGGAGATACTAGTCGTCCAAATGCCTCAAGGACTTTTCTATATCCCTTTCTATTTTTAAATTCTTCTAATTCTATCACTTCTGATCGTAATAAATCTTCTCTAAAATCTGAAATCAACTGTTTTAACCACTTTAGAGTCATATATAAATGCATTAACTTCAAAGTTTAACTCCATACTACGTATATCTAAATTTGCAGTGCCTACAGAAGCACAAACATCATCTACCATCAATGATTTTGAGTGAATAAATCCACCTTTATAGTAATATATTTTAACCCCGGCTTCTAAAAGAGCTTCAATATATGATTGTCCAGCCCAATATACCATAAAATGATCTGGCATTGATGGTATAATTATTCTTACATCTACTCCACTTAAAGCAGCAGTCTTAAGTGCAACTAAAAGACTTTCTTCTGGTACTAAATAAGGAGATGTAATATAGACATATTCTTTTGCAGAAGCAATCATTTTAAAATATCCTTGCATAATCACATTTTTCTCAGTATCAGGTCCACTACCTGCAATTTGCATTAATGATGGTTTCATATCTGTTATTTCAGAGTATCTTTTTGCATCATCATCAATTATTCCACCTGAAAACTCCCAATCATCAATAAAAATATTCTGCAAAGCATAAACACCTTCACCTTTAATCCTTATATGCGTATCTCTCCAATAACCAAAATATTCTTTTTTCCCTAAATACTCATCACCAATATTTAAGCCTCCAACAAATCCTACTTTTTTATCAACTGTTAGTATTTTTCTGTGATTTCTAAAGTTTACTTCTCTAGATATAAAAGGTGCAATTACTGGTAAAAAAGATAACACATTAACTCCAGCATCTTCTAGAGATTGCAAATATTTTTTTGATAACCTCCAACTTCCAACTGCATCATAAAGAAAATTTACTATAACACCTTCTTTTGCTTTTCTTATTAATATTTTTCTAAATCTATTACCCAATTCATCATCTTTAATAATAAAAAACTCTAAATTAATCATACTTTCAGCTTTTTCTAATGATTCTAACATTAAGGAAAATGTTATTACTCCATCTGCCATTATTTTAACTTCATTATATAATAATAAATTTGTATTTGAATTTTTTTGTAGTAAAGTTATTAAAGTCTTATTTATATCAGGTATTTTATCATTAATTTCATCTAAACATGATAAATCTTTTCTATTATACTTACCTGACCAATCTGAACATTCTTTTATTTTTTTTTGTTTTACTCTATAATTTTTTCTAAAGCTCCTACCAAAAGCTAAATATGCTGCTAGTCCAAATCCAGGAAATAATATAAGTACAAGCAGCCAAGACATCATTCTTTCAGGATTCTTTTCTTCAAAAAAAACAACAAAGCAAGCACCAATTATATAAATATATAGTATATAAGAAAAAATAACTTTTATTTTACTAACAACTGCAAATCCTAAAATATCTAAAATAAAAACTGCAATTACAAATATAACTATAACTAATACTGGAACTATTATAATTTTTCTATTTGAATTTTTTTTATTAGGCAAATCTCCACCCCTAACTAATTTTGATTTTTTTACTCTTCTACCTTAAACCAAGCTTCAGGATAATTATTTGATGCATTCCAAAAAATATAATCATCTATTCCTAAATCAATACAAGCTTGAATCTGAGCTCTTATTTGAACAGTTCTATATGGTATATATCCTCTTACCCATTTAGCAGTAAATCCTTGTAACCAAGGTCGTAATTTAGCTGGTGTTTTAATATTTTCATTTCGTTCAATAGCATCAGACATACTAGCATAAACTGTTTTATAAGGGTTTGCATCAGGAACAGCTAATCCAAAGTTATTTTTACCATAGTGTGATGGATACACCATTGGTGACATATAATCTGCAACATTACTCATTCCTTCCCAATGTTGACCTATACCAGAATCATTTGTAGTAGTTGCAGTCCAACCAAATACATCTAAAGAAATATACCCTTCTAAAGGATTAAGTACACTTCTTGCGTACTTAACAAATTCTTGTACTGCAAATGTTTTTGAACTTTTATTTGGATTTTTAAAATCTAATTTTTTATCAAGTTTTGAACCAGTTGCAGGAAATCTAACATAATCAAATTGTATCTCATTAAATCCAACTTCAAGGGCTTCTTTTGCTACCGCAGTATTATATGCCCAAAGTTCCTTATCAAATGGAGATGCCCAATAAGCACCATCTGCATAATATAATTTTCCTGAATTTTTATAAGTTATTGCACGTTCAGGATATTTAACTGCATATTTCGGTGATTTAAAAGTAACAATTCTTGCTATTGTATAAATATTATTATCTTTAAATTTTTTCATTAAAGCGTTGATATTTGATGTTTGAATTTTAGTATTAGCTATAGGTACATATTTTTCTGCTGCTTCTGAATAAAATAACATATTACCATCATCATCTTTAACATCAATTACAATTGCATTTAATTCAGTATTATTAATTAAATCTATATATTTATCAACATTCTTTCCACCTGCAGTATATGCAGTAATATATATACCTTTAACTTCAATTGGTGGATTATTTTTAAATTTATTTACTTTATCTTGGGAGAGTAATCAACATCATCGTAAGGTCTTTTTATATTTACTGTTGGATCAATTTCTTCCACAGTATCTTCCACAGTATCTTCTGTTTTTTCTTCTACAGTAACTTCTACATCACCTTCTGTTTTTTCTTCTACAGTAACTTCTGTTTTTTCTTCTACACCACCTTCTGTTTTTTTCTTCTACAGCGTCTTCAGTTTTTTCTTCTACAGCGTCTTCTGTTTTTTCTTCTATTACTGTTTTTGTATTAACAGTATTTACTTCTTTATTTACGACATCTTTACTGCACCCATATAAAGCAAATAACACACTAAATACAACGATTAATAACATTATAAGTTTCTTATTCATTTTGACCTCATCTTCATATTTTTTTTAACATCCTTTTACTATTAATTCACATCTTAAACATAGAACATGTGCGATTATTTACTCTCTATAGTCTTATATAATAAAACAATTGAGTTAAATATCGAAATAATACCATAGAACTTCACTTTAATTTCTATAAGATTAACATAACCATTATACTTTAAATACCATATAAAAGGTACTCTTTTAAAAATTAAATTATTATTTTTGTATAATGTTCTTATTCTTAACACCGTTTTAACTATTGTATTTTTGGTATATAATAGAATAAAGAAAGATAAGAATAGGAGGTATTTATGTTAGTACAGTTTTTAGGAGCAGCTCAAAATGTTACTGGTAGCTGTTATTTTATACAAACAGAAAAATATAAATTTTTGATTGATTGTGGACAATTCCAAGGAAATAGCTCTGAAATCAAAAAAAATTTAGAGCCATTTCCATTTAATCCTCAAGAATTAGATTTTATAGTCCTAACTCATGCACATATAGACCATACAGGAAGATTGCCTATTTTAACAAGAGATGGATTTATAGGAAGAGTATACTTAACAAGAGCTACAGCCTCTTTAAGTGAAATACTTCTTCCTGATAGTGGCAAAATACATGAAGTAGAATGTGAAAATGAAAATAAAAAGAGGAAAAAAGCTGGTTTGGATTCTATTGAACCTCTATATACTGTTGAAGATGCAAATTACTCATTATCATTTTTCAATCCAATAGTTATGGGAAAAGAAATTATTATTAATAATGATATTTCTCTTTATTTTGCTAACGCCGGTCATTTACTTGGTTCAACTCATGTATATATAAAACTTAATGGTAAAATACTATTATTTTCTGGTGATATCGGTACAGAACATTCTCAAATTTTAAATCCGCCTGAAATACCAACTGAAGCTGACTATATCTTTATGGAAACTACTTATGGCGATAGACTACACAGTGAAATGAATAATAGATTTCAAAATTTATATAATATTATTAAAGAAACTATTAATAAAAAAGGAACTATTATAATTCCAGCATTTGCAGTTGGTAGAACACAAGATTTAATTTATGGTTTAAAGACTTTAATTGAAAAAAATTCTACAAGTGATAGTCTTTTAAAAATACCATTTTATGTAGACAGTCCAATGGCAATAAATGCAACAAAAGTTTACAATAAAGATCTAGAAGGTGTAAAAGAAAATATAATAAAAGATATAAACGAAAAAGTTCATCCATATGAATTTAAAAATTTAAAATTTATTACTGAAGCAAAAGATTCCATTATGCTTAATAAAAATGATAAGTCAAAAGTATTAATTTCTGCAAGTGGAATGTGTGATGCAGGTAGAATACTCCATCATTTAAAGGCATATTTAGATAATGAAAAAACAGCTATAATTTTTGTTGGATATCAAAGTGAAGAAAGCTTAGGTAGGAAAATTAAAAATGAAGATTCTTTAATTTCAATATATGGAAAAGAAATAACTAATAAAGCTAAGATTTATACTATTCCAGGATTTTCAGGTCATGCAGATCAAGCCGAGCTATTAAACTGGATTGGAAAACTAAAAAAACATCCAAAAAAAATATTTCTTATGCATGGTGACTTAAAAGTAACCCAAGCTTTCCAAATTATAGTTGAAAATAAATATAACTATAAAACATATATACCAAAGCTATATGAAATTGTAGAAATCTAATTAAATAAAAAATCGATTGTATATTAACAATCGATTTTTTTATAAATTATATTAGAGATTCTTTTTCTAGTCTTGGTAAAATAGTTAATATAACACCAACTACTAATGATGCTTTAATTAAATCTAAAATTATAAATGGCCAAAATCCATATGCTAATGCAAGTGATGGTGTCATTGCATCACCCATAGTTTTTTTAAGTATAAAAAACAAATACGGTACGCCCATAATATAATCTACTGCTAATCCTACAAATGGAGCTATAGCCAAGAATATATATTTTCCTTTACCTTCATTTTTTTTGATTTCTCAACAATTAAACCAACAACATATGCACAGACAATAAATCCTAGTATATAACCAAAAGAAGGTTTTGCTATCATTCCAAAACCACCAGTTCCATTAGCAAATACTGGTAAGCCAACAAGTCCCATTGAAGTATATAACATCATAGAAATTGCTCCACGCTTTGACCCGAGTACAGCTCCTGCCAACATTGCCATTAATGGTTGCAATGAAAATGGTATCCCACCTGGTAGTGGTACTGCATAAATAGCGCCGATTGAAATTAATGCTGCAAATAGCGCACATAATGCCATATCTCTTACTTTTGTATTTCTCATCATCTATCTCCTTAGTATTTTTTTATTCCAAAGATATAATACAATGAAAAGAAAGCATTGTCAACTATTTTTTATATCGGTTGACAACGCTTTTAATTATTTAATATTTAACTTTATATAAATATAATCCTTTTGCTGGTGCCATTGTACCAGTTTTAGCTCTATCTTTATTACTAATAATTGCTCCTACATCTTTAGCATCAAAATTGCCTAAACCAACTTCTAGTATAGTTCCAACAATTTTTCTAACCATATTATGAAGAAATCCATCAGCTGTTACATAAATATTTATTTCATAACCTGATTTAACAATTTCAATATCAATAACTTTTCTAACATTTGTTTTTTTCTTAGATTTTGCTGTTGTATATGAAGTAAAATCAAGTTCACCAACAAAATACATTGCAGCTTTTTTCATAGCTTCAAAATCTAAATGCTCTTGTACATGAAGAACATGCTTTCTTAAAAATGGGTCATGATAAAAATTATTATATATTTTATATACATATGTTTTTTCATTTGCATTTAATCTAGCATGAAATCTATCATCAACTTTTTTAACACTTGTAACTACAATATCATCTGGTAAATATCTATAAAGATACTCTTTTAATTCTTTTGGAGCAAGATCTTTATCAATTTTAAAATTTGCTACTTGTCCAACTGAATGAACTCCTGCATCAGTTCTTCCAGAACCAATAACCTCTACTGGTTCAAAAAGCATTTCAAATAATACATTTTCAATTTTTGTTTGAATTGTCATATCTGTATCGCCAAGTTTTTGCCAACCTTTATAACGACTTCCATCATAACTAACTGTTAACTTATAATTCATAGTATTCCTTTCTACAAACCGCCCTTTAATACAGAAAGTATTAAATCACGATCTTCAATTATCCAATCTCCGTTAAAATGCTTTCGTAGCACTTCAAGCTTCTCTTTCCAAAATCTATTAAAAAATTCTAGAGTATTTTCATCTAATAAAAATCCTTTATGTATAACATGAATTTCTGTACAATACTCAGTTTTAGCTGTACCTAACATAAAGAAAATATCTACAACAGAATACTCAAAAAATTGTTTCATACTTTCAGGAACTTGAAAATCTAATTTTAATAATTTTTCGAATTCCTTTTCTATAATTATAGAATTACTAATCCAACTATTATCTTCAAATGATAATTTTAAATTAAAACTACCACCAGTTTTATTTTCAATATTAATTACATCACCAAACCATTTATTTACTTCTTTTTCAATAAGAAAATATCTTATAGACTGAGTTATCGTAGTATTTAATCTTGTATATTGATGTACAAACTTACCCATAAATACTTTCCTCCCAAACATTACCAACTCCAGTTAATTTATTATACAACTATGATATCACAATTAATAAATTCTTTATATATATTTATTTACTATATTACATTTAAGTATGAAAATTAAGCTTGTTTTTATATCAAATATGATTTATTCTAAAACTATATTAGAAATTTAACATTAGGAGATTAAAATGATAATAAATATTCCAAATTATAAAAAATTTAAAATAGAAAATTTAATTTTAGATTTTAACGGTAGCATTGCTAACTCAGGTAAAGTTTTACCATTTGTATATGATTACATAGTTAAATTATCAAAATTATATAATATATATGTATTTACTGGTGATACTTTTAAAACTGTAGAAAATCAATTAAAAAAATATCCTTTAAAAGTTATTATAACAGATGAAACTTGTGGTATTGAATCTAAGTATCAACTAATGAAAGAATTAGATCAAAATAAATGTATAACAATAGGAAACGGTAGCATCGATAGAAAAATGCTTAAATATTCAGCTATTGGAATTGTTGTAATAGGAAAAGAAGGAGCATCTATTAAAGCATTAAATAGCGCTGATATTATTGTAACTTCAATATCAGATGCATTTGATATGCTTTTAAATACAGAAAAAATAATCGCAACTCTTAGAGAATAATGGGGTGAATATGAAAAGGTCTTTATTAACAATATTAGCAGTAGTTATATCTATAACTTTATGTGTATTTTTAAAAATATCATTATTTTATGGTTTTCTAGTTTCAATTATTATTTTATTTTTCCAAAGTACAGACAAAAAAAAATCAATACACTCTTCATTAAACGGCTTAAAGCAATGTAAATCTCTATATATAATTATACTTCTACTAGGAGGAAATATTTCCATTTGGATGTCATCTGCCATTATACCTACTTTGGTATATTTTGCTTTTGATGTAATCAAAGATGTAAATTTTCTTTTTTTTGCTTTTATATCTACTGCAGCTTTATCGACCGTTATGGGTACAGGGCTAGGTACACTTAGCACAATTGGCATTGCTCTACTAGGAATTGGGAAGGGATTTGGAATTCCAGAAGAAATACTTCTAGGAGCTATAGTATCAGGAGCATATATTTCTGATAAAATATCACCTATATCTGCACTTACAAATCTCACACTAGAAATTACCAATATAAAATACTCTGATTATTTTAAATCTTGTATTAAAACTTTATTACCCACAATTATTATAACAAGCATTATATATTTTTTAATTGGAAACTATCATTCAATTAATCTTAATGATTTATTACTAAAAGGATATCAAAACACATTATTTAATAATTATAAAATTTCATTATTTTTATTTCTAATACCTGTAGGTATAATTTTAATGGCATTATTTAAAGTAAATGTTATATTAAATATGAGTATTGTATTTTTTGTAGGTAGTTTTATTACTGTTATTTATCAAAATACTTCTATTAATAAACTTATTGAATATATATTATTTGGATATAAATCAAATACCGGTGATCTTTTTATTGATAATATCCTAAAAGCAGGTGGTATTATACCAATGCTCGAAGTTCTATTAATTGTTTCTGCTGCTATAATATTAAACGCTTTACTAATGTCAAATAAAATACTTGATCCTTTATTTTCAGTATTACTTAAAAATACTAATACTAAATTTTCATTAATACTAAAAACTGGACTAATAAGTACTATGCTTACAACATTAACTTGTGATCAAATTGTTGGTATTGTTGTTCCTGGTGAAATACTAAAAAAAGATTATAAAAGATTAAATATTAAAAATGAAATTTTAGCTAGAACCATATCAGATACTGGTACAATTATAGCACCACTTGAATTTTGGAATGTAAATTCATTAATTATAATTGGTATTACAGGTATCTCTACTTTAAAATATGCACCATATGCTTTCTTATGTTTTATATCTCCTATTATAACTTTAATCAGTGCTTATATTTCAACAAAACAAAAACGAGATAGCTAAGCTACCTCGTTTTTAGTTAAAATTAATATTTCATTTCAGCCATTCTTACATAACTGTCATATCTTTCTTTAGCATCTTCCTCTGCTTTAACAAATAGTCTTTCTCCTTCATCAGGGAATTGACTCATTAATACAGTATATCTTGATTCACCATTGATGAAATCTTGATAACTTGCAGTAGGTGGCTTAGAATCAAGAATGAATGGATTTTTACCTTGATTTTTTAATCTAGGATCAAATCTCCATAAATGCCAGTAACCAGCAGCTACTGCTTCTTTAATTCTATATTGAGCTGAACTCATACCTGCTTTTAATCCATGAGCAATACATGGAGAGTAGCAGATAATTAAAGATGGTCCATCATAAGACTCAGCTTCAGCTAAAGCTTTAATAAATTGACCTTGATTAGCTCCCATTCCTACTTGTGCAACATATACATATCCATAAGTAGTAGCAATCATACCTAAATCTTTTTTCTTAACTTTCATACCTGATGCAGCAAATTTAGCAACAGCAGCTGTAGGAGTAGATTTTGAAGCTTGTCCACCAGTGTTAGAGTAAACTTCAGTATCAAATACAATTACATTAATATTTTCTCCAGAAGCAAGAACATGGTCAAGTCCACCGTATCCGATATCATATGCCCATCCGTCTCCACCAACAATCCAAACAGATTTTTTAACTAAGTACTCATCATTAGCTTTAACAAAATCTAAAGCTTTTTGTACATCTGCATTATTTGACTTTGTATCTACAACACTTCTAATTAACTCTGTAGCAGCTTTAGAAGCATCTGCATCATTAATACCTTCTAACCATGCTGTAAATGCAGGAACTAATTTATCATCACCTGAAGCTACAATAACTTCAGCTTGAGCAGCAATTTGTTTTCTTACAGTTTTAACACCAAGAGCCATTCCGTAACCATATTCAGCATTATCTTCAAATAAAGAGTTTGCCCATGCTGGTCCGTGACCTTTAGAGTTAGTTGTATATGGTGTAGCTGGAGCAGATCCACCCCAAATTGAAGAACATCCAGTTGCATTAGCAATTATCATTCTATCACCATATAATTGAGTTACAGCTTTCATATAAGCAGTTTCTCCACAACCAGCACAAGCTCCAGAGAACTCAAATAATGGTTGAGCAAATTGTGAACCTTTAACAGTTGTTTTAGGCATTTTATCATCTTTAATAGTTAATGACATAGCATATTCCCAGTTAGCAACTTCTTTAGCATGACTAGCAAATGGCTTCATAACTAAAGACTTAACTTTTGATGGACATACTTGAGCACATACTCCACAACCTGTACAGTCATGAGTTGAAACTTGAATTTTATACTCTAATCCCTCTAGTCCTTTTCCAATAGCTTTTTAGTTACAAAACTTTCTGGTTTATTAGCAACTTCTTCAGCATCTAATAAGAAAGGTCTAATAACTCCATGAGGACAAACAAATGAACATTGGTTACATTGAATACAACTATCTACTTGCCACTCTGGACAACTAGTTGCAATAGCTCTTTTTTCAAAAGCAGATGATCCATTTTCAAATGTTCCATCTTCAACACCATTAAATACTGAAACAGGCAAATCATTTCCTTTTTGAGCAGAAACTGGTCTTAATATTGATTTAATAAAGTCAGTATCTCCATCTTTAGGATCTGAAGCCATTTTTTGTCCTTCAGTAGTAGTTGCCCAATCAGCAGGAACTTCAACTTCAGTACAAGCATTAACTCCGGCATCAATTGCTTTATTATTCATATCAACAATATTTTGACCTTTTAATCCATAAGCTTTAACAACGGCTTCTTTTAAGTATTCGATAGCATCATCAACATTAATAACTTCTGTTAGCTTAAAGAATGCAGCTTGCATAACCATATTAATTCTATTACCTAATCCAATTTCTTCAGCAATCTTAACAGCATCAATAATATAAAGTTTAATATCATTTTTTGCCATTTTATTTTTCATATCAGCTGGTAAATTAGCGCTTAATTCTTCAGCAGACCACTGAGTATTAAGTACAAAAGTACCACCTTTTCTTAATCCCTTTAACAGATCATATTGAACTACATATGATTGGTTATGACAGGCAACATAATCAGATTCTGTAATTAAGTAAGTAGATCTAATTTTAGATTTACCAAATCTTAAGTGAGATACTGTAATACCATATGATTTTTTAGAATCATATGCGAAATAACCCTGAGCATATAAATCAGTGTTATCACCTATAATCTTAATAGCAGACTTATTAGCACCAACAGTACCATCTGATCCAAGACCCCAGAACATACACCTTGTAGTTCCAGCTGGTTCAGTAACAATCTCTTCTTTAATTTCAAGAGAAAGATTAGTAACATCATCATTAATACCAATTGTAAAGTTATTTTTTACTTCACTTGCTAACATATCATAAACTGCTTTAATTTGAGATGGGTTAGTTTCATTAGAACCTAATCCATATCTACCACCAACGATAATTTTTGGTCCATCAATATCAAAAAACATAGATCTAATATCTAAATATAATGGCTCTCCAATTGATCCTGGCTCTTTTGTTCTATCTAATACAGCAATTTTAGTTACTGTTTTTGGTAATATTTTTAATAAATACTCAGGAGCAAATGGTCTATATAATCTAACTTTAATCATACCAACTTTTTCACCCTTAGCAATTAAATAATCAATTGTTTCTTCAATTGTTTCAGTAACTGAACCCATTGCAATAATAATTCTATCAGCATCAGAAGCACCATAGTAATCGAATAAATTATACTCTCTACCAGTTACTTTAGAAATTTTCTTCATATAATCATCAACAACAGCTGGAACTGCTTCATAAAACTTATTTGAAGCTTCTTTAGCTTGGAAGAATATATCAGGATTTTGAGCAGTACCTCTAGTAACAGGACGCTCTGGATTTAATGATTTATTTCTAAAAGCTTGAACAGCATCCATATCAATTAATTTTTCGTATTCTGAATAATCAATTACTTCTACTTTAGAAACTTCATGTGATGTTCTAAATCCATCAAAAAAATGACAGAAAGGAACTCTTGTTCTAATCGTAGCAAGATGAGCAACACCTGCTAAGTCCATAACTTCTTGTACAGAACCTGAAGCTAAAAATGCAAAACCTGTTTGTCTTGCAGACATAACATCTGAATGATCTCCAAAAATTGATAATGCATGTGTAGCAAGAGCCCTTGCAGATACATGGAATACACAAGGTAACAATTCACCTGCAATTTTATACATATTAGGAATCATTAATAATAATCCTTGTGAAGCAGTATAAGTAGTAGTTAATGCCCCAGCTTGTAAAGAACCATGAACCGCTCCAGATGCTCCACCTTCTGATTGTA
>JAKZMJ010000028.1 GCA_030491005.1 Sulfurospirillum sp. | reverse complement strand
AAGCCTACGACTTCCTATATGTACTTCTTTAATCTCTCCTGTTTTGGGATTAACTATATCTTTTGTTCCCCACCATCCCTTTTTTTGTAATGTTGGTTTGATATTCTTTTTAAAAGTTGCAAAAGGTGTACCATCTTCTATATTTTTAGCAATTGCTTCGTGCATATCTTTAAGTAAGTCTAGTTTCATCATTTTAGCAACCGTAAAACTATTTTCATGTGCTTGATACATCAAATCTGTGTAATTATAAGACAGTTGAAGCCCTTTTGCTCTTATATATTTTACAGCTTCATCTGCTTTTAGAGGTTCAAATATTATGCTCATTTATCATTTCCAACAGATATACTTCCTGCAATGCTTGCTTTAATATTTTCTTTTGTTAAAATTTCTTCAAATTTTTGAAAATCCATAAAATTATATTGTTCTAATAATTTGTCTAATAAATCATCATCCGAATTAGACTCTTCAACAATGTCTGCAACATATCCCATAATTTCATCTTCTAATGCTTTTGTTTCTAAATCATTATTCTCTTTTAAAATTTGTTTATTTAATTCTATATGATTATTAGCTCCAGCTTCTACTTTCTTAAATGTTATATCTTCTATATTAAAAGTTTCACTCACATATTTTACAGGTACGGCATAGCCAGAGCTGACTAGATTTTGTACAATTTTAGATTTTGTTTCTAATTCATCATGATTTTTTTGAAGTGGTAAGATATACTTAAATTTTACAGGTTTATATGTATCTAAATTTAAAGCTAATACATTATTTAAAAAAGATGATATAGTTTTATTTATAAGTTTAGAATCTGCTTTTATCTTTTCCATTAATCGGTCATCATGCACCCTGCCTAAAGCTTGGCTTCCTGAACCCTCACTACTGCTACTTAGATTTCCACCTACAATAAATTCATTTATTTTTTTATCTATATAAGAGATAGATTTTTCAAAATCTACTTTGTTACCAAATTTTAGCGTTTCTATTTCGGTATCTTGTGTAAACAAACCTATGCTCGTAGATTTTAATTCCATCATCGCCTTGAACAACTCATCTGCTTTTTTTGTATCACTTAAATCATCCACTTTTATAATAAGAGGAGGTACTGCTGCTTTATCAAAATATTCTAAGTTAAGAGTTATAATAGTATGTTTTAAAATAGCAGACCATAGCAGTTTATAAGCAATGGAGCTATTTTGAAGTTTACAATTGTCTATTTTATGGGTATGTATAAGAAGTCTGTTTTTATCTATTGTATCAATATAAAGTTTTTTTTCATCTCCATTTTTATTGTTGTAAAAATATAATTTTAATTTACCTTCTAAATTCTCTTCGTGTAAAAGTGTTGGCATAATTGCTTTATGTTGTATTGGTAATATTAGATTGTCTTTTACTTCATATACGATATTTATCATTGAAATGCCAAAGTACATATCGTTTGCAATAGATTTTAACAAATCTTCCATATCCAAACTCTCTAAAATCTTATCTATTATAATTTTTTCTTTTAGGTCGGCTTGTATTTCAAAATCTAGGGATAATAAAGCATCTTTTCTAGTTTCTAGCTTAGCGCTTATATTTAGATCACAATTTAGTATTTTTTGGTATATTCCCATAAGCACATTTAAATCATTCGTAACAATCGCAGATTTTACTATAGAAAAATTTAGAAGTTTTGCTTCATTTTCATTCTCTATATTTAATTTTATATTTCTTGTAAAATTTGGCTTGAATTTATCTAATATTTTGTTAAAACTTTTCCTAAACATTTTTTTATCCTTATTTTGCTTATATCTAATTTTCAAACCGTGTTTAAATTATGTTTAATTCGCACGAGGTTTGTTTAACTATTTTTATACAATACATAATACTCATTTGTCTTTTTTTAGCTATATTTGCTAAGTCTAAGCTTTTTACGATTACCAAAAACCTTACTCACAATCTTATAATCTACCCTACCATTGCTTTTTAGGTTTCTATATGCCATTTCAAGGGCATCTAATAAGTCATCATGTGGTGCTTTTGGATATGTCATCAACTCTTCAAGTAGTAGATCATCATTTTCATTTATTAAAATTGTGTTATCTTTGATAAGTGGAGCAAGGCTATTTAATCTAAGTTCTTTATTTACTGTATTTCTATACTCTTTTACATTTAAAAATATTCCTAACTTTGAAGCTTCCTTTTTTAGTACATCTTTAAAAAATTCTTGATAAGCTACAGTTTCTACACTCATAACAGTCCTGCTAAATGAATTATATTTTACATATAGTTTTATAATTTTAGGTATAAGATTAACAGGACTTGTTTTGTATCCATCTACTAAAGCATAAAATCTTTTATCATCATCTTTATATCCTAAAACAGCAATAGCAAAATAATCTCCATTCTTTTTTCCCATTGCAGGATCTAGGGCTATACTATACATATCACATTTAGGCATATCTTTATATGTCTTATATCCACCAAATAAAATATCATCAGCACTTACAGGTATGTTTTGTCTCTCTTGCATAAAGGAAGCTTTGTCTTCTTTATACTCATTATGTATTTCTTCTATATCTAGCTTGGGATTGTCTAGTGTCCAATCTTTATAGTTATCTGCAAACTCTCTTACTAATGGAAAGTTTTGATAATAGACACCTTTCATTTTAATAAGTCTAGCTAGTACACTATCAAAGTGTAGAATAGTACCAGGGATTATTATGTTGTAATGTTTTGTTAAACTTGGCAATTTTCGTATAGCTTTTTTATACCAATTTTCTAATTTATCTCTATATGCTTTACTTAAAACATTTTCATCATTTTCAAAGTCATCAAGGATTATTAGGTCTGGTCTCCAGGATAAAAATACAATACCTCTTATTTTTACACCAGCACCAAAACTTTGTATTTTCATAAGATGATTATCTATTAAAAGAACAATATCAGCAATCCTATTATTTTGCACTTTTATATTAAAATCAAACTTTAGATTTTCATTATCTTCTAATTCTGTTCTAATAAACTCTAAAATATCATCACTTAGACTTTGCGATGCTGAGATGATAACTATAAATCTTCTATTTTTCCTTGCAGTTTCCCACAAAGTGTACAGCTTAGATATAGTTGTTGTTTTAGCAGCTCCTCTATATGCTGTAAATATAATTACTTTGTATTGCTTGGCTAAAGTGTCTATATTTTTATGTATATAATTTCTAAACTCACTACTCTCTTTTTTAACATCTTCAATATGATGCGAAAAATAAGTTTTGATAAAATAAAAAAAATCCTTTTTAGCTCTTTTAACTCTAACATTTTTACTAGTATCCGTTAATCTAGGAAGTGCTTTTAAAAGTAGTTTTAATTCATTTATCTCTTTGTCATGCATTTTTGAGTAAATCCTGTAAAATTCTATCTGCATTATCACTTAAAAATTGTGCAACTTGTTTTTGATTTAATTCTATACTTAAGTTTGCTAACTTAGTAATAACCTCTTTAATAATCTGTGTTTTTTGAACTTTTACATCAGTTTTATTATCTGGTATTTTTAACTTATAATAAGTCCGTGCAAAGCTTTCAAGTTTTAAGAGCTTCTTTTCTATATCACTTTTTGCTAAATCTACAAGTGCTTTATCGAATTCTTTAATTAAAACAGATAAAAATATCTTTTCTTTATCTTGTGTGTCTTCGGGGTTTAATGTGCTTATATATCTAAGCTCATCCCAGTCAATACCTTTTTTAAAATCAGAATTTTTATAATAGTACACAGTATTTTTATTTATATTTAATGCCACGGCGATATCTGCTACACTTTTATCATCTTCAATATAAAATTTTTTTGCTTTGTCTTTTTTGGTCATCTTTACTCCTATTTAGCCTATTATATTTACTTTTATTTTTATCTCATAGATGAGTAATTTCCCATCTCTCTTATAAGGTCTACAAGATAATAAGACTATTTTTAAACTTTTATTAATCTGATTTAAACTATCATTTAAGTTTGTATAAATCTTAGTTTTGTCTTTGTTGAATAAAGAAATAGCAACAAATAAAGAAAAATTATAATCAATATTCGCATGATTTTTAATACTTACATCATCAAAAATTAGATAATTTCCTTCTCTACTTATCTCATTTTCTAAAAGTTTACATGTAACATCATTCTTTATTAGGTTCTCAGCCTTAGATATATTTATCATCGCTTTAGATATATTTATCATCAAAAATTTTTTCTTGTACTTGTTTTAAAATAATATTGTTGCGATTCTTGGTTTTGCTTATCATCATTTTTTAACTCTTTATACGGTGCTTTTTTTAATAACTCTAGAGCTTTCTCATAAATTTTCATCTCAATTTCTGTTATCTCATTTTGTCTTACAAACAATAAAAATCTAAAATAAGCGATATCAAATTTTATTACATTACCTATATCTTTATTCTTTATAATCTCATTGGCTTCTACAATAGACAGATCTATTAGAGAGTCGATATCCTTTATCGACTCATAATCGCTTACTTGATGTTTAACTTTTAATAAAAGCTTATCTTTCATTATGGTGCTACTGTACCTAGCGAAAAATGTGCTAATTGCCAGAATGTATATCCTGCATTGTCCATAGTGTCAACACCATAATGTATTTTTTTAGATTTAAATAAATCATTTTCACTTTTTTCAATTTTTGCTTTTTTAGTTATCTGAATAATAAAAGGCTTAATAGGTTTTGTATTATCTACAAGCACCCAAGAGTTGTCAAGCATATCAGGCATAACTTCAAATTCAACTAAGTTTTTTGTTATATTTGTAGAGCTACCTATAACATCAGAGTTAATTATAGTCATGGCTACGCTTAATAAATTAGGAGCTATGTATAATTTACTTGGTTTAATTCTAAAAGAATTTCCATTCTCTTTTTTTAAATTCAGCATCTCAGAATATACTTTCATTAAATTTGTGGAATTAAGCATAAGGGTGCTTTTATTAGAAACATTCTCCTGCCCAATTTTGTGCGTCTTAGAGAAAAATGCTTTACCATCATAGCAGTTTTTATTTGTTGTTATTAGTGTACCTATATAGCTATTATAATGCTCAACAACTGTATTTGCTAAGTTCTGTACTCTAGGTGTTACCATACCTAAATTATCAAATAACAAATCATCTCTATAAACTGTAACACTAGCTTCCCAGTCTTTTTTCGAAATTGTGTATTTGTGATCTGTTAATTCTTTTAAATCTCTATCCCCTACCCATTCTCTCATCGATGGGAAATCTCCAAGCCAAGCATAGTCCACACTATGGTTTTTTGTTTCAACCACTGTTGCTTGTTTTAGATAATTTTTTGGACAATCTTTAAAAGTATCGTTATAAATTTTTTTAATACCTTTATCTAGTGCTACAATGTTTTCTAATGTAATTTCCATTTTATGCCCCTAAACCTAATTGTGCAAACACTGTTGTTTCTGCTGTAGTATTTGTATTATTGTTTTCTTGTACATTTAACTCTTCTTGTAAATCATCTACTTTTGGTTTTACATTTAAAGTTGCGATATAGCCATCTATTTGGTTAACTTCTAGCCCAAGTGCAAAATCTTTATTTGCAGGCAACATAGTCCCTCCAGCAATAGCATTGTTTACTTTTGTAACTTTTAAGTTATCGTTTAAAGATGCAATTATTGCATTTGCCTCTGCTACTTGTGTACCTAAAGTATTGTTTTGTTTTTTTAAATCTTCTATTTGCTCTTTATCAGTCATATTTTCATCTTCCTTTTTTGTTTTTTTAAGATCATCTTTTTTATTTAAAGCTTTATTCAATAAATTCGGCTGATTTACAAGCCCAACGCCTACAATGCTTATTACATTTCTGTTTCTATCTACCATATACTCAGGGGAGAGATATCTATAATGTTTATTTTCAACGGCAGGTTTACCTAAGTCATTTAATTCTAACGCCGCATACAGTCCATCCTCTTTTAACTCTAAAGAATTTAAATCAAACCAACCAAAAGCCTTGCTACCCCAATGATTTTCGTTTAAAGCTATATCAATACCTATTTTTTTAGTATTTACAATAACTGCATTGCCATCTATATTAAACTGTCTACCATCGACTCCAACGACCTCCCCCAAAGGAGAGATTTTTATCTTCTGTACATCCCCAACTTGGAAATTTAACGAAACTAGTGTATTTAGTTCTAGTATTTCATTCATATCACCACCTTTATCAATATATTTTTTAATTGTTATATTTTAGATTAATATTTTTTATTATTTACCCTATATACCCGTTGTATAGGGTGTTTTAAGCTTTTAATTGTTTTATAATGTTCACAAGGAAGGCTAAAAAAATGATTACTAATGCACAACTAGAAAGACGACTTAATAACATTGTTAACATAGGTACTGTTGTAGAAGTTAATACTACAAAAGCCTTAGCTAAAGTCGATATTTTAGGTCGTATTAGTCCTTTTATGCCTGTTTTAAGTTCTGCAAATTCTTTTAAGAAAAAAGCTACTCCTATAAGAGTAAATGAGCAAGTAGCTGTATTTTGTCCTTTTGGAGATTGCGATTTTGGTTTTATCATCACAGGTTTTTTTAATACAAATTGTAAAGAGCCTAAAAAATTTGATGAAAGTATAGAAGTTATAGAATATAGCGACGGTACCATTATTTCTTACAATACTAAAAATAAAGTCTTAGATATTTCTTGTGTGGGGGATATAAATATAAAAGCCCTTGGAAATATAAATATAGAAGCTAAGAATATAAACATAAGCTCAAGCACGATTTGCCATGATGGTACAGATATCTCTAAGACTCACAGCCATCCTCAAAATTCTGGAAATCATTTTGGAGGGGGAACAAATACAAGTTCCCCAAATGGCTGCTAAAATGCAAAAAAAAATGTTTGAGCGAATAGATTTTACTATTAATAAAGTTTTAACTGCAAATATAATAAATAATGCAAAAGTACAAAAAGGATCTATTTATTTATTAAGTAAAGAAGAATCACTTGGCATTATGATAGAAACTCCTAAAGGTAGCCGTGTCACACGACCTACTTTTGGGAGCTTATTTTACACTCTTGTAGATAGAGATTTTAACGATATTTGGATTTTAAAAGCCAAAAAAATGATTTTGGAATGTATCTATGATCAAAATGATGTCTTATGGGATAAAAGAGTAGATATAAAAAACTTAGATATTACTTTAGATATGTTTGATAAAGCACAAATAAGTATCCAATTATGGTAAATAACAAATATAATTTACCTGTTCCTACAGCAATAGAAGTTATAAGCTTAGAGGAAATTATACAAGAAAATGTAAAAATTTTTAAAGAACAAATGCCTGAATGGTTGCCTGTGGAAGCAGATGCGTGGATGATAGCAATAGAGAGTTTCTCTTATAAAGAACTTTTTTTAAGAAAAAAAATCAATGAGAAGATTTTAAAGATGTTACCGCAATATTCAAGCGGAGCTGATTTAGATAATTTTGTTTTTTCTTTTTATGGAGGGATTAAAAGAATAAAAAACGAGAGTGATGATAAGTTCTTAGAGCGAGCAATGCTAAGTGTAAATAGATTTAGCACAGCAGGCTCTGCAAATGCTTATATATATTATACACTTTTAAGTAATGCTTTAGTCCAAGATGTAAAAGTTATAAATACTATAGAGCCTTTAAGCTCTTATATACCTTTGTTTACAAATAAAAATGAAGATGAGATACTAAGTGCATTGCGAGTTCTAATGTCCGATATGGCAACTGTTAAAGTATATATAACAAGTAATTCTATTATAAAAGATAGCCTTATAGAAGAAATAAATTCAAACCTAAATGATGAAAAAATAAGACCTTTAACCGACAGAGTACTTGTACAAAGAGCAAGTATAGTAGAAATAGATTTAGTAGCAAATGTAGAGCTTTATAATCTTGCACAAAAAGAAAATATCACAAAGGAAATTCTTAAAAATTTTGAAAAAATATATAAAATAGCAGATGATGTGATAAAAAGTAACATTATAGCTAGCTTGCATATAAACGGTGTTTATAGAGTAAGTACTAATTTAAATGCCGATTTAAGCATAGAAGATACACAAGTTGCAAAGATAAACTTAAGTCTTAATTTCACGCAGGCAGTTCCAAAATGAGTAATAATAATTACACAAATCTTTTACCATCTAATTCTTCTTTAAAACAAGTAGCCCTAGATAAGACAATAAGTGCAAGAATACAGAACCTAAAACAAGCAGATTTTAATCTTCTTGCTACAACTTGTAAGGAAGAATTCCTCCCTCACCTAGCTTTTTTATTTTCTTTAGACATTACAAATTTAAAGCAGCAGGAACAAAGAGATTTAATAAAAAATGCCTACGAGATATATCGTTATGCAGGTACTGCTTATAGTGTTAAGTTAGCTTTACAAAGTATATTTAGCACAGCAGAAATAAAAACTTGGCTGGAAGATGAGAGCTTGGAACCTTATCATTTTACTAGCAATTTAACATTATCTTCAGATGTTAGTAAAAAATACGATAGTAAAAAGTTTGCAAAAGTTAAAGAACTTTTAGAGATTTCTAAGAGTAAAAGAGATGTCTTTGACGGCTTTTCTTTAAAATTTGCTAATGCAAAAGCAGATATTAAAGTGCAAGTAGCAAGTGTATTAAACTTAAAACTAAGCAATACTTTAAACTTAAATAGTAGTGCAAAAATAAAAATAATTGGAGGAGTTGTATGGACAATCTAATAGCAATACCACATGTAGACGGACTAGATATTTTAAGAAATAAATTATTTGAAAAAATAAAAAAATTTTCTTTGATTGATGAAAACAATAATGTTTATTTTACAGCACAGATACACAGTTCTTATATAGATATTAATAAAGTTGTAACTGTAGAAATAATAATACCAAAAGAAAATAATTTTTCTGTTTTTAATAAATACATTAGAATTCTAAGCGAAGATGACAAAATAATAGCAAATATACAAACACCTTTAATACAACTAGTTAGTGGTATAGGAGGGGTGCAAACTATAAAATTAGCCGTTAGTGGCGATACGGCAGGCACGATTATATTTAAAAAAGATGAGTATATTACTTGGAGCGAAGCAGACGAGTTCTTTCTTTCTAACAGCTTATCTAATCTTAGACTTCAAGCAAAAATTTGCGAAATAATAATACAAGATAAATTTAAAAAAATAAACAAAGGAGCATAAAAATGAGTATACAAGATACATTTACAAGAGCTACACAAGCTTTAGAAGACATAACATTAAGAGTTAAAAATCAAGCAGATGTTTGGAAAAATGCAGTTGATTTACAAGTGCAAAGGCTAGAAACTTGGAAAAACGATTTTCTAGCAAAAAATGGCACAAATAACGGATTACCTGGAGCTACACATTTTAATGTTGCACATGCGGTTTATAAAGGTTCAGGTCATTTTTCTGGATTTGTACATATTAAATTGCCTTTTACTACAGAGACAAAACATATGTTTCTTATTGGTATTAGAGGACATTGTTACGGGCAAGCTTCTATTATAGAAGCTTCTTTCGCAGGCTATTATTATAATAATATTGGAGTTGTAAACCCTGTTTTAAAAGGGTCAGATGATCCTTATATTTATATGTCTAAAGATGGTTTTATTGTTTGTAGAATTTCTTTATCGAGCGTTTATTACACTACTGTAGCTGTAGACGCTATGCAAGTTGCAAACAATCCTCCTTTTAAAAAAGGCGACATTGAAATACAAATAAATAATATAGAAAAAATTTAAGGAGCTAATATGAACTATCCAGAATTAACAGAAGAAGAAATCTTAAAAGACAAAATTAGACAAAAAAAACTAGAAATAAACCAACAAACCGAAAAAAAAATCTTAAATGATATAGGTACTAGAGATAAGCAAACAGAAGCTACAAGAAGAGCTATACAGCTTACTAGAAAAGAAGTAGCTAAGAGTATAACACAAGTAGAAATAAAAGAATTAGATTATTTAGAAGCTAAGAATTTAGAGCTAGATTTAATTTTAAAAAAAGGTAGAGATTTAAAAGCTGCTTTGGAAATTAAAGAAAATGAATAAAGAAGAGCTTATAAAAAAATTTAAAAATGATGTAAAAAAAAGACATTATTTATTAAGAATTCTTTTATCAATAGACCAATTTTTTAATGTTCTGCTCTGGAATGGATCGCAAGATGAAACTATAAGTTCTCATATAGGTCGAAAAATTAAGGATAAAAAAGCAAATTGGTTTGATAGAGCTATATGTTGTTTTTTAAACAAAATTGATAATAAACATTGTAAAAAAAGTTTAGGAGAATAACAGATGAATAAATTTTATACATTATTAGAAATAATACAAAACACAAACTTTATATATAGTAGCACAATTGTTGCCGTTTTAATTTTTTTAATTTTTTCTTGGTTTTTTGGATTGTTTACTTTAGTTCAGCATTTTTTTATTTTTAGAAAATCTTGTTTTGAACTAAGAGAACATATTTTAGAACACTTTACTTTATATACATTTTTAATAGTTTTTAACATTATCTTAACTCTAATTATTCTTAAATTTTTTTTGTTTTTAAATAGTTTAGATGTTATTGGATTATTGTTTATATTTATATCTTTAATAAATATTTATTTTTCAAAACACTTAATCTTGGAATTAAAGGAGATAAAAAAATGAGTAAGCAAGAAAATAAACTAATAAGTGCGATTATAAGAATAATAGCACTTTTGTTCTTTATATGTATGTTTGTTTTAGATAAGTTTTTAGGAGAGATACAGCCGCCTTTGGAATATTACTGGTACTTAATAGCATTACTAATCTTATTAGGTGTAGATGTAAAAGAAATAGCAGAAAAGTTGTCAATACATTTTATTAAAAAATTTGTTGATAAAGATTATAAAAAATAAGGAGATAAAAAATGATAGCAATTATTAGTACGCTTTTAGGGGGCATTGTAGACGGAATATCTACTCACTATGCTGGCAAAAAAGAAATTAAAAAAGCAAAGCTAGAAGCTTTAAAAATAGAAATACAAGCTAATGCAGATATAAAAAAAGCATTAGCACAATCTAAACTTGTACAAGCACAAACGGGGCAAGTACAAGATTATAATCTAGATATTATAAATACAAAAAATATGCAAAATTCTTGGAAAGATGAGCTTTTACTAATCTTATATTGCACCCCTGTAATCCTTGCTTTTATTCCATCCATGCAAGAAGTAGCACTAAAGGGCTTTAAAATAATAGAACAAATGCCTTTATGGTACACAGTAACCTTTACTGCTATGTCTTTTGTCCTGTTTGGAATGAGAGGATTGTTCAAAGAAATTTTAAAAACAAAAAGGAGTAAATAAATGCAAACGCAAGTAAAATATCTTAAAAAAAGTTGGGAAGAACTAGTAGATAATCAAGATTATCTTATGCAAAATTTGTCTTATACAAATCTGATTATTAAAGCTAGTGCAACTACTCCTAACACAGATGACGGGGCTATAATAATTGGCTATGGCAATGTTCTAACAAATAGTATTTTGCAAGGAAAAATATGGGGAAAAGCCCAAGAAAATGAAGTTCAAATATCTTTAAGTAAAGAGATCTAATGTTTACTTTAAATGTGCTAAATACTAAAAATGCTTTGTTGTTAAAAAAGCAAGATATTTTAAGTATAAGCTCACATAAAAATTTTGGAAATATTACTTTAACAGAATCACAAAATTTAACTTTAAACGGTATTTGTGCTAATGGAAAAGTAGAAATATTTAAAGATAATATTTCTTTAAAAAGTTTTGATGTTGTAAATAATACTTTTACTTTAGATAATTTAGATGTATATAAAGAAGAAAACATTGTGTCTAATACAGATCTTGTTGCACTTTCTTCTTCCTATGCACCAAATTCTTTTGGTTCTGGTTGGGCAGACATTAGACATCTTTACGATAAGAATAAAACTTATGGAAAATGGACTGCTACAGATTTGGGAAAAGGAAAAAATAACTTTTTAAAAATAACTTTTAGTAAGCCTTTGCGAATAATAAAGCTTATAGTTCATTCTGGAGCGAGGATATATTCCAATAATTTGGAATATAATTTTTTAGATAAAAACAATGTATTAATAGAAAAAATTTTAAAAAATAGTGTTGATGAAAACAACAAATATAATGTAATTTTAAATTCTAGTACGAAAGTTAAAGCAATACATTGTTTTAACAAAAAAGTGCACTATATGGCTATGGCAGAATTAGAAATAATAAGATTAGAAACAAATATAAAGCTAGAAATTAGACATACGAATTTAGAAAATAAAGTAAGTATTAAATATCTTAATCTAACTATAAAGGAGTAAAAAATGAGTATAAAAAGAGGTGTGGTAACACAAATAACAAGTACAAGTGCTAGACCTATAAGTATAAAATCTACACTTCCTATAGCATTAGTGCTATTAAGTAGTATCGTTCCTGTAGGAGTCTATGGTTTTGCTAGTCCTAAAAAAGCTATGGAATTTTTTAGTAAGCATGATGACTTAAAAGATGATACAGGAAATCTTAAAAAGTATTTGGACTTAGGTGTAAATATGTTTTCTTTAATAGTTCCTACAGTTATAATAGTTGTAGAAGTACAAGCCGATTTGGCTTTACAAAAAGCTTCTTTTATAGAAGGTATTAATAGTATCAAGACGGCTGCTTCTATGCCAAATCTAGCCTTAGACAATGCAGGTGCAGTTGCTTATAAAGCAGATATTATTGCAGCAGCATACGATAGCTTCGATATGGATGTTAATAATGCACTTATAAATGTATGTAATAGGTTAAAAGCTAGAACCTTTATAAATCTTTTTGCACTAAGCAATGGAGATGCTATTACAAAAAGAAATAATTTTGGAAGTGACAGAGTTACACTTGCAAAGTGTAGCTTAGAGATATTTAATACTATAACAGCAAAAAAAGAGGAATATGATAGTTCTGTCATACTTGCTTTTTTAAGATGTTTTGTAGATGGAAGTGGTGTAACTGGATATAGTAAATCTATATCTAATCGAATTTTAAGCGTTTCTGGAGTCGTTGCACCGTCGGAATTTTATGCAGGCAGCCTGGATGAAACAGATCCTTTAACAGAAAAGCAAATAATGTCTTTTATTCACTACGGTGGATTTAGAACTTGGGAATACGCAACTTCTAGTTTGGATAGTATTTGGCAAGATGCAAGAAGAGTAAGGATTTTGGACTTAGCAGCAGATGCTATTATAAAAGATATCTTTTTTGCAATAGACACAGACTTAACTATGTTAAATGTAGCCAAAGATTCTATGCGAGGCTTTATGAACGGACTTATCGGAGATGATGTTATGATAGGCTTTTCTGTAGAGCTAGACATGGAGAGAACTACAAAAGAGAGAATTAGTGCGGGAGAGTTTTATTTTATAATAGATTGTCAGGAAATTCCAAATCCTAAATTAATCCATATAACTTTTAACCGTGTTGATAGATATGCAGGTGTTGTATACAAAATGTTAGAAAATTAAACCAAATTAATAACAAATAAAAAAAGGAGATAAAAAATGCAAAACCAATTAAGTTATGTAATAAATAAAGCCGATATTTATGTAGAGGGCATAGGTTTTATAGGAGTAGGTACTTATAGTGCACCAGAGCTAAAATTTAAAAAAGTGGAGGGAAATGGAGCAGCTGGAACATACAAACGAAGCTATGGAGCAGTAGAAGAATTAGAAGCTAGTGTAAAACTAACAGTTACAAATCAGACACTTTATAAAGCTGCTGCTAAAGCTAATAATGCAAAGATTATTTGTACTTCAGCTTTGGAAACAGGTGTAGATGTAAAAGGTAGAAGAGATGTCATTGTAGGGGGAATAGACATCAAAGAGAATGAGGTAAAAAATGGCGAAGTTTTAGAAGTAGAACTTAGTGCATATCCGATTTATTGGCTAAAAGAAGTAGGTGGTGTTATAATGGTAGAAATAGATAAATTAAAAGATATCGTTAAAGTAGATGGTAAAGATTTATTAGAAGAAACTAGATCAGTTGTAGGAGGCTAAAAAAATGGGAAAATTAGAAAATAAAAATATAAAAAAGATAAGTGATGTTACTTTAGATACAGGAGATGTAATAGTAATAAGAATACCTACTTTGTTGGATATAAAAGCTATTAATAATATAGTAGATACTTTAGAAAAAGAATCTACTTTAATATCAAATTTAACTGGCTTAAGTTTAGGGATATTAAATAAAATGGACTTTGATAATTATTCTTTATTATCAACAAGGATTAATAATTTTTTGTCCCCTGTTGGGAAGATGTCCGAATAGGCATAAGCTTAGTAGCTAGTGCCTTACGATTTTCCTATACAGATATGTTAAATATGGATATAGAAGATTTTAAATATTTTTTAGATGTAAGTATACAAATATTAAAAAAAAAGACAAGTGAGTAAAAATGCAAAAATTTGGTTTAGCAATAGAAATAGGGGCAGGTCTTGCCTCAAATTTTAAAAAAAGTTTTTCTAAGATAGATAATAGCTTAGATGGCATTAGTAAAAGAGTTAATAAATTAAACAAAACTAAACTAGATATTAAAGAATTTAAGAACCTTTCAAAAGATGCTTTTAAAAATAAAAAAAGATTAGATGAGCTAGGAAGGTCTTTAAATAATGCAGGTATAAATACATCTAAATTAGAGCAAGATACAAGAGGCTTAAGACTTAGCTTAATAAAGCTTAAAAAAGTCTCTAAAATAGATATAAAACTCACAGGTATAAAAAATAAATTTGCCGAACAAAAAGCCTCTATATTGGGTCTTGGTGCCTCTTTGTTTGGACTTACAAAGATAGTACAAAGTGCAAATACTGTTTTAAAAGCTCAAGGAGAAATACGAAGTTTAGATATAAGTACTAAAGGTATAGATGCTATTACAAAAGCAGGTCATAACATGTCTCTTCAATACGGACAAATAACTGCACCTGCTTTTATAAAAGCAACATATTCTATTAAATCAGCAATTTCTAGCTTAAGCGATCAAGGTGTTAAAGAGATGTCAAAAATGGCAGCTATTACAGGAGTGGCAACTAAAGCTACCACCGAGGATATGACAAGTTTATATGCCTTAGGATATGGTATATTTAGGCAAGATTTTAGCTCAGACATGGATTTTGGAAAACAATTTAGCGGGGCAATTGCAGGGGCAGTACAAGCATTCGATACGGATGGGAAAGATTTAGCAGATGGATTAGCAAATATAGGAGCGGCTGCTAAGGTCATGGGTGTCTCTTTAGAAGAAGAATTAGCAATTATCGGACTTGCTAAAGGTTCTTTTAAAACAGCAAGCGAGGCAGGTAGTGGATATAGAGCCTTTTTAAATGGTGTAGGAAAATCTCAAAAAGCCCTGGGACTATCTTTTGTCTACACTCAAGGAAAAATGAAAGGGCAGATGTTGCCGATGGCAGAAATCTTAGAAAAAATTAAAAATAAATACGGTGATTTAAGTAAAATTGAAGATGGAGATGAACTCACTCAAGCATTTGGTGGAAGTGAAGCAACCGCAATTATAAAGTCCTTAATTAATAAAACAGATAAATTAAGAAAGGCTCAAAAAAATCTAAAAAATTCTATGAATGATGGCATGGCAAAAAGTCTAAAAATGGCAGCTGATATGCAAAGTGGATATGGCTTTGAAAAAATGGGTCACGCTATGTCTTATATGGCTTTTACAATAGGTAGCACAGTTGAACCTGCTATTAATATATTAGCTCTTGGTTTAGGAAAAATAGCAAGTGGGATATCTTGGTTGGATCAAAAGCTTCCTTATTTAATACCTACATTTGCAGGGCTTACCTTTGCAATTGTAGGTCTTGTAAGTGTTTTAAAAATAGGAACACTAGCTAGTCTTGCTTATTCCTTCGTAAAAAATACTTTAAGAAAAAATATACTTTTATCTACACTTGCAAATAAGCTTAATGTTTTTAGTATCAATAAAATAGGAATTGCTACTAAAATAGCTACAGTTAAAACTTATGCTTTTGGAATAGGAACAAAAATAGCAACAGCTTCACAATGGTTATTTAATATAGCACTTAAAGGCTTTAATTTTACAAGATTTAGTATAGGTTTAGTAATAGCAAAAACAAAAACCATAGCTTTTGGAATTGCTACTAAAGCAGCAGCAGCAGGACAATGGTTATTAAATGCTGCTTTAAGTGCAAACCCCATAGGATTGGTAATTATGGGCATAGCTGCTTTAGGTGCAGGCTTGGTCTTTGCTTATAATAAATTTGCTTGGTTTAGAAATACGGTAAACAATGTATGGGAGGGCATTAAGAATATCTTTAGTGCAGGTAGTGCTTTTGTCACCAACCTTTTTACCTCTCCCATAGAAACTATAAGTAAAATTTGGACCACATTATTTAACTGGTTAGCTTCTAAATTTAAGTGGATGGGTACAGCTTTAGATAAGATAAAAAATATCGGTTCAGGCATAGGTAAATTTTTTGGTTTTGGGTCTAAAAACGAAGATAAGAAAGAAGACAAAAAAGAAGAAAATAAAAAAAGTTTATTCAAGGCAGCTATTAAAAAAACTTTAGTACCACTTGCTCTTAGTACAAGTTTAGCAGCTGCTACAATACCTCAATACAAATTGCAAGAACAAAGTCTAAATATACCAAGTAACAAAGAAATACAAAATATAAGACAAAGCAATATAAATAACAACACAAGTTCAACGAATGCACCTGTATCAAATAGCTATAGTATAAGTGTAGCAGTTCAAAATCCAAGCTCTAATATAGATGTAAGCGAAGCTGTAAAACAAGCCATAAAAGATATAGAAGCAGAAAATAAAGAAACTTATATGGGAGATACTTACTAATGTTAGCGCAAATAGGAGATGTAATATTTACAAGTAATTCTAATATAGATGCACTTGTAGAGCAGTTTACTTTTAATTATTCTAAGATAAGCAGAATTGGAAACAATCCTACTTATCAAGCTGTTGGGGGATTTGAGCAAGAAATACATTTTTCTGGATATTTTGTCTTAGAAAGTCTTACTCAATTAGAAGAGCTAAAAAATATCGCTAAACAAAAAAAAACTACAACATTTGTAACCTTAATAAAAGATGCAGATTTAAAAGTCATAATTACTAAATTAAATATTCAAAAATCTTTATTTATAAAAAAAGGTGCTTTTATAAAACAAGGCTTTTCAATAAGTCTCAAAAGATGGGAAAAATGACATATACAGTAACACAGCCTCAAAGACTAGATACTATAGTCTTTAATCACTACGGTACATTAGATGTATTAGAATTAGTTTTAGAACAAAACAAACAATACTTAAATAAATATATTTTAGATACAGGAGATATAGTCATATTGCCTGCATATACAGTATCTAAGCAGAATGTAGGAACTGCCCTATGGGATTAACTCCTGCATTTAGACTACTTGCTAATAATGTAGATGTCACAGCTCATTTAAATAAAAATTTAGTATCTATTTCTTTTGTAGATCAAGATGGTATTAAAGCAGACAAAATAGAGATAAAGGTATTTGGAGAGTTTAAGAGACCTAAGTATCAAGACAAATTAAAGCTATATTTGTATTATAAAGAAGATAAAGAAGAATTTTTTTGTGGAGTATTTATCGTTCAAAATACTTCTTGGAATATAGATAATACTTTAAATATTAGTGCAACGGCAACAGATTTTAATGCTCAATTAAAGGTTTTTAAAAATAGAAATTTTGAACAAAAAAGTGTAAAAGATATAGTAGAATTTATCGCAAATGAGCATAATCTAAAAAGCAAATGCGATTTTGAAGATATATATTATCCTTACATCTCCCAAACAAACGAGAGCGATATAGCTTTTTTAGGAAGAATTGCTAAAGATTTAAATGCAGTTTATAGTATAAAAAATGAAACAATAATTTTTTTACGGCAAGATGAAAAAAATACATTAAAAACTATAATAATAGATGCAAAGGATTGTGCTAGTTTAGTAATTAAAAATTCAAATAAAACTTACTATAAAAGTGCAACATTAAAGTATCAAGATACAAAAAACAATAAAATTCAAACCGTAAAAATAGGCACACAAGAACCTATATACAATATTCAAGAAACCTTTACAGACAAAACAAACTTAGAATTTAAAGCAAAAGCAAAATTAGAAACACTAAATAAAGGTATCAAATCAGGTACTTTTAAAATATATGGATTTGGTATATATGCAAGATCTAATTTAAAATTTATAAATATAAAATTAGAAGATAATATAACTTATCATATAGATACTATTACACATACTTTAGATACAAGAGGCTGGAATATGCAAATAGAATTTTCAAATAGTGCAATATAAGCCAGCCATTCCACCACGAAACGACTGTATATAAATATTAACTAAAAACATCATTTTTAAGCATAAAAGTGATGTTTTTTCACAAAGGAATATAATGCAGTCAACAAAATTAAAAGCACCTTTTGGGTGGATAGGTGGTAAGTCAAAACTTGCCAAAGATATAATTAGTTTAATTCCACCACACGGCATATACATAGAAGTTTTTGGAGGTGCTTTAAGTGTATTTTATGCTAAAGAATTATCAAAAATAGAAGTTGTAAACGATATAAATTCGCAACTAGTTAATCTGCATAAATGTATAAGAACCAATCCTCAAAGTTTATCAAACTATTTAAATAAAATGTTAATTTCAAGAGAGATATTTCAGCATATAAAACTTAAAAACATAAAGCCTATAAATAATATAGAAGCAGCTGCTTTTTATCTGTTTTTAATTAGTCAAAGTTTTGGCAGTAAAACAGAACATTTTGCAATGCAGGCAAAAACAGGAAAAAAACCAAAAGACATATATAAAAGTTATCACAAATGGTCGGTAAGGCTTAAGGGAGTTACTATAGAGAATATGTCTTTTAATAAATTAATCCCTACCTACGATAAGATAGATGCCTTTTTTTATATAGATCCTCCTTATGTAAATACAGAAACATATTATAAAAATATAGGAGATTTTGGAGTAAAAGAACATAAAGAATTAGCAACACTTTTAAAGAATTTAAAAGGTAAGTTTTTACTATCATATAACGACTGTGCATTAGTAAGAGACCTATATAAAGACTTTAATATAGTGCATAGTAAAGAAATAAGATATACATTAAGCAGAAATGCTCAAGCTAAAAAGGTTAAAGAGTTATTCATCACAAATTATAATATAATGTTAGATGCTTAATTTAAAAGAAATAATAGAAAAGTTAAAAGATATAGTTTCTAAAGAATTAGAAAACAAAAAGATTTTTGATAAAGATATAGCTAATGTACTTCAAATTAAATATCAAAACTTTAGAAAACAAAAATCTTTAAACTCTATACCTTATATAGAAATAATGTCTTTTTTAGCAAAAAGGAAAATAAGTATAAATTGGTTCTTTTTTAATCAACTACCAGAGAGTTTAATAGAAGAAACATCAAACTATATCATACTACAGTATCAAAGAAATATAACTGCTTCTGCGGGGGGAGGAGCAGTTAATTACGAGCTAAATCCAAGTCCTTTAATAATAGACAAACAAGTATTAGACCACTTAAACAGCAGCTATAAATATACTCAAATAATAAAAGTATTAGGGGATAGCATGGAACCACAGATTAAAGACAATAGTTTAGTATTTGTAGATAAATCAAACAAAAAAATTAATAGATCAGGTGTGTTTATTATTAGTACAGACGAGGGTTTGTTCTTAAAAAAGATTAAGGTACATAATAACAAATATGTAATGTATAGCATTAATAAGCAGTATCAAGATATACAGCTAACAGATTTTACTGTAGTAGGAAAAGTAACAGGTATTTTATCGCAGATTTAAACACCATTAAAAGCCTATTTAAATGCTGTTTAAAATTTTTTTGAGTTAATTTACAGTATAGTTAAAAAAAAATTTAATTTATTCATAAAAAGTACAGTTATTTTGTAGTTTTAAAGAATGTCATGCAAAATCGCCACAAACCCCATAAATAAGTCAAACAAAAATAATTTATCTAATCTAATACTAGGATATACTTAACTCTTTTTTATATTTATTAGGTCTTAATGATGATACTAGATATGTACAGCAAGAAAGTGAACACTCTGATATGCTTTTACTTATAAGACAAAATATAAATACAAATGAAGATAAAAGTATTACAAATATTGATGTTTTAGCATTACGAAAAAATCTACAAAAAGATTATTTTGGAACAGCTAATACTTTAAGTTCTTCAAGACATAGTTGGGATATTTTAGAACAAATTGAAGAAGCTGTAAGTACAACGCACAGTAAACAAGACTTAATAAAATCATATTCTAATACTATAAGAAAATGCGAATATGAATCAAAAGAAATAGTTCTAAAAAGACGCTCAGCTCAGATGATGAATAAAGATGATTCAAAAATATCAAAGAATCAATTTGAAACTTTACTAGCTAGTACTCTTACAAAAGAAGATAATCCAGTAAATTTAGTCTTATTTGTACACAATGTAGAAAATTTAGAAGAAGGATTATATGTCTTACTTGGAAATAGTAATGATGAAAATGATGAAAATGATTTGAAATCTTGCTTAAAAGATACTTTTGTATGGGAAAAAGTACAAAGTAAAGTTGACAATTTATATTTTTTACAAGCTGGAGATTTTAAGTATACAGCCAAAACTATTTCTTGCAATCAAGACATAGCATCAAATAGTGCATTTTCCTTAGGTATGTTAGTTCAGTTTGATAAACAAATACAAAAGTATGGAGCACATAGATATAAAGAATTATACTGGAACTGTGGAGCAATAGGACAACAGCTATATTTAGAAGCCACATCGCTAGATCTTAGTGCTACAGGTATTGGGTGTTTTTTAGATGATATTTTTCATGAGGTATTGGGTATTAAAAATACTAGCTATCAATCCTTGTATCATTTTACAATCGGACGAGGATTATTTGATACTAGACTTACAAATGAAGAACCGTATCAAAATTGAGGCTAAAAAAAAGACTAAAAAAAAAGAAATATTAAAAAATATCTTATTTAAAATGATTGATTAGATAAGTATAATACAAGCTATTATTTGAAATCGAATTATGATTTGTATTTTTAATAATCTTTAAAGTAAGCTTTGAGCTTAAAAATCCTCTTGCAAGATTTAGGCTATGTTTTCTTTTTATGACTTCGTCATTTTGTGCTATTAATATCAAAGTTTGTGCTTTTATCTTAGGCACTCTTTTAAGTGAATTGTATTTATCTTTTAATAATAAAGACATAGGATACATAGGGTATCTAGCTTGTGCTACATTTTGAATACTATCAAAAGGAGTAATAAGTGCTAATTTAAGAATATCTCTTTTCGAAGCTAAATAACTAGCTACTCCTGTACCTAAACTACGCCCTATTATAGAAATATCTTGATAATCATATTGTATCTCATCATAAATACTAAGAGCATCCAAATAAAAAGCTTTTTCTTTTGGCTTACCTGTACTTGGGGCATAACCTCTATACTTTACAAGATATACTGTATAGTTTTTAAAAATCTTAGTAAAAGTATCTGCATTATTGTCTACATTTTCAGCATTTCCACCAAAATATATGATAGCTTTATTTTTTTTTGCATTTAGCACCGTAGTACTTATACTTTCTTTTTCACTTGCAAAGACTCTTTTTGTATATGAATGTTTAATATCTTTACTTGGAAAATAAAGAAAACTATCTTGAAAGATGTATAAAACTGCACCTAAGATACAATAAGCACTAAAAGATACAGTTAATATATATCTGATAATATTTTTCATATAAGTATCACTCCTTAAATTTATAAAGTCTTCTCATTCGTTTTGTTGTGAGTTTATACTAGCACACATTTTTGAAAATGCAAACATATCACTAAAACTAAGCTGTATATATTCACAATTACAAATTAAAAAAATTACCAGTAGAGTTTGAAAAGTATGATGTTACAAATAGAAACGCTTGCATAGTAAGTTGATGATTAGTAAGTACCTACAACTAATTAAACTCTAATTATTTACTTGGATAATGTAGTAATTTCGTATCACTAATTTCATCAATCCATCGTTTGAAATTTATTATAAATTTATCTACATATTTTTCAAATATAGTTTTAATGTATTCTTTATAATTATTAAAGTTCAAATAAGCTTTATAGTCAATCCAAACATATTTCATACAGCAATTCTAACCCAAAAATAAAACTACATAATATATCCTTTCATATCTACATTCTCTTCGGTCTGGCGAGCAATAAGTATATATTCCAACATTTTATTAAAGCTTTTAAAATTAAACATTGTTGTTAAAAAATTAATACCTACAAAGAACTCTTCTCTGTTACCAATATTATCACGAAGTTCCATATATAAATCATCATCAAGTTCTTGTACTGTATGAAATAAGAAAGCTAATATATTAAGGCTACAAAGTGTTTTAGATAGATTTTCTTTTCCATGACCAAAGTTGTGATCTAAATGATAGCCTTTAGTTTTTAAAGTATTGTTATTTTCATTTTCGATTTTCCATCTACTTCGTCCTGCTGTTGCTATATCTATAACATTATTTACATTCAAAGATATATCAGTAACAAAGCTATTATGATATAGTTTATTACCCGTAGCATTAGTAACTATAACTTCACACCAGTTTACTTCTTGTGGTGGATGTTGTGTATCTCCTTGTGGATTTTTAATTGCTAAATTATTAATATAGTTATATGTAAAAATTTGCTTTTTACCATTAATCATTTTGGATATTATTTTTGTATCAATAGTATTTAGATTTTTTATCATTTCTATTTGTTCATATAAGTATTTATGTGATGTTGGTTTAGCTACAAATATATATGAATGGCTCTTATCTAATACTTTTTTTATCATAGGTTCTCTTGAATATAAATCATCACCTAAAATAATAAGTTTTTTATTAGTTGGATTATTAAAACTATCTAGCCATCTTTTAGAAGCATTTACTTCACAATCTTGTTTATCTTTACCATCATCATTTGATATAAACTCTTGCATCAATGGTATAACTTTTTTTATATCAGGATGTACTATTGTTGGAGTTATAACACTATGATAGTAATGTACTTCACCTGTATCACTATTAGTTTTACTTTGACAACATTTACAAGATATATTTTTACTTGAATGATAATGAGTACCATCTAATGCTACAAGCATATAATCATCTTTAAAATAAAATTTATCTAATATTCCTATATCTCTTAACTTAACAAGTATTATTTCATATACTTTTTTGAAACTATTGGGTGTTATTTTATCCAACATGTTTCGTATATGATTATCACTTGGTATATCAGATATTCCAAACATAGTTTGTGCATTACTGATACCTTTTCTTGTATCAATATCCCTTTGAAAACTTAAGCAAGATTTATTTTGAAAATAAAATACACTAAATGCTGATAATATAATATCTTTTAAACTATAAACTAGATTTGTTCTTTGTTTTCTAGTATCTTCTACATTTGATATATTATCTGTAAATGATTCTATTAAAAAATCGAAAATATTTGTCTGTCTCATTTGTTTAAACACTCCTGTTTATGGGCTTTTATAGGATATATTATAGCTAAAATTAGGTATTAAAAAGCTTGATAAAGCCTTTAAATAAAGGGTATTAGTGAATTTGCTTAGTAGTGATTTTTGATATTATTTTGGAAGATTTAGCTATATAAATTTTCACTTAGAATTGCTGTATTTCATAAATCGCCAAAGAATTTCTATAATATTTAATTGGGGTGAGTATGGTGGCAGATATAATAATGTTAATCCTTGATTCATCCACCTGTAAAGGTTTACTTTAAATTTTTTAGATTTATGATAAGAAGCATTATCAAGAACTACTACTGTTGGTTTTGATAAACTAGTTACAAAGTCATCAAACACTTCAATAACTTTATCACTATTTACTCTACCATCAGCTATATATGATTTAATAATACCATTTTTTGATAAAAATCCAAGAACATTTATTCTTTTAGATACAAATGTTTTAACTATTGCGGTTGTTCCTATAGGTGTCCATAACTTAGGTATATTTGATGTTTGAGAAAATCCACTTTCATCAAAGTAGTACTTTTAGTGGGTATTATATAAAATATTATGAAATGAGATATAATAAGCCATACTTATAAGGAAAAGAATGAATAATATCGCATTTATTGATATAGAAGTTATTGTTAATAGTAGGGAAATAGATAGAATAGGCTTGTGTTTAAACGATATCCAAAAGTCAAGAACTTCTATCAATGATATTAAAATGATACTTGATAAAAACACTCCAAGATATATATGCGGTCACAATTTTATAGACCATGATAGTAAATTTTTGGCACAAACTATACTAAACCCAATTTTAAATAAGACACCTATTATTGATACACTCCTTCTTTCAATGCTTTTGTTTGTTAATAAAAAAACTCATAAACTTGATAAGCCTTATAAAACAGAAGTGAATATTGAAAATAATCCACTAGGCGATGCACAAGAAGCAAAATCATTATTTATTTTACTTGATAAACAATTTAATAATTTAAAGAGTGAATTACAAGATATATTTATATCCCTGCTTTTTGATAACAAGTATTTTAGTAGCTATTTTAAATATAAAAATATTGTTTCAAATAATGTAGATATTTATAAGATAATTGAAAATAAAATATATTCTAATAAAGAAAATTTTGAAACTCTTAAAAGTAATTATCCTATAGAGCTAGCATTCGTAATATCATATATATACCTTGATAACCAAGCTGCGATATCATCTGTGATTTTAATTCGATACCCAAAAGTTGTAGAGATACTAAAAGAACTTACCTTCAAGCAAGAAACTATTGATTTAGAAAAATTCGCATTAGATGAATTTGGAATACCCTCATTCAGACCTTTTGAGAAAGAAAGTACTTTAGTAGATACAAAAGAAATGGGTTTATTCTCAGATGAAAGCTCTAGTGAAAGTAACAATACCATATCTCAAAGAGATATTATTGCTAGTGGATTAGGAAATGATTCGATATTAACTATTTTACCAACTGGTGGAGGTAAAACATTTACCTTTCAAATGCCTGCACTTATAAAAGCAAAAGCATACAAAGGCTTAACGGTAGTAATTTCTCCGTTACAAGCATTAATGAAAAATCATGTAGATAGTTTTAAAGATAAAAATCAAAACTTTAGTGTTGTTGCTATTAGTGGTTACCTTAGTCCTATAGAGAGAATGGATATAATTACTATGGTTGAAAATGGAGTTGTTGATATTTTATATATTGCTCCTGAAGCACTTCGTTCTAATTCTATTTTTAAAGCTCTTCAAAAAAGAATTATAGAAAGGTTTGTAATTGATGAAGCTCACTGCTTTTCATCATGGGGTCATGATTTTAGACATGATTACTATTTTGTAGCAAACTCCATCAAAGAGCTTGAGGATAGCTCCGAATTTCAAGCAAAAATTCCAGTTTCATGTTTTACTGCAACAGCAAAACCAGAAGTATTAAAAGATATAAAAAAATACTTTTTTGATAAGCTCGGTTTAGAATTAAATGATTTCCTTGCTTCAAGTAAGAGATATAACCTTGAATATAGAGCGATAGAAGTTAATAGTAAAAAAGATAAATATGAGCAACTAATAAAAGAGTTGACTAGAATAGGTAAAATGCCAACAATTATTTATATACCTCAAAATGCTAGAGAGTGTAAAAAGTTAAGTGAAACATTAAACAATGATGAAAGACTCTATGAACAAGATTTAATAATAGAGCCATTTTATTCAAAGATAGATGATGAAATTGAAAATGGAAAAAGAGAAGGTAGAAATAAAGGCATGATACTCAATGATTTTATAGATAATAAAATTGATATAGTCATTGCAACAACAGCCTTTGGTATGGGTATTGATAAGCCAGATATACAAACTGTTATTCACTATGAACAATCTGATAGTTTAGAATCATATTTACAAGAGTCAGGAAGAGGTGCTAGAAGTGATAAACTAAAAGCAGAATGTATAGTTTTATATTCTAAAGATGATTTTAACAGAACTTTCGCACAGCTTAATCATTCAAGACTTGAGTATCATGAAATTGAAAGAGTTGTTAGAGAGTTAAAAAAAGAGAAAAGAAATGAGATATATCTTTCTCCAAAACAGATAGCTGAGAAAATGGGGATTGATACACAAGACTCTAAAATTGACTATGAGACTATGATTAAGACTGCTTTACTAGAATTAGAACAAGCAGGTATTATAATTAGAGGAAGAAATAGCTATAAAATCTTTGCTACTTCTGTTGATAAAGAAAAAAGAAGTATGAGCCATATCCATGATGTACTAGATTCTAAACAAGAAGAGTATGAAAAAATATATAAATATATGATTATAGTGATGCAAAATATCATTCAAAGAAGTAAACTTGATGCTATTGAAGTAGATGATTTAGCTGATATTGTTGGAATAAGAAAAAATGTTATATTTGATGTTTTATATGCTCTTCAAAAAGAAGAATTACTTGAATATGATAATGACATAAGTATTTATATTAAAAAATCTGTTGAGAAGGATTTTGATATATATTTTAAAATGGAAGAATTAATATTTGAATCACTTAAAAATTTGCCAAAGTATGAAATAAAATTAGATTTACGAGAAATAAATAGTTTAATAAATAGTAACTCAAGTAATAATATAAAAATAATCAAAAAAATTATTCAAAGCTGGACTCATTTATCAAAACTAAATCTAAATATATTTAATGCATATTTTCATAAAGATATTTGTAATTTTGAATTAAATAGAAATGATATAGACAGACTTGGAAATATAATCATGATAAGAAAAAAAACATGTCAATTTATTATTAAAAATATCCTAAAAAAACTTGATGGTAAAAATGATGGAGAGATTGAAATATCAACCAATAAATTAAAAGCCCAATATGATTCAATACAAAAACTTACTTTAAATGGTTTTCACCATTCACTCGTATATTTACATGAACTTATCCAAGATAGCTTCAGTCTTAGACGAGGAAGGTTAATATATTATCAATCATTTAAAATAGAAAAACAAAAAGAGATTGAAGTTAGAACGCCATATAGAAAAAGGGAACATTATAATAAAAGTTTAAAACCCTACTATGAGAGAAAGATAGAGTCTATACATATACAAATAGCATTTCTTGAACACTTAATTAAAGATGGAGGGAATAAAACATCTAAGTTTGTGCAAGATTATTTTGGAATGGAATATAGCTTATTCAAAAAGAAATATAAATTTAAAGATAAAGAGATACAACTTCCAATAACTCAAGAACGATTAAAAGAGATAATACATGACTTAAACGATGAGCAAAAAAAAATATTTGAAGATAATAAAAGTAGTTCGATTATGGTACTCGCGGGTCCTGGGAGTGGAAAAACAAAAACATTAGTTCACAAGATAGCTTCGTTGGTAACTATTGAAAATAATAAAGCTGAGTATTTTTTAATGTTAGCACATTCCAGAGTGGCAGTAGCAGAGTTTAAGAATAGACTAAAAAAACTAATTGGTAATCAAGTGTATGATATGAAAATATATACCTTTCATGCTTTCGCAATTGAGATACTTGGTAAAAAAATAAATGACCAATTTACTTTAAATAATGTAATTTCACAAGCTACGAAAATGATTAAGAACAGTGAGGTTAATTTACCATATATTCAAATGTTAGTATTAGATGAATATCAAGATGTAGGTAAAAATACATATAACTTTATACAAGCAATATATTCTAAAATGTCAAAAGATAAAAAAATAATTGCAGTTGGTGATGATGACCAATGTATAAATAATTTTGGAGATGATCAAGCAGATATAACTTATATTAATCAGTTTAAATATGATTTTGAAGAAGTATCTCATGAACAAACAGATTTAATAACAATAGAAAAATCAAGCTATTCACAGTATGAACTATCTACAAATTATAGAAGTAAAAAAAATATTGTTGAGTACTCAAATAGCTATAGTGAAATTTTAACTAATAGATTAAAGACAAATAAACTATTGTCTCATTCTAAAGAAGATGGAAAAATTAACTTTATCAAATATCAAAATTCTAGCTATATATGCAACTTAGTTGTTCAAGTATCAAATGATAAATTTGAAACAATAGCAATATTAGCTAGAAATAATGATGAGATATTAACAATATATTCACAGTTAGTAGCGAACAATATTAAAGCAAAATATATTACTTCTAAAGATGGTTTTAGTCTTGGTAATTTGATGGAGTTACAAGACTTTTTAAATTTTTGGGAAAATAGTGATTTTGATAAAGCTTTAGATGAGTTTGACAAATTATATTCTAAATCAAAAAATTATAAACTAGCAACTAGTGTAATTAAGAGATTTATGGATGAGTATGAAGAAAGTATAAAATACAGTCAAAAGCATTTTATGATTGTATTTGCAGAGTATCTAAAAGAGATTGCATTTGATGAGTTTGAGATAAGTAAAGCAGATGTAATTGTTTCTACTATGCATAAAGCAAAAGGCAAAGAATTTGATTCTGTATATCTTTGTATTGAAGAAAATTTTAATCTTAATGAATATGATAAAAGACTTCTGTATGTTGCTATAACAAGGGCAAAAAACAAGTTATCAATACATACTAAAAATACCCTATTAGACTTTTTAACTATTTATTGTGATAGTGCTACAATATATGATAAAAATGATAAAGAGCCAGATAGGTTAGTATTTTTAATGGCACTTGGAGACATAGCCTTATCAAATGAACATAGTAAAGACGGTATTGAGAGTTCTAATCCAATTGCAGGAGAAAATGTTTACATTAAATTTAAATTTAATGGTTTTGGAATATATAAAAATAATAATCAAATTGTTAGATTGTCTACTGCGGCTATTGATAAGCCAAATCGTTTAAGTAGTAAAATAATAAAAAAACAAAATGAAGGTTACAGATTAGAAGGTACTGCTGATATTGATTATATTGTTCTTTGGCAAGATAAAAATAGCAGTTTATTTTTTAAACAGGTTCTTTGTAAAATATATATGGTTAGAAATTAACTTAATTGAGTGAAACTTGACAATAATTTAAATTAGGACACTTTTTTTCTAATTCCTAATTCACCATTTCATTTTGTAAGATAAAATTAATTTCTTCAAATTAAGAAGGAGATAAATTGGATAATCAAGGGACATATTCACCCTCTCTTTTTAAAATAACTTATTCCACAGTTTTTTTATATATCTTTATTTGAAACAGTTGTCTCTCAGGTTCTACTAAATCAAGTTTACCTTTATATGTAGTAAGTGAGATACTATGTGTATCATAAGCTATTTTTGCCTCATTTAAGATATTTATCATTTGTGATAAGTGTTTTAAAGTAATAGCATTTATAAGCATAATGCCATTTTCATCTAATCTTTCATATAAATATGGAAACTTTGCGATGACTTTCTCACCCCCACCACCTACAAAAATTCTTTGTGGATTTTCTTCTAAGTTTATAAATATTTCTTGGGCTTCACCCACATACAAAGTACAATCACTTACATGATGATCTCTTAGATTTGCTTTTATGAACTCAATTCTTGTTTCGTTTTTCTCAAAAAAGATTGTTTTTACCTTATATCTTTTGAATGCTTCAATTCCACACGAACCACTCCCCGCTCCTATGTCCCATAAAAGCTGATTTGCTTCTAAATCAAGATTTTGTAAAGTTAAGTGCCTTTTATATTTTTTTGTTATCATTCCTCGCTCCGTTTGAAACTCCAAATCCTCACATACATTCTTTTTATGCTCAAAATTTCTTTTTATAAGTAAGCAGTAGGGCTTGCTTATATCAAATTTAGAATTTGGAAAATCAAAAATATCAATTTCTTCTATAAGCTCATCTTCATAGCCTAATTTATAAGCAATCATTATGCTTATATCTTCTTTTTTAAAAAAACCAAGAGCTTGATTTAATCTTTTGATTGAGTGTTTATCACAAACTAAAAATGTATATCTTTTTCTTAAAAACTCTTCTAAGTCTATTTTTGTTTTTCCGTGTAAGGAAACTACACCTACATCACACTCACTTATAAAAACTCGCTCCAAAAGATATGATTTACACGAACGGTTATTTATAAATTTTATGTATTCTTTTGGAATATGTTTTGCTATTATTGTAGCACTTGAGTAAAACAATGGAGAACCTGTTACTATATATAAAATATTTTGTAATTTATAATTATCTTGTATATATTCTTTTGCTTCTTTAAAACTAAGTTTTAAAATATTTTTTGCAGTTTCTTTAAAATTTTTATCACAAATTATAACTTCAAACTTCGATATATCTAATCTAACATTTGAAAAACTATACTCACCCATACCATTACCTGCTATTGTTACCATTGTAATACCTCATTTTGTTCTAAGATTATGGCTTTTACATCTAAGGCAGGAAACCATATTTTTATTTGTTCATTTGCTTTTTTTGCTATCATTGTATATAAATCATTGTCTAAATTTAACTCTTCTAATTCTTGCGAAATACCTTTTACTGTTTTAGTAGAGTTAATATCCACTGTGTAATTTAGTTTATCATAAATATCTTTTCGTAATTTTACAAAATCAATTGTGCCAAATCTATTGTGAGTATTTTTGTTACCTTGATAAACCTTTGTCATTTTCCCAATACCACAAAGAAAAATCACTTTTTTAATCTTAAGGGTATTTGCTATTTCCATAGACTCATAAACAAAATTTGCCACTTCAACTATCTGCCCTTCTTCAAATCTTTCTTTTGCTTTACTTAAAGATGAGTTACCTAAAGTAAATACTAATACATCATAATTATTTTGGGAGATAAATTGAATTTCTGTTTCAACAGAATCAATATATGCAGAACTTGATACTGGTTTTACTATTCCTTTTGTGCCTAAAATAGATATCCCACCTATAACTCCCACTTTCGCATTTGCTGTGCTTTTTGCTATTTCTTCTCCATTGGTAACGCAAACTGTACAAAATATTTTTATGTTTTTATGATTTTTGATTTTTTTATCAAATATATCTTTCATCGTTTCTAATGGCACTGGATTAATAGCAGGTAAATCTGCTTTGATTTTTAGACCTTTTTTTGTAACAACGCCCACACCAATACCTGCATAAAGCTCCAAATAATTTGACTCATATATAAACTCTTGGGCATAATGAAAACAAGGATTTATATCTAAGCTTTTTTTATTGTTACTTAAAAAAACAATAATCTCACAACCTTTAGTAACATCTAAATCGTCATTATCAACCTTGATAGTTTTTGTAAATACATCTTCTTTTGTTACTAAAAAAGCTTCTAAAGCTTTACTAAAAGCACTACAAGTATGCACTCCTGTTGTATATCCACTTTTTAGAACTTTGTTTGTGGTTTTTTGCTTTGCCATTATTTGTATAAAGATGGCTCACTAATAGGAATTTGTTTAAAGTTTGTTTCATTTATATCTTTATTATCTGAAAGACTAGTAAATAATTCAATCCATTGTTCTTTTTTATACTTATGAATATTTTTTATCCAAACATTATTGTTAGGTTCATATCCATTTGCTTTAGTATTTTCATAGATATTAGCAACACTTCTAAACCTACATGCACCAAAACACCCTGTTCTTGATATCTTAATACGCTTTTCACCTTTCGCTAAATCAATATCTTTTAAAATATTTCTTAAATCTTCTGCTAAGTTTTCATTCTTATGTGCCTTTGCACATCGTTCATCATTGCAAATAAATATTTGCGTTTTAAAGTGCATGATAGGTTTAGTTGATACTAGTTTTTTAGGTTTACACGCAAAACCTTCAACTACTTCTGAACCCATTAGATTAAATGTTTTATTCATTGATACTCCTCATTAGTTCATCTCCTTTAAGAGTTAACTTATATTTTTGTTTTGGACTTTTTGGCTTATTTGGTATGGTAAATTCAATAAATCCACCTTCTAATGCTTTTGTTCTATAATTATTTCTAAAGTTTTTTTCATCTTTTAAATCTAATTTTTCCATCATCTCTTTTGTACTCATTTCTTTATCTAAAATGGATAAAAGTTTTTTAACTTCGGGGGTAGCTTCGGGGGTAGCTTCAGGGGTAGCTTCAGGGGTAGCTTCAGGGATAAAAACTAAGGGTATTCTAACTTTAAAAGTATTTCCATCTTCTATAATAGGAGTACTTCCATTATAAATTTTACAATATTTAAATATATTTTTAAGCCCACTTCCTAGTTCTTCGGCATAACCCATTTCTCTAAATACTTTAGCAATTATAGGATTTTTTGGATACGCAGTTACATTATCAAGAGTAATTTCTCTATACATAGTTGATTTGTTAGCATTTTCAAAAACTACTTCATCTTTTTTAATTATTATATTTGAAATATAAGCACTCGTAAACTCTCTATGAATAAGTATGTTAACTATTAATTCTCTAAATATTTTATTTCTTAAACTTATTCGTACATCATTTTCTAAATAAAATGGGTCATTTAAATGCTTAGTAATAAATCCCATTAATCTATCATAACTATCTATTAGATTTACTCTTATATCATCCCTATCGTCATATCTATCGATATTATCTTTTCTTAATATAGCATCAGTTTTATAATGTGGTAGTACATTTTGAATAGTTTCATTTTTACCAAAAAGTAAAATAGCTCCAAGAGTTAAACCCTCATCCCCACTAAGCATATCTTTTTTATAAAGACCTACACTTTTTAATAAAGTTAAATCATCCATATCCATCCAAATATGAGAACCACCATTCTCATGTTTTGCTTTTATTCTCGCTTTTTCAATAAGTAAACTGTCAAGATTATCTAAAGAAGCAAAAGGATAAATCTTATTTTCACTATATGTTGTTTGTTTTTGTAAGTACAAGTTTGAAACTTGTTCATATCTGCTTGTTATATTAAAATCACCGTCATTATTTCTATCAAATATTTTAGAATTTACACTATGAACACTTGAACTTTGTGGAACATAAATATAAAGAATAGTTTTATCTTTGATTTCTACTTCTTGAATATCTAAATAAAAAGGTGGATTTAATTTTTGAGGATTATTAGTACTTGTGACAAAATCTTTTTTTATAGATGTTATTTTAGATTTATCAATTCCTGTGATAGTTTTATCATCACTTACTCCTAAAAAAAGATGTCCGCCATTTCGATTTAAAAATGAGCATACGCTATCATAAACATCTTTGTTGAGTTTTGTTTTTGATTCTTTAAACTCTATATCTATACCCTCTCCTTTTGATATAAGATTTAATACTTTAATTAATAAATGCTTTTTTTCATTCATTAGTAAATATCCTCTCTTATACTATATACGGTTATAGATTGATTTAGTATTAAAAAATAGTGCATATTGTAAGATTATTTTCCATTATATTTTTGTGTTCCATCATAATCTTTTATTAATTTAAAAATTGCATGTAAAGTTGCTACAGTCATAGTGGAACTTCCAAACCTTCCTTGCATAATAATACCAGCCACATCAAAAAAATCGCAAAATTTTCTACCATAAGCTTTTGATTCAACAACATTTACAAAACCAACAGGAAATAAAAGCAAGGCAACATTTTTTAAATCTACTTTTTCTTTGATTAAAGTATTAATAGCTGCATATATGTATGTAGGAGCATTACCACAAGCTAGAACCATAGGCTCATTTTTGTGTTTTTTAATAGCTTGCACAACAGCTGCATATGATCTTGTAGTTTTGTTATTTTTGGCATCTTCGTAAGTAAAAGGTTCATTTATATAACAAACAACTTCATTTTGATATGTTTCTAAATAAAACTGACTAAGACCTACTTTTATCATATTTACATCAACTATGATTTTAGCCTTGCTTAAAAGTAAGTTTTTTACTTTATTTATAGCATCGTTTGAGAAATAAATATTATTTAATACCTCATCAAAACAAGTACTTGTGTGAATTAGTCTTGAAATAACCTCAACTTGATTAGGTGTAAAGTCTTTTACTTTAGGAAATTTTTGTATTTCTTGCTCTATCATTTCAAATGATTTTACTGATATATCTGCTCCTATATTAATAGGTGGCTCTTCTAGTTTAAACTCCAAAATAATCCTTTAAAATATGTATGTGATTTCTAAACATTATATGTAAATATGTTCCATAAACTTTATTGCTTTTCCAAGCACCAATTTCACCGTTTGTTGATGCTTGTTTACTTAAGATATCACAAGTAAATTTATCTTTTTTATCTTCTGTGACTTCTTTGTCCTCTTTGTCTTTTTTGATGTCAAGTGCATAAGTATAATGAAAAGCATGACCTTTTAATCCATTAGAAGAGTAATAATATCCTAATCTACTTCGTTTATCTTGAAGTGCAAAATCTACATTTAAAATACTAGTCATACTTTTATTATCTACTTTATTGCCTAAGTATAATAATCCAGCACACTCAGCATAAATATGTTTTGTTTTTGCATGTAGCGTTAATGAAGCTTTAAAATTTGGTGCATTTTGAAGTCGTGCATAAGCCTCTTTTGTTTCAACATAACCTCCACAAATATATACTAAATCACTATCTTCACTGATTTGTTCATTCTTACAGGAGTCTATAAATTCAACTTTTTGAAAAATTTCTTTTAAAAACTCTATATTATCATGATATATAAAAGAGAAGTTCTTATCTTTTACAATAGATACTTTTTTATTTGTTTTTTTTAAAACACTAAAAGGATATATATTTGTTTGTTTTATCTTGTCGTTATAATTAGCCTCACAATTAGTCTCATAAAAAGAAACTTTTTTCAAAGCCTCCAAATCTATATGTTCTAAAACTTCTTTAGATAAATCTTCTAATATCTCTTTGTTTGCTTCTACTAAATCAAGTCCCAAATGGGTATTTTTTAATGTTTTTAAATCTTTTTTAATCCACCCTAAAACTACAACATCATCAAAATCTTTTAAAATTTGTTTTTTTATTAGATCATAGTGCATAGAAGATGAAAGTTTATTTAAGATGACGGCTTTTATAGTATTATGCTTAGTATATGTTTTAAGACCTTTTAAAATCGCACTAATAGTTATATAAGAACCAGCACCATTAAGAAGTAAAACACTAGGAATATTTAAAAGTTTACTTACATCATAAGCACTGCATCCTTTATCTTTTCCATCATAAAAGCCCATAACTCCTTCAAGTATATTCATATCTTTATTTGCATATTTTTTATATATCCATTTAACTTGTTCTTCATTCATCAAAAAAGTATCTAAATTAATGGAAGGTTTGTTACAAATACTTTCGTGAAACAAAGGGTCTATATAATCAGGCCCAATTTTATAGGCTCTTACACTTTGTTTAAAATGATATAACAAAGCTGTTGTAAGTACTGTTTTACCTTCATTTGAAGCAATGGCTGTTATACATAATGCGTTCATATTTACTCTTTCTTTAGTTTTTATTTTATTTTTAGCTATAATCATACTATGAAAAATCTTAGAGGTTATAAAAAGTCATATTTTAAATTAGCCGTTATTGCTATGTATTCAACAATATGTGATTTATCAAAGATTGAAATCAATATGACCTATCATAAAATAGCTCATGAAAATAAGATACATACTCTTGACCCTCCTATAAAGTTACTCTTACATTAAAAAGAATTACAAAGAATTAAATTTTATATAAAAGGATATAAATATGCATATAGAAGCAGGTATTGTTCAAGGTGCAAAGATGATTTTAAGTTATGGAACTGCCACAGTTTCATTTGGTATTGCAGGAAAATTAGCAATTAACAGTATAAAAGATTTTGGTATATTACCAATCATAATAAAGACGGTCTTAAGTTCAGTATTAGTATTGATATTTTTTGAAGTATTTCCACACCATGCAATAGGAGTTTCTGAAGTTCATTTGATTTTAGGTTCAACATTATTTTTAATATTTGGTGCAAGTGCTGCTGCTTTTGGTTTAGCTCTTGGTTTATTAATTCAAGGTATATTTTTCGCACAATTTGACTTGCCTCAATATGCTATAAATGTGACAACTTTACTTATGCCTTTATTTGCAATGTCTTATTTAGCTAAGAAAATAATTCCTGCTAATATTGCTTATAAAGATATAAAGTACAAAGATACTTTAAAACTAAGCCTTGTTTATCAAGGTGGAATAGTAACTTGGGTTGCATTTTGGGCTTTATATGGACAAGGTTTTGGCTTAGAGAATTTAGCTTCAGTCTTTACTTTTGGAACTGCTTATATGAGTGTAGTAATATTAGAACCACTTATTGATATAGCTATTCTAGCAATTGCTAAATCATATTCATCTTTAAATAATTCTTTTGTATTTACAAATAGATTATATAATACCACTAACAAATCTAATACAGTTTCATAGATGAAAAGATATAGACATTACGACAAGACAAGGACAATAGTTCTTTCTTGTTTTGGTTCAGTAGTTGAGCAAAAAAAATACCTAGATTTAAAAACTTTAATAGAAAAAGAATTTCAAGATTGTGATGTATTTTTAGCATTTTCTTCAAGAATGGTTTTAAAGCATTTACAAAAACAAAAACAAGAGTTTAAAAACTTAGCTCAAGTTTTAGCCGATGTTGATATGTTAGGTTATAAACACATAATCGTATCTTCTGTTAATATTTTTCCAACAGATGAACATGAGTATTTAAAAAAAATCGTAAATGGTTTTAATAGCTTTTCATATGCAAATATCAATCATACAAATGCAATACTTACAAAAACAAAAGATACTGCAGATTTTTTTAAAGATTTAAATACCCAAGTTTGCACAAACTATTTAGAAAAAACTTGTGCAAACTTATATATCATTCACGGAACGCCTAAGCTTGATACTGCTGGAATTGACTCTATCTCTTATGCAAGTGAATTTTTAAAAGCACTTGATGATAGAAACTATACTTGCTCACTTGAAGGCACTTTCCCTTATTATGCTATAAAAGATGCCTTAAAAACTAAAATGCAAAACGATGGAATAAAAAATGTTCAGATTATTCCTTTACTTTTAGTAAGTGGAAACCATTATTTAAAAGATATGTTTGAAATAAAAGAAGATTTAAGTCATACTTTTAAAAGTAGTATTACAAAAAGTCTAAGTAAAAATAAAGAGTTTAATCTAATAGAACTTCCTAAAATTCAAGAAATAATAATAACAAATATAAAAGAGGCTTTTATCATGTCAGGTATTAGTTCAGACCAAAGTACTTTTTAATGAAATTATATATGGTATCCCTTGGACCTGGTGATTATGAACTAATCACAATAAAAGCACTAAAAGCTTTAAAAAACTGTGATGCTATTTGCGTACCTACTAAAAGCAAAGGAAGCTTTGATAAATCAATTACTTATAAAATCATCACAAAACTTATGAGTGAATTTTCTTTTAATAAAGAAATTATTCCTATGTATACACCTATGAAGTTTTTAGATGAGGACTGGCAAAAACAAGTAGATATAATCGTCGATGCATTTAAAACTCATAAAACATTGGCTTTTGTTACTTTGGGTGATTGTTCTGTTTATAGTACAGTTTATTATTTGCTAGAAAAACTTGAAGTGCAGTATAAAGATATTTATGAAAACTGTGAAGTAATAGCTGGTGTTACTTCTTTCTCACAAGCATCTGCAAAAGTAAAAAAAGCCTTATGTAAAGGTGATGAAGCTTTTAAAATAAGTCCTTTGCTAGGGAAAGTTGTACCTTGCACTACTGTTTATATGCGACCAAAAATAGGAATGAATACATCTAGTATTATGCAAAAAGGGACTATATATACTTTTGAAAATTTAAATTTAGAGAATGAAAATATTTCTTCATATAAAAAAGAAAAAGTTGAAAAATATATGACATTGTTTATTGATTTTATTTGATAAATCTCTTTATAAAGATTTGTATACAGCTAATATTAATCCCATGACAATGACCATTCTTAGAAGCTTTGTTATAAATATTTTGCATCTTAAGAAAGTAAAATCTATCAAGAATACACTACTTAAAATAGATAGGATTTAGTTTTTAGTGCATTTAGCTAGTTATGATATAATTAATTTAATCAAAAATTATATATAGAAATGAAATACTAGATTCATTTAGTCGCTATTTAAAAGGAAACAAAATCAAAAAATTTATACTAAACTTCTTAATATTATTTATATTTACTAAGCATAGTTTTTAAATATGCAAAACTTAGATATTCTAATTAAAGATGATAATAATGATAAACTAAATTTTAAGCCATTTGCAAAAAAAGTAGCAAAAGGAATTTTAAACTATAAGCAAAGTGAAACTTTAATATTGTCAATTGAAGGAAAATGGGGTAGTGGTAAAACCTCTTTAATTAACTTAATTGAGAATGAATTAAAAAAAGAAAATAAACCATATAGTTCTTTTAATAAAATTAAAAACTTTTTTGGTATGGATAATGATAAAATAAAAATAATGTACTTTAAGCCTTGGCTTTTAACAGATATAGAACAAGTCATAAAATTATTTTTTAATGAATTAAAAATTCTATTGAAAAATGAAACTAAAATCACTAAATCTTTAAATAGATTTGAGGATATGTTGATAATAGATAATATTAGATTTAAGTCTCCTATTGTGGATATTTCTTATAATTTTAATGATCTAAAAAGTTTAAAATATAACAAACAAGAAATAAACACTCTTCTTCAGGATATAAATAAGAAGATAGTAACTTAACTTATCAAGTATTATTTCATATACTTTTTTGAAACTATTGGGTGTTATTTTATCCAACATGTTTCGTATATGATTATCACTTGCTATATCAGATATTCCAAACATAGTTTGTGCATTACTGATACCTTTTCTTGTATCTATACTGTCCCTCTTTGTCAATACCAATCCTAAATATATTTATATTCCGAACCTCTAAGCTACCTTTAGTAACACTTCTTTAGCATTATAACATTTATCATTAGAACAATTATAATATGCTTCATCTGGTGTTAAATAATCTATTGCAGAATGTAATCTCTCTTTATTGTAAATATTGATATATTCATCTATTCCTTTTCTTGCCTCCTTGATATCTTTATATGAAGATGGATATACATCTTCATATTTTAATGTTCTCCAAAATCTTTCAATAACAATATTATCAATTGACCTCCCTTTTGCATCCATAGATATGGATATTCCATTATCTATTGATATTTGAATATGTTCATTTGCCGTGTATTGACTCCCTTGATCAGTATTTAATATTTGAGGTCTTGGATATAGAGATAATGCTTCATTTAATACACTAGTTGTCAAGGATACATCCATTGAATTAGATAACTTCCATGATAATATCTTCTTAGTATTCCAATGTATAATAGCAGCCAAATAAACAAAGCCTTTCTCAAGTCGGATGTATGTTATATCTGTACTCCATACTTTATTTGGAGTATCTATGATTACTTGATTTTTATCATTTTTAAACTCTTTTAAAAGGTATGGGTATTTCTTATGTTCTTTATTAGCTAAAGTAGTTCTAAGCTTAGGATATAATGCTCTTATACCCATAAATTTCATAGCTGTTTTTATCAGTTTTCTACCAACATTTAAACCCAATCTAGCCAAGAGTTTAACTATCCTTCTAGTACCATAGTATGGGTGCTTTGTGTGTATTACATCTATCGTATTTAAAAGCTTCATATCTTCATCAGAACTAAATGAAATTACAGGTTCATAGTAGTGTGCTGTTTTAGATATATCTAATAATTTCAATTGCTTATTTAATGATAGTTTATGCTTGATATCAATCATCTCTTTTCTCTTATTTAATGATACCAAGCTTACGAGCTTTCCCTCAAGAAAATCTTTCTCTAAAGTTAATTCACCAACTTTCTTTGCCATATTATCTTTATCTTTTTGTAGTGTTTCAATTTCTATTTTATACTCTTTTACTAAAGCACTTTTATCAAATGCTAAACTTGCATTATCTAAAAACTGTTTCTTCCAATTTAATAAATTCTTTGGTAATACATTCGACAGTTTGCCTTGTGATATTAATCACAAGTTGTCCTTTACTCTTATTGTGTTGCTATCTCATTTAATGTCTTTGTTCCCTCTAAAACTTCTAAAACTAATTTTGCTTTAAAACTTGCTGTGTATGTTGTTCTTTTTCTACTCATAATGTAATATCCTCTTTTTTTATCTTTATATTGTATCTATTGGAATAAAAATATTTTATTAATCGGTTGTTTTATCTGGGGACATTATAGTAGCACTTCCACTTATAAATGAAACTAGCAAAAGAGTAATGTATCTTCATGATTTACTTGATGCTGGATATGATAGTGATATTATTGCAGAGTATTCTGAAGAATTAAATCATAAACCAATCATAGATATAAATCCTAAAAACTCTAAAGTGCTAAAAGAAAAAATAGCTTTAGCAAAAGAGGAAAAAGAAAAATTTGAATATTTAAATTTGACTCAAGCATCAGATAAACATCACTACAAGCAAAGAAGTATGGTAGAGCGAGTAAATAAATACTTAAAAGATGACTTTGGATGTGATAAAATATACTATCAAGGGGCAAATAAGGTAGCTTGCGTTTTAGCATTTGGAATTTTATCTATTTGTATACATCAAAGTTTAAAACTTATTACATGACCATTAATAGAAATTTATATAAAAATACTGAATTTTACAATTTAACCATAAGGAATGGAGAAAAAATGTGATTTTTTAATAAATTTGATAAATATATTGTAAATTATGCAAGTTAGAAATAATAACTATTTTTTTAAAGCTTAAAATAGTTACTATTAAGAATTATATATTTGATTGTGATTGAATTTGCAAGTAGCTCTATAATAAACTATTTAGTTTATCACTTAATGCTTGTTTAGAATTTGCACCTATTAATTGATCTACAACTTCTCCATCTTTCATAAATAATATTGTAGGAATAGACCTAACACCGTATTTTACAGCTAAATCCTGTTCTACATCAGTATTTACCTTACATATATTTGCTTTTCCTTTAAAATCACTTGCTAACTCTTCAATAACAGGAGATAACATCTTACAAGGTCCACACCATGGAGCCCAAAAGTCAACTAAAGAAATACCTTTATCTACTGTTTCATCAAAATTATCTTTTGTTAATTCAATATAATCGCTCATTGTTTTACCTTTTAATTTATTTGTATAGAATAATATCTTCTTAGTTTTAAAAAGTCAAGTATTAATTTATGATTAGCTATAATCAAAACTATATTAAAATTAAGAATTAACTATGTCAAAAATACCACAATTTACACATTTACATTTACATACAGAATATTCATTATTAGATGGTGCAAACAAAATAAAAGTGCTTGCAAAAAAAGTCAAAAAAATGGGAATGACTTCTGTTGCTATGACTGATCATGGCAATATGTTTGGAGCTATTGATTTTTATAATGCTATGAATGCTGTAGGAGTTAAGCCAATAATTGGTATGGAAGCTTATATCCATAATTTAGATGAATTAAATGACAAATCTACAAGACAAAGATTTCATTTGTGTTTATATGCAAAAAATGAAATAGGATATAAAAATCTTATGTATCTAAGCTCCCAAGCTTATATGAATGGATTTTATTATTATCCTAGAATTAATAAAAAACTTTTAAGAGAAAATTGTGAGGGTTTAATTTGTAGTACGGCTTGCTTACAAGGTGAAGTAAACTGGCATTTAAATTTAAAAAATGAAAGAAATATAAAAAATGGTGCAAAAGGTTATGAAAGAGCTAAAGAAGTAGCATTAGAATATCAAGATATATTTGGAGATGATTTTTATCTTGAAATTATGAGACATGGTATTGTAGACCAACACTTTATAGATGAACAAATTTTAAAAATCGCACATGAAACTGGTATTAAAGTGGTTGCTACAAATGATACTCATTATTCTGAACAAAAAGATGCAGATGCACACGAAGCTTTTATGTGTATAGCTATGAATAAACTTTATGATGACCCAAATCGTCTTAGGCATACTGTTCATGAGTTTTATTTAAAATCTCCCTTGCAAATGTCAAAGTTATATGCAGATATTCCTGAAGCCATTAGGAATACACAAGAAATAGCAGACAAATGTAATTTAACAATAAAGTTAGGAAACCCAACTCCTCCAAATTTTAAATTTACAAGACATAAGGCAAAATTAACAAATTTAATTTTACCCCAACCAGAACTTGAATATTCACTTGAAAATGACAAAATTTTATTTATAGATGAATGTTGGAAAGGTTTGGATAAAAGACTTAAAATAGTTGATAAAAGTAAACATGAAGAGTATAAAAATAGATTGCAAGTTGAAATTGATATTATAAATAATATGAAATTTCCTGGTTATATGTTAATTGTTTGGGATTTTGTTGTTGTTGCTAAACAAATGGATATTCCAGTGGGTCCTGGAAGGGGGTCAGCAGCTGGTTCATTAGTAGCATTTTCACTTGAAATTACAGATATAGATCCCATTCCTTATGGTTTATTGTTTGAGAGATTTTTAAATCCTGAAAGAATTTCAATGCCAGATATTGATATGGATTTTTGTCAAGCTAGACGAGGTGAGATTATTGATTATGTTGTTAAACAATATGGAAGGGAAAATGTAGCACAGATTATCACTTTTGGTAAGCTTTTAGCAAAAGGGGTAATAAGAGATGTGGCACGAGTTCTTGATATGCCTTATTCAAAAGCTGATGCTATGGCTAAATTAATACCTGATGAATTAAAGATTAATTTAGTATCTTCATATGAAAAAGAACCAAAAATAAAAGAGCTATGTGATATGGATCCTCAAGCTGCAAGAGTTTGGGACTATGCTTTAGCACTTGAAGGACTTAACAGAAATGCAGGAACCCATGCAGCTGGTGTAGTTATATCAAATGAGCCTTTATGGAATAAAACGCCTTTATTTAAACCAACAGGACTTGATACTTTAGCAACGCAATATAATGGTAAGTATGTTGAAGATGTAGATTTAATCAAGTTTGATTTTTTAGGACTTAAGACTTTAACCGTAATTGAAGAAGCTAATAAATTAGTTGAAAAAAGATATGGTAAAAGAATAGATTTTATTAGTACAGATGTAAATGATAAAGGTGTTTATGATTTAATTCAAACAGGAAATACTATAGGCTTATTTCAAATAGAATCAGATGGTATGCAAGATTTATGTAAGAGATTAAAGCCTGATAATTTTGAAGATATTATTGCTGTACTTGCCTTGTATAGACCAGGACCTATGGAATCAGGAATGTTAGATGATTTTATTGATAGAAAACACGGAAGGGCTAAAATTGATTATTTTTATGATGAATTTACAGCTCCTTTAAAACCTATTTTAGAACCAACTTATGGAGTTATCGTTTACCAAGAACAAGTTATGCAAATAGTTCAAACTATTGGTGGCTTTAGCTTAGGAGGTGCTGATTTAGTAAGACGAGCTATGGGGAAAAAAATAATTGAAGAAATGGATAGATTAAAAGGTGAGTTTGCTTTAGGTGGGGTTAAAAAAGGTTACAATAAAGAACATTGCGAAGAACTTTTTGATTTAATTTTAAAGTTTGCAGGATATGGTTTTAATAAGTCTCATAGTGCTGCTTATGCGATGGTCACATTTTACACCTCATATTTAAAAAGATATTATCCAAGTGAATTTATGGCAGCTTTACTTACTCTTGAAAAAGATAATACTGATAAAGTAGTAAGGTATGTAGATGAAGTAAAACGCTTAAAAATAGAGTTGTTTCCACCTGATATTAATAAATCATTTTCAGTTTTTTCAGCAATTCAAATTGACAAAAAAGAAGTTGTAATGTTTGGAATGGGTGCTTTAAAAGGTGCAGGAAATGTAGCTATTAATTCTATTTTAAGTTCAAGAAAAGAAGGAGGTATATTTAAAGATTTATCTGATTTTATTTCAAGAATTGATGGAAGTAAGGTTAATAAAAGAGTGATAGAAGCTTTAAGTAAATCAGGTGCTTTTGATTCTTTTGGATATTCAAGACGAGCTTTATTAGAACAAATTGAGCTTATATCTGAAGCTGTGGCAAATGCTATGAAAGCTAAAAAACAAGCCATTGGCTCATTATTTGGTGATGATGAAGAATTAACTAGAATTGAAGTTAATTTAGAATCTTTAGAAGAATATAGTAAAAAAGAAATCTTAGAGTTTGAAAAGGCATCTTTGGGTTTTTATGTCTCAGGACATCCTTTAGACGCATACAGAGAACAACTAAGTAAGATAAATTATACTTTATCTTCTAAAATTGATGAAATTACAGATGGAAGTGAAGCATTATTTGTTGGAAAAATTGAAAATATAGTTGAAAAAATATCTAAAAAAGGTAATAAATTTGGCATTGCATCTATTATGGATTTACATGGAACTATTGAGCTTTTACTTTTTGAAAATAGATTAAAAGAATTACATGAAGATTTTAACCTAGATGAACCTATTGTTTTTAAAGTAAGAATTACTAAAGATGAAAAATTTACAAGAATGAATATCTTAAAAATCCAAAGTTTAAAAGAGGCAAAAAAAGAAAAAGTAAAAATTAAAAAAGTTGTAGAAAAAGAAGATCCTCTTATCATTGCTATTCCCTTTGTAAACGATGAAGAACTTATGACATCTTTATTTGAATTGCTAATAAATCATCAAGGAAAAAGAGAATTAAAATTGCTTATTAAATCAGAATTAGGCGATATTGAGCTTGAAACTGGTATAAAAGTACAATCAAAAGTAATAGACTTAATAAAATCATTTAAAGGAGCATATATAGTATGATTAAACATATACTACTAACAAACGATGATGGCTTTGATTCTTTAGGTTTAAAAGTATTAATAGAAGCTTTAGAACCAATTGCGAAAATCACAGTTGTTGCCCCTGCAAAAAACAAATCAGCTTGTGGACATTCTTTAACACTTGATAGACCCTTAAGAATGCTAAATATTGGTGATGATTTTTATAAAGTAGATGATGGAACTCCAACTGATTGTATTTTTATTTCTTTAAATAATTTATTTAAAGATGGATATAAACCTGATTTGGTAATTTCAGGTATTAATTTAGGCTCAAATTTAGGTGAAGATATTACTTATAGTGGTACAGCAGCAGGTGCTATGGAAGCAGTTTTACAAGGTATTCCAGCTATTTCTATTTCACAAGTATATAAACATTTTCATACAGTACTAGACTTTTCTTTAGCAAAACAAACTATAAAAAAACTAGCACTTCAAATATTAAACAATGAATTTCCTTTAGATGATAGAAAATTTTTAAATATTAATATTCCAGATATCTCAATTGATGAATGTAAGGGTATAAAAATTACCAAAGTTGGATATAGAGAATATGGAAATGATACGCATAGACATTTAAATCCAAGAGGAGAAGAATATTACTGGATAGGACTTCACCCCTTGATTTGGAAAAGTAGTGTAGATAAATCATGTGATTTTGAGGCAATAAAAGCTAATTATATTTCAATAAGCCCTTGTCATTTAAATTTAACTTCGTATAAAGATATCAATAAATTAAATACATGGTTAAACGATAATATAAAAAAGTAGTTTTCTTATAAAAAGAAATTATTTTTCATTAGTATTAAATATACTTGATACATTCCAGAGCTTGTAATACCTGCACATACACCTGCAAGCATATCATCTCCCATAACTCCCCAAGCACCCTTTACATTTTTATCTATTTTTCCAATTAATGATGGTTTCCAGATGTCAAATAGTCTAAAATTAAGAAAAGCCAAGACCGACATAATCAAAAAATTTGAATCATTAATACCACAAATAGATAAAGTTATCCACATGCCAACGAGTTCATCTATTACTATTTCTTTACTATCGTGCATACCTATTTGTTTTTCATATAAATCAATATGTTTTATAGAAAAGGCTGTAATTAGTAATGCTAATAAAAATAAAGTTGAAACATGTATATATTCAAGTAAAAAAAGACCAATAAATAAAGCTAAAAGACTGCCAACTGTGCCAGGTGCTTTTGGACTTAATCCTGAATAAAAAAGTGTTAAAAAAAGTTTTTGCACAATATTTCCTATTTTACTATTTTTTTCTACTAATATTTAATTTTTTTCTTTTTTCCCATAAAGATTTTCTTGATATTCCTAATTTTTTTGATAATTCAGTATCTGGATATTTATCTTGAAAAGAATGAACTATTAATTTTAAATAATTATTTATAGAAATAATAGAACCATTTACAAATAAAGTATTTTCTTCATTAAATCTAATTTTGTGGTATGGAAAAGCTTCTTCTTCATCAAATGACACCAAAATACATTTTTTATTTTTAATAACTTTTAAAACTTGTTCTTTTATATTTTTTTTCAAGATATGGTATTTACTTAAATATAATAAATCTTTTTTTGACTCTAATATATCTTTTTTCCAAGTATGTAAATTTAAAGAAATAAAATCAATAGATAGTTTTTTCATTTTTGATAAATTCAAAAGAAATTTATCTGCATATTTTTGGCATTTAGTTTCTATTAATAAAGGAAAAGTATTTGGTATCGCATAGTTATCTATATTAATATTTTCAAAGGTAAAATCTATATAAGTCTTTAATCTAGTAAGTTCCATCTTTATATTTTTATAATCTTCATAATGATATATTTTTCTTAAAAGTTCATCCATAATAAATGGCTTTATAATATAATCATCAGCTCCATTTTCTAAAGGAGAGGTAAGTGTTTCATTAGAGATATAGCTTACAAGCAATAGTATAGTTGATTGTTTATATTTTTGAATTATCTTTTTACATAAATTGTAAGGTAAAGATGTAGATAATAAAATTGTATCATAATTTTTTGTTAAATTACTAATATTAGATGATTCAATATAGTCACAAATATGCCCCTCATCAAGAAGTCTTGAAACGATTTTCTCAGCTAAATACATTTCATTTTCAATGATTAAGATATTCATAATTTTTTCCAATTATAATACTTTAGTAAAACAATACTTTGAACAGCAATACCTTCACTTCTTCCAATAAATCCAAGTTCTTCTGAAGTAGTAGCTTTTATATTGATAAATTGTTTCTCTATATTTAAAATTTTTGACAAAGAAGATTTTATTTCATTTTTATAAGGGCTTATTTTTGGTTTTTGTGCGATTATACTTATGTCAATATTTACTATTTCATAAGCAACATTGTATATAAATTTTATTATATGCTCTAATAAAAGTTTTGAAGAAATATCTTTATACTTTTCGTTTGTATCTGGAAAAAATTCTCCAATATCTCCTGCCCCTATAGCTCCAAGTAAGGCATCAATTAAGGAATGAATTAATACATCACCATCACTATGAGCTTTAAATCCAAAATCAGATTTAATATGTACTCCACCTAAAAACATTTTTTTATTTTTTTCAAAGGCATGGATATCAAGACCCATTCCTGTAAAAAAGTTATTTGATGGTTCTTTAAGACAGTCTAAAAAATATAAATCTTTTTGATAAGTAAGCTTTCTACTTTCTTCATTACCTTGTATATATTTAATTAAACCACCATTTGCTTTAATTGCTGAGCTATCATCTGTATATTGTATGTTTGTACTAAGTGCTTTTTTTAATATAGATGTTTTTGATAATTGTGGAGTTTGTATAAGTTTTGTTTTATCTCTATTTATAGTATTATTTTCATAAATCACCGTATCATTGATATTAAGTATAGGTACAATACAATGGGCTTCTTCTTTATGTTTAATTAAGTTTAAAATAACTTCTTCAGGTACACACACTCTTGCAACATCAGTTATCATAACATATTCACTTTTAATATTCTTAAGTGCATTTATTATTGAATTTTGTCTTGTACTCCCACCTTTTATAAATGTAAAATCATCAGAAAAGTTTTTCATATAAGAAATTTCATCTGTATGGCAGGTAATTATTATTTCACAAAAATTTGCTATGTTCTTAAGTCTATTTGAAAGCAGTAACCAAAGAGGAGTATTATCAGACCTAAGCCATTGCTTTTTTGCTTGTAATTCAAATCTCGAAGAATCTCCTGCACATAAAATAATCAATGAAACATCAAGCAAAAAAAATCCTTATGTGTTAAAAAGTTACATATAATATTAAAATGTTACTTATATGTTAGTTAAAACTCATTGTTAATTTTTAGTTGAATTGCAGTAATTGAATCTTGTAAAAGTTTAGTATCAAAACCATATTCTTTGGCTTTAATTACTGCTAGTTTGATGACCCTATCAGATAAAGGTTCTTTTATATTACACAATATTTTTATTACCTCAAGAACTTTAGCTTCTTCTTGATAAGCTTTAGGACAAGTATCTAAATTTTCAACAAAACCTATTTTAAAAATTAATTCATGACTTAATTTCCAATGTTTAAAAATATTTGCAGTAACTCTTGCACAAGTGTATCCAGTAAATTCTTTTTCTATATCGCTTATATGTTTATTTTCATTTATTTGTTCTAAAAATTCTTTTATTTTTCCATTTTCATTAACAACTTCAGATATTACAAATTTACCAGTTTCTTGTAAAAAAGCAGGTAGTAAAAGCTCTTCTCTTAATGAAAAATCAACTTTTGATATCCATTGATTAACTAAAGCAGATGCCAAATTAGAAGTACTGATAAAGTCATCAATACTTACACCATAAGCATCTAAATTTGATTTAACTAAATCTTGAACAGCAGACCCCAAAATGATAGAAATTGTAAAATTAACGCCTAAAAGATTAATAGCTCGACTTGGAGTTTCTACTTCACTTACAAAACCAAATAATGAAGAATTTGCCACTCTTAAGAGTGTAGTAACAATCAAAGGATCTTTTTCAATGATTTTTAATAAATCAAGAATTTCCTTATTTGGCAATTTTCTAAACTCTTCTAGTTCTATAATACTTTTAGGAAGAGGAGGTAATGAATCAATTTTACTAACTATGATATCTGTCATTTAATGCCTTTTATAAATTAGATTTATTATAGTCAAAAATAGCTTATATGTATAATAAAAATAAATTATACTTTATTGATAAAGTTTTTATAAAAAAAATTAGATATAATAATTTTAAAATTTTTACTATAGGATATTATGATGAGAGCTTGGCTTAATGATTATAAAAATGATGAAATAAGAACGCAAATGTATTATGCAAAAAAAGGTATTATTACTCCTGATATGCAAGAAGTTGCAAATATTGAAAAAATAGAAGTACAGTTAGTTTTAAATGAAATTAAAAGAGGAAGATTGATTATCCCTGCGAATGTAAATCATAGACATCTTAAGCCTATGGCTATTGGAATTGCATCATCTTGTAAAATAAATGCAAATATAGGCTCATCAGCAATAGCGTCTGATATTGCTGGTGAAATTGAAAAAGTTGATGTATGTTTAAAATATGGAGCTGATACTATTATGGATTTGAGTACAGGAGGGGATTTAGACTCCATAAGAGAAGCTGTGATTAAACACTCAACTGTGCCAATTGGAACAGTGCCTATTTATCAGATACTTCATGATTGTAATGATAAAATCGAAGATTTGACAATTGAAGGTATGTTAGCTGTATTAGTTAAACAAGCAAAACAAGGAGTTTCGTATTTTACTATTCATGCTGGATTTTTATTAAGATTTATGCCTCATGTTGCTAAAAGAAAGATGGGAATAGTTAGTAGGGGAGGTTCTTTAATGGCTGCTTGGATGATGCACTATCATAGAGAAAATCCATTTTATGAAGCTTTTGATGAAATATTAGAGATTTGTAGAAAATATGATGTATCTTTATCTTTAGGCGATTCATTAAGACCTGGTTGCTTAGCTGATGCAAGTGATGAAGCACAATTAAGTGAGCTTAAAATTTTAGGTGAACTAACACTTAGAGCTTGGGAAAAAGATGTACAAGTTATGATAGAAGGTCCTGGTCATGTTCCTTTAAATCAAATTGAGAGAAATATGAAATTAGAGCGTGAGTATTGTCATGAAGCTCCTTTTTATATTTTAGGACCTCTTGTTACTGATATTGCTGCTGGTTATGATCATATATCTTCAGCTATTGGTGCAGCCATTGGTGGTTGGCATGGAGCTTCTATGCTTTGTTATGTAACACCAAAAGAGCATTTAGGCTTGCCTAATGCAAAAGATGTAAGAGAAGGTATTATTGCTTATAAAATAGCGGCACATAGTGCTGATATTGCAAGAGGGCGAAAAGATGCTAGAAATATTGATGATGAGATGAGTGATGCTAGATATAGTTTTGATTGGAATAAACAGTTTGAACTTTGTTTAGACCCTGAGAGAGCAAAAGAATATCATGATGAAACTTTACCTCAAGATGTATTCAAAGAAGCAGAGTTTTGTTCAATGTGTGGACCTAAGTTTTGTTCATATAAGATTACACAAAAAATTATAGAACAACATGGTGAAGCAATTGATAATATTGCTGTTTAAATAAAAACTACTATTTTTATTGTACCAATTTAATAATAATTGGTACAATTTTACTTTTTAAAAATATTTATTGATAATAATTATCAGATTAAGTATTAATTAAGTAAATATATTTTATCATTCCTTTATATAACATAACACAAAGGAAAAAAATGAAAAAAATTGTTAAATTATCTCTTATTGCATCTTTATTTATAACATCTGTTTTTGCAAATGATTATAAGAATACTAAAGCAAAAGTTTTAGATAAAAGATTTAATACAGCAGGAGCCATGCTTGCATATACTGAATTTGAATTATCTGGTGAACCTATGGTTGAAGGGCTTGGACTTGATTTAGATACTTTAGATCCAAATGCAATAAATGAACCAACTAAGTTTGATTATACTGCTGGAATTGAGTCTTATGAATATTCTGAAGAAGCTATGTATGCTTTAAATTACCAGTCCAAAATGGGACCACATTTAGTAAATGGTTTATTAAATGCAAAACGTGGTGGAAATATGCAATCATTAGCAAAAAGATTTATTAAATTTGCTAAAGTTACGGGAAATGATCCTTCTATTTTACCTTTAAATATGCATCCTACTGCACTTCCATATATCTCAGGACTTCCAGAATTTTCGCAAAAAGTTGATATGACTATTGTAAATAATGATGAAGTTATTGTCTTTAAACATGGAAAAGAACAAACTATTAAAACAGCTATTCCTGCATATTTACGAGATTATAAAACTTTATCTTGGCTAGAAGAGGGTATGGATAAAACATTTAATCCTGCTGCTTTTGGATCTGCTTTATTAAAAGATACTATGTGGGCACAAGATTTCTTAGGTGGTATGCATGTAATTTCTAATGATGAAGAAGTAGAAGCAACAAGCTCAACTATGGATCACGACGGTAAACATGCTCTTGGTGTTTCAAGTGCAGATGGTGTTAATGGTGCAATTTTAACAGAACTTGCTTGGGAAAGAATTTTATATATGCAAGAAAAACTAGGTTCTAATGGTATGAAATTAGGTTTATCTTTTACACCATCTTATGATGCTTCAATTCCTATATGGTTTGCACATAAAGTTGCAGTTAAAGAAGGTGTTAAAAATGGAACTAAAAGTATAGCTTCTTTAAAAATTACACAAGGACATTCATCGCTAAGAGATACTTGGCAAGTATTATGGCCAATTTCTGAGTTTTATGCCTATAGCGATCAAAGGGTAAATAATGCGAATCAAAATTCAGCATTCTTAAGTGTATTTGATGGTGATCCTTTTAAAAATGCACCAAAGGCTAATACAGATGCAAAAAGAGGAAATGATATAAAAGCAGATGATGCTTTTTCTATTGCTTCAAATATTGCAAATTTAATGTTTGAGAATTTATCAACGATTCATTTTAATAAAAAAATGGGAACATTTATTGATAGATTTGATGGGAAAAAAGGAAATATTGTAACAACATATGATGCTGCTTATAGCCTTGAAGCTTTAAGAATTTTCCAAAGAGCTATTGATGCTTTACCTGTAGGTTATGGTTCAGCTTCTGGGGCTAAGTCTTTAGAAACTGTGCAAGGTAAAGAAGCTTTAATGTTAATTAAAAAACAAGCTAATTTTTTAATAAAAAAGCTTAAAAATAAAAATGGATTATATTCAAGTACTTATAATATAAAATCTTTAAAAAAAGCAGGTATTGATATAGGGACACAATTTGCAGTTATTCGTGGATTAACAGCTGCTTATTTAGCAAGTAAAAATGATAAATATAGAAATGAAGCAAGGTCTTTAATGCTTTGCATTGAAAAAAACTTGTATAATAAAGATATTGGAACTTATGTTGACTCTACAAAAGAATATACTTCTTATTCAATTGCAGCGCTATCAGGTGGTTTAAGAGATGCTATAAATCATCTTAAAAATGTAGCAGATGAAAACGAGCCTTTATTGGAGCTACAAAATCTTACTGATAGATTTACACAATGGTTTTCTTTAGTTATTAATGGAAATTCAACGACACAAGGTGCACAGTTATCTGAGTGGTTACATGATACTGGTGAATTTGTGAATGCAAGTGATGTTAATAATGCAAATAGTGATAATGATAATGTATTATCAATAACAGCAGCAGGTGGAAAACATGGTACAGCTATGACTATGGCTTCTAAAGTTAAATTAAGTAAATAAGATTAAAAGGTAAATAGTGAAAATCCCTTATATTGAAATATCTCTTGTTTTTATGTTTGCTACAGGAATATTTCAATGGGATTTGATTAATATTTCTTGGCTGTATCTTTCATCTTTACAAGCAATTCATATCATATCATCTATTATAATTTGTATTTTGTTAGTTATTCCTTTTGTTAATATTCATACATATAAATATCGTTCTAGTATAATTGAGAAAAAACAAGCTAGTAAAAATGGTATCATCTTAGGTATTTCGTTGTTTTTAATTATTTCAAGTGGATTTTATTTATTTTTTATTGGAAATATAAGTGGCGATATTATAGGAAACTATTCTCATATATTACATCTTTATGGTTCATTTATATTATTGTTTTTCTTATGGTATCATAAATTCTTTTCACTCAAAAGTATTAATAAAAGAAAACAAAAAAAATTAAATAAAAAAGTTAAACATTCAAATAGTATTTTACTTTCTTTATTTGTTGTAACTTTATTATTAAGTATTTCTTCCTTACCCTTATATGCAAGTGTTAGTAGTTCAGCATTATATTTAAGCAAAGATTTAAAATATATTTATACTGCTAATTTAGATGCTAAAAGCATATCTAAAATTGATGCACTAACAGGAGAAGTAATTTTTGAAAAAGTATTAGGTAAAGATATAAGAAGAATAGCTTTTAAAGACGATGAGAGTGTTTATGCTGTGAGCGATTATATGGATAATAAAGTTATCTTTTTAAATTCAAATGATGAAATAATTAAAAAAATACATACAAAAAATAAACCTCATGCAATAATTTATGATAAAAAAAATAAATACTTTTTTGTAAGTATTTTTGAAGATGCTGAAATTTTAGTAATAAATGAGAATTATACAATAATAAAAACAATTAAAACTTTTAAAACTCCAAGAGGATTAGCACTAAGTGATGATGGAAGACTTTTAGTTTCTCACTCTATGCTTGGTATGGTTTCTATTTATGATAGTACAACACTTAAAAGATTAAAAACTATTACTTTACATGAAACACAAAATAAAGATGAATTTGTTTCACAGGGAAAACCTAGACTTTTAGATGATATTGAAATTACACCCGATGGTAAACAAGCTTGGCTTCCTCATGTTTTATGGAATTTTGATCATCCTTTTCAATTTCAATCTACGATATATCCATCTATATCTATAATATCTTTAAAACCAAATTTTGAAAAAGAATTAAAAAAACAAAGAAAACATCTTTTTAAATCAATTAATGTCTTAGATAATGCAAATAAAACTATGATTGTATCAAATCCTTGGGATTTAGCTTTTTCTTCAAATGGTAAAAAAGCTTTTGTGACATTAGCAAGTAGTGAAGATATAATGGTTTTTAATATAGCAAGAAGTATGGGAACTTCTAAAAAGAAACGTCATAGAAAAAGAGCTAAAAGAAGTGGTAAGGGTGCAAAAGTAACTCAAATATTTAGAGCCTACCCTAATAATACTAATCCTAAGGCTATTTTAATACATCCTAAGAATAATAATATTTATGTACAAAATGCTTCAAGATTAGATATGACTTTATTGCATAGTGGAGGTGATCATCCTTTTGCAAGGCTAAAACTTAAAAAAGATTTTTTTTCAAAGTTAGTAAAAAATGACCCTTTAGATAAACAAGTAAGACTTGGTAAAACTTTATTTAATAATGGAAATACAAATGTAAATAAAGACATACCAATGGCTGGTGATTTTTGGATGTCCTGTAATTCCTGTCATTTTGAAGGGTTTAATTTTACAAATGGTTTTTTATTTACTGATTCTTTACTCGATAAATCAATTAAAGCTAGTATTGGGCATGATAATTTAGCAGGGTTTGTATCAAAAAATCCTTTGGGTGATTATGTGCGAATGATAAAAGACACCCAAGGAGGTATGGGAGGAGATAGTAATATTGCACTTCCTTTTGTAGACCCTAAGAATATGAGTAAAAAAGTAAAAGCAAATATGCAAGCACTCCATACTTATATTAAATCTAATGAAAATTTGAAGTACTTATCAACTTGGATAAAATTAGAAGAAAATATTGATAAATATCATACACAAGATTGGACAAATTCAGCTAAATGTAAATCTTGCCATAATGATATATTTAATCAGTGGGCTAATTCAAATCATAAAAATCTTGTAGGAAGTAATCCATATTATATGGTACTTGAAAACCTAGCTGCTAAGGTTGAGGGCGAAGAGTTTAGACAGTGGTGTATGGGATGTCATAACCCAAGTGCCGTTACAACAGGAGTTGTAAAAAAAACAACAGATACTATGAATCAGTTATTTGAAGAAGATGGAAAAACTTTAATAAAAGAGTTAAAAACTCATGGTAATTCAAAATTAGAAGAAGGAGTATCTTGTGTGGCTTGTCATAGAATTACAAAAGTTGAGGATGCAGGAGGAAATGCTTCTTATACTTTAGGTGTTCAAAATAGAAATAAATACACTTTTGAAGATAATGAGAATGAGGCTTTGAAGTATTTAAGCCACAAATTTATAAATTCTAAACCAAAAACTCATATAAAATCATATATGAAGCCTATATATAAAAAAAGTGTATATTGTGCATCTTGTCATGATGAATTTAGCCCAGGAAATGGAAGTAAAATTGTATCAACTTTTAAAGAGTGGCAAAATTCACCTTTTAATAATCCTAAAAATCCTAAAAAACATAAGACTTGTATAGATTGTCATATGACTTATTTACGAAATGGTGAATTCTCACCTCTAAAAGCTAGTTCAACCAAAGGTGGGAAAATAAAAGAAGATGTAAAAGTTCATTATTTCGCAGGTGCAAATCACTTCTTATCTGGTTTAAAAAGTAAAGAACATGAAAATCAAAGTTTACAACTTTTAAGAAAAGCTGGAAAGTTAGACTTTGATTTTAAAAATAATTCTTTAAAAGTAGGAGTTACAAATATAGGAGCTGGGCATCATTTACCAACAGGAGTTGCAGATTTTAGGCAGTTGTGGTTAGAAATAAGTATTAAGAATAAAAATAAAAAAATCATATTTCAAAGTGGTAAAGTAGATAAAGATGGAAATTTAGATAAAAATTCAAGAATATTTATGAAAGTATTTGGAGATAAAAATGGAAAATCTGTTGGGCTTTTATTTTGGAAATATGAAAAACTTATAAGTGATACTAGAATTAAAGCAGGAAAAAGAAGAGTTGAAGTTTATGATATAAAGAATGTAAAAAAATCAGATTATCCTTTAAGTATAAGTGTCAAATTAAACTTTAGAATTTATCCCCAATGGGTCACAAATGTTGTACAAAAAGCATATCCACAATTACCTAATCCTCCTGTAATACAATTAGAAAAAATCAGTAAAATATTTTACTAAAGACTTATATAAGAACTAGATCAAAAAGAACCTCATCTAAATCTATTCCAAAGTATCCGTGAACTATAGAATTTCTAAAGTTTACTACTTTTCTAAAATAGCTAGGTGCTAATAAATTAAACTTTTCATCTTCAAGAAGTTTATTTAGTGCGACTCTTTTAAATCATCTCTTAGTAAGAAATCTTTTTTAGTTGATTGTATCACTATGAGACCACTGCACAGTATAATCCAACAAAGCAACCTATTTAAAGGCATTAAAAGCACTTTTCAGCTAAAATAACATCACTAAGAAGAGGTAAAAAGTGGCATTTAAAGATACAAACAATACATTTTCAGATATAGCAGTAACATCAAGATTAGAAAAAGTAAATTCATTTCTTAAAGAGTTGGACTCTATTATAGACTTTGATAAATTACGACCAGTACTAAATAGAAATGGAATTGCTAAAAGTAATGTAGCTGGAGCACCTGCTTATGATAATGTACTGATGTTTAGAGTACTGTTACTCCAGAAGTATTACAATCTCTTACCTCCAATCACATTAAAAAATGATCAAGCCACCCAAGATGCACTCTATGTAAACCTACTCTTTATTAGATTTGTAGGACTTAGCCTAGAGGATAGTGTACCAGACGAGAGTACAATCTGTAGATTTAGAAATTCCCTACTCAAGAACCGACTTTATGATAAATTATTTAACTCTGTAAATAAACAATTAGAGAGTAAAAACCTGATAGCTAAAAAAGGAAAATCTGTTTTAATTGATGCTACTCTCATTAGAAGTGATAACACGCAAATAAAAAATAAGACTAAAGAAGTATACAAAGAAGACAAGAAAGGTATTCAAACAATAAATGCTGAGTTAAATATAAAACTTGAAGTAGAGCTTCAATCCAAAAAGCCTTCAAAAAAGAAGATTCAAAGAATTCTTAATACTAAAGCCCATAACTCCAAGACATACAAGAATGCACAACTTGATACACTACAAGGTATTGATACTAAAGATATAAAGACTTCTCAAATTATTATAAAGAATGAAGAAGATAGCTATAATCATCAAGATAAAATAGATAGTGAAGTAAGGATAGGCTTTCACGCATCAAAGAAACAATATACACAAGGCTATAAAGTACATATAGCAGTAGATGAGCAAAGTGGTATTATTATCTCCCAACAAACTACCTTCGCAAATACTCACGATATAGACACAGTAAAAACATTTGTAAAAGATATAGATGGAATGAAAGCTCTTTATGCTGATAAAGCATATAACTCAAAAGATATAGATACTTTTTTAGAAAGTGAAAATATAGAAAATATGGTATGTCTCAAAGAGAAACAAACTCTAAGCCAAGAACAGATTAAGCAGCAAAGAAAAGATGAAAAACCTAAACATAAGATTAGAGCTAAAGTTGAACATAGGTTTGCAGATATAAAAACTCAGATGAAAGGCTCAACTACAAAATTTATAGGACTCGTTAGAAATAATATGAATTTTACCCTTACCTGTATAGCTACTAATCTTAGATTATTAGGACAAAGACAAATAAGACAAAGATTATAAGTAGTTAGATGAATAATATAGAGCTAAAGAGATTTAATAGACTAAAAAAGCTCCTAAAAATGACTGAATCTAATTTTATTGAAGATGGATTTTTTTAAATATTTGAAAAAATAAGATATATGAGTACTTTTTAATTATGCAGTCGGCTCATTAGAGAAAGATTTTCTTGAGGGAAAGCTCGTAAGCTTGGTATCATTAAATAAGAGAAAAGAGATGATTGATATCAAGCATAAACTATCATTAAATAAGCAATTGAAATTATTAGATATATCTAAAACAGCACACTACTATGAACCTGTAATTTCATTTAGTTCTGATGAAGATATGAAGCTTTTAAATACGATAGATGTAATACACACAAAGCACCCATACTATGGTACTAGAAGGATAGTTAAACTCTTGGCTAGATTGGGTTTAAATGTTGGTAGAAAACTGATAAAAACAGCTATGAAATTTATGGGTATAAGAGCATTATATCCTAAGCTTAGAACTACTTTAGCTAATAAAGAACATAAGAAATACCCATACCTTTTAAAAGAGTTTAAAAATGATAAAAATCAAGTAATTATTGATACTCCAAATAAAGTATGGAGTACAGATATAACATACATCCGACTTGAGAAAGGCTTTGTTTATTTGGCTGCTATTATACATTGGAATACTAAGAAGATATTATCATGGAAGTTATCTAATTCAATGGATGTATCATTGACAACTAGTGTGTTAAATGAAGCATTATCTCTCTATCCAAAACCTCAAATATTAAATACTGATCAAGGGAGTCAATACACGGCAAATGAACATATTCAAATATCAATAGATAATGGAATATCCATATCTATGGATGCAAAAGGGAGGTCAATTGATAATATTGTTATTGAAAGATTTTGGAGAACATTAAAATATGAAGATGTATATCCATCTTCATATAAAGATATCAAGGAGGCAAGAAAAGGAATAGATGAATATATCAATATTTACAATAATTACTAAGAGAGATTACATTCTGCAATAGATTATTTAACACCAGATGAAGCATATTATAATTGTGCTAATGATAAATGTTATAATGCTAAAGAAGTGTTACTAAAGGTAGCTTAGAGGTTTGGAATATAAATATATTTAGGATTGGTATTGACAAAGAGGGACAGTATACCTAATCTAACTTAAGTTTTTAGGCACACAAAAGTTTCATTAAGCCAGATAGTGTATTTATTGAGTTATTTTTAAATTGTTGGTAGTACTTAATATAGTTTTTTTCAATTTTAGCGATAGAATTTCAGAGGATTAGAATTTTTATTTACAAAGTTTTACAATTGAAGGTTAGAAATAGGTTAGAAAAATAATTTATGAGTTTTCTTAAAGTCTCTAAAAGCCCGTAATTGAGGTCGTTTTGAGAGATTTAATTATTTTATGGTGCGGATGAAAGGACTTGAACCTTCACGCCGTGAAGCACTAGATCCTAAGTCTAGCGTGTCTACCAATTTCACCACATCCGCATATAATTTGAATAGTTTTAAATGGTACTCCCAGCACGATTCGAACGTGCGGCCTACGCCTTAGAAGGGCGTTGCTCTATCCAGCTGAGCTATGGAAGCGTTTAACATAAAAATGGGGTAAGTAACCGGAATTGAACCGGCGACCCTCTGAACCACAACCAGATGCTCTAACCAACTGAGCTATACCTACCAAATTAATGATGGTCGGAGTGAGAGGGTTCGAACCTCCGACCCCCTGGTCCCAAACCAGGTGCGCTACCAGGCTGCGCTACACTCCGAAACACTATATCTTAAATAAACAAAAGCTATTTAAAATGTGAGAGGAATTATAATCAACTTTGCCAAATTTGTCAAGACTTTTAAGAGCAAATTTAAAAATTTACTTCAAAAAAGGACAAATGTCCTTAAAATTGAATTAATCCATCAATAGGTGAAGATGCAGTAGCATAAGCTTTTTTAGGTATTCTTCCTGCTTTATATCCCATTCTTCCTGCTATTACAGCATACTTCATAGCTTGCGCCATTAGTATAGGATTTTTAGCTTGTGCTATTGCTGTATTTGTTAAAACTCCATCAGCACCAAGCTCCATAGCAATTGATGAATCACTAGGACAACCAACACCAGCATCAACAATAACTGGAACTTTTACTGCATCTTTTATAAAAGCAATATTATATTTATTTTGAATACCAAGTCCAGAACCAATAGGAGAAGCAAGAGGCATAATAGCATCAGCACCTGCGTCTTCTAATCTTTTTGCAATAATTGGATCATCATTTGTATATGCCATTATCGTAAAACCCTCTTTTTTAAGAATTTCACAAGCTTTAATAGTATCAATTACATCAGGATAAAGAGTTTTTTTTGCATCTCCAATTACCTCAAGTTTAATTAAATCAATTCCTGTAGCTTCCCTCATAAGTCTAAACGTTGTAATTGCTTCATTGGCTGTAAAACACCCTGCACTATTTGGTAGAAGTTTTATATTCGTATCTTTAAAATAATCTAATAAATTTTCTTCATTTGGATTTGTGATATTTACTCTTCGTATAGCAACTGTTATTAATTCACTTCCACTAGCAATTGTGGCATCTTTTGTCGTTTGGAAGTTAATATATTTTCCTGAACCTACTATTAGTCTACTATTAAATTCATATTTACCTATTTTTAATATTTCATTCATTTTGTGTTTTCTCCTATGTATTTTAAATATTTTTTACTTATGTTTTGTATATCTATGGCTATAATTTCTGGCAAATCATAGCTATGTATTTCTTTAATCTGCCTTTTTATTTTTGTAAAATTCTTCTTTTTTGTTTTTATTGATAATAGTTTCTCATTATCCTTGCAAAGTTTATTTTTCCAAGTATAAAATGACTTAATATTAGTGATTTGTACACAAGCAGCTAGTTTATCTCTTAATAAAATTTTTGTTATTTTTTGTGCTTCTTTTTTAGTTTTACACGTTGTTTGAATAATGATTGTTTTCATAACTTTTTAACTTCTTTAATTAAATCTAAGGGATTTAAAGCATAATTATTTTTTTTATAATTTGCACCTGCCAAAGTATGGGCTAAAGAAGCATTAAGAGCTGAATATAATGCATCATATCCTTGGGCTAGAAGTGAGGCTATTAAGCCACTTAAAACATCACCACTGCCTCCTTTTGCAAGAATTTGATTTCCAAAAGTATTTATATAGATATTTTGATTTTGTGCTATTAATACGTTTGCACCTTTTAATACAAGTACTATTCTTGGATATTTTGCACAAAATCTTTTTACATAAAAAAATCTATTATTTTGTAAAGTTTTTATATCAATCTCATCAATCTCACAAAGTTTTAATAAAGAACAAAATTCTTTAGGGTGTGGAGTTAAAACTAATTCTTGATTTAATACAAATAAAATCTCTTTCTCATAAAATAAATCTGCATCAATAACTTTTTTTATATCACTAGTTAATATCTTTTTTAACTCTTCTTTATCATAAGAACCTAAGCCCATACCAATAGCAATAGCTGTACAATTATGCGATATTGAAGTACTTTGCATAATATAAGCTGGTATATCTACTTTTGTATCTGATATCATACTAACAATTCCAGCTCCAAAAGTAAAACCTGCCTTAGAAGCTATAATACTAGCACCTATTTTAGAACCACAAATCACATTTAAATGTCCAAAATCACCTTTGTTAGCATTAGAAGTATTTCTAAAAGGTAAGATTAAATCTTTTTTATCTAATAAATAAGTATTTGTATTTGTTTCATAGATTTTTCTTTGTACTCCTAAGTTTGCAACTATGATTTCGCCTACATAATCTTTTACCATATCAAGAAATAAAGAAGTTTTTAAAGCACCCATAGTAATGGTTACATCAGCTTTAAATGCAATATCATTCACTTGTCCTAAACAATTAATTCCACTTGGAATATCACAAGCTATTTTGATAGCTTTTTTTAGATTTAATTTTTCTATGATTTGTATTGATTGCTCGTTTAAGTTTTTATTTAACCCTGTACCAAATAAACAATCTACTATTATGTCTGCTTTTTTTATTTTTTCTATTTGTTTAATTTCTAAAAGCTGTATTCTTTTAAATTGTATTTTGGACATATCAGATTTAATTCCAAAAGGTAAATATAGTTTTATTTTATATCTTTTATATAATAATCTAGCTAAGGTAATACCATCTGCACCATTATTTCCACTACCACAAACTATTAAAATAGATTTTTTATAAGAATAATTTTCACTAATATAAGAAGCCATAGCATTAGCTGCATGTTCCATGAGTATATCTTCGCTTAATGCAAACTTTGTATAACATCTTTTATCTAAGCTATTAAGTTCATCAAATACTTTTTGCATAATTAGTCCTTATTAGATAAGTTTTTTTCGTGTAGCACAATATTAGATTTTGTTTCTTTTACTATTAGTGCTTTTGTATCAGGGACTACTGATAAATTATTGATATTTTTAATTCTAATTTTATATGATTTTATTTCATTCTCTAAGATTTCAATTTTTTTATTTAATCGTAAGATTATATCTACACCTGCTAAATTAACCCCTAGCTCTCTTGTAAAGATTAAAACATTTTTGATATGATCTATATCTTTTTGTGAATATAATCTGATTTGTCCATTCGTTCGAGAAGGTTTAATTAAACCTTCTCTTTCATATTGTCTTAAAGTTTGAGGATGAATATCTAATATTTTAGCAACATTAGATATTAAAAAAACTGGTTCAATATAAGTATTTGATTGCATTATTTCTTTTACTCATCTGGTAAATATTGTTTTAATGATTCAACAAAATCATCATCCAAGTCTTCAAGCTTAGGTAGAATTATATTTGCTATTAAATATAAGTCACCCTTAGTGCCATCTTTTCTATTTAAAACTCCTAAGTTTTTAACTCTAAATTTTTGATTTTGTTTAGTATTTTGTGGAACTTTTAGAGTGATATCTTTATGTATTGTTTGAATACTAACTTTTCCTCCAAAAAGAGCTGTTTTTAATGAAAGATCAAAAGACTTATTTAAACTTAAATCATCTCTTTTATATTCTATGCTTGGAGATATATTAACCTTGATGATTAAATCACCTCTTTGACCCTGATAGTGCTTACCTTTACCTTTTGCTCTTATTTTTTGTCCATCTTTAATGCCTTCAGGTATTTTAATATCAAAAGAATCATTTTCTAAAGAAATATTATGCTTTCCACCTTTAATAGACACATCAAATGCTATATTGATTTGTGCATTTATATCTAAGTCGATTTGATTAAATCCTCCAAAGCCACCTTGTTGCGAAAAACCACTATTTCCACCAAACATTTGACTTAAAATATCATTTAAATCAACACCAGAACCCTGCCCTTGTGCAAAATCATGAAAATTCTGACCTCCAAACATCGTATCACCGTGTTGATCGTATTGTTGTTTTTTATTTTTATCACCTAAGACTTCATATGCAGCATTTATTTCTTTAAATTTTTCTTCTGCTTTTGGATCTTTATTAACATCAGGATGAAATTTTCTTGCTAATTTTCTATAAGCTTTTTTTATTTCATCATTTGTTGATTTTTCAGTTACATTTAACGTTTCGTATAAACTTTTTGCCATTTATTTTCCTAAAATATATTAATTTAAGAAAAAATTATAACATAAACTTGAGTCATAGTCAATCAAGTTATGCAATAAGTATTTAATGATAGTGCAAGACAAAAAATGAAACAAAAGTAATTATCTATAAAAGATATTTTAATTTGTCGCATTTCTAGCAAATAATATTTTCTTGTTATACTATAAAAAACAAACTCTAAAATTACTCAGGCATCACTTATTTATAATTTAAATTTATTTCATTAACGATTTTTGATAAATTTATTTTTCCATATCCATAATAATCATTTCTATTATTTACATAAGGTAAATTACCTATTTTATCGCTAGTTTTTCTTAATATTTCATCAATTTGAATTCTTGTTAATTTAGGGTTTATTTCAAGCATAATAGCAATAATACCACTTACAATAGGGGTAGCAGCAGATGTACCAACAAAGTGTTTATAGCTATTATATAATCTATAATCTCCATTCTCTGTGCCTTTATCTCCAGAAGGATCAAGTGTCGTTATTCCCAAAAACTCTCCACCTGGGGCAACTATGTCTAAATTATTACCATAATTACTATAAGAAGATCTTAGATTATTCTTATTTGTGGCACCTACGGAAATAACTTCAGGAATAGACGATTCATCATTTTTAATTTCTTCGTCATCATTTCCACTTCCAAAAACTATTATAGTTCCTTTGCCATTTCTACCATTTTTTGCCAAGTCTATAATTCTATCTTTTAGTGCATCTGATATTTCACCAATGCTTCCCCAGCTACAATTTATAATATCAGCTTCATATTCCTCAGCTTTATTAAACAACTTTATTATATCACTATCACTTATTGTATCATCACCAAAGTACATTTTTAAGAAAATAATATCTGAATTACTAGCAATTCCCGTAATTCCTTTGTCATTTACTCTAGCTCCAAGTATTCCAGTTACAGCTGTTCCATGAGTATCTGTATCATTTGGGTGAGATACATCAATAGTATCTTTTTTTGTATCATAGGTTTTGTAAATTGCACCTTTTAAATCTTCATGTTCTATATCTAATCCAGAATCAAGTACAGCTATTTTTACACCTTTACCTGAATAAAATAATAAGTTATAATCTGCATGAATATTTGCATCTTTATTTATAGAATTACGCTTATAAAAGGCATCATTCTTTTCTAAATACCATTGTTGATAATGATATGGTTCTGCACTAAAATTTGAAAGTTTTAAGGTGTTTTTTAATGTTTCAAGATAATGCTTTAATGCTTTTTGTTTAGTAACTAATGGTTTCTTAAGTTTTTTAAACATATTATCTAAAGTATTTTCTTCAAATTCTTTTAGTATTAAATTTTCTGTTAATTTATCAAATTCATTATGTGTTTCTTCACTAATATGAATACCGTTTACATCAGGGTTTCCGTCTTCATCTAATGATTGAACTAAACGAAGGAAATTTACAAGTTTTATATTTTTAAAATCTTTTTTATTAATTCTTAAAAGCATATTTGGAGTGATATATTTCACATCTTTATTATCATAAAGAAAAATTCTTCCTAAGTTAATTTTACCAATAAAGAAATTTACTCCTGAGAATTGAGGACAAGTAAATTTTCCATCTGGGTTAGTAATATTCACATTTGAACTAGAAAGTGTGCTACATGTATATCTTATTCCACTAATGGGAGAATCTATTAATATACCTGTTGCATTTTTTAGTTTAAAAGATGATGAACCACCACCACCTCCTCCACCACAACCAGCAAAAAATAATAAAAATAAAGTAATAAAAAATTTATTTATCATCTTATCTTCTTTTTATTTTTCTAAGAAAATCAGGATGTGCAAATTCGACATCATCTTTCTCATTTAATCTATTAGATATATCTAGTGTCAATTTTTTGTTTTTACTTTTTAAAAGATATAATCTAGTGCCAAGAGTTTTTTCTAAAATTAAATTGAATTCTTTCAAATATTTATTTATATTAGTATTAGTTTTTAACTTAACTAATAATTTATTACTAATTCCTAATCTTATACCTTTTTCATTTTCATAAAAAGTAGCATTTAAATTATTATTTAATGCAAACACATAAGCTGTAATCTCAATTTTTTTATTATTTTGATAATAATAATTATCATTTGCATAAGCATAATGTGCTAATAGCATAAAAAATATAATAACATTATTCATGGTATCCCCTTCTTTAAAATATAATTATAGCTTAAAAAAAATAATTTTAATTAATTTGTAATATAAATTTAACTAGAATGTTCCCAATTTACACTTAGGAATATATTTTGAGAAAAGCATTTTCATTAATGGAATTAATGGTTGTAGTTATGATATTAGGTTTATTGGCAATTTTTGTTTTGCCAAATTTAATAGGTAAGAGTGAAGAAGCAAAGGTTGACATGACTTGTATGCAAATGAAAAGTATAGGTCAAGTGTTAAAAATGTATAAATTAAATCATAGTTCTTTTCCTTCAACGCAAGAAGGTATTAAAGCCTTAGAAGAAAAAAACTATTTTGATGAAGGTAAAACACCAAAAGATGCTTGGAGTAATGAATTTATCTATATAAAAGATGAAAAAAGTTTTGAAATTATGTCAATGGGACCAAATCAGCAAGAAGGTGGAGATGATGACATTTATTATTCAAAGTGTTTGAACTAGTTGTATTATAAGTGAAATATAAAAGTTTTTCTCTTATTGAAATTTTAATTGTTATTATTATACTATCAAGTATATATGGCATTATTTTATTTAATATGCAAACAAAAGAAAAAACAACAAAAGAAAAACCAACTTTAGTGAATTTAAAAACTTTTTTATTAAACAATTTTGTTTTTACAAATAATTTGAAATTTGTTTGTATTGATGAAGGAAATACTTGTTATGTATTAAGTGACGGAACATTAGTTAAGCATACAAGCTTTAAAGATTTTTTTATAAATAAACCTGAAGTTTATCAATATAGTAAATCTTTAGATATTTTAGAATTTAAAAGAATAAAATTAAATAAAGAACATATGTATAGTGCATATTTTGAGTTTAATATAAATAAAGATAGAAAAAGTGATGATATGATTGTATATGATGATGACAAAGTTTATATTTATAATGCTATATATGATAATCCTATAATTCTTAATGATTTAAATGACATTGCAGATTTTTTTGATAATAAAATAAAAGAAGTTAAAAATGCTTTTTAAATATGAAGGAATAAATGAATCTGGTAAGCAAATCAAAGAAACTATTGATGCAAATAATTTAAAAGAAGCAAAAGCAAAACTTAAAGTTAAAAAAATTTTATATTCAAGCATAAAAGAAAATCACAGACAATTTTTGTTTAAAATAAATTTTAAAAAAATGTACAAAATTAATAATTTAGAACTTTCTTATATGAGTAGAGATTTAAGTATATATTTAAAAGCTGGTATTTCTTTAGTACAAGCTATAAAACTGCTTAGTCAACAATACAAAAATAATAAAAAATTTAATGAATTTTTTGAAACTTTAATTTCTTTAGTAGATGAAGGCAAAAATTTTTATACTGCTTTACATAAACAAAAAGTTTTTATCATTCCTGAGTTTTATAAACAATCCATAAAAGTTAGTGAAAATGGTGGTTTATTATCTAGTGTTTTATATGAATTATCAACATTTCTAAAAAAACAAGACCGAATTAAAAAACAAATTACTTCAGCAATGGCTTATCCAGTATTTGTGTTATGTGTTTCAGTATTAGTTGTAGGTTTTATGTTAGGTGTAATTGTTCCAAAAATAACATCAATATTTTTACAAATGAACAATGAATTACCATGGATTACCTCTGTTGTAATTATCTTTGGAGATTTTATAAGCAATAATTATATTTCATTAATTATATTTATTGTATTTGTATTTATAACTTTTTCCACATTTATGAAAAAGTCAAAAGCATTTAAATATTTTATTCATACTATACTTTTAAAAATGCCTTTTATTGGTAAATTAATTGAGATGAATGAGTTAAGTCGTTTTGCATATATGAATTCTATTTTAATAAACTCAGGAGTGCCAATAGTTCAAACTATAAAATTAAGTGCAAATATATTAAGCAATAGCGTTATTCATAATCTATTTACGCAAGCTTCTCTTAAAGTTGTTGAAGGTGAAAAATTATCTAAAATACTAGATACTAGTAAAATTTATAAAATAGACACTTCTTTTATTCACGCTATTGCAATAGGAGAAGAAACTAGTCAATTAAATACTATATTACATAATTTAGCAAAATTATATAATGAATCAAGCAAAGATAAAATGACAATATTCTTAGCACTACTTGAACCAATTATGATGTTAATTGTGGGTTCTATTATTGGGATTATTGTCTTAGCAATGTTATTGCCTATATTTTCAATGAATTTATCTTAAATGATGAAAAAATCTATTATACTTCTAAGTACATTATTTTTTATTTCCACTATATCTATATTGATTTTAGATAATATGAACAATACTAATAGTTTACTAGAAGAATCAAATGCTGATTTTATTAATACTCAAGCTATGCTTAGTATTAATAATTATAAAAATGAAATAGGAAAACTTCTAATAAAGCATAAAAGCATTGTAGAAGAAAAACTTCCTTTGAGTATTCCTTTGAATATAAAAAACATATCAGCACTAATTAGTCTAAAAAAGTATGATAGAATATATGATATTAATACGATTATAAGTAATAAAGAAGAAAACAATAAAGATATAAAAGAATTTTTTTCTATACATAATATTGATTATGATTCTTTTGCATATTTTTTAAAAAACTATATGAATTCAATGTATAAGGTTAATAAAATTAATAGCTTTAAGCAAATTGATAAGATTATTGAAGAATATAAAAAAAGTGTTGATAATAATGATATTGAAACTATAAAAGATTCTCTAGGTTTTATAAAACATACGAAAAAATCGAATTTAATTTTTTGTAATTTAGATCTTAAAATTGCTAATAAAACATTTGCAAGTGAATTTATATATGATTTAAATACAATAAAAGAAGATAATATAAAGGTTAGAAATTTTGAACTTACTTTTAAATAAAAATATACAAAAGTATTTTTTGACAAAAAACACTAAAATTACTTGTGATGAAAAAGTTGATATCATATTGTCACCACAATTTTACTGGATTAGAATATTTAATATACCTGTTTCGAATTGTACCCAAGCATTAAAAGTTATGAACAATTTATTTGAAAATATATTACCAGAAAATGAAGATTTTTTGTATCATATAGTTAAACTTGAAGATAAAAAGTTTTTATGTTTTGCTTTTAACAATGATACTATACTAGAATATATTAAATTAAGTACTTTAAACTTAGCTCAAATCAATACAGTATATTTTGCCCAAACACAAATGAAACATTATAAAAGCTTTACTATTGATAACTCAACATTTATTTACGAAAAAGATATACTGATAAAAATAAATTCTAGCTTATGTAAAAACACTAAAGTACTATCTAATAATTTAAATCAATTAACTATCCCAAATAAGTTAGATGAAAACAAAGTAAATATCAAATTTTATTCCAATACAATAAATACAAAATATATTTATATCTTAAGTATTATATTATTTGCAATCATTTTTATAAATATTAGTAAATATATTTCTTATTCAAATAATATAAATGATTTAAATCAAATAAATGTAAAATTAATTAAAAAACATAATATTCCTAAAACTAATTTACAAATGAACTCTATTTTAAATAGTATGCAAAAAAAAGTAAATAAAAATACAAACTTTAGAGAAGTATTATCTTACATATTAAAATTTAATAAAATAAATAATACAAAGATAGAAAAAATAGTTTTTAAAAATGATAAATTAATATTAGCTTTTTCTAATGCTAAGTGGTCAATACTTAAAACATATATTGAAAAAAAATATACTATAATAAATAAAAAACTAAATGATAATTTACTAGAAATTGAGATTAAAATATGAATAGAATAAACCCCCTACATATATTGTTAATATTAGTAATAATTACAATTTTATCTTTTTATTTTCTAAATACAAAAAAAAATAATATGAAAATAGAAAGTAAAAAAATAAATCTTTTTAAAGAAAAAGTTTTTTTATATAAAGATTTAAAAAAAAGTTGGTATAATCAAAAAGAAATAATGAAACAAGTTAATTTTATATTAAATGACTCAAAACTTTCTGGTGAAAATATTAATACAACTTTTAACAAAAAATCTGTCAAAATTAAATTAAATTTTTCAAATAAAAAAATAGTAAATTATTTTATTAATAAATTACTAAATAAGAAACTAAGAATTAAAAATCTAAATATAACAAGTACTGAAGTATTTGTAGAAGTGGCTTTAATATGATTAAACTAATTGTTAAATATACTGTATTTATATTGTTTGTTATGTATATTTTCTTAATATCTTTTCCTAAAATTAATTTTTATTATTTTATTGAAAAAAAATTACAAAGAAGTGATATACTAATATCTAACGAAGAAATAGAAGATAATGCCTTATCTTTTATAATTAAAGATGCAAAAATATTTTATAAAAATATTAAAATATCCAATATTGATAATATTAAAATATACCCATATTTATTTTCTAATCAAGTAAATATAAGTAATATTAAAATATCTTCTAATTTTGAAAACTTTATTCCTTTAAATATCTCAAATATTGATATCAAGTATAATATACTAAACCCTATAGTTATTTTTTTAGAAGCTAAAGGAGACTTTGGAACACTAAGTTCACAGATAAATTTAATGGATAAAAATATGCTTATATACTTATCTCCTTCATCTCTTATGAAGAATAATTATAACAATATTTTAAATCAAATGAAAAAAATAAATGGACAATATAAATATGAATATAAATTTTAATATTTTATATAAATACAGCTTTCCTTATTTGATTGTTTTTATTTTTGTGTATATTTTTAATTTTCTTATTTTTTTTACTTTGCCAAAGCATAGCTTAGATTATTTGCCACAAAATAAGCAGATACTAAAATATAGCAATTATTTCATATATCCAAATTTTTCTACAAAAAGTACTAGTAAAAGTGTGCAAAAAGATTATATGTTATTATCAAATTTAACGCTTAGTGCTGTGTATGCGAAAAAAGACTCAGGAGGTTGGATTATTGTCAAAGATAATAATTCTTTAAAAACATATGTCTTACAAAAAGGTGAACAATTTAAAAATTATGTTTTAAAAAGTGTTTTTCCTACTTACGTAATTTTTGAAAAAAACAATAAACAATACAAGTTAGAATTTAAAAAAGAAGATTTTCAAAATATAGTTAATCAAAAAACTTTTTTAAGTAATAACATTAATAACATTAATAATAATAACAATGATACGATAAAAATAAAAAAAAGTTTTTTTAATGATTATGTTAATGATGTTGATAAAATATGGAAAGATATAGTAATAAATCCAATAGAAAAAAATAATGGCATTGATGGTTTTATAATATCAAGTATGAAAAAAAATAGTGTACTTGGCAAGATAGGATTACAAGCACAAGATATAATCAAAAAAGTCAATAATGTTGAACTTAATAGTTATAATAATGCTTTTTCACTATTTAAAAATATTAAAAATAATGATTATATTAACATAGAAATAATTAGAAATAACAAACTAATGGAGTTGAATTATGAAATTAATTAAAAGTATTGTTTTGATGCTAATATTAAATTTATCCTTAAATGCAGGAAAAGAAGCATTAAATATAAATTTTAAAAATTTAAGCATTATGGATTTGATTAAAATAACATCAAAAATTGTAAATAAAAATATTTTGATAACAAAAAGTATTCCAGGAAATGTTGATTTTATATCTAATAAACCTATATTTAAAGATGATATTATTAATATCTTAATATTTTCATTAGAAAACAAAGGATATACCTTAATAGATAATGATAATATGCTAAGAATTATAAGAATAAGTGATAGTGCAAAATATAATGCACCCATTTTTAATAGTAACAAAAGATCTAAATATTTTCAAATGATAACAGAAATTTTTAAAGTTAAAAATACCAATGTTGATTATATAACCTCAAAAATTAGACATTTTTTATCAAGATCTGCAAAAATCGTGACAGATAAAGAATCTAATTCTATAATTGTAACAGACTTTAAAAACAATATCAAAACTATTAAAAATATAATATCTTTTGTAACAAAAGATAAAAATCAAGTCTTAGAAATAGTAGAATTAAGAAATATAAAAGTAAATGTAGCTAAGAAAACCTTGCTAGATGTTGCTAAATCTATGTTTAACTTTAAAGTTACTGAAAATAAAATAAATGTTTTAGCTAATAAAGAAAATAATTCAGTAACCATATTAGGCTCACGAAAGAATGTACTATATTTAAAAAAATACATATTAAATATTGATAAAAAAAGTGATGTGGTTAAAAGAGTAGTTGAAGTAATTCAGCTTAAAAATGCTGAATCAAAAAATGTCATAAAAGTTATTAATTCAATGATTTTAAAGAAAAAATATATTGATCCAAACAATAAGCCCTATGCATCAGCAGATGATGAATCAAATTCTATTGTTTTAATGGGACCAAATGATGAGATATTATATATTAAAGAATTAATTACTAAATTAGATAAAGAAAAGCTCCAAGTATATGTAAAAGCTAGAATTATTGAAGTTAATAATGACTTAGTTGATGATATAGGATTTAAATATAGTATTTTTAGTGGTAAAAAAAGTAAAAAAGGTTTATTTGCTTTTTCGACAGCTCTAAATGGTGGTACTAGTGTAGTCAATACTTTAACTGGTTTTTTAGGCTCACTTGCTTCAAAAGATATATCTTCTGTTTTAGCTTTAGGTGCTTCTATTGATTTATTAAATAAACACGGAGCTTTAGATATAGTTTCTGAACCATCTATTCTATGTATTAACAATAAAGAATCTTCTATTTATGTGGGTGAGACCATATCTATTAAAACTTCATCAACTTTTAGTGATTCAGGTAAAGAAAATAGCAATTTTAAAAGAGAAGACATAGGACTTACTTTAAAAATTAAGCCAAGAATTTCTTCTAATAATAAAGTTACATTAGAAATACACACTATATTAGAAGATGTTAAAACTACTACAACTGATAGTGGTAATGCTGATACTTCTAAAAAAGAAGTAAAAACAACAGCTATTGTAAATAATGGTGAGAGTGTTATTATAGGTGGTCTTATTCAAAATAAAGAGGAGATGACCAAGCAAGGTGTTCCTATATTAAAATCTGTTCCTATTTTTGGTGAATTATTTAAACATAGTAAAAGCCAATCTAAAAAAAGAAGTTTAGTAATAATTATAACTCCTTATATAATACCAAAATCTAAAGACTTAACATTTGTTAGAAATAAATTATCTGAATTAAAAATACTTGAAGATAAGTATTTAGATGAAGCATTAATTAGATTAAAACAAAAAAAGATAAAACGAAATATTGAAGAAAAAATCAACAAACTAAAACTACAAAAATTAAATGATGAATTAAATTATAGAAAAAGTAAATCATTAAATAAAAAAGATATTTATAACAAATATACAAAGCCAAGTAATGAAGAACTACATAGACAAAGACTAAAAAAATATTTTGGATTTTAAGATGAATATTACTGAAATACATGATTTTAATTTAAGTGCATTTGAACACGAAAATTATGAACATGCTTTAAAAAATTATACCTTATTTTCTAAAATAGATAAAGATATAAAGATTTATACTTGTATAAAATATTTAAATATATCTTTTGATTATCTTTCAAAACAAAATTTTAAGTATGAAGTTATAATACTAGATGAAAACTCATTTGAAAAACTTTATAATAAGTTCTTAGAATTAAGAACTGATAAACAAATGAGTGATATACAACAAGAACAGCAAGAAGCAATAAGTAGTGATGATGATTTTTCTGTGGCACAGTTTTTACAAACTGGATCTGATATTTTAACTTCTGAAGAATCTGCACCTATAATTAAATTTGTAAACTCTTTATTTTATCAAGCAATCAAGAAAAAATCAAGTGATATTCACATAGAAACACATGAGTTTAAAGCAGAAGTTAGATATAGAGTTGATGGTATTTTATCAAAACATATTGAATTAGATAAAAATATTATGGCATTAGTAATTAGTCGTATAAAAGTCATCTCAAATTTAGATATTAGTGAAAAAAGAATACCCCAAGATGGACGAACACAAGTTAAAATAGCTGGTAAAACCTTAGATATTAGAATTTCAATTTTGCCTACTTTTTATGGTGAGAGAGTTGTTATGCGAATATTGATGCAAAGTGATGCTATTCCACAATTAAGTAATTTAGGCTTTAGTGCTAATACTATAAAAAAACTAGAAAGTATTTTATTAAATTCTTATGGAATGATACTTGTTACTGGTCCAACAGGAAGTGGTAAATCTACTACTTTGCATTCAATTTTACAAAAAGTATCTAGTTTGGAAAAGAATATTATCACGATTGAAGACCCAGTTGAATATAAGAGTGATCATATAAATCAAATACAAGTTAATAATAAAGTAGGACTTACATTTGCCAGTGGTTTACGATCTATTTTAAGACAAGATCCAGATATTGTAATGGTAGGAGAAATAAGAGATAAAGAAACTGCTTCAATAGCAGTACAAGCTGCACTTACTGGTCATTTAATGTTCTCTACTTTACACACGAACAGAGCTCCTGCTGCAATAACTAGACTAATAGATATGGGTATTGAAAAATTTTTAATATCATCTTCAATTCTTGCAGTTCTAGCTCAAAGATTAGTTAGAAAACTTTGTAAAACTTGTAAGGAAGAAGATAATTTGGCCCAAGAATTCGCAGGTGAGTTTAACTTAGCTGACAATGAAGTTTTCTTTAAATCTATTGGCTGTAAAGAATGTAACTTTACAGGATATAGTGGCAGAATTGCCATTGAAGAAATATTTATCATAAATGATGAAGTAAAAGAATATTTAAAATCAGATGTTGATGATACAACTCTACTTGAACTTGCAGAAAAAAACGGAATGATAACATTAAATACTCAGATAAAAGAACTTGTATTAAATGGTACTACATCACTAGATGAAGCTTTAAGAATAGGTATTAAATAATAGTGAAGAAATCATTTTTTCTAATAGAAGTTATGATATCAGTTTTATTAATTTCAGGAATTATTCTAAGTTTATTTAAAATAAAAAGTAACAATCTAAATTTTTTGAATAAATATAATACTAATACACTAATCAACTCTTCATTTTCGATTTTTATGTTAAATAATATGAATACTTATGATAAGAATGAAAAACAATATTTAAAAGATATAATAAACATTAAAAATACAAATATACCAAAATATATTAAAGATACAAAAATTCAAGTTAAAGATAAAAAAATATTAGATAAAAAGATAAAACTAGAAGATACACAAATCAACCTTATAACTTATGAAAGTACTTATACTATGCCAAATGAATTTAGTAAAAAGATTTATACTATTAAGTTAAATTAGGAGTATCTATGAAAAAATCATTTTCTATAATAGAACTTCTTATTGCTATATCTTTATTTGCATTTATTCTTACTTCTTTATATCAATCTTTGGATATTAGCCAAAAAAGTAATTCTTTTTTTAGCTCAAAAGTAGAATATATTATAAATGAAAATAAAATAAAAAAGATTTTATTAGAAGATATTTTAGAATCAAGTGGTAAAATCATATTAACACAAGATAAAAACAAAAATACTATTTTACAATTAGAAACATCAAATATGTATCATAATGTTTTTTTTAAATATCTAACATATATTTTAAGCAAAAATGGAAATTTAATAAGAATAGAAAGTTTAGTTAAATTTGATAAAACAAAACTAAATGATGATTTTTTTGATAACTCATATATTGATACAGTTTCAAGAGAAATTAAAAGTTTTAAAGTATTAAAATTTAACAATAAAAAGAAAAAGAAAAATATATTATTTTCAATAATTATTGAAAAGAAAAATAAAACACATCTTATGTTCCAAGCCATGCAAATCTAAATACGAAAGGTTAAAATGAGTGTAATTTTTGAATCAACAATAAAAGCCAAATCAAATAAACGACAGGATTGGTATATAGAGTTAAAAGATTCTGTAGACGGAAGAATAGTATTATGTGCTAACCTTGATGAATTTTCCAAACAAATCGAAGAAATGGGCTTAGATTATGGTGGAAATATTGATGAAGTTAAGTGGTTTAAAGACGATAATATTACTCAAGAACAATACGAAGATGTAAATTCACAAATGAGAAAATTTCAAGAATTAGAACTTAAGTAAAAAAATATGAGACTATTATAATTTATTTTTATAGCTATAAAAGAATTGATATATCATTATAATTAAGTCGTTTTTTGAATTAAATCAAGATATAATACAAGTATGAATTTAGAAGAAAAATTAAAGCAATTACCACAAGAATCAGGTGTTTATAAGTATTATGATAAACACGGACATCTTTTATATGTAGGAAAAGCAAAGAATTTAAAGAACAGGGTTAGGTCTTATTTTAAATTCTCACCACATTTTTTAATAGCCACAAAAGTATCTATTAGAATACATAAAATGCTTTCGCAAGTTCATACATGTGATTGGATAATAACTTCAAATGAAAATGATGCTTTAATTCTTGAAAATTCACTTATAAAACAATTAAAACCAAAATACAATATCTTATTAAGAGATGACAAAACATATCCTTATATTTATATAAATTATAATGAAGATTTTCCACGCTTAGAAATCACAAGAAAAGTATACAAAAATAAAAATATAAAATATTTTGGACCTTATTCAATAGGGGCAAGAGATATGTTAGATAGTATTTATGAGATAGTTCCTCTTGTTCAAAAAAAATCTTGTTTAAAAGAAAAAAAAGCTTGTTTGTTTTATCAAATAAAAAGATGTTATGCTCCTTGTGAGGGAAAAATAACAAGTGAAGAATATAGGGAACTTATAAAAGAAGCTTTGAGTTATATTTATAATAAAACAAAACTAATAGCTAGATTAAATACAAAGATGAATGAATATAGTGATGATTTTAGATTTGAAGATGCGATGAAATTAAGAGATAGAATAAAAACTATCAAAAAATCACAAATAAAATCAGCCGTTGATTTAGCCACAAATGAAAACATAGATATCTTTGCTATTAAATCAAATGCAAAAAAAGCTGTACTTGTATATATGTTTATTCGAGATGGAAAATTAACATCAAGCTCACATAATTTTATAAAAGTACATAGCACAGAAGATAATTTAAATATAGATTTAAATGAAGCTTATGAGAGAGCTATTATTAATTATTATGATAAAGATATACCTATTTTACCAAAAGAGATTTTACTTGATATTGACCTTGAGAATAAAGAAGAAATTGAAAACTTTTTATATATAAAGTTTAAGAAAAAAATAAAACTAGTTTTTCCAAAAAAAGATAAGAAAAAATATCTAATTGATGTGGCACTTAATAATTGTGAAGAATTATTAAGAATAGATTTAGCACAAAATAAAATAGCAATTTATGAAGAATTAAAAGAATTATTACATCTTGAAACATATCCTTTTAGAATAGAAACCTATGATAACTCACATATGATGGGACAAGCTACAGTTGGTGCTATGGTTGTATGGGATGAAAATATAAATTCATTTAAAAAAGATGCTTTTAGGCATTATAATCTTGAAGCAAAAGATGAATATGCCCAAATGAAAGAAGTTCTAACAAGAAGAGTTCTAAGTTTTGAAAAAAATCCAGCACCTGATATGTGGATTATAGATGGAGGCTTGACCTTATTAAAACTAGCCTATGATATAACTAGTTCTTTTGGCATACATTTAAATATAATTGCAATAGCAAAAGAAAAAATTAACGCAAAAGCTAATAGATCAAAAGGAAGTGCTAAAGATATAATTCATTTTAAAAATAAGTCTGATAACTTTGAAGTTTTAAATTTAAGTCCTAGTGATAAAAGACTGCAATTTATACAAAAACAAAGAGATGAAGCACATAGATTTGTAATCTCTTATCATAGAAAACAAAAAAGAACAGAAGATAAACAAATTTCACTTTTACAAATAAAAGGCATAGGTCAAGCAAAAGTGAAAAAACTGCTTTTATATTTTGGAGCGTTTGAGCTTATAAAATCTTCAAGTGTTGAAGAATTAAAAGCTGTGCTAAATGAAAAAGACAGTACTTTAGTATATGAACATTTTAATAAATAATTTAATCAGCCCCTACGATATAGTAAAGATTTTTATTGTCATTTTGTTTTAATAATACATTATATTTATTTGCCCAATGAATTACTTCATTTTTAAATTCTTCCAAAATTTCTTTTGCATCATTTTCATCACATTTAATTTTAAGATAATCTGTTTTATTAGACAAACCTACATAAGCATTCATTTTTTTCAATACATCATTTAAACTAATAATATGTTTTGAAAATTTATGAAAGTTTTTTGTAACTTCTATAACTTTTTCTGCTCTTTTAAGTGACGCTTCACTTTTAGCATAACCTAACTGGGATAATATAACTTCAGCATTTATATTTATTTGCATTTTATTTCCTAATAATTTTTTATTCTTCTAAATATATCAAATCATTATTTAAGTTTATATAAATTTTTATATAAATTAGTTATAATTAAGAAATAAAAATTATTTTTAATAAGGAAATTAAAGTGAAACATATTCTTTTAGTTATTTTACTTAGTGTTTTATCGTTTTCTAAATCAACTTTTTCAAATCCCCAACCAACTTTTGAAAATCCTAGAAAAGTAGTAATTAGCTTATATGTTTCAAACATTAAAACAGTTAATCAAACAATAAGTTCTATTTATAATATTTTAAAAGAATATCCACCTGAAACTTTGAAAGTTGTAGTTTCTGCATATGGTCCAGGAATGAGGGCTATAAAAAAAGACTATGATAAACAAACTTTATTACGAATTCAATCACTTATGGAATATGATGTTGAATTTATAGGATGCAAAAATACAATGCAAAGTATGAAATGGAATGAAAAAGATTTTATTGATGATATTTCATATGTTCAAGCTGGAATTGTTGAAGTCATTGAAAGACAAATGAATGGTTATATCGGAATTACTCCATATTAATTATTCTAACTTTAAAGGATTAAGAAATGTATAAATTAAAAATGTTATTTATCTGTGTGCTACTTTTTGTATCAAATATTGAGGCTAAAAATGTATCAATAAAACAATGTGAAACAAATAAAGGTACATTTATTTTTGTAGGAAATGAATGTATTGAATATTTTATATCAAAAGGTGATAAAGAACATTCTTTAAATATAATCGTGCATGGTACTTGGAAGGAAGGTACAAATGTACTTGGAAGATATTCTACTTTTGCTGAAGATATAGCTATGCAAACAGATATTACAAGTATAGTAGTTGCCTTACCTGCTTATTCCAAATCTTCAAGTAATCATTTACTAGCATTGGGTAATAAAAAAGTTAAAAATCTAGCTGGAACAAAAAAATATTTAAACTTTTTAGGAAAATTATTACAAGCTTTAAAAACAAAGTATAAAGCAAAAACTTTAAACTATATCGGTCATTCAGCTGGTGCTATGATGGGAGCTACATTAACAGGTTATAAAACAAATGTGATTGATAATCTTGTAAGTATTGGTGGTATTTATGATATTCATAAAAAGTCAACAAATAAAAATCTTATCTCAGTAGTAGATGTAATAGATAATATAAAAAAAGATACAAAAATATTACTAATATATGGAAGTAAAGATAAAGTTTCAAAACCAAAAATTACAAAAGATTTTTATATCTTAGCAAAAAACAAAAAAATAGATGTGCAAATAGTAGAAGTTAAAAATGCTGTACATTTAGATCTTGATATGACAGATGAATCTATAGAAGCTATTACAGACTTTTTAGATTATTAATTATTTAAATAATGAATAAAAAAAGAGAAGTATATTTTAATCTAAATAATTTTTTATTAGCAACTTCTTTTGCTTTTGATTTTAAAGAAAACGAACTTCATAATGTAAAGTTAGGGCATTCTAAAAGAGTTATGTATATATCTTTAAAACTTGGAGAAAAGCTAGGCTTAAATGCACAAGATATGTCTGATTTATGTTCTTATAGTTTAATTCATAATAACGCTTTACTTCAAGCACCCATCAATACAAAAGAATATTGTGAATTAAGTCAAAACAATATTTCAAACTTTCCATTTGTACAAAAGAAAGCAAATATTTTAAAATACCATTTAGAATATTATAATGGAACTGGAATTTATAATTTATCAAAAAATGATATTCCTTTATTGTCTCAAATTTTAGGTTTTAGTGTTTTTTTAGATAGAAATTTTAATTTAACTTCTTCTTTATTACAAAATAAAACTAATATAAAAACTTATGTAAAAGAACAAAGTAATATAAGATTTTCTAAAAATATATGTGAAGCATTTTTAGACTTAAGTGATAATCTTGGCTTTTATTTAGACTTACAAAATGAAAATGAAATTTTATCTTATATTTTTAATACTATACAAGACTTTACAAAAATTATTAGCTTTGAAGATTTATTCAAAATAACTTCACTTTTTACAAAAATCACACAAACAAATGAAATACAAGAAGAAATATATAATAAAGTTCTTGAATATTATAAATTTGACTACAAAGATAAATATACTTTTTTAATAGCTGCTTCTTTAATTAATATAGGAAAACTAGTCATTCCTAATGATATTTTACATAAAAAATCTAAACTAAGTAGTCAAGAATATGAAATAATAAAATCATATCCATATTACACAAAAAAAATATTAAATAATATAATGGGTTTTACTAATATAAGCTTGCTAGCTAGTAAAGTTCAAGAAACACTTGATGCAAGTGGATATCCATATAAAATTCCAAGTTCTAATCTAAGTTTTAATGATAGATTAATAGCAACAATTAACATATATATTCAACTAATTAGTACAAAACCATATAGAAAAGCATTTTTACAAGCTAAGAGTTTTGAAATACTGCAAGATTTAGTTAAAAATAATAAATTAGATGAAAGTATAGTAAATGACTTACAAAAAATATTTTTCTAATTTTAAAGCTTTATATTTTCATATTTAAGCAAAATGACAAAGTAACTTTATTATAATTTTTCTTTTATTACGACCCTTTCGTCTAGTGGCCAAGGACATTTGGATTTCATCCAAAGAACGCAAGTTCAAATCTTGCTGGGGTCGCCATTGTATTAATCTATACAAATCCAATAAAGCCTATAAGCCCCTTAATGAAAGTATATTATGATGATATAATACTCTAACTTAATCTAATGTAATGTAACTAAATATTCTTATTATAGTTACATCAGAAGTTACATTTTTTCATTAAGTCGTCATTTATAATAAACAATTTAAAAATAATCTTGATGTACTAAAGTGGAGAATGGAAGCTACTGTTTCAATTCCTAACCTAAAAGTATTAGCAATACCACTAAATGATATAGATAATATTGCTAAAATTATATGGTAAATTAAATTTACTTGTAATGAGTGACTATTCAATCAAAACAATCAAATCCTAAGATTTTCTCAAGAGAGCAAAAAGGGTGGATATTTAAAATATTATGTAACTTACTTAACTTTCGCACCTAAAACCAAGTAACTTCTGTGTCACATCCTTTAATATATCAATAATAGTAGTAAAATCATCATTTCTATTTACAATCTCTTCTATTTGTGCTATTTCATTGAGTATTAATATAAATGTTTGCATAGCAATTGCTAAAGTATGTAGTTCACATTCTAAATCTTTAAACAATCCACCTATGGTTTTAGGTTCATTACTAATACGATTTATATAGCTGACAATATTGTATGTAAAAAATGATAGTGTAATACGAGCAATAAGAGCTTCATATATTCTATTTTCTTCTGTACCAAATCCAAAGTGTTCACGAAGTTCTTTATAACCTTGTTCTATATCCCATCTTCTTCTATAAGTCTCAATAATTGTTTCGTCTGAGATATCTAAATCTGTTGATACAATTGGTATTAATTTATCTGATGTCTTTAAAAATACTATTTTTATTTTACCAGCTTTTTTATGTTCAACTACAACTGAAAAATATTTATATTTAACTTTTTTGCCATAGGTTCCAGACTTTATATCTTTTAGTTTTTTATATTTATCATAGATACCTGTTAGTGTTTTTCTATCTCCTAAAAAGTTCCATATTTTATTGTTATTTGCTACTCTTGTAATAACTTTTAATCCTAGTTCATTCATCTCTTTAATGAATGAAGGTTTACTATACCAACTATCAACAAGTAAATAATCAGCATATATACCACTATTTACAGCTCTTTTAACCATAGCTATTGCTATTTGTGATTTGCCTTTTAGTGTCTCTAGTCTTCTTATGTGAGCATTACTTCTATAATCTACAATATTAGTAAAATTTTCTAGTGCTACTCTTGCATATTTATTTGTAGCAATTTCAAAGTCTAACATCAAGTTAGAGAAACCATCACTATAATTTAAAGATACAACATTGATACCTCTAATAGTTCGTTTCTCTTTATTACTCCATAAGTAGTCACTACTACCCTCTATATCTTTACCAACTTTTCCCTCAACTGTATCATCAATAATTAAAACTCTTACAGCTTTTTTATCTTGTACTTTATGAAGTAATTTTAGTATCTTTAATGTTGATAAAGATAGTAGTTTTCTCCAGTTGTAGTTACTATTGCTAAGTAATCTATAGTAAACATCTTTCTTTAAACTATCATCACTTTGATTTGAAAATGTTGATATCTTTTTATTCATAACCAACATATAGACAAAATGAATAACTACCATATAAACACTAACACCATCTTTCTTAGTGAATTTACTTTGAGATAAAATTGTTTTTATATTTAGTACTTGCATTGTCTTGAAAATTGGATTTTTTAGCTTGTCATTTATAATATTAGTTATTTTCTCTTGAATATTCATCAATAAACCTCTTTTTTAATATCCATATTATAGCTAATAAGCACTGTATAAAAGCTTCTTTGATACTATTTTATAGTTTATTTTTAGAATATTATTTTAATTATTTACACTTAAAATAATATTGTCAATAGACATGAAAATCTTGGATTAAGTATTGATAATCTGCTTGTTATTTGATGTTTTATTGATTGTTTTAGGTGCGAAAGTTAAGTAACTTAGTTTAACTATAAAAAGATAGTGCAATTGCATATAATACTGTACATTTGAATACATAAGCATACTTATATAGATGTCACTAAAAATATTTTCAGAAACTATTTTGCAAAACAAGAAAAATATCCATATAAATATAGTGCTTAAAAGCTTTAACTATCGGCTATTCAAGGTATTTATTTGTCTTTTATTATCTGTACATATTTTGCGAAAGTGTATAGATTGTAGGGTTAAAAAAGACTCTAACTGTACAGATTTTTATTTCTATACAAATCTTGTAAAATTTAGTATATTTATCTGTACAGAAGTGTCCGAATTATGACAACTTATTATTTATTGCATTTAGGATTTTGATATTTCAATTCTATAGCTTTTAATTCATCTGCATTTTGTTGAGCTTTTTTTACAGCTTCTTCAAATGCAAAGCCTTTCATAACTATTTCATATAATCTTTTTTTGTCATTTTTCCAATTTCTAATTGTTGAAGTTGCCACATTTAATTGTCCTGCTATATCTCGTTGAGTCATAATTTATACCTTTTTTATTATAAATTTAATACAAATATATGGATAATTCAACATAGCAATAATAAGCTTCTTTAATAAGTTATAGCTTATTATTGGCTACAATAAAAAATAAGCGACAACTATACTCGCAAAATTACTAAAAAGAGCCAATCTATGCAAAAGAGTTTTTTTACGAATGAAAATGAAAATACATTAGAAAATAAAATTAATCATTTATTAGACAACGACAAGAATATAGAATTTTTAGATTTTCTTATTGGTTATTTTAGAATTACTGGATTTAATAAAATAGCAAATAAAGTCAAATCAGAAATAAAGATGATTAGAATTTTAATAGGTATAAATACAGATAAAAATACTTATGATGCTTCTGAATTAATAAAGAAGTTTAGTGATGAGCAGATAGAACAATATAATAAAAGTCCAATATTAGAAAAAGATTATATTAACTTTATCTCAATGAAAAAACTCATAGAAGATAAAAAAATTAAGATTAGAATATCTCAAGATAAAAATGTACATTCAAAACTTTATATTTTAAGAAGTGATGTGAAGATAAATCATACTGGAGATGGTAATAAATATTTTGGAAGTGGAATTATAGGGTCTTCAAATCTTACTTACAACGGATTAGAAAATAATATTGAAATGAATGTTGAAATCAATACAACTGATATGAATGAAGCAGTGAAAGTATTTGAAGAGTTATGGGAAAAAGCAATTGATATAAAATCTGAAGATATAGATAATCAAATTATTAAATTTATTAAAAAACCAAAAGATTTAGAAACTAAAACAATAACAATAGATAACATAACACCATATCAGCTATATATAAAGACCTTACAAGTTTATTTTGACAAACGAATTGATTTAATAAATTTTGATAATGATGATATGCCTAAAGATTTTAAATCATTTAATTATCAATCAGATGCAGTACAAGATGGAATTAGTAAACTAAATAAATATAATGGATTTTATTTAGCAGATGTTGTAGGATTGGGAAAAACAATCGTTGCTATACTTATCATTAAAAGATTAAAACTACAGACACTTATTATCGCTCCTAAATCAGTATTGAAACAATGGTTAAAAGCTATAAAAGATTTTAAGATAGAAAGTATTGAATGTATATCAAAAGATAGCATTCCCTCCTCAACTATTGCCGAACTTATAATAATTGATGAGGCACATAACTTTAGAAATAATGATACTAACAGATATGAAAAATTAGAAAAGATATGTAAACACCCTTATCAAAAAAAGATTATGTTACTTTCAGCAACTCCCCAAAATAATGAGCCTATAGATATAGCAAACCAATTATACTTATTTCAAAATCAAAATATT
>JAKZMJ010000027.1 GCA_030491005.1 Sulfurospirillum sp. | reverse complement strand
AAGAATTTATCAAAAATATGAGTGGATAAAAAACATTTTTTCTTATATTTTATAAGGTGAGAATACACTAGAATAAATTCGTGATTTTATTAAAAATAATACATAAACCAAAGGTGTTTTTTATGAGGGGATACTAGTACTTCAAGAGTGTGTCTTTTATTGTAAATATACAATTTTTTGTGATTATAATAAAATATAAGCAAGCTTTTCTATTTTAACTCTTTGCTTATATTTTTAGTGTCACTTTTTACATACTATATGTAAGTCTAAAATTATGAATAAACTATTGAATAATAGTTTTTCAACTTACTTAAATATTATATTAGGGTCTAACAAACTTTAGAGTTTTTATATTTCATAATTAGATTGTATACTTCATCTTTGATTTTTAACTTCTCTTTTTTCTTTTTTTCAATTGTAAATTGATCTGTTCTATTTTTTTCTAATGCTAAAATTTCTTCATCTAATTCATTATGTTTTAAAAATATTTTATTAAAATACTTATCTTCTTTTTTTAATTTTGATATCAATTCTCTATGTTCATGAAACATTTCTCATCCTTTATATTGTTTATAATTAATTATATCAATTTTTGCTTTAAAAAATAGTCAAAGTCATATAAAATAATAAAAATTTAAAATTGATTTTTGTATTAATACTTTAATTTTATCTAATATTATGTTCTATAATCAGCATTAATCTCAATATACTTATGTCCCAAGTCACAACCATAAGCTATAAAACTTTCATTTCCTAAACCAATATCGCAAGTTATTTTAAATTGATCAGTTTTAAGAACTTCTAATGCTTGTCTTTCTATATCTACATCAAATAATATTTCACCTTTTTTAAAAACTACAATATCATTATAAGAAATAATTAGCTTTTCTTCACAACATTGTATTTGCGATGCTCCAATAGTTGAAGCAATTCGTCCAAAATTTGGGTCTTCTCCAAACAAGGCTGTTTTTACTAATAGAGAGTTAGATAAGGCTTTTGCAGCTCTTTGTGCTTCTTCTTTATTTATAGCATTAATAACTTCAAAGGCAACAGATTTTTTTGCACCCTCACCATCACTTACCATTAGCATTCCAATATCGTTCATAACTAAGTGTAAGGCTTCTTGAAAAGCTTCTTTGTTGTATGAGTTTGATTTTTGATTACTTAAAAGCATGACCGTATCATTTGTAGAAGTATCACCGTCAACTGATATAGCATTAAAAGTAGTATGGCTTGCTTTTTGTAATGCTTCTTGCATATGCTCTTTTGGAATACAAGCATCTGTACAAATAAAACATAACATTGTGGCTAAGTTTGGATTTATCATTCCAGCACCTTTAGCAATAGCTCCTATTTTAAAAGAACTGCCATCTTCAAGTTTTACTTCATACATAGATGTTTTAGCATAAGCATCTGTTGTCATAATTGCATGGCTTAAAGATTCGCCATTTTTTGAAGATAAATCAAAAGTATTAGCACTTGTAATAATCTTATTTATTGGTAAATGATTTCCTATTATACCTGTTGAACTCATAATAGGATTTGTAAATTTATGATTTAAAGATGAAAATATTTTATAAATATTTTCAATACCTTTTTTGCCAGTCATTGCATTTGCATTTTTGGCATTAATTAATACGAAATTAGTTTTAAAGTTTGTTGGGTACAAAGCATAATGTTGTAAAGGAGCTGCTTTAAATGTATTATTTGTAAAAAGTGCCTCAACTTCACATAAAGTATCACTATAAATAAAACCTAAATCTTTTTGTTTATTTGACTTTAAATTAGCATGAATTCCATCACAAAAAAAACCATCTATTTGGTCAAGATAACCATTAATTGGGAAAATAGAAAACATCTTATAAATTCTTTGGTTTATTTTTTTGGAGAATAATTCGTTTTGCTTTTGCTATACCTTTTTGATTACCCACTAATAAAAGTTTGCAATTTGCTTTAACTACAACTGTACCTTTTGGCATTTGAATAAAATTACCTTTTTCTTCTGTAATTCCAATAACAGATACTTTCATCTTATCTCTTAAATGCACATCTTTTAATTGATTATTAACTAGCCATGAATCTTCATTTACATAAACTTCTTCCATATCAATAGGAGTATTAGGTTTATATAAAAATTCATCTAAAACATTTTCCATATCAGGACGTATTGCCATAGCTGAAACTCTTTTTGCCATAAGAGATGGAGTTGCCACAACCTTATTTGCTCCTAATTTTTGAAGTCTTATTTTCTCATTTTGTGTCTCAGCATTTGAAATGATTAAAAATGGCAATCTCCCTAATTCTTTTTCATAAAGTCTAACAGATGCTATTAAAGTGATATTATCTGAAATATTTTTTGATAATGATATTACACCTTTTGCTGAACTTAAATGTGACTTTAAAAAAGCAGATTCTTTATAAGGTTCATCTTTTATAAAATATGGATATCCATGTTCTTTAGCAATTTTTTCCATGTTCTCACTTGGATCAACAACTACAAAAGGTATATGACTTTCACTAAATTGTTTTGCAAGCTGAATTGTATATTCATTATGATAAAAAATCACAAAATGTCGTCTTAACCTAGCTATTTTATAAAGCATATTTCGCTCCTTGTAAAGATCAAATAATCTACCTTTTATAACAGCATCAATTACAATTGCCGTTGAAAGTGTAAATGTGGCAAATCCAAAAATGATAAGTGTAATTGTAAAAAATCTTCCAGCAGGTGAAATTGGAGCTATTTCTCCAAAGCCAACTGTTGTAAAAGTAATTCCTGTTTGATAAATAGCATCTAATATAGTAAAATCATCAATAACAATATAACCAATAGTTCCTATCATCATAATACTTTGAACTAAAAGTAAAGGTAATCTAAAAGGTTTTAATTGTGAGTATAGAAGTGAATCTAAATCATACTCAGGTTTATTTGGTCTAATTTTCCACCCGAGTGTTTTTTTTATTTTTTTATATATGCCCATAGAAGCACTTTTTTAAGCATTTGTTTATGAGTGTTTTTTAAGAGTTCTTAATTCTTTAGCACATATTCTAATTTTCTTGCTCGTACCATCTTCTAATGTTATTCTAACAACTCTTAGATTAGGTAAAAATCTTCTTTTTGTTCTATTCTTTGCATGACTAACATTATGTCCAGCCATTGGACCTTTTCCTGATATTGCACATCTTCTTGCCATTGTATATTCCTTGATTTATAAAAATAACTTGTATTTTATCTTATTTATCTTAAGCCAAATTTAAATTTTACGAATAAGCTTTTTAAATTTTGATAAACTTTGTTTTAATAGAAATTTTTTTGCTGTTTTTTTATTTTGTTTTTTAATAGATTTTAATTCTACTTCTCTTACAAATAACGAATCAAGTTTAAAACTTGTATTTGTATGAGAGAAATTATCAATAATTGAAAACACATCAACAATTTCACTGGAGTGATTGGTTTTACTTACAAAAACAACACACTTATAATACATAGCTTTTAACACATTTATAGAAAAAGTATTTGCAGTACTTGGAAGAATAAAAAAATCAGCAAGTAAAAAAAGATTATCAGGTTCTTTATAGTCTTCTAATAAAATTAATTTATCAAAAAAACTATAAGAATTTAATTTAAATTTTAAAGAATAAATATCGTTAGTACTCCCTGCAATTATAATTTGAATATATTTATAATTTACTTGTTCAATAATCTCAAGGAATTTAGTAATCCCTCCTGCTTTAAAATTTTTTGATGAAAAAAGAATGATTTTATTTTTACTACTAATATTTAGTTCTTGATATAACTTAGCTTTTAATTTTTTTACTTCATTTGTTTTTATATATTCTATGTTTAAACTTGGATAAATTATCTCAATGTTTAATTTTTTATCTTTAATATTTTCTAAAATTATATTTTTTATTGCATTAGAATTCACAATAATAAGTTTTGCATTATGAATATTTAAAATAGCAAATTTATCTAAAAGTCCAAAATGAAAATAAACATCTGCAAAATTTTGTTTTTGTAAGAATAGTTTATTTAAAACTGATTGTTTATCTATTGTTTTTATGAAATTTTGTTTCTTTATTTCTTTAATAAAAAAAGTTATTTTTGAATAAGATATTGTAATACTATTCATGAATTAGCTTTAATATATCATTTGCACTTATGTCTTTCATACAAGCATGAGTTTTTATAGGACAAACTCTTTTCATACAAGGGGAGCAGTCTAAATCTTTACTAATTATATGTTCATTTTTATTATTCCATTGATTTGTTTCATTATATTTTGTAGGTCCAAAAATACAATAAGTGTTGATTTTAAAAGATGCTGCTATGTGCATGGGACCTGAATCATTTGTAATAAAAATATCTAAACCTGCTATTTTAGAAATCAGTTCTGGTATTGAAGTTTTTGAAGCTAAATTTGTATAATTTTTTATGCCTTGTTGTATCAAAATATCTTCAATATCTTTAGCAATGCCTATTTCATTAGAAGCCCCAAAGATGACTATATCGTACTTTGATGATAGGCTAATGGCAACTTGTGCAAACTCTTGTGGATACCATCTTTTTGCACTTCCATAGGTGGCACCTGGGTTGATACCAAGTGTTGGTTTGCCATATTGAAAAGCTTTAAAATCTAAATATAAATCTCTTGCTTTAAGTTTACTTTTTAAAGATATATTTATAAAATCATTATATCTTAGAACTTGATGTAAGTCTTCTTTTATATATCTTTTATAAGAATATTTATGTTTTCCTTTTATAAAAAACATCATAAATTTAGATGAAAAACTTTTTCTAAATGATATTGCCAAATCTACTTTACCTATTTGTTTGGCTAAATTATAAAGATTTAAAACTCTGTTTTTTCCTTTTTTACTATTATCAATTATTATTTTTGTAATATTATTTGATATTTTAAAAGCTTGTGTTGAAACAGATGAACCCAAGATAGTGATTGTTGCATTTGGATATAAAAGTTTAATATTTTCAATAGCAGGAGTTGTCATAATAGCATCGCCCAACCAAGTAGGAATTTCAATAAATATTTTATTTATGGTAGGCATATATTGGGCTTTGACTTATATTAATATTTTTTGTTAATTGTTTGCCAAACATATCATACACATCACCAAATTCACTTAATGGTATTTCTCTCTTAGAAGACAACCATATAATATCTACTTTTTTATTTTTCTTATTATTAAGGGTACAAGTTAATACATGTAAATCTTTTGATTGTGAATACTTAACTAGCTTTGAGTCTTGTAAAAAACTAAGCATAACTTTATATACTACAAAAGCAGTTCTTTTTCGTAAATCTTTTCTATTATCTACTAAACCGTAACCAGAAGCTATTAATTGATGCCAAAAAACGCTTTGTATTTTTGAGCTTCCATAAGCTAAAAGATAATATCTTAACATAAATCTTGCATATTCATCTTCACTAACACATTCTTTTTCACTTGTAGGGGCATATGGTTTTGTGTTTGATAGTGGCCAGTTTACTTCACTAATAATAATTTTATTACTTGATTGTTTTGCAAGACTAGCTAAAGTATATAATAAGTCTATTTTTTTACTAGTATCAAAAGTAAATAATTGTTTATTCTCAGGAGCTCCTTTTCTATCTACATATAATAAGGCTGATACTTTGTCAAAATAAATTCCAAGTTTATTAAATAAAGCTCTAATAGTATAATGGTATTCAAAATCAATCACACTTGGACCTATTAGCACATAATTTTGAAATGATTCATTTCTGATATTAAATGCTATTAAATAAAATGCCAAGTATTCTTTAACACTAAAAAATCCCCATTTACTTCTATTAATCGCATTTGCGATTTGAAACTCATTTACTATACCTTTGAAAGATGAAAAAATCAATGTTAAGTTTTTTCTTAATAGTACTTTATTTTCAATATGCTTCCTATTTTGTAAAATATTAATCACAATCTTACACTGTGGAAACGATTTTACAAAACTTACATATTTATTAATATTAGCTATGTCTTCTAAGGGGACTCTAATTAAAAGATTTTTACAATTTAACTCTTTTATAAGCTCAATTTGTGCTTCCCCTTTATCCAAGTTAACACCCATACCAAAAAAATCTTTGCTATCATTTCCTTTTCCTTTAAAAAAATAAGAAACCATTAAAGATATAGGAAGTATAATTGAAGAAGAAAACAACATGGGAATATAATCATACATATTCTTTTTTCTCATCATATTTTTATATTCTTTATCTTCTATACTGTACGGTTGGTCTGAGTTTTTATCCCAGTTAAATGGAGTCTTTTTCATATTTTTTCTTTTCATAATTTAAATCTAAGCTAAGCTCGAATTTGATTATAGCAAATTTATTTTAAATCAAATATAATGTTTATTTTATGCAAGGTTTAGGACAGATTATAATACTATTATTTATATAAAAAAAGGAGACAAAAATGTATAAAAAAATGTTTTTTCCAATTGGTGGAGGAGATGAATTAGAACACAGATTATATGGTGCTATGTTAGTTGCAAAATATTTTAAAGTTAATTTAGAAATATTAAAATCCCAAGAAAATCCCAATAATAAAATTTCTTCAACTATTCAATTACCTGATTATATAAAAAAAGAAATTGAAGAAGTATTAAAACTTCAATTAGAAAATGAACATCAATCATTTTACGATATTTTGAATAAAGTTGCTTTAGACCTTGATATAAAAGTTTCAAGTAAACCCTTAGCAAATGAAGCTAGTGTTTATGCCAAAACAAAAGATGGGCTAAGAAGTATCTTAGTTGAACAAGCATCAAAGTTTTGTGACCTAGTGGTAGCTTCATCACCACCTTCTGGTATTTCAACTGCTACTTTTGAATCTGCTGTATTAAAAAGTGGTAAATCTGTATTAATGATACCTAGAATTATGAGAGTATTTGATACAAAAAATATTATAATTGGTTGGAATAATTCTACTGAAGTTTCACGCTCTCTTACTTCTTCAATGGATATATTAAAACAAGCCCAAAGAGTTCATATAGTTACATCAAAACAGTATTCTTCTGATTTATCAAATATGAATAGTCTAGTTTCTTATTTAAAATGTCACGATGTAGATGCAAGTTATGAATTTATTAAAACAACTAGAATTCCAGGACAAGCTTTATTAAATGCTTCTTTAGATGGAAATTTTGATTTAATTGTAGCAGGTGCTTACGGACATAAAGGCTTAAGAGAATTAATGTTTGGAGGAGCTACTAGATATTTATTAGAAAATTCAACCTTACCTGTTTTTATGTCACATTAATTTTAAATTAAAGTTGTAAAATGAAGATATTATTATTAGAAGATAATGAAACACTATCAGATGGTATATATAAAAAGCTTAAAAACAGTGATTATATTGTTGATATTTTTGCTGATGGAGAAGAAGGTATGTATGCCTTAGAAGTTTTTGAGTATGATTTACTTATTTTAGATCTTGGTTTACCTTCTTTAGATGGTATTGATATTATAAAAAAACTTCGCTCTAAAAGAAAAATCATTCCTATTTTAATAATATCTGCACGAGATAAACTTGATCAAAGAATCTTAGGTTTAGATATAGGTGCTGATGATTATTTATGTAAACCTTTTGAATTAGATGAAGTTGTAGCAAGGGTGCATGCCCTATTGCGAAGAAGTAATAATCTTTCATCTAATAGTATTAAACATTTACAATTAGAATTTAACACTAAAACACGTCTTCTTACAAAAAATGGAGAAATCATAACATTAACTAAAAGAGAATTAAGTATTTTTGAATATTTATTTCAAAATCTTAATATAATTGTTAGTAAAGAAAAAATAGTTGAACATATTACAAATATTGATGATGAATTTAACCCAACTGCTGTTGAAACTTATATCTCAAGATTAAGAAAAAAACTAGGAACTTCTATTGCTTTAAAAACAATAAGAGGTTTAGGATATATGATGAGCTAATATGAGATATATACCATCTATTAAATCACAATTAATTAAATTATTAACTATACCTTTAGCTTTATTTACAATACCATTATTTATATTCATATACTTTTTAGTTCAATATAAAGTTAATAATTTTTTTGATAATAGACTTTATGCCTCAGCTAAAAGTATTGAGCAAAATATTGGTGTGGCTTTTTCTAGTATTATCATTGATTTACCTAATTTTTCAATAGACTTATTATCTAATAATGACAAAGGTTTAGTCTATTATTCTATAGTTGATGATAAAAATAATCTTTTGATTGGTCATGATAAGCTTTTTGAGAAATCTACATTAAAAAATAATAATATAATTTTTTATACTATAAAATATGATGGTGCATTATTAAAAATGGTTTCATATAAATATTCAATTCATAGTTCAGGAAAGGAATATATTACTTATATAAGCATTGGAGAAACTACACAAGAAAGGGATGAAAATATAAAACAAGTTTTATATTTATTATTTACAATTATTGGTGCTGTTATTTTTTTTACAATTATTATAAGTATAATAGCTATTAAAAGAGGTTTAAGTCCTCTTGAAAAATTAAAAAATATTGTTAAAAATAGAGATAAAAGAGATTTAACTCCTTTATTATTTGATGCCCCAAAAGAAGTTGAAGATGTGGTAAGTAGTATTAACATTTTGTTAAAAAGAAGTAGAAATACTATTGATGATATTGAACAATTTAACTCAGATGTTTCTCATCAACTAAGAACTCCTTTATCTGAAATGAAAGTAAAACTAGAACTTTGTTATTCTAAAGAAGATGCAAAATTTATAGAATTTAATATTCTTTTAAATAATATGGCTCATATTACTCAACAATTATTATTATATGCAAAAACAAATCCAAATACAATAAATTTAACACGTTTAAAACAAGTTTGTTTGAATGAAGTATGCAAAAATTTTTGTTTAAAAATAGCTCCTAGAGTTTATAACAAAGGCTTTGAATTTGCTTTTGAAGATTTAGATGAAAGAATTTATATTAAAAGTGATGTTGTATTATTAGAAAGTATGTTAGATAATATAATTAATAATGCTTTACATTATGCACGAGATGAAAATAATATTGCTTTAGGGACTATTACTTTATCCATAGAACGACATAATGATACTATTTGGTTAAATATAAAAGATGAAGGCTATGGTGTTAATAAACAGCAATTAAAAAATATATTTAAAAGATATTATAGAGTTGATTTAAACAAACAAGGTTCAGGTTTGGGATTGAGTATTGTAAAACAAATTGCCAATATTCATAATGCAAAAACTTTAGCAAGAAATAATAAAGGTTTAATAATATCTATTATTTTTAAAATTAAGAAATCGATTAATAGTTAATTATATTTTGATAATTTTTATACATTAAAAAGGATTGTTGTAATATTTTAGTAGAATTATTAGATCCCATCCAAGTATATCCTATGTATTTATTTTTCAATACTTTTTGAGCTTTTTTTGAAGCTAATACATTTTTAAAACCTTGAAGTAAATAATTGTACCGTTTTGGATATTTAGTTTTAAATTTTGAACTAACAGCAAAACCTCTAATGCTTCCTTGTATAATTGGCATAGAGATTTTTTCTTTTTTTAAAGCTTCATTTAAAGTAGGTGCATCCCATCTTTTTGAACGTTTATTTGTAATAACACAAAGTGGTTTTAAAAACTTTCTATATTTTTCACTTCCATTTGCACCAATAATTATAAAATTAACTTTTAAGTCTTTAATTGCATTTCTAGCTAATTTACCACCATTAAAATATTTTATATTTAAATAATGTTGTGGTATTTTCATTTTTTTTAATAATAATTTTAATACTATAGAAGCACTAGAATTAGGTAATATTGCTACTGAGTATTTTTTTGGATTATTTTTAATTGCATACAAAAGATCTAAAATACTATTAAATTTAGAATTTTTATTAACTGCAATTAAATCATAATCAAACCATTGCATATTTATAAATGCAAAATCTTCTAAAGAATATATAAATTCCTTATGAAGAATTATATTATGTAAATAAGGAGAAAATGTTGAAGCAAAAATTGTATAACCATTAGATTCTTGATCCATAAAATACTTTGATGCCTCTAGGGTTCCTTTTCCTTTTATATTTATAATATTAATATTAGTTTTAAATTCTTTTTCTAAAAAAGGTTTTATAGTTCGAGTCATTCTATCCGTACTTCCACCTTCACCAAAGGCCACAATAATATTGATTGTTTTATTGGGATAGTTTTTAGCTTCTAGTAAAAAAAGAAAAAAGAAAAGAAAAGTTAATAATACCTTCATAAAACAAGTCCTAATTTAACATATAATAATATATCATATTCATTTTTTAATTATTGATTTTTGTTATTTCGTGTATATTTAGCATATTTTAATAATGCACCCAGTCTATAAAGAGCATGCACAAATTTACAGTAAGGCATAAGTAAAAAAAATGCTAAAACAAATCCTAAGTGCACACATAATAATATTGGCATATATATACCATCTCTTAATATTAAAAGTAATAATCCAGTTAAATTTACTAATCCAAGCAATGCTATGAATGAATAATCCATGCCTAACAACTTCTGAGATATAGGAACTTTATCTGCTATAATTTTAATATAAGTTAATCCAATAGTACCAATAACAACTAAAATACCACCTATTGTACCAGTAATTACAATTATTGAATCATAATCATAAGGTGCATCAATGTGAAATATATAATGATAAAATGCAGCAATGCTTGTTGAAATTAGTGTTAAAATAAATCCATACATAACAGCATGATGATACCATTTTCTACTATGTGTAAAACGATCACTAGTATGTGTACAACCATGTGCATTATCACCACCATCTAAATGTTTTAAGGTAAAAACATCTGAAAATACACTTTTCCATAAGTATAAATCAAGAAGATCATTTAATGTATCACCATTTTGTGTCCAAAACCTTTTAAATCCAATGATAAATGCAATCATTACATAAGAACAAATACCTAATGAAACCCCACTCATAAGTGAAAAAGGAATAACTTTATAAAAAGAACTTTTACCATCATAAGATACAAATAATGAATCAGCATTATTATATATAATACCTAGTATAAAAACTAATGCAATGCTTAGTACAATAATAATACTAACTAAAGTTCCATTTTTCATAAATAATTTTCCTAAAATACTAGGAAAAGCATATTGCATATAACTATCAACTCTAAGTTCTGAGAAAGATTTTGGAATATTAATATCAAATTCATGAGGTGGAGCATATTGACAGCCATGATAACAGCCTTTACAATTATGGCAAAGATTTGCTAAATAATAAAGATCTTCATCTTTAAAGGTTCTAAACTGAGTAATTTGTGGAAAAACTGGACATAATGATTCACAATAACGACAAGCATTACAAATTTCCATTTCTCTTCTTACTTTGTTTAATCTTATTTTTTGTTCTTTTATTTCAAACATTTGCTGCTCTTTTTCCTGCAATTTTTCCAAAAACTCCTCCAATAGTCATACCTAATCCTGCTAAATAACCTTGACTTAAAATATTTCCAGCTACTATTTCTCCTGCAGCAAAAAGATTTTCTAAAGAATTTCCATTTTTCATATAAACTCTAGCATTCTTATCAATCTTAATACCCAAGTATGTAAAAGTAATTCCAGGTCTTAGTATATATCCATAATAAGGTGGAGAATCAATTTTTCTTGCCCAATGTGTTTTATTGATTTTTAATCCAATTGTTTGGCAATCATCTAAAACATTTAAATCAAAATTACCTTCTTTCACATGTGTATTAAATTCTTTTATAGTATTAAGTACTTGTTTAATAGGTAAGCATAATTTTTGTGCAAGTCCTTCTAATGTATCATCTTTAATTGCTTCAAATACCGAGGGCATAAAAAGATTAAAACTTTTACTATCAATAATAACATTTCCTATTTGATCTTCTTGTGCCGCAACTAATCTACCCCAAATAGCATATCTTTTTGGCCAAAAGTCTTCACCTTCATCATAAAATCTTTCTCCATACTTATTTAAAACAATCCCAAAAGGAACACAATCAAGACGAGTTACAATACCTCCATCGTATAAAGGCGATCTTCCATCAACAGCAACGGCATGACCTTGTTCTTCTTTTCCAACATCTTGAATACCTTGATTAAGCAGTGATTTTAATACTTTCCCTTGATTATATTTTGTTCCTCTAATTAGATAATTTTTAGATGCCTTACCCCAAGCTTTATATAACCAATCTCTATTTGATTCAAATCCCCCAGAAGCTACCACATAAGACTCAGCTTTAAATATTTTTTTACCATTAGAAGTAGAAACTTCTAATGAAGATACTTTATTATTATCAATATTAACTTCTTGCACTTCATGGTCGTATAATACTTGTACACCTAAATCTTGGGCAATTTGAAATTGCCTATTAATTAGGGTTTTTCCACCACCTAGAAAAAATGCATTTGTTCTTGAAAGACTAAGAGTACCTTTAAGACTTGCTTGAAAATATATTCCTTTTTCTCTCATCCAATTATATAAATTCTCTGAATTTTTTATAACTAAAGTTGCTAATTCTTTATTTGTATCACCTTTGGTTACTTTTAATAAATCATCATAATATTCTTCAAATGAATATGACTCTATTAGTGTTTGTTTAGGATTTGAATGACAAACTCTCATATTTCTTGTATGTTGTGAGTTTCCACCTCTTAATAATTTTGGTGCCGATTCTAATAATATAACATTAGAACCTTCACTAGCTGCACTAATTGCTGCACATAATGCAGCATTTCCACCACCAATAACGATAACTTTGTGCATAAATATTAATCCTTAATAAAAACTAAATATAAACCTCTCCATCAAACAAGAGTCTTGCTGTTCTTATAGTTTTACCCTCAACATCATCTATATCTAAACTTGGAAAATTAACTTCAACTTTAGTAATCCCTGCTGGATTTTCAATATCAATTGTAAAAGTTGAAATACTTAAACTCATAGGATTTATATCATGTAATAATGTTCCTTTTATAAAAGAGCCAATTGCTACACAAAATCCAGCAGAAACAGCAAGTGAGGGATGAGCAGAACTTGGTGTAAAATATCTTATATTTATGTGTGCATTTTGTTTTGAAGAACTTATAATTGCTATTTTAGGAATAACATTACCTTTAGCACTTCCAAGTCCCATAGCATAGGATGCTTGTTCTCTTATGTTTTCTAGTTTTTCAAAAAATACTTTATTTGCATTTAAAATATCTGGGCTTTCATACCCTGTAAGGTTCATATCATTTGCTTTGACAAAAACAACTGGCATACTTATATCTAAACAAGTAACTTCTATACCATTAAAAATATCTTTTTTCTTTTTTGTTGGTAGATAATGACCTGTTTTACCTCCTGTTATATTTTTAAAAAATAAAGAAATACCTGAAGCACTATTTGGAACTCCTGCTATTTTTGTATTTCCTTTATATGTGATACATCTTTTTGGAGTTTGAATTATTTGCGAAATAATAGCACCTGTATTTACATCATATATCTTTACGATAGTTTGATTTTCTTCAATATTTACCAATCCTCTTTCAAGTGCAAAAACTCCAACAGCTGTTAAAATATTTCCACAAGTAGGTTTATCATCAATATTTGCAGTATCAATCATAACTTGTATAAATTTATAATCTATATCAATTCCTTCTTTCTTAGAGATACTAATAATAGCTACTTTTGAAGTAACATTAGAAGCACCTCCTAATCCATCTATTTGATTAATATCAGGAGAACCCATCACTTTTAATAATACATTTTTTGTATCTTCTTTATTTATAGGTAAGTCTTTATCAAGAAAATAAAGACCTTTTGAAGTACCAGATCGATACATCATACATTTAATTTTCTCTAAATCATTCATATATATTTATCCTTTAAAAAAGAACTCAAATAAAAGTCCACTAGGTAGGTGTAATATCATTACATTACTTATAAATACTAAAAAACCTATAGCAATACTAGTAATAAGTAAGATTCTCTTCCAAGAGCATCCTATTTTTGTTCTAATTATGATTACAAATAAAATTGTAAGTGATGGTAAAAAACCAATAAGCCAAGTTCCTAGTAAAAAAAGTGGTAAAATTAAAAAATTCTTCCAAATTGTAGTCCAATAAGTACTAAGCTTTCCATTTTGCATTAAACTAGTATTTAAAATATCTCCTTGTTTTTTTACTGAAACTAATTGAAAAGATAATAATACTCCAAATAAAAGCATCAAAGAACTAATAATAATAGGAAAAATTCCTCCTAAAAATTCATGAGGTAAAGAATTTAATAAAGCATATAAAGCAAATAACATTAAAGCCCAAACAAAAAACAATTCTCCTGTAAAAAAAGAATAAGAATGGTTTGAAATAGTACTTTTTTCAATATTATTAGCCGCAATATCCTTTTTCTTACTTCTTCTTTTAAAATATGCACTTAACAATAGAGACATCAACATAAAACCAATAATAATAATAACTCCTGTTCTTTCTAACATTTGCCATGAATAAAATTGTACAGCTTGATAATAATATGTTTCAATTGTTCCAGCTAGAACAAAACCAATTAATAGTGCAGGTCTTGGCCAATCAAAATATTTAAATAATACTCCTAAAGCTCCAATTGAAATCAATAATATCAAATCCTCTAAACTTCTTGTAGCTTGTAGTGCTGCAAAAAATATAATCATTAACATAACAGGAGCAATATAACCGTAAGGAATGGTAGTGATTTTTGCTATTTTTCCTGATAATAATAAGCATGTTAGAGTTCCAACAACATTTGCTAAAGCTAAAGACCAAATAATAATGTATGAGATTTCAAGATTTTCATCTACCATACCAGGACCTGGTTCAATTCCTAATATTGTTAAACCTCCTAAAAAAACAGCCATAGACCCACTTCCTGGAATCCCAAATAATAAAGTAGGTATTAAACCTCCACCTTCTTTTGCATTATTAGCAGATTCAGGTGCTATTACACCTCTTACATCACCTTTTCCAAATTGACTTTTATCTTTTGATGTTTGAACAACATGACCATAAGCAATCCAGTCAACAACACTTCCACCAAGTCCAGGAATAGCTCCAATCATAGCTCCAAGTGGAGCACAACGTGCAACTATCCATTTGTATTTCCATGTATCTTTCATACCTTGGATCCAACTTCCTCCAAGTTTACCAGCCTTTGATATTTTTTGATTTTTAACTAATAAATCAATAATCTCAGGAACTGCATAAATACCAAGTCCTAAAATAACTAATTTTATTCCATCATATAAATAATAACTATCCATAGTCATTCTAAATTCACCAGTTGCAGGTGCACTTCCAACTGAACCTAATAAAAGACCAACACAAGCAGCAATAAAACCTTTATATAAGCTTTTTCCACTTAAAACACCTACCATACTAAGTCCGAAAATACCTAGAATAAAAAGTTCAGCAGAGCCTAGTTTTAAAATTATATCTCGTGCAAAAACAATAAAAGCTGATAATATTAATGCTCCTAATAATCCTCCAACAAGTGAAGCAGAAAATGCAGCTCCTAAAGCACGTGCCGCTTCACCTTTTTGTGACATTGGATAACCATCTAGAACTGTAGCTTGAGATGCAGAAGAGCCAGGAATTCCCATAAGAACTGAAGTAAAAGTATCTGAAGTAGGAATAACCGCAACCATACCTATAAGCATAGCTAATGCTGATGTTTGATCCATACCATATAAAAAAGGTAACATTATTGAAAAACCTACAATTCCTCCAAGTCCAGGAAGAATTCCTACTAATATACCTAATAATACACCACCCATCAAATACATCATATGTTGAATTGACATCAGCTCATTAAAAGCACTCATAATTGAATCTATAACCATAACTATCCTTCATATTAAAGTAAATATACTTCTTTATTTATATAGAAGATTAACATTAAAATCTGTCATGAAACTTGCAAATTTATTTGGATTTTTATTGTATTTTAAAATACAAAAACTGTTTTATTTTAAATAAAACAGTTTTTTAAATATAGAATTTATTTATAGATGTTTAAATTAAAATTTAACTCTATATTTTTTCGTAAGCCAATTTTTTACCCATTTTTTATCTTCTTCATTTACACTTGTAGCCATTGATTTAAGTTTTTTTGCATTTTTCCCTGTAGCTTGGGTATAAATACCTAGTCTTGTTTTACTTTTACTTAAAAAGTCATTAGCAGATATTACTCTTTTGAAAGCTTTATCATAAGTATTTATAATATCAGTAGAAGTACCTTTTGGTAAAAATACCATTTTTTGTGCAGAAAAACCTGCTGTAAAAAATGTCAACCAAGCATTAAAAGCAGGACCTGATGGTTTTTTACCATGAATTTTTTCATACACTTCACCAAAATGTGGTAAATTAGGAAAAGTGGGATCTCTTTGTAACTGTCCATCTTTACTTAATGTTCCCCAAGAAAATAAAGGTATTGCTTTACCTTTTTTAACACTTGGTAATACATTTTTTAAGTAAGAAGAACTTGTTTGATAATCAATATTAGTTTCACCTCTTAAAAATGCAAGTCTACCTGACTTTCTTCCTTTCATACCAAAAACAGCTTTTACATTAATATCTAAAAGTTCAAAAGCTAATAAAGGAATCAAATCTAAAGATGTAGCACCTTGACTACCATATTTTAACTTATGATTTTTTAATTTTGGAATATCTGCTATATTATTAACTCCTAATTTTGGAGAAACATATACTACTCCACCCGTTGGTGTTCCTAATACAATATTCCAATCATTATATTCATATCGAACTCTTCTATCGTCTAAAAGATAAGGAAACTGGGTTGAACCAGATGTTCCAAAAATAGTTAAACCATCATTTTTAGCTCTTTTAGCAAAAAAGTTTGCACCTTTAGTTGAACCACCTCCTGGCATATTTTTAATAACTACATTTGGTTTTCCTGGAAGTTCTTGTGATAATAAAGGAGCATAAAAACGACTCCATTTATCTGAACCACCACCTGCTTTAAAAGGAATAATCCACTCAATGGTTTTTCCTTTAAAATTAACTTCTTTTGCTACTGCAACACTTTGTAACATGCTAAATGCTACAGCTGAAGTGATAAGTAATTTTTTTATTTTCATAAAAATCCTTTTGTTTTAATTTACACATACTTTTATTTAGTGTATATCAAACTTTAATACTAAAATTCGATTTCACTATTTCAAGATTAACACTAAATTCTGTCATGAAACTTGCAAAATATTAATTTGATTGTTTTTTAGAAACTGATGGTCACCTCTTAAAAATCCAACTGAATAATATTTTTAAGAGTATTTGTTATTTATTTCGCCAATTTACACTTAAAATTCAACACCACTATCTAAATATATCCTATTTAAAATTGGTTTTTGAATATATTTTATAGTGTCTTTTTTTTTGCTTAAAATTGTATTAATTCTTTCAAATAGTTATGCTATTTTTGTAAAATATGTTTAATTTTCAAAATAAGTAAAAGTTTATAATATAATTTATCAATAGCTCTTATCCTTTATAATTAAGATATAATTTGATTGATTATATATTAGTATTTAAGTAATCAGGAAAGAAGGAATATCGAATGAATGAATTAAAACAGTTAGCAGAATTTATTTGTGAATATAAGTTTGAAGATGTAACTATTGATATTTTGAATGCTACAAAAAAGTGTGTTATTGATTCTATGGGAGTAGCCATTGGTGCAGCTAAATATGAAGAAATACCAAATATTGTAGTAAATATTCTTGAAGTGTCTGGAAGTGATATGGAGCATAATGCACAAGTTTGGGGGAGTAATAGGAATACATCAATAATGCAAGCCACATTATTAAACGGAATTATGGCTCATGCACTTGAATTAGATGATGTACATACAGATTCTAAAACACATATAGGTGCAGTTGTTCTTCCTGCTGCTTGGACTTTATCTGATGCTTTAAATGCAAATGGTGAAGAGTTTTTAGAAGCTGTTGTTGTAGGTTATGAAGTTATGGCGAGAGTAGGAAAAGGATTTGGGGTTTCTAGTCATAGAAAAAAAGGTTGGCATGTTACAGGAACAGCTGGAACATTTGGATCTGCTGCTGCATGTGCAAAATTATTAAAATTAGATATAAATAAAACCATCAATGCTTTAGGTATGGCAGGAACACAATCTTCAGGGCTATGGGCATTTTTAGAAGATGGAGCAACATCAAAAAAACTGCATACTGGACGAGCTGCTACTAATGGATTGATTGCTGCATATATGGCAAAATCTGGAATGACAGGTCCTGAAAATATATTAACTGCCAAAGATGGAGGTTTGTATGAAGCTACTTCTGATAAGTATAACTTAGAAGATGTCATAATGGACATAGGTACAAAGTTTGAATTAAAGTACATGGATATCAAACCATATCCTTGTTGTAGAAGTACTCATTGTGCAATTGATGCAAGTTTATCAATCAAGAAAGATAATACTTTATATATTCATAATATCAAGAGTATTATAGTTGAAACTTATGATATTGGTGTAGTGCAATGTGGTTGTTCATCTTATCCTACTAAAGCGTCAGCTGCAAAATTCAGTACAGCTTTTACTGTTGCATCTGCACTTATTGACGGAGAAGTAACACTTAAGCAGTTTGAAACTATTTCTATAAATAGAAATATTGTAAAAAATCTTGCTAAAAAAGTTAAAGTGATATCAAGTGCATATTTTACACATAAATATCCTAATCATTGGGGTTGTGTTCTTAAGGTTATTCTTGAGGATGATACTACTTTCACTAAGATCATTAATGATGCAACTGGTAGTATTCTAAAACCAATAAATGAACAACAATTGGCTAATAAATTCTTATCCTTATCAGTTCCTATTTTAGGAATTAAAAAGTCTCACAATTTGTTGAATGATATTAAGAATATGGAAAACCTTTCTGTATTACCAAAGATATAATAATTGAACACTATGAATAAGTCCAATAGTTTCTTCTTTCTTTAGTGTATTATTATTTTAAAATTTATACCTTCAAATGGTCGCTCCTCTCCAATTCTAGGAATTAATTTTTTTTTAAATTATGGACTATATGTTTTTTTCTTTGTACCCATTTTATTTATCCATATTTTTTTGTATTCTTATTCTATAATTTGGAATAAGAATACTTGGTTAATTGGTTTATTTTTCTAGGGACATTATAGTTTTTGCCATAGCTTATTATAAGTAATTTTCGCTCCTATTGTATTTAGGTTTTAGGAGAAGTCTATAGTATAACTCTAGTTTAAAAACCCAAGCAATAATTAGAAGTTTTATTTTTTTATTAAAGGTAAATCTATAAAAACACTTATATCATTTATTGTAAATATAAATGAAGAATTGTCATCTTTATATCTGAAGTTTTTATTTAAAGATTTCATATCTGCATTGATTTTAATACAAACTATAGAGCCACTTGCAAATTAGCAAATAAGTTCATAATTTAGGTTTTTATTTGTAAAAAAAGTTGAATCAAATTTCAAATAAGTTATAATTTTATATCCTAAAATTTAACAGAAAAGAGATTCAACTTATGAAAAATATTATACCAAAATTATCTTCAAATCTTTCAAAAATGTGGCTTAGGATTATAAACCATGAAAATTGTTTATTTCCTGAGATAAAAGAACAACTAGGAACACTAAGCACTAAAGAAGAAAAATTAATAAAAATATTAGATTTTGCACAAATAGAAAAGCATGTTACAATTGTAACAATTACAAACACTCCAAAAGATAGAGAAGAAATAGCAAGGGCATTTATTGCTAAATCAGTTTATAATATACAAACAACAAGAGATTTAATTCATAGACTGCATAGGGATAGAATATTGCGAGTATTATGTGGATGGAGATATAAAATAGATATTCCTAGTGAATCAAAATTTAGTAGAGTGTTTGAACAACTTAGTAATATGAAAATAGCTGAGAAAACTCATCAAAAATTCATAGAAGAATATTTGTCAGATACTATATTTATGTATAATGCAAGTGATGCTACAAAAATACCACTTAGGGAAAAACCTGTAAAAGTTGAGAAAAAAGAGAAAGCAAAAAATAAGGTTGGAAGACCTAAAAAAGGTGAGAAAAGAGAAGCTATAAAACCAAAGATTCTTGAACTTCAAAAAGATATGAAAACTACTAATGATATGTTATCACTTGTATCAACATCATGTGGAGTTGGTATTAAACAAAATTCAAAAGGTAATAGAGAAGTTTGGATAGGTGGTAAACTTCATATTAGTGTTGTTGATGGAGATATACCAGTAGTTGCATTTTATAGTGGTGCAAATGTTCATGATAGTTCTGTAGCACTTCCACTTATAAATGAAACTAGCAAAAGAGTAATGTATCTTCATGATTTACTTGATGCTGGATATGATAGTGATATTATTGCAGAGTATTCTGAAGAGTTAAATCATAAACCAATCATAGATATAAATCCTAAAAACTCTAAAGTGCTAAAAGAAAAAATAGCTTTAGCAAAAGAGGAAAAAGAAAAATTTGAATATTTAAATTTGACTCAAGCATCAGATAAACATCACTACAAGCAAAGAAGTATGGTAGAGCGAGTAAATAAATACTTAAAAGATGACTTTGGATGTGATAAAATATACTATCAAGGGGCAAATAAGGTAGCTTGCGTTTTAGCATTTGGAATTTTATCTATTTGTATACATCAAAGTTTAAAACTTATTACATGACCATTGATAGAAATTTATATAAAAATACTGAATTTTACAATTTAACCATAAGGAATGGAGAAAAAATGTGATTTTTTAATAAATTTGGTAAATATATTGTAAATTATGCAAGTTAGAAATAATAACTATTTTTTTAAAGCTTAAAATAGTTACTATTAAGAATTATATATTTGATTGTGATTGAATTTGCAAGTAGCTCTATAGAATACTTTTTATTTTCGATTTTTATATACTCTCCAATCTTTAGCATAATACTCGTTGTAATGTTAGTAGAATTCTCAAAATATTCGTAAATATAATTTAATGCTTTTATAAATTGTGTAGCATTTATTTTTAGTTTTGGTATTGAGGGGTCATAGTTTTTTATATATTTAATATTTGAATTCATTTGTTTATTTGCAATTGCTAAATCTGTAAGAGTGAAAATATTAGTCATATTAGTATTTTTAGTATCAATTTTAGAATTATTTTTAACTGTAACACTTTTGTAAAGCTTCATATGAATCTCTTCATCATTATCATAAAAAATTGTAATTGCATAAAAAGTATAAGTTTTTATAGTCAGATTTATATATGTATTTAATGAACCATAAGATTTAGGTGCATATTTTAGGCCTAAATCATACAATTCTTTTACTTGTATTTTATTTAATAAAAATTGAGCTTCTTGATTAGAATAGGCTATTTTACCATCTGCGTAAAATGAAAAAATTGGATTTAAATCTAATTCAATCCAACTTTCATAAAAGTTCACTTTAACTTTCTACGTAATTTTTAAGGTTCTTACCAACTTTAGGATGCTTTAGCTTTTTAATAGCACTTGATTCTATTTGTCGCACTCGCTCTCTTGTAACTGACAATTCTTTACCTATTTCTTCTAATGTTCTATCAGAAACATCATGCATCAGACCAAACCTCATTCGCACAACTGCTTGTTCTCTTTCATTTAATTGGGCTAGTATTTGATCAATTTGATTTTGTAAATCTTCTTTCATAATATTATCCATTGGCGTTGGAGCTTTTTCATCAGTTACAAAATCACCAAATTTACCATCATCATCTGAGCCAATAGGAGCCTCAAGAGAAACAGGCTCTTTTGTGATTTTTATAACTTGTTTTACTTTATCAATAGGTAAACCAACTTCTTTAGATATTTGTTCAACATCTGGTTCTTTACCATTTTCTTGTATACCCTTTCTTATGATTTTATTAATTCTATTTATCGTTTCTATCATATGAATAGGAATTCTAATTGTTCTTGCTTGATCAGCAATTGCTCTACTTATTGCTTGTCTAATCCACCATGTTGCATAAGTAGAAAACTTGTAACCTTTTTTGTATTCAAACTTATCAACTGCTTTCATAAGTCCTATATTACCTTCTTGAATTAAATCTAAAAAAGGAAGTCCCCTATTTGTATATCTTTTTGCAATTGATACAACAAGTCTTAAGTTCGATTTTGCCATTCTTGTTTTTGATAAGTCTGTTACTTTTTTACCATGCTTTATTTGCTCTAAAACATCTTTAAGCTCTTCAGGCTCTAAATCAAAACCATCTTTTGAAGCTTCTGCTGTTTGAAAAAGTTTTTTTATTTCCATATAAGTTGATACCATAGTAGCTTCTGGAACCATAGATGTGATTTGTATTTTAGATAGGTTGATAATATTTTCCAAAAGTTTTTTATGGTTTTTTAATAATCCATCATTAAATAAAGGAAGTCTGTATTCCAACCTTTTTAATTCCATATCAAAACCTGTATCAGATTTTAATGCAGTCTCCATTGCTTTTACAATTTCAGTAATTAATTTAGATGTAGGACCTAAATCTAACAAAGATTCTTTCAAGATTTTCTTTTTAAAAGCTCCTGTTAAGTCGTATGCCATTTGATCTGTATCATTTGTAAATACTTTTACTTCTTTTAATTGAAATTTAAGCCAATCTTTTTTTGCTTTTTCTAAAATTTTAAAAGCAATTACGATAGTTTCAGCTCTTTTATCTAATTTCTTTTGTTTCTTTGACCCTAATTTAGAATCATCTAAGTTCGCATCATCGGCATCATCAGAATCATCATCATCAAAATTTCTAAATAATTCTTTAACTTTACGCTCTCGATTTACAAGAGGCTCTTTATATTCAAGAATAAAGTCTATTAAATAAGGAACATAGCAAATAGCATCTAGGATTATATCTTCGCCTAATTCTATTCTTTTTGAGATTTCTATTTCCTCTTCTTTAGTAAGTAGTGGAATTTGTCCCATTTCTCGCAAATACATTCTTACAGGTGAATCTGATCTTGACCACTCTAAAAGCTCTTTATTTTTTAAAAAATCAAAAATATCACCTTTATTGTCTTTTAATAGTTTAATTCTTAAATCTGCTCTTTTTTTAGCATCAGAAGCATTAAGTCTTTTTGCTTGTTCCTGAGAAGAAATTAAAGTTACATTGTATAATTGTATAAAAGCCAAAAGCTTTTTTGTATTTGCTAAAGAGGGTGTTTTTTCAAAAATTTTAATAAGATTTTCATAAGTTAGTATTGAATCTTTACATTCTTTTACTGTTTCTTCTATAAGTTTATTTAAGTCTTTTGTACTCATAAGTGCTTGTTCCTCTTCTTTTGTATATCGCAATCATTATATCTAAATTGCTTTAAAAAGGAATTAATTGTTTTTTACTTAACCTAAAATTATTTATTTTTGTGATAGAATGGCTTTTTTATACAAAATAATTTTAAATTAAAAAAGAGGATTATATTATGAATATTATTATTGGTAAAACTTGGAATTTTGGAGCTAATATTGATACTGATATTATAATTGCTGCAAGATATCTAAATAGCTCAGACCCCCAACATTTAGCAAAATATATTATGGAAGATGTTGATCCTGAGTTTTCAAAAAAATTATCTAAAGGTGATATTATAGTTGCAGGTGAGAATTTTGGTTGTGGAAGCTCACGAGAACATGCTCCAATAGCTTTAAAAACTGCTGGAGTTGCAGCTATAATTGCGCCCACTTTCGCTAGAATTTTTTATAGAAATGCCTTTAATATGGGTCTTCCTATTTTTGAATTGCCCCAAGCTTTGGAAATAAAAGAAGGCGATAATATCTCTATAAATTTAGATGAAGGTACTATTGTAAATAATACACAAAATAAAACATATAAATTTATTCCAATTCCACCTTTTATGCAAGAATTAATTAATTGTGGTGGTTTAATTAATTATGCAAAAAAAAGAAATTAAAAAGGAAAAAAATGTCAAAAAATTATAAAATTTCGATAATCAAAGGTGATGGTATTGGTCCTGAGATTATTGATGAAGCAATAAAGGTATTAGATATTGTTTCTTCTTGTTGTGGTTTTACTTTAGAATATGAAGAATATTTAATGGGTGGAATTGCTATTGACACCGTTGGAAAACCATTACCACAAGAAACAATTGATGGTGTTTTAAACTCTGATGCTTGTTTATTTGGGGCAATTGGTGGAGCTAAATGGGATACGCTACCAAGAGAACTGCGACCTGAAAGTGGACTATTAAAATTTAGAGAAACTATGGGTGTTTATGCCAATTTACGACCTGCTGTTATATATGATGAACTAATAAATGCTTCAAGCTTAAAACCTGAAATTATAGAAGGTGTTGATATTATGGTAGTTCGTGAACTTATTGGTGGTATTTATTTTGGTAATCCAAGAGGTAATAATGGTCAAAAAGCTTATAATACTATGGTTTATACAAAAGATGAGATTCTTAGAATTGGTAAAAAAGCTTTTGAAATTGCTATAAGCCGTGATAAAAGAGTTTGTTCTGTTGATAAGGCAAATGTTTTAGAAGTATCGCAATTATGGAGAGATACTATGACTGAATTAAGTGCTTCTTATCCTGAAGTAGAACTTACTCATATGTATGTTGATAATGCAGCTATGCAGTTAGTACGAAACCCTAAACAATTTGATGTAATAGTAACTGGAAATATTTTTGGTGACATATTAAGTGATACTGCTTCTATGGTTGTAGGTTCAATTGGACTTCTTCCTTCTGCATCAACAGGAGAAAAAACAGCTATTTATGAACCCATTCATGGCTCAGCTCCTGATATTACAGGACTTGGAATAGCTAATCCTATTGCAACTATTCAAAGTGCTGTTATGATGCTTAGATATTCACTTGGAGAAGAAGAAGCTGCAAATATGATAGAGACTTCTATAAAAAAAGTATTAAAAGAAGGCTACAGAACGCAAGATATAGCTGTTTTTGATGCTAAACATATTGTTAGTACATCTGAGATGGGAGATATTATATCTAGTTTTATTGGAAAATAAATTTCTAATTTTTTAACTAAACTAATGATATTCCTAGGAAAACTAAAAATAATCAAAACAAAAAAATTATATTAAGATTTTTATATCTTAATATAATAACACTCTATAATAAATAAAGATTTATAAAAGATTATGCTAAGATTGATACACTTATTAAAATTATGGAGTTTGATATGTCAAATAAAAAATATAGATTAGTTACAAGAAGTGATATGGATGGTTTGGTATGTGGAACACTTTTAAAGTATATTGGAATTATAGATGAAATAACTTTTGTTCATCCCAAAGATATGCAAGATGGAAAAATAGAAATTACCTCTAATGATATTACAACTAATTTACCTTATGTTGAAGGTGTTTATTTGTCATTTGATCATCATTATAGTGAAAGTGTAAGAAATACTAAAAAAGATAATCACATAATAGATGTTGATGCACCAAGTGCTGCTGAAGTTGTCTATCAATATTATAAAAAAGATAAAAATTTTCCAAGTCATTTTAAGACTATACTAGATGCTGCAAATAAAGCTGACTCTGCTGATTTTTCAAAAGAAGAAATATTAAATCCACAAGGTTGGACTTTGCTTAGTTTCTTAATGGATTCAAGAACAGGCTTAGGTAGATTTAGAGATTTTACAGTTTCAAATTATCAACTTATGTTAAATTTAATTGATTATTGTGCAAGCCATAATATAGATGATATTCTTAAGCTAAATGATGTACAAGAAAGAGTTGATTTATATTTTAAATATAAAGAAGAATTTAAAGAGCAATTAACAAGATGTACTACAGTACATAGTAATTTACTTGTAATAGATTATAGAAATGAAGAAATAATTTATCCAGGCAATAGATTTTTAATATATGCTATGTACCCAGATACTAATATCTCAGTTCATCAACTGTGGGGAAGAGATAGACAAAATATTGTTTTTAGTACAGGAAAATCTATTATAAACAAAACTTCAAAAACAAATATCGGGGAGCTTATGTTAAAAAATGGTGGCGGTGGACATAAAGCAGCTGGTGGTTGTCAAATTTGTATTGAAGATGCACCTGATGTATTAAATGACATAATTAAAACTATTAATCAAGATGGATAAGCTAACAAATTATATTATAAATAATTAAGACAATATGAATAAAAAAGAACTAAAAAAATTAACTTCAAATCTTCCTCTAAGCCCTGGAATTATGGGAAGGTCTATATATTTTAATTCTGCTGTGCTAATTCCTTTAATAAAAATAAAAGGTGAGTATCATATCTTGTTTCAAAAAAGAGCAAAACACATAAGACAAGGTGGAGATATATGTTTTCCTGGTGGTGCTTATGAAGAATGTGATAAGACCTTTGAACAAACTGCTTTACGAGAAACGAAAGAAGAATTAGGAATTAAAAAAAAACATATTAAAATTATTGGAAGACTTGATACTTATGTTGCACCAATTGGTGCAATTATCGAACCAATTATTGGAATATTAAAAAAATCAACTTTAAAAAAAATTGTTATAGATACAAATGAAGTAGAAAAAACTATTTTAATTCCTTTGAGCTTTTTTGAAAACTATAAAGCAGAAGTATATACTTTAAAACATGAAATTCACCCCTTTAGTATAGATGAAAATGGAAATAAAGAAATACACTTGCCAGTTGAGAAATTAAAACTACCAAAAACTTACCAAAAACCTTGGGGACATAAATCTCATAAAGTTTGGGTGTATCAATATAACGATGATGTTATTTGGGGAGTAACGGCTGTTATTATAAATGATTTTTTAGCAAAATATAAGGACTTATAAAATGAATAAAATCAAACTTAACAAAGAAGATATTTATCCTTCTAAAGTAGTATGTATTGGAAGAAATTATATTGATCATATAAAAGAATTAAATAATGAGATACCAAAAGAAAATGTATTTTTTTTCAAAGTAAATTCTACAATTTGTGATAAATTAATTTTTCCAAAAAAATTTAAGGAATGTCATTATGAAGCTGAACTTTCTTTTTTAATAAAAAATAATAAAATTGTAGCTGTAGCTTTTGGTTTAGACTTAACACTAAGACATATTCAATCAAAACTTAAACAAAAAGGTCTTCCTTGGGAGAGAGCAAAAGCATTTGATAATTCGGCAGTTTTTAGTGAATTTATAACTTTTAATAAAGACATCAATAAACTTGGAATTGAATTATATATAAATAAAAAACTAAGACAAAAAGCTGATGTATCCTTAATGATAAATAAGCCAGATGATATAATACAAGAGGTTCTTACCTTCTGCTCATTTGAAGATGGAGATATATTAATGAGCGGAACACCCTCAGGTGTTGGAATATTAAATATAGGAGATGTATTTGATTGTAGAATTTTATATGAAGATAACTTATTGCTAGAACATTCGTTTGTAGTTTCATAATTTTAAAACAAATAAAATCATTGCAGACTCATACTGTCTTTTAGAGTCTAACAATTTGCCTTACTTAAAAGTTTATTTAATTCATAAATAGTTGAATTTACAATTTCTATATTGCTATTTTCTTTATCATGTTCAAGTAAAGATTTAATATCATTTGTTCTTATTAAAAATGATTTTTTAGAAGATTTAGTAATTACAGCTTTATTTAACGATTTTATTGCATCTTCAATTGTTTCATTTTCTTTTTGAATACGAATTAATATAGGGCTATCTTGATATGTAGTTTTTAATATTGCATCAATACCACTATTTCTTTGAACAGGAATATAATCAATATTATGTAATAATTTTTCAACCATAGCACTAACATTTTGATATGCTTTTTTACCTTTTTTCAATAAATTAGATTCGCTTTTTATTGGCTTATCTAATCTTGATTTTGTAAGATTAATTGCTTCTTTTGATTTATCAATACCTATAACTTTTCTATTGTTTAATTTTCCAGCAACTAAAGTTGTACCACTTCCACAAAAAGGGTCAAGTATTATATCCCCCTCATTTGAAGCGATATCAATAATTCTTTCTAACAATAAAATTGGTTTTTGACTTGGGTAACCAACTCTTTCTTTTGCTTTTGGATTTAGGTATGGTATTTCCCAAACATCATTTAAGGGAACACCTTTTTTAATATCACTATTTATCGTATTTCCATTTTTATCCCTTGCATATACAGTTTTTCCATTTTTATCTCTTACTCTTTTTTGTAGTATTTGGTCTATATTTGTTGTTTCGGAATAATCATTGTAAATCGTTTTAAATTTAAAATCTTTAGTTTTAGAGTAAAAATATATAGTTTGATGAGATGGTAATAATCCTTTTTTTGAATTTGACCACCTTTTATAATACCAAATAATTTCAGATTGAAATTGTTTTAAACCAAAAATATCATCTAGTAAAGTTTTTACAATATGTGTAGAGTTTTTATCACAATGGACAAATATACTTCCATCATTTTTTAAAACTCTTCTTAGCTCTTTTAATCTTTTGTATAAAAATTCTGCATATTCTTCATGGCTTTTCCATATATCACTATATGAAAATTCTTTACTTCCATCTCTTGTTTTAAGTTTTTGTATTGTATTTGTAAAAAATGGTGGGTCTAAATAAATTAAATCTATACTCTCTGTTTCAAAATCTGGTAAAATATCTAAACAATCACCATATAAAACTTTTTCCATATGATTATTTTTCTTTTGAATTTATTAATGCAATATCTTCTAAAATCTTTTTTAAATCAATATTAGTTCTTCTTTTTACATAATCCCAAGCACTATCTCCATAATAATATTCTCCACCAATACCTTTATATAAAGTTTCTAAAGTATTTTGTATTTTAATAGCTTGTGTTCTATTTGGATAGTAATACATTATTCTTATTGGTTGATAACCTGCATCGTGAATTACTTTAATTCTTGTATGTTCTTTTGTAATATGGTCACCATCTGTTGTGGCATCTCTCCATTTAATTTCAATAGCATTATTACCTTCTAAACAATCTATTTCAAATGTTTTAGGTCTTTGCCCTATAGTATTTGGAATTTTTTTTATTCCTGATTTGGGAAATTTTTCTAAGAAACATAACTTTGTAGCTTCTTCTAAAAATGAACCTGCATATTTATATAAAAATCGTCCCTTATTTTGGTATAAATCTATTAAATGACCTTCTTTATCTGATATTCCTAAAACTTGATAAATTAAATAATGAGATTTATCATCAGCTTTCATCTCTTCCATTCTGTTATCAATTTTAGTTTTTAAATTATCTGAATACTTTTTTGCTAATTCTGTTATTTGTTCTTTGATTGTCATATTTAATAGTACCTTTAATTTATTTATTTTCTTGGATTAAATCTAAAATATATACATTTTTAATAAGTTTACTTAATCCATCTTTGATAATTTTTACTTTTAATTTTACTGTATTCTTTTTGTCTGCTTCTTGTAATAATAAAATTCTTGTTTCAGCACTTAGTACTTCAGAATTAGCCAATGGTCTGATACCCATTAATTTAAAAAGCTTACCTTCTTTATAGAAATTATAACTTTCGACTTGATAATTTTCTGTGATTTCTTCTTCTATATCTTCGATTTCAGGTTTTAAATATTCATAGTCACTTATATTGCTATTATCTAATATAGTATTTCCATCTGTAAATTTTTCATCATTTTCTAAAACAGATAAAATTGTTTTTGTTCTGTTATTTATTGAGTCCTGCATTGGCTTATTTAATGCAATGTCTTTAAGTGCATCAATTGTATGAGTTACTATATTTTTTGTCTCTTCATCTTTTGTTTTTTCTTTTAAGGCTTCTATTTTTTTAATTTCTTTTTCTAGATATTTACTATAAGATAAATGCCCGAACCACATTGAACTTATTCCCAAAAATAAATACATAATATCTTGACTTTCCATATCTTTTATTACCTCCAACATTGATAAAGCTTCGTTAACAAATTCTAAACTACCTTTTTGTAATTTGAATTTTAAAATTTTATTCTCTTCACTAAATTCAATACCAAATTTATTGGTTAATTCATTTAGTAATTTGGTATAGTTCTGTTGTTCACTTAAAACAATTTTAGCTACATCAGCATTGATGTAGTTAATATCATAATTTTCAAATCTTCCACCTGTAAGTTTAATAGTATATTTAATAGGTAAAATATCGCCAATTTCAAAATCATTATTATTTAATATCGCCTCTTGTATCGTTTTTATATCTTCGATTGATTTTATATTTAAAATTGTCTTCAATAATATCCTTTTTATAATGATAGCTTAAATGTGTATTGCTAACGGCAGTCTTGAGGGACACAATACCCTTAACAAAAGTTTAATCTTACTTCTCACTTTAATTGGCTTATTTGGGGCTATTTTCACAGTCTGAACGATTTGTTAGGTTTGCCAACTCCATATCAGTTAATCCTGTACTTAATTTAATAATATCATTACTTACTTTTTGTTCTATTAAACATTGAGCTATTTTAAGTTTTTCTTCAATCCCACCAGCAATATAAGTACTCTCATAAACACTAGCTTCTCTTCTTAGATTTTCTTGTCTTCTTTCGTAATCAATTTTTTCATCATCTGGCATATTTAGATAGTCTAATGTTTCTTTAGCTTTTAGTAAACCTTTTGCTTTTGGGTTATCTGAGATAGTTTCATTTTTTAAGAAGTTTATCCATTCATCTAATGTATCTTTTGAATTATCATCAAAGTTTTTAACTTTGATGAGATAATATTCGGGATAAATTTTATTTATCTCATTTGTTTTATATAAATCTTTTTGTATTTCATTTAGGTATAATTTATTATGTGTATGAATACCTTCAAAGTTTGTAGTACCTTTATAAATATAATCATCTCCATCTCCAAAATCAAAGTATAGTATATTTATAGATATTACTTTTTTTATTTTAGAATAGGCATAGCCTTGTGATATATGTTCTATTACTACTTTACTTGTAGCATATAGCATTCTTTGTAGATAATCTAGTTCTCTACTGTATTGTATTTCTATTATAACTATTTCATCATTTGAGTTTTTTACTTTTATATCTACTTGATTGCTTTTATCTTCTTTTGTATCTTTGTTTGATTCTGATTCTAGTATCTCTATGATTGTAATATCTTCTTTTAGTAGTTCTGATAAAAAACCTTCTAAGATTTCAAAGTTTGCTTTGCTTCTTAGGATTCTTTTTATTGCCCAGTCGAATGAGATTAGTTTTCTATTTTTTGACATTTTTATTTGCCTTTGTTTTTTTAGTAAGATGATTATATCTAATATTTTATGATTGTTGTCCAGTTTCACCACGTTATGGTTGTCTAGTTTCATAAATAAGAAAGCGATAGATTAACAACATAAGTGTAAAATCTTTACAACACATAAGGATTTAAAATATGTCACAAACCTATCACTCTAATGCTAGAACAAACCAGCACATAAGAGAAATAATACAGAAATCTAATTTATAAGCTAGAGTGTTATAAATTCTGTGTCAAGTTAGCAAATCCAACATAATTAATCTAGTAATCTCCCTATTCCTACAATATGATGTATTCTTCTTTAAATTCATTCTGAGCTTCAGTTATAAGTAAATTCCATTCACTATAGGAACACAGTTTAGGTCTTCTAAAATTAGTAGATGTAATATTTATATTTCCAATTTTTTCTATTTGAGTTTTAAATTTTTTAAACCCTATTGCATCATACTCTGACATTACAATCTCACCTTTGTTATGCTCACTTAGCGTATGTACTAGATATGGAGTATTATAAAACAAATCTAAAGTTGGCTTATTTTGTGTAAAACTTTGAAGCAGTACAATAAAATTATCACCATATTCAATATCTGAATTATCTTCATCTAATACTAAGGCACAAGCATAATATCCATTATCTAATTTTAGAGATAAGCAATCTCCTTTTTTAAAGATTGCTTTTCTAATAACTAGCTTTGGTATTTTTTTTGGTATTGAAATTTTATTGTAAAACTTCTCAAGAGCATTCATTCTTTTCAAATACTCTTTACTACCTTCTTCTTTCCATAAGTTTTGTCCTATGCCATTTTGACAAATCTCTTTTACTTTAGTTTTAATTTTATCGTTTTTAAAACCATATTGCCATTGTCTATCTGCCAAAGCTAACCACAGATTACTTGCATCATCTTTATCATCTAAAATATCTTTATTGTCAGTTAAAATTTCTTTTATTGCTGCATCAAAATCTTTTCTATATTTTAACTTAGTCTCAAACTCATCTCTTATATCTTCAGATGTATCATTTGACATTGGAGCATATCCCCATGAACCCATATTAATATTCCTTTGTAAAATAATGTTTGAAGTCTATACTACCCCACGAAAAACAAACAACTTTTTGTATATTTTAATATAAAGTATCCATATCAATACTTGATATACTTGAATTAATACTATGTAATGCTAGTAAAAGTGCTTTTATATTGTTTGAGCGAAGAATTATCTCATACCTAAATTTATTTGATATTTTAAAAACAACACATTGCCCAAAACCAATTACTTCTATATTTTCATTTTGTTTTAATAAATGTACAAAAAAATCTAATTCTTTTTTTACTTTAAGTCCATTTGTATGTGCAAAAATTATTCTTGCAATTTTTACAAAAGGAGGATATAGTCCTTTTCTAAAATGTAATTCTTCTTCTAAAAACTCTTTATATGTACTTTTTTGTAAATAATATGAAAAAAACTCTTCGTTTTTACTTTGAATGATGACCTCACCTTCTCCTTTTCTTCCAATTCTTCCTGATATCTGAATTAATAAAGATAAGGCTCTCTCCCTTGCTTTGTACGAGGTCATATTCAAAATTGAATCTATTCCAAATACAATAGCTAGTTTTACATTATGATAATCATGACCTTTTGATAACATTTGTGTTCCAACTAAAATATCAATCTTATTTTTATTAAAATCACCTAGAACTTGTTTTAATTTATTATGTGTTCTTATCTCATCTGTATCAAATCTTTTTATAACAATATTCTTAAAAATTGCATTTAATTCTTCTTCAATTTGTGCAGTTCCTACTCTTAAATTTCCAATATTTCCACTTATACAAGAAGGACAAGAAGAGGGAATTATTTGGGCGAAGTTACAATAATGACACTTTAACGCTAAATCGTTTTTATGTAAACTCATAGAAACTGAACAATAAGGACATTCAACAGCTTTGCCACATGAAGTACAAATCTGATATTTAAAATTTGCTCTTGTTGGTACAAATACAATAACTTGATGATTATTATTTAAAGTTTGAGTGATTTTATTTAAGATTGCAGGAGATAGGTTATTAGATGAATTATCAAAGTTAATTATTTTTTTTGATTTATGAAAAGTTTCATCTAAAATAAAATAAGGTATTTTATAAAAAGAAGATATTGATGCAGTTGCACTACCTAATATTAATTTTATATCATATTTTTTAGCAATATACAAAGCCAAATCTTTTGCATTATATCTAGGTTTTTGGTCACTTTTGTAAGATTCATCATGTTCTTCATCAACAACAATAATCTTTAAGTTCTTAAATGGTAAAAATAATGCAGACCTTGCACCTGCAATTAAACTAACTTGTCCGTTTAAAAGATGCTCTAATGTTTGTGCTTTTTGTTTCTTAGAAATTTTTGAATGCCAAATAGCAATTTTATCTCCAAATACTTTTTCTAGTCTTTTTTTCATTTGAGGACTTAAAGAAATTTCAGGCATCAATAACAAGGCTTGTTCATTTTGATTAAGCACTTTCTCAATTGCTTTTATATATATTTCTGTTTTTCCACTTCCTGTATTTGCAAATAATAGTGCTTGTTTTTTTTCTTCTAAAAAGTTATATGCTTTTTCTTGAGAAAGTGAGAGCTTGATATTTGAATCAAATTGTATATATTCTTTTTCAAAAGATATATCTTTATTAAAAGGCACATAGATACTTAAAGCCTCACCTAAACTACAAACATAATATTTAGATATAAATGTAGCAATTTCTATCATCTTTGTATCATAATAAAAAGATGTGATATCTTTTATCTCAACACATTTAAAACTTGGTTTATCAACTTTTTTAAGTATTACTGCTGCACATGGTTTTTTTCTTGTTTTTAAAGAAACTAATACTTCATACCCAATAGTAATATCCGTGTTAGACTGATATGTTAGATTAGATATTGGAGATTTTAAAATACAAAGTTCATAATATATCATTCAAATTCTTTGCATAAACTAGAAGTACTTTTGCATATAAAAGAGTGGTTTTTAAAACTATAAGATAAAATTATACTTTTACTTAGATAAGTTATATAAGTGTTTTTAGATGTTTTTATCCATTTTCCCACTTCTTTATGTGATAAAGTGCTTGAAAGTATGTCAAAGTCTAATATTTTTGAAAAAAGTTTGTCTTTATTTTTATTTATTGTCGCATTGTCTAAGTATTTTAAAGAGATATTGTTTGATAAAAGTATATTTTGACTAAGTATTTTTTTAATTCCATTTTGTATTAATATTATTTGAGATTTGATTTTTACTTTTTTTGATTTTAAAATGATTTCGTTATATTTTGGAACAAAAACAATACTTATAAGTCCAATAATTGTTAAAACAAAAATAATTTCCAATAATGAAAAAGATGTCTTCATTTAATATTTGGAATTTTTTGTGATATCTTTTGTATTTCTTCTAATAAGATTGAATGATTTTGTGCAAGCCTAACATAAGCTACAAGTAAATCTTTCGTATCCATATCTTTATTTATTGGTGTATATTTTTCTAACTCTTTTTGTACATTATTATCTACACTAATAGTATATGCCATATTATTAATGTGAAAAGTTAATTTTTTATTCACTTTTTTTAACCTTTGATAGAGCTAGGTGACTATCTATTTTTAAAAGCATATCTTGATTGGCTCTTAATAGTTCATCATTCATATTTTGTAGTTCATTAATATCAGATTGAAGATTTGTATTCTTTGCTTGTAATAATTCATAGTCATGAACTAACTTTTCAACTTTAAAATTATGTTTTTCTATTATAGTCATAAGTTATTTTATCTAAACTTTTTTAAATAAAGGTATAAAGTTTAAATTCTTTCTTATTTTAACTTTCTATAAATACTTTTCCTTGCTGATACAAACTTGCAATTGTTTTTCCCCATATAGAAGCATGTGCTAAATCTTTTTTTGATAAAGCAAAATACTTGTTGATTTTAATAACTAATTCTTCTTCCTTTATATCATACTTTTCGTCAGCATGAATTAAAATCATAAGTTCAAGTAGAACTATTTTTTTTGAATATTTTGTTTTAAAAGTTTTTAAAATATTTTCTAAATCAAAATCACTCATATTAAAAAAGTCGTCATTATCAATGCCCATTTCTGCACAATATTCTAAAATAATTTCAATTTCTTTATGTTTATATTCATTATCAACTCTGGCTAAATAATGTGCTAACTGTAAAAAAGCAAATTTTTCTTTTGCTTCTAATTTCATCAATAACATTCATAATATCCTATAGTTAATTTTCAAATTTAATATATAATTGTATCAAAGCTTTGTTAACCAAAAGTAAATTATTTAAAGTTTTTGATTTTAAGTGCAATTATCTTGACAAAAAAAATGTTTTTTACTATAATCTCAACCCATAATAGATAAGATAATTTCCGGCATAGCTCAGCGGTAGAGTAGATGACTGTTAATCATTTGGTCCCTGGTTCGAACCCAGGTGCCGGAGCCATTATATAAACTTTTATACCTTTCAATTTCCGGCATAGCTCAGCGGTAGAGTAGATGACTGTTAATCATTTGGTCCCTGGTTCGAACCCAGGTGCCGGAGCCATTAGTTGGTATTTTAAATCAAAATTATCATAAAAATATTTAAATTAACTTAAGCATAGAACTTCCATATTTATATTAATTCTTAATATTTAGATACTTTTATTAGCCTTTTAGTATAATACTTTTATAAAATAATTAGACTTTATTTAACTTAGGAAATTAAAAATGGAAAAAGAACTATCAGCATTAGAGAAATTAAAAGCATCAAGAAACCCTTTACATGTAATTAAAGATATATATGAAGAAGCTAAAGGTGGTGAGGCTTTAAGAAAGGAATATATAGGCTTACTAAAATGGTATGGTATGTATCCTCATATAGACCATGATAAAACTGAAGATAAAAAATATTTTATGAAAAGAGTTAAAATCGTTGATGCTTGTATGAATTTAGAGCAATTAAAAGTGATGTCTACAATAGGGCAAAAATATGCTCAAGGTTTGGTTGATTTTACCGTTAGACAAAATATACAGTTTCATTATATACAAATCAAAGATTTACCAAAAATTTTTGAACTATTGCAAAGTGTTGGCATAACTTCACGAATGGCATCAGGAGATGGACCCCGACCTATTATGACTTGTCCAGTAAGTGGTATTAGCAAAGATGAGATTTATGATACAAAAGATTTAGTAACATCTGTTGATAAATATTTTGATAAAAATGATGATAGATTTTGTAACTTTCCACGAAAATATAAGATAGGAATAAGTGCTTGCTCAAAACACTGTGCATCTCACGAAATCCAAGATGTGTCATTTACAGCTTTTAAAACATCTTCTAATGAAGTCTTATTTGATTTATGTGTAGGTGGAGGATTATCTAAGTCAAAACAAATTGCATATAGAGCAAATAGGTATGTAAAAGACACACAAGTTCAAGATGTAGCTGTTGCTTGTGCTGAAATATTTAGAGATTTTGGAAATAGAAATAATAGAAATAAAGCAAGAGTGCGACACTTAGTTAATGAATGGGGTTTGGAAAAATTTGTTGATGAAATAGAAAAAAAACTTGGATATAAATTACAAGACGGAAAAATAGCACCTGATATACAATCTTTTGAAAACAGAAATCATTTTGGTATACATAAGGCTAAAATACAAGGTGAGTCTTATGTGGGCTTTGCTTCTAATTCAGGACGAATAGCTGGGGAAGATTTTGAACAAATGTATAATATCGTAAAAAAATATAAGGCAAAAGGACTTAGCTTAACTGCTACTCAAAACTTTGTTGTATATGGTATTAAAGATGAAGTAGTGCAAGATTTAGCGAATGAATTTGATGATTTAGGCTATCCTTATAATCCTTCAGTGTTTCGTGCAAGACTTCAAAGCTGTACAGGAAAAGAATTTTGTAAGTTTGCAATAACTGAGACTAAAAAGTTTTCTAAAAAAGTATTAATACAACTTGAAGATAAATTTCCTAATTTTAAAGAAAATGTAACTATTGCGATATCAGGCTGTGGAAATGGTTGCTCACACCCACAAATTGCTGATATCGGATTTGTAGGAGTTAAAGTAAAAAATGAAGAAAATAAAAGAGTCGAAGGCTATGAAGTATTATTAGGTGGAAATTTACAAGGAGATATTAAAAGTAGATTTTCAAGACAAATAGGCTTAAAAATTGAAGCTAGCAAAGTTGTTGGTTTAATCTCAAAATTAATTAATAATTACGAAGCTGATAATTTAGGTCAAAGTAAATTTAAGGATTATTTAGCAAAAGTAGATTTTCAAGAATAATTATATTTATAAAATGATATAATCCCCTATATTTTTAAAAAGGTTCTTGATGTTAGTTGCTCCTTCGATTTTATCAGCAAATTTTGCACAATTAGGTAATGAAATTAGTGCAATTTGTGAGGCTTCTTGTGATTTAATACATATTGATGTAATGGACGGACATTTTGTGCCAAATATGACAATAGGTCCCGTTGTTGTAAATAGTGTTGCTAAAGTGGCATCAAAACCTTTAGATATTCATCTTATGGTTAAAGATAATAACTTTTTTATTGATTTATTTTCACATTTAAAACCTAATTATATATCTTTTCATATTGAAAGTGAAAAACATCCCCATAGAATTATCCAAAAATTAAAAGCTTTAGGTATTAAACCTGCTATTGTTTTAAATCCACATACCAAGCCTGATATAATTGAGTATTTACTTGAAGACTTGGATATGGTTCTTTTAATGTCTGTTAATCCAGGTTTTGGTGGTCAAAAGTTTATTCCTAGTGTATTAAAAAAAGTTAAAGAATTAAAAAACATGATAAATACAATTAATCCAAAATGTTTAATTCAAGTTGATGGTGGAGTAAATGATATGAATATAAAAGACTTAAAAGATGCAGGTGTTGATATTGTCGTGGCTGGTTCTTATGTATTTAAAAGTGATGATTATGCAAAAGCTATAAAAAGTTTGAAAATATAATATGAAAGTTAAAATTTGTGGAATTACTAATTTAACAGATGCCCTTAATGCTATTGATGCAGGAGCTAGTGCCTTGGGTTTTGTATTTTATAAAAAAAGCCCTAGATATATTGACCCTTTTGAAGTGCGAAAAATAATAGATCTTATGCCACCTTTTGTACAAAGTGTAGGGCTTTTTGTAAATGAACCTCATACTTATATTACTCAAATATGTCAAAATTCAAAAATCCAATTAGCTCAAATAATTGATGAAGATAATTATACAAATTTACAATCTTTAAATATAAAATATATAAAAGTGCTAAGAGTAAAAAGTAAAAAAGATATTATAAATATAAAAAATGAGTATGTATTAGTGGATGCTTTTGTTGAATCTTTTGGTGGAGAGGGAAAAAAAATATCTTTGGAATGGTTTAAAGATATAGATTGTAGTAAACTTATCTTAGCAGGGGGACTTAAAGAAGAGAATTTAGATGAATTAAGTTCTTATAACTTTTTTGGACTAGATGTAAGTTCTGGTGTTGAACAAGAAAAAGGTATTAAAGATAAAACTAAAATGATTAATTTTATAAAAAAAGCAAATGAAATTTAATAAAGAACAAAAAAAACTCTTAAATAAAAAAGTAAAAAAGAAACAAATAAATAATTTAGAATTATTAATTCAAAAACTTATAAAAAACCCTATACATTTTGATGATTTTTTAAATGCCTTAGAGCATAGTGATGAAACATTTTTTGACTGCTCACAATTAGAATTTGAATTGCTAATATCAAATGGTCTACCTATAGATATCATAAATAATAAAGTAGTTTTAAAAACATCGCAAAGCACTATAAGTGAGCAAATATTTTGTATAGTAGATATTGAAACAAATGGAAATGATACACAAAATGGACAGATAATAGAAATTGCAGGAATTAAATATCAAAACGGACACATTATTGATAAATATGAATCTTTAGTATATGCTAAAAATATACCTATATATATACAAGAAATTACCAATATTAAGCCAATAATGTTAAAAGATGCACCTGTATTACAAGTAGTACTAGAAGAATTTAAAATATTTTTAGAAGATAGTGTTTTTATTGCACATAATATAAAATTTGATTATAAATTTATATCTGATTCTTTTATTAAGTATGATTTAGGAAAGTTAGAAAATAGAAAATTATGCACAATTGATTTAGCAAAAAGAACTATAAAATCAGATAAGTATGGATTAAGTTCATTAAAAACATTATTAAATATAAATCTTGATAATCATCACAGAGCTTATAGTGACGCACTAAGTACTACATATATATTAGAAGAATGCATTAAACAATTGCCAAAAAATATAGCTACTCCAGAAGATTTAATAAAATACTCAAAATCAGATAATATAATAAAAAATGATATTAAATAAAGATTTTAGAATAATGTATAAATTTTATAAAGAACAAGTAAATTATGATAAAAATTCTAAAAATGTTTATATAATCACAAATTTAAAATAATATATATATCTATTTATTCTACTAAAGCTTGATTTTAAGGAGCTGTAAGCCTTGTTTTGTAGTATTAGTAAAAAATTAAATATAATTTACTTTAATTTTAAGTTTGATTTAATTTTTTTTCTAATAAACTGATTTTAATTTATTTTTTTAAAAGAGGCATGATGAGTGATGATATAATTTCAATGAAAAATATAGATAAATATTATGATGATTTTCATGTTTTAAAAAATATAAACTTTAGTGTAAGAAAAGGTGAAATTGTTGTAGTCTGTGGTCCTAGTGGTTCTGGAAAATCAACTCTTATTCGTTGTATTAACGGTCTTGAAGATATAGATACAGGAAATATTATAGTTGATGGTGTAGATATCTATGAAAATAAGAGAAATTTACAAACAATAAGAAAAGAAGTTGGAATGGTATTCCAGCATTTTAATCTTTTTCCTCATTTGACAATTTTAGAAAATATTTCTATTGCTCCACTTTTAGTGAAAAATCTTTCGAAAGAAGAAATTAAAGATATCGCTATGAAGCTACTACAAAAAGTAAAACTAGAAGATAAAGCAGATTCTTATCCTGGTGATTTATCAGGAGGACAGAAACAAAGAGTAGCAATTGCTAGATCTTTAGCCATGAAGCCAAAAATATTACTTTTTGATGAACCAACATCGGCTTTAGATCCTGAAACTATAGGTGATGTTTTATCTGTTATGAAAGATTTGGCAAAGGAAAAATTTACCATAGTATGTGTTACACATGAAATGGGATTTGCAAAAGAAGTAGGAGATAGAATAATATTTATGGATGAAGGAAAAATTGTTGAGGAAAATAACCCTGAAGATTTTTTCAACAAACCAAGTAGTAAAAGGGCAAAACAATTTTTAAATGAAATTTTAATGCACTAATTTAAAGTTTTATTAAATTTAATTTTATTAAAAAGGAAAAACATGAGAAAGTATTTGAACAAAAGTTTATTAGCATTGCTAGTGGTATTCTTAAGCACAAGTTTATTCGCAGGGGATATTAACCTATGGAAAAAATCTACTTTAAATAGTATTATAAGCAAAGGTGAATTAAGAGTTGGTATGGAACCTGGCTATATGCCTTTTGAAATGAAAGACAAAAAAGGTCGAATTATAGGTTATGATGTTGATATGGCTAAAAAAATGGCTAAAGACATGGGTGTTAAATTAAAATTAGTTCCTACATCTTGGGATGGAATTATCGCAGGATTAATAACAAATAAATTTGATATTATTATGTCAGGTATGACTATAACTCAAGCTAGAAATTTAAAAATAAATTTTGCAAATCCTTATATAATTGTTGGTCAAACAATTATGATGAAAAAATCTTTAGCTTCTAAAGTAAAAACAGCAAAAGATTTAGATAAAAAAGGCTATATCGTAGTTACTAAACTTGGTGTTACAGGCGAAATTGCTACACGAAAATTCTTTAAAAAAGCAAAAATACTTACTTTTGAAACAGAAGCAGATGGTGCTGCTGAAGTATTAAGTGGAAGAGCAGATGCTTTTGTTTATGATCAACCTTATAATGTATTATTTATGACAAATAAAGGTAAAGGAAAATTAATTCACTTAGATACTCCTTTAACTTATGAACCTTTAGGTTGGGCTATAAGAAAAGGTGATCCTGATTTTCTTAACTGGTTAAATAACTTTTTGAGACAAATGCAAGAAGATAAAGTGGTAAACTTTTCAGATAACTTATATAAAAAATGGTTAGTTGATACAAAGTGGCTTAAAAGAGTTCAATAAAAATGTCTAAACGAAAAAAATCCTTATTACAAGATAGAAAACTAGGGCATATTATTGCCTTAGGTTTTTATGTAATATTAGGATACTTTTTATATGTAGCTGCTTCAAATATGAATTACGTGTGGAAATGGAATAGCATACCTCAGTATTTTGTATATACTGAAACTACTTCATTAGAATCGCCAAGTGATGGTAAATTAATATTAGAAAATGATATTTATTATTTGCAAAATATTGATGAAAAAGTTAAATTAGATTTAAATGATTCATATACTTTTGACTATAAAATAGGTGAAGAAATTTATGAAGGTGATTTAATAGCAAGTAAAGATGAAACAAAAATAGGCCCTGTTTTAAAAGGTCTTGGAGTAACACTTCAGATATCTTTTTTTGCTATTATTCTAACTTTTGTCATTGGCACTTTTATAGCTTTTATGAAATTATCTTCTTATGTATTTTTACGCGACATTGCTACGGTTTATATTACAATAGTTAGAGGAACACCTCTTCTGGTTCAGATATTTTTGTTTTATTTTATAGTAGCAAATATATTTGAATTAGATAGGTTCGTAGCAGGTACCTTAGCCCTTGGTATATTTTTTGGTGCATATGTAGCAGAAGTATTAAGGGGTGCTATTCAGTCAATAGATAAAGGACAACTTGAAGCTGCTAATTCTTTAGGCATTCCAAAGTTTCAGGCAATGAGATATATTATCTTACCTCAAGCTTTTAAGCGTGCCTTACCTACATTAATAGGTGAAGCAATAGCTTTAGTTAAAGATTCATCGCTAGTTTCAGTTATTGCTATTACAGATTTAACAAAAGTAGGAAAAGAAATAGTAGCAAATACTTTTTCGCCATTTGAAACTTGGATTGTTATTGCACTTGTTTATTTATCTATTACTTCAGTGTTGAGTTATTTAGGACATATTTTAGAGAAAAAAATGGAAGCAAAGGGTGGTCTTAGTTAAGTTGAATATTTTTTTTGATAATTTACTACAAAACTCCATTATATTTTTTGCTCTTTTAAATCCTATTGGAATTAGTGCAGTTGTATTATCTTTATTAGGACAAGATGTTTCTAAACTACAAATGAAACAAGTAGCTTTTAAATCCACTTTGACGATTTTAGTTGCTTTTTTTATTGTATTAGTAGGTGGTAATTTTATTTTAAGTGTTTTTGGAATAAATACTAATTCTATTAAAGTAATAGGTGGAATTGTTCTTATCTTAATGGCTTTAGAAATGATAAGAGGGAATAAACAAAAAACAACTTCATCAAGTGATGATATAAAGGCAGATGATGATTTATCTGTCATTCCTATTGGAATACCTATTATTTTTGGGCCTGGTCTTTTTTCTACTATTATAATTGTTAAACAAGAAGCACAAAATTTTTATGATATTACAGCTATTGTTATTGCATTTTTAATTAATGCTATTTTGATTTATTTAGCTTTTAGAAATTCTTTATATATTAGAAATTATTTAGGGCAAACAGGACAAAATGTTGTTACTAAAATTATGGGTTTAATTGTAGGTGCTATTTCAGTTCAATTTATCATTAGTGGAATTGTTAATTTAGTAAAGACTTATTTGTGATCTTTGATGTTTTTTTAAAAGGTTTCATTGTTACTATCTCTTTAATAGTTGCAATTGGTGCTCAAAACGCTTATATTTTAAAGTTGGGACTTTTAAAACAACATGTTTTACCTGCTATTTTACTTTGTATCTTTTTTGATTTTCTTTTAATTACTACTGGAGTTTTAGGACTTGGGTTTTTTATACAAGGTAATCAAGTTTTAATAAACTCAATTGCAATTTTTGGAATAGTGTTTTTAATATTTTATGCTTTCATATCATTTAAGTCTGCATTTAAAAATGAAAGTTTAATAATAGATGGAAATGTAAAAACTAATCCCTTAAAAAAAGTAATTACTCTTGTCTTAGTTTTTACTCTTTTAAATCCTCATACTTATTTAGATACAATTTTACTAATAGGTGGAATTGGAGCAAATGTACAAGATGATTTAAAAATATACTTTTTACTAGGTTCAGTGCTTGCCTCATCTGTGTGGTTTTTTACTCTAGGATTTGGTTCAAGATTTTTAATACCACTTTTTAAAAAACCAATGACTTGGAAAATATTAGATATATTAATTGGTTTTTTGATGCTTTTTATTGCTTATTCTTTACTTACTTTAATTAAATAAATATTAATTTATAATCTTGTAAAAGGTCTTTGTCCTAATTGCATTCTTTTTATATCTTTGTTATACATTTTCATAAATTTTGTCCATTGTTTTTTTATTTTATATTTTGTATAAAGTTTTGATAACTTATATAAAATAAATTTAAGACCTGTTCTTTTTGCTCCTAAACCATCAACTATTATTAATTTATATTTGTCTTTAGATATTTTTTGACAAAAAATATTTGTCAAACTAGTATCAATAAAAAGAATATAATTAGTTTCTAAATACTGCTTTAATTCATTTATTAATTCTTCTTGTTCTTCTAAGGATATGATTTGATTTGCAAGCATATATCTAAAAGATTTACTAGAAGTTTCATCAAAATCTACAATACGCTCAAAAACTAAACCTTTACCCTTATTAGTATCAATATAATTATAACATTGGGAAAGTTGGGATAAGTCTTTATTATGTCTTCTTAAATACTGTATATAAAAATATTCTAAGTCATTTTGATTATTATGCTTTCCTCTAACATGTAAAACTTTAATCACTTTTGTTTCATCGTGTGGATGAATATAACAAGTTCTCTCCCCACCTTTTGCTAGAAAATATTTTTTATCTAAAACTAAAGAACTCATACAAGGCTACCTATTAATCTTAACGTTTTTACTTGTGACATTTTTTAACATTTTTCTTGTATATATTAGTGTGAATATTGCTGCTGAATAAATCATAATCAATACCCCTACCCATAAATAAATAAAATCTAATTGCCAATATACAACAACTAAATAAGCAACTAATAGTTTTGCAATAATTTGTCTATACAAGGCAATATATATTATCATAATAGGTTTTTTAATAGCTTGAAGTGTTGAAACACAAATAAATAAAATAATATAAGCATAAAAAACCCATACTTCTATTAGAAGATACTCAAAACTATAATTAATCACTTCTATATCATTATCAAAGGCAGAACTTATTATTTTACCAAAAATATATAAAAAAATAATTCCAAATGTTGAAATATAAAAACCATATTCTAAAGCTTTTTTAACAATCAAATTTACTCTGTCATATTGTTTGGCTCCAAAATTATTTGATGCCAAGGATAAAACAGCAGAACTTAGACCTAAAGCAGGAAGTAACATAATTTGTTCCACCCTAAAACCAATACCATAACCAGCAACTGCTTTAATACCATATAAAGAAACAAAATAAATTAAAATAATAGAACCAAATGACATAATCAACATATTAATACTAGAAGGAATTCCTTGTTTTATAAAAGATTTATATATTCTTGTGTTGGGTAAAAAATACTTTAGTTTAGAAAAAGAAACTAATTTTGTTTGTAAAACTTTATAAAACATATAAAATACACTCATAACTTGAATTAAAACAGTAGCTAATGCAATACCTTTTATACCCATAGCAGGAATAAATAAAAATCCATATATAAATAAAGGATTTAAAATACAATTTGCTATAAAACCAAAGATTAAAACATTTCTATATGTTTTAGTATCACCTCTTGATACTAAAATAGGATTTAGGGCAAAATTTGTCATAAAAAATACTGTTCCAAATAAAATTATAGTAATGTAATCTAAGGATATCTGTAGGTATTGCCCACTTGCACCTAAGAATTGTAATAAATAAGAAGAAGTATATAATCCCAAAATTGTTAAACAAATAGCTATTATTTGTAAAAATAAAATTCCCTTATGAGCATATAAACTAGCCAAAAAATACTTTTTAGCCCCAAGTGCATTTCCTATTAAAGCAGTAATTGCTGATGAAAATCCATAGCCTAAACCAATAATCATAAAAAATATCATAAAAGACAAAGATAAAGAAGCTATTGCTTGCGTTGAAATAAGTCCAGCATAAAAGGTATCTACTACATTATACATAGTATTAAAAAACATTCCTGTACTTGCAGGAATGGCTATTGATTTTAATAAAGAAGGAATATCTTGGGTAAGGAGTTTTTTGTTTTGCACATTATTCCTTTTTTAATATTTTAATATTTTAAAGATTTAATCCTCAATTCTAATCATAACAGGTTTAGAAGTTACAACTGTCTCATCTTCAAGTGTTTTTAAAGCTTGATTTATATCTTTTTCCATACAAGTATGAGTTGATAAAAGAAGATGAACACAAGTTTTATTTACAGGTTTTTGAAGCATTTTTTCAATAGAAATATTATGATTTGCCAAGATAGTTGAAACTTTTGCTAAAGCTCCTGTTTTATCTTCAACTCTAAGTCTTAAATAGTATTTTGTTTTTATATCATCTTTTGACATTAAAGTAAGATTTTCAAGATTTTCAGATTTAAAACCTAACATAGGTGAACCTTTACCTCTTCTTGCAATATCTACAAGATTAGCAATAACAGCAGATGCTGTAGCATCTCCGCCTGCACCTGCTCCATAATACATAGTTTCACCTACTTTATCTCCGATTACAGAAATACCGTTCATAACCCCATCTACTTTAGCAAGCATTTGTGAATTTGGAATAAATGCTAGATTTACACGAAGTTCAATCTGCTTTCCAACTTTTTTTGCAATTCCTAAAAGTTTAACACAATAATCAAATTCATTAGCAAACTCAATATCAGCTTTTGTAATATTTTCAATACCTTCAATTAAAATATCTTCAGGTTTAGCATCAATACCATAAGCAATTGAAGCTAAAATAAGAAGCTTATGAGCTGCATCAAAACCACCTACATCAAAAGTAGGATCAGCTTCTGCATAACCTAAATCTTGTGATTCTTTTAAAATATCATCATAAGCTACACCATCATTTATCATACGAGTTAGCATATAATTACAAGTACCGTTCATAATACCTTTCATACTTTGAATATGATTTGCTGTTAACCCTTCTCTTAAAGCATTTATAATAGGAATTCCTCCAGCAACTGCTGCTTCAAATTCAAAAGGAATATCACCTGCAAGTTCTTGAAGCTCATATCTGTGATATGCTAAAAGTGCTTTATTTGCAGTAACAACAGCTTTGCCTTTTTTTAAAGCTTTTTTGACAACTTCATAAGCTTGTGTAACACCACCCATAAGTTCAACAATAATATCAATGCTATCATCTTCTAGTACAGAGTCAATATCATCTGTTAGTTGTATACTAACATCTCTTTTTTTACTTAAATTATTAACAACACCAATACTAGGAATTAACTGAATTCCTGCACGAGAACAAATAATATCTTTATTATCTCTTAATATATTAGCAACACTAGAACCAACAGTTCCTACTCCAATTATGGCAATTTTTAACATTTTTCTTTTCCTTTAAATTTCTAGTGCAATATTTTTGAAAGTTTTATTAGTTAATGGAATACCATTAATCCTTTTTGTTAAAATACTCTTTTTTAACATAACATCACTAAATTTTTTACAAATCAAAATGCACTTATTTACTTTTATCTTTTTATTTTCTAATATTTTATATACATTTGAAATTTGTGTAATAGTTTCTTTTAATATACTATTTGTTACTGTGCCACATTTAATTTCAAGTAATAATATATGATTATTTTTTTTTATAATAACACAATCACAAAGGCTTACTTGTTTTACATTTCCAAATAATTCTTTTTGCAATTTTGTATCTAATATACCCAAATCAGGCTTATAAATCTTTTTTATATCTTTTTTATTAATTTTGCACTCATTTTCCTTGCATTCATTAACAACTTGAAATATACTATCTAATAAATCACTCATTATTCATTATGGTTTCCGTTAATTCACTACTTCTATCTAAAAGCTCATCTAATACTTCATCAAAATTATCATTTGCAATTCCATATTTATCAATCTTAAGCTGATTTACTGTTGTTTCATTTTCTTCATTTTTAAACAAATATGCAGATACATTATCTTTTGAAATTGAAAAATCGTCTTCTTTATTAATCGTGCTTAATTTAATACAATTATTTATTTCATTTAAAATATAATCACTATGAGTAGTAACTATTACTTTTGCACCAGTATTTGAAAGTAAAACTAAAAACTTAGCCATTTGTACTTGTGCTTTAGGATGAAGATGTGCTTCTGGTTCTTCAATTACAAAAAGTGTTTTTTTAATATTTGTGTTATTTCTTAAAAATATAACAAAAGGTAATGTCTCAAGTGTAGCAGAAGATGCTAAATGTAAATCTAGTTTTGTATTATTTTTTGTTTTTAAATAAAAACTTCTATAATTATCATCTAACTTTTTTTCTTCAATCTTACCTTTGATTATATTATTTTGTAAAAAATTAACTAATTTTAGTCTAGCTGCTTTATTTTCTGAATTATTTTTATTTGATCCAAAAGCATCTAAAAAATTTAAATTAAATTTACTAGTTTTGATATCTGAAAAATTTGTTATAAAATCAATTGTTGGTTTTGTGAGTTTTGCTGAGCTAGATTGTCCACGATATTTATCTCTTAAAAGTCCAGATACAATTTCATCAAACGCTAAGACAAAGCCTGTTCTTGAAGCTGGGAAATATTGTATATCATAATAAGAAGACAAGCTATCTTTATAAAATTTAAACAATATATCTGTAAAATCACTTAGTATCATATATAGTATTAAGTCATTATTTAAATCATCTTCTTTTTTATATATTCTAAATTCATATTGTTGTTGTCTAAATAAACTATTCATTTCTAAATCTTGTTCAAAAAATAACTTCTCTAATATATTTGAATTATTATTAAAACTTTTATTTATCAGTTTTAAGATAACCTTATTTACTAAATGACATAATTTATCAATTAGTTTATAAAATTTTTTGTTATCTCCATCAACTAATAAAATTATATATGTATATAAACTATTTTGTTCTTTAATCTCTCTTTTTTCAATAATATATTTTAGAAGAAAATCTGCTTCCTTATATAAATCAAAAAGCATATTCTTTTTTTCTTTTGTTAGACTATCAGAATCTCTATCTAAAAGCCTTAATAATTCATAAATAGTATGAGCCATATAACTTTTATGAGTAGAATTTTGTCCAACAAAAAGTGTTAAGTTTTTAACTTCAACTTCTGCTTGTTTAATTCTTGCAAGATTTTCTATTCTTAATTTCACAGTATTTCCTATTTATCTTTTATAATGATTTTAAGTATTTTTTTATATTTTTGGCTGCCTGTCTTATTCGTTTTTCATTTTCTATTAAAGCAATTCTTACATATTCATCACCATAATATCCAAATCCAATACCAGGACTAACTGCCACTTTTGCCTTAGTTATTAATTGTTTAGAGAACTCCATAGATCCTAAATGTCTGGCTTTTTTTGGAATTTTTGCCCATATAAACATAGAGGCATTTGGTTTATTTATATTCCAACCAGCATTTTCAAAAGCTTTAAGTAAAATATCTCTTCTTTTATGATATTTTTCTACATGTTCTTTTACACAATCTTGTGGACCATCAAGTGCTACCGTTGCCGCAACTTGAATGGGTGTGAACATTCCATAATCTAACCATGATTTAATTCTTTTTAATGCCCCAATTAAGCGTTCATTTCCAACCATAAAGCCAACTCTCCAACCAGCCATATTATATGATTTACTTAAAGTAAAACTCTCAACAGCCACATCAATAGCACCCTTGGCTCCAAAAATAGAAGGAGTAACATATCCATCAAAGGTAATATCAGCATAAGCAATATCAGAAATGATATAAAATCTTTCTTTTTTAGCCAAATCAACTAATCGTTGATAAAATATAGGGGTAACTGTTGCACAAGTAGGATTATGTGGGAAGTTTACAAGTACATATTTTACTTTAGGAATTGATTCATTTAAAGTAGTTTGTAATCTTTTAAAAAACAAATCTTCATCAACTCTAAAATCATCACCAAAACCTAATTCAAATTTATGGATAGTTGCACCACTTAACATAAAAGCGTATGAATGAATAGGATAAGTGGGATCTGGCACAACTGCTACATCACCAGTATTTACTATTGCTTGAACCAAGTGTACATAACCTTCTTTTGAACCCATAGTTGCACATGCATGTTTATTTGGATCTAAAAAATCTACATTATATTTTCTTTTATACCAATTACAAATGGCAAGTCTTAACTTATATATTCCAGCACTTGCAGAATAACCATGATTTTTATCTTTTTGAGCAGTTTGTGTTAATTTGTCAATTATATGCTGTGGTGCTTTTCCATCAGGGTTTCCCATAGAAAAATCAATAATATCCTCACCAGCTCGTCTTGCTTGCATTTTAATTTCATTAACCTCAGCAAAGACATAATTGGGCAATCTTTTCATTCTTTCAAATTCTATTTCTTTAAACACTGCTACTCCTTAACCTCAACACTAAGACCTCTTTTAATATTTGATAAAGTATATATATCATCTATTTTTATATATCTTGTATCTTCTGGTATTTCAAGGCTTAGTTTCTTATGTTTTTTATTTTCTTTGATAATATTTATTATTTTTAAATTTTTATCATAAAATACAATATAGGGAAACCATTGATTGCCATAGTTAGAAATAATATTTACTTCATAAGCATTATTGATTTTTAGAAAATAAGGTTTTAATGGCTTTTTTAATTCAAGCCTTTCACCTACAATCATAGCTTTTGCTCTAGGAATAATTGAATTTAGTGTATTTATTTCATAAACCCAATTGTCTGTATCTTTTTTTTGAATATGAACAATAACTGCTCTATATTTATAAAGCTCTTTTGCAAATACAAGAGGGTCAATAGCTGATCGTGTTTTTAAATGTATTTTCCATTTTAAACTTTGATTTTCATCATATGATAGCTCTTTTGTAAAATAATGATAATAACCAATTGATTTTAATACTTCATTTAATATTTTAAATGATTTTATAGAATCATTTTGACTTATAAAAGTTATTTCAAGATTTTTAGGTTTATTAAAAGCTATTTTTAGCAAACCATTATTTTGTAAAGTAGCAATAAGTGCTATATAGTTTACATTATCATAAGTATAAAAAGATTCAGTATCCCAAAAAATATGATTTATCAAACTTTTATTAACTAAATACTCTTCATTTCCAATAAGACCTTGGATTTTTTCATCTATACTTAAAGTATTTGCATTTAGACTAAGTGTGAATAATAATATAGCAAATATTTTAAACATAAAATATTTCGTTAGTTTTTAAGCTGATATATCAAAATACCAGCTGCAACTGATACATTTAATGAATCAAAATTATTAAACATTTCAATAGATACTATTTTATCTAATTTTTTAATAATCTTATTTGATAAACCTAAGTGTTCACTTCCTAAATATAAAGCAGTTTTTTCATATGTATTTACGAAGTTTTTTACATTATTTGCATTTTTAGCTGATCCTATTAAATTAAAATCCATTTGTTTTAGTTCATTACTAAGATCTAAAGTATTTGGATATAAACAAAATGGTATATCAAATAATGCTCCACTACTAGTTCTAGCTATTCCTTCATAATTCAATGTTTTCACATTACTTGCAATTATTCCATCAACACCTAAAGCATATGCACTTCTACAAATAGCACCTATATTTCCCACATCTGTTATTCCATCAAGTATAAGAATAAAAGAGCTTTGCTTTAAATCCTTAAAAGCAGATATTTTAAATTCTACTAATCTTAAGAAAAAACCTTGATGATTACCACCATGAGCTAAACTTTGTGCTTTTTGATTGTCAAGTTTGATGATTTTTTTATCAAGTCTTGCAAATTTTGAAAAAAGTTTTTTGTCTAGCTCTTTTGATAGTAAAACTTCTTCTATTAAACTAGGGTGATTGTCTAGTACATAAAGTACTACTTGTTTTCCATATATAATCATGGTTTTAGTTTATCCAAAATATCTTGATAAACATCTTTGATCTTTAAACCCTGCATTTTTGCTAGTAATTTTGCTTTTATTTTAGGAGCAATATCTAAATCGTTAATATCATCAACACTTATAGGAAATCCTGATGTTTCATGTGATTGAACTATTATTACCCACTCACCTCTTATATTTTCATTTTTAAGTGTATTAAAAATATTTAAGGCTTTATTTTTATATGTTTTTTGAAATTTTTTGCTTATTTCTTTAACTAAAAATATAATTCTATTTGGATCTATATTTGATATTTCTTCTAGTGTTTTTAAAAGTCTATGTGGGGATTCATACAATATAGTTAATGTAAAGCTTTGCATAACAGTATCTAATTGAGAAATTCTAGATTTTCCTTTATGGTCTAAAAAACCAAAAAAAGTAAACTGTGTATTGTTAAAACCACTCATAGCAAAAGCAGTTAAGACAGCATTGGCTCCAGGAAGAACATCATAAGGTATATTGTTTTGTATCGCAAACTCTATTAAAGAAGATCCAGGGTCAGAAATACATGGCATTCCAGCATCACATACATAAACAACATTTTGATTAAAATCATCACATGATAAGGTAGATAATACATCTTTTTCATTATGAGAATGAAAAGATTTAAACTCACGACAAGAAAATTTTAGATTATTTTTTTCTTCTAATAAATGAAGAAGTCTTTTAGTAACTCTTGTATCTTCACAAAAGATTAGTTTCGCCTCCAATAAAGCTTTTAAAGAACGATTAGAAATATCGTCTAAATTACCTATTGGAGTTGGAACTAAAATTAGCAAAATTTAAGACCTTAGTCTTATTTTTTCATATTATATTTAGCTTTAAATTTCTCTACTCTACCAGCAGCATCAACAATTTTTTGCTCACCTGTAAAAAATGGATGACAAGCATTACAAATATCAAGTCTCATAGTCTCAACTGTTGTTCTTGTCTGAAAAGCATTACCACAAGCACAAGTAACTGAACACTCTTTATAGTCTGGATGAATTTCTTTCTTCACTTTTATTCCTTCTTTATAATAAATGCTTAATAAAAGGTCAAATCCATCTTGCCCTTTAAAAAACTCTTTTGAACTTGGGATTATATCTTAAAGTACTTAAGTATATCTGAACTTAATGTATTTATTGGGCTTGATATTTTATTTTTTGTGATTTGTGATTTGTTAAAAGTATTTTGTCTTTTTGCTAATTTCAAAGTATTAGAAGAGATTTTATTTTCTAATTCATCTTTTGTGATTCTTCCATCAAGATATTCTAAGCTTTCAACAATTCCAATTGAACTCATACAATTAACATTTCTATTATATTTGTTTTCTAAAAATATAACTTCATCAATCAAACCATCGCTTAACATTTGTTTTGTTCTTAATTTAATTCTTGTTTTTAACTCTTCTTTGTCTATTAAAATCTCAAATATTTTTAGATTTTTTATTATTGCTTTTTTAGGGTGAAGTTTAAAATACTTTGATGGTGTTAATTTACTTGTTATATATATACTATAGGCTTTATTTATTCTATATTTATCATTTTTTTGTATTTTATTCATATACTCTTTATCTAAAGAATGTAAAAGCGTATAAGCTTTAGCATACGATATATCCATTTTAACATTTTTAAGATTTGTATTTATACCAGATGAAATACCATCAATTAATGCTTTTAAATAAAAACCCGTTCCTCCTACAATAATAATATTTTTTTGATTTTTTAAGGCAAATTGTTTTGTTTTTTCATATATTTTTAAAAATTTTACAACATCAAAATGTTCATTTGGATATATTTCATCAATACCAAAATGTATAATACTTTGCATTTCTTTGTTTGTAGGTTTTGCACTTGCTATATTGATTTCTTTATATAAACACAAAGAATCAAGTGATAATATTATTGAATTTGTTTGTTGTGCTATTTTAATAGCTAAAGCAGTTTTACCTGTGGCTGTTGTTCCAATTAGTGCTATTTCTTTCATAAAAGAATTATATCTAATATTAAGCAATAAAACCTTATTTAAAAATACTTTATTTAATGAATTACAGCTAAAACTAATTCTCGCAAAGTTTTACATGCAACTGCTGTTGACACACCTGAGCTATCATACTTTGGTGATAATTCAACTATATCTATACCTACAACATTTTTTAAGTTTTTTAATGTTTGTATGATTTCTAACATTTGATGAAAATTTATTCCTCCTGGTTCTGGTGTACCAGTTCCAGGAAAAACACTAGGGTCAAAAACATCTAAATCTATACTTATATAAACTGGTTCATTTTTTAATCTATTAACACATGCCTCTAATGTTTTATAAGTAAATTTTTCAAGATAGGTATGTTCTTTTGCCCAAATAAATTCTTCTTTTAATCCACTTCTTATACAAAATTGATTTAATTTTTTATCTCCTAATATATCGTGTACTCTGCGCATAACTGTTGCATGTGAAAAGCGTTCATTTAAATAATGTTCTCTTAAATCTGTATGTGCGTCAAAATGTATGAGATTTAAGTTTGTATACTTTTTTGCTAAAGATTTAATAGAAGCATAAGATATCAAATGCTCACCTCCTAGCATAATAGGTATTTTATTGGCTTGTACTATATCATCCACCATATTTTCAATAATGCTTAATGTTTTCATCTTATCACCAAAAGGTAGCTCTAAGTTCCCATAATCAAAAAGTTTTAAATCTTCTAAATCTTTATCCAAATAAGGACTATATGTTTCAATAGCCCATGAATCTTCTCTTATTGCCATAGGTGCAAATCTAGCTCCTGGTTTAAAAGAAGTAGTACCATCAAAGGGAGCTCCAAATAAAACTGCATTTGCTTCTTGAAACTCATTATCAAAACCAATAAAACAATTATTTTGAGTTTTCATTTATAAATTCCTTTCAAAATCATACATGTACATAAATCTAAAAGCAATTAGATTTTCTAAAATAGCAAGTATTATAATATAGTTCATAAAAGAACTTCCTCCATAAGAAAACATGGGCAGAGGTAAACCAACAACAGGAGCAAAACCTATAACCATAAGTATATTAATACTCATATTAAAAAATATTAATAAACCCAAACCTGAAGCAAAACTTCTAATAAGATAATCATCTTTAAAATAATAATTCATAGATAATAAATGCAAAATGAATAAGGTGTATATTAATATCAGTCCAATGGAACCTAAAAAACCGTGTCTTTCAACAAAATATGCAAAAATAAAATCACTCGTAGCAATAGGTAAAAATTTTAATTTTGTTTGTGTTGCTTCTTTTTCATTTTTTCCAAGTAAACCTCCTGAACCAATAGCAATGATAGATTGCTGTACATGATAAGATGGCTTTTTTGCAACAAAATCATGAATTCTTTTTTTCTGGTAATCTTTTATTAAGTGAGTATATACAAATGGCGCACTAATCGAAAGAATTAAAAAAATTCCTAGCCATATTCTCCAATTAACACCTATAATAAATAGTACACCATAAGCTACGAGTAAAAGAACTAAAGCTGTTCCTAAATCAGGTTCTTTTGCAATTAGAATAAAAGGTAATAAAATATAAAAAGAAAAATATGTAAAATCTTTTATATTATAACCATTCATTGGAGGTGGTTTATTTTTTATTAAATATGCTAACATTAAAAGAAATATTGGTTTGAATAATTCTGATGGTTGAATTGTAGTATTTAAAAAAGAAATACTTATCCATCTTTTTGCACCAAGCTTTGTAACTCCAAAAAATTCTACAGCTAAGAGTAAAAATATACCCAACCAATATAACAAAGGTATCAGCCTAATATTTTTTCTAATTGGTAAAATAAATACAATCATAAATACAATTATTGATAATGTAAAATAAATTAATTGTTTATTCGCTAAAATATGATTTGTTTCACTAATTAAAGTATAAGATAAAAACACTAATGGCAAAATTAGTATAATTAATAAATAATCAAAATGTGAAATAATTCTTTTGTCAAAAAAATACATAAACAAAGAGTAGCAAAAAATGGATAAAAATTTTATTGTAGAAGAAGAAAATAGACTAGATAAATTCTTAACATTGCATATTTCCTCTTCAAGAAATCAAATTGAACACTTGATTAAAAAAGGTTTTGTAAGTGTAGATGGGAAAAATATAACAAAAACAGGATTAAAATTAAAACTTAATCAAAATATAAAAGTTATTTTTCCAGAAAATAAAATAGATGAAATTAAAAATGAAAAATTTATAAAAACATCACTTAAAGATAAAGTTATTACAAAAATATATGAAGATGATTTTATATTAGTTATTAATAAACCTTCAAATTTAGTAATTCATGATGCTCCAAGTGTTAAAGAAGCCACACTTGTTGATTGGCTAAGATTAAATAGAATTTCTTTATCAACCTTAAGTGCTGATATTAGGCATGGAATAGTACATAGACTTGATAAAGGAACAAGTGGAGTTATGGTTATAGCTAAAACAAATGAGGCACATACTAATTTATCAGAACAATTAAAAAATAAAACTATGGGCAGATATTATCTAGCATTAATTGATTTAGCATTAAAAGATAATATTATAATCAATAAACCAATATCAAGACACGTAAATAATAGACTTAAAATGGGCATTAATAGCAAGGGAAAATATGCAAAATCTGCCTTTAGAAAACTTAGCTTATGTAAAAATGAAAAATATGAATTAATTTCTTGTAAACTATTTACTGGAAGAACACACCAAATAAGAGTTCATTTGTCTTCGATAAATAGGCATATTTTAGGAGATGCTTTATATGGATTTAAGGGCAATTTTAATAGAATAAATAGATTTTATCTACATTCTTATAATTTGTATTTAATTCACCCACATTCTGGTGAGGAAATGAACTTTACTGCTTCACTAGCTGATGATATGAATTGTTTCATAAAAAATAATTTTAATATGGAGAATATACATGAAAAACTTAGTAAAGATCATATCATTAATAGTTTTAATGATTTTGATTAATGCGTGTAGTGTTAAAAATGATTTTAATAAAGTAGTAAAACCAAATATAAATGATAGTGTTGAGGTAATTGATTCATCAAGTATTAGAACTATCTCAGATGTAAATGCTATTGCTTTTGAATGGCAAAAAGTTGATGATGTAAGAGTAATTGGTTACAATCTTTATAGAGCAAATATGACAAAAGATAGAAGTAAATTAAGTTTTATAAAAATGATTAAAAATAGATATACTAGCCATTATGTTGACAGAAACTTAAATGCTGGTACAAAATATATATATAAGATATCATCTAACATTAAAGGTGAGGAAGAATCAAGAACTACTGATGCTTATATCGCATCAACATTAGCAACAATGGATGGAATTAGTTTTATTCAGGCCATTTCAAATTTACCAAGACAAATTAAAATAATTTGGAGACCACATCCAAATGAGAGAATTTCATCTTATGAAATACAAAGAACATCAGCACATACTAGCCAATGGAATACTTTAGCTGTAGTTAGAAATAGATTGCAAGCTGAATATATTGATTTAGACCTTGAAGATAATGTAATTTATTCATATAGGGTGATTTCCAATACTTTTGATGATTTACAAACAAGAGCTAGTGATATTGTAAAAGCTCAGACAAAAGCTATCCCTATTGGAGTTCAAGGAACAATAGCATCTACAAATTTAGCTAGAAAAATAAATATTGTATGGGATAAGCCAAAAGTTTCCCGTGTAGTTCAATACAATTTATACAGAAGTACAAGTTCAAGAAATTCTTTTTCTTTATTAAAAACATTTAATTCAAGTACTTTAAACTTTGATGATTTCATTAATGAAGATGGAAAAACATATTTTTATAAAGTAAGCCATATTGATAATGATGGATTAGAAAGTGATTTAAATATGAATTCTGTTATGGGTATTACTTTAAATAAATTAAATAAACCAATTATAACCTTAGCACAAATTCAAGGTGAAAAAGCCATATTAAACTGGATGTCAACTGATAAAAGAGCTATTTCGTATATAGTGCATAAAACTATAAAAAATTCTTTTTTAAGTACTAAAAAAGTCATATTTGATAATATTCAAGAATTACGATTTGAAGATCAAGATATTGTAAGAGGTGTTGAATATAAATACTCAATTCAAGCAGTAGATGAATTTGGGATTGTCTCTGATATAACACAACAAACTGAATTAATTTTACCAAGATTAGAAGAAATAAATTAATAAATGCCTCATATAGTATTTAATCAAAACAACCATCTTAACATACCATCTAATATTGATGGTGTGTCTTTTGATTTTATTGCAAAATCATATAATTCAAAAAAATCTAGTGAATATAAAATTGCAGTTACTAAAAATAATCATCAATTTTTATTAACAAAAAAAAATAAAAATGATGCGAATATGATAAAATATGATAAAACTACAAGAATAAGTCCAGTTTCTTGTATAAAAGATGCTATTAATGCTTATGCTAAGCTAACTAATGCAAATATTTTATTTACAAATACAAATAATATTAATCAAAAGATAAACATAGATGAGAAGTATTTAAAAAATATAGAATATATTGTAAATGAATTTGAAACAAATAAAGAAATTCAAATTGAAATAGGTTTTGGAAGTGGTAAGCACATACTATATCAAGCCAAACAAAATAAAGATGTTCAGTTTTTTGGCTTAGAAATTCATACACCCTCAATTGAACAACTTCTAAAACAAATAAAAATACAAAATATTACTAATATAATAGTTATAAATTATGATGCTAGACTTTTTATGGAATTTATGAAGTCTAATAGTGTTGATAATATTTTTGTACACTTTCCTGTACCTTGGGATAAAAAACCGCATAGAAGAATCTATTCTAGTGAATTTATAAATGAAGCCTTAAGAGTATTAAAAAAAGATGCAACATTAGAACTTAGAACTGATAGTAGAAAATATTTTGATTATTGTATGTCTTTATTAAGCAATTTAAATAGTGGAAAAATTATAATAGATATCAACAAAGATTTAGAAATAATTAGTAAGTATGAAAAAAGATGGAGGAAGCAAGAAAAAACTATTTATGATATAGTGTTAAAATGCCAAGAAGAAGATGATGTACCTATACAAAAATGTTCTTTTAATTTTGAAAATGAAGTAGATTTTGATAATATTAAAAAAATAATAACAAATAAAGCTATTGTAAAAGAAGATTATTTTATTCATATTGAAAATATATTTGATATTGAAAATGAAGTTAATTCTGGATTGATACAATTAACTTTTGGTAATTTTAATAGACCACTTAATAAATATATTATTATAAATAATGGAAAAGCTTCATATTTTCAAGATAAACCAATTCCTACAAGTTCTAATATAAAAGCACATAAATATTTGACAAAGATTTTAAACAATGATTGAAGCAAAAAATATATATTTATCATATGATTCAAATAAATACATCATTAAAAAAGGTAATTTTACAGTCAAAGAAAAGGAATTTATATTCGTAGGTGGCACTAGTGGTAGTGGAAAATCAACACTACTTAAATCATTTTATGCACAAATACTGTTGAAACATGGAAGCTTAAAAATAGCAGGTCAAGAAGTATTTGGTATTAAAGGAAAAGATCTAAGAAAATTAAGAAAAGATATAGGTATTATTTTTCAAGATTATAAATTAATTAAAGAATGGACTATTGAAGAGAATATTATGATACCTTTAAAAATAAATGGTTATTCTCATGATATATCAAAAGAACAAGCTATAAAGTTATTAACTCATGTAAAACTTTCACATAGATTAGGATTTTATCCTGATGAGTTAAGTGGAGGGGAGCAGCAACGAATTGCAGTTGCTAGAGCCTTGGCGCATAATCCAAAAATTATAATTGCTGATGAACCAACTGGAAATTTAGATGATTATTCAGCTGAGCTTATATGGAACTTATTAAAAGGTGCAAATGAACAACTAGGAATTACTGTTGTGGTTGTAACACATAGAGTGCCACAAAATTTTGGTATTAAATTTAGACAATTATCTATTAAAGATGGAATTATTTATGAAGTTTCTTAAAAATATTTTTACATTTACAATTCCTTTGTCTATAATGCTTTTGTCATTTATAATATATTTGTTTTCTTCAAATATATCTTCTAATTATGAGAAAAAAATTGCAGAAGATTATTCTATAGTTATTGTTACAAATACTCCACTAATAAAAGAGAAAATTAATATTTTAGCAAATATCAAAGTAAAAAAGATTATAACTTTGAAAAAAAGTACAATCATTAATGATATCAAGTCAAACTTATCTAAATCATCAATAGAGCTTTTAAGACGAAAATTACCATATTTTTATAAAATACAACTTGCAGTTTTCCCAACAACTAAGCAATTGAAAATTATTAAACAAACACTTTTTTTAAATAAAAATATAAGAAAAATTGAAATTTTTTCCAAAAACCATAGTCAAATATATCTATTATTACAATTATTATATAAAATTAGTTTAGTATTATTTACTTTACTCACCATTTTTGCGATTTTAATTATTTCTAAGCAAATTAGAATTTGGTTTTTTGAACATAAAGAAAAAATCGAAATTTTAAAGTTGCATGGTGCTTCTATATTGTATAGTTCTACTTCTATATTTAAATATGCAATATATAGTTCATTAATTGCTTTTGTTTTAGTATCAGGTATTTATTTATATGCTGTTAATAATATGGTATTGATTTTACCAACTGATTTAGAAAATATTATTCAACTTACATTAATCTCTAAAATTTCTTTAATGAAAATATTTTTATTGTCCTTTATTATCTCTATATTCACTGTTATTGGTGTTTTATTAAAATATAAGATTAGATATGATTAAAATACTTCTAATAGTCATATTATTATTCAATGTTAATTTTGCAGCTATTAATAATATAGATTATAAAATCAAAAAAAGTAAAAAACAACTTAAAGTAAACTATAGCAAAAAAGCAAAAAAATATTCACAAATCAAAGGTCTTGGAAGACAAATAAAACAACAAAATAAATTTTTAAAAACAATAGAGCAAAAAATTTCGATGATTGATAAAGATATACAAAAACATAAACTTGCATTATATAATTCAAAAAATACATTAATCAAACTTTCAAAATCATCAAAGAGTTTAGAAAAACAAAAATTAATTAATGAAAAACAAATTGTAAATCTTATAATCGATGATTTTACTTCCTCAATAGCATTAAAACTAGCTTCTAAAAGTAATGTTCAAGAATTAATTGATTCACAAATTTATACCATATTATCTCAAAATTCACAATATGAAATTCAAAGACTTAATACCTCTTATGAATTATTAAGTCAAAATACAAAATCAAATCAAAATCAAATCAATCAAATATCAAGATATATAACAACAAGACAAAAAAGTAAAAAACAATTAGATATGTTAAAAAATAAACGATCATTATCTTTAATATCTTTGGAAAAAAAACACACCACTTATCAAACACAATTAAAGAAAGTACTGAAAAAGCAAAGTTCTTTGGAACACCTACTTAAAAAATTAAATATCATTAAAATGAAAAATAGAAAGAACAAGCAAAAAAAGATACAAAGAATAAGCCGTTTGAAGAAACAAAATACATACAAAAAAGTTTCTAAATTAAAAAATCTTACATCTAATATTCGTATGCTAGGTTCCTCAACTCGTTCAATTAAGATAGTAAAATATAGAGGTAAAAAGACAATTGCACCCTTAGATTCATTTAAAGTTGTCAAAAAATTTGGTAAATATTTTGACCCCGTTTATAATATAGAACTTTTTAATGAATCAATGATATTGAAAACAAAAAAAGCACAAGCTAAAGTTAAATCAATTTTTAATGGAAAAATTGTATATGCTAAAAAAAATGTAGGTATGTTAGAAAATGTAGTTATTATTCAACATAAAAACGGTTTGCATACCATTTATTCTCATTTAGATGAAATTGCACCTTATTTAAAAGTTGGAAGATGGATAAAAAAGGGTTATGTTGTTGGTAGAGTTAATAATACATTGATTTTCCAAGCAACTAAAAATGAAAGTCATATTAATCCAAAAGATCTTTTTAGAACTTTATGATTTGTTTAGTTCATTTAAAATACTAACTATTGCTATTTAAATAAGTTTTTCTAATATAAATAAACAAAAGGACAAAGATGTCATTAATAGAAAAAATTAAAAGTACTGATAATTATATATTATTTGTATATTTGTACTTTTTTTTAATGCCTTGGAATTTACTTAAATCACAAATGGGCGTTTTAAGTATAATTTTATTTATTTGGTGGATAATCAAATTTAAAAGTGAAATTCTTACTAAACTAAAAACTATTTTAGAATTTAAGCCCTTAGTTTTATTAATATTATTTATATTATTTACTTATCTTGCTACTTTATGGAGTGATTCTATTAGTGATGGCTTAAAGCATGTAAATAAATTTCATAAATATTATTTTTTAATTATACCTGTTTTATTTACATCTTTAAATGCACAAGAAGCTAAAAATTTGTTAAAAATATTAATTATTAGTTTTGCTACTTATGCTATTTTTTCTTTATTGATATATTTAGGTTTATTTGTTATTGAAGATACACATAGTAATTCTTCAAACCCTAAAGGAATTATGGCTTATGCAATTATGTCAACATATATGTCTATTGGTGTATTATGTGCATTTGTTATTAGCTATTTTCATACAAATAAAATAATCAAAATCAGTTTTGGAATAATATCATTTGTGTGTTTTTTAGCTTTATTTGTTAATAATAGCAGAACTGCACAATTGGCATTGATCTTAGCTATTGCAACAATAATTATACTAAATTTTAAATACTCATATTTTACTATCAAAAGAATATTTATATTTTTAATATTATCATTTATCTTCTTTTCATCTTCTTTTTATTTTCTTGAGAAATCTGGAAAACTAACAAGATATAAAGTAGCTTATAGTGAATTAAAAGAAGTTTTTGTTAATAACAAATATGATGGAAGTTTTGGTGTAAGGATATATTTTTATAAAGCTGGTTTTAAAATTATAAAAGAAAATTTTTTCTTTGGAATGGGTCCGCAGGATAATACCTATGAATTAGCTAATCTTCAAAGAAATGATAAAAATTATATTCACAAAAAAATATATACATCATTTCATAGTCAACATTTAGATGTTTTAACAAGATATGGTTTTATAGCTTATTGTTTGTTAATATTTAGTGTTATATTTTTATTGTTTAAACTAAAAAACAATAAAGAAATATACTTTTTTGCTTTATCTTTTTTCTTAGTAACTTTTTATACTTCATTTGCAAATGTAATGTTAATTAAAAAACCTTTTAATTATATTTTTATTTGTGTATTTGTATTATTGAGTTTAATAGCTTATTTATCATCTAAAAATAAAGAAATTAAAAATTTATGAGTATAATAAATTTGCAGGATAAAGATTTTCTTGCAAAAGGTGGGGAGAGAATTTGTTATACTAATCCTTTAAATAAACATCAAATTATTAAAGTTTTACATTTAAAAGGTAAGAATAATAAACAAAATAAATTAGAATACATCTACTATACTTATCTAAAAAATAAAAAAGTAGATTTTTCAAATATTGCACAATGTTTTACTTGGATTAATACAAATAAAGGAAAAGGTTTGGTTTTTGAAAAAATATCAGATTATGATGGCACAACTTCTAAAGACTTTAGATTTTACATAAGAAATAATTTACTAAACATTGATAATCAAAATAACTTGTTAAAAAATCTAAAAAAATATCTTGAAAAAAATCTTATCTTATTTATTGATGTAAGTACTGTAAATGTTTTATGCCAAGAAATAAATAAACATGAATATAAACTTGTGATTATAGATGGTTTAGGAGCTAGACGATTAGGATTTAAATTTTATTTATATGTACATTGTAACTTTTTAACTAAATACAAAATAAAAAAACAATGGATAAAATTTATGTTTAATTATAATAAAGACAAAACTTATTCAAACTAAAAGCTCTAAATATTCATTTTTTTCTCTTTGTAAAGAAAAAACTTTTAATGCTTTTTCATGATTTTTTCTAGCTTTTTGTTTTTCTTCTTTAATATTACAAGCACTAGCTAAAAGAATTTTTTCTAATTCTTTTACATTATTTTTTTTTGTTAAATGAATATTAAAACCTAAATCTTTAAATTCACTTGATGAAGTATCGTCATATATTATTGTAATTAAACCATAACCAAGTGATTCAATAATAGCATTGCTCATTCCTTCACCTAAGCTTGGGAAAATAAATATATCACTCTTTTGTAAATAGTTCTTAACTTTTGAAGTATATCCAGAAAATTTTATACTATCTTTGTATTCTGAAGTTTTTAAATAATCTTGAATACTTTTAAAGTATTTTTTATCTTGAATATCTCCTAAAAAATCCAGTTTAAATTTTATTGCATTTTTATATAATATTTCACAAGCTTGTATGGCTTCAAATTGCCCTTTTCCTTTATGCACCCTACCTACATGAACTAAATTAATGATGTCATTACTTATTTTAAAGTTTATATTTTCTTCAAACCTTAAAGAAGAATATATTCTTTTAACTTTTGTATTCTTAGAAATAGGCAAAATATCAATAATATTTTGTTTAATATATTCACAGTTTCCCACAAGATAGTTAACCTTAGAATAAAATAATTTATGAAAGATATCTTTTTTAGAAGTAGTTTTTTTTGAACCTTGTCTTATAATAAAATTAATATCTAAGCCTAAAGTAGCAAAATATAAGGATTTCATTTCAGATGCTCCTAGAAATATAACATTTTTTATTTCATTTTGTATTAAAATATTTCTAATGTTTTTTATAAGAGAAAAACTAAAGTTTGATGAGAAATCAACAATAAAGAAAGAAATTTTACAATTCTTAAAATGCTCATCTTTCTTATTTTCAATAAAACTGTTTTTTTTAGCTATAAATGAAATATGTGTATCATTACTTAAAAGCCTTGCTAGTTTAATGGAAGCTAGCTCCATACCTCCATTTACTTTTGATAAACAAATAATAGCAGTTTTTTGTTTCATAATAATCCTGATTTTATATAATTGCGATTATATCTTATTTACCTTAACTTTCGCACCTAAAACAATCAATAAAACATCAAATAACAAGCAGATTATCAATACTTAATCCAAGATTTTCATGTCTATTGACAATATTATTTTAAGTGTAAATAATTAAAATAATATTCTAAAAATAAGCTATAAAATAGTATCAAAGAAGCTTTTATACAGTGCTTATTAGCTATAATATGGATATTAAAAAAGAGGTTTATTGATGAATATTCAAGAGAAAATAACTAATATTATAAATGGCAAGCTAAAAAATCCAATTTTCAAGACAATGCAAGTACTAAATATAAAAACAATTTTATCTCAAAGTAAATTCACTAAGAAAGATGGTGTTAGTGTTTATATGGTAAGTACTACCATATAATTAAACATAACTTATATGCTCTTCAAACAAAGTAATTCAGTATCTAATAAGTACTACCATATAATTAAACATAACTTATATGCTCTTCAAACAAAGTAATTCAGTATCTAATAACTGCTCTTTTAAAGTATTAAAATTAATAAAATATTCATCTTTGCTAGTTCCATAATTAGCAAATATCTTTTTTACATATTCTAGTAAGTTATCATAACTCAAATAAGCAGTATATTCAATCCAATAATACTTCATAAACTTCCAAAGTATCTCTATAATATTTAATTGTGGTGAGTATGGTGGTAAATACAATAGTGTTAATCCACGATTAGACCATTTGGATAAATTAGCTTTAAACTTCTTACTTTTATGATAACTAGCATTATCAAGAATAACTACTGTTGGCTTTGTAAGTATTAAAGTAAAATCATCAAATACTTCTATAACTTTATTACTATTAACTCTTCCATCTGCTATATATGATTTTAAAGTACCATTTCTACTAAGAAAACCTAAAACATTTATTCTTTTTATGGATAGTGTTTTAACTTGTGCTGTGTTATTTACTTCTGACCATAAATAAGGACAATTTGATGTAGGTGAGAAACCACTCTCATCAAATCTAAATATATTTATTTTACCTTTAGACTCTAGCTTCTCATATTGTATAATCTTTTGAACTTTTTGATTATATAAATTTTGATCAGGTTTTTTAGGAGGAACTTTTTTTACTCGAGTCCAACTTAGTTTGCAGATTTTTTAAAAATTTTCTCATTGTTTCATTTGATACTTTTATATTATATTTATCTCTAATTTTAGCATTAACTATGGGTACTGATGGACAGTTTATAGCTATTGCTTTTACATCATCAATATTTAAATCTCTAAGTGGAGATTTTCTACCACGACCAGACTTTTCATGTAAACTTTGTATACCATCTTTTTTAAAGTTTCTAAACCATTTCCATATAGCTTGATGCTTTAAATCTAATAATTCAACTATCTCATTTACTGTTTTACCTTTATAGCTTAACAGTATTGTTTCTGCTCTTTTTCTTGCTCTAAATTTATCATTATATTTAATGATATTTTCTAGTTCTATTATTGTTTTTGGTGTTAAGTTTATTATATTTTTCATGCTGTATTATAGCATAATTATCTTTAATTACTTGTTAGTTTAGTGTATTTATTGAGTTATTTTTAAATTGTTGGTAGTACTTAGTTATTCATTTTGTCTATATGTTGGTTATGAATAAAAAGATATCAACATTTTCAAATCAAAGTGATGATAGTTTAAAGAAAGATGTTTACTATAGATTACTTAGCAATAGTAACTACAACTGGAGAAAACTACTATCTTTGAAGTCAACAATAAAGAAAGAAATTTTACAATTCTTAAAATGCTCATCTTTCTTATTTTCAATAAAACTGTTTTTTTTAGCTATAAATGTAATATGAGTATCATTACTTAAAAGTCTTGCTAGTTTAATGGAAGCCAGCTCCATACCTCCATTTACTTTTGATAAACAAATAACAGCAGTTTTTTGTTTCATTAATGAAGTACTTTTTTGGGAAGTTGTAATTTATCGCCTAAAACTTTATCTATACTAAAAGGGTCAAACTTTCCAAAACCACCTGCTGGATGAAAAGTTAACTCTCCAAAAAAGATTTGATTATTTGATATATAAAAATCAACCCTTACAAATATAAAATCTTTTGCTAAAGTTTTTGCAAGTTCTAGCATTTTATTTAACATTTTTGGTTTTTTAACATCATCACCTATTGGATAATTCCATCCAAAAGTTTGTTTTTCCCAATATATATTATAGAGACTTTTTTTATGTTCTAAAAAACGATCCATGTCTACTTGAATAAACTTAATTTCTCCATTCATGCATATAAACTTATAATCATATGGAATTTCATTTTTATCGTCTAAAAGCATTTTCTCTACAAGTATTCTTGGTCTAATATTTTTATATTGCCATTCTCTTGTTCTATAATAGAAATTATTATTTAATTCATCTTTTAATTTATTTTGTATCTCTTTATAATTTATATCTTGTTTGTTTTTTATTAAAAATACACCTCTTGAATGATTGACTTTTACTACGACAGGATAAGCTGGTAATGCTTCTTTATTTATATCAATAGCATTAAATGTTTCAAAAACTAGGGGAATTAAATATTTTTCACCAATTTTATCTTTAACATAATCTCTAACTAAAAACTTATCTGCACATATCGTGTGCAAATTGCTTCTATCATTTATTTTAAGCCATTGAATTTTTTCATTTAATGTTTTAGGATTATCTAAATCTAATTTATATCCAAAGTATTTTTTGAATTTATATGATACATACTTATCATCAGTTATAAATAGATATCTTAAATAATATTTTATTTTTTTCATATAGGATTTAATATTCATTACTTCTCTTGTATTTTTATAAAGTACATAATTCTATCTGATTTATGTTAAATTTATTATATAATACCATTTAATATAAAAATAAAAAGGTTTTTCCTTTATGAAAATAACAGCAAATATAATCACTTTAAATGAAGAGAATAATATAGAAGAAGTTATTAAATCAGTTCAAGAGCTTTGTGATGAAGTTTTAGTAGTAGATTCTTTAAGTTCTGATAAAACGTGTGAAATAGCAAAACAATTGGGTGCAAAAGTTATAAGTCAAAAATACTTAGGAGATGGTCCCCAAAAAGCTTTTGGAGCATCTTATGCAAAAAATGACTGGATTTTAAGTATAGATGCAGATGAAAGACTAGATACAAATGCTATTAATGCTATAAAAAACTTAGATTTACAAAATTCAAAATTTGATGCTTATTCTTTTTGTAGAAAAACATATATAGGAAAACATTTTATAAAGCTTTGGTATCCAGATAGAGTTACAAGACTTTATAATAAAAATGTATGTTCATATACAACATCCCTTGGACATTCAAAAGTTCAAACTTCAAATATATGTGATTTAAAAGCTGATATGCTACACTATTCTTATAGCAATTATTCACATATGATTAAAACTACACATAAGTTTATAACAAGAGGTGCTAAAATATCTTATGATGCAGGTAAGAGAGCATCATCTTTTGATCCTTTAATCCATGGTTTGGCAGCTTTGTTTAAAGCTTTAGTTTTAAAAGGTGGACTTTTTCATGGTATTCATGCCTACAATGTTGCAGTTATTTCAGCATATAGTTCTTATATGAAATATGCACTAATGCTTGAAATGCAAGAAAATGAGTAAAAATAGTAAAAATAGCAAAAATAATATGCTGCAACTTTGCTTATCTCCTGATTTAGGTGGTTTGGAATTATATGTAAAAGAATGTTTTGAATTTTTAAAAAAAGATTTTAATGTAATTTGTGTGTTAAGTACAAACTCTAAGTTAGAAAAATATTTTTCAAAAAAAAACGACAAATATTTTAGCATAAAAAGAAAATCTAGCTTTTCAATTTTCTCTGCATTAAAACTTGCAAAAATAATTGATGAAAATAAAATAAATATTTTGCATCTTCATTGGACAAAAGATATTCCAATAGCTGTACTTGCTAAGATATTTTCAAAACAAAAACCTAAGATTGTGCAAACTAGACATATGACAATGACAAGATTTAAAGATGATTTTTATCATAAATTTTTATATAAAAATATTCATACTATTATATGTATTACAAAAGAATTATCAAATCAAATTAATAAATTCATACCAAAATCTATAAGACCAAATATTGAAACTTTATATCTGGGTGCAAAAACTTATGAAGAAAAAAGTAAAGAAGAAATAGAAAATTTTAGAGATGATTTAAATACAAGTACTTCTATGATGATAGGATTAATAGGACGAATAAATGAGTTTAAAGGTCAGTATTTATTAATAGAAGCCATGAAAGAATTAAGACAGAAAGATTTAAATATAAAAGCTTTTATTGTAGGTTCTGCCATGGATCAAAATTATTTAGAAAATTTAAAACAAAAAGTAAAAGAATATCATTTAAGTGGAAGTGTTAAATTCTTAGGCTTTATAAGTGAACCTAATATATTTATGCAAGCTTGTGATATAGTTTTAATGACATCTAAAAATGAAACTTTTGGTTTAGTTACAATTGAAGCTATGAAAATTGCTACTTGTGTAATTGGAGCAAATTGTGGAGGTGTATTAGAAATAATTGAAGATAATAAAACAGGATTATTATTTAAAAGTGAAGACTCTTGTGATTTAGCTTTGAAAATACAATACTTATATAGTAACAAAAAAATAAGACAAAGCCTAGCCCTTGCAGGACAAAAAAAAGCAAATGAATGTTTTGATAATGTAAAACAATTTGATAAACTAATTACAATATTTAATAAGATATAGGAGTTTAGATTTGATTATTTTAGAAGATGAAGATTTTATAGCAAAAGGTAATGAAAGAGCTTGTTATTATCACCCAAATGATAGAGCAAAAACAATAAAAATTACTTTTGAAAATAATAATAGAAAAAAAAGTAAACAATCAGCAAAAGAAATAAAATATTATAAACAATTAGAAAATAGAGGTCTTAAAAATTGGAAACATCTTCCTAAATATTTTGGTGAAGTAAAAACAAATAAAGGTGATGGATTTATAATCGAACTTATTAAAGATTATGATGGAGAAGTATCAAAAAGTTTTGCATATTATTTACAAAAAGATAGTCTTCAAAAATATGAAAAACAAGTAGAAATATATAAACAATATTTTTTAAAATACTGTATAATTTTTAATTATGGAATGATGCCTAAGAATATATTATTAAGAAAGATATCTTTAGATGAAAGCGAACTTGTATTAATTGATGGTTTAGGAGATGTTTCTCATTTTACAATTTTAAATTATATCCCTTATTTTGCAAGAAGAAGAATAAACAGAAGATGGAATAAGTTTGTCAAAAAATATTTAGAAAAATAATTTATATTATGGAGAGTTTTAAAATATATGAAATATAAAATCATAGAAGATGAAATAAAATATAAAGAAAACTTAAAAAAAGAGTTTTTTGAAAACCAAAAAGTTCAAAATATATCTGATTTCTCTAAGTATAAATATCAAAATAAATTCAAAAACTCAAAAAATATTTTAAATAATTTAAAAAATACTCAAGAATTTTTTAAAATAAAAAACTATATGAGTATAAAAGATATACTATCTAGTTTTTTAAGTAAACACATTATGGATATGATTTTTTTCGGATACTATCGTAATAGTAAATTAACTATTAAAGTTATGCACCCTGTAGGACAAACAGAGTTAAATTATAAGAAACAAGATTTAATATCTATTTTTAGAAAACTAGAAAACTTTAGTGATATTAAAGAAGTAAGTATTTTTAGAGAAGATAAACTTAATAAATTTAGTAAAAATTTTAATCAAGATTTCTATGACATATATTATCCTAATTCTAAAAATAGAACAAATACTAAAGACTTGATGAAAAATATGAACTTTTTTCCTGAGCGTAGTATTGGAATATTTGAAAATAAATCAAAAAATATAAATATTCAAAAGAAATTTGAAGATATAAGAAAGATAATAAAGCAATTTATTTAAGTCAAATAAAATATAAGAAGAATATATTATCACGCAACTTATACATATTAAAATAAAAATAAGGTAGAATTGTATAAAATTAATTTGGATACATACATATGAAAAAAGCACTAGAAATCTTAAAACAAAATGATTTACTTAGAATTATAAATGACGAACTAGATATATATTTAGAAATACCTCATATAGCTTATATAGAAACTAAAAAAGAAGATTCAAAAGCACTTTTATTTACAAATGTAGTTGATAAAAAGAATAATAAGAAGTTTGATGAACCTGTTTTAATGAATGTTTTTTGTAATGCAAAAGCAGTTAAGCTTTTTATTGGTGATGGTGATGAGATTGGGGCAAAAATACAAAGCTTATTAAAAATGAAACCACCCAAAGGACTTGCCCAAAAATTATCAACATTTGGTAAACTTTTTTCACTTAAAAATGTATTTCCAAAGCGTTTAAGTAAAAAAGGAGCTTGTCAAGAGATTATAAAACTTGGCAGTAATGCAAAACTAAGCGATTTACCTATTTTGACTACTTGGGAGCTAGATGGGGGAGCTTTTATTACTATGGGACAAGTATATACACATAGTTTAGATGGTACTATGAATAATTTAGGAATGTATAGACTACAAATGTATGACGATTATACTTTAGGAATGCATTGGCAAATACATAAAGATTCTAATCATTTTTTTCATGAATACAAAAAAGCTGGTAAAAAAATGCCTGTTTCTATTGGTATTGGTGGTGATCCTATGTATATTTGGTGTGGACAAGCTCCTTTACCTATTGGTGTATTTGAATTAATGTTATATGGATTTGTCAAAAATAAAAATGCCCAGTTAGTTAAAAGTATAACAAATGATATTTATGTTCCCCAAGATAATGACTATATCATTGAGGGTTTTGTAGATCCATCTAAGCTTAAAATTGAAGGTCCCTTTGGTGATCATACAGGTTATTATACACTTGAAGAAGAATATCCATTTATGGAAATTACTGCAATTACTCAAAAAATAGACCCCATTTTTTTAGCCACTGTTGTTGGAAAGCCACCTTTAGAAGATAAATATATGGGTCATGCAACAGAGAGAATTTTTTTACCATTATTGCAGACTACATGCCCTGATTTACTTGATTATTATATGCCTGAGAATGGAGTTTTTCATAATTTAATTCTTGCTAAAATTAAAACTTTATATCCTGGACATGCTCAACAAATGATGCATGCATTTTGGGGTGTGGGACAGATGAGTTTTGTAAAACATGCTATTTTTGTAAAAGAAGATGCACCTGATTTAACTGATCATGAAAATTTAACTAAGTATATATTAAATAGAATCAATATTAAAGACTTGTTTATCTCAAAAGGTGTGGTTGATGCACTTGATCATAGTTCACCAAAGTTTGCTGTTGGTGGAAAACTAGGAATTGATTGTACGGGTGAAGAGATAAAAGAAACAAATAAAGTACTATTAAGCGATAAAAAATTATTAAGAAAAATGCAAGAAATAAGTAGTGAAATAAAAGATTTAAAAATATATTTTCCTAATACAAAAAATCCACTTTGCATAATAAGTGTTAAAAAAATACGAAAACAAAAAGATTTATTTAAAGATTTAAAAAATATTTATAAATATATGAGTATTCTAATAATAGTTGATGCTTCACATCAAAATGACTTAGAAAATCCATATATGCTAATTTGGAGAGTTGTAAATAATATTGATTCTAATCGAGACATTTATTTAAAAGACAATACTCTTTGTATAGATGCCACAAATAAAAATAAATTTGATGATTTTAAAAGACCATGGCCAAATGATGTTGATTGTACTAAAAGTGTTTTAAAATCTTTAGAAAAAAGAGAAATAATCAATATATCAAAAGAATTTAAAAGAAAATTTCATCTGTATTAGAAAGAATATTAGTTAGTTGATTTTTTATGCACTACTTTTTTATTAAGTCAAATTAGCTAGAAAATTATTTACTATAAGGTCTTAGCAAAATTAATAATTTAGGCAATAATAATAAAGCAGAAGTTAAAATTGATATCATAACAAGTACAGTTAACAAACCAAAATAAACTGTAGGTATTAGATTTGAGAATACTAAGACGCTAAAACCAACAATAACCACAAAAGAAGTATAAACCATTGCATAAGCAATACTTTGATGCGATCTTATCATTGCATTTTGATAATTGTGATCTTTCTTATGTTCTTTTTTAAATCTATGTATATAATGAATAGTATTGTCAACTCCTATTCCTATAGAAATAGCAGCAATAGTGATAGTCATAACATCTAAAGGAATATTAAACCAACCCATCACACCAAAAATAATACTAATAGGAATAACATTTGTTGCTAAAGCAATAAGGGCTACTTTTAAAGAAGAAAATAAAATATAAAACATAACTAACAATAAAACAAGTACTAAAGATATACTTGATATTTGTGAAGCAAAAAGTGACTGAAGCATATTATTATACATAATCATTAAATTTGATAAGTCATATTTAATTGCATCATTATTAATTATAAGTTTTAAATCTTTTTTGATTTTTTTAATTAATTCATTTCTTCGTAAAGCAGGATTTGAATCTTTAATTCTAAGGCTTATTCTTGTTTGGTTATGTTCTATACTTATGTAAGGACCTAAGATTATATCTTTATATTTTTGTGGTAATTTAGTATATAAAAGTGCTAGTTTAAAACTATCTAAGTCTTCATCTTTATTTAATAATTTTCCAAGTTTAAGAAGTGTAGCTAAAGATTGTACTTTACCAACTTCATCAAGGGATTCTAAATAATTATGTACTTTTATAATTAAGTCCATTTTATCTTTTGTAAACCAGTACTGATCATCATTTTGTGCATTCTCAAATTCATCTTCAAAGTCATCAAATTCATCTTCACTATCATTTTTATTTTCTTGTACTTCTTTTTCTTTAGGAAATGTTAGAATAATATCCAAAGGAGTCGTACCTCCTAGTTGTTCGTCTATTATTTTCATACTTTTATATATTTGTGTGTCTTTTTTAAAATAATTAATAAAACTATTTTCTACAATTAATCTACTAGCTCCTGTTAAAGAAAACAATACAAGTAATATGGAAAATATAAATATCTTATTATTTTTCTTTAAAACCAAATTTGTACATAAAGATATAAGTATAAACTGTTTATTCTTCTTTTTATGTAACTTTATTCTTCCTAAGATGATTAATAAAGCAGGAAATACTAAAAAAGCAATAAGTAAAGAAATACAAATACCAGCACTCATCATCCAACCTAGATTTTGTACAGGTTTTATTTCTGATAATATTAAAGAAGCAAAACCAGCGATGGTTGTGATAATTGCAAAAAATGATGGATTGATTTTAGATAAAACAGTATTAAGTATAAGTTTATATTGAGAAGTTTTAGTATAAATTGAACTTAATTCTATATACCTTACAATTAGGTGTAAAACAATAGATAAGGTTATAATTAGCTGTAATGAAATAAAATTTGATGATATGATAGTAACTTCCCAAGAAAAAAATCCTAATAAACCTGCTGTTGCAATAACAGATAAAAAACAAATACCAAGAGGCAAAATCACCCAAATAATTTTTCTAAATATAAACCATAAAATAAATATAAGCAAGAACACTAAACTTACACCATAAATCAGTAAATCGTGTTTTACAAAAGTAACTAAATCAGAGGAAATCATATCAACTCCACCTAAAAATAGTGTACCTTCATCTTTATATTTTTTTAAGATATTTCTAATATCTTGTATTTTTTTAGTTTCTTTTAGTCTTTTTTTATCTCTATAAATTTTAAATTCTTTTGTAGTATTTTGTGCTTGTATTGTTTCTTGATTATTTAAAGTTCTATTTTTTTGTAATTTTATGAATAAATTTCTTTTATCTAGTAATTCTAAATATTTTAAATCTTTGTTAAAATTAACAATAATTGCAGTCGTTTTAAAGTCACTACTTACAAGATTGTTTTTGTAAAGCTCAGAGTTTAAAAATTCTTTTTTTACAAGATTTTTATCTATATTTTTATTTTTTAATGTTTTAAACCCTTTCATTAGAGAAGCTATATCTTGTACTGGTGATTGAAGTAAGGGAACATTTACAATTGATGTTATATCTGATACTGTTTGTATCTTTAAAACTTCTTGTGTAATGTTATTAATAGTATCAAGGCTTGTTTGTTCTAAAAGTTTCGCATTGGGAGAAAATGTTATGATTAAAAAATCAGACATTTTATATCTTTTATATATAAGTCGAGCAAAATTTAAATCTTTATCATCTTCAATTAACAAAGTTTCAGCAGAAGCATCAATTTCTAGCTTCGTAGCATAATATCCTAAGAATATAATTCCACACAATAATATACTAAGTATGCTAAAAGGATATTTGAATACTATATTTTTATAAAAAGATTTAATCATTGTTTTGGAAGTAATTTATTTATTTTTTAATGTTTCTAATAAATCTTGAAAGTTTTTATCTTTTAAAAAACTAGCAAACTGTTTTCTATATGTTTTTATAACACTAACACCCATTAAATCAATATCATAAATAAACCAATCCTTGGTTTTTGACTTTTTATAAAATTTATAAATAATATCATATTTACTATCTTTACCAATTAATTGTGTAAATAATTTTATTCTATTTTTTTTCACTTTTTCTAAATTGTTTATTTTAACAAGCTCATCTGTGTATAAACTTAATTTATCTACATAAGAATTCTCAAGTATTTTTTTAAAATACTTATTAAATAAAATTTGTTCATCTTTATCTATACTTTTCCATTTTTTACCAAGGGCTAGTTTTGACATCAGCTTATAGTCAAGTATACTTTGCATTAGTATTATAATTTCTTTGCTTTTGAAATCTTTTGACATTTTTGAATCTTTTACTATTAATAATATCTTATCAATAGTATTTGCCATTTTAATTTTTATATTTTGTTCTTCAAAAGCAAATAATGAATTTATACATAATATGAGTACTAAGAATAATATTTTTAATTTCATAAGTTAATCCTTGATTTGTTTTTTTCTACTTTGTTCATAAACATCTTTTAAAAATGGATATAAATCAATTGCATCTTTTTTCAAACTTTGATATTGACCAATACGCAAAGAATTTTTATTCAAAGAATTAATAGCGAAAATACCAAGGCTTTTTTCTGCATTGTTTGGTATCTTATATTTTAAATGACCCGTATTATTTAAAGGACTTAGATATGAATCAGCAAATAAACCTATAGTATCCCTTAAATTCGATGGACCAAAAAGAGGTAATACAATATGCAAACCATTGCCCACTCCATAAAATCCTAAAGTTTGTCCAAAATCTTCATTATGTTTTTTTAGTTTAAAAGTATTTGATGCAATATCGAATAAACCAAGCATTCCTATAGTTGAGTTAGTTATAAAACTACCAAGCTCTTCACTGGCATTTTTAAGCTTAAATTGTAAAATATTATTTATAAATCGAATTGGAAATTGTAAATTATAAAAAAAATTTGAGATAGAAATTCTTACATCTTCATTAATAATATTTGCATATTTTGTTGATACTGGATTAAGTAAATTCATATAAATGCTATCATTAACATTTGTCATAAACTTGTTATATGACTTTAAAGGGTCAGATGAATGAAGTTCTACATCAGAAAATTCATCAAATTCATCAAATTCATTTTCTTGTATGTAAACGCTTATTTCTTTTTGTTCTACTAAAGGTATTTTTTCAAACTCAAAATTTGAGTTTATCCTATATTGTTGTACATAAGAACACGCATTAAACAAAAAACTTATAAGTACTAGTATAATTATATTTTTCATGAGCCTCATTTTTTTAAATTAAGAAGGATATAGTATCATATTTGAATATAATTTTTACTTAAATAACTTTTTATTTTTGTAGATTTTGATGTTTTACTTTTTTATTAATTAATAATATACCTATAAACACAGCAATCATTCCAATTATCACATTTAATTTTATTGCTTCGTCAAAGAAGACATATGAAGTAATAACAGCACAAACGGGCATTAAATAAAACATACTTGATACTTTTGAAACTTCACCATTTCTTATCATAATGTATAATAAACTTAAAGATATGATACTTACAACAACTGCCATATAAAGTAAAGCATATACTAAATCCATATTTATATTAACTTTGGGTTCTTCAAATACTAGCATTAAAATACATACAATTACAGCACAACAAAAAGTTTGAATAGCTCCACCTGAAAATAAATTCATAGAAGAACAATATTTTTTTTGATATACATTTCCAAAACTAAGTCCCAAAAGTGCAAAGATACTCATAACTATTCCCAACAAATGAGTAGAAGCAAAGTTGCCTTCTGAAAGAACAACAAAAGCAACTCCTATAAAACCTATTAAAAGTCCCAACCAATGCCTAAAACCAATTATCTCTTTAAGAAAAATAGAAGCTAAAATAGCAACGATAGTTGGTTGTAATGCAATAATTAAAGCATTGATAGAAGGACTAACTCCTAAGTGAATTGAAATATAAACTCCAATTGAAAATGTAGCTACTGTTAAACATCCTGCAATTCCTATATGTAAAACTTCTTTTAAGTTTAAAGGAAAAGGAACTTTAAATATCAAAGCAATTGTAGTTAATAAAATACATGCAATACAAAATCTAATAAATAAAAAAGCTAAAGCAGTAGCATTCATTAAGCCATATTTACTTGCTACAAAACCACTACCATATAATACAATAAATAAAAAAGGTAATAACAGATGAGATAAACTTGAAAGACTTTTAATAAAATACTCCTAAAATATTTCAGTTGGTAATTAGTGAAGGAAAAGTATATCACAAATCTTATTTGATTAAGAGGTCTTTCACTGTTAATGAGAGTATAATAAGTTTTAAAAGTATTTGATTATTTTTTTACTTATGTTTAGATTGTATAATAGTTTTTGTTTATATTAAAACAGGAAGGCTAAAAGCTTTCCCATTCATCATTATTTTCACTTTTTATAAATTTTGTTTTTTCTTGTTTTCTTGGTATTGGTGCTTTGTGTGCTGTTTGTACTTTTTGTGATTTTACTTCATTTTTTTTATTAATTTTTGTTGGGCGTGCATTTAAATTTGCATTATTAATATCTACATTTTTTGCTTGAACTTTTTCTTTTCCATTGAATTTTTTTGCTTCTGCATTGCTAAGAACTAACTGTGCAATAATAGCAGTTTCAACAGCTACATCATGGGTTTTATTTGAAATAGACGCATTCTCTTGAGTTTTTTGATCTAATGAGCTAATGGCATCATTAATTTGTTCTATTCCTATTTGTTGCTCTTTACTAGATTTTTCTACTTCTGAGATTAGTTTAATAGTTTTAGATATATTTTCATTAAGTTCAACATATCCTGTAATCATTTTATTAGATATTACTTTTCCATTACTAGCTTTTTTGGTAGCTTGCTCCACAAGAGCTTTAATCTCATTTGCAGCTTCAGCACTTCTTGAAGCTAGGTTTCTTACTTCTTGAGCTACAACAGCAAAGCCTTTTCCAGCTTCACCAGCAGTTGCTGCCTCTACAGCTGCATTTAAGGATAATATATTTGTTTGAAATGCAATTTGATCAATTACCGAAATGGAATCATTAATAGCATTAACTTGTTTATCAATATCATTCATAGCCACAGTAGTTTCTTCTGCAAAAGATTTACCTTCTTCAGCTGATGTGGTTAATTCTGTAGCATATCCTGACATTTTTACTATGTTTTGAGTATTTTGTGAGATATTACTAGTGATTTCTTCGGTAGCTGCTGATGTTTCTTCAAGGGCGGCAGCGGCTTCATTTGAGTTTTTATTTAATATATCTACATTGTCAAGTAACATACTACTACTTCTATCTAGTGTTAATCCATTTGATTTATTTTCTAGTAACATTAGCGTTGTTGCATCTCCTAAAGAATTAATCCCATTTGCTAATTTTAGTAAATGCTCTTTTACATTGTCTGTTTTAACTTTACTTATATAATTATAACTTGAGTATTCTTCTAAGATAGAAAGTATATTGTCAATAGTATTTTCTATTTTAGAAGCCATACCATTAAGTACATCTTTTAGTTGCATTAAGCTTTCATTTGATACAGATATATCTAATCTTTGAGTTAAATCACCTTGTGCAAATTCACCTAATGTAGATATAGTTTGATTGATTAATACCTTATCTTCTTCTAAGTTTTTTTCAGTTCTTATTATGTTTTCATTTACAATTTTAGCCATTTCTCCTATCTCATCATTTGATTCAACAATAGATGATACAGTAGTAATATCTCTATTTAAATATTGAAAGAAACTTATTAATCCTAATTGAAATCTATTAATCGAATTATTAATAGTTCTACTTAATAAGTAAGATAAAAGTATAGTTGCAATAATACTAATTATTGCAACTATAATGAATATTGTAGATGATAGATTTATAAAAGAAGTTGTATTGTTTTGATTTGTTTCAACTACTTTATATGTCTCATTTGTAAAATAATCCATAATATCTCTCATAGATTCATATTCATTTAAATAAACATTATAATAATAATCTTTAGCTTCTTTGCTTCGTTGGCTTAGAACAAGTTCAACTATTTTATTTGTGTTTTGTTTTGTTAGATTATAGTATCTATCAAAATCATTAAACTCTGATGTCTTAGAGTTCATATCAGTAAAAAGTAGTTTTTTAAATTTATCAAATCTTTGTTTAACTTGTTTGATATTGTTATCTACTCCTTTTTTTATCTTTTTATTTATTAGTTCTTTATTATCCAAATTTATAATTTGTGCTAATGAAAGATTTGATTGATAAGAGTCCCTATCAGCTTCTAATAAAAAAGTAATACCTGCAAATCCTTTATTACTTAATTCATTTACATTTGTTTTAATCTGATTCATATTATATGAAATTAAAACACTAGACAAAATAGAAATGAATAGTAATACAGAAAATGAAGCAATGATTTTATTTTTGATAGTCATATTTAAAATCCTTTTGTTGATTATTATGTAGTTATTTGTAAAATAAAATATTATTAAAGTTAAAAACTTAAACACATTTAATACACACATCTAGTGTCTTGACTTCTAAAATAATAAGTTTTTATTCTCAAAATTTGATAAAAAACACTCTACAAATATCATTATGATTTAATTATTAATAAATTATTATAATAATAAAGTTTAAATATACATAGTCAATCCTAAAAATTAGCTTAATTTATTAAAAAATTTTAATGAAATTTTAGATATTAATGAATATTATTTTTTTAATATCTGCATTATATAATCTTTTATTCTTTGGTCATTTTTTGAAGTGCCTTAGATTAAGTTATGTGGTAAGCACAACTTAAGTGCTAATTGAAAAAACAATATTTCATTATATATTTTATTTGTTTCTTTGGTTTTCTTTAGGTGAACTTACATTTTTTTGTAAATCCAAACTTAAATTATTATAAAAAAGTTCGCCATAATCTGTTGTTCTGTTTATTGTCTCATAAGCTTGTTTAATATCATTATTATATTTTAAAGCATCTTGTAAAATCTTAATTATTTTAACAGACTCCAAAAAGTTTACATGTGATGGTGCTTCAAGAGGTGAGCTATAATATTTATGCATTCGCTCAACTAAACTTTTATTTCTTACTTCTATAAACACAGATTCAATTGGTGATTTGAAAAAAAGTATTTTTTGTTCTATATTAATAGATATATATGTTGTTTCCATCCCATATATTTTTTTAGAATGTGAATCAAATAAAAAAAGTTTTTTATTATAATTATTACAAAAAAGTTCATAAATAAGCTCTAATATTCTTATTTTTTCATCTTTAGTATAAAAATTACCAATAGAAGCAAAACAAAATGCTAAAATTGATTTAATAGAATACCACTCAGTTGTATCATAATCATATTTTAACATCGTAGTAATTCTTCTTTTTTTAAGCTCTTCAATATATTTTGAAGTTTTTGTTCTGTATACTTTTTTAACTGCTGTATCTCTATACATGGGTCCTGGAAATTGAGCTTGTATTACAAATCTTCTATTTACTTCTTGTTCCATTATATAATTTAATCTTCCATAATAATCTTCGTCTATAATTCTAATTTCTTTTTGAGGTATTTGTGTAATTGACTTGATAAATTCATCACCCCAACAGCTTTGTTCCCATATATAACTTGGATATCTAAATAATATTGAGATTTTATTTTTAGTTTCCAAGCTAAGTTCAATATTAGATATATTATCAATCCAAGAAGTAACTGTTCTTCTGTCTTTGTCAATTAATTTAGCAAATTTTGATATGCTTAAATGTGATCTCTTAAAAATCTCTATAAATTTTTCAATATCATTTTTATAAGTCATAAGCTCTTCTTATTTAAATTTTATACAATAATTGTACCATATCTATTTATAAGAACAACTTTTGTGCAAAATCCTAACTATGAGAAAAAAATTGTATTTTATAAAACTAAAACTATACATTAATGAACTGGTATTTTGCTATATAATGTATTTATAAAATTAAACACAAAGGATAATGTATGAGTGCAGGAAGAAAGTTTAGAGATGCATTAAATGAAGAAACTCCATTACAAATAGTAGGAGCAGTTAATGCTTATAGTGCATTACAAGCTACTAAAGTAGGATATAAAGCACTGTATCTTTCAGGTGCTGGTGTTGCAAATTCATCTTATGGTTTACCAGATTTGGGAATGACTATGTTAGAAGATGTTTGTATTGATATTAGAAGAATTACATCTATTACTAATTTACCTTTACTTGTAGATGCAGATACAGGTTGGGGACATGCTTTTAATATAGTTAGAACCGTTCAAGAGATGACAAAAGCAGGTGCTGCAGGAATTCATATTGAGGATCAAGTTGCTGCTAAAAGATGTGGACATAGACCTAATAAAGAACTTGTTAGTACTGCTGAAATGTGTGATCGTATTAAAGCAGCAGTTTCAGGTAAAACTGATCTGGATTTCGTAATTATGGCAAGAACTGATGCACATGCAAGTGAAGGTCAACAAGCTGCGATTAATAGAGCCTTAGCTTATGTAAAAGCAGGTGCTGATATGATTTTTGCAGAAGCAATTCATACTTTAAAAGAATACAAAGAATTTACAGATGTAATTAAAGTTCCAGTATTAGCAAATATTACAGAATTTGGTGCAACTCCTATGTTTACAACAGAAGAATTAGGCTCTGTTGGTATTTCAATGGTTTTATATCCATTATCAGCATTTCGTGCTATGAATAAAGCTGCTTTAGATGTATATCAAGATTTAAGAGAAAAAGGTACACAATCAGGTACGCTAGAAATCATGCAAACAAGAATGGAATTATACGATATGTTAGGTTATCATGAATATGAAAATAAGATGGATACATTGTTTTCTGCTGGTAAAGCAAAGTAAGTAAAGTATATTTCAATAAGTAAAAAACTAAAATAAATAAAAGGAGTAATTATGGCTGGAATGGCAGGAATAGTAGCAGGGGAGTCTGCAATTTGTACATGTGGTATTGGAAATGGTTTAAACTATAGAGGTTATGATATTGCTGATTTAGCATTAAAAACTGATTTTGAAGAAGTTGCCTATTTATTATTAATAGGTGAATTACCAAATAAAACTCAACTAAAAGAATTTCAAGATAAAATAATAGCAGGAAGACAATTACCTCAAGAGCTAAAAGATGTTTTAAAAGCATTACCTGCAAGTTCTCATCCTATGGATGTTATGAAAACTGCAACTTCAGCTTTAGGTTGTGTGGAACCAGAAGCTGATGATTTTTCTGATCAAATGGATGTCATTACAAGATTATTAGGAGCATTTCCATCATTTTTAGTTTATTGGCATCATTGGCATGTAAATGGTAAAGAAATAGATTTAAAATCAGACGAAAGAACAATTGCAGGATATATTGTTGAAAGACTAAAAGAAAAAACTCCTTTAGAGGTTGAAACAAGAGCTATGAATGCAATGTTAACTTTATATGCTGAACATGAGTTCAATGCTTCAACATTTGCAAATAGAATTACTGCTTCAACACTATCTGATATTTATTCTTGTATGACTACAGGAATTGGTACATTAAAAGGTCATTTACACGGTGGTGCAAATGAAGTAGCAATTAAATTTGTACTTGGTTTTAGCGATGTTGATGATGCTTTAACTTCTGTTGATAAGCTTTTTGCAAAAAAAGAAAAAATCATGGGATTTGGTCATAGAGTTTATAGAGATTTAGATCCAAGATCTCCTATTGGTCATATTTTAGCTGATGAATTAAAAAAACTTCCAACATCTGATCCTAAATTATTTGATATAGCTGTTGCTATTAGAGACAAGGTTAAATCTGAAAAAGGTTTACCTGATAATATTGATTTTTTTGGTGGTTTAATTTACCATTATATGCAAATTGAAAGATTATATTATACTCCTTTATTTATTATGAGTAGAGCTGCTGGTTGGGCTGCACATGCTTTTGAACAAAGAGCAAATAATAAAATCATTAGACCTGATTCTGAATACACAGGTGTTGAACCAAGAGAGTTTGTTAGTTTAGATAATAGATAAATTTTTCCCTTTTTGGGAGAAATTTATAAAACTTCAGTGTATAAAAAATAAATTGATATATACGATTTTTTAATAAATGGTATATGTTAATTTGCACATACTTCAATAGGATAGAGAATATTAAACTCCTATTAGATTAAATAAAATGGATTTACAATGACAAATGATAAATATCTTAAAAAATTAGAAGGTTTTGATACAAGCTTTTATGATGTAAAAGCTGCTGTTGAAGATATTAAAGAAGGAAGCTTTGCTAAACTTAACTATACTTCAATAGTATTAGCAGAAAATCTCTTACGAAAATGTCCAAGTGTTGATTTAGAAGATTGCTTAATTCAATTAATCGAAAAAAGAACTGATAAAGATTTTCCTTGGTACCCTTCACGAGTTGTAACGCATGATATTTTAGGACTTACGGCACTTGTAGATTTAGCTGGTTTAAGAGAAGCAATTGCAGATCAAGGTGGAGACCCTAAAAAAGTCAATCCAGTTGTACCTACACAATTAATTGTAGATCACTCTTTAGCTGTTGAGTGTGGTGGATTTGATCCTGATGCTTTTGCTAAAAATAGAGATATTGAAGATAGAAGAAATGCAGATAGATTTCATTTTATTAATTGGACAAAAGAAGCATTTGATAATGTAGATGTTATTCCTCCTGGAAATGGTATTATGCATCAAATAAATTTAGAAAAAATGTCACCTGTTATTCATAATGTTGATGGCATTGCAAGTCCTGATACACTAGTTGGAACAGATTCACATACTCCTCATGTTGATGCCTTAGGTGTTTTAGCAATTGGTGTTGGTGGATTAGAAGCTGAAAATGTGATGCTTGGTAACCCTTCATATATGAGAACTCCTGATATTATTGGTGTTAATGTAGTTGGAACTAGATCTGCTGGTATAACTGCAACTGATATTGCACTTACTTTAACATCTTATTTGCGAGAGCAAAATGTTATTTCTGCTTACTTAGAATTTTATGGTACTGGTTTAGAGTTTTTAAATTTAGGAGATCGTGCTACTATATCTAATATGACTCCTGAGTATGGTGCAAGTGCTGCTATGTTTGCTATTGATGAACAAACCTTAGATTACTTAAGCTTAACAGGAAGAGAAGCTTCACAAGTAAAGCTTGTTGAAGCATATGCTAAAGCAAATGGTTTGTGGGCAAATCAATTAGCAAAAGCTACATACCAAAGAGAATTAACCTTTGATTTAACTACTATAATGCGTTCTTTAGCAGGTCCATCTAAACCTCATAAATTAGTGCCTACAACAACACTTAAAGCTGAAGGTATTACTGATTCTAGTGTAAAAATTACTGAAAATGAAATGCCTGATGGTGCAATTTTAATTGCAGCAATTACATCATGCACTAATACTTCAAATCCAAGAAATGTAATTGCCGCTGGTTTGTTAGCTAAAAAGGCAAATGAGCTTGGATTAAAAAGAAAACCATGGGTTAAGACATCTTTAGCACCTGGTTCTAAGATAGTTGAAGAGTATTTAAAAGATTCAAAACTTCTTCATGAATTAGAGAAATTAGGATTTGGAATAGTAGGTTTTGCCTGTACAACATGTAATGGAATGAGTGGAGCTTTAGATAAAGACATTCAAAAAGAAGTAGTTGATAAAGATATTTACTCAACAGCAGTATTATCAGGGAATAGAAACTTTGATGGTAGAATACATCCTTATGTAAAAGAAGCATTTTTAGCATCTCCTCCTTTAGTGGTTGCTTATGCCTTAGCAGGAACTATCAGATTTGATATTGAAAAAGATAGCTTAGGCAATGACAAAAATGGAAATCCTATTACATTAAAAGATTTATGGCCAAGTGATGAAGAAATTAATAAAGTTGAAAAAGCATCAGTTCGACCTGAAATGTTTGCAAAAATATATGACCCAATGTTTGCTAAAAGAATCTTAAGTGATATTGAAATTTCACCATTTTATAAATGGAATAGAAAAAGTACTTATATAAATAAACCACCTTATTGGGATGATGAATTTATGGGCAAACCAGCTTTAAAAAATATGCTACCTTTAGGTGTATTTCCTGATAATATTACAACAGATCACTTATCACCTTCAAATGCAATATTACCAACATCTGCTGCAGGAGAGTATTGTTTAAAAATGGGTTTACCTATTAATGACTTAAACTCTTATGCAACACATAGAGGAGATCATTATACTGCTCAAAGAGCTACATTAGCTAATCCAAAACTATATAATGAAATGGTAAAAGATGAAAATGGTGAGACTAAACAAGGCTCACTTACAACTATTATGCCAGAAGCTAAAGAAAGTAGAATGTGGGAAGCTATTGAAACATATATGGAAAGAAAACAAGCACTTATTATCATTGCAGGAACTAATTATGGGCAAGGTTCATCAAGGGATTGGGCTGCTAAAGGTGTTAGGCTTGCTGGTGTTGAAGTTTTAATTGCCCAAAGTATTGAGAGAATTCATAGAACAAATCTTGTTGGTATGGGAGTTTTACCTCTTCAATTTAAAGATGGAGATACTAGACATACTTACAATATTGTAGGAAGTGAGTCTTATGAAGTTTCAGGGAATATTGAGGCTAGAGGTGATTTAACCGTCATTATGACAAGAGCTAATAAAGAAGTTGTAAAGATACCTGTTCTTTGTAGATTAGATACAAGTGCTGAAGTTGAAGTATATAATGCTGGTGGAATACTGCAAAAATTTGCAAAAGATTTTCTAGCAAATAAATAATCAAACTATTAAAAGGATATTTAATGAGTTATGAAGCACAATTGAAAGTAAAAGCAACATATATGAGAGGTGGAACTTCAAAAGGAACTTTTTTTAATATTGCCAATTTACCAAAAGAAGCACAAGAAAATACAAAAAAAAGAGATAAACTTCTTCAAAGAATTGTAGGAAGTCCTGATGTTTATAAAAAACAAATGGATGGAATGGGAGGAGCATCTTCTTCTACTTCTAAGGCTATATTAGTTGGAAAATCTGATATTCCTAATCATGATGTAGATTATTATTTTTGTCAAGTTGCCATAGACAAAGATTTTGTAGATATGAGTGGAAATTGTGGTAACTTAAGCTCAGCAGTTGGTCCTTTTGCAATACATGAAGGAATGGTAGATAATGTTCCTACAAATGGAATTTGTTGTGTAAGGATTTGGCAGGCAAATATCAAAAAAACAATTCTTTGTTATGTTACTATGGAAAATGGTATAGTTAAAGAATTAGGTGATTATTTTATAGATGGTATTGCTTTTCCTGCCCAAGAAATACAATTAGAATTTGTATCTCCTGTTGATCCAAGCGAAGAGCTATTTCCAACTGGAAACTTAGTTGATGATTTAGAAGTTCCTGAAGTTGGTACTTTTAAAGCCACTATGATAACAGCAGGAATTCCTACAATTTTTCTAAATGCAAGTGAAATTGGATATAAGGGAACTGAACTTCAAGGTGATATTAATTCTGATAAAAAAGCTTTAGAGAGATTTGAAAAAATAAGAATAGCAGGTGCACTTAAAATGGGTCTTATAAAAGAAGCAAAAGAAGCCCAAACAAAACAACATACGCCTAAAATAGCTTTTGTATCACCACCACAAGATTTTATAACTTCAAGTGGAAAAACTGTAAAAGCTTCTGATATGGATTTACATGTACGAGCTTTGTCTATGGGGCAGTTACACCATGCTATGATGGGAACAGCTTCAGTTGCTATTGGAGTTGCTGCTTGCATAAAAGGAACTTTGGTAAATATAGCAAGTTCTAGTGTAGATAAAGATTCTGCTACGTTTGGACATCCATCTGGTAGCATTAAAGTTGGTGCTGTAATTTCTAAGGAAAATGATAAATATCTTGTACAAAAAGCAAGTATGAGTAGAAGTGCTAGAATTATTATGGATGGTTTTGTATATGTTCCTTCTGATACTATGTCTTAATAGTTTATATTTTTCTGTCTAAGTAAGCCAATTTTTTATGTTAAAGCTAAATTTAATTTTATTTAGCTATAATGGGCGAAATGTACACTTCTTATATACTATTTTGTTTTGTTTTACAAAACCTTGTTTTAAATTAATATCAATATTTTAACATTGTATTATTTTACCTTATAAATTTTATGTATACGTGTACAAAATTTAACACAATTTTTTACTGTATAAGTAAGAAATAAATAAGGCAAAATATGACTTTTAAAGACTTTGGTTTAAAAGATGAATTACAAAAAGCAATTGATAGTGCTGGGTTTAAAGAACCTAGTCCTATACAAGAAAAAGCTATTCCTATTATCTTAAATAAAAAAGATATAGTAGGACAAGCACATACAGGTACAGGCAAAACAGCAGCATTTGGTTTACCAATATTAAATATGATGGAAAACAAAAAAGGTGTTCAAGCTGTAATTATAGTTCCAACAAGAGAATTAGCAATGCAAGTATCTGAGGAATTATTTAGATTTGGAAAGTTTCTAAATATTAATACTGCCACAGTTTACGGAGGTCAATCATACTCAAGACAATTAAAGCATGTAGATAATGCAGGTATAATTGTAGCAACTCCTGGAAGATTTATTGATTTGTTAAAAACAGGACAAATTAAAATCAATCCAAAATTTGTAGTATTAGATGAAGCAGATGAAATGCTTGATATGGGATTTTTAGATGATATAAAAAAGATTTTTAAATTCTTACCAAATATAGAACAAACATTATTATTCTCAGCAACCATGCCACAAGCTATAAAAACTCTTGCAAAAAATATTTTAAAAGACCCAGAGTTTATAACATTAACACAAAAAAACATTACAAATGAAAATATTTCTCAAGTTTTTTATGTAGTTGATGAATATGAAAGAGATGATGCTTTAATTAGATTATATGATTATAAAAATCCAGATAAATCTATAATATTTTGTAGAACAAAAAAAGAAGTTGATAGATTATCAACTTATTTAGTAGCTCAAGGTTATTTTGCAAAAGGTTTACATGGAGATATGGAGCAAAGACAAAGAGAAGAGGTAATAAAATCTTTTAAAAAAGGTGATTTAGAAGTATTGGTTGCTACTGATGTGGCAGCTCGTGGGCTTGATGTAAATGATGTGACGCATGTATTTAATTATCATTTACCTTTTGATTCTGAGTCTTATGTACACAGAATTGGAAGAACAGGAAGAGCTGGAAAAGCAGGAATGGCAGTATCTATTGTAACTCCTCATGAATTTAGAATGATTCAAAAAATTCAAAAAAGCACTGGTTCTAAATTAGAAGCTAAAGTTGTACCAAATATTGACTTAGTTAAAAAAATGAAAACAAAATCATTAGTAGATAAAATCAAAAATCAAAAAACACTTGATCAAGCACTAGAAATTGTTGAACTTCTTAAAGAAGATTATGATGTTTCTACTATTGCTTATAAATTAGCTTCTATTCTTGCTAACAGTGCTGATGTTAAAGGAAATAATTTTATAGGTAAATCTCAAAATGATATTGCAAGATTGTATGAAAGAGTGCAACATATGAAAGACGATGGTGGGCATAATAGATATGGATCACATAAAAGACGAAATGAAAGAAATCGTAGTAATAACAGTAGCAGAAGAAGAAATAGTAACTCTGGAAATTCTTCTAGACCTACATCAAGAAATCAAAGAAGTGATGGGCAGAAAAGAAGATAAATAAATTTTTAATTCAATAACTATATCTTTAAAAATACAAAAGTAACAAGAGGTGTTTTAATCACCTCTTAAGCCATGCAATATTTTATAGTAAAAAAAGATTTATTTCTCCAAGAAGCACTTCAAAAAATTATCTTTTAAGAATATATTTTATTTAGTCAAACTCTTAAACTACAAGTTCTAAATTTTATTAATTATGCTATTTTTTATGAGAAAATTAACACACAATTTTTTAATTTAGTAAAATTTTACTGTATTATCCAAGCTATTGATAATCATTCTTAGTATTAAGAATAGATAAAGTTTACTTAAGCTATCATTCAAAATATTAAAATTAAAAAGAGGTAGCAAAATGTTAAAAAAACTTATATTAGGGACTTTAGTATTATCAAGTTCAATTTTATTGGCAAATGAGGTAAATGTTTATTCAGTTAGACATTATGATACAGATAAACAATTATTTAAAATGTTTGAAAATAAAACAGGCATTAAAGTAAATGTAGTAAAAGCAAAAGGTGGAGCTTTACTTAAAAGGTTAAGTGTTGAGGGTAAAAAATCTCCAGCTGATGTACTAATCACTGTTGATGCAGCTAATTTATTCAAAGCTAAAACAAAAGGTTTACTACAAGCTATTAATTCTTCTTATTTACAAAAAAATATTCCAGCAAATCTTAGAGATAAAGATAATCAATGGTTTGCTTTAACAAAAAGAGCAAGAGTTACTGTGGTTAAAATTGATTCAAATATTGATAAAAAAATTACAACATATGAAGATTTAGCTAGTTCTAAATTTAAAGGTCAAATTGTTGTGCGATCTTCTAATAATACCTATAATCAATCATTATTATCAGCTATGATAGAACATCACGGAGATGAGTATGCTTTAAAATGGGCTAAAGGAATAGTTGTTAATATGGCAAGAACTCCAAAAGGAAATGATAGAGCTCAGGTAAAAGCTGTGGCAAATGGTATTGGAAAAATTGCTATTGCAAATACTTATTATATAGGTAAAATGATAAATAATAAAGATAAATCGCAAAGAGATGCCGTTGCTAAAATGAAAATAGTATTTCCAGTATTTAAAAATGGTGGAACTCATATAAATATCTCAGGTGCAGGTGTTGTAAAATATGCTCCAAATAAAACAAATGCTATAAAATTTATAGAATTTTTAGCTTCAAAAGATGCACAAAAATTATTTGCACAAGCTAATTTTGAGTATCCTGTATTAAAAGGAATTAAAGCTTCTACATTAGTAAGTTCTTGGGGAACATTCAAGGAAGATATTATTTCTATGAATTCTTTAGGACAAAATAACGCAAAAGCAGTTAAGATTTTTGATAAAGCTAAATGGAAATAGATTATATATTTAAAAATTTTAAAACCTATTAAATATTTTCAAAAGCTAACAATAATTAGTGTTATTTTAACACTAATTATTGCCATACCTGCTCTTTTAATCTTAGTAAATATCTTCATGCCTAGTACTTCTACTTGGGAGCATCTAAAAGACACAGTTTTAAGTGAATATATTTTCAATTCTTTATATATTATGGTAGGTGTTGCTTTTTTAACTTCTATTATTGGATTTAGCACAGCATACATCACAACTATGTATTCTTTTACTTTTTCAAAATTTTTTCACTATGCTTTAATCCTGCCTTTTGCAATTCCTACATATATAATGTCATATATTTATGCAGGTATATTTGATATCACAGGTTCATTTACCATGTTTATTTTAGATTTATTAGGTAAAGAAAATGTATCTGAAGTTTATTTTATGGATATTATGTCAATAGAAGGTGCCATTATAGTTATGTCTTTAGTTCTATACCCTTATGTATATCTTATTTCAAAAACATATCTAATTTCTCAATCAGCTTCTATTATCAATGCTTCTAAAACCATGGGTTTTTCTTCTTGGCAAATTTTTATAAAAGTTATTATTCCTATTTCAAGACCTGCAATTGTTGCAGGTACTATTTTAGCAGTTATGGAAGCTGTTGCTGATTTTGGTGTTGTTGATTATTATGGTGTTTCCACATTTGTAACTGGTATTTTTAGAACATGGTATGGTATGGGTTCTATTGAAGATGCTTCAAGATTAGCAGGAATGTTAATGTTTTTTATTTTTTTATTGATTATTTTAGAAAAACTTCAAAGAAGAAATAAGATATATACAAGCAATAGTAAAGATTTTGTACCAATATCTAAAATAAAATTAAAAGGTAAAAAAAATATCTTCGCATTTATTTTGTGTTTTATTCCTGTCTTTTTTGGTTTTATATTGCCTTTTGCTCAGATGGCTTATTGGTTTGTTTTGTCGTATAAGGATATTATTGATGAAGATTTTATTATTATTCTTCTACAAACTCTAAGTTTAGGTATTAGTACAGCATCACTAATAACTATATTAGCTTTTGTATTTGTTTATAATGTAAGAATACATAAAAATAAACTAAGTTATATATTAAGTCAAATAGTAAAACTAGGTTATAGTATACCTGGAGCTATAATAGCTGTTGGGGTATTAAGCTTTATTAGTCTTATTGATGGGATTTTTGATGTTTTACTAACGGGAAGTATTCTTACTATTATCTTTGCTTATTGTGTAAGATTTTTAGCAATATCTATTAATAACTATGAATCAGGCTTTAGTAAAATACCAAAGTCTTATGATGATGCCTGTACAACTATGAATTTAAAGGAAAGTTCAAAGTTAAAAAAAGTAATTTTTCCTTTGATTAAGAACTCAGCTTTAGCATCTTTTATTATCGTTTTTATAGAAATCATAAAAGAGCTACCCTTGACTATGATTTTAAGACCTTTTAATTTTGATACACTATCTGTAAGAACTTACGAACTAATAGCTCAAGATCAGATATATGAATCAAGTGTTCCTTCTATGTTTATAGTTATTTTAGGCATAATCTTAGTTTTAATACTTGCTAAAAAAATGATTAAGGAATAAGATGATAGCAATTAGTCTAAAGAATTATTCAATATCTTTTCAAGATATAAATATACTTTCAGATGTATCTTTTGATGTAAAAGAAGGTGAAATATTTACAATATTAGGAGCAAGTGGGTCTGGTAAAAGTACGATTTTAAGATCAATTTCTTCTTTGGAAAATGATTATACAGGTGAAATAAGCTTAGGAGCATGTTGTTTAAAAGACAATATCAATTCATGTGCGACACAAAACATAGGTTATATTTTTCAAGATTATGCCCTCTTCCCACACTTAAATGTGCAAGATAATATTTCTTTTGCTTTGAAAAATAAAAGTAGAAAAGAAAAAGAAAGTATAGTTGATAAATTATTAAAACAATTTGATTTAACAGAACAAAAATATAAACAAATACATGAGCTTTCAGGAGGTCAACAACAAAGAGTGTCCATAGCTAGAGTAATAGCCTATGAACCTAAGATTTTACTACTTGATGAACCATTTTCTAATCTTGATAGCCTTTTAAGAAATAAGACACGAACTTGGCTAAAAAATCTTATCAAAGAGCTAGGTTTATCTGCTATTTTAGTAACTCATGATAAAAAAGAAGCCTTAAGTATTTCTGATAAAATTGCTATTATTAGCAATAAAAAAATAGTTCAAATAGGAACCCCAAAAGACTTGTTTTTTAATCCTATTAATAAATATGTAGCTAAATTTTTAGGAGCTATTAATGAACTGCCAAAAGAAATAATCAATGACTTTGATATACAAAATTCAAAAAATCTTGAAGTTCTTATAAGAGTAAATAAAACATATATCACAAAAAAGAAAAATAATTATGCTTTAAAACTAATAGATATATCTTATTGTGGAGATTATTATGAGCTTAGTTTTGAATTTGTAAAGCATAAGGATTTTCTTATTACTGTATTAGTAGAAGATATTAGTAATATAGCTATTAATAATATTTTGTATTTAGATATAAAAAGCAAGGATTTAATGCTAATTAGCAAATAGTGAAGTGGCTTAGGCAAATATTTGCACATAAGTTTACCATACTTGATGGCTTGTACAATATCTAATCCCTTGATTTTATAAGGATACTACCCAAAGAAAACAAACAACTTTTTGTAAAGTTTAATTCCCAAAATAGTAAAAGTAAACCTTTAAAACTAATTCAATTTGTTCTGATGTTAAGTCTGGATAAGTTTTTAATAATGTTTAATATAATGTTTTCGTAAATTAACAGAATATTCTAATTATCTAAAAAAGATTTTATTTTTTCAAGTTCCAATAAGTTTTGACTTGTATCTAGTTTATGTTTTTTTAAA
>JAKZMJ010000026.1 GCA_030491005.1 Sulfurospirillum sp. | reverse complement strand
AGAAGGTAAGTTAATATTAAGTGCGGATGGAAAAATAAGTTTAGGTACCGTAAATGCAAATACTATAGATATAAACTCAAAAAACTCAAGCATAGAATTATCAGCACTTTTAGCAAATACTATTAAACTAAATGCCAAAGAAGCAATACTTAACAATGATATAATTGCGGCTAAAAACGATATAATAATTACCGCAAATACTTTAACTAACAAAAATACTATTCAAGCAGGGATAAACGATAGTTTAGAATTTGATGAAAGTATTAATACTAAAGCTGTAATTAATATTACTACACAAAATATAATAAATGAAGATGCTTCAATCTTAGCAAAATCAAGTATTACAATCACAAATACAAATGAAATAAACTTAACAAATGGAAGTATTTCATCTTTAGAAGATAAAATAAATATAACAAGTGATACTTTAGTTTTAGATAAGACAAAAATCATTGCAAAAAAAGCAATAACTTTAAATGCAAAAGCAATAAACTTAAATAATGACTCAAGTATTTCATCTTTAGAAGATAAAATAAATATAACAAGTGATACTTTAGTTTTAGATAAGACAAAAATCATTGCAAAAAAAGCAATAACTTTAAATACCAAAGCAATAAACTTAAATAATGACTCAAGTATCTCATCTTTAGAAGATAAAATAAATATAACAAGTGATACTTTAGTTTTGGATAAGACAAAAATCATTGCAAAAAAAATAGTAGATATAGATACAAAAGCAATAAACTTAAAAGATGGAAGTATCTCATCTTTAGAAGAAAATATCAATATAACAAGTGGTACTTTAACTTTGGATAAGACAAAAATCATTGCAAAAAAAATAGTAGATATAGATACAAAAGCAATAAACTTAAAAGATGGAAGTATCTCATCTTTAGAAGATAAAATAAATATAACAAGTGATACTTTAGTTTTAAGCAATACAAAAATCATTGCAAAAAAAGCAATAGATATAAATACAGACAAGTTATCTTTAAGTAATAACTCAAAAATAAGTGCAAATGATATTACTATTGTTTCAAAAAGTTTGTCAAAAGAAGATAAAAGTTTTTCACTTGAAAATAGTAAACTTGTGGCTAAAAATAAACTAAAAATAACAGTGCAAGAAGATTTAATCATAGATAAAAGTGATATTTTTAATGAATCCTATGATTTAGAATTAAATGTTAAATCATTAGATAATAGAAGTAACATAAGTACAAATAATAATATTACAATTAATTCACAAGAAGGTATCATAAATTCACAGTATATTTCTGCACCAAATAAAGTAGAATTAATAGCTAAGGGTGATATCCTAAATAATATAGAGCTTAATTCGAGTATAGCACATGGAATAAAAGGAAAAACTACTTATTTAAGTTCTTTAGCAAGTTATACTGTCCCTCTTTGTCAATACCAATCCTAAATATATTTATATTCCAAACCTCTAAGCTACCTTTAGTAACACTTCTTTAGCATTATAACATTTATCATTAGCACAATTATAATATGCTTCATCTGGTGTTAAATAATCTATTGCAGAATGTAATCTCTCTTTATTGTAAATATTGATATATTCATCTATTCCTTTTCTTGCCTCCTTGATATCTTTATATGAAGATGGATATACATCTTCATATTTTAATGTTCTCCAAAATCTTTCAATAACTATATTGTCAATTTATAATGTCCCCAGATAAAACAACCGATTAATAAAATATTTTTATTCCAATAGATACAATATAAAGATAAAAAAAGAGGATATTACATTATGAGTAGAAAAAGAACAACATACACAGCAAGTTTTAAAGCAAAATTAGTTTTAGAAGTTTTAGAGGGAACAAAGACATTAAATGAGATAGCAACACAATAAGAGTAAAGGACAACTTGTGATTAATATCACAAGGCAAACTGTCGAATGTATTACCAAAGAATTTATTAAATTGGAAGAAACAGTTTTTAGATAATGCAAGTTTAGCATTTGATAAAAGTGCTTTAGTAAAAGAGTATAAAATAGAAATTGAAACACTACAAAAAGATAAAGATAATATGGCAAAGAAAGTTGGTGAATTAACTTTAGAGAAAGATTTTCTTGAGGGAAAGCTCGTAAGCTTGGTATCATTAAATAAGAGAAAAGAGATGATTGATATCAAGCATAAACTATCATTAAATAAGCAATTGAAATTATTAGATATATCTAAAACAGCACACTACTATGAACCTGTAATTTCATTTAGTTCTGATGAAGATATGAAGCTTTTAAATACGATAGATGTAATACACACAAAGCACCCATACTATGGTACTAGAAGGATAGTTAAACTCTTGGCTAGATTGGGTTTAAATGTTGGTAGAAAACTGATAAAAACAGCTATTAAATTTATGGGTATAAGAGCTTTATATCCCAAGGCTAGAACTACTATAGCTAATAAAGAACATAAGAAATATCCATACCTTTTAAAAGAGTTTAAAAATGATAAAAATCAAGTAATCATAGATACTCCAAATAAAGTATGGAGTACAGATATAACTTATATTCGACTAGAGAAAGGCTTTGTTTATTTGGCTGCTATTATACATTGGAATACTAAGAAAATATTATCATGGAAGTTATCTAATTCAATGGATGTATCATTGACAACTAGTGTGTTAAATAAAGCATTATCTCTCTATCCAAAACCTCAAATATTAAATACTGATCAAGGGAGTCAATACACGGCAAATGAACATATTCAAATATCAATAGATAATGGAATATCCATATCTATGGATGCAAAAGGGAGGTCAATTGATAATATTGTTATTGAAAGATTTTGGAGAACATTAAAATATGAAGATGTATATCCATCTTCATATAAAGATATCAAGGAGGCAAGAAAAGGAATAGATGAATATATTAATATTTACAATAAAGAAAGATTGCATTCTGCAATAGATTATTTAACACCAGATGAAGCATATTATAATTGTTCTAATGATAAATGTTATAATGCTAAAGAAGTGTTACTAAAGGTAGCTTAGAGGTTTGGAATATAAATATATTTAGGATTGGTATTGACAAAGAGGGACAGTATAATATTTTTCATAAGTTGAATCTCTTTTCTGTTAAATTTTAGGATATAAAATTATAACTTATTTAAAATTTGATTCAACTTTTTTTACAAATAAAAACCTAAATTATGAACTTATTTGCTAATTTGCAAGTGGCTCTATAAGAAAGTATTTAAGATTATTTGTATATAATCTTAATACCTATCATAGTAATTAGTTGTATTGGTTACTTTGTTATGGGGGTGAACTGGCTTCGACTGGAGCCATGAGGATTAGTTGCATGTCGGTCTGAGCATACCGTTTAAGCGGCTCATTTTTTTTAGACGCAAACAATACAAATTACGCTCCAGCTTACGCTAAAGTAGCATAAGTTCAACCAAGACTCGCCTTTAGGGGCTTGAGACTTTGGAGGTTCACTCTGTAGATTCTATCTATGCAGATAATAGTGGATTCACCCAGATAGATTATCTTAAAAAATGTGATCAATTTTTTTTGAAACATTCTTGATCTTAGCTTTTTAGTTGCCTTGCGGATTGTGCTGCTAAGAAAGTGAAACTTTACAATCCTTCTAAGCATGTAGACGCTAGTAGTAATGGTTTTAGGACTGGGTTTCGATACCCACACCTCCACCATTATTAGACAAGCTAGGTGCCTTTACATATGTATCTTCTTCTTTACTAATAAAATTTAAAAAGAATACTGCAAATATAGCTAGTATAAGTCCTGTTATAAAAGAAACTACAATGATTAGTTTTTTCTTTGGTTTTACAGGATAATTCTTAATTATATAAGAACCAACTACTACACTATTTTGTACATTGTTCTTAGAGTTTTTAAATTTATATTCAAGTATCTCTTCTTGTAATTTAATTTTTTCATTTTTTAAATCAACATTTAATTTATATTCTAATTTCACAAGTGTTTCATATATAATATTGTATTTTTGGATTTCTAAATCTGGTATTGTAACCTTATTAATTAATTGAACTTTTAGTTCTAACTCTTCTATCTTAGCTTGAGAAGATATAATTAAATTTTGATAATTAATCGTTCGAAAAGAAGAGTTAGCTAAGGCTGTAGTATTCATATTATCATTTGTATACATTTGTTCTAATGATTTTCTATCTTTTTGTAACTTATTTGTATAAAGTGTTATTTCTTCTTTTAAAGTTTTTATTTTATTGTTTTTATAAAAAAGTACTTTTTTATCAATTTGAACTATATTTTGAGTTTTAAGTATTTTTATTTGTCTTTTTAGATTTTTACTTCTTAAATTATCTATATCACTTATTTGTATTTTAAGTGCTTTTATATTATTCTTATTAATAAGTATGTATTGCTCGACTTTACTCTTATATTTTTTTTTAATATAAGATACTACTTCTTCATTTTTCTTTAATGCTTCATCGTTTGAAATAGCTTGAGTTTTAATCTCTATAAAATTTTGAACCTTTTTATTCGCACTTATACTAGTAACTTCTGAGATAAAATCTTTTTTTGTTGAGATTTTATCTTCAACATTAAATATTACATTTAATATCTTAATTAAAGTACTTGGTTCTACTATTAAATCTTTTTCAATAAATCCAATTTGTATATTTGATTTCACTTCATATATAGGTGTTCTTGTCATCACCCATATAAGTGCTATACTTGTGATGATAAAAGTAAAAAGCAGAATAAATATTTTTTTCTTTACTATTATTTTCCATAATTCTTTCAAATCTATCTCATCTTCTTCATACTTGGTAATTTCATTCATATTTATATTATCCTTAAATTTTAAATAACTAGTAATGCCTAAAATAGAATATAATATAATTATATTTTATTTAGGCATTTCAAACACTAAGCTTACAAAAAAAAAGCTTAAACAATAAGAAAACTAGGAGCTTGTATGTTCGAAAGCAATTATGCCTTACCTTTTACTTATTGTATAGTTTCAATTTTACTAATTACTATTCTGTCCCCATTTGTCAATACCAATTCTAAATATATTCATATTAACTTCTTTAAAATTTAGAGCCAATTTTTATTAAAACTACAATAATTTATCGTATTTTTTTCCATTAAATCCTATCTTAACTCTTTCTTTTTCGCTCATCTAAATTAGTATATACTTTATTATTTTCTCTTTTCCCTACACTTAAAACTAAAACAAGTATTTCATTGTCTTTAATCTCATAAGCCAACCTAAATCCTGAACTTCTGAACTTTATTTTATATACATTGGCATATCCACTAAGTTTATCTTTTTGAACTTTAGGAGTAGTGAGTCTTTCTTTCAATTTTTTCTGAAATTGAATTTTAATAACAGAATCTAATTTTTTCCACTCTTTAAGAGCCTTTGGTTTAAATTCAAGATTATATGTCATCTATATTTACACGAATTGGTTTATCCTTATTCATTAAAGCTTCATCAATATCTTTCCGTAAATAATAATCATCCATCACATCCATCATATGTTCGTATAAAACACTTGGTACTAAATAAGCACTTGCTACATTATGATTTAAAATTGCTACTGCTTCATCCCCAGCATCTTTAAGTAATTGTGTAGGTGATTTTTTAAGCTCAGTTATACTTGCAGTATAGTTTGCAAAAATTGGTTGCATAATAAAAGTCCTTTAATTGATATTTAATAGAATACAATATTTAGTATCTTTTGTCAATATTTGGAAAGTATGACATATTACATAAAACACTGGATTATTTTACTTGAAATAAAAAGGTTTATTTCTGTCCTTATCGATTTTTATAATCTATAATATTTACTAAAATAGTTTCAATTTTATTAAATACTTCAATTGCTAGTTTTATACCAGCAATAACATTTTCTTCATTATTTGGATATTCGTGGGTTAATTTATTTCTTAATTTTCGATACTCCATCCACTCCATAGCATCTTCAATTATCTCAAATTTTTCAAGTTTATCCAAAATATCCAATAAAGACATATTGTCTTTATATTCCCCAATCTCATCTAAAAATATTTTAAATAATTTTTCACCCATCATATCTTGAAATTTTATAAATCGATATATAAAGGTATCAATAGTTTTTATCTTTTCAAAGTTCTCAAATATTTCACAATCTAAAGTTTCCCACTCTTTTATCTCCTCTAAAGCAGATTTTGCTCTTTTTTTATGTAAATTTACTTTTTCAATAATATCATCTATCACAGTATAATACCCTCTTTTATAGCTGTTTTAAAAATGGACTGTTCTTTATTAAATGGTGTTTTAAAAATCATATCTATTTTTCTATTTATTCCTTTTATTTCACACTCTGCTAATATTTTAATCTGCGTCTTTATTGTGATATTTTCTTTTGTTTCTACTAAGATATCTATATCTCCACCTTTTTTATTGTCATCTACACGGCTTCCAAAAAGGATGATTTTAGGATTTTTTATATATTTAACTATAGTTTCTTTTAAAATCAAAATAGTTTGACTTGATAATCTCATTTAATATTCTCCTTTTGTTTTTTGAAGTAAACTATAATACATTAGTATTAGTTTAGTTTATGTTCAAACTCTGGAACTACTTCTTTTAATTTCCTTAAAGGCTCTAAAGTATTACAAAGATTTTCAATATCAACATTTAATTTATCTATATCATACAATGTAGGTTTTGCAACTGTGATTGATTCATAAATAGTTTTACTCTCACTATCATTAATTAGCAATTCTTCGTATAACTTTTCCCCAGGTCTTAGACCACAAAATTCTATTTTAATATTATTCTTTCCACTTAAATCAATCATTTTATTTGCTAAATCAACTATTTTTATAGGTTCACCCATATCTAAAATAAATATCTCGCCACCTTTAGCAATGGCACCTGCTTGAAGTACAAGTTCACAAGCTTCAGGTATGAGCATAAAATATCTTGTAATATCAGGATGCGTTACCGTTATATTATTTCCTTGTTCAATTTGTGCTTTAAATTTTGGAATAACGCTACCTGAAGAGCCTAATACATTTCCAAATCTAACTGATACTATTTCTGTATTTTTAGGAATAACATTTTGAGCATATAACTCACATATTCTTTTAGTAGCACCCATTACATTTGTAGGTCGTACTGCTTTATCTGTTGAAATTAGTACAAATTTTTCTACATTAAATTCAATAGCTAAATCTATACAGTTTTTTGTACCTAATATATTATTTGTAATTCCAGATAATATATTGTCCTCAACTAAAGGCACATGCTTATAAGCAGCCGCATGTATAACAATATTTGGTTTATATGTTTCAAATGTATGTCTTAGTGATTCTTTGTTTAAAACTGTTTTCATAACTGATACAATATTAAAATCATTTAATTCTTCAGTAATAGTATAAAGATTGATTTCACTATGGTCTATTAAAATTAACTGTCTAGCTTCAAACTTCCTACATTGTCTTGATATTTCAGATCCTATACTACCACCTGCACCTGTAATTAACACTACTTTATTTTGAATAAAAGATTTAATTTGTCTTTTGTCTAGATCTCTAGGGTGCCTTGCTAATAAATCTTCTACTGTTATATCTTTTAATTGTCTAGTAAAGTTTTCCTTTTTGAGAATATTTTCTAAACTTGGCAATATTTTAATTGTTTGAAATGAATCTTGCATATCATTATATATATTTTTAATATTATCTTTTGATGTTGATGGCATAGCAATAATCATCATATCAAGTTTCTTATTTGTATACTTTAATAAATACTTTTCTCTTGAAAGAATAGAAATAGCATCTATTGATCTATTTTGTAAAATTTTCTCATCATCTATAAAACAAATTATTTTATATTCTGAATTAACAAACTCTTTTTCTAATTGTAAACCAGCTTTACCAGCACCATAAATAACAATAGACTTGTTTTTATTTATACTACTTTTATTTATAAAGAAATGATATGCATACATTAAAAAATTTATTGCAAAAAGATATAAAAAAAGTTCAGAAAGCATAAATGATATACTATAATCACCATAAATAAATGGCATATATATAATAAAAGCTATGATATACACTGCACTTTTCATCAAAAATGTTTTTTGAGATGCTTTTGACCAAGATAATGAATAGTCTTTAAATATAAATAAAGAAGAAAAAAATCTAATAAATAAAACAAATACTATGATAGTATAATTAATTTGTATTTTAAATATAAAAAATGTCCAAAGGAATGTGCATATTGTTAAAATAAGAATTACAAAAAAATTTAAAAATTTTCTATTTAAATTAAACATAATTAAGTCTCAAACCTATCATCAAACACCCTAAACCATAGCTCTAAATTTACTATTGCCCTTAACTCTCTTGTGTAATCCTTCTTATTTGTTATATGCTCATCTAATATCTTTTTTAAATACACTTCATTAAAAATATTTCTACTATTTAAACTGCTACTAGTGATAATATCTGTAACATATTCTTTTAGATTTTCCTTAAACCATTCTCCTATTGGTACGGTAAACATTTGTTTTTTTCTATAAACTATATCGTAAGGTAAATATTTTAATGCAAATTTCTTAAGTATATATTTTGTTTCATTTTTATTAAGCTTAAAATTACCAGGCAGTGATTGTGTTAGCTCAAATAATCTATAATCAAGCAAGGGGCTTCTAGTTTCTAGTGAATTTGCCATCGCCATTTTGTCTGGCTTTACGAGATTATTTCCAGGTAATAACTGTCTTGTATCAAAATGTAAGATCTTATTAATATCATCTTTTTCACTTAATTCGCTAACTGTATCAGTAAATATTTTATAGGGAATATCATAATCAATACTACTTTTAAAATCATCTTGATATAATTTATCAAATTCTTTGTCATCTTTGATTAAAGATATTGAGTCAAAATAATTACTTAAATCATTGTTTATAATATTAAAATATTTTGTATATCCTGCAAAAGCCTCATCAGCACCATCTCCTGTAAAGACTAATTTATAATCTTTAGATGCAAACTTTGACAATATATATGTAGGTATAAATGATATATCTCCGTGTGGTTGGTCGTTATGCCATGTTGTAGTATTCCACAAGTCTATAATATCACTTTTTAATATATGTATATTGTTATTTAATCCACAATACTCTGCTACTTGTTTTGCATATATGGACTCATCATATTTTTTTTCTTTAAAACCTATAGAATATGTATCCAACGATACATCAAATTTCTCTTTTGTCATAGCACATACTAAACTAGAATCCAGCCCACCACTTAAAAATGCACCAATACCTACATCACTTCTAAGTCGTATTTTAATAGCATCTGTTAATATATCATCAATTTGTTCAAATATTTCTTCTTCTGTTATATCTTCATTTTCCTTGATATTTGATATTTCCCAATATTTGGTTTTAGTTATTTCTAAGGTTCCTATATTTATTTCATAAAATGATGCAGGTTCTATATGCTTTACAAATTTATAAATCGTATTTGGGATAGGAATATAATTGAACTTCATATAATTATGAACTGACTGCTTATCAATAGTCTTATCAAAATCTTTAAAGGATAAAAAACTTTTAATTTCAGATGAAAAATAAAATTCATTATCTTTGTGATAAAAATATAAAGGTTTAACTCCAAGTCTATCTCTTCCTAGAATTAACAAATTTTTACTTTTATCATAAATAGCAATAGCAAACATACCGTTAAATTTTGTAAAACACTTAGTTCCATAAAATTCATAAGCTCTAAGAATGACTTCTGTATCACTATTTGTATCGAACCGTATACCTTTTTGTTTTAACTCTTCTTGTATCTCTACAAAATTATAAATTTCCCCATTTTGTACTACTATTATATTTTTATCATCTGAAATAAATGGTTGTTGTCCATGCTTTACATCAATAATGCTAAGTCTAGTATTTAATAAACAAATGTCATTTTCATTAAATACTCCATTTTCATCTGGTCCTCTGTGTTTCAAACTTTTTATTAAATTTTGAATATAGTTTTTTTTATCTTCTTGTTCTTTTTTTGAAATAAAACCAGCAATACCACACATTTAATAACTCCCTTTTTTCAAAACTTTTAAAGTCCATAAAATTATTTTAATATCTAATATTAAACTAACTTTATTATTATAAAAAATATCATATCTTTTTCTAGTAATATTTGTCGTATTATGTCTATTTCTACATTGTGAAAGTCCTGTAATTCCAGGGAAGACTTTATGCCTATTGATAAACTCTTCATTTGTATAATTTATCTCTTGAGCTGGCACATCAGGTCGAGGTCCAATAAGACTCATATCCCCTAATAATATATTTAATATTTGAGGCAACTCATCTAAGCTTGTTTTTCTTAAAAATAATCCTATTTTAGTAATACGGCTATCATTTTTAGAAGTACTATACCCACCAATTTGATCAGCATTATTTACCATAGTTCTAAATTTAAATATTTTAAAATGCCTACAGTTTTTTCCTATTCTAATTTGCCTATAAAATATTCCACCTTTAGAATCCAATGTTATAAGTATTCCTATAACTATAAAAGGAATAAGCAAAATACTTAGAAGTATTAATGCACTCATAATATCAATGATTTTTTTTAATATATTTTTATACACTTTATTCCCTTAATTCTTGGAAAAATAGCTTATTCGTTATAGAATCTATAAAATATATTTTATTGTTATAAATCTCACAATCGCTTGGTAATTTATATACACCATTATATTTAAAATTACTAACTATATTATTCTTTAATACTTTAATCTTACCATTAAATAAATCCATTATAAAAATCCCCCCCCCATTAACATCACTGTTAAAACACAAATCAGTTGGTGTAGAGAAGTAAGCATTTTCTTTTTTTATACTTATATCATTATCTTTTCCCATGCCTTGATAAACTACACTTCTTCTACTTCCAATAGTATCTAAAATACCTTTTGTATCAAATTGGTATATTACATTACCATTTTGTTCTATAAAATAATTTTTATCTTTATTTTTAAATAAATATGTAGGATAATTTAATTTTCCTTTATCTCTAACTTTAATTTCAGAAATTGTACAAAGATTATCTATTTTTTGCATTGATATAATTCGATTATTTCCAGAATCACTAATTATAAAATTATCATTATCTTTTATAATACTCCTAACATTTGCAAATAATGCAGTATTACATTTATGTTTACCATTAGCTTTATTATGATAAATTGTACCTGCAAATAAGCTTATCTTATTTGTCTTTCTATCTACTTGCACTATTCTATTATTTGATTCAGGAATGTATATTGTTTTTTTTGTAATCAACATACTTTTAGGATAAAACAAAGCAGAATCTAACCCATCTTTACCCAATGACGCATATTTATTTTTTCCATTACCAACTATAAATTTTACATTCTTAGTCTTAATATCAAAAGCAAATAGATAGCTAGGATTCGATGTAGCAACAAATATCTTATCAGCATATTTTGATATTGCAACTAAATTTGGAGTTTGTTGTGATTGACTAGATATAGATTTATTTACTACAAATGTATTATTCAATATATTTCCAAAATATATACTTCCACTATCAGAATCAACAATAGCGAATTCATTTATACCAATCTTTCGTATATCTACTATATTTGCAAATTTTACCTCACTTTTTAAAGCTATTTCTTTTCCTGTACTTACATCTAGCATAGTTAATGCAGTATGATTTCCAAAAATTAAATATTTTTTATTATCAACAAAAGACAATCCTTCTCCAAAACCACTTAGTTTATATTTCCAAAGCATTTTATGATTTAAGTCTAACTTAATTAAATGAGTGAAAGTTCTTATTATAGAAAAAGTTTTCATTTTATATAAGCTATTTATCTTTTCTTTAAAATCTATGTCTAAACTAAGTATATTAGAATCAGTTACTTCATATACTTTGCTTTTTCCTATTGGTATGCCATACCAAGCATCTGGTGTTTCTTTATATTTTAAAGCCATTGTAAGATAAGTATGTCCACTTGATTCAAGCATATTATTAAATATACCTAATTTATCTTTAAAATCTAAACTTTTTTTGAACTTATTATCTTCATATTTTCCATCTTTATTTCCAGCTAGTACGGTTAGTTTTTTAGTATTTATATCAAACTGAACTATATTGGAGTTTCTATTTTCGCTTAAGATAAACTTACCATCTTTTTTATATATTGGAGAACCTAGTTTTAAAGGTATACCTTTTTTATCTCTAAATACATATCTTTTATATTTATTATCTTTGACATATATTATAGTCCCATCATCTGCACTAGATATGATATATTCACTTTTATTTTCTGTAAAAGCTATCCCTGATGGTAACATCAAAGACAACTTATCTATATTTCCAGATTTGGCTTTGTTTTGACCAAATATATAGTCAGGCTCTGCATTTATATTTATATATTTCCATTTATATTTTTTTAAATTAAAGATATTCATTATTTTTGATATGTTATCTCCATCATATATAACAGATGGATATGAGAACACTCTGTATTTATAATTTTCTTTAAAGCTCTTATGTTCAAAAAAAGTATCTTGTGTGATATATGAAGAAATTTTATCTTTATCTTTAAATTGAATTAAATATTTAGCTTTGATACTACTATACCTATAAGGATACCATTGAAATAATAGTTTATTATCTTTATTATACGGTATATCTCTTAGCATATTTACAGACTTTATATCAAAATTTTTAGAAATACCTTTATGTTTACCTTTAATCAATATATTTTTAAATATCTCATTTCCATTCTCTTTAATATATAAAGTATAAAAACCTTCTTTTAAGTATTGCTCAACATTTCCATACTGGTAAGCATTAATTAAATTAATATTATCTATATTTGATAATCTTACAAAAATTGGATTCTTGTTTTTTTTTATAATATTTAAATGAAGCCCTAGCGTATCCTTTGTAATATTTAATGTTTTGTTAATTTCAGTATTATCATATTTTATATATATCGTATAAGAACCTAAATTTAATAACTTACTATAATTATTATAGTAATAATCATTTACAATATTTACTTTATATGAATTCATAATTCTTATAAACATTGGTATTTTTACATTATTTTTAGAGATATTTAATGTAAAAAGCCCTTTACTTACAATATATTTTATGGCTATGTTATCATTAATTCTCATTGTTTTATTTAGGTCAGTAGTTAAAGAATACATGTCTTTTACACTACTTGTTTCTACAGTTATATTATCATTCACAACTAAGGTAGTCGATTCACTGTAATCAAATTTTAGTAAATTATCACTAGAAAATAAAGATGAACAAAGTAAAACTAGTAAAAATATATATTTATTATACATATTATTTCTTGTCCCTAATAATTATTGCTATATCTTTAGCTAGTTTTTTAAGTAATTGTTTATTTCTATCTAACTCTTTTGTACTTAATTTTTTAGCTTCCATTTCACATAATTGTAATTTTTCAATCTCTTCTTTTATAATACTTTTATTTGTATCCAAACCTTTTTTAAAAGTTCTTGACAATATAACCATAGAAGATCCAAGTCTTGTATGCTCTTTTATGATGATATTTCCTTGTAGCATACCCTCATCCATACGAGCAACACCACCTATTCCAAAAGGTATATTTTTCGCTTTTATTTTACTTGCTAAGTATTCTAGAAGACCATCGCCCATAAGTTCAAACATAAAATCTAAACCAAGAGCTAGATGTAAATCATTTAGGCCTATATGAATCTCATCTATACCCTCTATCTCTAAAATATCATCTATTCTAGCAAGAGATTCGCAAGTTTCTAAAAGCAAACAAGTTTTTGCTTTTTTATCTACATAATCTATAAACAATTGTACTTCATGTACTGTTTTAAACATAGGTAACATTATAATATTTGCACCATTTTCTATCGAAATTGAAATTTCATTTGCGCTATTAGCATATATAGGGTTTATTCTTACTAATAATTTACTATTTTTTAAAATAGGCTTTATTTTTTTAATATCATCTAAACTATGAGTAGATATAACAGTATCAAGATGACCTTGTCTTTTCTGTTTTCCATTAATTTCTAAATCAATAAAGATTCTATCTATATTTGACTTGTCGTATATCTTGATATTTTCTATGTTATTATCTAAAATCATAGTTAGCATTTATAATTCCTTGATTAGTTTTATTATATTTTTTACTGAATTTTTTGGTAAAAAGTTTTCTATTTCACTTTTCTCTACTGGATTATTAAGATATTTACATAAATTTTCTTCTAACTTTTTAAATCCATCTGAAAATATAAATGGCTTTTTCATAACAGCAGGTAATGGGAAAGCTTTATCAAGATAATACTTAAATGTAAATACCTTTTTATTTGAGGCAATTGCTTCTAAACTTACAGTTGATGCCTGATTTAATAACACATCACAAACAGATATACTTTCTTCTATGTTTAAATTATCGTTAATATATTTAACAAAAGGGTATTTGTCTAACCATTCTTTATAATTATTTATATCTTCATTTGGATGAATTCTTAAAAGGATATTTATACTAAATTTATCGTTTAATGTATCAAATATATTAAAAATATTATTATTTATAACATCATATCCAGCAAATGAATGATATGAAAAATCCTCATTATAAATATTTGGCTGTTGAGTAGCATATAAAATAGTTATATCTTTTTGTAAATTTAATTGTTGTTTTATTTTACTAGAATCTAAATTTAAAATATTATTTACTGTTTTTTCAATAGCAGGCTGTCCTAAATAATAGAATTTTCTATCTTTAAGTCCTTCTTCTTTTAGACTATTTTCTATATTATCATTCATACATATTATATGTTTTGCTTCTGGTAAAGGATATAATTCTCCAAATAAATCTAATATCTCAAGTGTTTGTATACCAAGTTCATTTCCTGCTATAAAACTTGCTTGTTCAAATCGAGGAGAAGTTGTAGAAATAACAATATCAATATTTTCATATTCTAATATTTTTTTCATAGTTTCTACAGGTAAAAAAGCTTGTCGTTTTTTTGATATATATAACTTACCTGCTTCTTTTTGTCCATATTGATTAACTAAATCATTCATAGAACAACCAAGATACATAATAGTGTCATCTTTAGATATCCCACTATTTACATTATAGTTTTCTTCTAATAATTCTAATCCATACTTTTGTATCTTTTTAATATTATCTTGAAATATATTTATATAATCTGATATTTTTTTTACTATACCTTGTGGATATTTATCAACAACTTTATTATAAGCAGTTGTTAAAGCCAATATTTTAAATTCTATATCTTTTTCTTTTAATAATTGCTGTGCAATTAAATCAATAATATTTATATGTCCACCACCATAAGCTATAAATAATATTTTTTTCAAATTTTTTGTCCATCTTTTTGTGATAAATAATATATAACTACTAAAATTATTACTGATAGAATTAAAAGTATTGAGGTACTAAATGATATATAAAATAAATCATAACCAAAATAAATAATGTAAGTATCAATCAAAACCTTACTTAAAAACATAAAAATAGAATAGTATATTAATTTATTATACCATTTATGTGCAAAAAATATATTTAATAAAATAGCATTTGTTCCTGCAAAAACTATTGATAAAACATAGCCATTTAAGGCACTTGATATTTTCAACATATTAGCACTACTAATATTGGTAACTCCATAAAATAAATCAACTATTTCATAACTAAATATATAAATTATTAATGCTACAAGAGAAGAAAGAAATAGATTGAAAATGATTGATTTTTTTAGAATTTTATTTATTCCAAAAGTATCATTATTTGCAATATTCTTTGTTAACTCTGGAAACATAGCTACTGCATAGGTTGTTAAAAATACAGATGTTGGTAAAGAATTAATACGCTGAGCATATGATAATATCGCAACAGAACCTTCTTCTAAAAAAGATACAAACATTCTATCAACTATAGGATTTATAAAAATCAATCCATTTGCAAATATCATAAAAATAAGCATTTTGTATTTTATATTATTATATTTAGTTTTATTTAAAAAATAACTTACTTTAATATTTGTAAATCTTAAGTCATAACTTATCCAAATCATTCTTAATATACTAGCAATTACTACACCAAAAGCAAATAAATAATTTTGAAATCCAACTATTAAAAATACTATAATTACTACATTGAATACTAAAGTATTTAATGATTGTACTTTAAATCTTTTTTCATATTGTAAATAAGAAGAACTAATAAATGTAAATATGTTAGGAAAAATTGAAAATAATGATATTGCTAACATACTAAATAAATAATAATCATAAATAAATAATATAATAACCGTTAATAAAAAATAAAATATACTAGATATTAAAAATAATTTTTTTGTAAATTCAGATAGAACTTCTTCTATATCACTATCTGAGGAAAGTAAAGGTATAAGAATACCAGAAATAGCACCTGCTGTTAATAAATTGTTTAACAAATCTGGAATTGTAAGCATAAGTATAATATTATCAGCCTGAGTACTTATTTCAAATTTATATGCTATTACTAATTCTCTAATATAACCACTTAATCTTCCTAATAATATACCTGCACTAAGAATCAAACTATTTATTAATATACTTTTAGACATATTGTACTTTTTTTAATTTTTTCTTATTTATATACATATAAATATAAAGCAAATATGCTGAAATACCTGAGATAAATGACAACAAACCAAATAATCCAATTATGTTAGATGCTATAATCATAGATAAAGGAAGAATCAATAACTTATATTTTTTTAAGTATTGAAGTACTAATGGAATTAATAATATTAAAATAGCAAGTAGAGGAAGTATTATATAAAAATAATCTATTAAATATCTACCCAATCCATGTGATAACATATTTATAAAACTATCATCATAATAATCTAAATTTTTATTTATAAATATTAATAATATTGGTAATATAAGTATTACTAACATAAAAGAAAAAGAAAGAAACCATAGGATATTCTTTTTAAGAGTAGGTAATTGTATTAGTATTTGTAAAGTATAAAAAATAAATATAGTTAATAAAAATACTGAAAAAGTACCAGAACTAACAGAAACAGACCATAATGCTAAAAAAAACAATAATAGAAACTTAAAAAAATTTAATTGATTTTGTATATAAAATTTATTGTATAGTAAATACAACAATAAAGTATTTCCAAATATAGGAAATACACTTCTACCATTCATAAAAAAACTTAATATTAAAAAGAAAATAAGTGTATATATGAGATATTTACGCTGTACTATATTTTTTAATATAGATACTATTATGATATAACATATAAAGATTATGCCCAATAATACACTTGAAAAGAAGATGTTTAAATTTAAAGATAAATAATCTGATACAACATAAAAAGGTAAAACCAAGAGTAATCTTAAAAGATGAGGATGCCCAGTACCTAATATATTGGATATTATTTGGAAATTTGCAATACTATCATTTACAACAAATACATTGGATATTTGACCCCAAATAATAAATTGCTTTATTTCTAGTAGAATAAGAGCCAAATAAATTAAAAATATACTTAGCTCTATCGATTTTATTTTAATCATTTACCATTTCTGATTTCATATCTTCGATACAATCAATCTCAACCCATCCACCATTAATAAAAACAGGATTAACATTTGTAAGATTATCAATAATCAGTTGAATAAAACTAGTCATATACATATTTTCAAAATTTTGTCCGTCATAAGTCTTCTTTTTATCTAAAGCAAAATAAAAATCTATAATTTCATTTATCACATTCTTAGATATTTTCATAAGACCAATGTATTGTCCTTCTATATCATAATAACTTTTTGGCTTTTTACCAAGTTCTACTATATTGCCATCTTTTATTTTCAATGTTTCTACATCTTCAAGAGGATTTTCCATTCTTTGTTCCCAAAGCTCTTTCCATTTTTTATCTACGACAACATTAAAGTTACTTTTTGAATCAATTATTTTTGCTAATACTTCATTTTTATATAAAATATCAGCATATGATATAATTAAATCATCATTCATAAAATCTTTAGCACAAAATAAGGTTGAAACCATATTAGTCGTAGCAAAATTTTCATTTGTATAAAAAGTTAGTTTCTCATGTTTTAAATAATCTTCTAATACATCTTTTTTATAGCCATTAATTACTGCTATATCTGAAATATCACACTCTTTCATAGTTTCCAATATATAATTAATTATTGGTTTATCTTGATACTCAACCATACACTTAGGTCTGTCATTTGTTAAAGGTTTCAATCGTGTACCTTGTCCTGCTGCTAAAATTATTGCTTTCATACTATATACTCCAAATTATTTCTACTTGCTATAAAAAAGTTATTTTTTATATTTATTTTATTATAAACGAGTTCATCACCAGTTTCAATATCTACCAATGTACAACCAGCTTCATTTGCAATAATATGAGTAGCGGCGGTATCCCATTCTTTTGTTTCATTTAAGCGTGGATAAATATCCAAGTCGCCTTCTGCTAATTTACAAATTTTAATAGAAGAACCAAACTTTTTAATTTTTTTTATTTTATTTTTTTTAAAAAAATCTTCTGTCTCTTGTGTTGAATGAAAATTACTATCAGTTCCTATTAACTCTTCTCTATTAGAATTATTATATATTTTAATACCATTTTTAAAAGCACCATGACCTTTAGAAGCATAATATACATCATTACTTATAGGAACATATACAACACCTAAAATAGGTTTATTATTTTTAATCAAGGCAATATTGATAGTAAAATCACCATTTTTAGCAATAAAATCTTTTGTTCCATCAAGAGGATCTATTAACCAAAACTTCGTCCATTCTTTTCTAATACTATATTCAACTGGTGTTTCTTCTGTAACAATAGGATAATCTGAAATCTTTTTTAATCCATTTATAATAATTTTATTAGCAATCAAATCAGCTTTTGTAACAGGAGAATTGTCATCTTTACTTTCTATATTTAAATTTTGATTATTATATATATTCATTATTTCCATTGAGGCATTTTGAGCTATAGATATAATTTTATTGATCATTAAAAAATTCCTTTATTAAATTTAATTCATCATTACTAAAAGGTTCTTCTCTTTCACTATGCCACATCTGTCCAAAGATATTATACTTTTTATGTTCTATTGCCTTAATAATTCCATTGAAATCTGTAGCAGAGACTAATAACTCTTCCGAAATATTCTTAATACAATAATTATGAAATGAATTGACATTTGAAATTTTCATTAATCTATTGTAATATTTTGATTCATTATTGATTTTTAATTCATTTCTAGTATTAACTTGATTAGCTACTGATTCAAAATCACTTCCAAAATATTCAGATATTATTTGCATTCCTCTACATATACCCAATATTGGAATATTATTTGTTATACCGTACTTGACAAGTTTTTTTTCAAATATATCTCTTTTTTTTGATTCTTTACTATAATTTAAACTAGATAAATCGTTTCCACCGGTCAATACAATACCATCTATTTGCATACTATTAAAATATTTCTCAAAACTGTATTCATACGGCAAAATTATAGGTAAAAAATCTAGTTGTTCAAATAACAAACCCCATTGTATATCCAATGCTTCTCTAACTTCATGATAATCTTGATTTAATATCAATCGTTGGCTTACTACTATTTTTTTCACGATATTATTTTCATTTGTTTATTTGCAGCATCAATTTCAATAGTATTTGCTCTACTATATTTAAGAAAATTATTTTCACCACAACCAATTACTGCTGGTATCCCCATCTCTGCACAACGTATTGCCATATGTGAGTTTGCTCCACCATAACATGTAAGTAAACCACCTATCTCTTTTGAAAAAAGATAATCATATCCAGGGTCAGCTGATTGTATACAAATAATTTTTCCTTTTAAAATACTATTTGATATATTTTTTTCAATTATTATATTAGCTTCAATCTTATTTAAAGTAATAAAGTTAGCTTCATTTTCTTCTAAATAAAAACTAAAAATATCTTGTGGTTCAACTATCACACTAGGTAGCTTTATTGCTTTTGTATACATATAAAATTCTTTATTTTTTAATATATCATCAGATAATATAATAGCCACATCTCTATTATCCAAAGTAGCATATAAATTTATAATTTCTTGAATATCTAAATGGGCTAAATCTTCATTTGTAAAATTAAACTTATTCCCAAACTCTGTAATATATTTTAATATTTGGCTTAAATGTTTTGTAAATTCAAATTTTACTGATTCTCGACCTTCTATTGATTCCTTTATAAATATCATTAAATTATCAAAATCTGTATCAAGCTTATTTTTAGATATCAATTCTTCAATTTTTATTTTTTGTTCAGCAGAAAAACTAAATATATTAATTTTTATATAATTCTTATGCTCTTTTTCATTAAAATATGTATCGTACGCTTCATCATACCTTGATGACAATATATCATAAGTACCAGGACGAAGATGTCCATATTTCTTTAAAAAAGATATTTTACTTAAATAACTTATATCTGCTGTTAATTGTTTTGAAACTGTATTTAAAGAGTTTAAATAATTATCATAATCGTATTGTGTAATTACTTTTTCATTTACAAAAGATTTCAATATTTGAATTGCTATGAAACCTGCTCTTGCAACACCAGCAAAAGGTAAAGTCCCATATCTTTTTACATCTTTAATAAGCCAATATATTTTATCAACAAGCGATAATTTTGAGTTTACAATATCATCAAATTTATCATTTAATAGTGTGACTTTTTTTAAATCTTTTTTATAGAATCCATCTTTAGTATTGATTATATTGTTTGTCAATTCCAATAATGAAGTTTTTATACTTAATAATTCATTATCACTAAAACCAATGTTTTTTAATTTTATAAGTTTTCTTTCTAATCCAAAATAATAACATGAATAAATTATCTCAAATTCTACTTTATCATGATGATTGATATTTTTTGCTAATTCATCTAAATAATGATTTACTAATTTAGATGCTATTTTATTTTCTAATTTTTTAGGGATAAATGAATTAAATGATATTCTTACATCAATATATGGCACACCTAAAAATGAAACTAGCAGTGGGTGAGACCTCAGATTTCGGTATCCATAATTATCTCTTTGATATGCCCATGTTTCATCGGTGATTAACTCTTTATATAGCGATAACGCAAGTCTTTTTGGTCTTATACCAATTATTTCAGCAGGATTCCAATCTGGCATAACTCCAAATATTGTTCTATCACCTAAAAGATTAGGATGAGGGAAGTTTAATTTTCTAATTTTTTTGTCTAATTTCTTTAAACTATTAAATAAATTTGTATTTGACAAGTTTTCTTTATTCTTTACAACAATAGCTCTTACTTGTAATATGTATAGTTTATTTTCATTAAATGCAAATTCTATATCTAAAAATTTATTATTAAATATATTTTCACATTCTTTTGTTGCTTTTATTAATTGATTTAAATACTTATTTTCAATAATTTTATTTTCTTTTAGAGAAATAAATGTTTTCAGATTATTACTATCTCCACTAGTAACACTACAAGTACTACCACTTTCATCATAATTTATTATATAATATGGACTTAATGTATCCATATCTGCTGTAAATATTACACCAGCAATGCTTACATTTGTTAGCATTGGTTGAATAAATATTTCATCTAAACTACTTAAACTATTGCCATAAGATTTAATAACGGCAATGATTGCTTCATCTATTTGAGCTAGAGAATGAATATCAACATTTAGTATACTATCAAATCCACCAGCATTTGAAGTTTCTAAGTTATCTTCATTCGCAGAAGATGATCGTACTATTAAATTTATTTTAAATACAGACTTTAATTCTTTTAAAATCAATTCTTTTTTACTAATATATTCACTAGCAAAAAATCTAAAAACTGGCAAAATATTAGATTCTTTTACTATTAATTTTAAATTTTCTAGTGTTTTTGCTTTAGAACTTAATTGCATATTTAATTATCAATTATTAAATTTATAATTTTATTAGATTTTTCAGCAAGCATATCTTGTTTACTATTATCAATCGTCAAATCACATAAAGTAGGTTTATCATAATCCATATTAATACCTACAATATTGTCTAATTTTCCTGCAATTGCCTTTGTATATAATCCTTTTTGGTCTCTTCGTATAAGTTCATCAATATCACATTCAATAAATACTTCTAAATAATTAGTTATCTTTTCTCTATTTAATGTATGTATCTCTTTATATAAAGACATCGTAGAACAAATTACATTTATATTTTGAGATACTAAAAATAGGCACATACGAGATATTCTTCTTGCATTTTCTAATCTATCCTTTGGAGTATGTCCTAAATCATTTCCTAGTATTTCTCTAAAACTATCACCATCTAAAAATACAATATTTTCATATAATTTATTTAATTTTTTATATACTTCTTTCCCTATTGTTGTTTTTCCACTACCACTAAGTCCTGTAATCCATATCAATTTTGCTTTATTTCTATCTATCATTTGAATCCCTAAGTTTAATTTCATCAATTCTATATTCTTTCAAACTCTCTATAGGTTTGATTTTCATTACTATGATTTCTTTTAAAACTAGAGCTATTTCACTGTATCCGAATTTTCTAATTATACTTCGTATCCCTTTATCATGAGGAGTTATATTTGTATTATAAAATTCTATATTTTTAAATAAAATAAATAAAAACCTAAATATGTTCATTGATTTTAGTGATACACTGTTTTCATACCCTAATTTAATCATTATATCTCGGCAAAAATATTCAGCAAACAAATATTCTTCACTAGTTAATCCTTTTTTTGTATCAAGTGTAATAGGATATAATAGTATAGAACGCTTTTTTTCAAATGCTTGAATTGGTTTCCCATCAGCACTATTTCCAAGCCAAGGTATGCCTAAAATACTAGGTTGCTTAAGTATATCATTATTCTCAAGATTAAGCCATTGGGTAACTTTTTTTAATAGTTCATCAGGATTATTATGTAAGGTATTTAAATCCAATAACTTAAATGAATTTTTATTTAATAATTGTTGTTTTAAAGTTTGCAACTGTCTCCAACTTTTTACAGACCAGCCTCTTGTATTTCTACTAAATTTTCTAAAAATACTTATACTTGTCCGTATTTCTAATGTTTGAAAACTTAGTGCATTTTCAATTGGATGACGAATAGCAACTAAAACTTTTAATTCAGAAAAATCATTTAACATCAACGGCATTTCTATTGATATTCGTCTATTATTATGATGATGAAATAAAATATATTTAAGTTTAGTTATATCTTGATCATTTATAACTGCTAAACTTAAAGATAATGCAATCATAAAAGACTTTGAATTTATTTTTTCGATTCCATCAAAATTATAAATAATATTATTAAAAATATCTTCAAATTTCTTTCTATTTTCAATAAATTTATTATTTACATTAGTATTAAAAGGCTGATTATATGGATCAAATCCATTATAAAAATTTTTATGTTCATCTAACCATTTAGCAATATCAAAGTTCACTCTTTTAAATATATCTATATAATTATACGATTGTGCAACATCAGGTATTACAACAACTTCAGGATGATTATCAAACAATGATTGAAGAAGCATCGATCCTGCTCTACCTACAGTAGATATTACTAGTAAGTTCAATCTTTCAAAACTTTTTTTAATTTCATTTGATTCTATTATTAATTTATTCATTGCCATTCTTATAATTAAATTTTATTATATTCTTTCTTGTTAAGAACCTTATTATACCACAATTTATTTACAGTCAAAAGTTTAATTTTTGTATCTCAAATTTAATATGAAGCATTATGGAGTGGGAATGGATAGAAAATCATAGGTTTATCATATATTGCTAAAAGTTGTTTACTCATTGATTTCGTTATAGGATAAAGTCGTGTACCACGTCCACCTACTAGGATTACACCTTTCATATCATTGCATTAAACTTTTTGCTATTTTAAAATCAATTTCTTCGTCAATATCCACAGAACTTTCTCTATCCATTTTATAAGCAAAAATATTATTTTTTAACAAAAAACTTTTTTCATCAAGTAATTTATCAGTTTTACATATATATATAGCACCATTAAGTCTATAATATATTTCTAAGTCTTGGCTTCTTTTATTTAATATTTCTTCTTTTAAAAAGCTTTTCATAGATAAACTATCATCTAGGGTATTTGACCACAATGGACTATGATCCATCTCACACACACTTACAATCGCATCTGCATTCTTTTCTTCTAATAATTCTATCGCTTCATCTAAGTGAATTGAAGTTCGTAAAGGTGAAGTAGCTTGAAGTAAAACTATATAGTCATAAGGTTCAATATTTTTAATTGTATGTAAAATTGCATCAAATGAAGTAGCTGTGTCATTCGCTAAATAATCTGGTCTTTTAATAGTTTGGGCACCACAAAATGAAGATATATCTAATATTTCTTTATCATCACTACTTACAATAGTTTTATCTATATATTTAGAATTAAGTCCTGCTTCAATCGAATAAGAAATCAAAGCTTTAGCATTTAATTCTAATACATTCTTACGAGGTAATCTTTTACTTCCACCTCTAGCAGGTATAATAGCTAAAAAAGTTTTATCGCTTTTCATAATATCCTCCAGTTTTAGGACTACCTTTAAACTCTATTTTATTTTGTTCTTTCAGACTTTTTATCCATCTTTCAATATTTTTAACAGAAGTTTGTAATTCTTTTGAAAAAAATGGGGACTTTTTATTTGGATTTTTTTTAATAAGATTATGAAGAGATTTTACTCCCTCATTTATTCCCTCATTGCTATCTGTTAATTTTTTTTTATAAATAATCACTCTAAAACCATGAACAAATTCTTCAAACTTTGGTTTTACGATACCATGAGATTTGCACTCTTCTTGAATTCTTTTTATCCCTGAACCATACTGTTCTATGATACCTGCTTCTTTAAATGCTCTTGCTATTGCTCTATTTCTTGTTCTTGATGTATAGTTATTTGCATATAATTTTTCTATCGTTAAATCATTATGTAGCTTACCAGGATTAAAAAACTCTATTCTCTCATCAAATATTTTTATTATAGAGTTTCCACTATCTTGGTAATCCCGATGGAGAATCATATTTATTACTATTTCGCGTATAGCTTCTAGTGGATAGTCATATTTTTCTTCTCTTTGAGGATTTCCCGTAATGATGTACTCGACCATAAAATGTCTTTTTATAAAATCTATTGCTGTATCTATTTGACTTAAAATATCTGTATTTATATCAATACTATCTATTATTTTAGTTTCTGTTTTAAATCTACCTATTTGAAAAGATGTCAATGCTGAATGATTTGATGTAAACAATAAATAAGTAGCAAAAGTTATCTTATCGTCTTTTAATAGTTCATACTTTCTCAAAATTGTCATAGGCTCATCATTGAATGATTTATTTTGAAATCGTTCGATTTTTTCTATAAAGTTACTTATATTTTCTTGTGATATATCATTGAAACTATGACTATCATCTATATAATAATCCCAACTAGAATTTATAGTCTTTAAGTGTTCGTTTGATATTTCATCTAAACTCATGATATGATTTGAATTTTTTATTCGCTTGTAGTATCTATTTCTATATGATATTAGCTTAAGAGGATACTCTTTTACATCGATTATAAGTATTGTTTTCGAGTTATCATTATACGAATCAATATCAACTATGATACTAGGCTGTGTATTTTGCTTTATAGTATTTATATAGTTTTCAATAGTTACATTATTTATTTCTACGCCTTTGATTTTACAATCATCACTTACACCTATATATATTTTACCACCCTTTGTATTTGCAAAAGCAACAATAGATTTAATAAGCTCTTTTTGAAAAGACAGTTTAAATTCTACAAATTGATTTTCACCATTTTCTAGAATTTTATACATTAAAAAACATCATGATACTCACGATTTGCTTTTTCATACTCATCCATTCTTCCAATATCCAGCCAATATTCTCTTATTGGAAAAGAGATTAAGTTTTCATCTTCTTCAATTAACTTTTCAAATAGTGTTGGTATATCATAAAATTCATCATTTGGTATCATTTCAAGACAAGAACTATCAAGCATATATATACCAGCACTCACAAAAAATTTATGTACTGGTTTTTCTTCTATTGCCTTAATTTTACCATTTTCAATATTGACAACTCCATACGGTACTTGAAAATCGTATTCCCTTACACACATCGTAGCTTTAGCATCATTTTGCATATGAAATTCTAATAAATGTTCAAGGTTTACATTTGTAAGTAAATCACCATTCATTACAAAAAAGGCTTCTTTTGGCTGTTGTTCATTAGTTAGTAAACTTAAAGCTCCTGCTGTACCCATTCTTTTATCTTCTAGTACATACTCTATATTTGCTCCAAATTTACTTCCATCTTCAAAAAAGTCTTGTATTACATGTGATTTATACCCTATACACATAATAATATTCACAAATCCATAGCTTACAAACTTTTCTACTATTGTTTGCAAGATTGGTTTTCCACCTACAAGAAGCATAGGCTTAGGAATAGTATCAGTAAGTGGTCTTAAACGAGTACCCAAGCCACCTACCATCAATATAACTTTATTTGGTTTAGATGAGCTAACTATAAGTTCATCCAATATTTCTAGTCCTACGATATTATTATCATTATCTATAATAGGTATTTGGTGTATTTTCTTAACTTTACAAATATTTAATATAGTTTCTTTTGAGTCATTAATATTTGCTACTGTAGGAGTTTTAAAATAAATATTTTCCACTGTATCATTTAAAGATATATTATTTAATAAAGCTCTTCTTATATCACCATCACTTATAGTTCCTAGAAGTTTATTATTTTTATCTAGCACCAAACATATTTGTTTTGAACTTTCATCTATGATTTTTAATGCTTCTCTTAATAAAGTTTCTTTACTAACAATAATATCTTTTATATTTTTCATTAGATATTTTCTTTCCAAATAGGATGTTTTAGTTGCCATTTCTCATCTACTTTATCCCATAAATGGTCTGTTCTAAACTCTTCAATAACTTCATCATATCTTTCTCTTGTTATCCCCATATAACCACAACAAGCCTCCACATATTCTGTTGGATATTCTCCATCAAATCTTTTTATAAGTGATATTCCTTCTTCCCTCGTAATATCCCCATTTCTTACTTCTTGTGCAGTATCATAAGTAGCTCTACCTATACCATACTTTATATGAGTAGTATGAAAATTAAGCCAATCAAATTTATCATCTAATCCACTATATTTACTGTGACTACCTTCAGTTCTTTTATCATTGGGTAAAAAATTTGTATTTTCTACAGAATAGTAATATTCTTCTTGAGGGTGCCATTTTTTATAATAACCTAAAAAATGCAATTCTGTTCCTGTTTTATGTAAATCATAAGGATTTACTGGTAAATAAGGTTTTATATCAGCAAGTGTAAAATTATATTTTTCTATTATTTCTTTCGCACTAATTCCTCCTAAAAATATTTCATCTAAACTTTTTTCAGAAGCATAGTATTCTTCATCTCTAGTTGGCTTTTGATTATGTGTAATATTATTTCCATATTCAGCACCATTTTCACCATACATTACTAATGGTATATCTAATAATGTAGATAAATACATTGGTGCATGATTTTGTCCTAAAGTAAATGGCTGAAAAGGATGGCATAAATTTTCAAATGAAAGTTTTGATAATAATCTATGTAATTTTTGATTAGGAGTGATTGTATAGCATGCAAAACCAGCATCTAACCATGACTCCATATTTCTTCGTCCCATAGTTGTCATTAATTGAGGAGGCCATGTTACAAGTAAAGGATTCATTCCGTAATTATATTTCAACTCATATGCGGCACGAACACTATCTTTTCCTCCACTTCCTGGTACTAATACATCATATCTTCCATCATCTCTTCTAAATCTATCACAAAGGTTTTTCAATTCTTTGTGTCTTGTATCCCAATCAATTTTTTTCTTTTCTTCAATCCATTTACAAGCTTCACAAATACCATCTTCACCAAATGAAATTGCTCTTTTTAATTCATCTTTAGTATTAGAAAAAGCAATAGAGGCAGAAGGTCTTTGATTGCTGATTGTACATTTTTTACAATATTTAACTTCAAGTGGTAATCCATATCTTCCAAATAATTCACTCATTAATTTGCTCCTTTTAAATTAATAAAGTTTTTAAAAAGTTTAATTCCTGCTTTTCTACTTTTCTCAGGATGAAATTGTACTCCATAAATATTATCTTTTTTTATAGAAGAAATAAATTTATGTTCGTCATATTCTGTTAATGAAGCTATATTGATATAATTTACAACTTCGTAAGAATGCATAAAATAAAATTCTTCATTTTCTAAACCATTTAAGACTTCATTACTATTAATTACATCAAGTGTATTAAATCCTACATGAGGAATAACATCATCTACTAAGATTGGCTTTACTTCTGCTTGTATAAAATTTAAACCTTTTGTTTTTCCATATTCAAATCCCAAGCTAGATAATATTTGCATACCAAGACAGATACCTAAAATTGGTTTTGTATTTTTTTGTAAAGGCTCTAAAAAACCATCATTTTTAAGCTTTTGCATAGCATCTTTAAAGCTACCAACACCTGGTAAGACTAATTTATCTACATCTTCAAATTGTTCTGGTTTATCTATAACTACAGCTACGCCACCTGCTTCAATTATCGCTTTTTTAATACTATGGATATTCCCTGCAATTCCATAATTAACAACACCTATTATATTACTCATCTTGATACCTCTATATTATTATCTTTTAAATACTTTTTAATATCACGGATAGTTACTTTATCATAGTGTAGTAAACTAGCAATTGCAACACCACTTGGTTTTGCATACTCTATAACTTCTTTAATGTCTTCAAGAGTTCCAGCCCCACTACATACTACAACGGGAATATTTACTAAGTCTACAACTTTTTTACATAATTCAAGGTCAAAGCCTCTATTTCTACCATCCTTATCAACTGATTGTAAAAGTATCTCTCCTGCCCCTCTTTGCTCTACTTCTTTAGCCCATTGCAGTACATCTTTACCAGAACGAATCCGTCCACAGTCAGTATAACATTCCCAATAATTATCCCACTTTTTAGCTTCTATGTTTACAGATATAGCTTGGCTTCCAAATATTTCGGCTGCTTCATTTATAATATTTGGATTTTCTTGTACAGCATAAGTATTTATAGCTACTTTATCAGCACCTATATGAAATAGTTTAGAAATATCTTCTATACTTCTTATTGCCCCACCTACTCCAAAAGGTATAAAAAGCTCATTTGCTGTTTTTTCTATTTCATCAAATACAATACCTCTTTGATACAAAGATGAAACTATGTCTATATACATAACTTCATCTGCACCTTGATCATAATATTTTTTTGCCATCTCAGACGGAGATCCCATCTTTCTTAAACCTTCAAAGTGTACTGGTTTTACTACAAACGGTGGTTTTACATCAAGTTTTGCTATTATTCTTATTTTCATTTATATATTTCTTCCTTTATTTGTATCATAAAATAATTTCTTTAAAATTTCATCAAGATTTATATCGCTAATTATATCATTTTTATCTAAGATACAAGAAGTAATACGATCAGTCATTAGTCGTATATTTTTACAGTTTTTCTTATTATAGCCTTTGTTTGTTTATGAACAATAAAATTTATCATATCAATTCTTCTTTATCTATATCTAATATAGCACAAACTTTATGAAATAAATCTTCTGTAAAGTCTAATACTTCTTTTATCACTTCATATATTATCCGTGTAGTGATTTGCTTCATGTAAAATTTGTGCAGATTTTAAATCATGAAAAGCTATAGTTATCCATTCTAAAGATGCAGTTTTATTCATAAATAATCTTCTATTATTTCTGACAAAGAGAGCTTATCTAAAAGACCTCTTCATATGTCTCCATCAGTTAGAGTACCCAATAATTTTTCATTTTCATCAATTACTAAAGCTATTTGCATCGCACCAATATCTATGATTTGTAAAGCTTCCTTTATCGTTGATGTTGGTTTTAGTAGTAGATTTTTATAGTTTTTCATTTTAGTTTTACCATATAAGTCATATCTTTAGTAGAGGTTTCTGATAAATTATAAAGTCCACTACTTAATAATATTTTTAGTTTATCTGTTTCTATATATCTATCATGAATATTGTTACTAATCTCTTCTGCTTTTACAGTCCAATCGGTATATAAACTTTCCACTTCTCTCTTTTTACTAAAAGCTTCACTAACTATAGTAATATCCATAGTAACTTTTGGTAAAAGATTATTTAGTAAAATTTTATTTTTATTCCATTGACTTGGATTTTCTGAGATGTATCCATCAGTTATTTTTATCCATTTAGCATCACTTAATAATGCTTTTATATGAAATATAGCTTTATCTTTGCCCTTGCTATTTTCATAAGTAGCACTAATTAACATATCTATTTTTTCACTATTTGCCAATAGTGGTGCTACATTTACAGATGTAAAGTCATTTGAACCACTATTATCCACGAGCTGTAACTTTAGAGAAGTTAAACCTACTAACTCTTCACTATTCATATCATCTACAATATTTAATAATGGGTCATTATTTATTTGTTGCATTATTGCTGGGTCTTGAAATATTGGATGTTGATTTACTGAAACAATAAACGGATGTATATATTTTAATAAATTTCGTACTTTTTTCTTATCAAATTCAGAATTTAAAATATATTTAAGATACTGAGATACCAAACTATCATTTAAGCATAATGCATTCATAATAAATTCTTGTTTATTTCAAATATATCTTTTAAAGTGGCATCATAAAAACCACTTGGAAAACTATTTTCACCATCTTGATTATTAAAAAAACCATTATCTTTTATATATATTTGTTCAAAATTAGTTTTTGCTGTTTTATAATGAATAACTACATCTTCCGATTTAATAGTTTGTTTATATACTTCATATCTGATTTTATTTATTAAATGGTCATTATGTGTTTCTATTATAAGCTGAATACCTTTAGATGCTACAAATGATAAAAACTCACCCATCATAGCTTGTGCTTGTGGATGTAAATGTATCTCTGGATTTTCTACAATAATTATACTACCTTGTTTGGCACTTAATAAAGCAATAATTATAGCTACTGTATAGCTAACACCTGCACCAATATTATTTGGTTTAAACGCTAACCCATCCAATTTATAAAATGCTTCTATATTTGTAGATGTAGCCTTAATAGTATTAAATACATAAGATTGGTTTGTAATCTTATTTAACCAATAATTAACTTGTGATTCAAGTGTAGATGAATAGTTATTGTCTTTTATTAAGTATGACTCAATAGGTTCAGCTTTATTTATTTCAAAATAACTTACTATATATTTACCATATATACCAAAGTATCTATCTGCATTATTACTATTATTTGCACTATTTGATTCTTCTATTGTTGTTCTATTTGAATTTAGGTATGTAAGTTTTGATGGATAAGATAATTTATCACTATGTATTCCAGCAGAAGAATCTTTAAATGCCGAATATGTATCTGAATCACCATCTATAAATGAAATATTTATACTATATTCACTTGGATTAGTATATTTATTTTTTAGGTCATCAAAATCACCTAACCCATTGATATATTCAATTATATCACTTCCACTATCATGTAGTCCACTCACTAAAATAGATTGAATCAATGATGATTTACCACTAGAATTTGTACCTGTTAATATAGTAAGTGGTCTAAAACTCAAATCTTCATTTTCAAAACATTTAAAATTTTCTATTTTAATATTATTTATCATTATACAATTTCCTCTAATATTTTATCCATTTTATCAAATCTTTTTGTTACTTTAGTTGAACTATCTACAGGAGAACTAATAGAGCTATAAAATTCATCATCAGTAACAAGGTCTGTTACTAGTATTTTAATTTTATTACTATTTTTCTCTATATTTTCATTTGCCATAAGATAAGAAAGTGAATCAAACAATGCCATACCTACAGCTCTTTTATTTGGCTCATCAAAATAAGTAGATACTCTAAATCCATTTTGTCCAAATATATTATATGTATTTTTCATAGCTAATTCAAAAGTAACCTTAATCTCTTCTATCTGTTCAAGACTAGTAAAATTTAAAAATTCCATTGTTTTACCTAAAAAAGCATCAATATCACTTTTATATTCTACTGTCTGATTATTTTTATCAACTAACAACCCTTTTTTCCAAAGATAAAATGCTATAAATCTAAGTATCATATACCTATCTTTCATCACTTTGGAACGAATTGAATAGTCTGTTGCTTTTTTAAAGTTTTCACTATTTTTAAGTTCTTCTAATAGCTCAGTAGCTTTTCCTTGATATATAGCATTTCTCATCTCTTGATTGTTTAGTCGAGTACCACCACGATTCACCCTATCAAAAATATCAAATTTTATTCTATCTGGAGTGGGTGGTTTTATTACATTTATTGAAACTTTATAGTCTTCAATTTTACCTTGCTCCAATCTTGTTAAGTCTTTGAATTTTTTACCTTTTAGTTCACTCATAATTGGTAAGTCTGCTAATGCAAATTTATTATTCATAAAATCAAAAAGTGCAGTAAGTCTTTGCTTACCATCAACAACTTGTTTTATACCACTATTGTCTTGAAAAAAGTACATTAAAGGCAATGGGATTCCCATTAAAATTGATTCTATTAGTTCTGATTGTTGCTTCTTTCTCCACACATTTCCTCTTTGATAAGATGGTGATAACTGGATTCGGTGCATATCATATTGTCTTTTAAGTTCAAAAATAGAGTTGTCATCTTTTGATACATTTATAGATGCTGGATATATATTTTCAATATCTTCAGTATCACTTGATATATCTTTATCATCAAGTTCATCTTCTGTTGGTTCAATTATATTAGCTTCTTCTATTTTCATTTATTTAATCCTATTTTTCTATCATATGCTTATTATTTAATATCTTTCATTATACACTATAATTTATCTTATCTCTTTTAACAAAACAAAGCTTTCAGCATATTCACATCCAGAGGTAGCACCTCTTAATGTAGCTAATGCTTTTAAATTTCTCTTACTCCTGAAAGGGGTGTTCAGCCATTTCGCTTTCAAATATTTTCATAATCTCTAATTTTTTATCCATAAAATCACTTACATCTACAAAAACATTAGGAACAAAACTATCCTCTTTTGTACTTGGTGCAAATTCTTTTCACTTAATGTTTCAATCATATATATTTTTTTAATAAATGGATATCTAAAAGATTTGGTGTACAATAAGCATAACTACCAAATAATATGATTTTGTTAGGTTTTAAAGGCATAAGTGCTTTTATGATTTATGGTTTTAACTCTTCTATATTTATCATTCTTAATTATACCCTATACTTTATCTTCTCTCTTTTAACAAAACATAGTTTTTAAATATTCTTTAAATCATAAAATTTTTTCATTAAAATATCTTTTAAATCAACTTCTTTTAATATTGAAATTACTTTACTACTTGCACAACCATCACCATAAGGATTTTTAGTATTTTTTAGAACATTAATGAATTTTTTACTATATATTTTCTCAAAAGATTTTATGATAGTTTTTTTATCATTTTTACATGAAATAACACTTGTAGCCATTATACGACCTTTTTGCCTATCTCCTATATTTATAGTAGCTATTTTAAAGCTTGGGGCTTCAGCTAGTCCACTAGAACTATTTCCTACCATTGCATCTACATATTGTAACGCACTTAGGTATCGCAATTGTCCTAAAGATGTGAAGCCTAATGATTTATCACTATTGTTTTTTATATAAGTATCTATCATACTATTTATAACCCTACCATCTGTATCACTATTTGCTTTTGTAAAGATTATATTGGTATCTTTCAATGTATCTATCGCATCAAGTAAATTTTGAAATTGTTTTTTTGCTGTTCTTTTTTCTAATGTTACAGGATGAAAGGTTACCAGTATATTCTTTTTATTAAGTTTGAAATCTATAGATTTTTCAAACTCTTTTTTAGATAAAAGTTGTAATCTTTTGATATTTTCAATACCCATTCCACCAACCTTAAAAACTCTATTTGGTTGTTCTCCTAACTGAATAACACGATTTTTATATTCCTGTGTTGCTGTAAAATGAAGATGGCTCATTTTAGTTATACTATGTCGTATAGATTCATCAAAAGAACCCTCAGTTGTTTCCCCACCATGCAAATGAGCAATAGGAGTACGAGCTATCATAGCAGAACTAACAGCTGAGAATATTTCATATCTATCTCCTAGAACTACTAAAATATCAGGCTTTAAATCATCGTAAGCTTCTGCGAAAGAAATTTGAGCCAAACCCATTGATTTTGAAATACCTATAGAAGTATCTGAAGACAATAGCATCTCAATTTTTTTATCTATTTTAAAATCTTTTTCTATTGCCTCATATGTCAGTCCAAACTCAGAAGATAAGTGCATACCTGTAACTATAAGCTGTAATTCTAAATCTTTATCAGATTCTATCTCTTTCATTAGCCAATATAAAAGACCATATTCTGCTCTTGTACCTGTAACTACACATATTTTTCTTTTATTCACTAGTATCTCCTTTCTTGACATTATTTAGATTATTAGATATACTGTTTTTATCTTTTGGCAACTTCATTGAAGAATGCCCGCTCCCTTTCCCTTTTGGGTTAGGGGTAATATCCAATAATCTTAACAATTTATCTTTTAATCTTCCTAAATCGCTTATTTTAATTTTACCATCATAATATTCTGCTCTTTTGATGTCAAAAACTCTTATTTGATTTAATAGTGCGGTACTTAATGTTTTGTCTGTATACCTAAAAGTAAAAAAATATGTTCCAACTTTTTCTTTAGAACTTAGAGGTATACCTATAAAAGTTTGTTGTGATAACTTTCTATAAACCAATACAGGTCGTAAATATAACTCTTTTTTACCATATACTTCATATCCAATATTTTGTCCAACAGATATAAAATAAATCTCACCTTGCTTAAAAGGAATAAGATTTTTATCTTCTATCTTTTGTTTAAGATTATTCCAATTATCAAACTTTTGTTTCACTATATTAGCTCATCTTCTTCATAATCTTTATTTGCAATAGTTCCAACTATTTCATCCCATCGCATAGGATTTATTCCATTTTCAGGTCTTTTTATGGATAAGTTATCTACTGTTAAAGTTTCACCTTTTCTAATATCACAATTTGCTACTATTGATTTTCTTGCTACTTTTATATTTGGAGTTTCACTTTTTGATGGTTTTTTTATACTACTTCCTAATGCTAACTCAATATTTCGTATAGCTTTTACCATAGCTTTTAGCTCCTCTGGTTCTAAGCTTGCTTTATGATCTGGTCCTTCCATGGTTTTATCTAAAGTAAAATGCTTCTCTATACACGATGCACCCATAGCAACAGCTGCTATATCTACTTCTATACCTAAAGTATGGTCACTATATCCATAAACTACATCAAAAGTATTACCGATAGTTACCATAGCTTTTAGATTTACATCTTCCATAGGAGTTGGATACATAGTATTTGCATGTAATATTGTGATATTTTCTTTTAATGTACCTGCTTCTATTAAAATATCCAAAGCATCTTCTATTTCACCCATGTCAGCCATACCCGTTGAAAGTATCACCTCTTTTTTTAAACTTCCTATATGTCTAAGATATGGAAGATTTGTAATCTCCCCACTTGGTATTTTAAATATAGGCAATTTCAAATCATCGAGCATATCTATACTATCATGGTCAAAAGGAGTGGAAAGAAACATGATATTTTTATCATTACAATAACTTATGAGTTCATTATGAGTATCGATATCCAATTCTAATTTTTTGAGCATATTAAACTGGCTATTATCACCATCTTTCATATTTTCTTTTTGATAGTCTGCTTTTTGTGAATTTTTACTTACTAGTTTTTCAGCTTTAAATGTCTGAAATTTAACAGCATCCACACCAGACACTACAGCTACATCTATCAGTTTTTTTGCTAGTTCCACTGAACCATTATGATTTACACCTGCTTCTGCTATGATAAATACATTCATATAGCTAAACTCCCAGCTTTAATAAAACCATTTATTTTTATTGATTCTTTTGAAGTTGCATTACTCCCAACAAAAGTATTCTTGTATACTTTAGCACCTCCGTTTATAATAGCTCCTGTGCTTATATGACAATTATCTTCAATAATAGAATCATGTTCAATTAAAGCTTTTGTATTAATAATACAGTTTTTACCTATTTTTGCATTTGTATTAATTAAAGCATGATGCATAACAACTGTGCCTTCTTCTATATATGAATGCTTAGAAATATAAGCCAAAGGTGATACTATAATAGGCAGTTTATAGCCTATTTTTTTTACTTTATCAAAAAGCCTTACTCTTAATTCGTTGGATTTAATTTGCCCTATTGTAATGACTACATTTTTATAAGTTTTAAATAACTTCTCCAAATCATCATCAGAAGCAATAACATCATAGCCTAGTACTTTTCGTCCAAAGAGTTCTTCTCTATCAATAATTCCTGCAATTTTATACTTATTTTCAAGCTCAATCACATCAATAACACTATGACAATGTCCTCCACCACCTATTAAAAGTATTTCTTCCACTTATATCACCACGCTACTTGATATATTTATCACTCTTTGCTCTAAATACTTAGAATTGTGTAAATCGTCATATTGACTATCTTTAAACATTTCTAATTCATTCATAAGTCTCCAAATAGGTCGTGTCATAATACCATTTTTATTTGTGAATTCTAAAAATTCATCTCTTGCATCTATATTTTTAAGAAGTACTGCTTGTAACCAGTAATTTGACTTAGAGTCTTTTGGTTCTTTTATAAAATCTATATAATCATAATTTTTAAATAATTCTTCATATTTTAAAGCTAAATTTCTTTTATTATTTATAAATTTATCTAATTGCTCTAATTGTGCAACAAGTAAAGCAGCATTAAGATTTGGCATTCTATAATTAAAAGCTATTTCATCATGAACATATTCATATTTATGAGGAACTTTAGCAGTAGTTGTAAGATGCTTAGCTCTTTTAGCTAAGTTTTCATCATCAGTTACAATAACTCCACCACCACCACTTGTAATTATTTTATTTCCATTAAAAGAAAAAACTCCAAGTTTTCCAAAAGTACCTGTATGTTTAGTAATATTATTAGATCTATAATATGTTCCTAAACTCTCAGCAGCATCTTCAATTAAGGCAATATTCCAATTGTCACATATTTCTTTTATTTCATCTATTTTGCAAGAATGACCAAAAGTATGCATAGGAACACAGGCTTTAATTGTATTATTTGTTTTTTTATTAATACATACATTATTTATAATTTCACAATTAACTTGCAAAAAATTCTTTAAACTTTTAGGCGATAAACCCATAGTATCTAAGTCAACATCAACAAATACAGGCTTAGCTCCAAGATATGAAATAGCATTACAAGTAGCTATAAAAGTTAAAGCTTGTGTAATTACTTCATCATTATTTTTAACATCAGAAAGAATTAAAGATATATGCAAAGCTGAAGTTCCATTCACTGTCGCAATTGCATATTTACTTCCTACTTTTTTAGCAAATTGCTCTTCAATTAAATCAACATATTTTCCTACACTTGATACAAAAGTTGAATCTATACAGTCATTTAAATACTTTTTTTCATTTCCTATAAATTTCGGCTCATGTAGGGGAATAAAATTTTTTGTATTGTATATTTTTTGAATAAATTCAACTATTTTTTTCATTTTATTTTCCTAGATTTATTTTATTCAAACATTCTTGCTTAGCATGCATAAAGTCAAAAAACTCATTTTCATTACAAAGCAATTTATTCGGTGAGAAGCTACCATATACTACAATATTATATTCTTCACTCAATTGTTTTACTTTTTTCTCCATTTCACCAATATGTTTTACTGTTTTTGTATTACCATTTTTAAAAATATTTGGATGATATGGTGTAAGTAAAAAATTAACTATAACACCACTATTCTGATAAAAAGAAACTAATTTTTCAAAATAAGTAATTGTTTTTTCATCAAATATTTTACCATATATTTTATAATTACCCTCCCCAAAAGGAATAAGCTTAATAGCAGTTTTTTGTTTTTTAATCCAACTGCTTGCATATATATGACTCCCATCTAATAGTGTAACTGGATATTCATAGCCAGTATCATACAAAAACTTTTTATTAGGATATACTATCTTGTTTTTACTAATAGCCTCCTTTTTTTTATCTCTTAATAGCTTTATACTTCTTAATAAATATTCCTTATTTAGTAAATTTTTAACAATTTTGAAAAAATAAAAAGAACTGTTTTTTTGTTTATCAAGATTTAATAAATAAATCATATCTTTATACATATCTATATTAGAAGCATAACGACTATCCATATTAAATTTAAAAGTCCAAGGGTCTATTCCTATAAAAATCTGTTTCGGTAATTGTTTGTTGTTTAATATTTTATAAGAAAAAATAAATAAGTCCTCAAAAGATCCTCCGCTTACTCCTAAATTAATAAGATTATTACACTGTGATTTGATGTTTCCAGTGTTACGAACACTAGAAATTTGCATAATATGAGATGAGCCTAGAATGACACAATCAGCATTATATAAATTTTTTGATAATTCTATTTTAACTACTCTTTCATTCCATCCACTTTGAACTAAGCCATATTTAGATTTATAAAGCTCTAAGATATACTTTTTAATCTTGTATTCTGAGATATATTTTTTTAAATATATATTTCCAGGGTCTACAGTAAAATTGATACCAGCAATAGTAAATAGTAACAAGAATATTATTATAAATAATTTTTTTATATATATTTTATACATACTATTGCTCAAAAATTAAAATACAAAAATTCACTTTTTTTATGTAAATTTAAAATAGAAATTAATAACACTAGTACTGTAAAAATTAAATAATAATAATTATTTTTAAATTTACTTAACAACTCTATAGAATTTTTTAAATATAAAGCTATAATAAAGGCAAAAACTAGCCATATAAAACTTTCACTTCCTCCACCTATATGTAATGTAACCTCACTAAATACCGCACCATATTCTGTCAAAAATAACATCATTGATTCAAATTTTTTAGCTATTACAATACCATTAGATCCAAACATTCCTCCTAAAACCTTAATCGCATCATCCCATTCTTTGGCTCTAAAAAATACCCAAGTTATATTTAAAAAATTAAAAGTTATAAACCAAGCAAGCCAAGTCCACATTTTTAAACCTAAGCCTTGCCAGAGCCTATGAATCGATAAAGCTAAACCATGAAGAAATCCCCAGAGTAAGAATGTCCATCCAGCTCCATGCCAAAATCCACCTATGATAAACGTTACCATTAAATTTGAGTAAGTTCTAAAATTACCTTTTTTATTGCCTCCAAGCGGTATGTATATATAATCTCTTAAAAATCTTGATAAAGTAATATGCCATCTTCTCCAAAAGTCTTGAATATTTAATGCCTTGTATGGGCTGTTAAAGTTAATAGGAAGTTTTATATTAAATAAAAGAGCTATACCTATTGCCATATCTGTATAGCCAGAAAAATCAAAATATAGCTGAAAAGTGTAAGAAAGTGAAGTTGCCCATGCTTCAAATAAATTAAGAGTTTGAGCAACATCAAAGCCTTTATTTGCCCAAATAGCAAAAGTATCGGCAATAACAACTTTTTTGAATAAGCCTATAGAAAATACAAAAATACCTAAAGATATATTTTTATAATTTTTTACCTTATTTTTTAGTGTTGCAAATTGTGGCATCATCTCTTTATGATGTACGATTGGTCCAGCTATTAGTTGAGGGAAAAATGTTACAAATAAAGCATAATTTAAAAAATCATACTCTTTAGTTTCTTGTTTATAGCTATCTACTAAATATGCTATTTGTTGAAAAGTAAAAAACGATATTGCAAGAGGTAGTAGTAATTGTAATAAATCTATATTTGAATCACTTATGAAATTAAAATTTTCTATAAAAAAATCTACATATTTAAAATATCCAAGTAATAAAATATTACAAACAATACCAAATATTAAAACAGATTTTTTAGAAAATTTTATTCCTATTATTAGCTTTTTAGAGTCCAATAGATTCTTACCTATTACATAATTAAACAGTATAGATATTAATATTAAAGGAAGATAAGCTATGTTCCACCAAGAATAAAAAAACAATGAACTAAACACCAAAAAAGCTTTTGCCGCTACTGTAAATCTTTTATTGTTTAGGTAGAAATATACAAAAAATGTAATTGGTAAAAATGAAAATATGAACTCATATGAGTTAAAAAGCATACTTTACATTTTTCCATCAAGATATTTACCAGTTTCTTTATGTCCAAAATCTGGAATCATTTCAAAAAACTCTTTTAATATTTCTTCTTTTGACCAAGATAATTTTTTTTTAAAGGCTTTAATTTGATTTTTAAAATGATTTAATTTATCTTCGTTAAAAATTGCTTTATTTTTAATGACACCTAAATTTTCAAATCTACTCATATCTAGTATTTCATTTGTAGTAAAAAACTCTTCAAAATCTTTTTCACCTGTTGTATCACTTGAAGAAAACAAACAAGGCCATAGTTTTAATTTGTTGCTTTTTGATATTGTCTTTTTACTAAAAAACTCTCTTGCTTCATTTTCATCTTTACATAAATATGGCTCATATCCTAAATTTTTAAGATATATAAGAGAAATATCTGCAAAAGAAATAAGATGCAAATCCTCACTTAATTTAGGGAAATAGATATCTCTATTTTCTCCAAATATACAAGACATTAAGCATAATTCTCCAGATTCTTGAGGTGTAACAAAATATCTTTTTATATCATTTGGTGCAACAATGGCTTGTTTTTTCTGAATTCTTTGATTGAATCCATATAATAATGAGCCATCAGAAAAAGCAACATTAGCAAATCTAGCCATAGATACTTTTATTTTTAAAGAACGTCTCATTACAAACATTTCCATAATTTTTTTACTTGCACCCATCATATTAACAGGGTTAGCGGCTTTATCGGTTGAAACACAAAAATATTTCTTAACACCATTATTAATTGATTGCTCTAAAGTTTTATCAGTATTAAATATATTGGTCTCAATCATTCTCATTAAAGTAAACGGATCTTTTTCACTTCTAACATGCTTTAAGGCTGATAAATTTAAAACATAGTCATATTTACCATCATTTTTTATAAAAGAATCATATTCTAGACTTCCAATATCTAGGGCAAATGTTTTAAAATCACCATCAATATATCCAAAGGAAGACCTAATATCACGCACAAGCTCAACCATATTATTTTCACTTATATCCACCACATGAAGTTTTTTAGGATTTCTTTTAAATATTTCTTTTGTAACAGCTTGACCAATTGACCCAGCTCCACCAAGCACTAAAAAAGATGAATTTTGTATAATTTGTTTTAATTCTAAATCATACTTACTAATATCATTTTTAAATAATTCTTTATTTCTACCTATCAAATTTAAAATATCACTCATATAAAAAACCTATACTTATAGATTAAATTTACAAAAAAATTATTTAGCATTTATTTTCTTCCTTATTGATTTTACAAAACTCTTTATACCACTTCACAAACTGCCCTATTCCATCAACTAACTTAGTATTTGGTTTATAGTCAAAATCTTTTTTGCTCATACTAACTCTTCTTTATTTATATCCAATATTTTGCAAACTTTTTCAAATAAAGCTTCCGTAAAGCCTAATACTTCTTTTATCTCTTCTCGTTTGGGTAAAGCCCTATCAAAGATAGGATATGATTCTTCAATATGATATTTTGAGATTTGCTGTAGTAATTCTAACTCATCAGATAATTTAATATATGAAGTTATTTCTTTTGATATTTCTACTAGAGCATGTGTTTTTGGTATTTTTTTATTTTCATAAGCTAAAAATGATTTTAGTATTTTTTCAACGGCATAGTGTAATTCTACAGCAATAATATCTGTATAGTGTTCTGCTTTATACAATAGTTGTGCTGTTGATAGATTATGCCAAGCTTTTCTAAGCCATTCTTTAGCTAATTGCTTGTTCATACCACACCTTACCATTTTGTAAAATATCAACTTTATAGAAATAATCTTCTTTTTTTTTGATATATGCTGTAGGAGCAGATAATATATCTATGCCATTTGTTTTATATTTTAACTGTAAATTTAAAAGTCTTTTTCCAGCTTCTCTTTCATATTTTCTTGTATTCTCAATAGTTAAATCATCTTTTAATAAAAACAAATCTATATCACTATCTTCATTTGGTGTACCATAAGCATACGAACCAAAAAGTATGATTTTGTTAGGCTTTAAAGGCATAAGTGCTTTTATGATTTGTGGTTTTAATTCTTCGATATTTATCATACTAGCTCCAATTACTCATCTCTTCTATAGTATATCTTTAAAAAGATAAAAAAAATCTTTCAATCTCATTAAAATCAATATTCTTTTTATTCTAAAACTATCATAATTTAACTCTAAATTTAATATATACATAAGTATAACATAATGAGATATTTGTTTTAATTATAAAACTCTTTATACCACTTCACAAACTGCCCTATTCCATCAGTTAATTTAGTATTTGGTTTATAATCAAAATCTTTTATTAATCCACTAACATCTGCAAAAGTTGATTTTACATCGCCATCTTGCATAGGCATAAAGTTTTTCTTTGCTTTTTTACCTAGTGCATTTTCTAGAATCTCTATAAAATCCATTAACTTTACAGGGGCATTGTTTCCGATATTGTAAATATTATACTTACTTGGCTTATGTATTACTTTAATAATTCCATCTATTATATCATCTATATAAGTAAAATCTCTACTCATATCTCCTTGATTAAAAACCTTTATTTCTCTATTATTTAATATAGCATCTGCAAACAACATAGGAGCCATATCAGGGCGACCATAAGGTCCATAAACAGTAAAGAATCGCAATCCTGTAGTGCTTAAACCATAAAGATGTGAATAAGTATGAGCCATAAGTTCATTTGATTTTTTTGTAGCTGCATATAATGAAATAGGTGTATCTGTTATATGCGTAGTTTTAAATGGTTGAGATTTATTTAATCCATATACAGAAGATGAAGAGGCATAAGATAAGTTTTTAACATCAAAATTTCTACAAGCTTCTAGTATATTCATAAACCCAACGATATTACTTTTTATATAAGCATGTGGATTTTCTATACTGTACCTAACACCTGCTTGTGCTGCTAAATTACATACACAATCAAAATTTTGTGTTTCAAAAAGTGCATTTAGTACCTTATCATTTTCAAGATTTGTTTTTATAAATTTATGATTTTTATATTTTATAGACTTAGCTAAGATATCGTCTTTGATATTTTCTTTGTTTATTCCAAGATTTTCTAGTCTAGCATATTTTAAATTGACATCATAATAATCATTTATATTATCAAGCCCAATTACTTCATGACCTTGATCTAATAGCTTTTTTGCCAAATGATAGCCAATAAAACCTGCTGTTCCAGTTATTAAAATCTTCATTTATTAAGATTATCCTTTTTTTAAGGATTATAACATAATTTATTTATCAAACAATATTTACTTACTTATTTTGAATATAGCCAAATTCTTGAAGTTTGTCATAAATTTTGGTAATCATAGAACCAGCTGCTTGTCCACCATGACCCCCATGTTCAACTACAATTGTAACTACATATTGTGGATTAGTATAAGGTCCATAAGTTGTAATCCAAGCATGAGATCTTTTATAATAAGCCAATTCATGCTCTTTCATTCTTTTTTTCTCAGATTGTGGAATAGATACCACTTGAGCAGTACCTGTTTTACCTGCTAATGTTATAGATGAATTTACATAATAATTAGCTGTACCTTTGGGGTGATTTATAACATCATACATACCTTTTCGTATTATATTAAGATGAAGTTTATTGATTTTGACATTTTTGGGCTCTTCATAATTGTCTTTTGAAAAGTGAGGTTTTGGCAACTTACTTGTGGCTAATAATGCTGTATATCTTGCTATTTGCATAGGAGTTACAAGCATATAACCTTGTCCAATAGATGTAATAACTGTCTCACCTATATACCATGGTTGTTTATATTTTGAATGCTTCCAGTTTTTATTTGGGTTTGAACCTACAAATTCATTTGGTAAATCAACTCCTGTTATATGACCAATACCATATTTATCTAAAGTTTTTGATATCTTATTTATTCCAACTTTTAAACTACCTTTATAAAAAAAATCATCACAACTTTCTCTAATAGCTTTTCTAAATCCTACTTTACCATGTCCTTTATGCTTCCAACATCTAAAATATCTTTTTCCAAGAAGTAAAGAACCAGTATCATAAATAGTAAAGTTAGTTTTTACATTATTTTCTAAATAAGAAAGAGCAACACCCATCTTAATAACAGAACCAGGTGGATAAAGACCATTAATTAATTTATTAGTAAATGGATGATTAAAATCATCTTTCATAATATTCCAATTTTTAACAGAAATTCCATCTACAAATATATTATTATCAAACTCAGGAAAAGAAGCTGCACTTAATATCTCTCCATTATTAGCATCCATTATAATAACTGCACCACTTTTATCTTTAAAGAGACTTTGCACATATTTTTGTAATCTTATATCAAGAGTTGTATGTAGATTATTATTAATCAAAGGTTTAACTTGTTTTAAAATTTCAATTTCTTTATTTAAAGCATTAACTTTGACATCTTTAAAACCTAGCTTTCCTTGTAGTTTGTTATTATAAAATTTTTCTAAACCATTTTTACCTATAATACCACTATATTTAGAAAATTTATTTTTATTGTTATCTTCTCTTGAAGATTTTCCTACATAACCTATAACATGAGAAGCTATATTTTTAAAAGGATATATTCTTTTTACAGCTGATTTTATTTTGATATTTTCAATAGAATTAAATAAAGTATATTTTGAAAAAAAATCATCATATGAAATATAATCAACAAGTTTAACGAAATCATGCCTATAAGCAGAATCAAGTTTTTTATATACTTTTTGTAGTTTTTTCTTTTCGTATTTAGGAAAGTGCTTGTTAATTAAAGTAATGATTTTCTCTAACTTATGTTTATTTTTACTTGTTCTTAAATGAGGTTCTACTGTTATAGAAAAGCCAAGATTATTCATAGCTAAAGCGATACCATTTCTATCTTTTATTATACCTCTATTTGGTATTTTATATATTCTTTTTATATAATTTTGTTTTGATAATTCTTCATAATATGTATTTGATTTAATGCTTAAAAAATACACTCTAATTAATAATGTTATTATAATAATAATTATAAATACTAATAATATATTTAATCTCTTCAAATTAAAAGTCCAAAAACTAAAAAATCAATAAGAATATTTATTAAAAATATTATAACTAAATTTGCATTTATCTCATAAATTACAGACCATATTAAAAATATAGAAAAATAAAATAAAAATATATAAATATAGGGGTTAAATAAGCTAAAAGACATAAAACGCTTTATGTGAGATATTATAAAAGTATATAAAAATAATGCCAATAAAGTTAGAGAAAATATTTTAAATCCATTATTTAATTCAATAAATAAAAATGATAAGATAATAAAAGATAAAGTATAATAATACTTCTTTTTAATACACACTAGAAAAGCTATAAATAAAACTCCACAAAGCATTATTGAATTAAAATATATAGATGCAATTGTATTTATAAGAATTGTAGAAATAAACAACAAAAAAATAAAAAGTGGCTTATCTAAATTATTCATTTTAATATTCATATATATACTTTATTTTGGAAAGCAATTATAATACAAAATATCTTATATCAAGTTTATTTTTTATTCTTATTATTTATCTTTGTTAAGTCATAAATGAAAGAAAAAATTTCAGACACAGCCTGATACATAGTATCAGGAATTTCTTTATCAATATCAATTTGGCTTAATAATTCTATTAAGTCTTCATCTTTTTGTATTGGAATTTTATTTTGTTTTGCAATTTTTATGATATTTTTGGCAATATCTCCTTTACCTTTTGCTATAACTTTTGGAGCTTGATTGATTTTTATATCATATTGTAATGCTACTGCTTTTGTAATATTATCTTTTTTCATCTTAGGCTTTTATATTAAATCCAAATTCAAAATTATCATTTTGTTTATATATATCTGATTGCTTTTCTTTTTCATTTATATTTAAGCTTGAAACTTGTACATTTGTAAGAACTAAGTTTGTATTATTGAATGCTTTTTTTAAAGTTTGAATATTTTCTTGTACTAATGTTTTAAAATCATCTTGGCTTGTATTAATTTTTAAGTCAAGTTTATTCTTATCATATAAAACTAATAAAAGATCAGTTTGTCCATAATCTTTTAAACAAAGATTAATCTGACAATAGAATTTATCTTTTTTAACTTGTTTTATATAAATATTTCCATCTTCTAATACATCCCACAAAAAAGGAATATATAAATAATGACTATTTGATGTTAAAGATAATAATTGATAATAATCAATTTGAAAGAGTAATTTATCAATTTGTTTAGAGATTTCTTTGGTTTGTGTATTTGTATTATTTGAGATTTCACTTTTCATTTTTAATAAAAGTGTTTTCATATCAGTATTTATATTGTTTAATAAAGTTTTATTATTATTTGTATTTTGTTTTAATATTTTAGATTCTAAAAAAATACCTGATTTATTTATAAGTTCTTTTAAACTTTTTTCATCAATATCTTGAATATTTTTTGACAAACTTTCTAACAAAGGTTTAAACTTATTAAACTGTGAATTTGATTTGATTTCATTAATCAAGTTTAATATTGACTTGGAAAACGAATCAAAGTTTTTAAAAACCACAGAATTTTTTAGAATATTTTCTATTGTTACATTATGTTTTGTACCATTTTTTAAATCAACAAATAAATTTTTAATTATATCTTGTATAGAAATATTACTTTTAAGTATTGCATTTAGATTTTTATTATCTATTTTAGTTAAAATATTTTTTAATACTTTATTGTTAGCTAAAGAAATATTAAGAGTGTTATTCTGAACTTTCATAAGTATTATAAAGTTTTTACTTTATAACATCTTTCCCTTTGTCTATCCAACCATAATTAATACCACCATCAAGTTCATAAACATTCTTATAATCAAATTCTTTATTTAATATTTTCCCAATAAATTTAGTTCTATTAGCATGAGCACACACTAAGATAAAAGCTTGGTTTTTATTTTTAACAATTTTTTTAAAGTCTATTAACCATTTATTTAGATTATATCTTCCAGCATTATCAAAAAAAGTAAGTTTATGACTTCCTTTTATTATCCCATAATGACTCCACTCTTCTTGCCTTCGTACATCAATAACTTCAATGCCTTTTTTCATAGCTTCTACTACTTCAAGAGTATTTAAAGATTTAAAATCAGCTTGCAGTGAACCTAAACCTAATAAGGAAAACAATACTAATAATTTTTTTTTCATTTTTATTCCTAATTTTTTTTACTAGAAGTATATCAAAAAGTTAGATAATCTACAAATTTTATTATTATAAATTCTTATAATATTACTTGTTCTTTTTGACATTTTATGTTTTATCTTCTTTTCTACTTAGTTTATTAAAATAATAAATCATACCACCACCAGCAAATAAGGCAAAAGGAACTGCTAAATACCAGTATTGTTTTAATAAATGTAAAAGTACTAAAATCTCTTCTCCAAAATACCAAGCAGGTATTATAGTAATAGCAGCCCAACACCAAGCACTTATTAGATTAATAATCGCAAATGTTTTACTTGAATATCTAGTTAATCCTATAGAAATAGGAATGATAGTTCTCATACCGTACATATATCTTTGTGCAAATATTATAGGCCAACCATATTTTTTTAATAATACATGTGCAAGTGCAAACTTTCTTCTTTGACCTTTGAATTTTTTAAAAACATATGTTTTATTAAATCTTCCTATATAAAAATATATTTGATCTCCTGCAAAGCCACCAAGACCAGCAATGAAAATAGCAATGTATAAATTCATATCTCCTGTATGTGCAAGTAAACCTGCCATAATCAAACCTATCTCACCTTCTAAAATACTCCATGCAAATAAAATTACATAACCATAAGTTTTTAATAAATAAATAAATTTATTTTCAATGCCACTAACAGGAGCATTATATAAGTTATATATTAAAAAAGAGAAAAATGTAACAACAACTATAAATAAAATTTTTCCAGAATTTTGTTTTAATTTATTTTTCAATATTTTTCCTAATCAAAATTTAATAGAGTTTTTGCTTGAGTCATATCTTTATCACCACGACCAGATAAATTAATAATGACTAGTTTATCTTTAAACATATCTTTTTCTTTTTTTAAATAAGCTATTGCATGTGAGCTTTCAAAAGCAGGAATTATTCCTTCTTTTTGACTTAACCAAACAAAAGCATCTAAAGCTTCTTTATCTGTAATTGAATCATATCTTATACTTTTATTTTCTTTATGAAAACTATGTTCTGGCCCAATGCCTGGATAATCTAAACCAGCAGAAAAGCTATGTGCTTCTAAAACTTGACCGTTTTCATCTTGTAAAAGATATGAACACTGACCATGCAATATTCCTGCTTTTCCTTTTGCAAGGGAGCATCCATGTTTAGAAGTGTCAATTCCTAAGCCCCCTGCTTCAATGCCTATACAAGTAGTTTGCTTATCTTCTAAAAAGTGTGAAAAAATACCAATAGCATTTGATCCACCACCAATACAAGCTATAATATAATCAGGAAGTCTATTTTCTTTTTGTAAGATTTGTTCTCTAGCTTCACAGCCAATAATAGCTTGAAAATCTCTTACCATCATAGGATAAGGATGAGGACCTGCAACTGTACCTATTATATAATAAGTATCTCTTGCATTTGTTACCCAAAATCTAATAGCTTCATTCATAGCATCTTTTAATGTTTTACTACCTGTTTCAACACTTACAACTTTTGCCCCTAATAGTTTCATTCTAAATACATTTAATTCTTGACGCTGTACATCTTTAGCACCCATAAAAACAGTACACTCCAAACCAAGCAGTGCTGCAATGGTAGCACTTGCTACTCCGTGTTGACCTGCACCTGTTTCAGCAATTATCTTTGTTTTGCCCATCTTTTTTGCTAGTAAACCCTGAGCAATTACATTATTAATTTTATGAGCTCCTGTATGATTTAAATCTTCTCTTTTCAAATAAATCTTTGCACCAATTTCATCACTTAAATTTTTTGCATAATATAAAGGAGTTTGTCTTCCTACATAATCTTTTAATAAATCATTTACTTCTCTCCAAAATACTTTGTCAAATCTATATTTTTTATATTCTTCTTCAAGTTCAAGTAAAATAGGCATTAAAGTTTCAGGAACATAACGCCCACCAAATTCTTTAAAATGTCCATTCTCATCTGGATCAAAAATACTTTTTTTAGGTATGTACATATCTGTCCTTATATATCTAAAACTGAATAAATATTTGTATGTTTTTCTAATTTTTCACGCGAATTAAAAAACAATAAATTTATGATAAAACATATTTCAACTAAATTAACATCTAGTTTTTTTATAAGCCTAGAAGCTGCACTTGCTGTGCCACCTGTTGCTAATAAATCATCAATTAATAAAACTCTTGAATTTTTAACAAAAGCATCAAGATGTATTTCAACTTCATCAAAACCATATTCTAGCTCATATTTTTCACAAACAGTTGTACTTGGAAGTTTGCCTTTTTTTCGCATTGGAACAAAAGCTATTTTTAATCTATCAGCTAAAGCAGCACCAAAGATAAAACCACGAGCTTCAATACCAACGATATAATCTAAATTATACGTTTTATATCTTTGTTCTAAATGATTCATTAGTATTTGATATGCTTGTTTATTATTTAATAAAGTAGTAATATCTTGATAAACTATTCCTTTTTTAGGGAAATCTTTAATATCTCTTATAGAATTTTTTATTATTGTTTTATCTTGCTTGTTTAAAGTCATATTATTCCTTACTAAATTCATTATCAACTATTTGACAAAGTATATGACCAAATAATATGTGCATTTCTTGAATTCTTGCAGTATCCATTGATGGAACTATTAAATTTAAATCTGAATAATCTTTAAGCTTTCCCCCATTTTTACCTGAAAAAGCAATGGTTTTACACTTAAGTTCATCTCCACTTATAAAGGCATTTATTATATTTTGTGAATTTCCACTTGTTGAAATACCAATTAATACATCACCTTCTTTAGCTAAAGCTTCAACTTGTCTGCTAAATATTTCTTCATAAGAATAATCATTGGCAATAGCCGTTAGTGCTGAAGTATCAGTTGTAAGTGCAATACCAGCTAAGGCACGTCTTTTGCTTTTATATCGCCCCGTTAACTCAGCAGCAATATGCTGTGCATCTGCTGCACTTCCACCATTTCCAAATAATAGAATTTTATTACCATTTTTTAAAGCTTCTACAACTACAAGGGCAGCTTCTTCAAGTGGTTTTTCCATAGTTTGTATAACTTTTTTTATAGTTTCTAAATGTGCTAAAAGTTCATTTTGTATTATTGTTTTCAATTATAAACCTTTTTTTATTTTATCAATAGTTTTACTTGTACTTTTTCCTTGCACAAATGTTACAAGTTTAGTTTCTTTTGCAATATCAGAACCAACTATATCTTTACCTTCATAATCAGATCCTTTAACTAATATATCTGGTTTGATAATCTTAATTAATTCATATGGAGTATCTTCATCAAAGATAACTACATAATCTATACATTCTAAACCAGATAATATATAGGCTCTATCATCTTGCTTATTTATAGGTCTTCCCTCACCTTTTAATCTTTTAAGAGAAGTATCGCTATTTAAACCTAATATTAAAATATCACCATAAGATTTGGCTTTATTTAAATATTGAACATGACCTTTATGTAAAATATCAAAACAACCATTTGTAAAAACTATTTTTTTATTTTGTTCTTTTAATCTTTTTATTACTTTTTGTATCTCATTCATTGATTTAATATGAAGTTCTATTGAACTTTTATGTAAGGTGGCTTTATAGTCTTCAATTTCATCAAAAGTAACAGTAGAACTTCCTAATTTTCCAACAACCACACCAGCTGCTAAATTAGCAAATTCGACAGACTTATAAATATTATTACCAGTTGATAAAGCATAACCAAGTGAGGCTAATACTGTATCTCCTGCACCTGTTACATCGTATACTTCTCTTGCTACTGTTGGTTTTATTATTACTTCATCATTGTTATCTAATATAGCTATACCTTGTTCACTTAAAGTTATAATGGAGATATCCAAATTAGAAATTGTTTTTAATTTTTGCAAAGCTTCTTTTAATTGTTCATCATTTTCAATATCAATTCTTGAAGCTATTTTAGCTTCATTTTTATTTGGAGTTAATAAATAAGCACCTTTATACTTTGAATAATCACTTCCTTTTGGATCAACTATAACTTTTATATTATGCTCATTTGCATAAGTAATTACTTTTTGTGTTAAATCATTGGTTAATACACCTTTTCCATAATCTGATAATAAAATTATGTCATAAGCATTAATTCGCTCTTGTAGTTTTGAATAAAGTTTATTAACGCTAGAAAAAGAAATGTCATTTTTACTTTCGTGATCAAACCTTACAACTTGAGAATTAGAAGCCATTATTCTTGATTTTTTAGATGTTTTTCTGCCTTTTTGTTCTATTAAAAATGATTTTACACCTTCTTGATCCAGTTTATATTTTAAATCAATCGCAGTTTCATCACTCCCAATTACAGACATAACACTAACATTTGCACCCAAAGATACTAAATTAGTAATTACATTACCAGCACCACCTAAAACTATTGTTTCATTTTTTATATCCACAACTTGTACAGGAGCTTCAGGAGATATTCTTTCACATATTCCCCATAAATAATGATCTATCATTAAATCACCAATAACTAATATATTAGGTTTTATATCATTTTTTATCATAATATCTCTTCTTTATATAATTTTTTTATTTCAGGAATATATGCTTTAATTCCATCTTCTAATTCAAATCTTGGAGAAAATTTTAAATATTTCGTACTATCTTCTATATTTGCTTGTGTAAAAAACTGATATTGTCCTATGTAAGGATTTGGAATATAGTTTGTTTCAAAACTTGTACCTAATTCTTTTTGTAAAATATCGCTTATATCTTGGAAAGATCGTGCTTTTCCAGTTCCAATATTATAAATACCACTTTTTAAAGGTTTACATGCTTTAATATTAGCTTGAATAATATCTTCTATATAGATGAAGTCTCTTAAAATTTTATCACTATTCACAAACAATTTAGGAGCATTATTAGCTAATAATTGATGTCCAAATTGAATAACAGTTGAAGCAGTTTTATTTTTATAAAATTCTCGTCGTCCATATACATTAAAATATCTTAAACCTACAATTGATATATCAAGTTTTGTTTTTAAGTATTTGTACGTAATATTATCCATCATAAGTTTACTAAAACCATATATATTATTTGGACTTTCATTTCCTACACTTTGTGGCGCTTTTGCATCTCCATAAGTTGCTGCTGAACTTGCATATATCATATTTGCTTTATGTTTTATTGCTATTTTTAATAAATTCTCATAAGCATTAACATTCGTACTTATCATTATATCTTGTTCTTTTACAGTTGTGTCAGAAATAGCAGCTTGATGAAAAATATAATCAAACTTATAATCACTTTCGAGAGTTTTTATAAGTTTGTTATCATTTATGTCCCCACTTATAATTGTGCCTTTAAAACCTATAAGATTTTTAAAATGTCCGAAACTTTTTAAGTTTTTATTTGAAAATGTATCTTGGGATCTAAAACTATCAAGTCCTATTATAATTGTATTAGGATAATTTTCTTGAAAATAAAAACATAAATTAGAACCAATAAATCCTGCTGCTCCAGTTATTAATATGGTTTTTGTATTAAAATCAATGTCATTGTATTTCATAAAAATCCTATTTTTAGTTAAATTAAGACTATCTTATCTAAAAAGTGATTATGACTTAATAAGACTATAAATAATAATTATATATTATCTTAGAAGTTATTTACAAAAGGATTTTTATGAAATTTATTATTTATATATCATTTGTGTTTTTATTACAAAATATGCTTGCTTTTGATTTGGAAAAAGCTAAAATCTATAAACAAGAACATAATGTAAGGGGTTGGTATATGAGTGAAAAGTTAGATGGCATAAGAGCATATTGGAATGGACATAATTTACTTAGTAAAAATGGGAATATCATAAATGCACCTAAATATTTCACTAAAAATTTTCCATCATTTTCTTTAGATGGAATTATGGACAAAAAGAAATGATTTTGAAAATATTCAAAGTATAGTTTTAGATAAAAAACCATCAATAAAATGGAAACAACTAACTTATAATATTTTTGAAGTTCCAAGTATAAAAGGAGATTTTATGCAAAGATTAGCTTATGCAAAAAAGCACTTTAAAAAATCTAAAAATGTATATGTTAAATTTATAGAGCAAATAAAATGTAAGAACAGCCAAGATTTAGATGTATTTTTAGAAAATATCATACTCTTAAAAGGTGAAGGTGTTATTATTAAAAAAGGTGATTTAGCATATCAAGAAGGTAGAAGTTCAAATATTTTAAAAGTTAAAAAGTTTTATGATGCTGAGGGTTTAGTTATTGGAATTAATTATAAGAAAAAGAATGAAAATAACAATAAGATAAATAAAAATAAGATAAATAAAAAAATGAAAAGTTTAAAAATAAAACTTCCAAATAATATAATATTCAATTTAGGAGGAGGATTTTCAAATATTCAAAGGATTAATCATCCTAAAATTGGTGATATTATTACTTATAAATATTATGGATTAACAAAATACAAAAAACCAAAATTTGCATCTTTTTTGAGAATTAGAAAAAAAGAATGATAAATAGGCAAAAGTGAAAACGAATTTTAAAGCGTCTGTTTTCAGGACTATACCCAAATATTATCTAATAGTCGTACAGTTTTAAATTTTACAACAATTAATATTATGGTATTTTTTAATTCAACTTTTGTGATTTTTTGAAAGTTTTTATTTACAAACTCAATATATTCTACATTTAAATTTTTTAAAATATTTAACATTTCATTTTTAATAATATTTACATCAAATTCATTCTTAGAAATGATTCTTGAGGCACAATAAAGTGATTTAGAAATCAAAGAAGCTTCTTTTTTTTCTTGTGGCAAAAGATAGGTATTCCTTGAACTAATAGCTAGACCATCATTTTGTCTAAGTGTTTCACAGGCTATAATTTGTGTATTGATAAAAAAGTTTTTTACCATTTTTTGTATTAAAAATAATTGTTGGGCATCTTTTTTGCCAAAATATGAGTTACGAGCTTGAATCAAACCAAATAACTTTAATACCACTTGTAATACACCATTAAAATGATCTGGTCTTGAAAAACCTTCAAGTATATAACTTTGGTTTGGTGATTTAATCAAAACTTCATTTTGTGAATAAATACTTGATATTTCTGGCATAAAAAGATAATCAACTTTAGCTAATGCACATATTTTTATATCGGCTTCTTTTTTTATAGGATAAGAGCTAAAGTCTTCATTTATAGAAAATTGTTTTGGATTAATAAAAATAGAAACAAATACAATATCATTTTGTTTTTTTGCTTCTTTTATTAAAGAAATATGTCCTTCATGTAAGGCTCCCATAGTAGGAACAAAACCCACTTTAGTACTTATACTTCTTCTAATACTTTGAAGCTCTTTCGTACTTTTTATTATCTTCATTTATTTCCTTGTAAGTTTTTTAATATTTATCATCAACATTAGGATTTAATTTTAATAAAACCATATCTGCAATAATATTTCCCAATAATGTTAGTAAGGCTCCAATAATTAGTATTCCCATAATAACAGGATAATCATGAGCTAAGGCACTTTGAAAAAACAACATACCCATACCATCAATAGAAAAAATAGTTTCAAGTATAACTGAACCTCCAATAATACCAGGTAGAGATAGACCTAATAAGGTAATAACAGGAGGGTAAAGGTTTGGCAAAATATAATATCTTAGTATTTGCTTTTTATTTAATCCTCTAGCTTTTGCAAAGAAAATATAATCTGATTTTAGAATATCAATAGTTAAAGACCTAATATATAAAATCAAGCCACCAATTCCCCCAAAAGTTATAATACAAATAGGAAGAATTAAGTGCCAAGCAAAATCTAAATAATATTCTAAACTACCATCATCGCTCATAGAATGAAGTCCTGCAATTGGTAGTATCTCAAGCTTCATGGCAAAAAAAGATACTCCTAATAATGCTAAGTAAAATGAGGGGATGGAAAAACTAACCAAGGATAACTGAGCAGTAAATTTATCAAAAAAACTATTTTTACTGAAAGCTGATTTAATACCAAAATATAAAGAAATAATAAAAATCAAAACCATAGAAATTATATTTATACTTAGTGTTATGGGTAATCTTTGCAAGATTTCATTTTTAACTAACTCACCACTTGTAAAAGATATACCAAAATCAAGTTTAACAATGGCAAAAATCCATGATAAGTATTGTATATGTAAAGGTTTATCTAAACCGTATACTGCCTTTAGCCTTTGTACTGCTTCTTGTGTGATATTTGGATTTAACTCACCACTTGCAAAAAAAGAATTAGGAGCTAAGGAAATAGCAATAAAAGAGATTATACTAATAATAATTAGCATAAGAATAAGATATATTATTTTTCTAAATATTAATTGCATTTACTCTAATCATTGAAAAGCTTTAAAGTTTTATTTTTATTTTCTTGTGGTATTGTATTCCCTTTACAATTCTTCATCAAAAGCCATTTTCAATATATCTTTTTCACTTAATTCTTTAGAAGAATTTATTTTCGGAGGATTTTTTATTAGTAATACTTGTTTTTTTAAATCAAATAAATGATATTTTGATAAATTATTCAATAAAACATCAGTTACCATTTCTTTTTTTAATTCACTTGATTTTAACATATTAGAAATAGCATTCTCTAATTTTAATCTTGTTTTATTAAAAACTCTCTCTTCATCTGTTAAACTTACATATGCTTCATCTAAGTATTGCATAATTAAATCACCTGAGTATTTATATGTAGTAACTCCATTATATACATATTTTTTTGCTTTTATTTTATCCATTAATACACCTGTAAAAATAGAACCTAAAACAGTATTAATTCCATCTAAATTATTAATTGGATTATGTGAGCAAATAAAATCATCTTTAACAATAGATGGTGCAAATTCAATACTTGTAATATGATTTTTTAAAATAATAAAAGAACCATTAACTTCTTTAGGACTACCTTTAAGAGAAGTTAGTTCATTCTTAAAAGCTAAAAAATCTCCACCTACTTTATTTGGTGAACCTATAAGGCTTACAAGCTCATTATCACTAATATCAAAATTACCTTTAACCTCATTAAAAGATAAAGGTAATTTTGATAAATTTGCTAATTTATTAGATAATCTGACATCACTATCTACATTTACAGAATTATTACCAAGGATTTTAAAATTACTAATACCGTGTTTTTCTAACCATTTCTTAATTTCTGATTCATTTGATAAAGATACTATTGGTTTATGTATATACTCAACCATAGATGAACCATTATATTTCCATATTTTTCCTTGTTCATCAAGTGAGGAGAGGATATTGTCTAATTTTATATCTGTATATACATCATTGTCTATTGTATCTGCAATTAAATCTAAGTTTTTTAAAAAATTAGTATGGCAAGAATAATCTTTACCTACAATTATAGGTCCTCCTTGTAAGTCTTTTAGGTGATTAGAAGAACAATCAAAAGATTGTTTAATATATTTAGGACCTCCTATTAATGAATTAATAAGATTAGAAGAACAATCAAATTTATCTTTAATTGTTCGCGGACTTCCTTTTATTGATGATAATTTATTATGCGAACAATCAAAATATCCATTTACTTCTTTTGGACAATAAGACAAGCGAACTAATTTATTATTTGAGCAGTCAAAATCACCAACTTTCTTGGGTGCATCGAATAATGATATCAAATTATTATTTGAACAATTAAAAAAATTACCTACTTTTATTGGACAACCTTCTAAGTTAATTAATTCATTATCAGAAATATCAAAATATCCATCAACTTCTTTAAATTTAATAGATAAAATTTTTCTTGGTAGTTTTCCTTTTAAATTAACATTTCCTTTTACACTAACATATAAATCATCAGAAATACTATATCCTGATATGTCATGCTCTTTTAACCAGTTTTCCACTTGTTCAATAGTATTCATCATTTCCTTTCTATTTTTTATTAAATATTATTTGTTAATATTGTTCTTTATTTTATGATACTAGTTAAATATAATATAGCTTTTTTCTGATCTATATAAAAATCATAATTTTCTAAAAAATTCATACCTAATAAGCCATCTGAAGTATTTTTAGCACTTGTTTTCACAATCAATGCTTTTATATTATATACAATATTATCTTCAACAGCTATTGATTTTAGTTTAATTACTTTAGCCTTTATTGTAGAACTAGCTGTTTGCACTTTAACATTATTTCTTATAATAGAATGTTTAATGTTTTTCATTGATTTTTCATAAATAACAGTACTTGAAGCACCTGTATCTAATAACATATTTAATACTTTACCTTTATTTATCATAACTTTTATCATAAAATTTGTGCCATGTCTTGTTAATTTAACAGATTTTTCAAATCTTTTTGATCCCTCAAATTCAACAGTCTTCTTCTTAACTTTCATCTTTCCATTTCTTTTACCCAAGGCTCCTGAACTGTATCTAATAACAGCTTTAGGAATTACAACTTTTGGTCTTTTATCTATTTTCTTTTTTATAACTTTTTCAGGTGGACTTATGGCATACAATATCATTCTTGCTTGTTTTCCATACAACTGGTCAAATTTTATTTTTTTTAATATATTTGTGGCATCTTTAAGTTGATCTAAATCAAAATATAATTTTCCAAGGACATATGTATAATACTCTTTTTCATATCTTTGCGATATTGCATATTTTACAAAACTTAACAAATGAACCATTTTCTTTTGTTCTAATAAAGTCTCCATAAAAACACCATTAGTTAAGTCAATTTTTTCATGTACTAATACTTGCATTTTTTTATTTAGCATTTTTTTATTTAAATCATATAAAACTTTAATTGAATCAAGATATGATTCTTCTAAATATAAAATTTGGCTATATAAAAAACGTCCTACTATGTTCTTTTTATTTTTATTTAAAAAATAAGAAACTATATTGTTGAGTTCTTTGTCTGATGATTTATTTTTAATTTTATCAAATAAATTTAAAGCTTTGTCATATTTTTTAGCAAAGAGTAATTCTTCAAATAAATCTAATTTATTACTTTCTTCTATACTTTTTTTAGAAATACTTTGTTTTTTGATAAGAGGTTTAACAATAGTTTTTTCATCTAATTTACTTTGTGTTGTTTTAGATTTTTTTGTTTTTCTGGATATTTTCCATTCTTTTATCCTTCTTTGCATGACAATGTTTGCTTCTTCGTCACTTAAGCCTTCTATTTCTTTTTTGATTTCTAAGAGTCTTTTTTCAAAAGCTTCTAATTCCTCAATATTAGTACCATCAATGCCAAATTCTTGCATAGTAGTATCATATATATAATATGCATAATAACCACCACCAGATAAAAGAACAACAATAATTAAAACAATGTATAAAAAGATTTTCATTTATATTCCTTGCTATTGTAAATAATAAAAGTATTATATATATATTTTAATAACAAGATGATTAAAATGTATAAGTATATAGATAATTATCAAATACTATTATTTAAAATTGTTGCTATTTCTTTAATAGATTCTTGGTTTTTTAAATTAAACTTGATTTCTATTCTTCTTGACTTGTTGATATTTTCTTGTCCATTTTTATCTAATACAGGGTCTAAAAAAGACCTTCCACTAGCAAGTAACAATTTTTTTAATTTTGATTTCTTCTCAAAATTCATTGAAAATAAAAATTCCATAACTGAATATGCTCGTTTTTGTGAAAGATCAAGATTATACAAAAAAGAACCTTTAGAATTTGTGTGTCCTTCTATTATGATTTTATCAATATGTTTATTAATATTTTCATTTTCTAAAATAGTATTAAAATAGCTATATACAGCTTTTTTCAAAGCTTGTTTTGAATTTTCTTTTAAATCACTTTTACCCTCATCAAATAGAATATTAGCAGATAATTTAATTGAACCATCTATTGGATCAATTTTCATATCTTTTCCAAGTGATTTTTTAAGAAGTTTTATTACTTTGATTTTTATTCCAGTTAAATTTTCAATTTTCAATTTTGTAACTATTATTTTATTTTTTAAGCTTTTTATTGTTTGAGTACTTTGTTCTTCCTTATCTTTGAATAATAAGATGATATTTTCTTTATTTAAAATATTTTTTTCTAATTCATCTATTTTTTTAATTTCAGTTTTTAAAGTATTTTTTATTTTATTTATGTTTTGCTTCAAAATTATAGTATTAAAATTTTGATGTTCCAATTTTAATTTATAATCAGTTTCTAAAAGTATATGTTTTTCTATCTCTTTATTTTTAAAAGATATAGACTGATTTTGCGTTAAAAGTTTTTCTTCTAAAGCTTCTTTATCTAATCTTGATATATTTAATTTATTTTTTGTTTTATTTAATAAATCAATAGTATCTGAAAACTTTTTTGTTTTTTCATCTAATTCTTTTATTTTTTCATCTAATTTATTTTTGTTTTTTTTCAAAGTAAGTTTTTCTTCTATAAATTCTTTCTTTAAAAGTTTAGATTTACTTTCTAACAAAGTATATTTTACAATAATAGCACCAATTAGTAAAATAAAAACAAATAATAATCCAGCCATTAAATCGGCATAAGATATCCAAAAATTTGTATTGTTATTGTTATTATTGTTGTTCATCTTTTATACTTTTATTTAGATTATCTTGAATTAAATCTTGTCCAAAAGTTCTTAAATCACTAGAAATTAATTGAAAAGATGACAATACTGTGTAAATTTCAGCTTTTAAAGCTGTTGAATGTTTAACATAATCTTCAAAAGATTTTGAAGATTGATTAGATTTTTTCATAATTTGAGTATGTAGTTTTTCAAAACTATTTATCATTAAATCTTGTTTTTTTGAACTTTGTTCAAATAAATCAATAATATTCGTATATCTAGTAAAAAGCAATTTTTCTAATTTCTCGTGTTCTTTATTTAAAGATTCTATTGTATTTAGTTTTTCATTACTAATTTTATCTAATTGTTCTACATAAGAACTTGACATAACTATTTGTAATTTATCTGATAATTGTTTAGTATTATTTTGATTTTCAATTATATTAAGAAGGCTAATTTCTTCTGTAGTCCACATTCTATTTTTGTATGTTTGCATTTCATTAAAAATATTGCTTTGTATTTTACTTAAACCTCTTTTTTCAAAAAATATCCATAATAATGATAAAAAAATACCATAAATAGAAGCATAAAATGCAGTTCCTACACCACTTAAAAGTATTGTTATTTCTTTATCTAAATCAGCTTGTGATTGAACTGAAAAATCAGGCATTGAAAGTGCTATTGCTATAAAAGTTCCTAATATACCTAAAGTTGGGAAAACAGATGCTGCTACACTTGCAAAATTATCATTTCTTATTTGTTTTACATAATCATCAAAGAAAACTTCAATATCTCCAAACGATTTTGTTTGATTATTAATACTTAATTTATTTTTATCTAAATGCTCTTCAATAGAAGATAATATTTCTTCAAAAGAATTTTTAAATTTACAAAATGAATACCAAGCATTATGCTTAATAAAAAATATAAATACTAATAAAATGAAAGCTAGAATGATAAGAGTATGTATCTCTATTTTTAAAGAAAAATATTCTAAATAAGCAAGAAATGCACTTATGAAAAATAATAAAGGTAAGAATAATATAGTAAGATATCTAGGTGATGACGATATATTGTTTTGTTTTGTATAAAGCATAATCAATCCTTTGTATTAATAAAAAGTACAAAACAAACTATGAAAAACCACCAGTTTCTTTTTTACCATTTCTCATATATTGCCATAATCTCCTTAAAAAATATACTAAATATAAGGAAATAGAACAAAAACTTTATCAAAAAACTTCTAAAAAGCTATCTAAAACATATTAAGAATATAAATTTAGCTATAATTAAATCTAATTATTTAGTATCTAACTTAGGATAAGAATATGATAAAAGATATAAAACTAAAAAAACTACCAATAGGAATATCTACATTAAGAACTATCATACAAGATAATTATTTGTATGTAGATAAGACGAAAATAGCACTTGACCTTATAAATGGTGACGGGAGATACTTTTTTCTCTCACGTCCACGAAGATTTGGTAAGTCTTTGTTTTTAGATACTTTAAGAACTATTTTTGAGGGTGATAAGGAAGTTTTTAAGGGTCTTTATATTTATGATAAATATGACTTTGTAAAGTATCCCATCATAAGAATTAGTTTTAATGATGGAGATTTTTCTTCTAAGGAATCTTTTCGTAAAACCATTTTAAATATTTTAAAAGAAAATCAAAACAATTTAGATTTAGAATGCCAAGACAAAGAAAATGCTTCTTTTTGTTTTAGAGAACTAATAATAAATGCTAATAAAAAATATAAACAACAAGTAATTATTCTTGTAGATGAATACGATAAACCTATCTTAGATAATATAGAAAATCCTGATGTAGCAAGGATACTGCGAGATGAGTTAAAGAACTTTTATAGTGTTATTAAAGGAGCAGATGAGTACTTACGCTTCGTATTTATAACAGGAGTTTCTAAGTTCTCAAAAGTATCTTTATTTTCAGGACTTAATAATATAAATGATATAACTTTAGATAAAAGTTATTCTACTATTTGTGGATATACTCAAAACGATGTTGAGACATCTTTTAAGGAGCATTTAAAAGGTCAAGACTTTAATAAGATAAGAAAATGGTATAACGGATATAAGTTCTTAGGAGAAGGAGTTTATAATCCTTTTGATATATTACTTTTTATTCAAAAAGGTTTTGTGTACCATAACTACTGGTTTGCAACTGCCACTCCTACATTCTTACTTAAACTAATAGAAAAAAGTAATTATTTCTTACCAAACTTAGAGAACATAGTAAAAGATGAAAGAATGTTAAATAGTTTTGATGTAGATTATATAGAACTAGAAACTCTTATGTGGCAAACAGGGTATTTAACCATAACTCATACACAGACTGTGTTTGATAGCATACAGTATCATCTAGGTATTCCAAACCAAGAAGTAAGACAATCACTGCTTGGAAGTGTCGCTGATTTTATGACTAAAAATCACAATACTCTAGTAAATTCTAACCATATTAAAAAAGCATTATTCACTCAAGACTTTGATACACTGGTGTTACATCTAAAAGCCTTATATGCTTCGATTCCTTATAACTTATTTACTAAAAATGATATGCACACTAAAGAGGGATATTATGTAAGTGTATTTTACTCTTATATGAAAGCCTTAGGATTTGATTTAATAGGTGAGGATTGTACAAACAAAGGAAGAATTGACCTTACTATTAAATTAACTAATTCTATATATATAATAGAGTTTAAAGTAGATGGTACAAGTGCTTTAGCACAAATAAAAGAGAAAAATTATCATGAAAAGTATTTAGATAAAGATTTACCTATTTATCTCTTAGGTATAGAGTTTGATACAAAAAGTAGGAATATATCTAAAATAGTTTGGGAGAGGGTAGAAAAGTAGGGAGAGTGGATTTTAAGATTTAAGTAGCAGCTAGATAGTTTCTATTAAATCACCTTTTCTTTGTAATAATAAAACATTATTTTCTTTAGCCATTTTTTTTACATCATCATTTATATTAAAACTAGCCAAGGCTAAGTGATGATGATATGTCTTATATTCAGAATATAGTTTTTTAAAGTTTGTATACTTTTCATTGATGAGTCTTTTTATATCTTTAGTATGTGCTTTATATTTCACTTCTATAATAGCTATATCTATATAATGTCCCCAGATAAAACAACCGATTAATAAAATATTTTTATTCCAATAGATACAATATAAAGATAAGAAAAGAGGATATTACATTATGAGTAGAAAAAGAACAACATACACAGCAAGTTTTAAAGCAAAATTAGTTTTAGAAGTTTTAGAGGGAACAAAGACATTAAATGAGATAGCAACACAATAAGAGTAAAGGACAACTTGTGATTAATATCACAAGGCAAACTGTCGAATGTATTACCAAAGAATTTATTAAATTGGAAGAAACAGTTTTTAGATAATGCAAGTTTAGCATTTGATAAAAGTGCTTTAGTAAAAGAGTATAAAATAGAAATTGAAACACTACAAAAAGATAAAGATAATATGGCAAAGAAAGTTGGTGAATTAACTTTAGAGAAAGATTTTCTTGAGGGAAAGCTCGTAAGCTTGGTATCATTAAATAAGAGAAAAGAGATGATTGATATCAAGCATAAACTATCATTAAATAAGCAATTGAAATTATTAGATATATCTAAAACAGCACACTACTATGAACCTGTAATTTCATTTAGTTCTGATGAAGATATGAAGCTTTTAAATACGATAGATGTAATACACACAAAGCACCCATACTATGGTACTAGAAGGATAGTTAAACTCTTGGCTAGATTGGGTTTAAATGTTGGTAGAAAACTGATAAAAACAGCTATGAAATTTATGGGTATAAGAGCATTATATCCTAAGCTTAGAACTACTTTAGCTAATAAAGAACATAAGAAATATCCATACCTTTTAAAAGAGTTTAAAAATGATAAAAATCAAGTAATCATAGATACTCCAAATAAAGTATGGAGTACAGATATAACTTATATTCGACTAGAGAAAGGCTTTGTTTATTTGGCTGCTATTATACATTGGAATACTAAGAAAATATTATCATGGAAGTTATCTAATTCAATGGATGTATCATTGACAACTAGTGTGTTAAATAAAGCATTATCTCTCTATCCAAAACCTCAAATATTAAATACTGATCAAGGGAGTCAATACACGGCAAATGAACATATTCAAATATCAATAGATAATGGAATATCCATATCTATGGATGCAAAAGGGAGGTCAATTGATAATATTGTTATTGAAAGATTTTGGAGAACATTAAAATATGAAGATGTATATCCATCTTCATATAAAGATATCAAGGAGGCAAGAAAAGGAATAGATGAATATATTAATATTTACAATAAAGAAAGATTGCATTCTGCAATAGATTATTTAACACCAGATGAAGCATATTATAATTGTTCTAATGATAAATGTTATAATGCTAAAGAAGTGTTACTAAAGGTAGCTTAGAGGTTTGGAATATAAATATATTTAGGATTGGTATTGACAAAGAGGGACAGTATAGACTTAGGAAATAAAACTTTTGCATTTACCCAAATCAATATAAATATTAGTGATATAATAGATAGTTTATAAAATTATTTTATTTAATCTTAAATTAAAAACTAAAGCTTTAAGACCTAAAAAGTCCTAAAGCTAGTAAAAGAACAATTTTAAATAAGGAAATTGTCTCAATTTATTTGAGATGATTTTATAATTTTTATAAAGATTTAGATAGTTTCTATTAAGTCGCCTTTTCTTTGTAATAATAAAACATTATTTTCTTTAGCCATTTTTTTTACATCATCATTGATATTAAAACTAGCCAAGGCTAAGTGATGATTATATGTATTATATTCTAAATATAGTTTTTTAAAGTTTGAATACTTTTCATTGATGAGTCTTTTTATATCTTTCGTATGTGCTTTATATTTCACTTCTATAATAGCTATATCTTTTCCATTTACCATTAAGATATCATATTCATCTTCTATACTATTTTTATTTCTTGTGACATTTTTATCAACAAAATCATAAGTTATTCCATTTAAACTAGGTTTTGCTTTAATAGAATTATAAAAAAACTCTTCTGCTATATCTCCTTGATTATTCGATATATTTCCTACTAGTTTAGCTACTCTATCTAATCTGGCATCTGTTTTTTTCATCTGTTCATCTGTTTTTGATTGAGATGTTTTCAAATCCAAAATCGCTTGTGTTAAATCTTCTTTTGTTATCATCATTTATACCTTTGTATACTCTAATAGTACATTATAACATATCTTAAAAATAAAGATTTAGATAGTTTCTATTAAATCTCCTTTTCTTTGTAATAATAAAACATTATTTTCTTTAGCCATTTTTTTTACATCATCATTGATATTAAAACTTGCCAAGGCTAAGTGATGATTATAATTCTTATATTCTAAATATAGTTTTTTAAAGTTTGAATACTTTTCATTGATGAGTCTTTTTATATCTTTCGTATGTGCTTTATATTTCACTTCTATAATAGCTATATCTTTTCCATTTACCATTAATATATCATATTCATCTTCTGTATCACCTATTCTTTTATGTGCATTTTTATGTGAAGAATCATATTTTATACCATTTAATATAGGATTTGAAGATATTGTATTCCAAAAAAACTCTTCTGCTATATCTCCTTGATTATTAGATATATTGCCTACTAGTTTAGCTACTCTATCTAATCTGGTATCTGTTTTTTTCATCTGTTCATCTGTTTTTGATTGAGATGTTTCTAATTCATTGTGAGATTTTTCTAATCTATTTCCCATATCCAATATAGCTTGTGTTAAATCTTCTTTTGTTATCATCATTTATACCTTTGTATACTCTAATAGTACATTATAACATATCTTAAAAATAAAGATTTAGATAGTTTCTATTAAGTCGCCTTTTCTTTGTAATAATAAAACATTATTTTCTTTAGCCATTTTTTTTACATCATCATTGATATTAAAACTAGCCAAGGCTAAGTGATGATGATAATTCTTATATTCTAAATATAGTTTTTTAAAGTTTGTATACTTTTCATTGATGAGTCTTTTTATATCTTTAGTATGTGCTTTATATTTCACTTCTATAATAGCTATATCTTTTCCATTTACCATTAAGATATCATATTCATCTTCTATATCACCTATTCTTTTATGTGCATTTTTATGTGAAGAATCATATTTTATACCATTTAATATAGGACTTGAAGATATTGTATTCCAAAAAAACTCTTCTGCTATATCTCCTTGATTATTAGATATATTGCCTACTAGTTTAGCTACTCTATCTAATCTGGCATCTGTTTTTTTCATCTGTTCATCTGTTTTTTTCATCTGTTCATCTGTTTTTGATTGAGATGTTTTCAAATCCAAAATCGCTTGTGTTAAATCTTCTTTTGTTATCATCATTTATACCTTTGTATACTCTAATAGTACATTATAACATATCTTAAAAATAAAGATTTAGATAGTTTCTATTAAATCTCCTTTTCTTTGTAATAATAAAACATTATTTTCTTTAGCCATTTTTTTTACATCATCATTGATATTAAAACTTGCCAAGGCTAAGTGATGATTATAATTCTTATATTCTAAATATAGTTTTTTAAAGTTTGAATACTTTTCATTGATGAGTCTTTTTATATCTTTCGTATGTGCTTTATATTTTACTTCTATAATAGCTATATCTTTACCATTTACCATTAAGATATCATATTCATCTTCTATACTATTTTTATTTCTTGTGACATTTTTATCAACAAAATCATAAGTTATTCCATTTAAACTAGGTTTTGCTTTAATAGAATTATAAAAAAACTCTTCTGCTATATCTCCTTGATTATTAGATATATTGCCTACTAGTTTAGCTACTCTATCTAATCTGGCATCTGTTTTTTTCATCTGTTCATCTGTTTTTGCTTGAGATTCTGCTAGTTTATTATGAGATATATTTAATTCATTGTTAGATTTTTCTAATCTATTTCCCATATCCAAAATCGCTTGTGTTAAATCTTCTTTTGTTATCATCATTTATACCTTTGTATACTCTAATAGTACATTATAACATATCTTAAAAATAAAGATTTAGATAGTTTCTATTAAGTCGCCTTTTCTTTGTAATAATAAAACATTATTTTCTTTAGCCATTTTTTTTACATCATCATTGATATTAAAACTAGCCAAGGCTAAGTGATGATGATAATTCTTATATTCTAAATATAGTTTTTTAAAGTTTGTATACTTTTCATTGATGAGTCTTTTTATATCTTTCGTATGTGCTTTATATTTCACTTCTATAATAGCTATATCTTTTCCATTTACCATTAAGATATCATATTCATCTTCTGTATCACCTATTCTTTTATGTGCATTTTTATGTGAAGAATCATATTTTATACCATTTAATATAGGACTTGAAGATATTGTATTCCAAAAAAACTCTTCTGCTATATCTCCTTGATTATTAGATATATTGCCTACTAGTTTAGCTACTCTATCTAATCTGGCATCTGTTTTTTTCATCTGTTCATCTGTTTGTTTTTGGGATTTTTCTAATCTATTTCCCATATCTAAGATAGCTTGTGTTAAATCTTCTTTTGTTATCATCATTTATACCTTTGTATACTCTAATAGTACATTATAACATATCTTAAAAATAAAGATTTAGATAGTTTCAATTAAGTCGCCTTTTCTTTGTAATAATAAAACATTATTTTCTTTAGCCATTTTTTTTACATCATCATTGATATTAAAACTAGCCAAGGCTAAGTGATGATGATAATTCTTATATTCTAAATATAGTTTTTTAAAGTTTGTATACTTTTCATTGATGAGTCTTTTTATATCTTTAGTATGTGCTTTATATTTCACTTCTATAATAGCTATATCTTTTCCATTTACCATTAAGATATCATATTCATCTTCTATATCACCTATTCTTTTATGTGCATTTTTATGTGAAGAATCATATTTTATACCATTTAATATAGGACTTGAAGATATTGTATTCCAAAAAAACTCTTCTGCTATATCTCCTTGATTATTAGATATATTGCCTACTAGTTTAGCTACTCTATCTAATCTGGCATCTGTTTTTTTCATCTGTTCATCTGTTTTTTTCATCTGTTCATCTGTTTTTGCTTGAGATTCTGCTAGTTTATTATGAGATATATTTAATTTATTGTTAGATTTTTCTAATCTATTTCCCATATCTAAGATAGCTTGTGTTAAATCTTCTTTTGTTATCATCATTTATACCTTTGTATACTCTAATAGTACATTATAACATATCTTAAAAATAAAGATTTAGATAGTTTCTATTAAGTCGCCTTTTCTTTGTAATAATAAAACATTATTTTCTTTAGCCATTTTTTTTACATCATCATTGATATTAAAACTAGCCAAGGCTAAGTGATGATGATAATTCTTATATTCTAAATATAGTTTTTTAAAGTTTGTATACTTTTCATTGATGAGTCTTTTTATATCTTTCGTATGTGCTTTATATTTCACTTCTATAATAGCTATATCTTTTCCATTTACCATTAAGATATCATATTCATCTTCTGTATCACCTATTCTTTTATGTGCATTTTTATGTGAAGAATCATATTTTATACCATTTAATATAGGACTTGAAGATATTGTATTCCAAAAAAACTCTTCTGCTATATCTCCTTGATTATTAGATATATTGCCTACTAGTTTAGCTACTCTATCTAATCTGGCATCTGTTTTTTTCATCTGTTCATCTGTTTGTTTCATCTGTTCATCTGTTTTTTTCATCTGTTCATCTGTTTTTGCTTGAGATTCTGCTAGTTTATTATGAGATATATTTAATTCATTGTTAGATTTTTCTAATCTATTTCCCATATCTAATATCGCTTGTGTTAAATCTTCTTTTGTTATCATCATTTACTCTTTTTATAGTTTGATTATATTATAACAAGAATATAATTAGAAGTAAAGATTTAAATACATAAGACAAAGTCACTTAAAACTAAATGATATATAAAATTATTTTACACTCTTTCATCTAAAAAAAATCCATCTTTTAAGTCTAAATTTAAAAGCTAAAGAACAAAAAGACTCACAAAAAGACTTCAAAAAGACTTCAAAAAGACTTCAAAAAGACTTCAAAAAAACCTTAAAAAAAAATCTTAAAAAAATCTTAAAAAAAACCTTCAAATAAACCATAAAAAAAAACCAAACAAATCTTAAACTAAGAGCAGTAATATAGACCTAAAAAGCTTAAACCAAAAGCTTAAACCAAAAGCTTAAACCAAAACCCAAAAAACCCAAAGAAAAAAGAGCAAAAATAAAAAAGAACTTAAGGCTAAAGCCTTAAATCACTCTCCTCCCCGCACTAAACGAACCGCTTCATCATTGTTCCGATTGTTGCCGTAAACGTCGCCATCGTCGAAGTAGACATTCCACGAAATGCCAGGATTATAATAAGAATAAGGCGAGCTAGACCAAAAAGATCTGGAAGGAGTATTTGGAAACACACTTGCATTGATACTTGGACTATGGCACCTAAGAGATACCAAGGAGCTAAGTTCTTTTATATTTGGTACTCTCCAGTCATTGTAAGTTGCAAAGCCACTAGCATCATTTATAGTTTTTGCACTTACTAGTGCTTCTTTCCAGTTCATAGTTATGGCACTTCCTGTACAAGTTCCACCACTAAAGGTCTGCCCTTGGCTACATTTTTTCCATATAAGTTTAGTATTGTTATCACTTATTATACCATTACTGTGGTCTGTATACCTACTGTCTTGCCATTCATCTGTTATATAAGATTTACAAGTTTGGGCATAAAGCATGCAGTTAAAGCCAAGGCTAAAAGTAGCAAGTAAGACTAAAGATAGTTTTTTGATGTTTAACATATATATTCCTTTGTATTATGATGTATGTGATTTGATATAAAGATATATCTTAATTTTCTTTGTTTTAAAGCATTGTGAACAAAACCTTGTTCACTTACATATATATAACTTTGATTGTCATTTTGTAAGTTTTGAAAAGTCTCATCTAGTTTGTTTAGCGTAAATTCTTCTTTTATATGGTACCTTTTATTGTCATGTATGCTATAAGTGCTTACTAAAAAGCAAGTTCCTTTTTGTATTAAAATACTAAAGTTTTTAAATATAGTATTAAAGAAGTATCTCTGATGGGAGAACTTAGAGGCATGTTTATTATAAGCTGTGCTTTGATATTTGTCATCTTTTAAATAAAAGAACAATTTCAAATAAGGAAATTGTCTAAATTTATTTGAGATGATTTTATAAGACTTTGCGTGTTGTATATGCCCAAGGTATGAAAAAAACAAAGCATTGAGTTTGTTTAAATTGACAGAGTCTAAATCGAACAAAACTCTAGCATTTTGTATAGAAGTATTTTCCTCATACCATAGCTTTAGTTTTACATAAAAGTTATGCACGACTCTTTTTCGTACTAATTTATGATAAGGGTAGGTAATATAACCCAAGAAATCAACCCCACTTGAAATAGGCTTTAAGATTTTTTCATCTTTAAGCCTTAGGTCTAGCTTATCTTTTAGAAAAACTTCGATTTGTTTTTGCCAAGATTTTAACTGTTCTTTATCATGATGAAGTATCACAAAGTCATCAACAAAGCGCACATAAGGCTTTATCTTTAGCGTATGCTTGATGAAGCAGTCTAGCTCATGAAGGTAAACATTTGCAAAAAACTGTGAGCTTAGGTTCCCTATTGGTAAGCCTATATGCTCTTTTAGCTTTCTTAGTTGCTTATGTTCTGCTATGTTATTTAGCTGTTCTTTATTTAGCTTGTTGTCTGCTTTTGGTTTTATTAAAATAGCTTGACATAGTTCATAATACTCATGCACTCTTTGCTCATTGATTTGTTTGTTTTTAACAGCTATTTTGAAGTGTGCTTTTAATACAGCCAATAATATATTTTTATTAATACTATAGAAAAAGTTAAATATATCTAATTGTAAATAATAAGTTTGTTTATCTTTATTCACAGATACTCTCATCATCTTTTGTAAGATATCTACTCCGAAGTGCGTTCCTTTTCCTTTTTGATTAGCACAGCTACTATGTATGAACTTATGAGATATTAGTTTTTCTAAGTGGGGTACTATAAAGTGATGGACTACTCTATCTTTAAAGTTTGCTGCGAATATCTCTCTTGGTTTTGAGCCGTTTTTTGCTATAAATGTACTATAGGCTTTTGCTTTATAGGTATTTGTATTTAATTGTATAGTTGTAGCAAGAATGTTATCTAATAGTTTTGCAGAATATACTTGTGCTTTTAGTGTCCCTTTTTTGCCCTTGTGGCACTTTTGATATGCTTTATAGATATCTTTACTTGCTACTTTCATATTACTCTCCTCCCCGCACTAAACGAACCGCTTTATCATTGTTCCGATTGTTGTTGTTATCGTTGCCATTGTTGAAGTTGACATTCCACGAATTGTTAGAATTGTTAGAATTAGGCCCGCTAGACCAAAAAGATCTGATAATTTTCTTGATATTTTTTATACTTTCAAACATCCATAGAATATTTCTTTGGTAGTTTAATCGCTGTTTTAAACCAAATAATGTATTAAATAATATATTAAAGTGGTAATCAAGTCTCAGAGTGATAATCGCATACTGAGAATAATTAGGCATAATTATTTTCATTCAAGCGTTGTTTTTCTAGGTGTTTCATCCAAGCCTTACATTGGCTGGATATTTTTATTAAAAGCCTTGCTATTTCATCAAAAGCTTTAAAGCTAAGATTTGTGATGCTTTTTGCAAGGCTTATTTTGTTTTTCAAAGTCTCACTTATTCTGTGAGCTTTTTGTATACTTTGTATTCTACTTTCTTTATTATTAAGGCTAAAAGTTATGGCATCTAAGATATCATAGGCATCAGTTCGTATCTTTGTACCCAAGGCATATTTATGATACCTTGGAAAGGTGCTAACTATTTTTTCTATTAGTAACACTAAAGACATAGTGTCGTTATAAATAGGGAACTTTTTATGATATGACATCTCTTTTATCCTTTTTATTTATTGTTTATCTTTCTTTATATTTTACTTAATTCTTTTTTTTATATTCCTACTCTTCGTTTTAAAAAAAATCGACTTTTAAGCCTATGCTTAAAGGCTTAAAAACAAAAGAGCAAAATAAAAAAGAACTTAAGGCTAAAGCCTTAAATCACTCTCCTCCCCGCACTAAACGAACCGCTCTACCATCGTTCCGATAGTTGTAGCTATCGTAGCCATAGCCGAAGAAGACATACCACGAAACGTTAGAATTGTAAGAATTAGGCGAGCTAGACCAAAAAGATGAGGAAACAGTATTTGGAAAATATGCTGTATCAATAGACGGATTATGTCTACCATAATGCACTATGCTTCTTAGCTCTTCTTTCTTTGGGACTCTCCAGTCATTAAAGCCACAAAGGCTAGCATTCTTTGCTCCATTTACTAAAGAATTCCAGTCGTTATAATATGTACCTTCTTTACTTGCATGGTTTTTACCTATGGCACTTATTCCTCCCCATTTATAAGTCTTGTCTTTATCGTGAATAGTTCCGTCGTTTGTTTTAACTTCCCATACTAATCCTGTGACATTATCTCTTACACAAGACCAAGGACTTGTAGAATAAGCACTGCCACTATGAGTAGAACCATTAGAGTCTAATCTTGTAAAATCAAAGCCAGTACTTCCTGATTTATCTCTTCCTGTATGGCAGTCTTGTGGAGCAGATATGTTACTTGTACAAGTTCTATTATTTCCTTTTGGATACACTCCTCCCCAAGTAATTCCTGTATCATTTAGCTTAGAATTACTAGGGCTAACTACTACAGCTTTTGGTATAGAGTTTACTTGTGTGCTTTTTAGGCTTTCTATATTATCTTTTACTGCTGTTATTACAAAATAATACTTTGTATCGTTTGTTAAGTTTGTAATTGTCTTAGTATTTGTACTTATAGTTGATATTTTTGTAAGACTTGATGAGCTTATATCTGTAATAGTGTTAGTTCCATAATATAAGTTATATGTAGCTCCACTTACAGCATTCCAAGATAGGCTTACTTGCCCATCGCTTGAAACTGCACTTAGGTTTGTGGGTACAGCTGTGATAGCTTGTGTACAAGTTAAAGACAATAGTTCTATGGGGTCGTTTGTGAGTGTTTTAATCTCTGCTATTGAACAATCATCATTAGTACAACTTTTAGCTCCTAGCATAAAATTGCTAGTATAATTTACTCTATATTCTAAGTGCAAGTGAGGTGCTTTTGTGCCTTTCTTACCACTTAAGCCTATAAGAGTCCCTATTTCTACCTCATCACCTACACTTAAAGTTGTTGAGTCTAGGTGTGAATAGAATATAACTATATTTTCATTTTCTTTATTCGTAGTTTTTATTCCTACAGCTCCATAGTTTGTACCGTTTTCAGCTTTTACTACTTCTCCACTACTTAAAGAATATACTTTATGGCGTCCCGCATTTGCACCATCTTTTGTTCTAAAGTCTATACCTGCATGAGCTTGCATACCTGTTATTAGGTGTGCATAAGGTGCAAATAGATATGAGCCTTTTACATATCCAGGGTTATCATAAGAGGCTGTTGTTTCATCTAGGTCAAATAACATACTAGCTAAGCCGTGTTCTGATTTGTCTACTTTACATATGTCTTTTACTACTTTTAGGCTTGGACTTGCATTTACTTCATTGCTTTTTACACTTTCTATACTATCTTTTACTGCTGTTATTACAAAATAATACTTTGTATCGTTTGTTAAGTTTGTAATTGTCTTAGTATTTGTGCTTATATTTGGTACTTTTGAAAGACTTGCTAAGCTTATATCTGTAATAGTGTTAGTTCCATAATACAAGTTATAAGTAGCACCACTTACAGCATTCCAAGATAAGCTTACTTGCCCATTACCTGAAACTGCACTTAGGTTTGTGGGTACAGCTGTGATAGCTTGTGCAGTAATTTCTAAGCTAATACTAGCTGTAGAGCTTCCTTTTTCATTACTTGCAGTAATGCTATAGGTTTTTGCACTTTGCTCTGTCGTTGGTGTGCCTGATATAACACAAGTATCAGATATACTTAGCCCTGTTGGTAATGCTTGACTACTTAGACAAGATATTATAGCTCCTCCTGTATTTGTAAACGATATAGGTGCTATTAATGCTCCTACAGTTAAGTTTTTTGCTGGTAAAACAGAAGCTATGTTTGGTTTTGATATATTTTTAACTCTTGGGTTTGTACCGTTTTTAAATTCATCATTATCACTAATACCGTCATCGTCAAAGTCTCCATTACTTAAGCTTAAGTCATATCTATTTATCCAATATGTAGGTAGTCCTTGGCTTATATTTATATCTTCATATTCTATAGTTTTGTATTGTCTAGCCCACCCTAAACTGGAGTTATTTACTAAACGAAATTTTATTTTTTGGTAATTTCCATTGTCATTAGCTTTTGGTACCATCCAATAATATTTATCTTCTTTTATTAAATCAAAATTAGAAGTTATGTTTTCACTGCTCCATTTCGCACAAGTTATGTATGACTTTTTACCTAAGCCAATTTTAAATAAAGGATTGATAACTTCATCACATTTTGGTATTAATTTTATTGCACGAGAATTAATACTCTCAGGTGGAGTAGCACTAGCATCAAAATTAACACTTATATCAGGTATACCTACAATTCTAGTTTTAGGAATAATATGATATGTATTATATGTCTTAGTTGCTTCATAATATTCTTTTACAATTGCACTATTCATAAATGAGGTGTTAATAGAAGGTAGCTTACTAGATGCAAAAACTGCATCTTCTGGCCAAGCTAGTGTTACAAATGAATCACTAACATCAAAAGCAGCACCTACATAAACTTTAAAGTCCATGCCAGCACCAGCTTCTAGCTTGGTAAATTGAATAGATGCATCTGTTATTACTTGGCTATCATTTAAATTTCCTTTTAATTGTGCATTTATTTCTCCTTGTATACCTAAAGTAGAGTATATATAAGGTTCTAATACAGTATGTGCTGCTACTAAGTCATATACTGATAGTTCAAAAGAAGGAATAATACGAATAGTAACAGTTGCTAGGGCGTCGCCTTTACCACCTGCTTTAATATCGTAAGTTAAGTCTTTACCTGTATTAACTTCCCATTTTTTAGTTGAGGTATTATAGTGGATATCTACATTCATATCTAATGTTGAAGATAAATCTAAGCTAGCTTCTAATTTTCCTGAGGCTTCTACTTCTGCTACAGCCATTAAACGCAATCTTCCAATGACCACTACAGGTACAGGTCCTGCTGGAAAGACTTTAGTAAATTGTTTGGTATAAATGGGTTTAGGATTAAAGGTATATTTACCCTCTTTTTCAATAGATACTTCTAAAACATCTCTTAATTTTAATGTCGATTTTATATTAGCCTCACCTTTTTGTAAAGAACCACGCTTAACGATAAAGTTAAACTCAATTTCTGGAGTAAAATCTGCTACAAAGGTATTGCTAATTTTAAAACCATTTTTATCAAAAATAACATTCTTCTCAGAATCATTTAAAGCTATTGCACCATTTGGTAGTGGATTAGTTGCTAAAAATTCAATACCGTTAAGATTTATCTTTGGCTCTATTCCTCTAAATAGTTTTTCCTTACCATTTCTTTGGCTTTGATTACTTCTTCCACAAAAAATACCAGCTGTCGTATCTATGAGAATATTTCCTATATAAGGGTCTCCTTGCTTGCTATCAACATTGCTACTAATTGGAGACCATTTAATATATGGAATATTATTATCAACTTTTATATATGGAAGGTTAGATTTAGAAGCACCTTTGGGAAAACTTTTAATCTTAAGACTGGCTTCTATTTTACAAAGTGTTACAGGCATATTTCTACATTCGCTATCATCATTGAAGGCAAAATTGCCATCATCCCAAAAAGTACCATTATTTGCTTCACACAATTTTTTATTAATAGCTATCTTAGCATCGCTATCTTCACTGGTTCCATCAAACTCATAATTTTTTCTTTCGCCTAGATTTTCTATCTTAATAGCTAGGTTTATACTCTCACCAACACTTGTAGCATAACCTGAACCTATGCTTGATTTAAAATAACTAGCTGTGTCACTTTCTTCTTCATCTTCTGATTGATTGACTTTTACAGCTTGGCTTGATTGAGTGTTATTTGTATGTTTTGCAGGCTTTGAAGTATTAGCAAAATTAGAAGAAGACATAGAAAGACCAGAACCCCATTTATACTGATGGTTTTGTATATTATTTCTTGATTTTACACTTAATGCAGATATTTTTGATGATGTTTTACTACTTATTGCTTGTTTGCTAGTTACTTCTTGCATTTTTATAGTAGTACTAAATGATATATCATCATATACATCTCTTAGTGTGGCTTTTTTTACTGTAGCACTTGAAGAGCCATTAGCTCCTGCTGTAACTGTTGATACTTTTTTTAGATACTGAGCGTTATTTTTTGTTGAAAAAATAAAGTCATCTTCTTTAATGTTAGATTCAATTGTTGCAGAATCATTTGTAAGTACAGATGTTGACTCATGAATATTAATATTAGCTTTTAATACAGGGTCATAACTAGCTGTGCTAAAAGAAAGATAATTAGAAGTTACTTTAGAAGAAGCACTTTTTGAAACAATAGCTATATAATATCTTGTGTCTTTTGTTAAACCATCTATGTGGCTAAAGTTTTTAGAAGTATTTAATTTAAAATTAGCCCTACTTGGAATAAAGTTATCAGTAGTAGAAATATGAACATCATAAGTAAGCTTATCTCCAATAGCGTCTATCCATTCAGCTGTTGCTTTAGAAGTAGACATAGATGAAGCACCAACTAGTTTAGCTGATACTAGTTTTATCGTACTGCTAGTATCTAAATCATTTATCGTTTTTTGATAATGATTTACTGCAAGTAGCTCACTTATTAAATCTTTTGTAGATACTTTTTTAACTAATTCTCTTAGTTTTTCTATATCTAAGTCTTTTATACTTGTAGTATTTGGCATATATTCTTTTATACTATCTTTTATATCATTATTTATATGTATGATATCTTCATCGCTATTATCATCTAAAGTTTGTAAAACTCTTAAGATTTTGATTAATTCTTTATTCGTAGTATTAGTTCTTTCAAGACCTAAGACTTCTCCTACTAATATCTTTTTATCAGCTTTCATCTTATGGAAGTCAAAAGTACCTAAGTCTAAAGTAGCTAATTTAAAAGTAACACTTTCATCACTAGAAGCATATGCAAAGATACCACCTGCTTTAGTTACACCTTCTTGCGTAATAATATTTTTGGATTTTAAAATATAATCTAAACCTTGTACAGCACTATCATGAATAGATGTGTCACTTTTAGTACTACTAGCAACAGAACCACTACTGCCACCACCACCTCCTCCACAAGCTATGAAAACTAAACTAAATAAGCTTAAGAGAGATAAGCGAAGCTTTGCTTTAAGCTTAGACTTCAAGTTATACATAAAATTAGGTTTTGAATTAGATTTAAAATCCAACCTTGACTTTTTACTGTGTGTTTCTACAGTATCGTTGTGGGGGGGGGTAAATGAGAGTTTTGACATAAGATTTCCTATACTTTAAATTTTGTTTTAGTGCTTGATTTTAATAAAATAGATATGATTTTAGTTGTTTTGTTATTAAGTAATACTTAAAAAAGATTAAAGATTTGGAATATGTTTAAAATATGTTTAAAATATCTTTAAAAACATATTTAGAATATCTTTTTAATAATACAAAACAACTTATATTATTTCTTTTTCTTTTTTCTTGATATTTTGTCCAGCAAGGAAGCTGTAAATATAGCTCCAGGTATTGCATAAAACGCAATACCTAAAATACTAATTATGGAAGTGAAAAATCTTCCCAAGGTAGTTATAGGATACATATCACCATAGCCTATAGTCGTAAATGTTGTAATAGACCACCATAGAGTAGTTGACATAGAATTAAATACTTCAGGTTGAGCTACACTTTCAAATGTATAAATCAATGGAGTCATAGTAAATAATAAAATTAAAATCGCCAAAAATACAAAAATAAATTCTTCTTTTTTTTCACTTAATATTTCTACAACTATATCATCAACTTTAGAATACTTAGTAATTCTAAACAGTTTAAATATTCTTATGATTCGCAATGTTCGTAAAAAACTGCTATTGATATCTAAGAATATCAATAAACTAGGAAGTATGGCAAGGAAATCAATAATCATAAAAGGACTTAGACTATGTCTAAATCTACTTATATGTTGTTTATAATTTATGGAATAAATACGCAAGATATATTCTACTGCAAAAATAATAATATTGATATCGTTGATATTATTAAATATATCGTGATAGACAGACAATGTCTTTTCTGTCATTAAAAACATAATAATTATACTAATCAGTATATTTACAAAAATCAGTATATTGATAAAAATACCATATTTGTGCTTAGATGGGTTTTCAAAAATCGTATATATATCTTTTTTACTAATCATATTTGTATTTAAATCTTAGATTTATTTAGACAATAGCATTAGCAATATATTTGCCTTTATGCGATTGGTCTACTACATTTTGTTTTATTTTTGTAGATGAAGTTTGAGGATTGTATCTAACTTGAATTATCTTTTTTCCTTTTGATTTAAGGTATTTTTCAACTGCTATATTATGTGCATTATCTCCCCAGTCTTCTCCAATAACAAAAATATCAACATCTAAGTCTTTACAAGCTGGTACATAATCTAGTTTATCATAAGATAAGACATCATCTACACATCGCAAAGCTTTAAGCATTGTCATTCTTTGGTTCAAAGGAACAACTGGAACATTTCTTTTATAAGAGGCTACTACTTCATCAGATGCAACTCCTACAACGAACTTATCACCTAATGTTTTACAATATTCTAACAAGTCCAAATGACCAACATGTAACAAATCAAAAGTACCCACAGTATATACAAGCATAATTTAGTTTCCTTTAAGTAAATAGTGTTATTTATGCTACAATAGCATTTTTATACCAAATATTTAGCATCATTTAAAACATTGATTATTATATAAGGACTTATCTTGTGCCAAACGAAAAAATGAACTCTTTAGGTGTGCAACAACCTACAATATTATCTTATGTAAAAGACCTTCCAAATCTTTTATCACTTAGTGGTTTACTATGTACAGTTTTGGCTATATATTTTTGTATAATAGAACTTTATACAGCAGCTATGATTGGAATGGTTTGGGCTGTTGCTTTTGATTGGGCTGATGGCTTAGTTGCTAGAAGATTAAAAGGCAGAACACCAATAGACGCAAAATTTGGTGGTCAACTTGATGTTGTTATTGATATCATAAGTTATGGGGTTACCCCTGCTATTTTACTTTTAAGTTATGGGAAGTTTGAGCCTATATATTTAATAGGTGCTTTTATCATCTTAGCAGCTGCTGCTATTCGCCTTAGCTATTTTAGCACTTATGGATTAGCAGGTGGAACTAAGTATACAGGCTTGGCACTTGATAACAATAGTTTGATTTTGGTTTTTATATTCTTATTTGAGGGTTTTTTTAGCAATAGTGCTTTTTCTATAGTCTTATATATTAGTGGAGTTGGTCTTGCTATCTTAAATGTATCAGAAATCAAAACACCAAAACTTTCAGGAAATACAAGAAATGTATATCTATTAGGAGCTTACACTCTTATTATAACAGCTATTTATAGTTTCAAACTAATATGATGAATAATTTTAAAGCTATCAAATTAAATAAGCTATTTTTATCTTTATTTTTACTTGTATCAATCTTACATTCTAAAACAAATCAAGATATTTTATCAAATAATAAGTTAGATTATTTAAACTATTTAGAAGATGAAAACAAAGAAAATAGTGAAAAACTAGAAAAAGACTGGATAAATCCTATTTCTTTATCTCTTGCTAAAAACTTTGGAGAAGATTATGATACGAACCAAGTAAGAATAGGTATCAATCAAAGCATTTTTAAAAATGGGGGCATTTATAAAGCAATAAAATATGCAAAATCTTTATATAGGTATAATAAACTAGATATAGAAAATACAAAAAAGAACTTGATAAAAGATGCTTATGTTTTACTTTTTAATATTCATATAACAGATTTAAATATTAAAAAAAATGAGTTATTATTAAAAAATAATAATATTAATATTGATATTAAAAAAGAACAGATTTTTAGTGGATTATTAGATACTAGTTATTTAGATAATGCAATTTTAGAATCAAACAAAACTAAGAATAATTTAGTAGAACTTAAGTATAAAAAAATTGAATTAAATAATACATTTAAAAACTTGTCAAATGTTGATTATAAAACATTTTCTTTACCAAAATTAACTTTAAATAATAAAAAAGAATTTTTAAAAAACAATCTAAATCTTCTCAAATTAAAAGCAAATATTGAAAACAAGAAATATATTTGGGAAATGGCACGGACACAATATCTTCCTACTTTAAATGTAAAATATGATTATTTAAAATATTTTGATATACATAATAAACACAAGATAAAGCATAGTAGTACTACAAACTACGGACTTGTACTAAATATACCATTGGATTTTAGATCATTTAATGTAATAGAAGCTCAAAAAATATCTTATTTGAAAAATAAACTTAATTTTCAAAACAAGCTAATAGAAGAAGAAAACCTTTTTAAGACAAAACTAGCAAAGCTAGATATGATTAAAAGTAAAAAACAAATAGCACAAGATGATTATAAACTTTATGAATCATTGTTAAAAGTGATGAAAGAAGAGCAAAATGCGGGAACTAAAACAAGTAATGAAATAGATATATTATTGAATTCACAAAGATTAAAATCTATTGATTTAGATATATATGAATTAGAAGAACAAATAGAGTTATTGATATTGTATTCAAAACTTCAATAAGAATACTAGACTCTAGTCAATAAACATCAACATAACCCATATTAAAAGCCTCTACGAAGAATTAAATCAATATAATACTTAACTAATAGGAAATAAAATGAATCAAGATATATTAAAGTATGAATCAATAGTATGGCAAACAGCAGATTTACTAATAGGTGCAGGGATAAAGCAGAGTGATTTTCCAAAGTATATGATGCCTTTTTTTGCTCTAATTATGGTGGAGAGTAGATTCTCAAGAATGGGAGATGAGCTTACAGCAGAACTAAAAACAAGTGGAAATAAACTTAGCTTAGAAGATTTTATTGAGGAGATAAAAGACCAAGCGAAAGGTTATAACACTTATCTTTTTGAACGCAATAAAACTTTAAGCGATATTTGTAAAAATGATAAAACTTTTGATATAGATTTTGATAATTATCTAAAAGGTTTTGATGGTGAAACACAAGATTTACTGGGTATTGATAAAAGCACAGGTGAAGATAAATATCTTGATATTTCAGGTATCGCAGGACTTCTTAACAATAAAAAAATACTTTTTTCTTTTGTAAAGTCGTGGAGTGAGATAGATTTAAAACCATTTAATAATAGTGAGATAACGACACTAGAAGAACATATAAAAAGAAAATGGGCAGATATTTCAGCAGAAACAGCAGGGGAACAATATACCCCCGATGATGTTATATCTCTTATATCAGATATTATACTTTCCAAAACCAAAGATAGTGAAAATTTTCTGAGTATTTATGACCCTACTTGTGGTGGTGGAAATATGCTTTATGGTGTAGAAGATAGAATAAATAGTATTTATCCAAACAGACCAACTGCAACTTATGGACAAGATTGGAATGATGCTTTATATGCTTTGGCAAAGATTGAGAGTAGATTTAGAAAGAATGCTTATATATCTTATGGAAATACTTTAACAGATGATAGCTTTTGGGATAAAGAGTTTGATGTAGTTGTAGCAAATCCACCTTATGAGGTAGATTGGAAAGGTTTCAAATCTGATATGACAAATGATAAAACAGGTAGATTTCACGACTTACCAGCTGTAAGCGATGGGCAACTTCTTTTTATGCAACATCTTATATCTAAAATGGGTTTAGAGGGCATGGGTGTAGTTGTACATAATGGTTCAACTCTATTTAGTGGAGATGCAGGGAGTGGCGAGAGCAATATAAGAAAATGGATGTTTGATACAGATATAGTTGAAGCTATAATTCAACTTCCAACTGATGAGTTTTTTAATACAGGTATATTTACATATCTTTGGGTACTAAATAAAGATAAAAAAGATAGTCATAAAAACAAAGTAATGATGATAAATGCAAGTGCTAAATTTACTCCTATGAAAAAGAACAAAGGTAAAAAAAGAAAAGAGGTAGATTCCCTTAGCCGAAAAGAGATCGTAAAAACTTTAACAGATTTTCAAGACAATGATTATGCAAAAGTCTTTCCTAAAGAGTTTTTTTATTTTAATAAACAAGCTTTAATGCTTACAAATCTTGATTATAAAGATAGAACTATAGATAATGTGATAGAAGAAAATAAAAAATCTATTAAATTAATACCTACAAAAATAATTCAAAATGATATACAAATCATTAAATTTGAAGATTTTACAAGTACACTAGAAAGTATAAAAGAAACGATAAAAAACTTTGATTATAAAGAGAAGGCTTTAAAAGTTTATATTAGTGAAACCCAGTATTACTTTTATGATGCAGATAAAGAAACTATTATTAAACAAAATGGAGATATTCAAGAAGAGTTAGGTTGTGGAAAAATAATAATAAAAGCAACATATAAGAAAGCTACTAAAAAAACAAAAACAAAAGAGGCAAAAAAAGCATATATATTAATAACAGTAGAACTAACTGCCGATTATCAAAAAGATTATGAGATAGTATCATTTAATAAAGATGAAATACAAAACCAAAAAAACATAGATGATTTTATGAAGAAATATATTACTAAGCCTTTTGTTTTACTTGATAATACTGTAGGTGTAGAGATAAATTTTAATAAGATATTTTATAAGCCTGAAAAGTTACGACCACTAGCAAATATATTAAGTGATATAAAAGATATAGATGATGAGTTAAAAATGCTTGAAGATGGTTTAGGCTTATGATATTTGATAAATATGATAGCTATAAAGATAGTGGATTAGATTGGTTAGGGGATATTCCTAGTGAGTGGGGTGTTAAGAGATTGAAAGAAATAACAAAACTTTTAATTGATGGAATACATTTTACACCAACATATACAGATAATGGTATTAATTTCTTAGCAGTAAATGATATTACTAGAAATAATTTTGATATATTAAAATCTAAATATATTTCAGTAGATGCACACAATCAGCTAAAACAAAGATGTTATCCTAAAAAAGGAGATTTATTACTTTCTAAAAATGGAACTATAGGGATTCCATTCATAATAAATTTTGATACTGAAATAAGTATTTATGTTAGTTTATGTTTAATGAAACTTAATAAACAAGTAAAGAATACATTTTTATATTATATGTTTTTATCAAGTACAATGTTTGAACAATATAAAATACATGCAAAAACAAATTCAGTTACAAATTTACATTTAGATAAATTAAACAATTTTTTTACATCATTGCCACCCCTAAAAACCCAAACAAAAATAGCCTCTTACTTAGACACTCAAACACAAAAGATAGATAAAGAGATAAAACTACTTGAACAAAAATCTTTAAAATACAAAGAGTTAAAACAAACTCTTATAAATGAAACTGTTTTAAGGGGTGTTGAAAATGGTGTAATATTTGAAACTAAAAGATTAAAAGATTTTATAACTTATACTATAGGTGGAGAGGTTATTGATGTTAGTTATTGGGATAGTGGAAATGAACTAACATATACAGCAGGTAAAAATCCAGTATTATCAAACTTTGATAATTTTCCTGATAGAAAAAGAACTAAAAATAATGATATTTTAATAGCTAGAAATGGCGATGGATTTGTACATATCCCAAAACTTAACTCTATGTTTACAAATGTAGTACAACTTGTGAGATTAAGTAAAAAAATAGATATAAAGTTTATTTGGTATTGTTTAGAAGATATAAAATTTCAAATAAATCAAATTTCAAATGGAGATTTTATTGCAAGTTTAAATAAAGAGATGTGGTTTAACTCTTTTTTAAATATTCCACCCTTAGAAGAACAAATAAAAATAGTTTCATATCTTGATGAAAAAGTTTTAATAATAGATAATATTACAAAAACAATCAAAACTAAAATAGCACTCCTAAAAGAGTTTAGAAAAACACTTATAAACGATACCGTAACAGGTAAAATAAAGGTAGCATAATATGAATGAACAACATTTACAAGATAAATTTTTAATCCCATTTTTTACCAATAAGGTGGATGGTTTAGGATACAAAGAAGTAAAAGCAAATACTATAGATGAAAATTCACTTATCATAGAATCTGATTTATGTGAGTTTTTAAGTACAAGTAATATCAACAAAGATAACTACAAAAAACTACTCAAAAAGTTTAAAAACGACAAACCTAAAATGTGTTTAAAACTTATAAAATTTTTGCAAAGCAAAATAAAAGATTTTAGAAATATGGCACTATTTTTAAATCATAACAATAGCTCATTTACTTTTGAGGGTTTGAAGTTTTATTTATTTAATCGTAGTGGAAGTATGATAAAAGATGATGAAGACTTTGAGCAAAATATTTTTTCAGTAGTTCAAGAATTGCCTTATAAGTTTAATTATAAAGAGAAAAAAGTATTGTCACTTCGCCCAGATTTATCTCTTTTTGTAAATGGTATTTATTTAGGATATAACGAGCTTAAATCAAACTATACAAACCAAAATGCAAAAAAAAATGGTATAGGAAAAGTTATAAAGGATTATCAAGAAGCTGTTATATCTTATCTTGAAATTGTAAAAAATTATAAGCTAAATGAAAAAGAAGCTTTGGAGCTTAGAAAAGATTTTTTAAAGGTGTTTGAAAAATCTATAAGCATAAGTACTACAGATATAAAAGATACTTTTATCATAAGAGATATTAGTAAATATTTTGATGAGATACAAAAGTCTTTTAAAGATGGTACATATGACTATGAACAATATAAACTAAATGCTAAAAAAAGCTTTAAGCCATATCCCCTGATTAAAGATGTTAAAAGTTATGAGAGAAAGCAAGATAAACTAATAGAAGTATTTAAAGCACATTTTACAAAAAAGATGATTGAAAAAGAGATACTTTATTATAATTTTATTGAGCGAGAAGTTATCAGAGATAAAAATGAAAAGATACTAAAAAATGAAAAAGGTCATCTAATTAGCCCACGACCAAAACAGAAATTTGGTGTAGATAAGATTATGTCTAAAATTGATGAGTTTTTAGAACACGAAAATGAGCCTGATTATTTTATAAGTAAACTTGAAGAACAATTAAAAGATATTCCAGAGTCTAAAAGAGATGAACTTATTAACAAAAGATTGAGCTACCAAAACAATAAAAATATATATTCACTACTTTTGCAGTACGCCGCAGGATTTGGCAAAAGTAATATCATAGGTTGGAGTGCACTACAACTAAAAGACCTTAAAAAAGATGGTAAATATATCTATGATAAAGTTATGATAATAGTTGATAGAGTACAATTAAGAGATCAACTAAGTACAAAAATGTTTAATATGAATATAAATAGTAAGATGTATTTAGAAGCACACAATAAACCTACATTTCAAAAAGCTTTAAATGATGATACAAGATTAGTAATAGTAAATCTTCAAAAATTTGGGGATATGTCTAGTATCTTAGAATCTGATACGATTGAAAAACTAAAAAGCTTACGAGTAGTATTTCTAATAGATGAGATACATAGGTCAAATAGTGGTAACCAAAATGAAAACTTAACAAGTACTTTTGATGAGATACAGACTAGCTTTGATAAAAAAGAAGAAAAAACAGATGTACAACATAAAAAAAATCTAATCATAGGTTTTACAGCAACGCCTAGCGATACGACATTGGCAAGATTTGGAGAGTTTAACAGATATGCACAGGGGGAGAGATTATGGAAACCTTTTGATAGTTATACTATGAGAGAAGCTATAGAAGATGGTTATATCTTAAACCCATTAAACGGGATTGTAAGTGTATCAGCTAAAATGTATTTTGAATTACCTGATGATGAATTAGAGGGGTTTAGAACAAATGATGAAGATGTGCAATTTAAAATATCAAAAAAAGCCATATATGAAAATCTTGAACGAATAGATGCAATTGCTAAACATATAGTACAAAATCTTGTACAAGTGGTATATAAACAAATAAGAGGAACAGCTAAAGCTATGTTGGCAACTACTTCTATAAAATCAGCACAAATGTATAAAGAAAAAATAGAAGAGCATTTTAAAACAATAGTGGAAGATAAAAAATATGCTAGATTTAAAGATGCACCAATATTTGTAGTATATAGCTCTTCACAATATGAATTAAATGCAAAAAATCTAAATGAGGGACTTAATGAGGCTAAAGTATTACAAAATTTTCAAGAATCAAAAAATGGAATTATTATAGTTGTAGATAAATTACAAACAGGATTTGATGAACCAAAACTTCATACACTTTTTTTAGATAAAGAGGTCAAAGGGATTAGTGCTATTCAAACTATATCAAGAGTAAATAGAACCACTAAGCATAAAACAGATTGTAAAATAGTTGATTTTTCATATAAAAATGTAAATAGTTCTAATATTAAAGAAGCCTTTGAGCATTTTTCAGATGTTGTTGTAAGTGATTTTGACCCATTAGGAGAGTTGAACAAACTTCATACAATTTATAATGAATTGAAAAAGATAAATATCTATAAAGAGTATTTTTCATTTTTCATAAAATTATGCAATGATAAAAAAGCAGATCCAAATAAATTTATGGATTTAGAAAATAGCTTTGAAAAATTTATACACTCTAATCCTGATAAAGCTAAAGAATTAAAGAAAAAAATAAATAAATATTTCCATATATTAGGACTTGTTGAGTATATAATAGACTTTGATAAAAAATATACAGAGGATTGTTTTTTAGAATTTTTTAGAAGATATAGTAGTATTTACAATACATTAAATAAAACAGATGAAAGTACAGACGAAGTGCTGATATATTTTGATAACAAAATAGGCATCATAGAAGTCCCAAATGGTAAAAAGATAAAACCACATAAACCACCATCAAGTGGAGAAAATAGGGAATGCAATGCAAAACCATATAAATATGATATATTAGCAATCATTGAAAAGAGAAATGAAGAAGAGGCAGATATTGGTAAACTTATAGAAGATTTTCAACTGCAAATAGATGAGTTTTTTGAGATGATAAAAGTACATAAAGACTTTAATGATTTAAAAGCAAAGATAAATGCAGTAGGATTTGATGAAAGTGAAGTTTATCGAGTATTTAATATTATTTATAGAAGTATTTTACGAAGAAAGAAAGGCTTAGAATGGGTATTTTTTAAGAAAAATACAAATGATATAGTTGATAAGATTTGCGATGATTTTGAGAAAAGCTTATAGTTATAAAATTTACAATAATCATATTTATCTCATCTTCAAATTAGTAATATAGTGTTAAAGAATATATACTTGAGGAATATCTTGGAATGGAGCTAGATGAAGTTTATAATATCATTATATCAAAATTAGATATACTAAGTGTTATTTATAAGAAGTAGTAAAAGATAACTGAAATAGTATAAAATACTTATAATCATAGTGCTTATAGCATTCTTACGAGCTATATGAAAGTCTTTAAATTACATCTTTTTTAAAAGGAAAGTATTGAATACAAAATATGAGATAAGTAAGCATAATGAGGGTTTTGAAGATTTTTTATTGGATATTAAAAATCACTTTAAAAATAATTCACATACTATTCATAAAGCTAGAAATGAATTAAAAATCATAGAGTATGCAAATATACAAACAATAGTAAAAGCTTTTAAAATACCAAATAGCCTCAATCAGATTGTTTATACTTTTTTTAGAAGTTCAAAAGCTAAAAAGTCATTTTTAAATGCAAAAAAATTACAAACTTTAAAGATAAATACTCCTTTGCCTATAGGATATATTGAATTTTATGATGGTTTTTTATTTAAGAAAAGTTTTTTTGTATCAAAAAAATATGACTATGATTATACTATACGAGAACCTTTAAGAAATAAAAATTTAAAAAATAGAGAAATAATCTTAGAACAATTTGTATCTTTTACTTATAATCTCCATCAAAAAGGAGTTTATCATAAAGATTATTCAGCTGGTAATATCTTAGTTTTAAAAAAAGATGATGATGATTTTGAATTTTGTCTTGTAGATATAAATAGAATGGAATTTAAAAAAGTAAATTTAGCTTTAGCCTTAGGAAACTTTGCTAATTTATGGTTAGATGATGAAGCTTCAAAACTTATAGCTAAATATTATGCAAAACTTGCCGATATTAAAGAAGATATTGCCTTAGGTATTTTAAAAAAAGCAAATAAAAAACTACAAGATTTTGTTTTACTTAAGAGAAAAATAAAAGCTAAGATAAAGTGAATATATTAATCACAAGAGATGATAAAATAGGAGATTTTGTTTTAGCTTTGCCTATGATAAAAATTGCCAAGGATTTTTTTAAAGATGATAAAATCATAGTTTTAGTATCAAAAACTAATTATGAATTTGCTCAAAGTATAGATTTTATTGATGATGTGATTTTATATAAAGATAACTTATTTGATTTAGTAAAACTTATAAAAAGTAAAAATATTGATATAAGTTTTTGTGCATTTACGCATACAAAACTAGCCCTTACTTTACTATTAGCAGGAATAAAAAAAAGATATGCACCTGCTAGTAAAATCGCACAAATATTTTCTAATTATTCGATTAAACAAAGAAGAAGCAAAGTAGAAAAAACTGAATATGAATATAATATACTTTTATTAAAAGCTTATGATGATAATATATCTTTAAATTTTACAAAACCTATTTTAAATTTTACTAAAGATGAAACAAGTAAACAATTTGAACTTTTTAAAAACAAGTATCAAATTAAAGACAAAGACAAAGACAAATATATAGTTTTTCACTCTGGTTGTGGTGGCAGTAGTGATGGGAATTTATTACTTGATGATTATATAAAACTTGCAAAAAATATTTCTTTACAAGATGGCATAAAAATTATATTTACTTTTGGTCCTGATGATTTTAAAAATAAAGAATATATTAAAAGTAAAATTGATTTTGATGTCATCTTATATGATTCAAAATTATCTTTGATTGATTTTTGTAAATTACTTTGTAATTTTGACTTATTCATTAGTACATCAACTGGTCCTATGCACCTTGCAGGTGCTGTTAATATTAAAACTATTTCATTCTTTGGAAATAGTTTATTTGCAAGTTCTAAAAGATGGGCTACAATTAATCTAAAAGAAAATCAAAATAATTTTAATATTCCTGATAATTATGATGAAGCATTTTATAAAAAAATAGAAAATAAATTAAAAACTTTGCTTGAATAAAACTTATATGACACTTGGATTATTCCAAATATCTTAAAATACAAAAGAAGTTTTTGGCTCTAAATAAATATTTTTGTAAGTGCCATTTGTATGATAAAGCTTTAAAGTACAGCTTTTTATGATTTCATATTTATCATATTCATTTTCTTTATTACTAAGCCTTGAATATATTTTGCCATCATTTCCAAAAGATATTTGTCCCAAGCTTGAAGTTTTATTGCATGATAATTTCACATTGCTAATACCAAATTCTTGTGTTAAAAGTACATATTTACTATTTTTATTATTAGCCTTGCAATAATTTGAAGAATAAATATATTTACTACTCAAGGCATCTTTTAAGCTTTCATTTTGATTTGGATGTCCCGTATTATTTGTATCACTATAAATAACATAATACAAACCTCCTATACTTTTTTTACATCTAAAAAACTTTAGAGTCCATCTTTGCTTATGCCATAGCTTATTATTTAAATCATATTTATCATCAATTAATGCTTTATATCTTACTTGTTTTAAGTAAAGCAATATTGTTTTACTAGCATATACTAAATCATTGTTGATTTTTTTAGGAATAAAAAATGAACTAAGTATGCTTAATAATACAATGACAAAAATTAACTCAATTAATAAAAAAGATTGTTTCACTACTGTTTGATTAAATATACAGTAAATAAATCTTTTTTATGATAAGAAATTACAAGTTTTTTATCAAAACTAGCTAGTTCTTTTTTTGATAAAAGATATTTTGTACCTTCATTTATTCCATAAAATTTTAACCTTAATGCCAAGTTTTTATCTTTAAATTCAATATTGTTTATATTATTCTTTTTTAATAAAGAAGCTAGTTCTTTGATAAAATGATATTGAAAAGCAAAATGTTTTTTAGGATTATCTAAGATAAGATAAATTGGTTTATTAAACAAAGTTAAAAAAATATTCACCATTAAAACTAGCAATACAAAAAATGTTATTACATAATGTCTAAGCCTAAATTGTGGAAGTCTAATCCTAAGAGTATGGAAAAAAAGTTTAACCATTAAAGGAATAGCAATAATAATATAAGGAGCATAGTCTTCTATAGGTATATACTGTCTAAAAGAAAATAAAAAAGATAAAAAAAGTGCAGACATACAAATATGCCAAGTTAAGTTTTTTTCTCCTTTTAAGCCAATTTTATACATTGAATAAAAAAAATAAATGAATAATAAAGGAGAAAAAATTGACGCATAAATCGCAAAAATATTAAGGAAAAATCCTCTTGGTTTACCCCCTGTATCAAAACCATAAATATACATAGATAAAATAAAAAGAAGAAAAGAAACTATTAAAAGAGTTTTATCTTTTGAATATCTTGCATAAAAAAATAAAGCAAAAAATAATATCGCAAATGAATTATCAACAAATAAAAAAAGAACTAACAATATATAACAATGTTTATTTGTTTTTTGATAATAAAAAATATATAAAAGGGTACAAAAAGTCACAACAACAGCACTATTTACTAATAAAGCAGCACTTAATAAGCCTGGTAAAGACATAAATAAAACAATGGAAATAAGTCTATCGAATTCATATTTAAAATAATTTTTAGTTATTAAAAACATTAAAATAACACTTAAAATATAAAAAGCAATAAAAGGAAATCGTAATGCAAAATCGTTTTGTCCGAAAAAATATATAGAACTTTTTGTAATATAAGATAGCATTGATTGATTTATAAAAACATTTAATGCTTCTTTATATGAAATACTTAAAGTATTTGATACAAAAAGTAAGATACTTATAACTAAAATAAATATTATATAAAATAAATACTTATAATAATGCTCTTTTATCATATTTTCAAAAAATTATTTAATATCTCATGTCCGTATTGGCTCATAATAGACTCAGGATGAAATTGAACTGCATATATTTGCTTATCTTTAATCTCCAAAGACATAATTTCATTATCATCTAAACTAAGTGATGTAATTATAATATTGTTAGGTAGATTATCCTTTTGTACGCTTAAAGAATGATATCTTGTTTGTATAAATTCTTTTGGAATATCTTTAAATAAAACAGTATCTTTTATGACTTTTATTTTAGATGTTTTACCGTGCATCATATTTTTAGCACGAATTATTTTTGCTCCAAAAACTTGTGCAATACTTTGATGCCCCAAACATATACCAAGTATTGGTAGTTTATCTGCAAAATGTTTTATAAGTTCTAAACAAATACCTGCATTATCAGGAGTGGAAGGTCCTGGGGATATGATAATCTTTGAAGGATTTAATTTTTCAATTTCTTTTATACTTAATTCATCGTTTCTTATAACTTTTAAGTTTGCACCTAATTGCATACAATACTGCACAATATTATATGTAAAACTATCATAGTTATCAATCATTAAAATCATTTTTCTTTTTTCCTTATATTAAGTGCAGTATTATAACATTTTAATATTTATTTATTAAATGAAGATGCAACTATTGATAAAAATTCATCTTTTGTTTTTTTCTCTTTTTTAAATATTCCTCTTAGTGCAGATGTTACAGTCGTTGAACATATTTTTTCTACCCCTCTCATCTCCATACACATATGTCTTGCATTTATCATAACAGCCACTCCTTTTGGTTTTAAATGTTCATTTAAAGCATCACAAATTTGTTCTGTTAATTGTTCTTGTATTTGTAGTCTTCTTGCAAACACATCAATAATTCTTGGTATTTTAGAAAGTCCTATAACTTTTCCATCTGGAATATAAGCTACATGAACTTTACCAAAAATAGGTAAGATATGATGTTCACACATAGAATAGAATTCTATATCTTTCATAACAACCATTTCTTGATTTGTTGAAGTAAATAAAGCTTGTTCTATTATATCTTTTGCATTTTGTTTATAACCACTACACATAAATTCATAAGCTTTTCTAACTCTATTTGGGGTGTCTTTTAAACCTTCTCTATTTATATCTTCTCCAACATATTCTAAGATATTTTGAATTGAAGTTTCCATTTTTAAAATTTCACTCATAATCTTCCTTATTTTTAAAAATTTAATAAAATTATTTTATATTGACATATTCATTTCGTATAAAAATTATAATACTATTATATAGTGCTTTATCTTTTTTCTTATTCATAATATTGTTTTTTTATTAATTTTAGCATAATTGTCTACTAAGTACACTAAAATAAGATTTCGCAATAAAATCCTAAGAAAAATAGAACATAATTTTATATACATTTATTGCACTTATGAGTTGAATGTAGGTTTTATTAAAATAAAATTAGTAAAATTGAATGGATAAATTTAAGTACTCGTATTTCACTACAAGTTTTTGCATAATAAAATAAGTTATACATCTAACTAGGTATATTTACACCAAAGACCTACTATTGTAGATTTTGATATTCTATCACAAATATTTTTCACAAATATTTTCATTAATTAAGCTAATCTAATTACTAATAAATACCATAGCAGTTAACTAAAACTAAATCCCAGACAAAAAAAAAGCTTTTACTTGTAAAAACTTAAAAAAGTTTAAATAAGTAAAAGCTAAATAATAATAATAATAATAGAATTGAGTCATAAAAGATATAATCT
>JAKZMJ010000025.1 GCA_030491005.1 Sulfurospirillum sp. | reverse complement strand
TTAGTTAATGGGGAAGATGGTGCTAAAACTGGAATGAGTATTGCTAATTCTGGTGAATTATATAATAGACAGTTACATCAAAATGAGATAAGGTTTATAAAAAATAATAGTAAAGACTTTGCTTCAAAACTTGTAAGTATAAATTTAGTAGGAAAACAATACACTATATCAGATAAACAAGCAAGAAAAATACTATTTGAAGCTTCAAAGTATATGATAGATAATAATTCAAAAGAAAAAACAATAGATAGACTAAAGTATGTAGTAGTACAAGGTGTATCAAGAAAAGATTTAATAGCAGGAATAAGATACTTAGAGCAAAAATCAAAAGGATTAAGCATCATTGATACATATAAACAAAGTATGAAACCACAAGCTTATTTTACTTCTACTTCTGCACAATTTAAAGATAGTTCTTGGACTCCTGATAAAACACAAGGTTTAGGTGATTCTAGTGATATACTTTTTATTACTGCTAAACCTATTATAAGTACTGCTAAAACACTTATAAATACAAGTAAAGTAGTAAGTCCTGTACTTGTAAAAGGTGGGAAAAAGATATTAAATAAAGCTTCTAAAGATTATGATGATCTTACGTTGGGAATGACAAAGCAAGTTAACCAAATTGTTCCTAAGGTTAATAATGTTAAAGCTCAACAAAATGTTCAGGATTTTGTACAAGAGTATACAAAGCAGACACCAAATGTAAAGAATAAAATGGAATTAACTGGAAATATAGTTAAAAAGATTGTTGAAGAAATATCAAAATGATATTTCAAATATTTTTAGGGTTATCATTTTTTCATATTAGTTATTTTATATTAAAATACAACAAAATACCAGATGCTTTATATTATCAACCTATTTTATCACAAAATGCAAAGTATTTAGTCTCATCTATTACTTTACTATTTGGAATGTATTGTTTATTTATAGCTTATAAAATTTATATTAGAGATAAAAATAAACCAAAATTAAAGAAATTAGAACACTCCAAATGCCCAAACTGCAAAGAATCATTTAACTATGCAGAACTAAAAAATGGTAAATGTAAATATTGTGATGAAAAAGATACTATAGAAATAGATGAGTATTATAAAAAGTATCCTGAAGAATTAAAAGATATTTAACATTTAGAACTTAGAATGTATTATTTTAATTAATATTTTAAATAAATAGTTCGCTATGTGAGCCAATTGCTACTAAATTTAAATCACCTGATTTAATACTATAAATCAATAATAAATCAGGTTTAAGATGACATTCTCTGTAATCTTTCATATTTCCTGTTAGTTGATGGTCTAATAATTCTTCGTTTAATTTTATGCCATTTAAAAGATTAGAAACAACAGTTATAAATAGTGCTTCGTTATCACCTTTTAAGTTTACTTTTTTATAATTCTTTTTAAATTGACTTGTCTTGAATAAGCCATACATTATGATTTTAAATCTTTCATCATTTCTTTAATATCCCTATGTTGCTTGCCTTTTTTATTGTTAACTTCTAGCATAGATTTTTTTAAGTTCTCACTTGGTATTTTTAAATCAAATGGTATTCCATGAACTGCTACAATTTTTTTATAAAAAAGATTGATAGCTTGAGTCGTATTTAGTCCTATTTCTTTTAAAATATTTTCTGCTTCATTTTTAAGAGGTTTATTCATTCTTGCTCTTACAGTTGAGTCTAACATTATAAATCCTTTTTTTGCTTTTTTAAATTGTAGCACAAATAGGCTACAAAAAACTTTAAATAATTAGAAATAAGTGAAAATGTTCTTGCAGGTGCTTTAAGTGCAGGAGCAAGAGAAGCTATATCTCCTTTAACAAAAGATTCAAGCAATAAAACACAACTTTTAGTATCACAATTAACAGGTATAACTGTAGGTGCA
>JAKZMJ010000024.1 GCA_030491005.1 Sulfurospirillum sp. | reverse complement strand
ATAAGAAGTTATATCTAATTCTTTTGTAGGATATGTTTCACCTGTATCAAGATTTTTTACAATATATTGAAATTTATTGCCATCAGTTAATATCTGACAAGATAAATTTACATTTTCAAAGCTTTCAGTTGTGTCTGCATTTTTTGTACTTTCAGTTGTAATATCAACAGAAGTTTTTGCTTCTAAATCTTCATTTTCAGCCCAATAACTTATTTTGTTATCTCTAATTGTTATACCAGTTAAGATATTATTATTTCCCCCATTTGACATATAAGCATTTACTTGTACTTTCCCATTCCTTCCAAGTAATGAAGTTCCATTTACTTTTGCTGTAAATTCACTAATTGGTGATTTTAATCTAGCTCTTAATTCTGCTCTTGAATCTTCATTTAAATGATTACTTGCTATTAAATTAAATTTATTATCAATTATTTTAATCTTATTTCCTACATATCTCTCTGCTTTTGTACCGTTACCTATACTTTTTATATTTTCCCATTTTTCATCAAATAATCTAAATTTTTGTAAACCATTCATTTTAGTATATGTCATTTCTGATATTTTATCACCAAGATTACTCATAACTTTAGCTTCAATTCTTTTTGCAATTTCTTTTGAATTAGTAATACCTTTTAAATCTGTATTTTCTAATGCACTCATCGTTGCCTTTAGATTAAGACTAGATATATTCGTACTATTTTCTTTTTTCATCTCTTGATATATTGCATTAATAGCAATTATTGCTTTTGTATTAGCTTTTGAAGCTACTTTCATTAATTCTTCTTCACTAGCACCAGAAATAGTTGCCAATTCTTTTAACTTTTTATTTCTTTCTGTTTTATTGCTATGTGCAATATATGTTGTAATAGGTGTAACATTTGATGAATATGATTTCATAGTCATTTTTAATTCTACATCTTTTATTGTTAATTCTCCATCACCATCTACATCAATCCAACCACCATTTACTATAATAGGATATTTTGGAGTTTTTTCAAAAGTATAAACATTTTGTCCATTTTTTTGTACTGCTACTTGTGCTTGTGTACTAGAATCTGTAACTCTTGCATCATAAGTTGCACCTCTTTCAACTGTTATATCTTTTGATGTTTTTGTATCTGGTGTTGTATCTTTATTTGAAGAAGAGCTACCTCCCCCTCCTCCACAGGCATTAAAACTTAAAGCTGTTAGAACTGCTAAACTAAAACTAATATATTTCATTTATTTTCCTTAAATCTATTTTGGTTAATAATATCTAAATTGGATTAAAAATTAGCTTACTATTTGTATAGAATTAAGCAATATGGATATGATTATTGAAATATATGAAAAAATAAAATATTTAATGGATGAACAAGATATATCAAAAAAAGAATTTGTAAATAAGCTATTGTCTTTAGAACCTAGACTTAAAAAAACTGGTGAAATACCATCAATGCAAACAATATATAGATATCTCAATAATAGTCGTGAGATTAAAATCGAGCTTATAGGCTTAATAAACTCTAAAGTTTCTTTTGGAGAAATTATTTTAAAATTTTATCGTAAATATTACAAGATTTTTATACTAAAGTGTAAATATTTTATTTATTTAAGTATAATAGCATTATGAATTTCTTAATATTTATTTCAGTTTTTTTTATAGTTTTTTCTTTAATGTCTTTATATATTTCTAAAAGATTTATCAAAGAACTAAACTATCCCGTAGGTGTTAAGATAGCTCTAAATATTTTTTTAGTAGTTAATCTTTTTGGTGTTTTAGGTTTTGTCTTGGCAAAAAGTGTGTGGACTGTATCCTATGATATTTATTATCTTTTCTCCCTTGGCATTGGTATTATCTTTATTTTGTTTATATTAGCTTTAGTTTATAAGTTTTTTCTATATTTGCTAAATATTACTAAAGATGATAAACGAAGAGTATTTTTTAAAAAAACATTAG
>JAKZMJ010000023.1 GCA_030491005.1 Sulfurospirillum sp. | reverse complement strand
TGAAGCAGTAAAACAAGTTGAAGAAAAAACAAAGCATATCAAAGTGCCTTTAGATGTATCTGTTATGGGGTGTGTTGTAAATGCTCTAGGTGAGGCTAAAAGTGCTGATATTGCTATTGCTTATGGAAAAGGATCTGGACTTATTATTAAAAAAGGTGAAACAATAGCTAAGCTACCTACAGAAGAATTACTTGATAGATTTTTAGAAGAAGTTGAAAAAGAAGCCAAAATAAGGCAAGAAAATGGATAGTATTTATAGAGTAAATATTGAAAGAGCAGTATTAAGTTCAATACTGTTTAATCCTGAAGAATTTGAAAATATTATAGAAGTTTTAAAAGCAAAAGATTTTTATCTTCTTGCTCATCAAAAAATCTTTGAGATTATGATTAATCTATATAATGATGATATGCCTCTTGATGAAGAATTTATTAGAAAAAGAGTTAATACAAAAGATCTTGATGATTCTATTTTAATAGAAATACTCTTAGCAAATCCAATTACAAATACAAGTGCTTATGTTAAAGAGATTAAAGATGCTTCTATTAAAAGAGAACTTTCTACTTTAGCAACTACTATAAAAAGAGTCTCAATTGAAGAAGATATAAGTGCAAATGAAGCCTTAGATACGGTACAAGGTGAACTATATAAAATATCAACTAACTCTATTAATTCAGAGTTAAAAGATATGGTGCAAATTACAGATGATACTTTATCTTATATTAAGAAGATGAAAGAATTAGGAAATAAACACTTAATTGGAGAGACTACAGGTTTTTATGATTTAGATAAAAAAACTACAGGTTTCAACGCTGGTGATTTAGTCATCATTGCAGCACGACCAGCTATGGGAAAAACTGCGCTTGTATTAAATATGGCTTTAAAGAATATAGAATTAAACAAAGGTGTAGTTTTATTTTCACTTGAAATGCCTTCTGAACAATTAATGCTAAGACTACTATCTGCAAAAACATCTATACCCTTACAAAATTTACGAAAAGGTGATTTAAATGATGAGCAGTGGTCAAGACTTACAAATGCTTTTGATGATTTAAGTACTAAAAAACTTTTTGTTGATGATGGAGGTAGTTTAAATATTAATCAACTACGCTCAAGAGTGCGAAAACTAGCACAAAATGAAGATAATAATATTTCAATGGTTATCATTGATTATTTACAACTAATGCAAGGAACTGGAAATAAAGATAGACATCAAGAAGTGTCTGATATTTCAAGAGGATTAAAACTTTTAGCAAGAGAGATGAAGATACCTGTAATTGCTTTGTCTCAATTAAATAGAGGTTTAGAAAGTAGACCTGATAAAAGACCCATGTTAAGTGATATAAGAGAATCAGGTTCTATTGAACAAGATGCTGATATTATTATGTTTGTTTATAGAGATGATGTTTATAAAGAAAGAGATGAGGCTAGAAAAGAAAAAGAAGCTAAAGATAAAGGCGATGAATATAAATCAAAATTTTTACACAAATCAGTAGAAGAAGCTGAAATTATAATTGGAAAACAAAGAAATGGTCCAATAGGCACAGTAAAATTAGACTTCCACAAAAACCTTACAAAATTTATTGATAAAGAAAATGACTCAAGCGCTCCAATAGAAACTATATATGAAAGTGTTGCTGATATTCAAAAAGAAACACATATTGAATTACCAGATATTATATAATATCTGATTTAAAAAATAGGTTGAAAATGATAGGTATAGATATAGTTAAAATTGACAGAATTACAAAGATGTATGAAAAATTTGGTGCTAAAGCATATGAAAGATTTTTAAGTAAAAAAGAAATACTTTTAATCAAATCACCTCAAACAGCAGCTGGTTTTTGGGCATTAAAAGAGGCTGCAAGTAAAGCAATAGGCACAGGCATTGGGAAAAAATGTAGTTTTCTTGATATAAAAATAAAAAAAAACAAACATAATGCTCCTTTACTAAAATATAAAAAAAGTCTTAGAAAAAAATATAATATAAAAAAATCTTTTGTTTCTATATCTCATGATAGTGGGCTTGCTATTGCAGTGGTTGTAAATATTTTAATAAAATAACATATTTACAACTAGATACTAAATATTCTTATTCCCATTTAAATTTAATATATCTATTTTAATAAATTATTTCATTTGTTTTTTTGTATAAAATATCTAATTGAAGCAAAACCATAAGCTTTAGTTTGCATTATCTCACTTATTTGATCTTGATTTATTATACCACCAAGGGCTATAATATCCATTTGATTATATGTAGATAATACTTTTTTTAACGCTTCAATGCCTTTGGCTTGTCCTTTTTTAGGACTAGTAAATATGGGTGAGTAAGTAATACAATCAACTTTTAATTTTAGGGCTTGTTTAATTTCCTCATCATTATGACAAGAAAGAATAGTAAAAAGGTTTAATTCTTTAGCTTTTGTTATGTCATTAAACGAAGAGCTAGGAAGATGAACTCCATTTGCTCCTAATTTTTTTGCTAGTTTATAATGAGTATTCAACAAAATCTTTTTTATTTTAAATTTTTTTGCTATTTCAATGAATTTTTTTGCTAGTTCCTCATAGTTTGTTGAAGTCTTATCTCTAAAACAAATAATATCAACATTAAAATTTTGTAAAACTAAGTTTAGTTTTGTCTCAAATATTTTTAAATCATTTGAATAATATTGTGGGTCTGTAATTAAATACCTAACAAACTCTTGCTTAGTTTTTTTACTCATTTATCTTATCCTAGAAAGTATATATAAATCAGACATAAAAAAAGACAAAGAGAAAATACTAATCTCTTTGCCTTTTTTAATTATAGAAATTTTCTACTTAGTGTTCTTCTTCTGCCATCATAACTGAACCTGCTATGTAAACATAAGTTAATATACTAAAAATAAATGCTTGTAATAAACCAAATGCAGTTAATAAGAAAAAACCAGGCAAAGGTAAAACCCAAGGTACTAGCATTAAAAGTACCATTAAAAACATATCATCACCTTTGATTGAACCAAAAAGTCTAAAAGACAATGATACAATTCTTGAAAAATGTGATATTAATTCAATAGGAAACATTAAAGGTGCAAGTATAGGCATAGGTCCCATAAAGTGTTTAAAATAATTAAAAAAGCCATTGATTTTAATACCCAAATAATTATAATAAACAAATACTATTAAAGCCAAAGCTAAAGTAAAGTTGATATTTCCAGTTGCTGATTCAAAACCAGGAATAATACCCATCATATTGTTTACAAAAATTACAAGAGCTAAAGAGCCTATTAATGGTAAGTATATTCTAGCATTTTTCTCACCCATAGTATCAGCACCCATAGAAACAATACCACCAACAAATGCTTCCATTACATTTTGTGAACCAGTTGGTACTAGCTGAAGTTTATTTGTAGCTTTTCTAACAATATAAAATATAATCCCAATAGCTAAAATAAAGTGTGATAATATAAGCCATTCTTGTCCATGTCCACCAAGTGAACCTAAGAATGTAAATAGTCTTTCTTCCATTTATGTCCTTTTTAAAATCTTAAAATCAATGCCATTATAGTATTAGTTTTCTAAAAATCGTATGAATGAGTAGTAAATATAGTACAAAGTATGAAATTTACTTTGTACTATATTTTAAGTTATTGATTTTTAATATTTTTATTGTTTTATTACTCTTTTAAAATACATTATCTAGTTAATCCTGCATTATTAAACCAAGTATTATATATTTCATTATTCCAGAAATTTTGAAAATAAGATATTATATAGCTAATCTCTTCTTTATTTAATACATTTTTAAAAGCTGGCATTGTACCATCATAAAGTTGTCCACCATTTAATATAATTCTTTCTAATTGACTTTTTGGATGATGCCAAGCATGAGCAGTACCATTTAAGGGAGGAGGAGGATAAGTACCATCTTTTAAAGTTCTTTTCCAGTTTAAAGTTTTTTGTGCTTTTTTACCATGACAGGACGAACAGTTGTTTATAAATAGTTTTTTTCCTTTTGTCACATCTTCTTGTGTATACCATCTTTCATTAAGGCTAGCTTTTTCTTGTGCAAATATATAAGTACAGAAAAATACAAGTATAAATAATATTTTTTTTTAGCATCATATAATCTTTATATTTTATATAATGCTGAAAAATAAGCGATAGGATACAATCTTGTAATTAAAAATACAAGATTATATTTAGAAAGATTAATGAACATCTCTCCACTTACTAGCTTTCCATAAAAATGCCATGATAGCAAATACAAGTAAATATATTAAAAACTTAGGACCTAATTCATTTCTTTGCTCTTTTTTAGAATCACCTATTTCTTCCATATAAGCTACAACTTGTTCTTGTGCATCTTTTGTTAATCCAACTCTAGGCATTGCTGTACCTTCAAGATGTTTTTGTGGATCATTAATAAATTCATGTAAATATGATTTACTTCTTGATCTAATATATTGAGATAAATCTGGTGGAATTTTACCCATATATGTTTCAAGGTTTTCACTTGGTGTTATAGAATTCATAGTTCCTTTTTGCATATCAGCATATTTTATACCATGACATCTAAGACATGAATCAGCGAATACTTCTTTATTTGTCATAGTTTCAGGTGCTATACTTTTTAAATAAGCGACCATATCTGCTATTTCACTAGCTTTCATCCAATCATATTTTGGCATTGGATGAACTGCACCATCTTCATATTTATGTTCAACTTTTCCAGCTTTTGCAGGGTCTTTAATAAAAGCAGCTAAATAATTTTCATTATATAGTTTACCTGCTGTACTTAAATCAGGTGGTACAACACCATACGCTGCTGCTGAACTTGCATTGTCCATTACAGGAGGAAAGTTTTGAGATATTATAGAGTGACAAGCAGTACAATTAGCTTGTACAAGCGTAGCTCCATTTTTTGCATCACCTTTTAAATCTTTTAATCCATCAACATCACTAAATGTATAGTCTGCTGGTTCTACATGTGGATGCATTTGTGAATGAGCAAACGGTTCAACTCCTATATACATAATTAGAGTAAAGAATACTACAACTGCTAATATTTTTAATTCTCTCATTATTCACCCCTTCTTGAAGCATCTATTTTTGTAACAATAGGTAAGGCTGCGAATATAAGAATAAAACCAACGGCTGCCCCAAAACCTATCCATGTAAATATTCCCTCAGGTGGTAATTTACCACAAACGGTTAATACAATTAAATCAATAATCATAATCCAAAACCATATAAAAAAGGCAGGTCTTTTATGTGCTGGTAATATTTTAGTATCTCTGTCTAAAAATGGCAATAATAAAAAAGCAACATTAGCAAAACCAAAAGCGGCTAAACCAATATCAAATGCCTTAACACCAGCTATATCAAAAAAGAAACCTCTTAATACTTCATATGACCATAAGAAATACCACTCAGGATATATATGAGCAGGAGTTACCATATTATCAGCTGGATCAAAGTTAACAGGATCCATTGCAAAATTATAATGGAAAAACACTAAATAAAAATAAAATATTAGAAATACTCCAAGAACTGCAAAATCTTTTGATATAAATACAGGCCAAAAAGGTATAACTTTTGATTCTTTTTTATTTCCTGATAAATATTTTTCAGCTTCTAAATCATAATCTAATTCTTCTGATGTTTGATTATTTACATGAGGTATTCTAAGTGCATAAAAATGCAAACCTATAATTCCCATAATACTAATAGGTAATAAAAAAACATGTAGCATGAAAAATCGTGTCAAAGTAGCATCAGCTACATTAAAGTCACCTCTTATCCAAACTACAAGTGCATCACCTATAAGAGGAATTCCACCAAATAAATTAGTAATAACCATGGCTGCCCAATAAGACATTTGTCCCCAAGGAAGCATATATCCAGAGAAACCAGCAGCTGAAAATGTCATAAATAATAACATTCCAGATATCCATACCATCTCACGACCTTGTTTATATGAACCATAATAAATTCCAGCGAACATATGAATATAAATTATAAGAAATATTACAGAAGCAGCAACACCGTGCATATGTCTAAATAACCAACCAAATGCAACTTCTTGCATAATAGTATAATTTACACTATCAAATGCTAAATTAATATCTGGTTTATAATACATCATTAAAAAAATACCAGATATTACTAAAATTACCAAAGGTAGTAGCCAACAGTACACCCATGGCCCATAAGAAATTTATATCTTTTGGTATCCAATACTCAGTCATCATAACTTTATTGAAAGTTGTTGTATTTAATCTTTGATCAAACCAATCTCCTAAAGATTTTGCTTTTGTGATTTTTGCCATTACTGCCCCTTATACTTGACTTGCTAGATAACTAGCAATTTTTTCATATTCTTCACCAGTTTCACCTAAAACAATAGTATTTCCTTTTAGGCTAAATTCTGGTAATTTAAGAGGTACAGGAGGAGGTCCAAATGTTTGAGTCCCACTTGAATTAAATGCTCCTCCATGACAGGCACATTTCCACATATCTTTTTTCCATGCAGGAATACAACCTAAGTGAGTACAAAGACCAATGGCAATGATAAATCTTTCATTATTAACGATCAAATCTCTTGGTGATTTCTCCATTTGTGCAGTTTTCTTTAAAATAAAGATAGGTTTTCCTCTCCATTCTACAGTTTTTGGTTTTCCTGCTTTTAAAGGCATTAAGTCTACACTTTTAAATCCACCAGCTAAAACACTAGGAAGAGGATCCCAAGCTCGTTTCATACCATAAAGCGATACTACACCACCAACTAGAGCAGTAGCTGCAAATGTATAACCTAGAAAATCTCGTCTATTTTTTTCATTAGACATTCATATTCCTTAATTTTGAAATTTTAGTAAGTATATAGATTTTTATCTTAAATCATCATAATACAAGTACTAGCTTAAGATAATATTACCTTTTTAGTTATATTTTTACACAATAGAAAGGAAATTTAATATTTCTTTTTCTATTGAATCTTTATTTATTATATCTTTATGTTTTATAGGAGAGGTAAATAAAGCTTTTATATTTTTAGGCACTTCTATATTATATTTTTTCGATATTTCTTCTAAAGCTTCTTTATCTGAATAATTGTTATTATCATTATTTAGTGCATTTAATACCGTTGGTGAGAATTTTGTCCATTGTGCTGTTGAATAAATAATAGTTTTTAAATCTTTTTCTCTTAAGCTTTCAAATGGTTTTAGACAAGTTGCTGTATGTGGATCCATTATATAGTTTTTTTGTGCATATTTATTAATAATTTTTAAACCATAATCATCATTTGAATTAACTGCATCAAAATATTTTCTCAATTCTTTTGTTTGCTCTTTGCTCATAGAAAAAATATCATTTTGCTTTAAATCTTCCATAAATATTTTTGTTTGTTTAGCTCCAAATAAAGAATACAATATCCTTTCAATATTTGATGACTTTAAAATATCCATAGCAGGTGATTTTGTAAGTTTTAAATTTTTATTTCTTATGTCATAAATACCTGTATTAATCCATTGGCTTAATATATCATTTTCATTTGAAGCAACTAATAATTTTTCAACCTTAAGTCCCATTTTTTGTGCATAAAATGCACCAAGTACATTTCCAAAGTTTCCACTTGGTACAATTAGATAAATTTTTTCATTATTTTTAATTTCATTTTGTTTTAAAAGTTGTATATACGAATGGAAATGATAAATTATTTGGAATATAATTCTTCCAAAATTAACAGAATTTGCAGCACTTAACTTGATATTGTTTTTTTGAAGTTTATCATTAAATGTTTTTGATATAAGTAACTTTTTTAAGGCATCTTGAGCATCATCAAAATTTCCTTCTATTCCTATAACTTTTGTGTTTGTAGCATCTTCACAAACCATTTGTAGTCTTTGTACATCAGATGTTCCACCATTTGGATACAAGCATACTACTTGAATATTTTCTTTATTTCTAAAAGTATTAAGAGCAGCAGGACCTGTATCACCTGAAGTGGCTACTAAAATCAAATATTTTTCATCTTTTATTTTTGCAAGAGAACTTAATATTGAACCAAAAGGTTGCAATGCCATATCTTTAAAAGCTCTCGTTGGTCCATGAAACTGCTCTTGAACGAATAAATTCTCTTCTATTTTAACAACAGGACAAGGGTTTAAAGGATTATCAAAATTATCATATAAATCCAAGGCTTTTTGTATTTGTTCATCATTTATATCTATATCAAATGCTTTTAAAATATCAAATGCCAATGCTTTATACGAAGTATTTATGTGCTTTTGTATAAAATCATCTTCTAGTTTTGGCAAATATTTAGGGACATAAAGTCCACCAAAAGATGCACTTGGGTTTAAGATAGCTTGACTAAAAGAGACTTCTTCTTTATGTTTTGTATCGTTCCCTCTTGTTTCTACAAAATTCATTCTTTACCTTTATATTGATTTTTTATTTTAACTAAAAAAAACTCATAATTTAATAAATATCTTAAAATAAATCATTTTTATTGTATACTTTTTTCATGAGATATGAAAATATGAGTTCTTTTATTGTTATGGATATTGTTCGTGAGGCATTAAAATATGAAGATACAATTCATTTTGAAATAGGTCAACCAGATTTAAATCCATCAATAAAAGTAAAACAGAGTTTACAAAAAGCATTAGATGAAAATAAGTTTTCTTATACCCAAAGTCTTGGTTTATTAGAACTTAGAGAAAAAATTGTAAAACATTATAAAAAAACTTATAATGTAAATATAGATACTTCAAGAGTTTTATTAACTCCTGGCACATCAGGAGCATTTTTAGTAGCTTATACTTTAAGTTTAAAATATAAGCAAAAACTTGGACTTAGTGACCCTTCTTATCCTTGTTATAAAAACTTTGCACATATGTTAGATATCGATCCGTTTTTATGAATATTTCTAAAAAGAATAATTATCAACTACATGTGCAAGATTTAGAAAAACATAAAATTGATGCCTTACAAATTTCCTCACCTGCAAATCCTACGGGTAATATTTATGAAAAAGATAATTTAGAACAATTAGTACAATACTGTAGTAAAAATAAAATCGCATTTATTTCAGATGAGCTTTATCATGGTTTAGTTTATGAAAAAGAAGCCAAAAGTGCATTAGAATTTTCACCTGATGTGTTTGTTATAAATGGTTTTTCAAAATACTATTGTATGCCAGGACTTAGGTTAGGTTGGATTATAGTTCCCCAACACCTAAGTAGAAAAGCTGAGATAATAGCACAAAATCTTTTTATCTGTCCTCCTACCCTTTCCCAATATGCGGCACTTGAAGCTTTTGATTATGAATATTTAGACTATATTAAAGATACTTTTAAGCAAAGAAGAGATTATTTATTTCAAGAATTAAATGATATTTTCACAATAGATGCCAAGCCAGATGGAGCTTTTTATCTTTGGGCTAATATTTCTAAATATTCAAATGATAGTTTTGCTTTTGCAAAAGAGTTATTAGACAATATTCATTTAGCAAGTACACCAGGTATGGACTTTGGAGAAAATAAGACAAACTTATATTTGCGTTTTGCATATACAAGAGATATAAAGCATATGAAAGAAGGAATAAGAAGACTAAGGGAATATTTAAAAAATAGACCTTAGCTTATAGTGTAAATTAGCGAATTAAGTTTTAGTGCTTAATAAAAGAGCAACAGTAGTCTACAAGATAATTTACTCTTAGTGTGAACTTAGAATTTGCAGGTATTTCAAAAGAAGCTGGAGCTTTGTACTCAACCCAATCTAAAGCAGGTAACCTAAGTTCTAAAATACCAGATTGTATATCTAGTACTTCTTTATGTACAGTATTAAACTCATATTCACCAGGAAGCATAATACCAAGTGTTTTATAACTTCCATCATCAAAAAGTATACTTCTACCAGTTACATTACCATCATAAAAGATACTTGCAGCTTTTTCAATCGTAACATTTTTAAATTCTGCCATTCATTTTTCCTTAAAACTTATTATGCTTAATACTAGCATAATTTTTATTTGAAGCAAATATCTATTTTGAATTTGTTATAATTTATTATGAAATTTTTAAAATATGTGAAATTATAACTTATTATGCAAGGATATATAATAGATATTAAAGCTGTTAGAGATGATGACTTAATAGTTTTAATATTGACAGAAGATTATATTCATACAACATATAGGTTTTATGGAGCAAGACATTCTATTATTAATATAGGTTATAAAATTGATTTTGAGTTAGAATATAATACAAAAACATCAATCCCAAGATTAAAAGATGTTATACACTTAGGTTTTCAATGGATATTTAATAATGAGAAATTATACTCTTGGCAAAGATTTATAAAGTTATTTCATTTTCACTTTAAAGACATTGATAAAATTGATAGTTTTTATTTTAATGCCTTAGATGACTTAACACACAAGATGATAAAACAAAATTCTAAAAGAGCAATTTGCACGACATATATCAATTTCTTAGCATTTGAAGGACGCTTGCATACTCAATATAATTGTTTTTTATGTGATAAAGATATTATAAAAGACATATCTTTAGTGCGAAGTTTTATGCCTGTGCATTCTTTTTGTGCCTATAGTAAAACTTTAAACTTTACACATACAAAAGAACTTTTAGAAGAAAAAAGCCTTATAAATTTTGAAGATGATGATATCAATTATTTATGGGATATTTTACTCCAAGGCTTGTAGCCTTAAAGTTTATTCATCTAATAATTTATCTTGTAATTTTACAATAGCTGCTTTTATATATTTGGTATCAAGAGAATATTTTTTAGCTTTGATTAAAGCTTCTTCAATATTTTTTTCGCTTAAAGGTGCGCTTACACAACAAACTGTTCTAATGATGTCTAGCATTTGTGTCTTTTTTAAGTATTTCTCTTCACATTTTGAAATACTATCAACATTTTCAATTACTTTGATTAATTTCTCACTTAATTTCCAATGTGAAAATATTTTTGCTGTTATTTCTGAGGTACTTAATCCTACAATTTCTTTTTCTGCTTCATAAATTTTTTTACCAGAAATAATTAAATCTTTAAATTCTTTTTCTTTATCTAAAGAAATAATCAAATCAGCTAAAATAAACTTGCCAGCTTCTTGTAATAATGCAGGCATTACTAATTCTTCTTTTAATTCAAAAGATACTTTTGAAAGCCAATATGTAGCAAAAGTAGTTGCCAAGGAAGAAGCTCTCATAAAATCTTCACTATTTATATCATAAGGCGATAAGTTCGTTTTTAACAAGTTTTGTATAGTTCCACCAATAGCAACTGAAATTGTAAAATTTGTTCCTAAAAGATGAATAGCCTTACTCGTAGTTTCAACCTTACTTCTAAAACCAAACATAGCTGAATTTGTTATCTTTAGTAAAGTAGATACGATTAAAGCATCTTTTTCTATAATTTTAACTAAGTCAAAAAGCTCTTTATCTGGGTCTTTTCTAAATTCTTCTATTTCTATAATAGTTTGTGGTAAAGGTGGCAAAGATTCAATTCTTTCTATAATATCATCAGTCATAACAAAACTCCTATTTTTTTAAATTCTATCTTAAATTTTATTTGTTTATAATTAAGTATTACTGTTAAAAAATGAACATCCAAAATTTTGCTACTAAAGTAAAACTTCTTTTTTTCATAATAAATTCTTCTTAATTTTTTTGATATCCTTAGTAATAATATGATTGTTCTATACCTTTAAAAATAACTTCATTATCATTAATTGTATCTATTAAGTTTAAAAGAATAAGTCTTATCTAAATTTTTTTTATCTATATTTTCATACTTTATTCTAGCTCAAATTGTTAATACTATATTGTCAAGTTTCACCACGTTGTACCATTCCAAAAACAATATCTTGAAACACATCTGGTAAAATCTTAAATATTTCAGGCTTCGTTTGAAACCAACTTTGAACTGCATTAAATGGAGTTCTGACTTTCAATTCTTTTCTTAAAGAACCATGTCTTCTATTGAAGTTGTAGTATATCAAAAATTTATTTAAATCTTTTTTAACATCATCTATATTTTCATAGTCTTGGGCTTTGATTGTAGCATTTTTAATAGTTCCGTTTACTCTCTCTACCATTCCATTGGTTTGTGGTGTATATGGAGCTGTTAGTCTATGTTCTATACTATCTTCTTTACATTCTACATCAAACTTGTGATTACCACTTACAATTCCTTTGCCTCTTGCCCATTTATCTGTAAATTCCAATCCATTATCTGTTAAAATATGAGTTAAGTAAAAAGGAAAAAACTCTTTACAAACTTTTAGAAATTCAACTGCATTATTAGATGATTTGTTTTCATATACTTTGTAATATAGTAGCCTTGTAGCTCTATCTATTGCTACAAATAGATAAAACTTTTGTTTATCAAACTTTGGTAAATAGGTTACATCTATATGCAAATATCCAGGTTCGTATTCTTTAAATTTCTTTGCTTTTCTTTTTGTTCTTGTGGGACTCTATTTATATCAAAGGCTTTTAAAGTTCTATAGATATTACTTCTATTTGCATTTGGGATAATATCAACTATTGTATCTGTTAAGTCATCTAGCTCCATCCAAGTCATTGTCCTAACTACTTTTATTAACTCTTTTTCTAAAGATGTTAAAGTTGTTTTTATATTATGTGGTCTTGAACTTTTATCTTCAATAAAATCCCTATCTTTCCATTTAGAGATAGTTTTAATATTTAGATTATAATTATTTGCTAATTCAACATTTGTTAAATTAGATTTCTGTATTATTTCTCTTATGTGCTGGTTTGTTCTAGCATTAGAGTGATAGGTTTGTGACATATTTTAAATCCTTATGTGTTGTAAAGATTTTACACTTATGTTGTTTAATCTATCACTTTCTTATTTATGAAACTAGGCAACCATAACGTGGTGAAACTGGACACTATATTATTAAAAATCTATATCACTATTGATATCATCTTCCTCATTATTATCGTTTTCATCATTTTTATTATAAAAAAAGAAAGAAGCAATTAGTACAGGAATAAGAATCAATAAAAAAATAATAAGAAAGATAAAATCATCAAATGTGTCAAGCATACAAAACTCCAAATAATTTTTTAATATAGTAGCAAATTTTTGTAAAATTTTATATTTTATTTTAATTTTATTGCATTTTCGTTAATATAAACTTGACATAAACTTAATAAAGTATAAAATTTTTAGGGGTTTTCTTGTATGAAAAAGAATTGAATTCTATAAAAAAATCAAATCGTTTAAGAGCTAGAGAAGTCTTTGATAAAAACTTAATAGACTTAGCCTCAAATGATTATTTAGGTCTTTCTTCAAATAAAGAGCTTTTAAAAAAAGCTTATGAAAGAGTATTAAAAGAGCAGTATAACTCATCAAAAGCCTCAATGCTTGTAAATGGCTACTCTTTAATTCATAAAGAATTTGAACAAGAACTATGCAGGGTTAATCATTTTGAAGATGCACTAGTTGTAGGAAGTGGTTTTTTAGCAAATATTGCTTTAATTGAAGCTTTAGTTAGAAAAAGTGATATTTTATATATAGACGAATATTATCATGCTAGTGGTATTTTTGCTTCAAAAGTCTTAAATAAAAGTCAAGTAATTGTATTTAAACACAATGATATAAATGATTTAAAAGAAAAATTTGAAAAATTTAATAAAAATACTAGAAATATAATAGCAATAGAAGGTGTCTATTCTATGAGGGGCGAATTAGCCAATATAGAGATTTTTGAATTTGCTAATAGTAAAAATGCCTTATTAATAGTTGACGAAGCACATTCTTCTGGTGTCTTAGGAAATAATCTTTTAGGTATTTTTGATTTGTATAAAATCAAAGTACAACAAAATCATATTAAGATGGGAACACTAGGAAAAGCGTATGGAAGTTATGGGGCATATATCTTAGCAAGTAAGGTTATTATAGAATTTTTACTTAATAGATCTAAGGCAATTATTTATACAACAGCCCCATCATTATTTGACATAGCATTAGGACATGAGGGTTTGAAATATATTTTAAACAATAAAGAAGTATTAAAATTTAAAATCAAAAATAATTTAAATATTATAGAAAAATATTTAAATATAAAATCATCTAGTTTAATTATTCCCATTGATGTAGGAAATAACAAAAAAGTTATCTTGATACAAAGTATTTTAAAAGAAAAAGGTTTTTTATTAGGTGCAATTAGACAGCCCACAGTTAAAAGTGCTATAATGCGATTAATAGCAAAAATAGATATTAAAAATCAAGACTTAATCACTATTTGTAAAGAATTAACAAAATTATTAGACAAAGAAATAAAATGAAATTATCACAATTAATACAAGGACACACGAAGTTTAAAGAAGAAAGGTTTCCAAAGCTAGAAAAAGAATTTGGACATCTTGTAAAACAAGGTCAGCACCCAAAGATTATGTTTATTGGTTGTTGTGATTCAAGAGTTACTCCTGATTTAATGTTAAGTACAAAACCTGGAGATATGTTTATTTTACGAAATGTCGGAAACTTTGTACCTCCTTATGTTTATGATGAAGATTTACATGGCAATGCTGCTGCTATTGCTTATGCAGTTGCTGTTTTAAAAGTAAAACATATCATAGTTTGTGGTCATTCACATTGTGGGGCTTGTGAAAGCTTGTATAAAGATATACCTAACAATGAGTCTTTAATACATATAAAAACATGGTTAAGCTTAGGATTAAAAGCAAAAGAGAAAACATTGAAAGAAAATAAGTTTACAACAAAAGAAGAAATGTATAAAATTACAGAAAAATATTCTGTAATTTCACAAATGAAAAACCTCTTAACTTATCCTGATATACAAAAACGCCTAAAACTAGGTGCTATTAAAATACATGCTTGGTATTATGAGATAGAAACAGGAGATATGAGCTTTTATGATAAAAATGACGATACATTTAAAGCACTTAATGAATATATCATATGAGTGAAATAGCCAAGCGAAAAATTCCTAAGAAATATATTTTTGTTATGTTTATATTAGTAATTTTAGGCTGTTTTGTTTATTATATAATTAATGTTACAAGAGAAGCAAAAGTCACACAGATATTGTATGATTTAGGATACACAAGTATAAAAAATGTTCAAGTTGTTAATAGAACATATGTTGAAAATAAAGACACAAGAAGAAGAGGTATTTCTTTTAAGCTATTGTTTTTTGATAATAATGCACAAAAAAATTGCATAGGTTTTGTGTATAAAAATAATTCAAAAAAATATGAGCAAAATATAGATTGCACTTTATAAAATAATATAGAACAATAATAGGATAACAAATGAATTTAATTGATAAATTAGATAATAATATAAGATTAAACTATGAAGAAGCCATTAAGTTATATGATTTAGATATATTCACTCTTGCACATTATGCAAATAAAATAAGAAAAGATAAGCATCAAAATAAAACATATTTTAATATAAATAGACATATTAATCCTACAAATATATGTAAAGATGTTTGTTTATTTTGTGCATATTCTTCAAGTAGAAAAAATCCAAATCCTTATACTTTAAAACATAAAGAAATTCTGGATATTGTTGATAGTTCTGTGCAAAAAGGAATTAAAGAGGTGCATATAGTATCTGCTCATAACCCTGATACTGGATTAAATTGGTATTTAGATATATTTAAACAAATAAAAGACAAATATCCCCATATTCATATTAAAGCTTTAACAGCTGCTGAAATACATTTTTTAGCACAAGAATACAATCTTTCTTATGATGAATTATTAGATAAGATGATTGAAAATGGCGTTGATTCGCTCCCTGGTGGTGGAGCTGAGATTTTTGATGAAAGGGTGCGAAAAAGAATTTGTGGAGGCAAAGTCACAAGTGAACAATGGTTGGAAATACATAAGCTATGGCATAAAAAAGGAAAGCAAAGCAATGTTACTATGCTTTTTGGACATATAGAAAGTAGAAACAATAGAATTGATCATATCTTAAGAATAAGAGATTTACAAGATATAACAGGAGGTTTTAATGCTTTTATACCTCTTGTGTATCAAAAAGAGAATAACTTTTTAAAAGTAAAAGATTTTTTAACTGGACAAGAAATTCTAAAAACCATAGCTATTTCAAGAATCTTACTTGATAATGTTAATAACATAAAAGCATATTGGGTAACATCAACTATAAAGTTAGCACTATTAGCTCAAGAATTTGTGCAAATGATTTAGATGGCACTATTGAAAAAGAATCAATTCAAAGTGCTGCAGGGGCAAGTAGCTCTAATGGTATGAAAGTAGATACTTTAGTTGCATTGATTAAAAATTCAGGTTTTAAAGCAGTTGAAAGAGATTCTATTTATAATGAAGTTAAAGCTTGGTAGAACTTATAAAATAACAGAGTGTAAAATAAACTGTGTAAACCCACCAGTTTCTTTTAAATCACTTTGATATGGCTACTTTATATTAGAAGAAATTCAAATTAAATAAAATATTAATGTAAAAGTGTAATAATCATAAGATAGTAAACACAAGTTTATTTTTGATTATTGTTTGATTTTATTTTATTTTTATTCTAAATTAATACTTTAATTGATACCATCATATACTGAACTTTACTAATTATGAAAATATAAAAAAGGTTTCCATATGATAAACACCATCACCAAAGAACTAACAAATAAAATCAACCAAAAAATAGCTTGTAAGATATGGTTTAAACATAAAATAAGAGAAGAGTTTAATGTATATGAACTACATGGAAAAAGTGCAGTAGGAACACCTTATACTTTTGATATAACATTTGTATCTAAATATCCTTTAGCTATAGAAGAATATGCTGATATAGATGTAAAATGTTTGATTAAAGATGAGAATTCCATTACAAATTCACAAAGATATATCTATGGAAAAACAATAACAATAAGTGAAGACTCAATAGTAGGAAGTTCCCAACTTACAAAATATATGTCTTAATGAGCCGACTGCATAATTAAAAAGTACTCATATATCCTATTTTTTCAAATGTTTAAAAAAATCCGACTTAATGAAACTTTCGGGTGCCAGAATAATCACTTTACCTTATAAATGATGCTCCACCGACCCAAGGGTACGGGGTATCTTTTTCTATAAATCAAACTTTAATTGCCCATCATATATTTTGACATATTCTTTTTCATTTGAGCCTTGATTTTTAATATAATTTTTAATTGTATCTTTACTTGCGTAGAGTCCAACTGTATTTACATAATATCCACTTGTTCAAAGACTTGAACCCCACATTTCTTTTTTTAATTGAGGAAATTGTTTAAATATCTCTCTTGCTGTTATACTCTTTATTGTAGTTACTAGTTTAGTTACAGATATTGTTGGTACACTTTGAACTAAAAAATGTACATGATCTTCATCATTACCAATTTCTACAAATACAATTTCATATCTTTGAGATATATCAATACATACTTCTCTAAGTTTTTTATCTATTTTATTATCAAATACTTTTTTTCTATATTTAGCTGGAAATACCAAATGATATAGTAGTAAAGTCTTATTATGACTTTTATATATATGTTCATCTCTCATATCTCTATTATAGCTAACTTTTTAGCGACCCAAGGGTACGGGGAATTAACCCTTTTTTAGATTAACTAGATAATCATCCACCATTTTTATCTTTAAACTTTTAGTAAAACCATTATGTATTTTAATTAGTTTTTTCATAGGAGAAAATATACTGTCCCTCTTTGTCAATACCAATCCTAAATATATTTATATTCCAAACCTCTAAGCTACTTTTAGTAACACTTCTTTAGCATTATAACATTTATCATTAGCACAATTATAATATGCTTCATCTGGTGTTAAATAATCTATTGATGAATGTAATCTCTCTTTATTGTAAATATTGATATATTCATCTATTCCTTTTCTTGCCTCCTTGATATCTTTATATGAAGATGGATATACATCTTCATATTTCAATGTTCTCCAAAATCTCTCAATAACTATATTGTCAATACTCCTACCTTTTGCATCCATAGATATAGATATATCATTATCTACTAATATTTTAATATGTTCATTTGCAGTGTATTGACTCCCTTGATCAGTATTTAATATTTGAGGTCTTGGATATAGAGATAATGCTTCATTTAATACACTAGTTGTCAAGGATACATCCATTGAATTAGATAAGCTCCAAGATAATATCTTCTTAGTATTCCAATGTATAATAGCAGCCAAATAAACAAATCCTTTCTCTAGTCGAATATAAGTTATATCTGTACTCCATACTTTATTTGGAGTATCTATAATTACTTGATTTTTATCATTTTTAAACTCTTTTAAAAGGTATGGGTATTTCTTATGTTCTTTATTAGCTATAGTAGTTCTAGCCTTGGGATACAAAGCTCTTATGCCCATAAATTTCATAGCTGTTTTTATTAGCTTTCTACCACAATTTAAGCCTAGTCTAGCTAATAGTTTAACAATTCTTCTTGTTCCATAATATGGGTGCTTTGTGTGTATTAAATCTATAGTATTTAAAAGCTTTATATCTTCATTAGAACTAAATGGTATTACAGGTTCATAGTAATATGCTGTTTTAGATATATCTAATAGTACTAATTGCTTATTCAATGATAATTTATGCTTAGTATCAATCATCTCTTTTCTCTTATTTAATGATACCAAGCTTACGAGCTTTCCCTCAAGAAAATCTTTCTCTAAAGTTAATTCACCAACTTTCTTTGCCATATTATCTTTATCTTTTTGTAATGTTTCAATTTCTATTTTATACTCTTTAACTAAAGCACTTTTATCAAATGCTAAACTTGCATTATCTAAAAACTGTTTCTTCCAATTTAATAAATTCTTTGGTAATAATTCATACTGTGTTGCTATCTCATTTAATGTCTTTGTGCCCTCTAAAACTTCTAAAACTAATTTTGCTTTAAAACTTGCTGTGTATGTTGTTCTTTTTCTACTCATAATGTATTATCCTCTTTTCTTATCTTTATATTGTATCTATTGTAATAAAAATATTTTATTAATTGCTTGTTTTATCTGGGGACAGTATATTATTCCAAATATCTTAAAATACAAAAGAAGTTTTTGGCTCTAAATAAATATTTTTGTAAGTGCCATTTGTATGATAAAGCTTTAAAGTACAGCTTTTTATGATTTCATATTTATCATATTCATTTTCTTTATTACTAAGCCTTGAATATATTTTGCCATCATTTCCAAAAGATATTTGTCCCAAGCTTGAAGTTTTATTGCATGATAATTTCACATTGCTAATACCAAATTCTTGTGTTAAAAGTACATATTTACTATTTTTATTATTAGCCTTGCAATAATTTGAAGAATAAATATATTTACTACTCAAGGCATCTTTTAAGCTTTCATTTTGATTTGGATGTCCCGTATTATTTGTATCACTATAAATAACATAATACAAACCTCCTATACTTTTTTTACATCTAAAAAACTTTAGAGTCCATCTTTGCTTATGCCATAGCTTATTATTTAAATTATATTTATCATCAATTAATGCTTTATATCTTACTTGTTTTAAGTAAAGTAATATTGTTTTGCTAGCATATACTAAATCATTGTTGATTTTTTTAGGAATAAAAAATGAACTAAGTATGCTTAATAATACAATGACAAAAATTAACTCAATTAATAAAAAAGATTGTTTCACTACTGTTTGATTAAATATACAGTAAATAAATCTTTTTTATGATAAGAAATTACAAGTTTTTTATCAAAACTAGCTAGTTCTTTTTTTGATAAAAGATATTTTGTACCTTCATTTATTCCATAAAATTTTAACCTTAATGCCAAGTTTTTATCTTTAAATTCAATATTGTTTATATTATTCTTTTTTAATAAAGAAGCTAGTTCTTTGATAAAATGATATTGAAAAGCAAAATGTTTTTTAGGATTATCTAAGATAAGATAAATTGGTTTATTAAACAAAGTTAAAAAAATATTCACCATTAAAACTAGCAATACAAAAAATGTTATTACATAATGTCTAAGCCTAAATTGTGGAAGTCTAATCCTAAGAGTATGGAAAAAAAGTTTAACCATTAAAGGAATAGCAATAATAATATAAGGAGCATAGTCTTCTATAGGTATATACTGTCTAAAAGAAAATAAAAAAGATAAAAAAAGTGCAGACATACAAATATGCCAAGTTAAGTTTTTTTCTCCTTTTATACCAATTTTATACATTGAATAAAAAAAATAAATGAATAATAAAGGAGAAAAAATTGACGCATAAATCGCAAAAATATTAAGGAAAAATCCTCTTGGTTTACCCCCTGTATCAAAACCATAAATATACATAGATAAAATAAAAAGAAGAAAAGAAACTATTAAAAGAGTTTTATCTTTTGAAGATCTTGCATAAAAAAATAAAGCAAAAAATAATATCGCAAATGAATTATCAACAAATAAAAAAAGAACTAACAATATATAACAATGTTTATTTGTTTTTTGATAATAAAAAATATATAAAAGGGTACAAAAAGTCACAACAACAGCACTATTTACTAATAAAGCAGCACTTAATAAGCCTGGTAAAGACATAAATAAAACAATGGAAATAAGTCTATCGAATTCATATTTAAAATAATTTTTAGTTATTAAAAACATTAAAATTACACTTAAAATATAAAAAGCAATAAAAGGAAATCGTAATGCAAAATCGTTTTGTCCGAAAAAATATATAGAACTTTTTGTAATATAAGATAGCATTGATTGATTTATAAAAACATTTAATGCTTCTTTATATGAAATACTTAAAGTATTTGATACAAAAAGTAAGATACTTATAACTAAAATAAATATTATATAAAATAAATACTTATAATAATGCTCTTTTATCATATTTTCAAAAAATTATTTAATATCTCATGTCCGTATTGGCTCATAATAGACTCAGGATGAAATTGAACTGCATATATTTGCTTATCTTTAATTTCCAAAGACATAATTTCATTATCATCTAAACTAAGTGATGTAATTATAATATTTTTGGGTAGATTATCCTTTTGTACGCTTAAAGAATGATATCTTGTTTGTATAAATTCTTTTGGAATATCTTTAAATAAAACAGTATCTTTTATGACTTTTATTTTAGATGTTTTACCGTGCATCATATTTTTAGCACGAATTATTTTTCCTCCAAAAACTTGAGCAATACTTTGATGCCCCAAACATATACCAAGTATTGGTAGTTTATCTGCAAAATGTTTTATAAGTTCTAAACAAATACCTGCATTATCAGGAGTGGAAGGTCCTGGGGATATGATAATCTTTGAAGGATTTAATTTTTCAATTTCTTTTATACTTAATTCATCGTTTCTTATAACTTTTAAGTTTGCACCTAATTGCATACAATACTGCACAATATTATATGTAAAACTATCATAGTTATCAATCATTAAAATCATTTTTCTTTTTTCCTTATATTAAGTGCAGTATTATAACATTTTAATATTTATTTATTAAATGAAGATGCAACTATTGATAAAAATTCATCTTTTGTTTTTTTCTCTTTTTTAAATATTCCTCTTAGTGCAGATGTTACAGTCGTTGAACATATTTTTTCTACCCCTCTCATCTCCATACACATATGTCTTGCATTTATCATAACAGCCACTCCTTTTGGTTTTAAATGTTCATTTAAAGCATCACAAATTTCTTCAGTTAATTGTTCTTGTATTTGTAGTCTTCTTGCAAACACATCAATAATTCTTGGTATTTTAGAAAGTCCTATAACTTTTCCATCTGGAATATAAGCTACATGAACTTTACCAAAAATAGGTAAGATATGATGTTCACACATAGAATAGAATTCTATATCTTTCATAACAACCATTTCTTGATTTGTTGAAGTAAATAAAGCTTGTTCTATTATATCTTTTGCATTTTGTTTATAACCACTACACATAAATTCATAAGCTTTTCTAACTCTATTTGGGGTGTCTTTTAAACCTTCTCTATTTATATCTTCTCCAACATATTCTAAGATATTTTGAATTGAAGTTTCCATTTTTAAAATTTCACTCATAATCTTCCTTATTTTTAAAAATTTAATAAAATTATTTTATATTGACATATTCATTTCGTATAAAAATTATAATACTATTATATAGTGCTTTATCTTTTTTCTTATTCATAATATTGTTTTTTTATTAATTTTAGCATAATTGTCTACTAAGTACACTAAAATAAGATTTCGCAATAAAATCCTAAGAAAAATAGAACATAATTTTATATACATTTATTGCACTTATGAGTTGAATGTAGGTTTTATTAAAATAAAATTAGTAAAATTGAATGGATAAATTTAAGTACTCGTATTTCACTACAAGTTTTTGCATAATAAAATAAGTTATACATCTAACTAGGTATATTTACACCAAAGACCTACTATTGTAGATTTTGATATTCTATCACAAATATTTTTCACAAATATTTTCATTAATTAAGCTAATCTAATTACTAATAAATACCATAGCAGTTAACTAAAACTAAATCCCAGACAAAAAAAAAGCTTTTACTTGTAAAAACTTAAAAAAGTTTAAATAAGTAAAAGCTAAATAATAATAATAATAATAATAATAGAATTGAGTCATAAAAGATATAATCTTTTTTAGAAACAATACTCAAATCTAGCAGCGACCTACGTTTCCACACCTGAAAGATGCAGTATTATCAGCGATGAAGTGCTTGACTACCAGGTTCGATATGGGACTGGGTATTTCCACTTCTCTATAACCACTAGAAAATGAGTAATCAATGAATATTATATATAAATAAAATATGTATTATGTAAAACATATATTTATATATTCACTCATTACTCACTTTAATATGAGTAATATTGTATAAAGTCTTTAATTCAACACTTATTTTACTAAGTATACACTTAATAAGATAGTAGCCTCGAATAATAAAAAATAAGCCAAACGATCTATTAGTACTAGTCAGCTGAACATATTACTATGCTTACACATCTAGCCTATCAACCAGTTAGTCTTACTGGGATCTTCAGGGAAAGTTAATCTTAGAGTTGGCTTCGTGCTTAGATGCTTTCAGCGCTTATCTCATCCGTACGTAGCTACCCAACGATGCTCTTGGCAGAACAATTGGTACACCAGTGGTACGTTCATCCCGGTCCTCTCGTACTAGGGACAAATCTCTTCAACTTTCCTACGCCCACGGAAGATAGGGACCGAACTGTCTCACGACGTTCTGAACCCAGCTCGCGTACCGCTTTAAATGGCGAACAGCCATACCCTTGGGACCTGCTTCAGCCCCAGGATGCGATGAGCCGACATCGAGGTGCCAAACCTCCCCGTCGATGTGAGCTCTTGGGGGAGATCAGCCTGTTATCCCCGGCGTACCTTTTATCCTTTGAGCGATGGCCCTTCCACACAGAACCACCGGATCACTATGACCGACTTTCGTCTCTGTTCGACTTGTATGTCTCACAGTCAAGCTAGTTTTTGCCATTATACTCAACAAGCGATTTCCATCCGCTTTGAACTAACCTTTGTAAGCCTCCGTTACTTTTTAGGAGGCGACCGCCCCAGTCAAACTACCCACCAGACATTGTCCTGATACAAGATAATTGTACGCAGTTAGTAACTCAAATATTCAAGGGTGGTATCTCAAGGTTGGCTCCACTTTAATTAGCATTAAAGTTTCAAAGCCTCCCACCTATCCTGCACATGAATATCCAAGCTACAGTGTCAAGCTGTAGTAAAGGTGCACGGGGTCTTTCCGTCTTTCCGCGGGTAGGAGGAATTTTCACCTCCACTACAATTTCACTGGATCCCCCTTTGAGACAGCTCCCATCTCGTTACGCCATTCATGCAGGTCGGTATTTAACCGACAAGGAATTTCGCTACCTTAGGACCGTTATAGTTACGGCCGCCGTTTACTGGGGCTTCGATCAAATGCTTCGCCTTACGGCTGACATCATCAATTAACCTTCCAGCACCGGGCAGGCGTCACACCTTATACATCCACTTACGTGTTAGCAAAGTGCTGTGTTTTTGGTAAACAGTCGGGAGGGACTCTTTGTTGCAACCTCTTTTGCTTTTGAGAGTAAATCTCTATACAAAAGTAGGCACACCTTCTACCGAAGATACGGTGCTAGTTTGCAGAGTTCCTTAAAGGGGGTTCTTCCACGCGCCTTAGAATACTCATCCCACCTACCTGTGTCGGTTTACGGTACGGGCAACAATTAATATACTTAGAGGCTTTTCTCGGCACGACAGTATCATGAATTCTCTATCTCCTCCGAAGAGTGTCAAGAGCCTGTAAGATCTCGGTCTCATGCAAGGCGGATTTACCTACCTTACAACCTACATCCTTCGACCCACTATTCCATCAGTGAGCTTCATTAACTCTATGCGTCCCCACTTCGCGCTTAATTGTTGGTATTGAAATATTAATCAATTTGCCATCGTCTACCCCTTTCGGACTCGACTTAGGACCCGACTAACCCTACGATGACGAGCATCGCGTAGGAAACCTTGGGTTTTCGGCGTTGAGGATTCTCACCTCAATTATCGCTACTCATGCCTGCATGCTCACTTCTATCCGCTCCACTGCTCCTTACCGGTACAGCTTCAACGCTGAATAGAACGCTCTCCTACCACTTGATATAAATATCAAATCTAAAGCTTCGGTGCATATCTTAGCCCCGTTATATTTTCCGCGCAAAATCACTAGACCAGTGAGCTGTTACGCTTTCTTTAAAGGATGGCTGCTTCTAAGCCAACCTCCTGGTTGTCACAGTAACTTCACATCGTTTTCCACTTAGATATGACTTTGGGACCTTAGCTGTTAGTCTGGGTTGTTCCCCTCTCGACATAGGATTTTATCACCCTACGCCTGACTCCTGTGATTACACATATAGTATTCGAAGTTTGATAGGGTTTGGTACCGCGGTTAGCGGCCCTAGCCCATTCAGTGCTCTACCCCTATATGCTACTACACAAGGCTATACCTAAATATATTTCGGAGAGAACCAGCTATCACGAAGTTTGATTGGCCTTTCACCCCTATCCACAAGTCATCCGAGCACTTTTCAACGCACACCGGTTCGGTCCTCCACTAGCTCTTACACCAGCTTCAACCTGCTCATGGATAGATCACTTCGTTTCGGGTCTGCAGCATCTGACTAAATCGCCCTATTAAGACTCGCTTTCGCTACGGCTTCGTACTTGACTTAACCTTGCCAGACACCACAACTCGCAGGCTCATTATGCAAAAGGCAGTCCGTCACCCTGTACTCTTAATAAAAAAAATACATAGGGCTCCGAATGATTGTAAGCTAATGGTTTCAGGTTCTATTTCACTCTGCTTGCTGCAGTACTTTTCACCTTTCCCTCACGGTACTTGTTCGCTATCGATCTGTAAGTAGTATTTAGGATTAGAGGGTGGTCCCCCTAGATTCAGACAAAATATCACGTGTTCCGTCCTACTCAGGATACCAATAGAGCTATTGAAAATTTTAATTACAGGAGTATCACCTTCTATGCTATACCTTTCCAAGTATTTCATCTATTTTCTTTAGTCTCACATTTTGGTCCTACAACCCCTAGTGCAAGCACTAGGTTTGTCCTAATCCCATTTCGCTCGCCGCTACTTTGGGAATCTCTTTTGATTTCTCTTCCTGAGGTTACTGAGATGTTTCACTTCGCCTCGTTCGCTTTCTAAAATAAATTAGAATAACATGACTCACGTCATGCTGGGTTGTCCCATTCGGAAATATACGGATCAAAGCTTCTTGACAGCTCCCCGTATCTTATCGCAGTCTAGTACGTCCTTCATCGCCTCTTACAGTCTAGGCATCCACCATTAGCCCTTAATAGCTTATAATAAACAAATTAAATTTGTCGCTTTTGATAATTATTCTTGGCTACTATCTTATTAAACATACATTTAATAAATTAGTTGTGTTCTATCTATATTATATTTTATATTAATCTCTTAATACAAAAACAATTAGATAATAAATTTCTAATTCTAATTAAAACAAAAATAAAATAATCATATATTAAACAAATAACATACAACATAATATTAACATTAATTAAAATGAAAAAAATTAAAGACTTTAACAATAAATTTTAAAATAACATTTGGTATAAAACCAAACATAAACACTCTTAAAATAAAAAAAGAATTTATATTTGATTTTAATATATCAGACAGATCAAATGGTGGAGAATAGCGGGATCGAACCGCTGACCTCCTGCGTGCAAGGCAGGCGCTCTCCCAGCTGAGCTAATTCCCCAAGTAATATGGTGGGCCTACCAGGACTTGAACCTGGGACCTCACGATTATCAGTCGAGCGCTCTAGCCAGCTGAGCTATAGGCCCATATTGCTTACTTTCATTATAATCTTTATAAACTGAACATGAACTTTATATTTTCCTAAATTCTAAGTCAAGAAACTAATCTTGACTTAATTCTCTGAAAGGAGGTGATCCAACCGCAGGTTCTCCTACGGTTACCTTGTTACGACTTCACCCTAGTTACTAATTCCACTGTGGAGGGTAGCTATCTTAGCATCCCCGCTTCGAATGAAATCAACTCCCATGGTGTGACGGGCGGTGAGTACAAGACCCGGGAACGTATTCACCGTAGCATTGCTGATCTACGATTACTAGCGATTCCAACTTCAAGCACTCGAGTTGCAGAGTGCTATCCGAACTGGGAGATATTTTAAAGATTTGCTCCACGTCACCGTATCGCTGCTCTTTGTATACCCCATTGTAGCACGTGTGTAGCCCTGGACATAAGGGCCATGATGACTTGACGTCGTCCTCACCTTCCTCCTGGTTACCCAGGCAGTCTGTTTAGAGTTCTCAGCCTAACTGTTAGCAACTAAACACGAGGGTTGCGCTCGTTGCGGGACTTAACCCAACATCTCACGACACGAGCTGACGACAGCCGTGCAGCACCTGTATGAAAGCTCTAGTAAACTAGCACTTTTACATCTCTGCTAAATTCTTTCTATGTCAAGTCCAGGTAAGGTTCTTCGCGTATCGTCGAATTAAACCACATGCTCCACCGCTTGTGCGGGTCCCCGTCTATTCCTTTGAGTTTTAATCTTGCGACCGTACTCCCCAGGCGGCACACTTAATGTGTTAACTGCATTACTGCTATGTCTAGCATAGCAACAACTAGTGTGCATCGTTTAGGGCGTGGACTACCAGGGTATCTAATCCTGTTTGCTCCCCACGCTTTCGCATCTCAGCGTCAATAATGTTCCAGTAGATCGCCTTCGCAATCGGTATTCCTTCTGATCTCTACGGATTTTACCCCTACACCAGAAATTCCATCTACCTCTCCCATATTCTAGGTCAACAGTTTTGAAAGCAGTTCTATGGTTGAGCCATAGGATTTCACTTCCAACTTATTAACCCGCCTACATGCTCTTTACGCCCAGTGATTCCGAGTAACGCTTGCACCCTCCGTATTACCGCGGCTGCTGGCACGGAGTTAGCCGGTGCTTATTCATATGATACCGTCATTATCTTCTCATATAAAAGGAGTTTACGCACCGAAATGTGTCATCCTCCACGCGGCGTTGCTGCATCAGACTTTCGTCCATTGTGCAATATTCCCCACTGCTGCCTCCCGTAGGAGTCTGGACCGTGTCTCAGTTCCAGTGTGACTGATCATCCTCTCAAACCAGTTAGATGTCATTGCCTTGGTGAGCCATTACCTCACCAACTAGCTGATACCGTACAGGCCAATCCCAAAGCTATAAATATTTCCCTTGCAGTCTTATGACTTAAAGGCATATGAAGTATTAGCGTCCATTTCTAAACGTTATCCTTCTCTTTGGGGCATGTTACCTATATATTACTCACCCGTTCGCCACTTAGCTGACAATATAAGTAAACTTATATCCGTTCTCGTTCGACTTGCATGTGTTAAGCACGCCGCCAGCGTTCACTCTGAGCCAGGATCAAACTCTCCAAAATTGGTTTGTTTGAAACTGACAATTATGTATTTAAACAAAATCATCACTCAAAAGTTAATAGACAAGAATTGTATTCTTGTATATACTTAAATAAATTATATTTTTAATCTTTAATCAAGATCTAAAAATACAAAGTTTCATAATTCAGTTTATAAAGACTACTTTATAAACTATCTAATTTTAAAGAACTTCCTAATACACCCTCTCTCATATGACTCTAAATCTTATACAGTTCGTGTGAATTTGGACGGGAATTATAGACAATTTTCTATCATTTGTCAAGGCTTTCTTATGGAATTATTGAGAAATTTTGAAATTTGGAAAAATAGATTATTTAAAGCTAGTTTACATTATTATATTAGACTTTAAATGAGGAATTTATTTTATATTACTAGTTCCCAATATCCTGATTTTAAACTCCCTACTCTTTTTAACTTATTTTCATCTTTTAATTTTTTTATAACTTTTTTAATTCCTGATTCACTCATTGAAAGTATTTCACATAATTCTTTGATTGTTACCTTATTATTTTTAGTAATTTGTGATAATATTTTTTGGTCACTTTTTTGGTCACTTTTTTGGTCACTTTTTTGGTCACTTTTTAAAGATACTTTTATTGAGTCTAAAATCATTGATAACATAAACTCAATAAAAGGTGTACTTTGTCCCATCGTGGTTGATTTTTCAATAGCTTCATAATATTGTTCTTGATAATCTCTTACTATACTCTCAATTGCTAAAAAAGAAAATAGTGGATTATAGGTATTTAATATTACACTTTGCCATAGTCTTCCTATTCTTCCATTACCATCTGTAAATGGATGTATAAATTCAAACTCATAATGAAAAATACAAGATTTTAAAAGCATATGTTCATCACTATTTTTAAGCCATAAAAACAATTGTAACATTAAATCATTTACAAAACTAGCTTTTGGAGCTATGTGATTAGCTACTTTTACATTAACACTCCTAAAGCTTCCTGCATTATTTAAAATATTGCTCATTAATATTTTATGTGCTTTTAACAAATCATCTATATTATCAAAACTATATTTATCTAAGTTCGCATAAGCTTTTATAGCACCTTTTACTTCATAAAGTTCTTTAGTTGTTGCTAATACTCTTTTTCCTTCTAAGATAGCTGTGATTTTTTCTTCGCCTAGATAATTACCTTCAATTTCTAAAGTACCTGCTAATGTTTTAATACGATTCTTTTTTCTAAGCATAAGAGATGCTTTTGAAGATGAAACAAATTCAAGTTTTGTTAACTCTTCACTTATTTTAGTAGAAAGTTTTAAAATCTTTGATGTTATTGTATATGGTGGAATATAATCTTTCATTAAGAACTTTCCTTTAAATTAAATATATAGACAAATAACAAATTGGCTTAAAGTCAAATTGTTATTTTATCAGTGAATCTATTTTGTCTTATTTTAATATTCTATCAAACATAACACCAATATAACTATTCTTATGACTTCCAACTTGAAACAATACATTTTTATTTTCAAAGAACTGATGTGTTAAGTTTGTGTGTAGCTCATTCAACGTAGATAATGAAGTATTTGAAAGTATAAATGAGTTCAACACTGTGTTTGTATCGCCAAGTTCTGCTTCAATATCTTTTATAATAATTGCTAAGTTCATCTTAGGGTCATTTTTTGGGTTTGAGTTTCTTATACCTTTTGGGTCTATAAAAGTAATGTATTGCTTAGCATCTTTGATAATCCACATAATAAAATCTGGATAGAAATTACCCTCTGTGAAAAAGCCAAGACCTGTTTTACTTTGGTTTCTAAGTAGATATATCTCTACATCTTTGTATTCATCAGTTGTTCTTTTTATATAAACACCTAAATCTTTAACAAAATCTCTTTCTCCATCATTGAGTTCTACAGGTTTGATAGATAAAGCTGTTTCCCCTTTATCTTTGAATACAAGAGGCTTATAAAGATGTTTATCAAATACAAAAGCACTAAAATCTTTTTCAGATAGATTTTTGAGTTCAACTTCATCAATCTTGCCACTCTCAAGCATTGTTCTAAGAGCATTTAACCTATCTATAAGCTCTGTTTCTTTATCTGCTACTGTTATGGTGTAGTCTTTGATTAAATTGGCTTTGTCCCTCTCTTCATCTAATTCTCTGTATTCTAAATATTTACTTTCCCACTTACTCTTTTCATACTCATAAAATGCTTTCATATATTTTTTAAGTAGTGTAATCATAATCTGCTCAAAATAAGCAAGTCTTTTGAAACTGCTTATCTCCATAACTTTCTCTGGAGCATATAAATTATACCAATCATTAGTTCTAAGCAGCTCTTGAATATTTGTCTTAGAGATATTTAGATTACTCCAACCTTTTTCATTTTTGAACTGTTGTAGTGCGAAAAATAAATTATCAATACTGATAAAGCTAAGGTGGGCATCTTCAAGTTTCGCAACTGTCAATTCAAGTTTATTTCCACTTTTACTTAAACTTGCTATCTCATCAACTGGCTTATATAAACTATGGACTACTCTTTTATGTATAGTAGTTGTTTGAACATATTCTAAATCAAGTTTTTCTTCTACTTTGAATCTATCTTTTTTATCAGCTCTAATATCTAACACTTTAAGTTTCTTAGTCTTGTAGGTATTATCATATATCAATGGCAACACAAATGTTTCTATCTCATCAGTTGGAACACCTTCATCTTTTAGGTATTCCTTAAAAGCTTTCATATAATCAGCTTTTAGTCCAAATATATTTAATGTTTCAATTGCTTGATATTTGCTTTCAAGATTTTTATCTTTAATGGAATTACTTCTTTTTAGGCAAAAATCATAACCCTTTAGTCTTACTCCACGACCAAATAATTGAATTATCTGAGAACCCTCTTTTTTTCCTATATTCATAAGCCCCATTGTGGATACTCTCCAAGAACTCCAACCTTCACTAAACTTCTTTGAACCTATAAGAATATTTAGGTTTGAAGTAGTGTTGTTTATAGTCTTGAACAAAGAGTTTGAAAAATCTTTACTTGTTATACTCATACCATTGGCTTCACATAGTTTTATAAGGCTTTGACTATCTCCAACATTGATAACACCAAAGTATTCATTTTCGCCAACTCTAAGAGCTATCTCGCCATCTACACCTTTTAAGTTTTCTATATGAAGACCACCACTTGAAGCATTAAATATTATGTTTAATATATCATCAAACATAGCAGTAGCATTAAACTTTTTTGTATTTTTTATATGCTTTAGAAACTCAAACTTTTTAGCAAATATATCACTGTCATCTTTCTTAGTCAATCCACTGTCTTGGCTCATAATTTTTTCTATATTAGTGATACTCTCACTTCTATTTTTGATAAACTCATTTATGAAAAGCAATACATCAATCACATCAGAGGTTTCAATATCTTTACCATTGGCATCTTTTATATTTTTTCCAAGGTCATTCTTTTTCTTAAATACGGCATTAACACTTCCACCAACAAAAACCATAAGAGGCTTTTCAATAAGATAAGGTTTTATCATAACTCTTGAACTATCAAATATTTTCATTTGTTGATAAAAGCTTAGTAGTGAAGCTGTTAAGTAAGTTTGTCTTATCTCCTCATTGTCTTCACTTAGATTTAGAATAGAGTAGTCTTTACCATAGCCATCTTTGTAAAAATACTTGTAGCTATAATCAAATATAACTGCCTTAGTGTACTCGTTCTCTAACTTCTTTTTAGTTGTTCCAGTGCTACTATTAATCGCTTGAGCAAAAGTAGCTGAGTATTCAAAAGCAAAACCTTTAGCCGAAAGTTTATCTCTATTCGTTTTCCACACTTCGCCTTTAGCACCACGGTGTCCCTCATCAATAAACACAAGGTTATTGTCTTCAAAACTATCAACGGCTACTGTCTTGTCTCCATCAGTTTCGCTAAGCTTGGTTATCTCTATAATTTCAATATCACTGTAATTTGTTTTACTTTGTTTATGTCCAGAAGATGATGTTTGATTTTTATTAAATATTTCTGTTTCTATATTTGAAGCTTGGAACTCTTCTAAATGTTGATTTGACAATCCTTCATTTGGTGTAATCAAAATTGTTTTATTGATTTTCATTTTACCATTTGAGTAATGGTTAAACTGTAATAAATTCATTTGAAGTAAAAGTGTTTTTCCTGAGCCAGTGGCATTATATAAAGCTAATTTATTTAGCTCTTTTTCCTCATACTCTGTAAGTTTTTCTTTTGTTTCTATATCAGTATTAAACTCTATAAGAAAAGTGTTTAGGTCTTCAAGTAGTTGTTTCTTATCATCAAAATATTTATCTAAATATATCTCTATAAAAAGCAGTGATAAGTATTGGAAGTATTTCCATTTTATACCACGACCCATAGTCTTAGTATGTTTTACAATATTTTCATCATACTCTAAAAGTTTATCATCAGTGATTTGCTTACTTGTGCCTATTGGCTTATCTTTTAGCTCGTGATAAAAAAGAGAGCTACCATCTTCTTCAACATCTTCAAGTCGTGAAGCTTTTAAGTCTTTTGCTAACTCATCAAAATCTTTTACACCAAATAGTGATAATAGGTAGGAGTTTAATACTAACTTTTTGTTGAACTTCATACTTATATACTTTCCAAAAATAATTTTGATATATCTATACAATGTGTATTAGAAGAAATATCACTCTTTTTTATATAATCACTCTTGGCAATGATTACAGAATTATTCATACTTGAAAATTGTAATTGTCCAGCAATTGAAATGATTGATTTTTTTTCTTTGAACTTAATTCTATCTTTATATTTTTCTTCTGTATCATTACAGATAAACTCTTTTTGTCTTTCTTCACTTAAATTATTGGTAGTTAAAAAAGATAAACTCTCTATAAAAATTTTTTCATTATTTGGTTTCATTAAGTCTAATAATATATCTTCTAAGTCTCCACTATCTTTATCTTTATGAAATACATAGCAGCCCCATTCATATAGGTCAATCTTGTTAATATTGTTATGTTCTAAGTTAGCACTTAATTCTAACTCATTATTAATATCATCCACTCTTGCGGCAATACCTTTTTTATCAGCATCAAAAAAATATATAAACCTAAAGTTTAAGTTGAATTCCTTTGTAAAATCATCATCTTCACTTTGTATATTTTGATACATATCCAAGATTTGTTTTCTTTTACTAACTTCAGTATCGCCATTTAAGTTATGTAATAACACTAATATATTCTCATCTTTTTGTAAGGCAACGGATGGAAGCATATGTTCAGATTGAAATCCAAGCTTTTTATCAGCAATCTTTTTTTCTGATAATTCAGTTTCATATTGTTTATTCAAAGGCTCAATAAAATTTTTTATTTTTTTATTATAAGCTGTAAATCCATCCACAAATAAAATCTTTGATAAAAAAGCGATGTCGTGCTGTCCTTCACAAAAGACAATAATAATTTTATTCATTAGTATTACCTCTTATATCAAGGTCAAGATTATCTACAAGATATTTTAATCTTTCGCCTTTAACAAACTTTGTTTTTATCTCATTATTAACATTTTCCAAAAAGTATGCTGATATTTCATCATTATTATAATCATTATTCACAAAGGCATCTATACATTCTTTTGAGTGTGAAGTTAAAAAGACTTGAACATTAAACATATGAGCTAATTTTTGAACAAACTCTGTAAAGCTTTTTAACAATGTATTGTGTATGGCTGTTTCAAATTCATCTATACATAAAATCCCATTTTGCGAATAAGCAAAACCTAAAGCAATTTCAAATATTCTCTGTAAGCCTTCTCCATAATTTGTTATATCAAGATTTTTTTCTTTGAATTTATCTGAGTCAATTATAAATCTTTTTATATTATTACTATCGCTTAGTCTTATATCATTAATAGAACTATCAATACCTTTTATAAACTCTATAACCATATTGATAGCTAACTTACCATCTTCTGTTTTATACTCAATACTCTTTGTGTATGTTTGAAGTATCTCATTAAGATTATAAAAATAAGGACTTTTAAAAATAGCATTACATAGATGCTCTACCTTGCTATTATCTCTTTTTAATGTTTCATAACCAAATGTATGAATTGTATTATTTAAAGTTCTATTATCAACTTTCGCATCAAGTTTATATGATGCTATATAATCATCCTTTTTATCAATATTTGTTGCTTCAAATTTCTCTAAATGTATAGAAGTTTCAATATGGTTAAATATACCAGATACAATAATACCTTCATCAAAAACTTGATTTAACCAATTTGGATTTAATGAACTGAGTTTGTTTTTTAATCTAATTAACTCTAAAAATGAAGTAATATCATTTTGTTTTGTTAATAAATATATTGCTTCAAGAAGTGAAGTTTTTCCACTGTTATTAAACCCAGCAAAAATATTTATTTTGTTTAGTTTGTTAATACTGAAATCTTTAAAAACTTTATAATTAGTTATCTCAATACTATCAAATTGAGTTGTATTTTTTCCATATTCAAAACAAACTGAAAAATTCCCTTGACCAATATCTAATGAACTTTTTTTAGGAATTAATTCCAAAAATTCTTTTTTAATGCTTTCAATAACATCAGCATCAGATAAAGAAATCATATCCTTATAGCTTTTTAATTTATTGATACCATCGGCTAACTCTTTAAGAGAAGCCTCATAATTTTGCTTATCTATCTCTCCACTTGCTATTAGACCTCTTGATACACTTTTATATTTTTCCATAATGTTTAAAGCATTATCATCTTTTATAAAAATTGCTAAATCTCTTATTTCTGCTGATTTGGTTATTATTGGTTCAAATTCTTCATATTCTTCATATTCTTCATCATCATTATCTTCATTTTTAATCTCTTCCGTATTTGAAATCCAAGAGAATAATCTTTGTAAGTTATATTGATTATGAGCTTTATACCAAGTGTCATCCCACTCTAACCATTCTTTAATATTTGGTCTTTTAATTATTTCTACAAATATTGAATAATCATCACTTTTAAATTGGTCTCCATAATCACTTTTTTTATATTCAACTATTAAGTGATATGCCCTTTGCGATGACCTTAATTTAACTTTTGTAATACCAAGTGATTTACATAATTTTGTTTCTTCTACAAAATATCTTTCTAACTCCCAATATGCTTTAAGATAATCATAAATTAATTGAGCTTGATTAATTGCTGACCACTTTTTATTTCCACTAATATGTTTTAATCCCATAATAATTAAATGCTTTTTATCATCTTCATTATCGTGTATTTCAAATGGAACACTTTTAAATATTCCAGGGTTTAATAAACCAATATCAAGTCCATTTTCATAATCTTCCTGTAATGCTTTTAGTGTTGCTACCCGTCTATTTCCCTCAAGAACTAAGTAATTATTGTTTCCTAAATTTTTGACTTGTATAATATCAACATTTAAAAAACCATTTTCTTTGAAACTTAATACTAAGTCTTTTAAATTTTCTCTTTTATTACCCTCAATAAAAGTTTTTGTTCTTCTTTGAATTTTTTCATCATATATATTTTCATTTTCAACTATTTTATAATCTTCATTATCAACAAATCTATAATTATTAGGGTCTAAATATAAATTTTTTAAGTGATAACTTATTTTTTTTAATTCAATTATTTCTTCACTCATATCATTCTCCAAACATCAATTTTTTAAACTCTTGCTCTATCAACTTCACTTTATGGTGGTCTTCATCTTTTCTAAGGTTATCTAAATTATTATCCCCATTTACATAGATGATGTCAAACTCTCTGTCTTTTGAACTCCAAGCCATAGTTTTGAAGAACTCATTTAGCTTTTCATTACTTTGTCCATCTCTCCAAATAATAAGGATTTTATCCCCTTTAAGATTTTGCCCCTCTACAATAATATAATCTTTTATCATCTCCATTCTTTTAACTTCAAGCCCTAAAAGGTAGTTAAATGTTTCTACTAAATCAATAGCTGTTTCTTGTGTTTCTCCAACACTTGAAGTAGCAATTTTAAGTTTGTAATTAAATGGAGTGCTGAAAGTATCTGTCCAGTTTCACTACGTTATGGTTGCCTGTCTTCATAAATAAGAAAGTGATAGATTAAACAACATAAGTGTAAAATCTTTACAACACATAAGGATTTAAAATATGTCACAAACCTATCACTCTAATGCTAGAACAAACCAGCACATAAGAGAAATAATACAGAAATCTAATTTAACAAATGTTGAATTAGCAAATAATTATAATCTAAATATTAAAACTATCTCTAAATGGAAAGATAGGGATTTTATTGAAGATAAAAGTTCAAGACCACATAATATAAAAACAACTTTAACATCTTTAGAAAAAGAGTTAATAAAAGTAGTTAGGACAATGACTTGGATGGAGCTAGATGACTTAACAGATACAATAGTTGATATTATCCCAAATGCAAATAGAAGTAATATCTATAGAACTTTAAAAGCCTTTGATATAAATAGAGTCCCACAAGAACAAAAAGAAAAGCAAAGAAATTTAAAGAATACGAACCTGGATATTTGCATATAGATGTAACCTATTTACCAAAGTTTGATAAACAAAAGTTTTATCTATTTGTAGCAATAGACAGAGCTACAAGGCTACTATATTACAAAGTGTATGAAAACAAATCATCTAATAATGCAGTTGAATTTCTAAAAGTTTGTAAAGAGTTTTTTCCTTTTTACTTAACTCATATTTTAACAGATAATGGATTGGAATTTACAGATAAATGGGCAAGAGGCAAAGGAATTGTAAGTGGTAATCACAAGTTTGATGTAGAATGTAAAGAAGATAGTATAGAACATAGACTAACAGCTCCATATACACCACAAACCAATGGAATGGTAGAAAGAGTAAACGGAACTATTAAAATGCTACAATCAAAGCCCAAGACTATGAAAATATAGATGATGTTAAAAAAGATTTAAATAAATTTTTGATATACTACAACTTCAATAGAAGACATGGTTCTTTAAGAAAAGAATTGAAAGTTAGAACTCCATTTAATGCAGTTCAAAGTTGGTTTCAAACGAAACCTGAAATATTTAAGGTCAATAGCTGTTTCTTGTGTTTCTCCAACACTTGAAGTAGCAATTTTAAGTTTGTAATTAAATGGAGTGCTGAAAGTATCTATATTTAAAAGTGAGCCTTTGCTCTCTACATCTAAAGAATAATTGAGTATATAATCTTCTTTAGCTTCATTATACAAGCCTAAAGCATCGGCTTGTTCTTTTGTTCTTTTGAATTCAAGGTTATTTAGAGTATCTTCATAGCTTTCAAGTTTGAAGTATTTGAAGATTTGAGATACACCATTTTTAGTAGTTGGTTTGCCATCTTTCCAACTATCCGTATATATTACTTTTTGTATTCTTGGCTTTGTAACACTATCAAAATATTCTCCCATCTCAACTAAGATATATTTTCTTTTTCCATTGTCTTCACGATTTAAGTTTATTACTACGTGTCCAGTTGTAGCACTTCCTGCAAAGTAATCAAGAATTATTGATTTTTTTTCAACAGAAAATGTAAAAAAATACTTCAAATAATTAATAGATTTTGGATTTTGGAACACTCTATCATTGAACATATCTTGTATTAAAGCAGTTCCCTGATTTGAAATTCCAACATCATCTTTTGGCAAAAGAGAAGAAGGTGCCCCTAATCCACTACCTAAGTATTTTTTTATATATATATTCCATTTAGCTTGATTGCCTTCTTTATCTACTAATGGACTTGTTTTTGTCTCTTTGAAAACAACATAATTTTCAGCTAAATTTTTACTAAAAGTTTCTCTAATAAATCTAAATAAGTAACCTTTTTTAGGCATTACAAAGTCACCGTTAGGACACTCTATTAAATATTTTTGATTTTCACCATTTGAATTATTCTTCCAAGCAAAATCTTTTTCCCTATATATTCCATTCTCATCTTTCTTATTATATTGTTTGATGGCAGCTTTACTTAGTGGTACATAGAATGTATCTAATGTTAATATGTTTTTAGCAAAACATAATGTATATTCGTGTGTTTGGCTTACAAACTTAGGTCTAATACCACCTGCTGTAGATGAATTCCATATAAATGTTGATACATAATTATCTGAACCATATATACCTTTATTTAATAAGGTTAAATTATTTACTTCATTGTCATTAATACTATTAAATATAATACTATTATCTGTTAATAAATTTTTTGTAATGTCGGCTCTATCATACATAAAACTCATCCAAGAACTATGCTGATAATTATCATTATATAAAAAACCATCGTTTCCTGTGTTGTATGGTGGATCAATATATACAGTTTTAATTTGCTCTTTATATCTACTTTGAAGAAGATTTAATGCTCCAAAGTTTTCACTGTTAATAAGCACTCCATCTATATTTTCATCAAGGTTATCAAATTCACTTAAAAGTTTATACTTAAATTTCATATCAAAAAATTTAGTATCTAAAATTAAATACTTTTCTTCTTTTAAGTCATCAACACTTTGAACATCTACATCAAAAAGAGTTTTCCACTCTGCTTTTTGCTCATCACAAGCAAAAATTTCTTCATAGTAATTTTCATCAATTCTATCAAGAGTAATACAGTAGTTAGTTTCTATGATAAACTTTTTCTTCTCCCATAGTTTCTTTTGAAGTTCTTCAAGTTGAGTTACAAAATCAATAATTTTTTGAGCCACTTCTTTAAAGATTTTAATCTTACCCATCACCTCATCATATTTGATAGGACTATCCATAATATCATCTAAAAATAGTATTTCATTTTTGATATAGAAGTCTAATTCTCTACCTAAAAATCCACCTAAATCTTTATGTATAAAGTAGTCAAAAGAGTTTCTACTTGTATAACTTTTTAAGTGCTTTTCAAATATGGTTCTTTTTTTATTTTTTTCTGTTGGTGCTAAGTCATTCAGTGCTGTTAGAAATTCTAAATCTTCTATGCTCTCAAGTGCTTTAGCTATCGCTTCTTCATTTAGTTTGTCTTGCTTCTCTTTGCCTATGGCTTTATACTCAAAGTTTATATATAGCTCATCTTCTATTACTTCACAAGGGTTACTTTCTAAGATTACAAATCTTCTCTCTTTATCACTTGTATCTTTGTTATTATTACTCTGTGTTTGAGCATCACTAAGTTTTAGGTGTATAGTTTTGTCATTTACCGTAAAAGTATAATCTCTAAAATACTCTCCACTTTTTATATAGTATTGGTCGCTGTTCGCCCAGTGAAGTTTTACCTCTTCTCCCTCGTAAGGTATGGCATAAGTATCTTTTTTATATCTTCTAAGACTTACAAAATCTCCATCTTTATAGTATCTCTTAAAGAAGTTAGCTAAGTGTGAAAATACATCGTTTTCAAGATTAGAAGAAGTTGTAGCTGTAGAGAGTTTTTCATTTAGTAATATATACCTTTTAACATCATCAAGATTTTCAAATGCTTTTTTAGTGCTTTCATCTCCATTGATATATCCTAACACGGTGTCCTTGGATTTTAACTCATCTAATTCATTTTGTTCTGCTTCATTTTCACTTTTAGAAAAAGCTTTTGCTACACTTGATATTAGGTCTTTATCTAAGAACTCATTTATCTCTTGGTTCTTAGTATTCATAATACGGTAGATACCAAAGTCTAAATCACTTTGGTCAAGTTGAAATATTTCGTTAAGTATTTTTAGTAGTTTTTTTTGATTTTCAGTTTTACTCATTTTTTGCCTCTTGATGTTTTATTCATTTTATTGTATAATGCTCTTACAATTATCCTTCGGGAACACCCATCTTTCAGATGGGGCTAATCAACAATTTTCTTGCCTTTGTTAATACTTCTTCAAAATCATTTTTGTTTATAGTTCCGATTTTATTCATAAGTCTTTTTTTGCTAAAAACTTTTAGTTGTAAAATCATAGCACTATTTTGAATATCGCCTCTTTGTTTATTAGTATATTCAAACAGATGAAAATAGTCATTATCTTTGAGTGTTGTTGTGGTAGGAACACCAAGAAATAAGTCTCTGCTTAGTTGTCGTATAACTATAACGGGTCGTGTGAAGTTTTGACCCTTTCCATACTCTTCATCTCCAATATTTTGACCTATTTTTACCCAAAATACCTCTCGTGGTTTAATGTCTAATCTTCTTTCTTTTGTGTGAGCTACTTTCTTAACTTCATTCCAGTCATCAAATTTTTGCATTATATAATTTCCCATTGTATTGTAAATAATTCATTTGTTGTAATCTTCTGTTCTTTTGCTTTTTTCAGTTCTTCTATCAACTTATCTCTTTGCTCATCTATCTCATCTAAAATATCAAAAATACTTCTTTGTAGTTTTCTTTTCTTTCTCTCTTGAGCTTGTATTTGAAGTTGTATGTCTGTTTGTTCTGCTATGTTTGTAATAGCACGACTTTGGCGATTAAGCTCTTTTATTTTTGAGTTTGTATCTTTTAGTTCTTTGTTCGCACTTGCTGATTTATCTTCTGACCACTTCTCTAATTTTATACTTTGATTTAAGAAGTGAGATTGATTTGTAGTTTCATTTTCTCTAAGTATTATATCTTTTTGCTTAAGGTATTCATACTCTAACTTTTCAGTATCGTTAGTGTCAATATTAACCTTAGTGTTGAGTGTAGCTTCAAGAGATAGTAGCTTTGAAGCAACTTCTTCATTAAGTAGTTTATAATCGCTTGTAAGTGCTGTAATGATTACATACTCTTCTAAATCATAAGACTTGATAGATACTTTAGTAGCTTTTAGAAAACCTCTTTTACCTTTGTAGTCATCAAGAAGCGATATTTTGTATTTGTTGTGTGTAAGGTCAAAGATAAGTTTAGTTTGCTTTAGCTCTCTTTGTTTAGCTCTATTAATGACTTCTTCTCCAAGTTGGCTATTTAGTCTATAAGTATGAGCCTTTTGATTTGGATTTGTTTTTGAAGCTGATATAAGTTGGTAGTGATTACCTTGATAATCAAACTCTTTTTTATCATCATCAAATATAGCTTTATCATTTAATTCTGCTTTTGTTATATCCCAAAATACACTTGAAAATCTATCTACTGTTTTATTGCTTCTTAGTGCCGTATCTTTTAGTCTTAAATGAACATCTTCATCAAAGTTATCTAAGAGTGATTGTCTTGTCCTAATAGTTGTTTCTTTTATCTTCTCACTAAACTCTTCTTGTAAATCATTAAATGCTTCTTCTATGCTTTTATCATCTCTACAAGTTTGGTATATGTCAAGTATTCGCTTCTCAAAATCAACACCACTTTCTATGCTTCCAAGCACTTCATCAGAAGCACCAAATACACCCTCAAATAGATTGAACTTACTTGATAAAAGCTCATATACTCTTCTATCCGCGGCATTTTTCTTATTTAAGAAGTTGATAACTACTACATCAAACTTTTGTCCATATCTATGAACTCTACCTATTCTTTGCTCTATTCGTTGTGGGTTCCAAGGTAGGTCATAGTTGATAAGCATATTACAAAACTGTAAATTTATACCCTCACTTCCTGCTTCAGTCGCTATCATAATAGAAGCATCTCTAGCGAAATAATCTACTATGGCTTGTTTCATATCAGCACTTTTAGCTCCAGTTGCTCTATTGCTATCTTTATACAGTTCTGCCCAAGCTTTATATATCTCTTTTGATTTTGGGTCTGTGTTTGTTCCATTGAACAATACAACTTTATCAAGAAATCCATTATCGCTAAGGTAGTCAAATAGAAACTGTTGTGTTCTTCTACTCTCTGTAAATATAATAGCCTTTTGGTCTTTTACCCCTAACTTAATTTGTTGTTCAAAACCTTTAGTTAAAGCACTTAAAAGTGATGAAGCTTTAGTATCTATCTCTATGGTTTTTGCTAACTCTATAAATATTTCAAGCTCTCCTATTTCCCTTTCAATAGCTTCAATATCATCATCTAATAATCTAACTTCTTGAAATGGTGTATCGCTTGGTGTATCATTTTCTTCTTCAAGATAATCTTCTATTAACTCATCTTCATCATCAATTATAAGTTCTAAATCTTCCCTAGTTATTCTTTTTAGAACGACCATTTTTTTTAGTCGTTTAATAAGTGTTCCTAGAGTTCCCATTATGGCACTTGTAGATGAAGCAAGTAGCTTCCTAAGCACTAAAGTGATAAGTATTCTTTGAGCTTTGGGGATAGAGTATAAATCTTCATTTAGCATAAAATCAGAGATTAAATCATAAAGAGCAATTTCATCTGTTGATGGTGTAAATTCTTCAACTATTGGTATTCTTTTAGTGTAGTTAATATACTCAATAACATCTTTTCTAAGAGTTCTTTTTACTATTGGTTTTAGTCTCTCTTTGAGGTCGTTCATATCACTTGTAGTTAAGGTAGTTGATGAGAACTGTTTTTGAAAAGACTTCTTATCTCCAAATACAAAATCATCTATAACACTTACAAGACCAAAGATTTCAAGTAAAGAGTTTTGAAGTGGAGTTGCTGTAAGTAAAATCTTTTTAGTTTCTCTTAGAGCATTAGCAATAGCAAATGACATTTTTGCTTTTTCACCTTTGTGGAAGTTTCTCATCTTGTGAGCTTCATCTATGACTGACAAGTGAAAATCAACTAAAAACATAGCTTCACTATATCTTGAAGCAAACTGATAAGAAGTGATAACTATTTTACCTTTTTGCTCAAATGGATTTTTATTACCCCTTTTGATTTCTTCTTTGTAACTCTTCCCATCTAAAATAAAACTATCTAAAAAGAACTTCTCCTTTAACTCCATAGACCACTGTTTTCTAAGACTTGATGGTGCGATGATAAGTATCTTCCTTTTTCCCTCACTCCAATACTGAGTAAGAACAAGACCAGCTTCAATAGTTTTACCAAGACCAACTTCATCAGCTAATATAACACCACTTGACAAAGGCGACTTAAAAGCAAATAGAGCTGCTTCAACTTGATGAGGGTTCAAGTCTATTTGAGCATTGAAAATTGACTGAGATAATCTATCAATAGAATTAGCACTGTTTTGAAGTGTTAATATTTCAGCATAATATTTTGAGTGGTATTGAGTAAACTTAATAATATTATCCTTAATAATTTAATATTAGATATTTTAGCTAAATTAGACCAATTAATAAGTTATGTGATAGAACACCAAATCTGTAATAATTTATATTTTAAGAAATATTTTTTAAGTGAAACAAATTTGAGAAATGAATAATATAAACTTCTTGACCATTCCTCATACATAATATTATCTCTTTTTAAACAAAGTTTATACCGTGATTTCTTTAATATCAGCTATATTTCTAAAAGCATTGTATATCATAGCAATTAGATTTTTTCTATTTATTTTGATTTCTTGATTTTCATGATTTACAAATACTTTATCAAAAAAATCATCCAAATAAGGTTTTAATGCAAAAAGAGCTTCTAATTCTTCTTCATATGTTTTAAACTTCATATTTGTAATTTGAGTATATTTTTTATATAAAGTTTTTTCAGCTTCATCTTCAAATAAATTTTCATCTAATGTTAGATGTTCATTTGTATTTATATCTTTTATAATATTTGCAAGTCTTTTAAATGTAGAAGAATACTTTTTAAACAAAGGGTCTAAAACTACAGGATTAAGTGCATTTATTTTCTTTGATATATTTAATATATCTAATTCACCACTTTTTAAAACTGCTTTTAAAACTGAAGGATTTACATCAAATATAGTAAATAATCTTTCATTAAAAAAGTCTAATAATAGTTTTTTATCTAAGCCTTTGTAAGAAGATCCTAAAGTATCAATAAGATTTGATAAATTAAATTCTAAATTATGAGCAATACAAATTTTAACAATTCCTAAGGCAGCTCGTCTTAAAGCAAATGGGTCTTTTGAACCTGTTGGTATTTTGTTTATACTAAATAAACCCATTAATGTATCTAATTTATATGAAAGTGCAACTATACTTGAAAATACAGATGTGGGTAATTGTGCATCTTTTGCATCTGGTAAGTATTGTTCTTTTAAAGCTATATATACTTCTTTTTCTTCACCTGCACCTTTAGCATAATAATAAGCCATAAGTCCTTGAAGTTCCGTAAATTCATATACCATTTCAGACATAAGATCAGCTTTTGATAAAAACACTGCTTTGCTTAATAAAATGCTATTTTCTATTTTGTATATTTTTGCTAAATATTGTGCTATTTTATCTTCTCTTTGAAGCTTTTCATACATACTTCCTAAACCATCGACAAATAATACTTTTTTAAGACCTTCATTATTAAGTCCAGTTTTTAAATCATTCTTATAAAAAAACATAGCATCTGCTAATCTTGGTTTTAAAACTTTTTCATTACCTGCAATAATTAGTGAAAAGTCTTGTGTCTTTGCATTTGATACTACTATAAAATTATTCGTTAAAATATCATTTTTATAAACTGCAAAATACCTTTGATGTTCTTTCATAGAAGTTATAATAACTTCTTTTGGAAGTTCTAAAAATGCTTCATCAAAAGAACCCACTAAAGCTGTTGGGTATTCTGTGATACAAACAATCTCATCTAATAAAGTTTTATCTAATTCAACAGTAATATTGTGCTTATTTTCAATTTGTTTTATTTGTTCTAAAATCAGTTCTTTTCTTTGTGTTTGATTTAAGATAATAGCACCATCTTCTAATATCTTAAAATAATCATTTCCATCATTAATAGACAAAGGCTTAAATGAAACCATTCTATGCACATACGTATTATTTGATGATTTTACTCCAAATAATGTGGCATTAATCACCTCATCACCTAAAAGTATAGCCAAGTTTCTAATAGGTCTTATAAAGCTATCTTTTCTATTAGCCCATCTCATAGTTTTACCAAAATTTAAAGACGATATAAATTCATTTATCATATCATTTAATAAATCTTTAGATAAAAGACCTTTTTTTTCTTGCTTAAAATATAAGACTTCACCTTTTGGCATCTTTTTTGTTTCTAAAGCATTCAAATCAACACCACATTTTTTAGCAAAACCTAAAGCTGCACCTGTAGCTTTACCATCTTTATAAGCTATGCTAATAGGAGCTCCAAACATTTCTACACAAGTGTCTTCTTGTGATAAAGTAAATGTTTTATGCCAAAGTACTAACTTTCTTGGAGTATAAAAAAATTCAAATTCACAAGATAGTTTGTTTTTATCTAAAATATCTGACCACTTTTTTTTGATATTTTTTAATTCTTTTAAAAAAGGAATTGCAGGAAGCTCTTCTACTCCTATTTCTATTAATAGTGGTTTATTCATCTTTTGTTTCCTTTTTATCATTTATATTATTTCTGTCACTTCTATCATTTTTAATGTGCAAGTCTTTCATCTTATCTTTGCGTTTATTAATTTGTTGTTTATTAAATCCAACAATGAACATGAAAATCATAAATACAAATAATAATAATACAAAAATATCTAAGATAGTTTTCATTCTACTACACTTTCATAAATAACTCCGTCAATTTCTTTTTGGGCTATATCTTCAAATTCATTATTAGAAGTTATAAGAGCTAAAATTTTAGAATCAAAGATATAATTATCTGCTAAGTTTTGTATTTCTTGGGCTATGTTTTTTTCACAAATTATATATCTAACATCTAAAGCATTACAATAAATAGCTTCTTTTACATCTTTTATAAGCACAGCAGTATTAATATCATTCTTTTTTGTATATTTTATTAAGCTAATATCATAAGTAAAAAGCACTGTACTATTAGACTTAGTATTTGTAATATCGTTTATATTAGTAATTTTTGTAAAAGTTTCATAAGGTATATTTTCATCACCTATTATTAACATCTTCATTCCTTTTATCTATACATTCTTGTGAGCAAAAATATGCTTTATTATCTAAAATAGCTTCATTTTGTGAAACTAAGATATTACAAGTAAAACACTCTAGCATTATTTCTTCTTTCAGTTCATCTTCTTTAAAAGATGGATTATTAGATGCATTATTAGATCTATTGTTATTTGGTTTTTTAAATAACACTTTATAAAGCAAAAATAAAACTCCTATAACTACTAAAATTTTAATCATAACTGCTCTGCCTTTATATATAAATAATTTCTTTTATCTTTGTTTACTATTTTATAGTTTTTGATTTTAGCTTCTTCTAGCTCATTTGTTAGCATACTTCCTTTATAAAATAAATATGAAGTATCACTTTTAGAAATATTTTTTGTAAGTTTTAAAAGCATTTGTGTATTTGTAACTGCTCGTGAGCTTATTAAATCTACTTTTATATTTTGTATATCTTCAACTTTATTACATAATATTTCTACATTATCAAGCTTTAAAGTATTTTTAACAAAATTCAAAAATGCCACTCTTTTTATTCTTGGTTCTATTAAATACACTTTTACATTTGACTTCGCCATTGCTAGTATCAAACCAGGGTAACCAGCTCCCGTACCTACATCTGCAAGACTTTTAAAAGTATGAACAAAATTCAAAGGATAAATACAATCAATGATATTGTCTTCAATCTCATTTGTTTTTAACTGCGCACTTAAATTATGTACTTTGCCCCACTTTTGAAGAAGCTCAATAAATACTTCACATTTATTTACAAAATCAGCATTTATATCAAAAGTTATATTTTTAAAAAAACTGTCCAAATCTAACGCATACAACGAACATAAAGCTTATCTGACATACCGAAGTAGTGATCACTTCCAAAATCGAAATTCACAAGCCAAGCATCCGAAGAATCGCCTTTATATTTACTACTTGACCAATAAAAAGAATTTTTGGTATTTTGAAATATCTTTTTAATAGCAGGATTATTCCTACTCTTATCACTTATACTCATAAGTTCATCTATATTTGGAAGTTTCCAATTATCATAACCACCTAATGATAAATTTTTACAGTATTTTACAGCATCATTATAGTTCTTTTCTACTATCTTACTACTATCTTGCCACATCATATCTGTGTCTTTATCTATTACTATATCACTTGCATATACATTTACTAAAAGAAACAAGCCTAAACATATTTTTTTTGTCATCTCCGACACTCCATATTTAAATTTTTATTAGCTTATAACTAGAAGCATTTTAAGATTGTTTTACTATCTTCTACACAACTTAGATTATAGCTCATCAAACTTATTGAAAGAACTTTTAAAATCAAAAAAAGCTATCAAAACCTAACGCACACAACGAACAGAATAATTACTTAATATACTTATGTTATTAGAGAAACCACTATCAAAATTCACGACCCAAGCCTTAGAAGAATCTGAACTTTTTGTAGTACTGCTCCAGTACCAGTCACCACTTTCTTCAAAATATTTTTCATCTATAGCTGGATTTATTTTTGTTCTATCTGCTAAATAATATAACTCATTAAAAGATGCTAATCGCCAATTTGTATAAGTATCTAAGCTTAGGCTTGAACAATATTTTTTTGCATCATTTAAGTTCATACTATTTTTACTTCCAGTTTTTTGCCATATTAAACCAGTAAGATTATCTTTTACTGTATTTTTACCATCTTTACTGTAGCTTCGTTTTCCATGGTATATTTGTTCTTCCCCTTTAAAACATCCTGTAAATAGGAATGTAATTATTATTAATATAAACAACTTTGGTTTCATCTTCTTTGCCTTTGTTTGATAGTTTCTTATAATCTTATTAACTTAGCACTCCCATTTGTATAAAGTTCAAGTATTGTACTATATAGCCCCTAATATATTTCTGAGCTTATATGCTTTGTAAAAAAAAGTAAATATATTAAAAATAATGACAAGAAGTGCTTAAAAAAGTTTAAGTCTATTCTTTTATGATACAATTTCTAATGAAAACATATACCTATACATTTCATAATAATAATTTCAAAAAAAAAATTGAATATCACTTATTTATCAATGAAAAGAATATTCTTGTTCAGATTTTTTGTGGACATAATCAAAGTACTTTAGCATTTATATCAAATGAGATACAAAAACAACTTCCAGAAGCTTTTTGTATAGGCACTACAACTGATGGTGAGATTAATAATGAAAAAGTTTCAACGCTTAAAACAATAATAGCGATTTCTGTTTTTCAATTTACATTTTTAAAATCACATATCATAGAAGACAAGGATCCTTTTTCTAGTGGTTATGAAATGGCAAAAAATGTCATAACTTCTAATACTAAATTAATTATTACTTTTACAGATGGCACATCTACAAATGCAGAAGAATATCTAAAAGGCATAGAAAAGTATAATAATAAAATTATGGTTTGTGGAGGAATGGCAGGAGATAATGGAATGTTTAAACAAACATATATATCTTTAAGTAATAATGTCATTTCTAAAGGTGCCGTTGCTATATCTTTAAATTCTGATATTTTAAAAGTAAGCAATGCTCAAAAATTTGATTGGCTTCCTATTGGTGTTGGGCATACGATTGATGAAGTTGTAGGAAATAGAATATATAAAATCTCAGGTATGAGTGCTCAAGAATTTTATGAAAAATATCTAGGTACATCTTTTGTTCAAGCTGAATATCCTTTAATAGTTAAGAAAAATAACATTTATGTAGCAAGGGCAGTTTTAACTAAGTATGATGATGGATCACTTAGTTGTGGTGGAAATTTATTTAAAGGTGATATAGTTAAACTAGGTTTTGCAAATGCTCAAATGCTTATGGAAAATCCTATAAAATATATTGAAAATATACATAGTCTAAATACTGAGACATTTTTTATTTATTCTTGTATGGCAAGAAGAAGATATATGCAAAATCTAATAAAAGTAGAAATAGAACCCTTTGCTAATATAGCTACTAGTGTTGGATTTTTTACTTATGCTGAGTTTTATCACAATGTTGATCGTAATGAATTATTAAATCAAACATTAACATTTGTTAGTTTAAGCGAAAATACTAATACAAATACTAAAAATATAGAAATAACAAATAAACAAATAGGACACAATAAAATTTCTTATGTTAAAACTGTACAGTCATTAACTCATCTTATTCAAAGAAGTGTAATTGATTATCAAGAACAATCAAAAAAATTAGAAGAAGAAAAAAATTATTCAAATAATCTTCTAAAATCTCAAAAAGAATTTTTAAGATATGCAGTACATGAAACAAATACTCCCTTAGCTGTGATTATGAGTAATATTGAACTATATGAAATGGAAAATGGAAAAAATAAATACTTGTCTAATATTGAAGTTGCATTAAAAAATATATTTTCTATTTATGATGATTTGTCTTATTTGGTTAAAAAAGATCAAATTTCATATCCAAAATTAGAAGTTGATTTAGTTGATTTTATAAGAAGTAGAATTGATTTTTTTCTTCAAGTTGCAAATAAATTTAATACAAGATTTATTTTTGAGCATAAGGAAAACGAACTTTTTATTTATTTTAATACTTCTAAATTACAAAGAATAATAGATAATAATCTAACAAATGCTATTAAATATACCTTAGAAAACAAAAATATTTTAATTTCATTAGAAAAAGAAGACAATACATGTAAATTAATTATTTCTAGTTATTCAAAGCAAATACAATATCCAGAAAGAATATTTGAAGAATATTATAGAGAAGCTAAAGCTAAAGATGGTTTTGGCTTAGGGCTTAATCTTGTAAAAAGAATATGTGATGAAGAAAATGTTGAGATTGTCTTAGAAACAAATAAAAACATAACTTCATTTACTTATATATTTAAGGAGTATTTACAGTGAAAATTTTACTTTTAGAAGATGATATGATGTTAAATGAAGCTATACAGCAATTTTTAGAAAAAGTAGGACATAGCATAACTTCTGTAAAAGATGGACAAAAATGTGTTGATATTTTAGATAATACAAATTTTGATTTTCTTATTTTAGATATTAACGTACCCAAAATAGATGGGTTAAGTATCTTAGAGAAATTACACAAAGAAAAGAAAATGGTACCTACGATTTTTATTTCTGCACTTATTGATATTGAAGATATTACAAGAGCATTTGATATTGGCTGTCATGATTATCTAAAAAAACCTTTTCATTTAAAAGAACTTAATTTACGAATTGATAAGGTTCTAAAAACTAGACAAGTAAAAATGAATCATAAAAGATTATCAAAATCTTATAGTTTTAATTGTGAAGAACTAACTTTATACTTTAATAATGAACCTCAAATTATTCCAAAAAGGCAAGTTCAAATTATCGAATTATTAACAAATAATAGAAGCTTAATATGTAATTATAATATGTTTAGAGATTATGTATGGAATGATGATGATATAGATAATGCGACAATAAGAGCAGAAGTTAATCGTGTAAAAAAAGTATTAAAAGAAGATTTTATCTTAAATGTAAGAGGTATTGGGTATATGGTTGAGCGACCTTCTCATCAATAAATTTAGTATATTTAAAAAGATGATATAAATGATATTAAAAATTTATAATGATAATCAAACTATTAGTCAATATGTTATTAATAAGGCATTATTTTATGATAAAAACTATGTAAATAAAATATCATATATAAATTCATCAAATAAAGAAAATAATGCTTTGAATATTTTTACTTCATATTATTCAAATTCAAAATTAATACTTTTTGATGGCACAAATAAATCAATAAGTAAAAAATTGACTTCACTTAATATTAAAGCTTTTGAAGAGAAAAAAAATGATGATAATATTTTTAATGATTATGATTTTTCTTTTCTTTTATTTACATCTGGAACGACAGGCAATCCCCTTGGAGCATTAAAAACCAAAGAAAATATTCTAAGTGAGATATCTACATTAAGTAAGCTATTTTCAAAACATAAAATAAAAAGAATTATCACAACTGTGCCTTTTATACATTTTTATGGTTTTTTATTGGGCTTGATGTATCCTTTAATAAACGATATAGATATTGTACTTAAAGAGCATTTTTTGCCAAATGATTTATTAAATTTAATTGATGATTATTCTTTAGTTATCACTACTCCACTTTATATAAAATCACTTAATAGAATAAATACAAGTAAAAACTTAAGTAAATCTATTTTTCTAAGTTCAACTGCTCCTTTATCCTTAGATGTGATAAGAGAGTTTAGAGGTAAATTTTCTACTTCTATTATACAATTATTTGGCTCAACAGAAACAGGAGGAATTGCTTATAAATATAATGACGATACATTATGGAGCATACTTGATAGTGTAAAAGTGAATGTCAATAAAAAAAATGAGCTAAAAGTTCAATCAAAATTTGTATCGCATACACTTTATGAAGAAGAGTTTGTACATACCAAAGGCTTGATTCAAACTTTTGATTATGTAGAATTATTTAAAAATAAATTTAAGCTCTTAGGTAGAAGCTCACAGATATTTAAACTTGCAGGTAAGAGATATTCAACTGTTCAAATAGAAAATATATTAGAAAATGTAAAAGATATAAAAAAAGCCTTGGTTACAGTTAGCTCACAAACAAATGAACTAAGGGGAGAGTGCTTAAATATAATCATTGAAAGTAAAAAAGATTTTTTATTAAAAGATATAAAAAAAATACTTCAAGATGAATTATCAAATATAAAATTTTCTATTAATTTGAAAATCGTTAGCACTATTCCAAGTACTTTAATGGGCAAAAAAATTATGATTTAATATTAGAAATAAGCTATGAAATTTTAAAAAAATAATAAAAACACCTACCATATTAGGCTATATTCACACTTAATGCCAAGAATTATTAAACCTTTTTAAGAAGAGATTTTTTAATAGAAGCTAAAAGTTTATCAATATCTTCTTTAGTTTGAGAAAAGTGAATAGAAACTCTTAACCAACCTGGTTTATCACTCATATCAACACCATCTTTTAAATCTAATAAGTCGTGACCATAAGGTCCAGCACAAGAACATCCTGCCCTTGTTTGAATACCTGAATTTTTTGATATACTATCACATAAAATATAAGGGTCGTCATCTCCTATATTAAAAGATACTATTCCTATATTTTTTGAACTCTTGTTTCCATATATTGTACAGTTTGGAATTTTATTTAACTCTTTTATAAAATAAGTCATATTTTCATTTTTTCTTTTTGCAATAAAATCAAAACCTATTTCATTTCTTAAGCTATAAGATAAAGAAGCTTTAATAAATTGCAAAATTCCAGGAGTTCCAGCTGTTTCTCTTATAACAGGGTCATCGTTATAGCTTTGTGAAGATTGGCTAACATAAGTAACTGTTCCTCCTCCTGCAAATGTAGGGGGCAAAGAAGTGTCAATTAAATCTTTTTTTATTATTAATAAACCACAAGAACCAGGTCCACCTAAGAGTTTATGAGCTGAAGTAAACATAACGTCATAATAAGAACAATCAATATTCATATAAGAAGAACAAGCAGCTGCATCAAAACACACTAATGCCTTATATTTTCTTAATAATAGTGATATTTTTTTATAAGGAGTTATTATTCCTGTTACATTAGAAGCTACACAAAAACTGCCTATTATTTCTCTGTGTTGATTTTCTTTTAAAATATTTTCAAGATGAAGCAAATCTAATAAACCATCATCATCTAAGCTAACTCTTTGCAGTTCACATAATGCTTCTCTATATGATACTTCATTTGAATGATGTTCATAAGGACCTATTATTACTAAGGGGAGTTTTTTCTTATCAACTTTTATATTTAAACGTTTTAATGTAACAGGAGGTATATAAAGTCCTAATAATTCTTGAAATTTTTTTATAGCCCAAGTTGCACCAAAACCACAAGGAAGTATTATAAAGTCATCATTTAATTCTAAACATTGATGCAAATTATTATATGCTTCATTATAATAATCATTCGTTTTTGATGCCATAGAAGCTTCTTTTGAATGAGTATTTGCATAAGTTTTTAATACATCAAATAATCTGTTTTCAATTTGTCTAAAAGCTAAACCAGAGGCAATATAATCAAAATATAAATCTTTATGTTCCCCAATGGTATTATACTTTATATACCCTAAAGTATCAGTTCTTTGGTTAAAAAAACGACGAAACAAATCACTCATAATATAAATCCTATTTTAGATATTAATATGAGTGAATAGTAGCATATAAAAAGTTAATAAGCTTTAAGATATTGTTTTACTTTCCCAATGTGGAAAATGTTTTCTTACTAAAGCATTTAATTCTATTTCGAATTCACTATGTTCATTAATTTTGGTTTTTACAGAAGATTCGGATTTCTTTACAATCATTCCCGCACCAACAGTATTATTTGTAATTTTATCAATTACAATAAAAGAACCCATAGCTTTAATATGATCATAGGCATCATAAGCAATACTTTGATTTAATTCAAGTTTTGCATGTGCTATTTCATTTAAGTTTAAAGTATTACATTCTTTTTGCTCTAAAGTATTAACATCTGTTTTATAATAAAAGCTATCAAAGCTTCCAGTTGTAAGAGTTGAAGCTCGTTTTATATAATAAGTTGTACCTTTAGTTAGTGGTTTTTCGTCCATCCATACGATATTTACATCTAAGCTATCAGCCATATCAGCTTGTTCGTCGCTTTTAACTATTATATCACCTCTGCTTATATCAATTTCATCATTTAACGTAATACTTATTGCCATTTGTGCATAAGCATACGGTAAATTTCCATCATAAGTTACTATTTCTTTAACTGTTGAACTTTTTCCTGATGGTAAAACTGTGACTGAATCTCCTACACTTATAATTCCTGAAGCAATAGTTCCACAATAAGCTCTAAAGTTTAAATTAGGACGATTAACATATTGAACTGGCATTCTAAAATGTGCTAAATCTCTATCACTTTCTATTTCAATAGTTTCTAAAGTATTCATTAAAGTAGCACCTTTATACCAAGGTGATTTTGAACTAAGATTAACTACATTATCACCATTTAAAGCTGATAGAGGAATAAATGTTATATCAGTGCTTAGATTTATTTCATCTGCAAATTCTTCATAATTAGCAACAATCTCATTATATTTATCTTCACTAAAATCAACTAAATCCATTTTATTAATAGCAATAATTAAGTGTTTAATTCCTAAGAGTTTAGTTATAAAACTATGCCGTCTTGTTTGTGTTTGAACACCATATCTAGCATCTATTAAGATAATTGCCAAATCAGCCGTTGAAGCTCCTGTAGCCATATTTCTTGTATATTGTTCATGTCCAGGGGTATCTGCTATTATAAATTTTCGCTTATCCGTTGCAAAGTATCTATATGCTACATCAATAGTAATGCCTTGTTCCCTCTCAGATTGTAAACCATCAACAAGAAGTGCTAAATCAAATTCACCATCAGTAGTTCCACTTTTAATAGAATCTTTTTTAATTGCTGCTAATTGATCTTCAAAAATCATTTTTGAATCATGCAATAATCTTCCAATTAAAGTACTTTTACCATCATCAACACTTCCACAAGTAATAAACCTAAGTAATTGTTTGTTTTCATGTTCCTTTAAATAACTTTCTATATCAGAGGCTATTTTTGTTTCTTGAATGCTCATTTTAAAAGTATCCTTGTATTTTTTTCTTTTCCATTGAACCAGCAGAATCATTGTCTATAACTCTACCTTGTCGCTCACTTGTTTTTGTTAATAACATTTCTTGAATAATTTCAGGTAATGTGGAAGCAGTTGAGTTAACTGCTCCTGTTAATGGGTAACATCCTAATGTTCTAAATCTTACACTTTCCATTTTAGGAACTTCACCTTTTTCTAAGGGTAATCTATCATCATCTACCATTATTTTAACACCATCGCGCATTACAACAGGTCTTTTTTTAGCTAAATATAAAGGCACAATAGGAATATCTTCAAGATAAATATATTGCCAAATATCTAATTCAGTCCAATTTGAAAGAGGAAATACTCTAATAGATTCACCTTTTTTTACTCGTGCATTGTATAAATTCCAAAGTTCTGGTCTTTGATTTTTTGGATCCCATCTATGTTTTTCATCTCTAAAAGAATATATTCTCTCTTTTGCTCTTGATTTCTCTTCATCTCTTCTTGCACCTCCAAAAACAGCATCAAATTTCCATTTATTTAATGCTTGTTTCAAAGCTTGTGTTTTCATGATATCTGTATGAACTTCACTTCCATGTGAAAAAGGGCCAATTCCTTGATTTACTCCTTCTTCATTAATATGCACTAAAAGCTCAAAGCCAACTTCATTAGCTCTTTTATCACGAAATTCAATCATTTCTTTAAATTTCCAAGTAGTATCAACATGAACTAAAGGAAAAGGCAACTTTGCTGGATAAAAAGCTTTTTGTGCTAAGTGTAACATTACAGCTGAGTCTTTTCCGACTGAATAAAGCATAGCAGGATTATCAAATTCAGCTATTACTTCTCTCATAATATGTAATGACTCGGCTTCTAATTGTCTTAAATGTGTTAATTTTTGTGTATCTATCATAGTATTTATCTCATTTCTTTATATCAATTTAAATTATATATTTATTTTATGTGTAAACCACATTCTTTATGTTCAGGATTTTCCCACCACCATCTTCCACTTCGTAAATCTTCACCATCTTTTATAGCTCTTGTACAAGGGGCGCAACCAAGAGAAGGAAAACCTTTATCGTGAAGTTTATTATAAGGGATTTTATTTTCTTTTATAAATTTCCACACATTATGCTCACTCCAAAATAACAAAGGGTTTACTTTTATTATTTTATTAAGCTTATCATATTCTACTATGTTAAGATTTTCTCTTGTTATACTTTGAGATGCTCTTAATCCAGTTATCCAAATATCTATGCACTTTAAAGCCCTTTGTAAAGGTTCAATTTTTCTTACAAAACAACAGGCTTTTCGTTTTTCTATGCTTTCATAAAAGCCATTTATTCCTTGTATCTTATATAAGTCTTCAACATTTTTTCCTTGTGGGAAAAAAACATTTAGTTTTGTATCATATTTTAAATTTGTTTCATCCATTAAAGCATAAGTTTCATCGGGCAATCGTCCAGTATCAAGTGTAAAAATATTAGCATTTTTATCTATATTTAAAATCATATGAGTTAAAACTTGATCCTCAGCACCTAAAGATGAAGAAAATCCAACTTTATTTTTATATTGCTCCAAGATATATTCTAATATTTCTTGCGTTGTTTTATTTTCAAATTTTTTATTTAATTCTTTTATCTTATTTTCAATATCGTTTTCAATATCGTTTTCAATATTATTCATTTTATATCCTAAATATGATAATCAGGTTCTTTACCTAAAGATATCTTATTCCATGCTCGCTCATGAACATAATATAAAAACATTTTTGTAAATATCTCAATTGAACCAATTGATGCTGCCATTGTTAAATTCCCTGTAATAAAATACGAAATAATAACAGTATCAAGGGTACCTACCGTTCTCCACGATACTGCTTTAACAAATGACCTAGAAGCTTTTTCTTTCATTATATATTTATAATATAAGAATAGCTTTTATGCATCTTCATATAATCCTGAACTAAGATATCTTTCACCTGTATCACATAAAAGAGTAACAATGACTTTACCTTTATTTTCTTCTCTTTGTGCTACTTGTGTTGATACAAAAACATTTGCTCCTGAAGAAATACCTACAAGTAAACCTTCATTTTTAGCTAATGCTCTTGAAGTTATAAGTGCATTTACATTGCTAACTTGTACAACTTCATCATATATATCAGTATTTAAAACATCAGGAATAAAACCAGCGCCAATACCTTGGATTTTATGAGGACCTGGATTTCCACCACTTAATATAGGCGAAGCTTCTGGTTCAACGGCTATTATTTGAATATCTTTATTATGTTCTTTTAAAACTTCTCCAATTCCAGTAATAGATCCACCCGTACCAATAGCACAAACTAAGATATCAACCTTACCATTTGTATCTGCTAAAATTTCTTGTGCTGTTGTAAGTTTATGAATTTCAGGATTTGCTTTATTTACAAATTGCTGAGGGATAAAAGAATTTTCAGTTTGCTTTGCTAATTCAATAGCTTTATCAACAGCACCTTTCATTCCTTTTGCTGGTTCAGTTAATACTAAGTTTGCACCCATAGCTTTTAACAACTGTCGTCGCTCTAAGCTCATTGAAGATGGCATAGTAAGTACTAGTTTTATTTTTAATGCAGCACAAACACAAGCAAGTGCTATCCCTGTATTTCCTGATGTTGGTTCAATAACTGTAGTATTAGTATTAATTAAACCTTTTTTTAAAGAATCATTTATCATATTATTACCAATTCTATCTTTGACTGAATGAGTTGGGTTCATAAATTCACATTTTCCTAAAACAATTGTATCATTTACACTTGCATTTTGTAATTGTACAAGTGGAGTATTACCTATTAAGCCTGTTACATTTTTTGCATATTTCATAATTATTTTCCTTTTATATAGTATAATTTATATATTTATTAAATTTGTCTTGATATTGATATAAGTCATCTAAACTAAGTTCAAATATTTTTTGTGTTTTCTCTTTCATTTCTAAGAAAAATATATTTAAAACAGGGCTTAAGCACTTATCATCAATAATCTTCAAATCACCTTCTAGTGTTATGATGATATCTTTTATTAAAATACTTTTTGGGTCTTTATTTAAAAGATATCCACCTTTTGACCCTCTAATACTAGTAATATATCCTGCTTTTCTTAATTTGTTTAATAACTGTTCAAGATAATTCTTAGGAATAGAAGTATTTTTAGATATTTCTTTTATTTGCATGGGCATATTTGTATTATTTTTACACAATTCAAACATTGCTGTTAAACCATAAATACCTTTTGTTGAAATTAAGGGCATAATCTTACTTTAATGCCAAAGTTAAATCATCTATTAAATCAATAGGATTTTCCAAACCAATTGATAATCGCACAGTTGTAGCATTAATTCCTGCATTTTTTAATTCTTCTTCATTCATTTGTGAATGTGTTGTTGAAGCTGGATGAACGATTAGTGATTTTGAATCTCCAATATTTACAACTATTGAAAATAATTTCGTACTATCTATTACCTTTTTAGCTTCCTCAAAAGAGTTTACTTCAAAAGATAAAAGTCCAGAAGATTTACCATCTTTAAAGTATTTTTTAGCTTTGTTATAACTTTCATTAGATTCTAAAGCAGGATAATTTACACTTTTTACTTTAGGATGAGATTCTAAAAACTTTGCAACTTTTAAAGCATTGCTAGAGTGCTTATCCACTCTTAAAGATAGTGTTTCTAAACTTTGTAATAATAACCAAGAATTATGAGGAGATTGCACTGCTCCTATATCTCTTGCAAGGGATAATCTAGCTCTTAGTGTAAAGTTTGGAAGTGGTACATCTGTATAAATTAAACCATGATATGAAACATCAGGTTCGTTAAAATCAGGATATCTAAGGGCATTTTTTTTGAAAAATTCTGCCATACCATCTCTTTCAATTATAATTCCACCAATAACCGTACCTTGTCCTGAAGTATATTTACTTGTAGAATGAACTACAATATCAACACCCCATGATATAGGATTAAAAAGTGCAGCACTTGCAACTGTATTATCACAAATACTTATAACACCATATTTTTTAGCTATTTTTACAATACCTTCAATATCAGCAATTGATACTTGGGGATTTGAAAGACTTTCAAAAAATATAGCTTTTGTTTTATCATTTATCTTATCCTCCAAATTTGAAGCATCTACACTTTTAAAAATATGAGCAGTAATTCCAAATTTTTTAAGAGTATGAGTTAAAAGAGTAACAGCACCTCCATATAATTTATCAGAGATTAATATATTATCACCCACACTAGCTACATTAACAATAGAGTAGAAAATGGCAGCTTGTCCAGAAGAAACACACAAAGCTCCTGCTCCTTTTTCTAATAAAGCATACCTTTGTTCTAAAACATCAGTCGTAGGATTATTTAATCTTGTATAAATTGATCCTAATTCTTTAAGTGCAAATAAATTTGCAGCATGTTGGGCATCTCTAAAAGCATAGGCTGTTGTTTGAACTATTGGTATGCTCATTGAACCATAAGCTTCTGTTTTATCATAACCTGAATGTATAGCAATGGTTTCATTTTGCATTATTTTTATCCTTTTATTTTTTACTTAAAGAATTGTATAATATTTTTTATTAATTGTCAAGTTATTTAATATGGTTTATAAAATTATTATCAATAGGCACCTAAAAACAATAACTTGTTAAAACATATAATATTACTAGAGTATTTACAATATGCCATACAATAGAGCTAGAAAAGTTCTAAAATATTCAAACCAAATGAAATATTTTTAAAAGAAGTTTCAAGAATAATGGTGGCAGAATTTTAGCTATTGTTCTTGCACTTTAAATGTGAATTAGAGGATAGGACTATTTCTTATTTATATTTAGTCCCACTTTTATTATCTAACACATTCTTCATTTAATATTCTGTATACTTTACATCCACCTGCATAACCACCATCACAAGCTTTTTTATAAAGTTTACTTGCTTTTTGTTTATCTCCAGCATTGTATGCTTTATGCCCATCATCTATATAGTCAGCTTGTGCAAAATTTACCAAAAATAGAATTGTAAATATTATTTTTTTCATCTATGACCTTTTTATTTTTTAAAGTCTAACGAAACAATAATTAATTTATACTTTGAAACTATAAAAATAATAAGAGATTTTAGGATGATAAATTGGAATAAATTATCATGAAGAAATCAGTAAAGGCATTAGACTAGCAAAATATGTTAAAATAAAGTAATAAAAATAACTAGGAGATATAAGTGCCAACAGTATTGAAAGTTAAAGGTTATCGCTTCTTTTTCTTTTCAAGAGAAGAATTAAGACAACATATTCATATACAATGTCAAAAAGGTGAAGCTAAATTTTGGCTAGTCCCAGAAATTGAGTTAGCAAAAAATTATAAATTATCAAGAAGAGAACTCAATGAAATTGAGAAAATAATTGAAGAACATTATGATGAATTTAGAAAAGCATGGGAGGAACATTTTGGAAACAGAAGTAACTAATATATCAAGTCATGGATTATGGATATTATCAAATGGAAAAGAATTTTTTCTATCTTATGATAATTTTCCATGGTTTAAAGATAAAACAATAAATGATATTACAAAAGTTGAAAGTTTTGGACAAGGACATTTATATTGGGAGAATTTAGATGTAGATTTGAGTTTAGATATGATAGAACATCCAGAAAGATTTCCCCTGCAATCGAACACATAACAAATCTTACAGACTGTGAAAATAGTCCTAAATAAGCTAATTTTGTAATCATTTTAAAAGTTATTTTTTTCATTAAGTCTTTAATTGTGATAAAATTCAGATAGAATATCTTTAAAAAAAGGAAGGCTAATTAATATAATGAAAAAAGGAATTATAAATATATTTTTTATCTTACTATCATTTTATTGTGGTATTTTGTGGTGTAAATTTGAATATAATGATATTTGTTTGGATATGGGTGGAGGGGAAAACCCAGGTTCTTATGAAATTTGTGTAATAGAAAAATGATTTAAAAAATCTAAAATACACTTATTTAATCCAAAATATTTAAATAAAAAGTATAAAAAACTATACATTGTAGTTTATAAGTATCTATGAATTTAAAAAACATTTACAAATGTTTTTTGATTGAAGATTAAGAACAAGGATTAAATATGAAATTTCTAAAAGATAATACATATTTAGAATATATCAAAGATTTTAAGTTGATTAAAAATAAAAATTTATCAAAACAAATATATAAAGTTCTCTTAAAATTAATAACAAAAGATATTCTAAAATCAAATACTTTAATTTTAGAATATAAAATTTCTTTAATACTGAATGTAAGTAAGACTCCAGTTAGGGAAGCTTTAAAAAAATTAGAAAATGATAACTTGCTTAAAATTTTACCTCAAAGCAAAACTTATGTTTTGCCCATTAATTTAGAAAAAGTAATTAGTTATTATAAAATTAGAGAAGCTTTAGAATTATTGTTGATAGAAGAAGCCATCAAAAAAATTAAAAATGACGATTTAAAAATTTTTTATTCTATAATTGAAAAACAAGAATTAGCACTTAAAAATGATAATTTTGATTCATTTTTTGAATATGATAATGCTTTTCATTTTCAAATAGCAAAAATAGCAAAATTATCAGATGCTTGGGATATACTTGAAAAGATTAATATTCATATTAGCAGAATCAGATATATAACAACAAATGATTATAAATGGAATAAAGATGTTTTAATTGAACATAAAAATATATTAAAAGCCCTAAAACAAAAAAATATTAATCTTGCAAAAACTCAAATGTCTATTCATCTTTCAAGAGTTTCTGAAATAATAAAACTTATTATGATAAATAAAAAAGAATAAAATGATTAAAAATCAATTTTATATATTAACTTAGCATTATTTTCTAAGATATTATTTTGTTCATTTATATCTAATTTATGAAGAAATTTTTGACTTAAATTAAACCATTTTTGATAATTGGATTTTAAATTAATAACTGGCCAATCACTACCCCAAATAATCCTTCGTGATGAAAAACACTTCAATATATGATTTAAATAAGGTTCAATTATTTCATAAGAATATTCTTTTGTACACTCAGTAATAATGCCTGAGAATTTACAATAAACATTTTTATATAAAGAAAGCTCTTTTATTAGTCTTGACCATTCTAAAAAATAAGAACTTTCAAAATCTCCATCAACAACTGGTTTTGCTAAATGATTGATAACTATTGTTAGCTTAGGATATTTTTTTGCAATTATAACAATATTATCAATATGTTCTTGTTTAATCAAAGCTTCAAAAATTAAATCTTTTTTACATAAAGCTTTAAAAATTAAATCAAATTTAGGATTATTTATCCAATTCACATTAGCAATATCTTGTAGCATAGGACGAATACCTTTTAAATATTTGTATTCATATAAAAGTTCTAAGTCTTTTAAGGCATTATTTGATTCAAAATCAAACCAAGCAATAACACCTTTAATCGTTGGGGTTTTATTTGCTATTTCCAATAAAACTATACTTTCATTAAGATTATTGGCAGCTTGTACAACTATACAAGAATTAACATTTAAATCTAAACTTGCATTTTCATAATCTTTAAAAGTAAAAGTTCTATACAATTCTTTTAAATCTGGGCTTAGCCATTTATAATATTTTTGTTTTATATCCCAAATATGAAAATGACTATCAATCATAATATTTAAAGCATTAATTGCAAAATTTTATTTGAGCTTTTTTGCAAAGTTTTTAAGGCAAATTCAATAGTACAATCATTATCAGAACTACTCATAAATGGAATTACTATACCAAAAGGCCCTACATGACTATTTAAAGCAACCACTGGTACTACAATATCTGCAATGCCCTCTACATAAGTAGATTTACTAATAATATAATTTTGTTTTTTAATTAATTCTATTGTTTTTTTAAGTTCTTTCATAAAAATTTTATTGTGTTTTTTTTCCATTTTTTCTAAACATAAGTCAAGTTCATCTTTTGGTAAATTTGCCAAAATGATTTTACCAGAAGATGAATCTTCAATATCTTTAGAATAACCAACTTTAACAGAAAAACCAAATCTACTAGGGCTATCTGTTCTTGCTACAACAACCATTTTATCATTCACTTTAATTGTACAATGACAAGATTGATTTGTTTTGGAAGATATTTCTCTTAATATAGGATAAACAATATCTAAAAAAGAATAATTTTTAATATACTGTAAACCTAAAGAAAATAATTTGCCATTTATTTCAAACATATCTGAATTTTGTTTAGTTATATATTCTTTATCTACTAACACATAAAGTAATCTAAAAACTTGATTAGTATTTAAATTTAATTCACTTGCAATTTGATTTAATGTTAATGGTTTTTGTTGATTAGATAAAACCTCTAAGATATCTAAACCTCTTGATAATGCTGGTGCCTGATATTTCATTTATTGTTAACCTTTTACAAAATTAAGTTTATTTTACAACTTTATACCACAATTTGTATTATTATCAAAATATTTATATCCTAATACAAATTCTCTATGTCCTAATGCCTCAGATTTACTTAACTCTCCATTACAAACAGATATTATTTTTTGATAAATTTCATCTCCAATTTCATCTATGCTAGAAGTACCTTCTATAATCTTTCCAGCATTTATATCCATATCATCTTTTAAATTAATATATGTATTTGGATTAGCGCATATTTTAATTACTGGTGAAATTGCTGAACCTACAACCGAACCTCTTCCTGTGACAAATAATATAATATGTGCGCCACTTGATATTAGCTCAACTATCTCAGCATTATCATTTATGTTTGGAAAACCCCATAACTCTTGCCCATCTGGTACAACATCTAATAAAAAAAGACCTTTTTTACTAGGATACATTCCTGGTTTTATAACACCTGTAATTTTTGAAGAACCACTTTTTGCATATGCACCCATTGATTTTTCTTCTTGTGTGCTTAGACCACCTTCTGCATTACCTAAGGCAAAACTACCATGTCCCATCACTTTATAATAAGTAGAAGCTTTTTTCACAGAAGTAATCAAATCTTTTGCTACTTTTTTATTATCTGCTCTGTTTGCCATAATATATTCACAACCAATTAATTCACCAGTTTCTTCAAAAATACAAATAGCATCATTTTTAAGAAGAGTATCAAAAGTTTTTCCAACAGCTGGATTTCCACTCATTCCACTTGTTCCATCTGAGCCACCACAAATAGTCCCTACAACTAATTCACTGATATTCATATCTACTGTTTTCATCAATGCTAGTTTGGCTTTTGTTTGTTCAACCCAACTTTGCCCAAATTCAATACTAGATAAAGTACCTCCGTTTTCTTGGATTGTTAAAAGTTCAACTTCTCTTTTGCTTTCTTTTATATATTTAAATAAACTATTTTTATCAAAACTTTCACATCCTAAAGAAACTAAGATAACTGCTCCTACATTTGTATGGGTTGTTATAGCTTCTAAAATTCTTTGTGAGTAATCATTTGGATAACATCCTGAAAAGCCTACTAATTGAACATCATCATCAAATTTATTTACAATTTTTTGTGCTACAAATTTTGCACATTCTACTAAGTAACAAACAAGAATTGAATTTCTAATGCCTTTTTTTCCATCTGATCTTAAATACCCTGTTATTTTACTCATAATAAACCTTCTTCTTTTTAAAAAAATATAAATATTTTTTTTATTATATGATTATATAATCACTTTTAATATTATGTAAATGCACATGTTCACCTACTTTTATATCTTTTAATGCAGATCCTATATATGCCCCAAATTTGATAACTTTATCGCCTTTTTTTATATCAACAAATGCCAATTTATGTGCTAAGCCAACATCATCTAATAAACATATCTCTTTATCTTCAATTATTACTTTTTCATTTTTCAATAAATCATCACAAGCAACTGCAATATTATCATCATCATGCAAGTGAATAGCTATTTTATTTATATTATTTTTCATTATCTTGACTTTTTATAAAGCAACTGTTATTTGTCTTTGAGAACCAAGTTTTTCAATACTTAATTCCATCGTTTGATTCTTTTTTAAATATATTTGAGGTTTTTGACCAAATCCAACACCAGGAGGTGTTCCTGTTGAGATAATGTCCCCTGGAAGAAGTGTCATAAAATTTGACAAATAAGAAACAATAAATGGAACTTTATAATACATAGTATTTGTACTTCCATTTTGAAATAATTTACCATCAACACTTAATGTCATTTTTAAATTATCTTCATTTCCAACTTCATCTTTTGTGACTATATATGGTCCAATTGGAGAAAAGGTATCATGACTTTTTCCTTTAGTCCATTGTCCCTCACGCTCTAATTGAAATTCTCTTTCTGAGATATCATTTATTATAGTAAAACCAGCTATATAATCATAAGCATCTTTTTCTTGTATATATTTAGCTTTTTTTCCAATAACAACACCTAATTCTACTTCCCAATCAGTTTTAATCGAATTTCTTGGAATTTCAACATCATCATTTGGTCCAATAATAGATGATGTAGCTTTCATAAAAACTACTGGTTCACTGGGTATTTCCATTCCACTTTCTTTTGCATGGTCAACATAGTTTAAACCAATACAAATTATTTTACCAACACCATCAATAGGTGATTCTAGTTTTTCATATTTTTCTACTTTTTTTAAAGTAGAAATATCTATATTCATTTGTAATAACTTTTCAATTGTTTTATTATTAATATCATATACTAGTGAACTAATATCATATATAACACCATCAACTTCCACTGCTGGTTTTGTTTCGTTATTATTTGTATATCTTAAAAATTTCATTTATTTTCCTTTTATGTATTTGACCAACCACCATCAATTACTTGAACAGTACCTGTCGTATAAGATGATTCATCACTTGCTAAATATAAAACCAAATTAGCAATTTCATTTGGTGTTCCAATTCTTCCTGTAGGTTGTCTTTTAATAAACTCTTGCTTAGTTTTTTCATAATCTCCACCAGCGTTCATTCTTTCTTGTAAAGAAGGACTTTCCACCGTTCCTGGTGCTATTGCATTACATCTTATATTCTCTTTAATAAAATCAGCAGCAACTGCTTTTGTTAATCCAATAACAGCTGCTTTTGTTGTTCCATATACAAATCTATTTTGTGCAGCTATTACACTTGAAGCAACTGATGCCATATTTATAATACTTGCTCCTTTTTGTGAATTAAGCATCAAGGGTAAAAATGCTTTAATCATTTTATACATTGATTTAACATTTAATTCATATGAAATATCAAAATCTCTCTCATTGCAGTCAAGAATTGTTCCTTGATGAACATATCCTGCACAATTAAATAAAATATCAATATTTTTTAATTCACTTGCTAATTGTAAAATTGCTTTTTCATTTGTAACATCCAAAATTTTAATATCAGCACCTTTTAATGTACTTAATAATTCCATATTAATATCAGTTGCAATTACTTTTGCACCCTCTTTAATAAATAACTCAGCACTAGCTCTTCCAATTCCTTGAGCTGCAGCTGTTATTAATGCTGTTTTACCTTCTAATCTACCCATTAGTTAATCCTTATTCATTATAAAAAATACTTTCCATACTTGACCACCATTCACCTTTTTTTCTTATTTTAAAAGGTGTTTGACATGGACCACAAAGTTCCCACCATTGCTTATTGTTTACATCTTCTGACATAATCTTCATATCTTTTTCAAAATCAGTTCCAACATACTCCCAATAAGAAAAAAGTATATTTTCTGGTTCTTTCAAAAAAATAGAAAAATTATTAATATTAATTTTTTTTAATAATTTTTTAATTTCCTTTGGACAATTCTTATGTAATATTTTATAATCTTTAACTTTGTCTTTTTTCAATTTTATACACATGCCCATCTTTTTCATCTTAATCATCTCCTTAAAACAAAAACAAAGCTAGCTAATTTTCTTTTATTGTCAAGTTTGTTGCTCTATCAAATAAATATGCTTTATCTAAGTTTATAAAAAAATTCATTTTAGTACCAACAGGTACAGTTTCTGCGTGGTTCATTCTTGATATAAATTGTGAATTTCCAACATTAATATACAAATTACTTTCAATACCTAAGGGTTCTTCTTCTATCACCGTTTCTTCAAAAGAAACATAATTTACAATATTTGCATAATGATTTGGAACTATACTATCAGCTCGAACACCAAAAATAACTTTTTGTTTTTCACTAAGATGGTTTTTATATCTTAAAGGAATATCAATTAATTTACCATCTTCTAATTTAATAAAGTTTTTATAAATCACCCCATTTGCTAAATTCATAGGAGGACTACCTAAGAAAGTTGCCACAAATTTATTAATTGGTTTATTAAAAACATCTAAAGGTTTACCTTCTTGTTCTATTTGCCCATCTCTCATAACTACAATACGATCAGCTAGTGTCATAGCTTCAATTTGATCATGAGTTACATAAACAATTGTTTTTTTTAATTTTTTGTGTAACTGTTTAATTTCAAATCTCATTTTTGTTCTAAGCTTTGCATCAAGATTAGATAAAGGTTCATCAAATAAAAAAATATTTGGATGTCTAACTATTGCTCTTCCCATTGCAACTCGTTGTCTTTGTCCTCCTGAAAGAAATGCAGGTTTTCTATCTAAGTATTCGTTTATCTCTAACATTTCTGACACTTCTTTAACTCTTTTTTCAATTTCAATTGGATTTACTTTTGAAATCTTTAAACCAAATTCTAAATTTTCTTTTATGCTTAAATGAGGATATAAGGCATAAGATTGAAAAACCATAGAAATATCTCTTAACCTTGGAGGTAAATCATTTATCAAAACATCATCAAATAATATTTCTCCAGAAGAAATATCTTCTAAACCTGCTAACATCCTAAGAGTGGTAGATTTACCACAACCAGAAGGTCCAACTAAGACTACAAATTCTTTATCTTTTATTTCAAGATTAATTCCTTTTACTGCTAAAGAATCTTTATTATATTCTTTTACAATATTTCTAATACTAATTTTTCCCATTATTATCCTTTAACTCCACCAAATGTTAGACCAGCTACCAAATGTTTTTGAACAATAAAAGTCAAAACAACTGCTGGTACAATCATAATCACAGAAAATGCACACATTCCTGCCCAATTAATAGTAAATTCACTTGTAAAATCTAATAGTCCAACTGGTAAAGTTTTTGAATCTATTGACCTTGATAACTGTGACACTATTGCAAACTCATTCCATGCGATTAAAAAAGCAAAAATAGCAGCTGATGCTATTCCTGATTTAGCAAGTGGAAATTCGATTTTCCAAAATGCTTCCCACCTTGTACAGCCATCAATGATTGCTGCTTCATATAAGTCTTTAGGAATTTGTAGAAAAAATCCTTCGACTAACCAAATCGTAAAGGGTATATTTAATGCTACATAAAACAATATTATTCCGATTTTTGTATCAATTATTCCTACTTTTGCAAACATAATAAAAATTGGTAAACTCATGGCAACACCAGGAACTGTCCTTGTTAACATTAAATATAAAAAAAGTTTTTTCTTATATTTAAATTTATATCTTGCAAATGCGTAGCCACCAGAAATACCAATTATTAAAGCAATAACTGTACTAGTAATAGATATAATTAATGAATTTGATAAATATTGCATAATTGGCACAAAACCTTCACCAACTTCTCCAAAAATTGCCGCAAAATTATCTAAAGTAAAATTAGGTGCCCAAACTGCTGGTCTTGATTGAATATCAACATTATGTCTAAAAGCATTATAAAAAATCCACCCTCCAGGTGCTACAATAACTAACATTACAAGAAATGTTAAAACTAATCTTGCTACTTCTAATACCGACTTATTTAATTTATTAATTGTATTATTCATTATACTATTCCCATTGTATCTTGTTTGATTTTATTTAATTTATTAAAAAAATAATAAGTAACAGCTATTGATAATATTATTGAAATATATGCCATCGCATTTGCTAGTCCCATCTTAGAATCATTAAAACCTGTTTTTCCTATCATGGTCCATATCAGTTCTGTTCTTCCAGCTGGTCCTCCATTTGTCATTATTCTTATAATATCATAAGCTCTTGCTATATCTAAAGATCTAATAGTCATAGCTATATAAATAAATGGCATTAAATAAGGTAAAGTAATATACCTAAATGTTTGAATTGCTGTACAGCCATCTATTTTTGAAGCTTCTATTGGCTCTTTTGGAACAGCCATTAATCCAGCTAATAATAATATAGCAAATACTGATGTTGAAGACCATATCTCAGCTGATAAAATAGAAAAAAGTGCTAAGCTTGAATCTATTAACCACGGTATATCTGAAGAAATAATATTAAATTCTCTTAAAAGATTATTAACAACTCCAATATTATCATTGAACATAAACTTAAATTGAAAACCCACTAATATGGGTGAAAACATCATGGGAAACATCATAATTGTTCTTAACATTCTTGCATTATATGTAACTTTATTAATCAATAAAGCTATACCTAAACCTAAAACAAACTCTATATTAATAGCTAAGGTTAATACTAAAATAGTTCTTCCAAATCCTTCCCAAAAATCCCAACTAGATAATAGTTTTATATAATTAGCAAAACCAATAAACACATACAAAGAGTCAGGCTTAATTAACTTATAAGGTGTAAAACTAGAATATAAAGAAAATATAAGTGGAAAAACTATTATTAAAATTAAAATAATAAAAGAAGGTAATAATAGTAACATTGGTACAGAAAAAAAGCTTTTTTTCATTTTTTATTCTTTCCTTGTGAATTATAAACAAACATATTAAAATATGTTTGTTTAATTTTTATAGTAAATAAATTCTAGTAATAAGAATTTTCTTTCATAATTTCATCTGCTAATTTTTCTGCCTTACTTAATGCTTCTTTGACACTTAAATCACCAAGAATAGCTTTTTGTAATAAAGGATAAATTGCATTTACAACTTCACCCCATTCAGGATACTTAGGTACTGCAAATGCTGCTTTTGCGGCATTTTCAAAAGCAACTAGTTTTTCTTTTGCATAAACATCATTTGTTTTAGCAACTTTTGCTTTTAAATCTTTCCATGTTTTTGTTCGTGTTGGTAATGAACCTTTTTCACTTTCAAATAACTGTGCTTTATCATTTGTCATAAATTCGATTAAAGATACAGCAGCTTTTTTATTCTTACATTTTTTTGTAATTGAAAAACCATGAGAACCTGACCAACCAGTTTGTTTTACAGATCCCATTGGTGGTGGTAAGATACCTACATCTCCAGAGATTTTTGAATTCTTTGGATCATTAAAATATCCAGACCAACCTGGCCAATCAAAATTAAGTGCAATAGTACCAGATGCAAAACCAGCACCTAACTCATCCCAAACATATTGAATAGTACCAGCTGGAACTGCTTTTGCCTTATATAAGTCTCTAAACCATTGTAAAGCTTGCTCACCTGCTTTAGAATTAAATGCGGGTCTATCATTCTTATCGAACATCGAACCACCTTCTGATATCAAGAATTCATAAAATGTTCCTACTAAAGCTTCATCTTTTCCAGCGAATTGATGACCAAAAATATTAGTTAATTTTGAAAAGAAAATAGCATGAATTTTTACTTCTTTCCAAGTTTTTGGTAATGTTAAAGCATAACCATGTTCTTTTTTAAAATCATCTTGATTTTTTTTACTTTTATATAAGGATTTTTGATAATATAAAGCTCTTACATCAAATTGTGCTCTTGGAACCATCTGCATATTACCTTTAAGAATTCCAGCTTTTAATAATGCTTGAACATATCCATCTTGATGATCTTTAGATATTAAAGGTTCTAAATTAACATAAATAGAAGTATATTGAGGTACAAAACTTGTGTGATTAGAACCTACACACCATGAAGTCGTACCAGCAGCTATATCAGATTTGATTTCTTTATCAAGTTCAAAATGACTTTTTTTTGAAATGATTTTAACTTTAGCACCTGTTTGCTTTTCCCAATCTTTTATTTTAGAGTACAATCTTTCATATTGTTGCCCTCCAATAAATTTTGCTTCAATTGTAACACCATCAAAGTTTGAAGCAAGCACAATACTTGGTAAAAGTACGGCTGCTGCTAATCCCATTTTGCTTATTCTTTTTATACTCATTTTATCTCCTTATTAATTTTTTAAAAATCTACGCATTCTTCTAAAATAAGATTTTGATTAAGTAACTCTTGCCAAAACTCTTTTGGTATTTTGGCTTTTAAATCAAAAAATGCTGACTTATAATGTTTTAAATTTGAACTTCCTATTAATATAGAATCTATATTCTTTTTTAAAAATGGAAACTGCAAAGCAGCTTGTGATAGTTTTACATCAAATTTCAAACATATATCTTCTATTCTTTTTACTTTTATCACTATTTCTTCTGGTGCAGTTTTATAATTATATTTCGCACCATCTTGTGAACCTGTAGCTAATATACCAGAATTAAATATACCTCCTAAAATGATTTTTGATTTTCTTTTTATACATTTAGGGATAAATGTTTTTACTGCATTTTGTTCTAAAAGAGTATATCTTCCAGCTAGTAAAAAGTAATCCCAGTCACCATATTCAAGTGCTTCTTCACATACTTCATATTCATTAACACCAAGACCAAAACCTTTGATTAATTTTAATGATTTCAATTTTTCTAAAGCTTTATATCCACCATTCATTGCTATTTTCATATGTTTTTTATGATTTGAAGAATGTGTTACTTTACCTAAATCATGCATATATAATATATCAATTTTTTCTAAACCTAAGCGTTGAAGACTATGATCGAAAGATTTCATTATTCCATCATAAGAATAATCATATTCAGGTTTAAAAGGTAAAGCATTTTTATAAAAATCCCTATCCTTATGATATGAACCATCAGGATTAAGAATTCTTCCAACTTTAGTAGAAAGTACATATTCTGAAGATTGTTTATTTCTTAAAAAATCTCCTAATCTTCTTTCACTTAATCCAAAACCATAAAAAGGTGCTGTATCAAAATATCTATATCCTAAGTCCCAAACATTGTTTAAGGTATCAAAAACTTCTTTTGAATTCATACTCTTATACAAATTTCCAAATGATGCAGTACCACAAGCTAAATTAAAATTTAATATAGACTGCTGATCATTTAACATATATACCCTTTCTTATATAAAATAAAATTTTATATATAAAAGATTGTATTTGTTTTTTAATTAAAAGTAACTTAAATCATATATTCATTTAATGTATTAAAAATCAAGAGAGATATAAAAAAAAGTATAAATTATGCCTAGCTATTTTTAGGAATAAAATGTAATAGAATGATATAGAAGAGCTAGACCTGAAAAAAATTATTTATATACAAGAAGTATATAATATGTTGGAATGTTTAGAACATTAGAACAATAGGATTTATTTATAAATCTTGTTCAATAATAGTTTGAAAAGTATTAAAATAAATATCTTTTAAGCTATTCAAGTTTTTATAAATATCATTTATAATGACTTTATCTCCACTTACATATCCAATTTTAACACAAATAATTTCTCTTTTTTCCATAAAATTAGAAAATTCTTGGCACTTGTTTTTATCTACTTCGACAATAGCTCTACTTAAAGTTTCAGAAAAAATCTCATTTGAGTTTTCTAAAGAAATATTAGCTTCTAAACCTTTATTTCCCTTAACTGCCATTTTTGCTAAAGCAATAGCGATACCACCTACATTAACATCTTTAGCAGACTTTAAAAGGTTTAATTCATTTGCTTTTATTACTGTATTCCATAGTTGTAATTCTTTAGTAAAATCTACTTCAGGATGAACTCCAGAGATGGTATCGTACATTTTTTTCATATATAATGAGCCACCAAATTCTTCTTTAGTTTCTCCTAAGAGATATAAAATATTATCATCTTCTTGTAAATATGAGGGTAAGATTTTATTTGCATCTTCATTAACTCCTACTGTTACAATTGATGGAGTAGGGAATATTCCTATTTTATTTGTTTCATTATATAAAGATACATTTCCACTAACTACAGGAGTATTTAAAGCTTTACAAGCTTGTTTTATTCCTTCACAAGAAGAAGCAAATTGCCACATAACTTCTTCTTTTTCTGGATTTCCAAAATTAAGACAATCAGTTATTGCCTTTGGAACTGCTCCACTCATAGCAACATTTCTACCACTTTCCATAACAGCAGCTGCTGCTCCTAGTTCAGGGTTTATATAACAAAATCTAGTATTACAATCAGCACTCATAGATAAGGCTTTTCCTGTTTCCTTAATTCTAACACTTGAAGCATCAAGAGTTCCAGGACCTTTTATAGTATTTGTTTGTACTGTTGAATCATATTGATTATAAATCCACGATTTATCTACAACTTCAATATCGCAAAATAATTTATCAAAAACTATTTGATTAGAAAATTCTTTATCCATTACAAAATTTTTAATTTCATCTAAATATGCAGGTTTTTTAACGGGTCTATCTAAAATGGGAGCTTGTTCACTTAAAGGCTGAATTGGAATATTGGCACATAATTCATTGTTCCAGAATAATTCCATATTTCCAGTATTTGTAACTTCGCCAATAACTGCCACATCTAATTCCCATTTTTCAAAAATCTCTATGATTTTATCTTCACAGCCTTTTTTAGCACAAATTAGCATACGCTCTTGTGATTCACTTAACATAAAATCATAAGGAGTCATACCCTCTTCTCTTGATGGAACTTTATCTAAATCCATTCTCATACCAGAACCACTTCGCCCTGCCATTTCAAAAGAAGAAGATGTTAGCCCTGCTGCTCCCATATCTTGAATACCTATAATATAATCATGTTTAAATAGTTCTAAACAAGCTTCAAGTAAAAGTTTTTCAGTAAAAGGGTCTCCTACTTGAACGGTTGGGCGTTTACTTTCACTATCTTGCGTAAAAGAAGCAGAACTCATAACAGCACCACCTAAACCATCACGACCTGTTTTACTTCCTACATACATAACAGGATTTCCAATACCCTCAGCTAAGCCTAAAAATATCTCATCTTTTTTAGCAATTCCAAGCGTGAAAGCATTTACAAGATTATTTCCAGCATAACATTCCTCAAAAGTGGTTTCTCCTCCAATAGTTGGAACTCCCATACAGTTACCATATCCACCAATACCAGATACTACACCTTTTAATAAATACCTATGTTTTTGTGCAGTTTGGCTATTTCCTTGTATACTTGCAAATCTAATTGAGTTCATATTTGCAATAGGACGTGCCCCCATAGTAAAAACATCTCTTAAAATACCACCAACACCAGTAGCTGCTCCTTGATAAGGTTCTATAAAAGATGGATGATTATGCGATTCCATTTTAAAAACAGCTGCATATCCATCACCTATATCAATAACTCCAGCATTTTCACCAGGACCTTGAATAACCCAAGGGGCAGTTGTAGGAAAAGCATTTAAGTATTTTTTACTAGATTTATATGAACAATGCTCACTCCACATAGCTGAGAAAATTCCTATTTCAAGATAATTGGGATCTCTTTTTAATATTTTTTTAATATTATCCAACTCTTCTATACTTAAAGAGTGTGCTAAAGCTAATTCTTCTATATTATTAAATGTTTGCATTAGAGTTTATACCTTGTAATTTACTTATATTTAAGACAATTATGTTAACTAAATATCAATTAAAATTTAATAAATATACTTTATTCTAATTTAAAACTAGTAGTATATTCTTTTTTATCATCAATAACTTTAAATATCCACACACCTTTTTGCCTACCTGTTATATACCTAAAATCATAAATTGAACTATGACCAAGTGGTATAATTATTTTTCTATTTCTTGAAAGCTCATTATCTGGGTCTATCCATTGAATTTCTATTTCTTTTTCATACTCTAAGCGTTCAATAGAATATTTACATATAATAGAATCTTCGTCTTTTAAAATTAAGCAATCTACTTGATTTATCTTATTTTCTTGTGCAAAACAAATACTTGTTAATAATAAAAAACTGCATACTAACTTTTTCATATTTCCCCTATCTTATATATTCTTTACAAAACGAGTCCATTTTCAAGAATAATTTTATTCTTACCTTGATCTTTTGCCCTATATAATAATGTATCAGCTTTGTGTATCGTATCCTTATAAGAAGAATGATTATTTCTTATTGCTACACCTGCTGAAAATGTAACTGTTATTTTCTTTTCTTTATACAAAAATACATTTTCATTTATTATATTTTTTATTCTTTTTAAATATCTCACTAACTCTTCAATGATAGTAAAATTTAATATTGCAACGAACTCTTCTCCACCATATCTAGCTATTATATCCAAACCTCTAGTTTCTTTTTTTAAAAATTTTGAAAATTTAACAAGTACCATATCCCCCGCACTATGCCCATATGTATCATTAACTTTTTTAAAATTATCGAGGTCTATAAAAACAATTGCATAATTATTTTGGCTTCTTGAATATAAACTTTCAAGTTTGGAAGCTTCTTTTTCATATGCTTTTCTATTTAATAATTCGGTTAAATCATCTCTTGAACTTTCTTCTTTTGTTTTTTCTAATTCATTTTCAAGCTTGCTTATTTTATTTTGTAGGATAGAGATTTCTGACTTTGAACTTAGTATTGTTTTTCCTACATTATCAATCTCATTTTCAATGCTTAATGCTGAATTAATTAGTTCGTTTTGTAAAAAAACCAATTGTTCTAATCCAACATTATTAATTTTTATTGATTTAATTTTTGTTTTAATATTTGAAATAGCAATTGAACCATCTCCTGTATTTTTAAGAGTATTTTCAAATCGCTGCTCAACTAAACTTAAAAGATCTGAAATATTAGAACTTATTTTATTAATTATTTTCTTATCATTAATAAAACGACTATTAATACAATTTGACATTTTCTCTTGCATAGCAATATTAAAAAGTAGTTCAGGACGGATATTTAATTCTTTTGAAATTTTTTCTATCTCAGGATTAAACCCCACATCAATAGAGGGAGTAAGTGCTTTTGAAAATAGTATATTTAAACTTCTAAGATTGTTTATATTTACTCTTTTAAATAATATATCAAGTATTTTTTGTAAATCTATTTGAGTATTTTCTTTTAATTCATCTTGTTCATGTTTGTTTAATTTTGGAATTAATTCTTTTAATTTATTAGATTCTATAAAATTTAAATCATATGTTTTAGATATTTCATCAAACTCTTTTTTCAATTCTTCAGGCATAGATAATATCTTGTCTTTATATAAAGCTATAAGTTCTTCATTTGATATAGATTTAATTTGATTTTCTATTATATATCCTTTAGTGAAAAATTAAACTAATAAATTTTTAACCATCTCACTTATTCTTTTTCCGTCTACAGTTCCAGCTAGTTCTTTACTCGCAATGCCCATTATTTTTCCAATTTCTTTTTTAGAAGTAATATCATTTTTTTTCATAATTTCTTCTAATTTAGCTTTTAATTCTTCTTCATTTAATTGTTTTGGTAAATATAAGCTAAAAACATCTATTTGTTCTTGCTCTTTTTGTACTAAATCTTCTCTTGATGCTTTTTCATACTGTACAATAGCTTCTAGCCTTTGTTTAATACCTTTTTGAATAAGTTTTACAATAGCCTTATCATCTAATTCTATTCTTTCATCAACTTCAACTTGTTTAATCATAGTATTAATAGCTCTTATACAATCTCTTTTTACTATTTCTTTATTTCTCATAGAATTTTTTAAATCTATTTTTAATTGTTCTTTTAGTGTCATAGTTTCCCTTATAAAATATTATTAATTCTTAATTGTAACTAATTATAAATTAAAACTTTCTAGTAATTCTTCTAATTTTAAAAAACTTTCAACTTTTGTTTCATAAATATTTTCTAAGTTTTGCAGTTCACCTGAAAGTTTAATTAAGCCTTTTTCCTCATAACAAGCAGGATCGCTAAGGCAGATATTAATATCTGCTATTTGTTTTTCAAGATCTTCAAGTTGTTTTGGTAAAAGTTCATATTCTCTTTTATCTTTATATGATAATTTATTGTTATTATTTGTAATCTTTTTTTCTTTTACAGGAGTATATTCTTTATTTAAGTCATCTAAAGTACTTAATTCTTTTTCTATTTCTAAGTATTGGGTATACTTTTGAAAACTTTCCATTATTTGTCCATCTTTTCCTTGAAAAACAAAAAGTTTCTTAGCAATTTTATCTACAAAATATCTATCATGAGATACGAATATCAAAGCACCTTGAAAACTTTGTAAATATTCTTCAAGTATATTAATAGTAGGTATATCTAAGTCATTTGTAGGTTCATCAAGTACTAAACAATCTATTTTTTTAGTAAATAAAAGTGCAAGTGCAACTCTATTTTTTTCACCACCACTTAATAAACCTATTTTTTTATTTAAATATTCTTTTGGAAAAAGAAAGTTCTTTAAATACCCGTAAACGTGCATCTCTCTTCCATCATTTAGCTCAATTCTATCTCCACCCATAGGACAAAACATATCCATAATAGTAGCATCATCACTTAACATTTCTCTTTGTTGATCAAAATATCCTACTTTAAACTCACCTTTTTTAAATAAACCCTTATCAACTTTTAGTTTTTCTATAAATATTTTTAATAAAGTAGATTTTCCTGTACCATTTGGACCAACTATTGCTATGGTGTCTTTTTGTAATATTCTTGTTGAAAAGTTTTTAATAAGAAGTTTATCCCCTAAACTTTTTGTGATATCTTTTAATTCAAAAAGCATTTTTTTCTTATTTATTGTTCTTGTATTTTCACTATTAAATGATTTTTGTTCTCTTTGTAAATCAAGTGACATTTTGTTTATTTGTGATGGGTTTGATTTTACTTGTTGTTTAAGTTCCAAGTATTGTGCTTTTCTTCTTTCATTTCTTTTTCGCCTAGCTGTTACACCTCTTTGCATCCAATGTGCTTCTGCTTTAAAAAGTCTTATTAGATTTTTTTGGTCTTTTTGCATATTTGCTAAAAGTTCTTGTTTTTGTTCTAAATATGCAGAATATCCTCCATGAAATTTTCTTAAATTACCATCACTAATCTCCACTATATTACTTGCAAGATTATTTATAAAATATCTATCATGAGATATAAATATAAGTGTAAATTTATTTTTAACTAACAATTCTTCTAAAAATTCCACCATATAAACATCAAGATGATTAGTAGGTTCATCTAAAAGTAAGATATCAGGTTTTTTCAAAATTAATCCCGCAAGAGCAACACGGCGTTGCTCACCTCCACTTAGAATATTTACATTCTTATGTTCATATTCTTTTAGAGCAAATTCTTGTAAAACTCTTTCAATCATATTGTCTAAATCCCAAGCATTATGATAATCTAAATATGAAGCTAGTTCACTTTGTTTGTTTAAAAGTTCTTTATCTTCATAATTTGAAGCTAGTTTAATAAGTAAGTCATCATATTGCTTTTTTGCATCTTGTAGCGAAGTTAATTGTGATAAAATTGCATCTCTTACACTTAGGTTTTCTTTAAATTGCACCCTTTGATCTAACATCTCTATTTTAATAGATTTACCAATAGAGCGAATGCCTGAATCTTCTTTAACATCACCTGTAATTATCTTCATTAAAGTAGATTTACCTTGACCATTTTGACCTAAAATAGCAATTCTTTGACCTTCTTGAATAGTAAAATTGATATCTTTTAAAATAATTTTTGTGTCATATTGCTTGGATATATTTTGTAAATCTATTAGTGCCATTGATTTCCTATAATTCCTAAAAAAAACTATATGTTTAAGTAAATTTTATAGCTTATTTTTCTTAATTTATTTGACATTGTATCATATAACTACAAGTGCATAATAAATAATAGCAATTAAAAAATCTTTTTCTAAAATCTTATTTTTAATCCTCATATAATTTTCATATGATTATATAAGCTAGTTTTTAACTAAATCATTATTACATTAATTTACTGAATGAATATTTGTCTAGCCAAGATTTAAATATCTCTCTCCAAGCCTATTTGAACTTCATTTCAAACTTGTAATTTTTTTGTATATTTTTGTTCTGTTTGATTAGAACCCCAAATATTGTGTGTAATTTCTTTTTCTAAAATAAAATTTTCTTTTAAATACAATTTTTTTGCTGACTCTAAACCTTTTACAGTCCAAAGTTGCACCTGTTGATATGATTGTTCTTGAACAAATTTTAATGCTTGTGATATAAGGTTTTGCCCTATACCTTTTCCTCTTAATTTTGGGCTAATTAAAAACCATCTCAATTGTGCTTCTATGTCTGAGGATTCACAAATTGATATTGAACCAACTATTTCATTTTTATATTCAACAATCCATATTTGTTCTCTTGGATTTTTTCTTTTTGCAAATTTTGACATTTCTTCTCCAACATATGCTTCAAATGTATAATCATAAGCATATTCTTTTGAATATAAATTGCCATGTAAAGATATAATGGCACCTAAATCACCAGATTTGAAGTTTGTTCTAATTATTATTTCATTATCCATTTTAATTTTCCTTCTGTAAATTTCATATATTCTTCTAGCATTTTTTCACCTTTTACTGATAAAAAAGGATAAATATGTATGTTAAATATCACTTCTTTTGTTTCTAAAATTGATTTTTTGCTAACATCATTGGTTGTAGTTGAAAATACTTGCCAATATGCAGAAACAAACCAATGAAGTTTTGCCCTAATTGGTATCTCGTGAATAGGTATGCCTACTAAAATTTCTTGGCTAATTAAATATTTTAAAATTCCTTCAATTTGAATAATTCTTTTATTTTGTTTATCTGCATACATAAGTTTTAATAATGGGTCAACTGCCATCAACACAGCTGAATCTCTCATCAAGAATTTATATTTTAAAAATAATTCTACATAGGTATCATGCATATGTAAAAGTCCTTGAATTGGGTTATTACAAATTAATATAGTTTCAAAAAAATTATATGATTCAAATATTTTTGATACATCTTGATATATTTCTCGTATGATTTCTTCTTTGTTTTTATAATGATAATAAAGATTTCCAGAAGATATCCCGATATTTTTAGCTATATGATTTGTTGTAATGGATAATGTATCATTATTGTTAAATAGTTCAATGGCAGAATTTTTTATTTTCTCTTTTGTTTTAGGTTTATATATTTTCATAAAAGTATTATGACATAATTTAGGTTAATTACTCTAATTTTATATTAAATAATAGTTTATTTATACTAAAAATAAAAAAGCTTGTAAGCTACAAATATTTAGCTAAGCATATTTAGCAACTTTTACATAAATGTTATATATTTATCTTCTAAGCATTAATACTTATAGCATTACTTGGACATCTACTAATACAAAAGCCACATAAAGTACAATTATCTAAAATCTCTGGTTTAAACATAGTTAAGAACGAAATTGCATCATCTAAGCAAGGGTCTTTACATGAAAAGCACATGACATCATTCCAGCTTAAACACTTTGTTATATCAAGAGTAATACTAGAAGAAATATGTTTTTTAAACTCTAAGTTTAGTACATTCTTATGACAAATATTTGCACATTCATCACAATATGTACAGCCACCATTTGAAAAATCAAGATAGGGTGTTTTATTTTTAGATAGAAAAATGATATTTTCATCACAAGAAGAAACACATCTAGCATCACAGCTTATACATTGTTTTGAAAAATCATTTTCATCTTTAAAATAAGGAGGTCTTATAAGATTTTCTTTATTTTTATCTTCACTAGAAGATAAAGAAAAAGAAGAAAAAAAATCTCTTCTTTTCATCTGCTTTATTTTACACCCTCATTAATATTATCCATTAAATTAGAAGTTTTATTAGCACCTTTTTTTCTAAAGTCTCCTTCAAATTCATTTTCAACGACTAATTTTCCTGTTGATTGTGGAGCATGACATTGTGTACAATTAAATCTTGAACCTGATAAATGACCTAATTTCTTTGAACTAGTAATTATATCTGCTGAATTAATTATAATTTTGCCATTCTTAACTATTCGTCCATCATTTGCTAATGAAGTGCTTGGTCTATAATCTGTAAAGTGAGTTTTTGGAATAGGAGTTGCATTCATAGAAGGTGCAACTGCTGGATCATGACACCCTGTACACGCATTATAAGATATAGTAATTGGCATCATACCTTCTGTATCATGAGGTATCATAGGAGGTGAGTTTTCAAAGGCTCTTTTAAATGTCTTTGACGTACCTGCAGGACTTTTACCATACATAGTTTTATCACCTTGGGTAGTATTTTCTGTATATATATCAGTTTTTCTTAAACCTAAAGATTCTTCGCTTATACTTTGCTGTGTAGAACAACCAACAATAAAAACCAAAGCTATTATAACTGTACTTAAGATTATTTTACTTATTTTCATTTTTACTTTCCTTTTTTAAATTCTTTATTGAAAAATATAAAGATTCATCATCACAAACCTCAATACACCTAGCACAATTTGTACACTCTCCTCCTAAAACAGGAAGAGATTCTTTTGTTATCATATGTAAAACTTGCATTTCAGGACAAACTTCTTTACATTTCATACATTCTGTACAATTGTCAACATTATGATGTACTCTTATTAAACTATATTTAGAAATTATTGAATAAAATCCACCAAGAGGGCATATATAACCACACCAACCATTTTTTAAAACAAATAAATCAAAGAAAAATATTATAAGCATAGCAGCCCAAGAAAGCCCTAAGCCAAATATTATACCTCTATGAATAATAGATATAGGAGATATAAACTCAAATGCAGTTATACCTAATACATATGAAATTATTAAACTCATAACTATAACCCAATACCTTATGTTTCTTGATGCTGGTTGTTTCTTTTGTATACTATTAAAACCTGCTTTTCTTCTTATATAATTAGCCAAATCTGTAATTAAATTCACAGGGCAAACCCAAGAACAAAATGTCCTACCACCTAAAACGGCATAAAATATAATAATTAATACAATACCAATAATTATATCACTTGAAATAATTGCCCCTGCTACGAACATTTGAAGTGCCGCAAAAGGGTCACTTAATGGAACAAATCCTAAAAAAAGAGATGAACTTAAATTACCAGTTAAGATATTAATACCCCAAATATTTGCGATAATGTATAAAAACATAATAAATACTTGAGTAAATCTTCTAGCAATAAGATATCTATATTTTTTAATCATCTAATAGTCCACCTAAATCATTTAACGAATCAACTGCTTTTCTTTTACTAATATCAGTTGTATTTATCGTATTAGTATCTTCTAATCTTTTTTCATCACTTTCATCCCAGCCTTTAATATAATGACCACCAGCTTTACCTAATGCTATTTGTCTTGGAAGTACAAATATAGATGCTTTTTGTGTAACACAAGCTTTTTCGCATAAACCACAACCAGTACAAACATTTGAATGTACAACTGGTTTCATAAAAGCATGTTTACCTGTTCTTTCATTTTTTGTATACTCAACAGTTATAGCTTCACCTAAAATCGGACAGGCTCTATAACAAGCATCACATTGAATACCCCAAAAAGCAATACAGTTTTCACTATCAATAACAGCAACACCCATATCAGCAGTATTAATATCAAGTTTATTATCTTTTGTTAAACTTAATATATCTAAAGCATCACTTGGACAAACTGGCACACAAGGAATATCAGGACACATATAACAAGGAGTGTCTCTTGGTATAAAATAAGGAGTACCTAAAGGTTTATTATCTCCTGCTTGTGCTAATTTTAAAGTATCAAAAGGACAGGCTTCCACACACATACCACATTTAATGCATGTAGATAAGAATGACTTTTCTTCTAATGCTCCAGGTGGTCTTAGGATCAAAGGTGATGCTGTAACTTCATGCACATATGCACTCCACATTAAACCACCAAGTGATGCAAGTCCTATAGTTCTTGCACCATTTAGAAAGAATTCTCTTCTGTTTAATGTGTTTTGTGTTTTATGTGACATTATAGATACTAAGCTTTATAAATTTTTACAGCACATTTTTTAAAGTCTGTTTGTTTTGATAAAGGACAAGTTGCATCTAAACATACTTTATTTATAAATACTTTTTCATCAAACCAAGGTACAAATACTAAACCTTTTGAAGGTCTATTTCTTCCTCTTGTTTCAACTCTAGCTTTTACTTTTCCTCTTCGTGATTCAATCCAACATAAAGCACCTTGTTTAACATCGTAACGTTTTGCATCATCTGGGTGTATATAACATAAAGCTTCAGGAACTGCTCTATATAATTCAGGAACTCTCATAGTCATAGTTCCACTATGCCAATGTTCTAAAACTCTACCAGTTGATAACCATACAGGATATTCTTTATCAGGCATTTCTGGTGCATCCATATAAGGTCGAGCAAATATTTTTGCTTTATTTGGAATTGGATTTTTCTTTTTATTTGTCACACCTCTTAAAGTTCCTGTAGGTTGAGCTTTTAAGAATGTTCCATAAAATGCAAATTCACCAGTATTTGCTTTTTTAGCATAAGGGTCATATTTAGCATTAAATCTCCATTGAGTTTCTTTACCATCAACAACTGGCCATTTTAAACCTCTAACTCTATGATAAGTATCAAAGTCAGCTAAATCATGCCCATGTCCACGTCCAAAGTCTGCATATTCTTCAAAAAGATATTTTTGTATGAAAAAACCATAACCATCAAATACTTTATCATCAGAACCTACAACTTTTCTTGCATCTCCAAAACCATCAGTATTATCATAACCTTTTTGAATAGGGTCATTATCATCTAGTTTATATGCTTTTGCTTTTTCATTTGCAAATAATATATCAAACATAGTTGTATCTTCTTTATATCCCATTTTAAGTGCTTCTGGTATAACATTTTTTAAAGTTACTTTTCCACCTTTAACAGTAGATTTTCCCCATAAATCAGCTACAGTAAATCTTTTAGAAAATTCTAACCATTGCCAAGTATCAGACATAGAATCACCCATTGGTATAACTTGTTGTCTCCAATGCTGTGTTCGTCTCTCAGCATTACCATAAGCTCCCCATTTTTCATAAATCATAGCAGTTGGTAAAATTAGATCAGAAACCTTAGCTGAAATTCCAGGATAACCATCTGAACAAACTATAAAGTTATCCATTTCTCGTGCAGCTTTTAACCAGTGTGAGGCAGATGCTGTATCTTGATAAGGATTACAAACATTAATCCATGCAAACTTCACAAGACCATCTTCTATATCTCTGTGAATTTTCATCATATGTTGAGTTCCTACTTTATTTAAAGTTTTAGAAGGAATATCCCAAGCTTTTTCACAAATTGCTCTGTGTTTTGGATTCTTAACCATCATATCAGCAGGTAACCTGTGACAAAATGTTCCAACTTCTCTAGCAGTTCCACAAGCACTTGGTTGTCCTGTTAATGAAAAAGCACCAGAACCTGGTTTTGCTTGTTTGTTAAGTAAAAAGTGTACATTATAAGCTAAAGTATTTACCCAAGTTCCACGTGTATGTTGGTTCATACCCATAGTCCAAAAAGATACTACTTTTCTTCCTTTTTCTATATATAAATCAGCTAAATCTTTAATCTTTTTCATAAAATCTTTATCAGATTCATCAGGGTTACCTTTTGAAATCTTTGTAACATATTCAGCTGTGTATGGTGCTAAAGATTTTTTATATTCTTCAAAAGGAATTTGCCAATGTGGAAGTCCTGGTTTATCCATAATCATAGTATCACCAGCTTTATAACCATATGGTGCTAAAGCAGGTGCTTCATCTTCAGAAACGATTTTACTCATTTCTTTAGCCATAATTTCTTTTTCTTTTGCCGTATATTTATCCATTGATTTTTCATTTGATTTTTTCATACCATAACCAATATTAGTATTTGCAGCTGCAAATACAATATGCTTATTAACAAAATCCCAATCAATTGAAGAAGGATGATTAAACACAATTTCTCTAGCTATATAATTCCATAAAGCTAAATCTGAATTTGGTTTAAAGATAATTTCCGTATCAGCTAAATCAGAAGTTCTATGTCTATATGTAGATAAATTTATTATTTTCACTTTTTTAGGATCTGATAATTTTCTATCTGTTACTCTTGACCATAAAATTGGGTGCATCTCTGCCATATTTGAACCCCATGAAACAATAGTATCAGTAAGTTCAATATCATCATAACATCCAGATGGTTCATCAATACCAAAAGTTTGATAAAAACCAACAACAGCAGAAGCCATACAATGACGTGCATTTGGATCAATAGCATTTGATCTAAATCCTGCTTTCATCATTTTTAATGCAGCATATCCTTCTTGAACTGTATATTGTCCAGATGCAAAAACAGCAACACCTTCAGGACCAGAGAGTTTTAACGCTTTTTTAGCATGAAATTCCATCTCATCAAAAGCTCTTTTCCAAGAAACAACTTGAAATTTACCATTTTTATCAAATTTACCATCTTTTCCTATTCTTAAAAGTGGTTGTTTTAGTCTATCTGCACCATACATAATTTTTGCATTAAAATAACCTTTAATACAATTAAGTCCTCTGTTAACAGGAGCAGCAGGATCACCTTTAACTGCAACGATTTTGCCATTTTTTGTAGCCAACATAATTCCACAACCAGTACCACAAAATCTACATGCAGCCTTGTCCCATCTCCAATTTCCCTCGGCTTTTTTAGCCTCAGCATGAAGTTTTGAAGGTATCGCCATTCCAATTGCAGTTGCAGCAGAAGCAGCAGCAGAACTTTTAAGAAAATCTCTTCTTGAAAGTGTCATATAATTCTCCTTATGTTTAAATTTATTAATTATAACATTTTAATCTTACATAAAGTTTGATATTAATCAATTTTTTTAAGTTTAAAATAATATTAGAATTTACTTTTTCTAAAATGATTGTTTGTTATAGGCTAGTGTAATATATTCTTATAACTTTGAATACAAGTCAAGTTTTTTTCGCAGTGTTATTCGATTTAATCCTAAAGCTTCTGCCATTTTTACTTGAGATTTATATTTTGTACTAGCTACTTTTAATAAAGGTATTTCAAATAAATACAAGAAATCTTTATATAAATGACTAGAATTCATATTTAAAGTTATAAAATTTTCCATAAACATCATTATCTCATCTTCTTTTATATTTAAAGATAAATAAGAAAAATAAATTGATTTTTTTAAACTATGAGCATTTTGCGATATATTAATTATAAGTTTGGATGATGGTATTTCTTCTATTTTAAATGTTTTACTAGCTTCTAGCGAAAACTTTTTAATTAAAAAATCTAAATCTTCTTTTCGTTTATCTAAAGGTAATATCTCAAGAATAATAGGAAATAAATTTTCTAATTTTTTATTTAATTGCTTACTTAGTGTTGTAGCTATTATTCTAATATTGTTTTTATTAATCCAAGAAATCAATAAATCAATATTAGTTATATCTTCGATTTTATTTATAATAATAGATGAATTTTTAATATTTAGTATATTATCTTTGATATCTTCTTGCAAACTTCTTGCATCATAGATTTTAGCTTTTGCTAAAATATATTGTGCTAGAGTTTTTTTCCCAACTCCTACTTGACCTTTAATTAAGGCATTAATCTTAACTCTCTCTTTTAAAGAATAAGCAATATTATATATTTCTTTTGAGTTTTTTGAAAGTGCTATAAAATCATCCACAATATATACCTTTTATAATTTTAAATTACATCTAAATTATATTCTACAACAATAAATATAAAATTGTATAAAAAATATACATATATTTTATACTGTAATACTTAAATACTATTATAATAATTCATACAAAAATTAAGGATTAATATGGATATTGAGTCAGTTTCTTATGTACTTGATACATTTTTTGCAATATTTTCTATGGTGTTGATTATTTTGATGGTTCCAGGTTTTGCTATGCTAGAGGCTGGAATTGTAAGAACTAAAAATGTTTCTTCTGTACTTATGATAAATACTATGATTTATGCACTTGCATCTTTGTGTTTTTTGCTCTTTGGATACAATTTAGCTTTTGGAGAATTAGCTAGTAATTCTATGAGTAAGTATGCTTTGCTTTTATTTCAAATGGCTTTTGTAGGTAAGGTTATAAATATAATGAGTGGGGGAGTATCTGAGAGGGCTAAAGTATTACCTCTTGCTTTTTTTACTATTATTATGGCTTGTATACTTTATCCTTTAGTTGTAAATATTACATGGGGTACAAATCTATTAAAAGATACTATTTTTAATCTCTCAATGTATGACTTAGCAGGTTCAACTGTAATTCATAGTACTGGTGGTTGGGCTTTATTAGCTGCTATTTTAATAATTGGAAGCAGGCGTGGAAGATATACCAAAAATGGTGCTATTAGAGTAATACCAGCTTCAAATATTCCTTTAGTTACCTTAGGAGCATTTTTATTATGGATTGGTTGGTTTGGATTTAATGGAGGATCTATTGGTTCAATTGCTAGTAAGGAAAGTGCCAATGCAGTTGCTTTAACTATTTTAAATACAAATACAGCAGGACTAGCAGGTGCAATATGTGTTGGTATTTTTATGTATTTTAAATATAAAAAACTAGATATTACTATGGTGTTAAATGGAGCTTTAGGTGGCTTGGTTTCAATTACAGCAGCTCCAAATTTATATGATATGTACACTCCTATTTTAATAGGAGCTATTGGTGGAGCTATTGTCGTCTTTGGAGTAAGTTTTTTTGATAAACTTAAACTTGATGATCCAGTTGGTGCTTTATCTGTGCATTTGTTAAATGGTATTTGGGGAACATTAGCTGTAGGTATTTTTGCTTCAAATGGAGTTGATATTACTCTTTTGGGACAAGTAAAAGGTATATTAGTAATCGGTGTATTCGTCTTTACTAGCTCATTTATTGTATTATACCTAATAAATAAACTTATGCCTTTAAGGGCTCATAATGATGAAGAATTACAAGGTTTAGATGTGGAAGAGTGTGGACTAGAAGCATATCCTGAGTTTAAACGAGCATTTTAAATAAAAAATTGTTAAAGTATTAAGATTAAAAGGATTTTAAATTGAAAAAGATAGAAGCTATAATAAAACCATTTAAATTAGAAGAAGTAAAAGATGCTTTAAGTGAAGCTGGTATTACAGGCATGACCGTTTCAGATGTTAAAGGATATGGACGACAACAAGGGCATTCAGAACTTTATAGAGGGGCTGAGTATGTTGTTGATTTTTTGCCAAAAATAAAATTAGAATTAATTGTTTGTGAAAAAGATCTTGATAAAACAATTGATATTATAATTGAAGCTTCTCAAACTGGAAGAATAGGAGATGGTAAGATTTTTGTATCTTCCATTGAAAGAATTATAAGAATTAGAACTGGCGAAGAAAATGAGGAGGCAATTTAATGCAAGAATTTATTATAAATAATCCTTTGGATATGCACCTTCATTTAAGAGATACGATATGTTAAAAAAGAAAGTTCTGCATTTGGTAACTCTTTTTCACTTGAAATAGACTTAGGTTACCAGTTTATTACAGTTTCAAGAATATTTTCCGATGAAGAATATGCTAATTTAGAAAATAAATAAATCTTAATATAAAATCATACTAAAAATCTAAAGGTGATTTTATCTCATTTTGATTTAACTCTTTTATAACATGAGTATAAATCATAGTTGTTTCTATAGATTTATGACCCAACAACTCTTGAATAGAGCGTATATCAGTCCCATTTTGTAGTAAATGAGTAGCATAAGAGTATCTAAAAATATGGGCAGAAATCTTTTTATCAATATCACATTTTTGAACTGCTCGTTTAATGTTTCTACTAAAAGTAACATCTAAAGTATGATGTCGTCGTATTATATTACTTCTAGGGTCTTTTGAAACTTTATCCATAGGAAAAAGATATTGTCATTTTGTTTTAGGTGATTTTTTATCAAATCCAAAAGGAAGAAAAACTGTTCCGTAGCCATTTTTTAAATCTATTGTATGTATCTCTTTTACTTTTTTAACTTGTATTAAAAGTTCTTCTTTTATCAATAGAGGTATGGGAACTGTTCTGTCTTTTTGTGATTTACTATCCCAAATATAAACTTTCTCATAAGAAAAATCTATATCTTTTATACGAAGACTTAAAAGCTCACTCATTCGAAGACCACAACCATACATAAGTTTTAACATAAGTTGATAGATACCATTTGTGCATAAAATAACTTGTTTCACTTCTTCCATAGATAAAACAACAGGAATATGCTTTTTTTGCTTTGCTCGTAAAGCCTGAATATTCTCATTTTTAAGGGAGATACTTAATACTTGTTCATATAAAAATAATATAGCATTAAAAGCTTGATTCTAAGTAGCAGGACTTACCTGATTATAAATAGCCAAATTTGTCAAATATTCTTCTATCTCTATCTTGCCCATATTTTTAGGATGCTTTTTATTATGAAACAAAATATACTTCTTAACCCAATATAAATAAACTCTTTCTGTTTTGATACTATAATGCTTAAATCTAATTTTATCCCTCATCACTTCCAATAATTTTTTAGCCATTTGTTACTCCTCTCAAACTTAATAAATGCAGTTTTATCACAATTTTACCTATTTAACATACATAATGTACTATTTACACCGAAATACAGACATAAAAAACATACATACAAAAAAGATGTCATTTTGTAATGTTTCCTCATTAAAGTAGTGTTTATCAGTATTATGTGAATGTTAGTTATTAGTACATTTAAGTGCTTAATGACTATAATGTATGTTTAATAAATAGTTAGGTTAAAATATCCGATTTCAATGAACTATTTATGTATAAATTAATAATGGAGGTTATTATTACAAAAAAATAGTTTTAGGAATGATTATATTAAGTAGTTTAGTATTTGCTGGGCAAATATTTAAATATAATGGAGATACTATTGTTGGATGTTATAAGAAAAGTGATGCATTTTTGGCTTTGGTTGTATCTGTTAGTTCACCCAATGAATTTACTAAAGAATACAAAGACAAAGATAAGTGTTACTATATAAATTCAACAACAGGTGTAACATTTAAAGTATTAAAGAAAGAAGAGGTTCCTTTTAGAAAAGGAAGTGTTATGTATTATTATTTAAAAGTTTTAAATAATAAAGGTGAAGAAACAAATTTAGATTTATGGTTCGCTGATTTAATGAAGAATATACAAAAACAACTATAATATGAAATTATTAATAATTCTATTATTTGTAACATTTTTTCTTTTTCAAAAGAAAATGTTAATATATCAACAATGGATTTTATAACCATTAATAATCCTAATGCAAAATTAAAAATAATTAAAGACATAGATGCTCAATTTAATTTAATGTTTTTAGGATTAAGTGGGAAAAACTATTCGTATAATAAAAATATAAATAATAAAGATGAAAAGGCTTATCAAATACTAATTGATGTATATAGTTATCTTTTTAAACAATATAATTTTATAGCAGATGTTGGATTAGCTATTGTATCACATTCAAATTCATATGAAAAAATGATTATGATATTTGACAAAAATACTCTTGAAAAAATTAAAAATAGACAATTTAATGATAATGGTTACATTTCCAACAATCCTAATGATAAAGAAATATTATATCCGTTAAGAAAATTATTTGCAAAGGCAAAGATTTATACTATAAGCATAAGAAAAAATGGTTTTAAAATAAACTATTCACAAAAGCATACTAATAAATTATATAGTTATATGAAAAAGCATCAATTTGAGAATTATTATGAAGAATTACGAACAGAAGAAAATTATACATATTATTTAGAAATTAAAGATAAAATTTTTAACTGTGCAATTAACAATAATTTACAATGTATAAAAGATTATATTTCATATGATTATAATATTAATGTGATGGATTCCAAAAATAAACAAACACCTTTAATATATGCTTCCGCAAATGGCTATTTTAATATGGTTAAGTTTATGCTTGATAATGGAGCAAATCCAAATATGCACCAAAAAGGTTTTGAAAATGCTTATTTATCAGCAGAAAGACAAGGTTTTAATAAAATTGCCAAACTATTAAAACCAATCAGTACAATGACTAATCGTCCTAAAGTAAGTTCATTGAGTTATAGTATATCAGATTTAAAGCATACATGTATTGCCATAACAAAGCATACCGAAACATCTTGTTGGAATATTAAAGATAAAGATATGCAAAACTTTTGCTTAGGAGTAACAAAATTTCCAACTAATTGTTATAAAATTAGAAATAGTGATTTACGAAAAGTTTGTACTGCTAAAACTGTCAATCAAGTTGATTGCTATAGTATTAAAGATAAAAATATGCAAAATTTTTGTATTGGTATAACTAAATCATCAACTAATTGTTATCAGATTAATGATAATAAATTACAAAAATATTGTATAGCAATATCAAAAAATAATTATAATGGATGTTTCTAAAAATTAAACCATTTAAACTACACCCCTGTGATTGAATATCCACTCTTGATAATCTTACTAATCATTGAGGTTGATAATTTCAGATGTGTTGCTATCTTGACTTGAGTATATCCATCTGTATAAGCACTAAGTATAGCTAAATCTCTTTTTATCTACTAGTAAGTCTAAAAGTTTTTTATCATTATTCAAAATATTTTCCTTCTTATACTATACTATCAAAGTTTATCAAAATACTTCACAAATTACACCCCTGTGATTGAATATCCACTCTTAAATTACACCCCTGTGATTGAATATCCACTCTTGATAATCTTACTAATCATTGAGGTTGATAATTTCAGATGTGTTGCTATCTTGACTTGTGTATATCCATCTTTATAAGCACTAAGTATAGCTAAATCTCTTTTATCTTAGTATCGGTTTCATAAAGTCGAAGTATATCATAAAGGTGGATATTCAATCACAGGGGTGTTATTCCAAAATATTTTCCTTCTTATACTATACTATCAAAGTTTATCAAAATACTTCAAAAAGATTGCATATTGTCATCTTTTCTTCAAATAATTAATAAAAATATCGTTTTTTAAAAACTACACCCCTGTGATTGAATATCCACTCTTGATAATCTTACTAATCATTGAGGTTGATAATTTCAGATGTGTTGCTATCTTGACTTGTGTATATCCATCTTTATAAGCACTAAGTATAGCTAAATCTCTTTTATCTTAGTATCGGTTTCATAAAGTCGAAGTATATCATAAAGGTGGATATTCAATCACAGGGGTGTTATTCCAATCACAGGGGTGTTATTCCATAGATAAAACAACAGGAATATGCTTTTTTTGCTTTGCTCGTAAAGCCTGAATATTCTCATTTTTAAGGGAGATACTTAATACTTGTTCATATAAAAATAATATAGCATTAAAAGCTTGATTCTAAGTAGCAGGACTTACCTGATTATAAATAGCCAAATTTGTCAAATATTCTTCTATCTCTATCTTGCCCATATTTTTAGGATGCTTTTTATTATGAAACAAAATATATTTCTTAACCCAATATAAATAAACTCTTTCTGTTTTGATACTATAATGCTTAAATCTAATTTTATCCCTCATCACTTCCAATAATTTTTTAGCCATTTGTTACTCCTCTCAAACTTAATAAATGCAGTTTTATCACGATTTATACCTATTTAACATACATAATGTACTATTTACACCGAAATACAGACATAAAACATACATTAAAAGCTTATCTAAAAAAAGTAATATACATAAAAAAGATGTCATTTTGTAATGTTTCCTCATTTGAGGTAGTGTTTATCAGTATTATGTGAATGTTAGTTATTAGTACATTTAAGTGCTTAATGACTATAATGTATGTTTAATAAATAGTTAGCTAAAGTTCGTACAACAAAAAAGTTATCCAAGTCTATTAAAACTAGATTTCTAAATAAACTTACAAAATAAATATTATTTATAAAAAGCATTCATTAAATAAGTTATCAAAATATCTTTTGATAAACGATATTAGAGTTTTATTATATTATCATTATAAACTATTCTTAGTTTATAAACCAAATGATATATAAGTTATAAAAACTTTTAAAGTTTGTATATAGTCTAAAAAAGAACAAGTAAACTTATAAATTTTAACAAAATTATTTAAATAGCAGTAATGACAAGATTATGCTATTTATAATTCCTTTTATTTAGTAATATAGAAGAAAAAGGCAATTATATGTATAGTAAAAGAATAAGAAGTTTTGAAGATATTCAAGAATTGGAGCATCGCAATAAAAGTATTGTAACTTTATTTAGTGGTGGATTAGATAGTTCATACTTATTTAGTAAAATTAAGTAAAATGAATTTTAAAAAGATTATAGCAGTAGCAGTAGATTTAGGAGAAGAAATTGATAAAGATCAACTATCTATAATTACAGATAAATTATCAATTGAATTAAAAATTATTGATGCGAAAGAAGAATTTGTACAAGATTCAGTTATCCCAGCAATACAAGCTCAAGCAAAATATTTAGAAATGTTTCCCGTAAGTTCTTCTTTAAGTAGACCTATTATTGCAAAAAAAGCTCTTGAAGTAGCTATAGAAAATAATTGCGATATAGTAATACATACAGCAAATCAATCCCAAAATAGTTTAAGACGATTAAATGGTTCGATTAAATCATTAAAATTCAATGGCTATTATGGTTCTCCTTATGAATATACTGCAATATCAAGAAAAGAAAAAGCTTTATTTCTTGGAGAACATGGATTTTCTTTTTTAAGTGAAAGAAAATTAAGTGGGGATGCTAATTTATGGTGTAGAGAGTATGAGTCTGGTCCATTAGATAATCCAGAGAATTTTAATTTAGATGAAGATGTGTATAAATGGTCTATTCTTCCAAAAAATAATTATCAAGATGAAATTAAAATTACATTTGAAAAAGGAATACCAAGTTCTGTTGATAATAAAACAATTGATATTGTATCGTTAATTGAAACACTAAACATTAGAGTAGGATTGTCTGGTGCAGGTAGATATATTGGTTTAGAACATTTATACAATCAAGAAAAAGTTTTAGAAGTAAGAGAAATGCCAGCTGCATCTATCTTGATGAATGCTTACAAACATTTAGAAATGGCAATACTAACAACACCATTATTAATAAAAAAACAATACATGGGGCAAGTATGGACACAAGAAGCAGTTGAAGGCAGATGGTATGATGAAGTTGCAGAATCTGCTTATTCTTTTATATCGCAATTAAGTCATAAAATTTCTGGAACTGTAACTTATAAATTATTGAAAGGACAATTTGCTCCTATATCTATCGTTGCAGATAATCCATTATATTTAACAGATAGAGATAATTGGGAAAGTAGTAAAGCAAAATCAGAATCTCAAAAAAATATTATAGTAAATGATAATTTCAATGATAATATAATATACAATTTAAAGAAAAATAAATTTTTGTGTAATAATGGTAAACAATTTATTAAAAATTGGGACTTTTTTGAATTAGCTGACTGGGAAAGATTTAGTAGTTTTTGGAATAATTTAAAGCAAGATACTTACATGGCAGATGGTGGGTTATATAGATATAGACGCTATAGTGAATACAAATTCAATATAGAGGTATCAAAATTAGAATTATTGCCACATGTGCCATACATGCAATCATCTCATATAAATTCATTAAATGGTGATATTGAAAGATACTATGAACCACTAGAAAAAGAAATGACAAATACTTTATTTTTTAATGAATATATAAAGTGGTTAGGTAACTTATTTAGTAATACTTTAATGTGTAAAACTTGGAAAATAAAAATATTTGCAAATAGAATTATTTCAAATGGAAATGTGGGTAAGCCAACACCTGAAGGACTACATAGAGATGGTGATGACTTTACATCAGTATTATTGGTTAATAAATATAATGTATCTGGAGGTATGAGTACGATAACTGATTTAGATGAAAATTTTATTTCAAATTTTAATATGGAAGATAAATGTGATTTATGCCTACTAAATGATCCTTATATTAAACATGGTGTATCTGAAATTAACGCTATAAATAATAATATAGACTCATTTAGAGATGTATTAGTAGTAATGTTTGAAAATTTTTAGTATAATTTATAAAAACTATTTAAGTGATATATTACTATTAAGTGTTGCTGTAATATGGGGATTAAGCTATAGTTTAACAAAAGGATTGTTAGACTATACTCCAGTATTATTATTTTTAGTAATAAGATTTGGAATCACATTTTTAATATTACTACCTTTTACAATTAAAAGTTTAATTAATACTCCCAAAATAGTAGTTCTATATGGCTCTTTTTTAGGATTAATATTAAGTGGAATTTTTGTAGCTGAAGTGTATGGAATTAAATATACAACAGCTACAAATGCAGCAATTTTAATATCTTTGTCTATAATTTTCACTCCATTTATTGATATAATTAGAACAAAAAATAAACCAAGTAGTAAGCTAATTATTGCAGCAATAACGTCTGTCTTTGGCATTTTTATATTAACTTATAATAAAACTTTTACTATTAATATTGGAGATATTTTGATATTAATTGCAGCTATTTTACGAGCAACTATGCTTACTTCTACAAAAGTATTTACTAACAAATTTAGTATTAATTCATTAATTCTAACACAAGTACAAATGGGTATTATATTTTTTATTAGTTTATTGTTATTATTGCAAATAAATACAGATATTTTAATACCTCTTGCATTTGAATTTTGGATTCCTATGATATTTATTATAGTATTTTGTACAATATTTGCATTTTTTGCTCAAAATTATGGAGTAAAATATTCTACACCAACTAGAGCAAGTTTCTTAATGGGAACTGAGCCATTATTTGGAGTACTATTTGCTATAATATTAATTGGTGAAACTTTAACATTAAATATTATTTTTGGAGGATTATTGATATTTGTTGCTACTTTATTAGGAATAAAAGAAGATAATCAGTTATAATAAGTAAAGGATTTAGTTTGTTAAACTATACAGAACATTTATCATTTATTAACAATAAATTTACAAATATTAATTTTAATAAGCATTTTCATGATTATTATTATTTTAGCTTAATATATAAAGGTAAATTACTTTACAAAAATGAAAATGAGAAATATTGTCTGTCTTCTGGTATTCTACAAGTTGTAAATCCTTATGAATTTCATACAACATTAGATAGTACTTGGTCTTGTATAAATATTATGCCTAGCATTGATTTTGTTGATTCTATATTAGGAGATATGATACAGTCTAATATAAAAAACAAGATAGAGTTTAAAACAATAGTTAATGATGAAAAAGCAACTAAACTATTCTATGCAATGTACTACTCCTTTATTGATAAAGCTATAAATCAACTTGAAATTAATTTATCTGTAATGGAGTTCTTTGAGTATATGTTAGAGCATCACACAATAAAAAATTGTTATACCATAGCAAATATTACTTCTCCAAAAAAAAATATAAAAAAAGCATTAGAATATATGAATAATATAGATATGAAAGATAATTTATCATTAGATGATATATCTTTACAAATAAATTTATCAAAATTTTATTTTCAAAAAATATTTAAAAACTGTTTGGGTATTACACCTAGTCAATATATTCAAATAAAAAGAGTAAATTGGGCTAAGCAAATGATAGAAAAAAAAATACCATTAGCACAAATAGCATATGAATGTGGATTTAATGATCAGTCATATATGATTAAAATATTTAAAAAATATCATGGATATACACCAAAAAACTTAAATAGTTTAAAACTACACCCCTGTGATTGAATATCCACTCTTGATAATCTTACTAATCATTGAGGTTGATAATTTCAGATGTGTTGCTATCTTGACTTGTGTATATCCATCTTTATAAGCACTAAGTATAGCTAAATCTCTTTTTATCTTAGTATCGGTTTCATAAAAATATTCTAAAAATTCTTTTGTTTATTTATCATTGATTAATCTCTATTTTATTATCTTTTTTGTATATTTTTTGTTTTTCTTTAGTTTTTAAATACTCTAATTCATCTTCACTTATTGGTTCTCCTAAAAACTCATTTAATGTTTTTATATCAAACTCTTTTATTAGTATGGAGTCATTACAGCATGGATAGTATGTTTTAGCATTAAACAATACATAGGAAAGTGTATATGGATATTCACATACTTTAGTAGCCATAGATGCTTCAAGTGGGTTGTTTTCTATGTATCGTAAAAGAGTGTAGAGATAATTATCTGATATGATATATTTTGATTTATATCTATCTTGCCAGAGATGCCCACTTCTTTTGTATTTTTTATTAAAATATTTTGCATAGTTAGCGTTTATCACTCTCATTAACAAAGATAGATTATCTTTACTAGTCTCTAAAAGTATATGATAATGATTATCCATCAAGCAGTAATCATGAACAATAGCTTTATGCATAGTAGCACTCTTATTTAAAATTTGTAAAAACATCTCTTTGTCATCAGTACTATTAAAAATATCGCAACGGTTTACCCCTCGATTTATTATGTGATGATATCCTGCTAAATCTACTCTTAATCTTGTTGGCATCTAATATCCTTACTTGTATTAATTTAGAAGTATATCATAAAGGTGGATATTCAATCACAGGGGTGTTTATTTATTATTTAAACATTTGAGAATAAAAACTATCTACTCCTGAATTTTGATACATAATAGTTGTTAATAGTTCATCGGTATTTGTAACTTTTGGGAATATATATAATGTAGTACCATAAGTTTTATCATAAAATTCAAAACGTGTATCATCTATCCAATGATAAGTATCTTCATCAGTCCAATACTGATATGAATATTTATAAACTCGTATACTTTTATTTAGGTATTCAGTAGAATATGCAGACTCACATTTTTCATGAGATGCTAGTGTCATATTACCATTATAGTTTAACCAAATTACATTTTTGTGTTGTGTTAATTCAATTAATTTTTCAATTATTTTAATAGTTTCAGTTTGTGTCATTATTGTACTCCAACAGTTATTTCTTTTTTTACAATGTCCAATTCATTAATAATTGTTACAATTAGTAGTTTTATTTCTCTTGCAACAGATTCTGTTCTATAATTCTTTTTTTTTACAAAAAATAATTTCTCTTGATTGTAATCTTTAATTTTATTTCGTGTTTTTTTGACATCACCAAGAAGATTATTTGTGGCATGTTTTTCTATTGTTCTTAATTGTACATCAGAAATTGCAATTATTTCATTAATATTATAAATATTTTTTGAAAATTGTTTAGTAAAATATTCATATCATTACTTATTTTTAATAAATCATTTTTGTAATTCTTAATATTAGATCTAAAGAGAAATTTACCTCTAATATGAATTAATAAAAAAAAAGTTAATAAAGCTAAAACAAGTGAAATAATTGATGACAAACTAGCAAAAAAGGTAAATAAATCATTTTGTTCCATAGACGGTTATCTCGCTTGTATTTCTTTTAATTATATCTAAAAAGTTTCGAATTAATATTAATCTAATACATAACTATTTATTATCAAACATTATAACCTAATTATCATAATATATTATACGAACTCAACAAAATTGAATTTTAATATCTAAAAATAATTTCATAAGTTCTAAAATGTTATAATTACTAGTAAATTATTGTTAAAAACACATTTATAATGATAAATATTATATTTTAAATTCTGTGTCAATTTCTTTAGCTTTTGTAAGACCTTTAAATGATAAGAGATTATTTACTAAAAAAGCATCACTTTTTAACTCTTTTATATAAGTTTTACCTTTTTTAAAAGTAAATACTTTTGCTTCTTCTAGTGATATTAAAATATCATTTATACTTTCTTTATCATTTTTTTTAAAAATAGCCAAAAGTAAAACTTTTTTTTCTATATCCATTTTTTAATCCTTGAGTAATAAAATACTACTATAAAAAACATCATTCCAATACTTATTGTAATAGTTTGTAAGGACACATATGAAGCCATAATACCTATAAAGAGTGTTGTAAGAACATTGCTTAACATAAAAATCATATCATTATAAGAAATAACTCTACCTAAATATTTCTTTTCAACTCTATCTTGTAATAGAAACTACACCCCTGTGATTGAATATCCACTCTTGATAATCTTACTAATCATTGAGGTTGATAATTTCAGATGTGTTGCTATCTTGACTTGTGTATATCCATCTTTATAAGCACTAAGTATAGCTAAATCTCTTTTATCTTAGTATCGGTTTCATAAAGTCGAAGTATATCATAAAGGTGGATATTCAATCACAGGGGTGTTATTCCATAGATAAAACAACAGGAATATGCTTTTTTTGCTTTGCTCGTAAAGCCTGAATATTCTCATTTTTAAGGGAGATACTTAATACTTGTTCATATAAAAATAATATAGCATTAAAAGCTTGATTCTAAGTAGCAGGACTTACCTGATGAGCCGACTGCATAATTAAAAAGTACTCATATATCCTATTTTTTCAAATATTTAAAAAAATCCATCTTCAATAAAATTAGATTCAGTCATTTTTAGGAGCTTTTTTAGTCTATTAAAGCTCTTTAACTCTATATTATTCATCTAACTACTTATAATCTTTGTCTTATTTGTCTTATTTGTCTTTGTCCTAATAATCTAAGATTAGTAGCTATGCAGGTAAGGGTAAAATTCATATTATTTCTAACGAGTCCTATAAATTTTGTAGTTGAGCCTTTCATCTGAGTTTTTATATCTGCAAACCTATGTTCAACTTTAGCTCTAATCTTATGTTTAGGTTTTTCATCTTTTCTTTGCTGCTTAATCTGTTCTTGCCTTAGAGTTTGTTTCTCTTTGAGACATACCATATTTTCTATATTTTCACTTTCTAAAAAAGTATCTATATCTTTTGAGTTATATGCTTTATCAGCATAAAGAGCTTTCATTCCATCTATATCTTTTACAAATGTTTTTACTGTGTCTATATCGTGAGTATTTGCGAAGGTGGTTTGTTGGGAGATAATAATACCACTTTGCTCATCTACTGCTATATGTACTTTATAGCCTTGTGTATATTGTTTCTTTGATGCGTGAAAGCCTATCCTTACTTCACTATCTATTTTATCTTGATGATTATAGCTATCTTCTTCATTCTTTATAATAATTTGAGAAGTCTTTATATCTTTAGTATCAATACCTTGTAGTGTATCAAGTTGTGCATTCTTGTATGTCTTGGAGTTATAGGCTTTAGCATTAAGAATTCTTTGAATCTTCTTTTTTGAAGGCTTTTTGGATTGAAGCTCTACTTCAAGTTTTATATTTAACTCAGCATTTATTGTTTGAATACCTTTCTTGTCTTCTTTGTATACTTCTTTAGTCTTATTTTTTATTTGCGTGTTATCACTTCTAATGAGAGTAGCATCAATTAAAACAGATTTTCCTTTTTTCGCTATCAGGTTTTTACTCTCTAATTGTTTATTTACAGAGTTAAATAATTTATCATAAAGTCGGTTCTTGAGTAGGGAATTTCTAAATCTACAGATTGTACTCTCGTCTGGTACACTATCCTCTAGGCTAAGTCCTACAAATCTAATAAAGAGTAGGTTTACATAGAGTGCATCTTGAGTGGCTTGATCAAAGAGATTGTAATACTTCTGGAGTAACAGTACTCTAAACATCAGTACATTATCATAAGCAGGTGCTCCAGCTACATTACTTTTAGCAATTCCATTTCTATTTAGTACTGGTCGTAATTTATCAAAGTCTATAATAGAGTCCAACTCTTTAAGAAATGAATTTACTTTTTCTAATCTTGATGTTACTGCTATATCTGAAAATGTATTGTTTGTATCTTTAAATGCCATTTTTACCTCTTCTTAGTGAAGTTATTTTAGCTGAAAAGTGCTTTTAATACCTTTAAATAGGTTGCTTTGTTGGATTATACTGTGCAGTGGTCTCATAATCTTTAAGATACTTATAATCATTTATAGTTTCACTCTCAATGTGCTTCGAAATTACTATCTCTTTTGATTCAACATCTTTAAAAACTAACGTTCCTAATTTATCTTTTCTTTTACCATAAAAAGTAGCATCACAAACTAAATTTATTGCTCTTGGATTATGAATCTTTTCTCCTGAATCATATTCATATATTTGCTTTCTAATCCATGGTAAATTTTTATTATATTGTTAGATGAGCATTTTGGACACTTTTTAGTGCTTTTTTATAATCCATTATAAAAAATCCTTTGTTTTATACTATTGTATCGTAGTTAAGAGCTATTTTTAAACCCCCGTTTGTTTCATTAAGTCGGACTTTAGATAAAGGTGAGACTTGGAGCTATGAATTACTTCCAAACTATTTTTTTCAAAGAAAAATAAGCTATGGAAATGGTCAAATATGGATGGAAGTTTTACTTAGAGGTAAAGATGGATTACAAAATGGAAGTTATATAGCAATAGGAACTATAAAAGGTTATTAATCATAGCTTTAGAATCACAGGAAAAACACAAGATCTCCTTTATCATTCCAGTTCCCTTCTCTTTTTGAACTAAATGAAGTGTTACAATCATTACAAAAGTATCTAGTAATTCCTCTTCGGATACCTCTTTTTCTTGTGTTATGTTGTGAGCAGTTTGGACAAGTTTTAGTGTTTTTTTACAGCCATTTGTAAATAAACCTTTTAAACCGTTATAGTACCTATATTGACTTAAGTTTTTAGGCACCCGAAAGTTTCATTAAGTCGAACATTTTATGAACAAAACTAGTAACAAGACATTATTTAGTCTTTTAAAGTCGATTGTTAAGGTATTTGTATATCTTTTAAAAGTGGCAGAGAGTGGGGGATTCGAACCCCCGGAGGTGTGACCCTCGCCGGTTTTCAAAACCGGTACATTCGACCAACTCTGTCAACTCTCTGAAAGTATAAATGATAAATATTATATGTAATAGTGGTGCGAATGGTGAGAATCGAACTCACACTCCGAAACCGGAATGGGATTTTAAGTCCCACGCGTCTACCTATTCCGCCACACTCGCACTATTTGGTAGTTTTAAAAAAGTAATCTTTCTTAAAATGGACTGGAATTATATTAAAAAATTGTATTTTTGTCAAGGATTTTTGTAAATAATTTTTAAATTTGTGCTATAATTTTTATAATTAGAAAATAAGAAGGATATTTATGAGAAGTGATGAAGTAAAAAAAGGTCACAATAGAGCACCTCACCGTTCTTTATTAAGAGCTACTGGATTAAAAGATGAAGATTTTAATAAACCATTTATTGGAGTTGCTAATTCATTTATAGAAATCATTCCAGGTCATTTTTTTTTAAATAAAGTGGCTGTTATTATAAAAGATGAGATAAAAGCAAATGGTTGTGTACCTTTTGAGTTTAATACTATTGGTGTTGATGATGGTATTGCTATGGGTCATGATGGTATGCTTTTTTCACTTCCAAGTAGAGAATTAATAGCAAACTCTATTGAAACAGTTATGAATGCACATAAATTAGATGCCATGATAGCAATTCCAAATTGTGATAAAATAGTTCCAGGTATGATTATGGGTGCAATTCGTGTTGATGTCCCTACTATATTTGTATCAGGGGGACCCATGGCTAAAGGATATACTAAAGATGGTACTCCTATAGATTTAGCCACGGCTTTTGAGGCAGTTGGTAAATTTGAAGCTGGAGATATTACTGAAGAAGAATTAACAGATATAGAATGTAATGCGTGTCCTAGTGGTGGATCTTGTTCTGGTATGTTTACAGCAAACTCTATGAATACACTTATGGAAGCTATGGGAATAGCCTTAGCAGGTAATGGAACTATCTTAGCTTTAACTCCTGAGAGAGAAGTGCTGTATAGAGCAGCAGCAAAAAGAATATGTGAAATAGCTAAAGATAATGTTTTAAGAGAAAAATATAAATTGTCAAATATACTAAATGAAAATGCTGTAAGAAATGCTTTTGCAGTTGATATGGCTATGGGTGGGTCTTCTAATACTGTTTTACATATGTTAGCAATTGCTAAAGAAGCAGGAGTTGATTTTAAATTAGAAGATATTAATAAAATTTCAAAAAGAGTTTCACATATTGCTAAAATATCGCCATCTTTATCAACTGTTCATATGGAAGATATTAATGCAGCTGGTGGAGTTAATGCCGTTATGAAAGAAATGAGCAAAAGAGGTGATGATATTTTATTAGATAATCTTTGTATAGAAGGTCAAAGCTTATATACAAAAATTAAAGATGCTTATATAAAAGATACAAATATCATTCATACTATTGATAATGCTTATAGTGAAGTTGGTGGACTAGCTATTTTATATGGAAACTTAGCTACACAAGGATCAGTTATTAAAACAGCTGGTATTATAGGCGAGAGGGTACTTACTGGAAAAGCTGTTTGTTTTGATGGACAAGATGAAGCAATAAAAGGAATAATTGCAGGGAAAGTAAAAGCTGGAGATGTAGTAGTTATTCGTTATGAAGGTCCAAGAGGAGGTCCTGGGATGCAAGAGATGTTAGCACCTACTTCTTTAATTATGGGTATGGGATTAGGTGATAGTGTGGCACTTATAACTGATGGAAGATTTTCAGGAGCTACGCGAGGTGCTTCTATCGGTCATGTATCGCCTGAGGCAGCCGAGGGTGGAATGATTGGCTTATTACAAGATGGTGATGAAATTCATATTGATGTTGATAAATATATTTTAGAAGTAAAATTAAGCCAAGAAGAAATCAACAAAAGAAAAGATGCCTTTAAACCTTTAAAGAAAAAACTTAAGTCTTCTTGGTTAGGTCAATATAGAGCCTTGGTTACAAATGCAAGTTCAGGGGCTATTTTAAAAACTAATTTATAGTTAACATTTAGTTTACACTAATATTGTATAATTTTTCTTACAAGGAGACAATTATGAAAAAGAAACTATTGTTTTATACAATATTATATACAAGTCTTTTAGGAAGTTCCATTGATTTTGAAATGATGGAAAAAAATCCTAAAAGAATAAGTCCAAATACAAATCAAATAGCATCATTTTATAATAGTGTAAAAGAGCCTATGAAATCTGTTGTTAACATATCTGCTAAAAGACATATAGCTAATAATAGTCAAAATATACCCTCACAGATGTTCAATGACCCACTTTTAAGAAGATTTTTTGGAGATCAATTTACAGAACAATTTAAACAAAATAAAATACAAAGATCTTTAGGTTCAGGAGTTATTATATCAAGCAATGGTTATATAGTAACAAATAATCATGTCGTTGAAAATGCTGATGAAATTAGTATAACCATAGGAAATAATCCAAAAGAATATAATGCCGTTTTAATAGGAAAAGATGCCGATAGTGACCTAGCAGTTATTAAAATAAAAGGAAAATTTACACCTATTAAATTTGGTCATTCAAGTGCTTTAAAAGTTGGTGATATTATTTTTGCTCTTGGTAATCCCTTTGGAATTGGAAGTACCGTAACACAAGGCATTATATCTGCTCTTAATAAAGATAAAGTAGGAATTAATAGATATGAAAACTTTATTCAAACAGATGCTTCAATTAATCCAGGAAATTCAGGTGGTGCTTTAGTTGATAGTAGAGGTGCTTTAATTGGTATTAATAGTGCAATTATTTCAAAATCAGGTGGTAATAATGGCATAGGTTTTGCAATTCCTGTTTCTATGGTTAAAGATGTTGTAAAAAAGTTAATAAGTGATGGAAAAGTTATACGAGGTTATTTAGGTGTTATTGTTGATGATTTAAAACCAGCTATTAAAAAACTTTATAAACACAAAAAAGGTGCTATATTACTAGATGTGGCTAAAGATACTCCTGCTGGTAAATATGGTTTAAAAAGAGGAGATTTAATATATATGGTTAATAATAAAGCTATACGAAACAAAAAAGACTTACAAAATATCATAGCTTCTTTTAAACCAAATGAAAATATAACTATAAAATTAGAAAGAAATAAAAAGAATTTAATTAAAAAAATAGTTTTAGGTAATAGAGCTGGTTTAATAACATCTGAAGCTAATAATGGGGAGTTTTTAGGTGGTTTACGACTTAGTGATATAACATCTGATATGATTAATAAATTTAGACTAACTTCAAATACAAAAGGTGTTTTAGTTACTAATGTGAAAATCAAATCAATAGCCGAAAAAGCTGGTTTTCAAGCAGGTGATGTTATCATTCAAATTGAAAATATAGAAATAAAATATTTTTCACAAATGCAACAAGCATTAAGAAAGTATAATAATAAATATAAAAAAATATATATAAATAGATATGGTCAAATACTTCTTTTGGCACTTAAATAAGGATAAATTATAGTACAAGTATTAATGATAGAAGACGATTTAGAGTTAGCTGAAATTATTACAGATTATTTAGCATCTTATGATATAGAAGTTACAAATACAGATAGCCCTTATAATGGGCTATCTATGTTAAGTCTAAAAAAATATAGTTTATTAATATTAGATTTAACCTTGCCTGAAATTGATGGCTTAGAGTTAATTCCAAAAATTAGAGAAAAATCTCAAATACCTATTATTATAAGTTCAGCAAGAGATGATATCTTAGATAAAGTTATGGGTTTAGAAAGGGGTGCCGATGATTATTTACCAAAACCTTATAATCCAAGAGAACTACAAGCTAGAATAAAAGCAATTTTAAAAAGAATTACACCAGCTTATGAAGACAAAAAAAATATAAATAAAAAAGAATTCGATTTTACAGTTAAAGAAGAAGACATACAAATATTTTTAAAAAATGATTTATTGCATTTAACTTTAGCTGAATTTGATTTATTAAATCTTCTAATAAAAAGAAATGGTGCAGTTGTTGCAAGAGAAGATTTTATATATACAAGTAATCATATAGAAGATGATAGTAGTTTAAAAAATATTGATGTTATGATTTCCCGAATTAGAAATAAAATATCAAAAATAGATGATACTAAGACTTATATAAAATCTGTTCGTGGCATTGGCTATCAACTTATATGATTAAAAATATTTCTATATCAGCTTTTATAAATACAATTTTTATTTTAGCCTTATTTGCGATTGTAATAATCTTGATTATTTTTATTAAATTTGATAAAGAAAAATATCATATTTTTGCACAAAAGAAAAATGAAATTGTTGCTGAAAAATTACTCTTTACATTAAAAAACAATCCAAGCAAAAGACAATTTAAAATGTTTGCAAAAGAATTTGAAGTAAAAGTTATACAAGATGAAGAAATCAAACTAGATATTATTAATAATGCTTCAGCTTTAACATTAAGAAGAACTAATTTTGGAATATATAGAACTTTTTTAAACAAAAATGATTTTTTTATATATATTCAAAGTAATGGTTATAATATTATGTTAAAAGATTTACAAACTTATTCATATAATATTGCTATATTAGCATTGTTTATAATTTTACCCCTTGGTATCTTGTTTTTTTTGTTTTTTATAATAAAAAAGAAATTAAAACCACTTAAAAAATTAAATACACAAATAAAAAAGTTTTCAAATGGGGATTTAAATGTAAAAATATTATCAAACAGTACAGATGAAATAGGTACTATTGCTAAAAATTTTAATGAAGCAGTTTTACACATAAATAATCAAAGAAAATCAAAAGATTTATTTATGAGAAATTTGATGCACGAATTAAAAACACCTATTACAAAAGCTATGTTTATAGCTGAAAAATTAGATAATGGAAAAGATAAAGACATTTTACAAAGAGCTTTTAAAAGAATGGATGATATTATAAAAGAGTTAGCAACAGTTGAAAAACTAACTTCTCAAAATACTACAATTTTTAAAGAAAGAACAAGATTTTTTCAAGTTTATAAAAAAACATTAGAGATTATGCTTATTAATAGTTCTAATATAGAAACAAAAATAGATGATTTTTCTATTACTCTTGATATTTCTATGTTTTCAATCGTATTAAAAAATTTAATAGATAATGCAATTAAATTTTCTAATAATTCCCAAGCAATATTTTTAGCAAATAAAAATAAAATTGATATTTCTTCTTATGGAAATCCTTTAACACATGAGCTATCATATTATACTGAAGCATTTTCACAAGAAGAAAAAAGAAGTGATGGATTTGGTCTTGGTTTATATATAGTTCAAACAATAGTTAATTTACATTCTTATAAATTAATGTATAATCACCACAAAGGTTTAAACACTTTTACTATTTTACTGCCTTAACTTTTTTCATAATTTTTAGCCAGTTCCTATTAAAATATTTTTTTATATATGGTACTAAATGAGGCACTGTACATTTACTACAATTTTGATGAATATAAGTATCACCATAAAGCCTAGAACCATCTTTTGACTCAATACCACAATATGAAAATAAGGTCTTATCTTCTATTTGTTTAAAACCCTCATCATTAAATCTAAAATTTGGACAGGCACATAAATAACAGTTCAAATTTTTTATATCGTGGCACTTTTTATTTTTAGCATATAAAGGACAGAAGTCTTTTTCTTCTTTTATCATATTATCATATTCAAAATACACTATAAGCTCATCATCACTTAGATGTGAAAGTTTATTTACTATTTTTTTGTGTTTTTTTGCATGATTTTCAAACCAAGTTAAATATGACAATCTAAGCCTTTATATTATCTATTATTCTTTTTATATCTAATCTATGTTTAAAATTAGCTATGAAATCATCAATAATATTTGTTTTTAATTTTTGAAAATCAAAGCCTTTATAATCTTTATTTATTTGTTTAAAAATTTTATTCCTTAAATTATCATTATCAAAAATTGTATGTAAAAAAGTTCCTTTTATTTTTGAACTATCATAAAATAAAGGATATTTTAAACTTCGGGCATGATGTATCTCAAAAGCTTTGATTCTACAAGAGAATATATCATAAATATCTTTTTTCAATATTTTTTCTTTTTGAAAAACTATTTCATCATCTATAAAAGAAAACCCATTTTCAATACCTGCTATATCATTTTCAATAGCATACTTGTCTTCAAGAGAAGCAAATAACATCTCATAACCACCACAAATGCCTAAAATATTTTTATTAAAATTCTCTATTCTTTTATACAAACCAATTTTTTTTAACCATTGTAAATCTTTTATAACTAATTTTGAACCAGGAAGAATTATTAAATCATATTTATCCAAAGAAATATTACTGCAAATAAATTCAAGATTAATTTCTGTATCTACAACTAAAGGCTCAAAGTCATTATAATTACTCATAGTAGGATAAGCAATAACTCCAACTTTAATAATAGAATTAGAAATATCTTGAGAATAATTCATCAAAGAAGCAGAATCCTCAAAGCCAAAATTAAAAGGAGTATAAGGAAGTATTCCTAAAACTGGAATTTTAAAATCTTCTTCTATTATACGAACTCCCTCATCAAATAAAGATATATCTCCACAAAATTTATTTATTATCACACCTATTATATTTTTTTTGCAATTTCTTTGGTAAAAGATTATAAACTCCATAAATAGAGGCGAATACTCCTCCTTTTTGAATATTGGCAACTAAAATTATCTTCGTATTATATTTACTTGCTATATAAATATTTGACAAATCTTTAGTCATTAAATTAAGTTCAACAGGACTTCCAGCACCCTCACAAACTAAGCAATCATATTTAGAATTTAAATATTCATATGCTTTATCAACTATAGGTTTTAAATTGTCCAAGTTTTTATAATAAGATCGTACATCAATATTATGTATTGCTTTTCCCTCAAGGATTAACGAAGCCATAGAATTTTTGCCTGATTTTAATAATATAGGATTTAGATGATATGAAGTTTTTATTTTTAAAACTTGTGCTTGAAAGTATTGGGCTATTCCTATTTCACTTCCATCATCACAAACATGAGCATTGTTTGAAACATTTTGAGCTTTAAAAGGAGCTACACTATAACCTAAGTCTTGAATAATCTTAGCTATTACAAATGTTATTGTTGATTTTCCTACATCACTTGATGTTCCAAATATTGATATATTAGTCATAGTTCATATCTTAAGTCACTTATTAGTAATTTTTTATTTTTAAAAGGGTCTATTATAGCTCTTATATCTTTAAGTTGATATTGTAAAGGAAAGGCTATTTTAGAGTTCTTAGCCGTTGATTCTAAGATATAAAAAGCTTTGCCATTTATATATATTGCTTTTTTATTTTTTATTTTTTGCTTTAAAGTAACTATGACAAATATATGTCTTGGGACTAGTACAAAATATGCTTCATAATTTTTAGCATGAAGAAGTGAGATTAAAAAATTACTCTTATCATCACAATCTCCATAATTCTGTGCTAATACATTTTTTCCACTTCTTGCAACTGATTTGTTTATTTTATATGGTATGTTTGTAACAAGATTTAAAATACTTTGCACTTCACATTCTTGGGTTGTACAATTCTTTGTTAGCTTAAGAGCTAATGTTTTAGTATATTTATCGCTTCTTACTTGATTTATATATACGGTATCATCATCTAAGTCTAAGAATTGATTTTTAACTATAAAAAAAGATGTATATATAATATACAATATAAAAAGTATAAAAAAAATAAATATGACTAAAGAAGAATAATATATTTTTTTATTATCAAATAACATTATTTACCCTTATTTAATAAGGTAAGTTCGCTATGTTCAATCGTAAAACAAATAACATTACAATCTAAATGCGTCCTTAGAGTATCAAATACTATAAAAAAACTTCCCATATAAATCTATTCCTATTGTTTTTATACACTATCTTTGGTATATCTAAAAGTATATTTGTTTTATAGATACTGTTATATCTTTGTCTTAGTCCTAATGTATCGCTATGTTTGAATTCCAAAGATGCGAAGTTACAGTACTTACTACAATCATCATATACAAAATAAGCTCTTTTATCTTCAAAACATCCAGCTATATCACAAGCTTTTGAATTGGCTATGGTTATATAAGGATAATAAAAATCTACTTGCATTTTTGGTACATCACACATAAATTCTAAATTTATATCTATATTTTCTACTGTAAATCTACCTACTCCTAAAGACTTGTAAAACTCTCTTACGCTCTTATTTTCAAACTCACTATGACTTAAAAGTTTTTTTTGATTTTTTAGTTTTGAAGTACTTATATCAAACTGAGGGACATTATCTAAAAAAGCATTTTTTATTACTTTTGTAAAATTTAGTCCTAAGATTGGTTTCAATGACTTGTATTTTAAGACAATATTAAGCGTCCCTATATCATTAACTACAATTTCAGTATCTTTTTTCTTAGCTAGAAATTCGCAGATATAGACCACCTCTTCTTGTTTATTTTGTGAGATAGGTGGAAATACAAATACAAAGTTATAGTGTTTGTCTTCACAAATATTTTTAGCTTCTACTATATCTTTTATCTGAGGTATAAGGTGTTCGCAAGAACTATTTCCAAAGTATATACCTTTTATGAGTTTACTTAACTCTTTATTATCATAAAAAAGTGTATCTTGGTGTTTTAGTATTTCTTTTGCACTTTGTATATTTGATATATATTCATGTGATGAATCTATATCTATAAGAGTATCTGATTTTGATAAAGCATGGGGGAGTAAAGTGCTTAAATTTTTGAGTATTTTAAGTGTATTTGTTTTTATATATAGCTTCATAGTTGATATTGACTTTGTTTATAATTATATGGTTCATCTTCATTTTGTTCAAGATATTTATAAAAGTCTCTTCCTCTTGATGGTATCTTATATGCAGTGATATTTTTATATTGTTGAAAAAAATCTATCGTTTGGTGTATCGCACTTTTGTTTAAATTGTGAAATATTTTATATTTATCTTCTTCTTTGTAAGTATTTATTTTTAGTTTTTCTACTATCTCATTAGCTTTTTCTAAGTCAAGATTTTTGAGTATATTTATAGTTCTTATATATGTTTTTTTTATTTTTATGAAACATAGTTATATCATACATAGACAAGATTTTAAAGTTTCTGATATTTTGACACTATCAAACTCAAAGTTATATAACTCTACATCATCTAATAAAGTATCTATGTCGATAAGTTGTTTTTTTAACAGTTCTTTTTTTTCATCAACGCTTAGTTTTGAATTTTTTACAATTTGTTTATATGTAGGTGTTGCAGTTTTTACTAAAATCTTTTCATTTTGAGTATAACTACAAAGCGAACCAAAACCAACGCTATCATATCCATGCTCACTAAAACAAAAACTTTCCGAAAATCTACAATTATCACCATATAAAAAGCATTCAAAGTTTGTGTCAGGGAAAGATGAAACTATAGTTTTAATATTTTCAATACTTATATCTCGTGGTAATATCACTTTTATAGGGTTAAATTGAGTGAGTAAAAACTCTACTGCTTGGCTAGTGTATGTACCAAAAAGATTTGAAATCACTATGTTTTTATAGTTTTTTGTTTTTAGCATACTTGCTATTGATATGTTTGCGACAATTATTCCATCAACTTTTTTACTAAATAGTTCATAAATTTCCTTAGAATATCCAAGCATAATGTCATTTGATGTAAAAGAATTTAAAGCTAAATATATGATGCCCTGTTGTGCATGAATTTTATCTATAACAGTAAGTATAAGCTCTAAGTCTACAAACTGTTCTTTTAGTCTATATCTTCTATTGAGTGATGTTTGTGTAGCATAAGTATCTGTATATGAAGTAGGAATATATCCAAAATAAAACTGTCTTATACCATCTGCTAGAAGTGTATCTATATTTGTAGTTTCATCAATACCTATGATTAATTTTTTTTTCATTTACTACACTTATATAATACAGCTTTTAATCTATCAAGATATATCTTTTTATATTCTTCTTTCATCTTTTCATTAAAAAATGAAATTTCCAGTAGTTCTAATGTTTTCTTTTCTAACTTTAGAAAATCATTTATCAATTTTTCTACTAGAGAAATACTAAGCCCCATCATTTCGCCAAATTTCATAAAGTCATCATAGGCATAAAAGCCATTTTCTGAAAATGATTTGCTTTCATACTCTTCAAATAGTTCAAGTGCTGTCCTTGATTCGTTTGGTATATGTAATGATGAAGAAAGCAAGTCATAAGCAGGAGATAAAGTATAGTCTTTTGTTTCTCTTTGTACTACTGAAAAGTTTTTTAAGTGTGCATCTGCATTTCCTACTAAATAGTTAAAAAGTACAAGTTTAAAAAACTTTACTAACTCTATTTTACTAGCTACTAAATATTTTTTTATAAGTTTTGCCATATTTTCATAACTATAGTCATATTTATAATTTTCACCATTTGATGACTCGCTCATATTTGCCAATGAAGCAAAATCTTCTTGTTTTATCTTTATTTCATTTTTCTTATCAAATCTTCTAGTGATATAAGCTATTTCCCCATCACTAAATTTGATAAGTGCATTTAAAGCACACTCTATGCGATATACTTGATGTGCTAGTTGCATAGTGAAGTGTTCGTTTATAGGTATAGATTCTATATGATTTCCATATTCCATCAACGGAATTGGTTTGAGTAAATATTCGCCATCATCTATAGTGGGTATAAGTTTATTATCTTGTATTTTTAAAGATATTTTATCTTGAACACCACTGATACTCATATTTTTTGAAAATTGTATTTTAGTGAAAAGAAATTCTTTTTTATCAAAATCCAAAATAGCATTTATGTTTTTATTATCAAATATTTTTTTTTTGCAGATATTGCAATATATATTTTTATTCTGCTTAAAACACCCTAAACATTTCACTTTTGTTCCTTTATCGTGATAGTTCCTATTGTATCATATTGTGCTGTTTTGATAAGTCTAGTAAACTCATCATTTTCATCTATTTTCAACTCTTTGCATTGTATTAGTTTCAAACTTCCCTCACTTAAAAGACCTGAAAAAAATGGGTGTAAATTCTTTGATACAAATGATTCTTTTTGTTTAGGAAGAGTTAAACTTATAGCTGTAGATTCACTCTTTAAAAATATAGTATCATATATAAATATATAGATATTATTTTGTTTTGCTAAAGTTCCACATAGCGTATCGTTGTCGTATATATCAACTATCACTTGATACCTTTAATTTGAATATTAATTTCACAGCCCAATGTATCACAAACTTTATTTAATATATCTATTGTAGTACTACTATTTGCTGTTTCTATATCTGAAAGTTTTCTTGTACTTATACCACTTAACAATGACACCTCTTCTTGTGTAATAGACAATTGTTTTCTTCTTTGTTTGATAAATATAGCTATTTGTTTTTTATTCATAATATACTTTCAATATGTAGTTTAGTTCATATTGAAGTATTTTATATGATACATACTTAATATATTATTAAAATATGCACGATTGGTAATATTTTGGCGAGGGCAATGGGAATCGAACCCATTCTGAAAATTGGTCATCTTCTGTCCAGCCTCGGAGACTGGTGTGCTAAGCCATTACACTATACCCACTTTTTATGTGGAGCTATGTTATCTTTTGTTTATTAAGCTTTAGCTTAATTAATTTTTTCACTTGTAGAAATAATAATAGTTATTTCTATAATTGCACTATTGTCTGTCGTTTGATACTCAGCTACTCAAAATATGCAAGATAACAGAAATAATTCTGCTGTATTATCTGATATATTAACTATAAATAATGCTCTGAATTCTTTAATAGAAACTAGAGATTTACCTATTCCCGAATGAAATAATAATACATTTCAAAGAGATGGTAGTTATTCTCATGGTTTTTCGGATATAGATACTTTTGGAATATATGGTAAAATAACCCAAAATACTATAGCCAAATGATTTTTGGATATAACTCCACTTGACCCTAGAACAAATCAATATTATTCATATGGTATAACAAAATCATCAAAAGAGTATGAAATAGCTTGAATTATTTCAGATAAAAACGGTGCAGTAATAGCAAAAGTTGATTGAAATTATACAGCTGAAGAAGGTCCTTACAATTTAATTAGATCATATAATAGTCCTAAATTTGTAATAAATAAATGACCAAATCTCCCTTATAATCCTGATGAAAAAATATTTACAGTAACAGACCAATATGGAAAAATATATTTTAAATGAGATGAGATAAAAACAAATTTAACTGAATCCTTAGAGCTTTATTTTTCAGATGGGTCAGTTTCAATTCTTGAAAAAAACTCAACAATAGTCTTAAGCGAAGCAGACTTCCCTTCTGATACAAATCTAGTAACACACATAAAGCTTTTTTTAAAAGCAGGTACCATTTGGACAAAAGCAAGCAAACTTGACCCAGAATCATATTTTGAGATTCACACAAGCGATGTAACCGCAGCTGTAAGATGAACAATATTTTGAGTAAATGTTGATAAAACTATAGATACAGAAATAGTAGTTTTAAAATGAAGTATAGAAATATTAGTTTTAAAATGAAGTATAGAAATATTAGAAACAAATAAAAATAAAAATAATAATAATAAAAATAAATTCAAAAAAATAAATCTATAGCACTTATAAAAGCCTGAGAAAGTATAAAAATAAAAAATAATAATCTTATAAAGCAACATTCAAGAAATGCAAAAAGCACAAGAATATTACAAAATAAAATACCAGAATTTAAAAAAAGTGGTGTAAAAATAAATCAAAAACTACAAAAATTCTCAGAAAATACTCCAGCGTGTATGATAGGAACATTAGAGTGAAATCAAGAGTGGGATTGAAAAAATACGAAATGTGTAGTTTCAGTAACTAGCACTTGAATATTAAATAATTATTCATGAGATTTAGAAGTAAATATAAAATTTAAAACAGTTGAGAATACTTGATATATAATCCAAATATGAGAATTAAGAAATAAGCGTTTTTTACAAACTTTTGAACTACTTGCACAAAATTGAAGATGATTTAATATTCAAATTAAAGATAAAAAGATAAATAATACAAGTAAATTAAAAACAAATCTATATAAACATACTTTTAAAAATATATCTAATACAGGTGTTACACTTTGATATTCAGAAAATATATACAAAATTAACTCACCTATAAATTTTGAGAAAATAGATTATTTTAAAATAAAAAAAATATTAGAATAAAATCTAATATTTTTTTAAACATTATCAATAATATTTAAAATAAATGAAAATGTTGCTTTTTTACCGTCTGGATTTATTACACTACCTTCAATTGCATACCACTCATTATCCCCTTCATTTCACTTCCGCCTAATTTCTCATCTAGAAGAAATAGAAATTACTCCATTAAGAATATTATTCAATTTAAAAACTGCTCCAGCTTTTATATTTGTTCAAGTAACTGTAGCTACATATTTAGAATTTATACCGGCGTCATCATTTATTGTCTTTTCAGAAATATGATCTAAAGTTAGCGTGTATGGAACTACTACTTCTGGAGTTGGAGGAGTTACTTCTGGTTTTGGTGTAACTGGTGGAGTAACTTCTGGTGTTGGTGTTGGAGTTGGAGTTGGAGTAACTTCTGGAGTTGGTTTTACTTCTGGTGTTGGAGTTGGAGTTGGTTCTGGTGTTGGAGTTACTTCAAATTTTTGATTTCAAGTTATATTAGCTTGCTTTTTTATTCCTGTTTTTTCTGGTTCTATTTCATAAGAAAACTTTAAATTGTTATTTACTTCTAATGAACTTATTGAAACTGTACAAGTTGAAGTACTTGAATTAGTTGTATCTATATTACAATTCATATAACCTGTAGTTAAAGTTGTATTATTGTCATTTGAATCTAAAACTTTATAAGATATACTTGGTACTCCATCTAAATCTGTTCAAGTTATACTTGCCTTATAATCTTCTCCTTTAGTAATTGATACTGGAAGAGTTAATTTTGTAATTGTATAAAATACATCATTTATAATATTTGTTTCTGTAGATATAATATTTCATTTTACACTATTGTCTAAGTTCAGACAAGTAACTGGAATATTTCTTGTTATATTCTCTTTTGGAACATTTCATGCTTCTAAATTCACTATTAAAGTACTATTATTTTCACCAAGTGAATAATTTGCTGGTAAAGAAGTCAAGTCAAGAATAACTTTTGTAGAATTTTTACAAAAATTCACAAGAGGTGTAGATGATTTTTTATATTCTTCTGTTGCAATATTCTTTTGTCCTAATTGTGGAGTAGTTATATTTGCTGTACTAGAACTAGAACTTCAACCTGAACCACAAGCAGTGAAAAGCAATCAACATAAAATAGAAGAATAAACAATACTTGTATTGGCGTTGCTAATAGGTGTACTTGATATAGTAGTATCAACTAAGATATCTTTATTAAAAGACGAACTTCAAGATTTTGAATTCATACATACCCTTTTGATATGTTATATTATCAAAACAGATAAAATCTATTTTTATAATATAACAAAACAAATCATAAAAAACATTTCAGAGCATATAAAGATATACAAGAGTATAGAAGACAGAAGATACTTTACCTAAGATTTATAAGTATTATGCTTTATATGGTCAGCTTCCAACTGTAGTGTAACCGCTAAGTTAAACACAAATTCCCTTTAGTACATAATACTTAAAACCAAGTATCTAATTTTCTTTTAAACCATCTCTTTGAATCATGTCAAATATTTAATTTATCCAGAGGTAAATCCAAATTACTATAAATTTTCATATATGGTAAATAGTCGTTTAACATTCGTAAAATTTACAGCAATTATAATAGTAGTTAACTTAAATATAGATAAATGATAGGAATGATTAAGCTATATAAAGCACAATCCAATAAAAACTCCCAATCAAACTTACACTACTTTTTAGCTATAATATCTATATAAAAAGGAGATGTTATGGCAAATAAATTTAGAGAGAAATTAGCAGGAAAAAGAAGTAAAAAAGGTTATGAAGAGTTTGCTAAGAAAAATAGATTATTACAATTATTAAGTGAAATTCCTGACCATAGAAAAGGGCAAGGTAAACTTCATAAATTAGAGCATATATTGTTTTTATCAGTAATTGCACAATTAATGGGAGCAGTAAACTATAAAGAAATTTGGATATGGATAGTAAAGCATATCCAAAAAGATACAATTAAAAAACTTTTAGGTGTAGAATTTATAAGAACACCAAGTAGAAGTTCTATTGCTGAGATATTAGCAGAAGTAAAATATATAGAATTAGAAAAAGTTTTTAGAATATGGATAAATGAACTTGTTGATATATCTCAATTAGAACAATTAGCAGTTGATGGTAAAGTTATGAATGGAAGTAGTGTTAATGCAAATAAGTCAACAGAAGTATTAAATGCAGTATTAGCTAATAGTGGGATAATACTAGCACATAAAAAAATTGCTGATAAATCTAATGAAGTACCAGCACTAAGAGAACTTATTGATGAATTAGATGATAGCTTTATCTATACCTTTGATGCCATGAACTCAAAAAAAAACATTAAATAAAATTGAGAATAAGAATAATAATAAATATTATGCTAAATTAAAAGGAAATCAGAAAAAACTTTTAAAAAAAGCAATAAGTATATCAAATACAAAAGAACCTACAGATACATACATATCACCTTTAAATCAAGAAGGTAAAAACTTAGTTAAAAGAAAAATATCAACTTTTACAAATGATAGTTGCTTTTACCATAATAAAATGACACATATAAAAACTATTATTAGAATTGATAAAACTATTCACAAAACTGATAAAAAAACAGGAGAGATAAAAGAAATAAACACAATATCATTTTCAATTTCAAATTTTAAAGATAGTGCAAAATTCTTTCATGATTTAGGACTAAAACATTGGAAAGTTGAAACTATGCACTTTCATAAAGATAAATCACTTTGTGAAGATTTACATACTGCAAATATTAACCCCATGACAATGACAATTTTAAGAAGCTTTGTTATAAATATCTTACATCTAAATAAAGTAAAATCTATTAAAAATCAACTACTTGAAAATAGATGGGATTTAGATACTACTTTGTCGCTTTTATTAGGGATTAGTTTTTAGTGGATTAGAATAAGCTATATAGTTGTTAATTCTTCTAAATGTTCATAGGCTATTGTTTGTTTATTTCTCAACATTGCATTTTCATCAAAATCAAGTAAAAGATAAAATAGTTTACGATATGCTTTTTTCCTAAGTGTTTTTATTGACTTACCTTTTAAATCTATGCTTACATTATCATCTATTTTTATATTAAAATAACTTTGTTTTTCTTCTTCTCCAAATGATTCTTTTAAGTTTATTTTTCTTGTCACGGCTAACTCTTTTGTAATACTTGTTAAGTCTATATGTATATTTGAATTGTTATTTAAAGATGAATGAAAATGTGCAAAAAACTTTTCTAATAATGTACTAAATAATACTTTATCTTGCTTATACAAGATATAACAAAAACCATAAAAGAAATCTTTTTGATTTATTTTTAAATTCACAAAATCATATTGATTAAAATTAAGTAGTGTAAAAATATTTTCCAAAAAAGTTAATGAACTTAGATAGTTTATTGTTTTTAGACTAAATTCTAAATTTTTATATATCTTAAAGAATGATATATAACTTTCTATTTGTATATCATAGTGTGCTTTACCAAGTCTTTTTGAGTATTCTAAGTACCTTTTGTCTTTTAAAAGTTTACTTATTGCATCTTTATTTATTGCCATAAATATTCTTACTTCATCAAGAGGGATATGATAGATTTTTTTAGACATTTATTCTCTTTGTACATAAATTGGCGTAAATGATATATGGAGCGGATGATGGGAATCGAACCCACTTATCTGGATTGGTTTCCAATCTGGGGTTGAAGCCCAGCACCCAGCCATTAGGTCACATCCGCTTAATTGAAAGTATTGTAGTTTAACTCTTATTAAATACAGCTAAACTAAATAAATATCTTAACTTTTGTGTTACATCTTTTAAGGTATCAATGATAGTAGTAAAATCATCATTTCTATTTACAATCTCTTCTATTTGTGCTA
>JAKZMJ010000022.1 GCA_030491005.1 Sulfurospirillum sp. | reverse complement strand
AGAAGTTTTATATGATTCAGGAAGACAGTATTTAGCAAGATCATTTGCTATATTTTTTTTTAAAACTTGTCTTAAATTTTCTAAAGCTTTTATAGACATTTCATTTACTAGTTCATTTGATGTTAACACAAGATATTTACTAGCTTTATCTAAATTAGAAACATTAAAAGCTTCTTCGTCTTTTAATTCTTTTAAGGTATATCTTGTTGATTTTACAGATAAACTAGCTATTCTATGTCGTGCTAATTCTTGCAGTAATGCTCTTGAAATACCTTCAATAAAAAATGTATAACTTAAATGTTCTAAAGTTGAAGCATGTTTAAATTTATTGCCCACTCTATTTATTAATTCTTTGTCTTTCTCTCCACCATCATCACTTTTATCATATGATTGCCAACAAGTTCTAATCGCATAAGCACACACTTCTAGTGAAGTGTTTTGCATTAGTGTTATTTCCATTTTATGCCTTATCTTTAATTTGACTATTACTCATATCTTTACTTATCTTTTTGATATACCTGTTAAAGCTTTGTGTATAAATGTAGGAAAGACAAAAGAAGCTAAGTGAAGCTCTGATGAATAATAATTTAAATCATCTAATAAATCAGATCTTTGTAAGATTATATCTGCTGTAGGATGATATTTTTTTGAAGCTATTATTGAAGTTTTATGTCCAAATCTAAATGGCATAGATATCCAAAACTTTGATCCAGCTAATAATAAATCATCTTTTAATTGTTGTTCATTTTGTGAAAAGCTTTTACTTGCAAAAGTAATTAATCCATCATTTTTTAAAACTCTTGAAATATTGGCTAATATTTGCTCATCTAATGCGATACTTGTTAGTATGATTATATCTATATCTTTTTCATTTTTTGAATGTAATAAATCTAAATCTCCAAATTCTATACCTTTAGTATGGCAAGAATGCTTAAGTGCTTGTTCTTTCATATCATCATTATTATCACCTATGATTAATACTTTTGAAGGCTCTTTATGTGTGCATAAAGGAAGGAATCATCATTTCATTAAAAGCTGTATTATCGTTCATATATTTTGTCCTTAAAATTTATAAATGTTTTGTTATAATAGCGAAAAATTGTTAAAAATAGTTTGTAAAAAGGTAATAAATGGATTTAGTCAATTATAAAGATGCAGGAGTTGATATAGACGCTGGAAATGAATTTGTCGAGAAGATAAAACCACATGTACAATCAACTATATTACCAGGTGTATTAGGTGGAATTGGTTCTTTTGCAGGTGCATTTGAACTGCCTACTTCTTATAAAAAACCAGTACTTTTAGCTGGAACTGATGGTGTTGGTACAAAATTAAAAATAGCAATAGATGCAAAAATATTTGATAGTGTTGGTATAGATTTAGTTGCCATGTGTGTAAATGACCTTTTATGTAATTTTGGTGAACCATTATTTTTCTTAGATTATTATGCAAGTGCTTCTTTAAACGTAGATGAAGCAAGTGATGTTATAAAAGGAATTGCAAAAGCTTGTATTTTAAGCCAATGCTCACTAATAGGTGGGGAAACAGCTGAAATGCCAGATATGTATAAAAAAGGCGATTTTGATTTAGCTGGTTTTTGTGTAGGAATTGCTGAAAAAGATGAATTAAATAGAATTGAAAAAGTAAAAGAAGGTGATATCTTATTAGCATTACCATCTTCAGGAATACATTCAAATGGTTTTTCTTTAGTAAGAAAACTATTATTTGATAAATTAAATATGTCTTTAGATGATGATTTTGAAGGACAAAAATTAAAGAATGTTTTACTAGAACCTACACGAATTTATGTAAAAGAATTCAAAGAAAATAAACATCTAATAAATGCTTTAGCTCATATTACAGGAGGAGGTATTACTGAGAATTTACCTCGTGTTTTGCCTTCTCATTTAAAAGCAGTGGTAAAAAGAGATTTAATTGATGTTTTACCTATATTTAAATTTATGAGTAAGTATGTAGCAATAGAAGAAATGTACAGAACCTTTAATATGGGTGTAGGTATGGTTTTAGTTGTAAACCCATCAAATGTAGATGAAGTATTAAAAAATACGGATGCTTATGTAATTGGGAGTCTTGAAAATGGTTCAAAAGGTGTTGAGTTTATATAAACAATAATTATGAGTAAAGATAATATAAAATTTAGCACATACTTCTACTCTTGGTTATATGATGAAAATTCATATTATGCAAACTACAAGGAAATAGGAAAAAATGGGGACTTTTATACAAGTGTTTCTGTTTCTTCTTTTTTTGGTGGAAGTATTGCTAAAAAAATAATTTCTAG
>JAKZMJ010000021.1 GCA_030491005.1 Sulfurospirillum sp. | reverse complement strand
CTTACCACAAGTATAGTTGTTTTTTTTCTTCTCTTAGGGTAGCATATCAGGATTGCTTCTATTTTAGAAGTCAAATTTAATGATTTTTTTGCTATAATTGCCTATATATATTTAGGAGAAGGATTTGATAACTTTAAAAGAAGCACTAAAATTAAGTAGTGATGAGCTTATAAAACTTAGAAAAGATTTAGAAATAAAAATACAAAATGATAAAAGTTATGCTTATATTGAACAATTAACTTCAAGTTCCATTTCTACATCTGGTTTTGGTATTCCAATTGCGATTAAAAATAATATTAATGTAAAAGACTGGGAAACAACATCTGCTAGTAATATTTTAAAATCTTATATATCCCCTTATAATGCAAGTGTAATTAACAATCTTGAAAAAGCTGGTTTAAGTGCCTTTGGTAAAACCAATATGGATGAATTTGCCATGGGAAGTTCAACAGAAACTTCGTGTTATGGAAAGACATTAAACCCAAGTGATTATTCAAGAGTTCCAGGTGGTAGTTCAGGTGGTAGTTCAGCTGCTGTTGCTGCTGGTATTGCAATTGCTGCACTTGGAACTGATACAGGAGGAAGTGTTCGACAACCTGCTGCTTATTGTGGTTGTGTAGGAATGAAACCTACTTATGGAAGAGTTTCAAGATATGGTATAACTGCATATTCTTCGTCTTTAGATCAATGTGGACCAATTACTCAAAATGTAGAAGATGCTGCAATTTTATATGATATTATTGCAGGACATGATCCCTTAGATTCGACATCTGCAAATATATCTTATGAAAAAGTAAGTACAAAATTAAATCCAAATAAAAAATTAACAATAGCTATAATTGATGATTTTACTTCACAAGCTAGTTCTTGTATTCAAAAAGAATTTGCACATACTATTAAAACTTTAGAAGATAATGGACATAAAATCATAAAGAAAAAAATGCTTGATACTTCAAAAATATTATCATCGTATTATATAGTTGCAACTGCTGAAGCATCTGCAAATTTATCAAGATTTGATGGTATAAGATACGGAAATAGAAAAGAAGGAAAATCCTTACAAGATGTTTATATAAATACTAAATCGCAAGGTTTTGGAAAAGAAGTACAAAAAAGAATTTTATTAGGTTCTTTTGTTTTAAGTTCAGGTTATTATGATGCTTATTATATAAAAGCACAAAAAGTAAGACATCTTATAAAAGATGAATATGATAAGATATTTGAAGATGCAGATTTAATTCTCTCACCTGTTGCACCTACAACTGCACCTAAATTTGGGGCTTTTAAAACTTCTTTAGAAATGTATTTAAGTGATATATATACACTTTCTATAAATTTAGCAGGCTTGCCAGCTATTTCCTTACCTGTTGGAAAAGATAAAGATAATATGCCAATAGGTTTACAGTTCATTGCAAATTCATTTGAAGAGCAAACTTTATTTGATGGAGCTTTAAATTTAGAGCAAATTATAAATTATAAAAAATAATATAAAATAGGATTGTATATGAATATTATAAAAAGAGCATTGACTTTTGAAGATGTTTTACTTGTACCTGCTGCTTCAGATATTCTACCAAAAGAAGTATGTTTAAAATCAAAACTAACACAAAATATTACTTTAAATATTCCTTTTGTAAGTGCTGCTATGGATACCGTTACTGAATGCGATGCTGCAATTGCGATGGCTAGACTTGGAGGAATTGGCATAATACATAAAAATATGGATATACAAGCACAAGCCCTGCAAGTTCAAAAAGTAAAAAAATCTGAATCAGGTATGATTATAGATCCAATTACTATTAAAAAAGATCAAACCTTGCAAGATGCAGAAGATATTATGGCTTCATATAAGATATCTGGTATTCCTGTTGTTGATGATGAAAATAATTTATTAGGAATTATCACAAATCGCGATATGAGATTTACAAAAGATTTTACAAAAAAAATTGAAGACAAGATGACTAATATGCCATTAATCACATCAAAAGTTGGTACTACACTTGATACTGCTGCTGATATTATGCATGCAAATAAAATAGAAAAATTACCAATTATTGAAAATAATAAATTAATGGGCTTAATTACAATAAAAGATATAAATAAAAAAATTGAATATCCTAATTCAAATAAAGATGAATTTGGACGATTAAGAGTTGGTGCTGCTATTGGAGTTGGACAAATTGACAGAGCAAAAGCATTAGTTAAAATTGGTGTTGATGTTTTAGTTTTAGATTCAGCACATGGTCATTCAAGTGGTATTATAAATACAGTAAAAGAAATAAAAAAACTTTTAGATGTAGATATAATAGCAGGAAATGTAGCAACTGCTGATGGAACACGAGCTTTAATACAAGCAGGTGCCAATGCAGTTAAAGTAGGTATTGGTCCTGGTTCTATTTGTACAACAAGAATAGTCGCAGGTGTTGGAGTACCTCAGATATCTGCTATTGATGAGTGTGCGATGGAAGCTGCTAAGTTTGATATTCCTGTCATTGCTGATGGGGGAATTAAATATTCAGGTGATGTAGCAAAAGCTTTAGCTGTGGGGGCCTGCTGTGTGATGATGGGTTCAGCGTTAGCAGGAACTGATGAAAGTCCAGGAGATTTAATATTATTTCAAGGAAGAAAATTTAAATCATATAGAGGTATGGGTTCAATTGGTGCTATGGAGAAAGGAAGTACGGATAGGTATTTTCAAGATGGAATAGCAAGTGATAAACTTGTACCTGAGGGTATTGAAGGAAGAGTTGCATATAGAGGTTCTATTGCAGATATTATTCACCAAATGGCAGGAGGACTAAGGTCTTCAATGGGTTACTTAGGTTCTTCAACTATTAAAATTTTTCAAGAAAATGCCCAATTTGTCGAAATCACAAGTGCAGGATTAAAAGAAAGTCATGTTCATGATGTAACAATTACAAATGAAGCACCAAATTATTTTTTATAAAAATATTTTAAGTATATAATTTAAAAAAATTGTACCAAGTAATACTGTAAGACTTCTTATTTGAATGTAGGAACTTTTATAATTTTGATAACACTTTTTATAACTTGACAAACAAAGGATTGATTGTATTATATTTATCTACATGCTTAGAATAAATAAATACCCTATTAAAAATTAAAATTCTCACCAAGATAATGTTCTTTTACAAGTTTGCTATTTTTTATTTCTTCACTACTTCCTGAAGCTAATAAACTACCATGTTTCATAACATATGCTTTATGACAAATTTCTAAGGTTTCTCTTACATTATGATCTGTTATTAATACTCCAATATCTCTTTTTGATAACTGAACTATTATACTTTGTATATCTTTTACAGCTATTGGATCAACTCCTGCAAAAGGTTCATCAAGAAGTAGAAATTTTGGCTTAGAAACTAAAGCTCTTGCTATTTCTGTTCTTCTTCTCTCCCCTCCTGATAAATTAACACCTATTCTTTTTCGTATTGGTTCTATATTAAATACTTCTAGTAAATCTTCTATTCTCTGATATTGTTCATTTTTATCTTTTATGACAATTTGAGCAGCTAACATTAAATTGTCTTCTACACTTAAATCTTGGAATATTGAAGACTCTTGTGGTAAATAACCAATACCTAATAAAGCTCGTTTATGCAAAGGCAATTTTGTGATATCTTGATTGTCAAAATAGACTGTTCCACTACTTGGCTTAACTAAACCACATACTGTATAAAATGTAGTAGTTTTTCCTGCTCCATTTGGTCCAAGTAATCCTACTATCTCTCCACTTGATATTTCAAGTGATACACCATTTAAAATTTGAGTTTTTTTTATACTTTTTGTTATGTTTTTTATTTCTAATTTATGCATTTATTATATATTGCCTTTTTTTATCATATTTATTTATATTTATAATAATTGTATTAAAACCATAAGAGTTTAACATAGTTTGAAATTCCAAGCTTCCCCATTCTACAAAATGAATACCATCTTTTTCAAATTCTTCTAATAAACCTAAGCTTATAAATTCATCTAAAGTTTTATTATACATATCATAGTGAAAAATATTTTGTTTATAAATATTTTGTAAAGAAAAAGTAGGTGAAGTAACTATATCATCTATATTCATATACTCTACATAATGTTTTACAAGTGTTGTTTTACCACTTGCTAAATCACCTCTTAATAATATAATAGAATTCTTTTGTTTTTTAATTATATCATCTAGTATGATAAATATTTTATTAATATTATTCAAGTCTAACATTAATTCTTTAGTCAAGTCAATTCTTTAATACGAATTTGAAAACTTAATAATTTGTTCTAGTTTTTTCTTGGCTTGTCCATTTTGTATAACTTCTCTTGCCATTTGTATACCATCTTGAAAATCTCTTGCTTTATCGTCTACTATTAAAGCAGCAGCTGTGTTTATTAAAACTATATCAAGTTTGGCATCTTTAGTTTGTCCTTGAATAATTTCATAGCTTATATTAGCATTATGCTTAGCATCTCCACCAACAATAGCTTCTTTTGGTGATAATTTTAATCCATAATGTTCTGGATTAATCTCAAACTCTTGAATTCGTCCATTATCCAAGCTATTTGCATAAGTAATATCTGATATAGAAATTTCATCCATATTATCTTTAGATGAAACAACCATTGCTTTTTTTGTATCAAGTAAATTTAGTGTTTCAATAATTTTCCCAATATATAGCTTGGAGAATACACCAATTAATTGTTTATTTACAAAAGCTGGATTTGATAAGGGACCTAAAATATTAAAAATTGTTCTATGATTAATAGAATTTCGTATAGGCATAATATGTTTCATTGCCAGATGATGGTTTTGAGCAAACATAAAACCAAAATTTGTTTCTTCAATCATTTTGGCAATTATTATAGGACTAAGCGATAAATTAATTCCTAAGGCTTCAAGCATATCAGCAGACCCTGATTTACTAGTTATATTTCTATTTCCATGTTTTGCCACATATGAGCCACATGCTGATAATACAAGAGCAACAGTTGATGAAATATTAAATGAATTAGAATAATCACCACCAGTTCCAACAACATCAATTAACTTTTCTTTTAAATCATAATGAATAGGTAAAGGTATAGCATGTTCTCTCATAGCAGATGCTGCACCAGCAATTTGAGCAGCTGTTTCACCTTTTTCATAGAGGTTAATTAAATACTCTTTAATTTCATCTTTATGTAATCTATTTTCAAAAATATCATCAAATTTTAATTTTGTTTTATTAAACATAATATTTCCTTTTTATGTCTTTTTTTATATCTCTTGTACAAATTCAAACATTTTTGATCTTGGAGTTGACTTTGTACTTGGTATTTGTAAAACTTTAAATTTACTACTTTTTTCTAAATATTTAATTTCTATAATATCATCTAGCTTGACTTCTTTTGCTTTTTTTACACAAACATCATTTATAAAAACAACTTTGTGTTTTAGCATATCTTCAGCTACTGCTCTTCGTTTTGTAATATTTACTGCATTTAAAAATTTATCTATTCTCATAATAAATATTATAGCAAATATTAGATAAAATATCTGTCTAAAAAATACAATAAATATAAAACTTTATACAGGAGTTAAAATATGGCTAAAAAAAATGTTAAAAAAGTAGTATTAGCTTATAGTGGTGGCTTAGATACCTCTATTATATTAAAATGGTTACAAGATGAATATAATGCTGAGGTTATTACTTTTACTGCTGATTTAGGGCAGGGTGAAGAGGTTGAACCAGCACGATTAAAAGCTCTTGCCATGGGTATAAAAGAGAAAAATATTTTTGTCTTAGATATAAAAGAAGAATTTGTCAAAGATTATGTATTTCCAATGTTTAGAGCGAATGCTATTTATGAGGGTGAATATCTTTTAGGAACTTCAATAGCACGTCCATTAATCTCTAAAAAACAAATAGAAATAGCTAAGAAAATGGGGGCAGATGCAGTATCTCATGGAGCAACTGGAAAAGGAAATGATCAAGTAAGGTTTGAATTAGGATATTTAGGATTAAACCCTGATATTACTATAATAGCACCTTGGAGGCAATGGGATTTAAATTCAAGAGAAAAACTTCTATCTTATGCTAAAAAGCACGGGATTAGTATAGATAAAAAACACTTAGATAAAGATGGAAATCCAGCAATAAGTCCATATTCTATGGATGCAAATTTATTGCATATTTCATATGAAGGTTTAGCACTAGAAGACCCAGCAGTAGAACCAGATGAAAGTATGTGGTTATGGACTAATTCACTTGAAAATGCACCAAGTACTCCTACATATATTACAATTTCATATAAAAATGGTGATCCTTATGCCATTAATGATGAAGAATTAAGTCCTGCTAAACTTCTTAAAGCATTAAATGATTATGGAAATATTCATGGTATTGGAAGAATTGATATAGTTGAAAATAGATATGTAGGAATGAAAGCAAGAGGTTGTTATGAAACACCAGGTGGAACTATCATGCTAAAAGCCCATAGAGCGATTGAATCAATAACGCTTGATAGAGAAGAGGCTCATTTAAAAGATGAATTAATGCCAAGATATGCAAAGTTAATTTATAATGGTTTTTGGTTTTCGCCTGAGAGAGAAATGTTACAAACAGCTATTGATGCAACTCAAACAAATGTTGAAGGAATTGTAAGATTAAAACTTTATAAAGGTAATGTTATGGTGGTTGGTCGTGAATCTTCTAAGTCATTATTTAGTGAAGAACATTCAACATTTGAAGAAGATGAAGTGTATAATCAAAAAGATGCACAGGGTTTTATAAAATTAAATGCTTTAAGATTGATTATAAAAGGACAAAAACAAAAATAAATACAATTTTTTAATAATATTATATTTATTCATATCTTTTAATTAAGTTTATTTATGATATTATCTTTTCTTTAAATTTTGCGTCTGTGGCTTAACTGGATAGAGCACTGGGTTTCGGCCCCGGCGGTTACAGGTTCGAATCCTGTCAGGCGTACCATAATCATCTCTTATATAAAGTTTATATTTTTTTATACCTAATAACTCATAATTTTAACTTGTTTTCTAATGTAGAATGTGGTCTTGCACTTTAAATATTGATTTGTTCAATAATCACATTATTATCTTGTAGAAACTTTGATATTAAAATTGAATTTGTATGTTCATAATGTTTATCAAATACAATTCTTTTAATTCCTGATGCAATTAAATTTTTAGAACATTCACTACAAGGTTCAAGAGTGACATAAATTGTTGCATTTTCTATTGATATACCTTTTCTAGCTGCCCAAATAATAGCATTCATTTCTGCATGAATTTCATAAATTTTTGACCATTCATGATGTTCCTTAGTATATTTATTATCCCAATGACTTGAACAATTCACATAAGAACTTGGAGTTCCATTATAGCCCGTAGATAATATCCTACCATCTTTTACAATAACAGCACCCACACATTTTGATACGCATTTAGATGCACTTGAAATCTCATGGGCAATATTAATAAAATTTTTATCACTTAGCATACTTCACCTCTTAAGCTTATACAATAATTATATTGTAACATTGTATAAAAAAATTGTTGTATTTCTTATGTGAATAAAGATATTTCATTTCACATCTAACTTATTTTTAAGAATATTTTTCCCTAATTCAACACCTGGTTGGTCGTATGTATTAATATTTAAAAAACTTCCTACAGTTGAAGTTAATAATTCATAATAAAACATAAGTTTTGATATCTCATATTCATTAATACTTTCTAGTTCTATTACATCTAGGGGTAAATTTTTATGTTTATTCTTTAAAGATGAGATTGTAGCATTTGCTTGTTCATTTATTAAATTAGAAAATTTTAAACCATTAATAAAATCTAATTCTTCTAAATGTTCTAAAGAAATATTTGGTATTACTGTTTCATCATCAAAGTTTTTTACCTTAATAAAAGTAACAGTTTTATCTTCTTTGCCTTCAATGATTAATTGTAAAAAGCTATGTTGATCAATTGGACCTAATAAACCAATAGGTGTTAAACTTTGATTTTTTTCAAAAAAATCAATTTTACCAAGGCTCTCCCCCCAAAGTTGCACATACCATTTATTAAAACTTTCTAATAATTGAGAATAAGAAAAAATAGCATTTATATTATATTCATCTTTATACTGCACAATAGTTCTTGCTTTATGTATTAATTTATCATAAAATTCTTCTTTATTAAAAAATGAAGAATAAGTATCTTTTAATGCTTTTAGAATACTATTGATATTAAAACCTGCTAAATACAAAGGTATTAATCCAACATTAGAAAACACAGCAAATCTTCCCCCAATATTTGATGGAATGTCAAATGTACTTATATTTTTACTTTTGGCAAATAAGCTTAATTTTGATTTGTTTTCACTAATGATTAAACAATTATTTTTATTGATTAAAATTAAAGATGATATATATTTAAAAATAGAAATTGTTTCAATTGTAGTACCAGATTTTGAAATAATTATAAAAAAAGTATCTCTTAAATTCATTTCTTTTATTCTTGCATTTAAGAATATTGGGTCTGTACTTTCAAAAAAGAATAACTTTTTTAGATTGCTTTTGGAATATTTTAAAAAATTATAAATAGCACTAGTACCTAAAGTACTTCCACCAATGCCAACAATAGCAATGTTTTTTGCTTTTATATTTAAAATATCTAATTCAGACTTAGTATTTGAAAAATCTTGTAATGCAAGATTATAGTAACCAATATTATCTTTTTCTTTTAAAATTTGATTAAAGATTTGAGTATTTGATTTTAACGTTTTTGGATAAAACAATGAAGTAGTCATTTAATTTCTCTTAATATTTTATTTTTAATAAACTAAGAGATTATATCTAATAAGACTTATAATTTGAATTAAAGCAACTTTAATATAAAAGTCTATATAATCATTCTCCACATTTTTGTGAGATTATATACCTATTAGGAGGTCATTATGGCTTTAGATCAGGATTTAAAAACGAGTATTATTGAGAAACACAGGCGAGATGAAAAAGATACAGGTTCATCTGAAATACAAATAGCAATTTTAAGTGAACAAATTAAAGTTTTAACTGAACATTTAAAAATAAATAAAAAAGATCATTCATCACGATTAGGATTATTAAAGATGGTTGGAAAAAGAAAGAGACTTCTTAAATATCTTAGAAAGACTGATTATGTTAAATTTCAGGCACTAGTTAATGATTTAGGAATAAGAGCTAAATAATTTTTATTAAATACAAAAATATTTTTGTATTCCTCTTGGATTTAGTTATAATCATTTACTAAAATGATTTCATAAGTTCAAAGAGGAAAAAAATGTTACTAACAAAAAAAAGCGAGTATGCTTTACTTTCACTTATTTCTATTGCAAAAAGTGATGAATTAAAAAATGTAGATATTCTATCAAAAGAATTAAATATACCAAAATCTTTTTTAGCAAAAATCATGCAAAACTTAGCTAAACATAGTATAGTTAAGTCTATTAGAGGTGTTAATGGAGGTTTTATTTTAAATAAACCTTATGATTTAATAACCATTTTTGATATTACAAGTGTAGCAGAAGAAAAAACACCCTCCGTATTTGAATGCTCACCCTCTGTTGATGCTTGTCCTTCTGATATTGGAAACACCTGTTTAGTTTGGCCCTTATTAAACAATCTTCAAAGTAAAATTAATCTTTTTTTAAAAGACTTAACACTAAAAGATATATCAGAATGAAATTATTTCATCTTTCACATACGGATCTTGATGGTTATGCTTGCCAACTTATTACAAAAGAATTATTTGATGATGTTTATTATTTAAATGCAAATTATGGTTTAGAAGTTAAGCTATCAATTCAAAATTTTTTGGATAAAATTATTCTTTTAAATAAAGAAGAAAATATATTTTTTCTTATTAGTGATTTGAATTTAACATATAAGGAATCTACAAATTTAGATTTAGAAGTAAAAAAACTAATTAAAAGTGGTTTTAATATAAAATTACAAATATTAGACCATCATATATCTGGTAAATTTAGTGCCGAAGAGTTTTCATGGTATTATTTAGATGTAAATAGGTGTGCATCTAAAATTGTTTATGATTATATGCTTGAATATTTTAAGACATTTGATGAGTCTTTATCTAAGTGGCTCAAACCCTTAATTGACACAGTTAATGCAGTTGATATTTGGCTAGATGAGCAAACTAGTAATTTTGAATTTGGAAAAGTTTTATTAAGCGCTGTTCATTCATCAAGAGAAATTAATAGTACACTATTTCCTAGTTTAAATAGAGACTATAGGTTATATTTATTAAAAGCTTCAACAAAGTATTTATTTGAAGATAATAGGCATATTCTTTTAGATGAAAATATTTATTTTCTCAAAAAAGAATACTTAAAACTTGATGATAAAAATGATACAATTGATAATCTAAGTTCAAAATATGTAGTTAATGTATTAAATAAAAATAAAGATAAATTTACGATACATTATAAAAATCATAAGGGACTTTTAACTTATTCTATTGGGTCTATTTCAATTTTGGCAAATACTTTTTTAAAAAGAAATGAAGATTATGATTTTTTTATTGATATTGGTAAAAAAGGTACAATTAGTTTGCGAGCAGATGGGAAAGTAGATGTTTCACAAATGGCATTTAAGTTAGCAAAAGGTGGTGGACATCTAAATGCTTCAGGAGGAAAATTTGAAGATTTTGAGGAAACTATTGATTATGAAGTAGTAAAAAAATTCATACAAAAGAAATTAGAAATATTAGAAATAGAAAAAGATGATAAATAAGGAAATTAAGATGAATGATTTAATTGCAAGTATAAACTCAAATGATAAAGAGATAAAAGAAATATTTTTAAAAATAAAAAATATTGCTATTATAGGTTTATCTCCAAACGAAGCAAAAGACTCACATAAAGTAGGAAAATTTTTACAAAGTGTTGGTTTTAAAATAATTCCTGTTTATCCTAAAGAGGATATCATCTTAGGTGAAAAAGTATACAAGTCTTTATTAGATATTCCTTTTAAAGTAGATATGGTTAATATTTTTAGGAACAAAAAAGCAATTGAACAAGAAATAAATAATGCTATTAAAAAAGGTGATGTTGATATTGTATGGACACAATTAGGTTTAGTAAATAATAGTGCTGCAAAAAAAGCTAAAGATTATGGAATGCAAGTTGTTCAAGATAAATGTACAAAAATTGAATACAAAAATTTAATGTGATGTTGCTATAAGGCTAAGAGGTAAACTAATAGTAGCTATTGTTCCTTTTGATGTATCTTGATGATTCTTTAAATCAATTTTTGCATTCATACTATTAGCTGCATTTTTTGCTAAAAATAAACCTAAGCCAACACCACTTTGTGCACCTATTTTTTTAAAAGGTGCAAATAAATCAACATTTTCATCAATGCCAATTCCCTCATCAATGATTACTAAGAGTATTGCCTCCTTTGTTTTTTCTAATTTAATAGCAATGGACTTCTCATTGTAAGTAAATTTAATTGCATTTTGTACTAAATTTTGAATAATTTGATTTAATAAAGTAATTCTAACTAAAATATATAAATAATTTACATTAGAATAAAATGTAATTGTAATATTTTTTTGAGAACTTAACATTCTATAGTCATTTGTTTTTCTTTTTAAAAACTGTACCAAATCAATTTCTTCAGGCTTTTCAAACTGAGCTCCCTCAGCTCTTCCTATATCTAAGATTGAACTAATCATTTTATTCATATCATTTATTTGTTTTATTGTAAGCTCTAATGTTTCTTCATATTTTTTAATATCTCTTTTTTTTATTAATGTTACTTCATTTTTAAGCTTCATTACTGCAAGTGGCGTTTTTAATTCATGAGCAGCACCTATAAATAATTCTTTTTTAAATTTTATATAAGTTTCTATTCTATTTGTTAAAGAATTAATAGAATTAGCTAAAGGATGAAATTCTATTGGTAAATTATTATGATTTATCTTATCAAGTGAATGTTCATTCATATTAGATAATTCATTAGTTATTTGAATAATAGGTCTTAATAGAGTTTTAGAAACAGTAAAAGCATATAATACAATAAGAATTAAACCACCAAAGGACAATAAAAATAAGTTATTGAATATTTTATTTAACATTTCAATAGATGAGTTGATATTTTTTGTAATTTTTATATATTTAAATTTTTTTTTATTAAAAGGATATAAAAAGTCTACAAGATGATTTTCTTTTATTTGATAATAAGTAAAATTGGTTTTGATCTTTTGTTTTATTTGAACTATATCTACACTTACTCCATGATGAGTAATAATATCAAAGTTATTTTTATTGATATTTTTATTTTGACTAATTTTTAATATAAGTTTAGCATCTTTTAATAAACTATGATTTAAGCTTTCAAAAATCATAGAGCGTGTATATCCGTAGAATAAAATTGATAAAATAATAATAAATAAAGAAGTAGCAATTATAAGCTTGTAATAGAACTGTTTATAAATGCTTTTCATAAGGTTTTAATTAAACTTAAATTATTTCTCTTCATCCGAATTTGGATAACAAAATCTATAACCTCTTCTTCTAATTGTTTCAATTGTAGAAATATTTAATGGTTTATCCATTCTTTGTCTAATTTGATTAATCGCAACTTCAATAACATTTGGAGTTACCAATTCAGGCTCTTCCCAAATAGCATCTAGTAATTGCTCTTTTGAAACAATTTGATCTCTATGTCGTGCTAAATGTGTCAATACTTCAAAAGGTTTTCCCTTAAGTTCAATTTCTTGATTGTTATATAGTATTTTCTCTTCATCAGGGTTAATTACTAAGTTATCAATTTCTATTATATTTGTTCCCCCAAATCTTAATCTAGCTTCAATTCGTGCTAGTAAAATATCAAAATCAAAAGGTTTTTTTATATAATCATCAGCACCTGATTTAAGTGCCTCAATTTCACTATCTTTATCATCGCGTGCAGATAAAATAACAACAGCAGTTCTTGAACTTCTATTTTTAATTATTTTACACAGTTTAATACCATCTCCATCAGGTAACATCCAATCTGTTAATACTAAATCATAATTTCTAATATCAATAAAATACTCTGCATCTTTATAATTCTCAGCAGAATCAACTTGGTATCCAAAATCTATTAATCCTTCTTGAAGTGTTCTATTTAATGTAATCTCATCTTCAATGATTAAAATTCTCATATATTTTCCTTAATTTTAGGTTAAGCTTGCTAATTTTCCGAAGTATAACACAATAAGAACAAAAATTAAAGGTTTTTTAAGCTAAATTTTAATATTTGAATATTATTAACTTTTTATTAATAAAAAAATGTTAATATACACGATATTTTAAATATAAAATTATTATTCTCAAGGATTATTTATGAAAAAAATTGTTTCAGGTATAGTTATTTCTTTAGCTCTTAGTACAGCATCTTTTTCGGCTAGTACGTATTTAGCAAAAGTTAATGGTGAAAAGATTACATTAGATGATGTGGCTATGATATTAAGGAATCCAAATATTAAATTTGATACTCTTCCTAATAAAAGTCAAAAACAAATTATCAATCAATTAATTGATAAGAGTTTACTTTCTCAAAAAGCTGCAAGTTCTGCAATTAAAAATGATAAAGCATATAAAGATGCTTTAAAAAAGTTAAAAAAAGATTTAAGTTTAGAAATTTGGATGCAAAGAGAATTTGCAAAAATAAGTATTAGTAAAACTGAAAAAGAAAAATATTATTCTTCTAATAAAGAAAAGTATAAAACAGAGGCTGTATTAGAAGCTAGACATATCTTAACAAAAACAAAAAAAGAAGCAGAAGATATTATAAAAGAATTAAATAAAGCTAAAAACAAAAAAGAAACTTTTATAAAATTAGCAAAAGAAAAATCAGTTGGTCCAAGTGGTAAAAAAGGTGGCTATCTTGGTAAGTTTGAAGAAAATAAAATGGTACCAGAATTTTCAGCCGCTGCAAAAGCTTTAGATAAAGGAACATATACTAAACAAGCAGTTAAAACTCAATTTGGTTATCATATTATTTATTTAGAAGATAAAAAGAAGTCTTCAATATCAACATTTGATAAAGTTAAACTATCAATTGAACAAAGTATAAAACAAACAAAATTTAGAAATAAAATTAAATCTATAACAAAAAAATTAAGAAAAACAGCAAAAATTGTAATTAAATAAGGATTTATCTTGGCTATTTTAGATATTGTTAATGCAGGAGTTTTAAATGCTTCTGAGGCAAAAGAACTATTTGCTTATGCTAAAAAAAATAATTTTGCAATTCCTGCTGTTAATGTAGTAGGTAGTGATTCTATAAATGCAGCACTTGAAGCTGCTGCAAAAGTAAACTCACCAATTATAATACAGTTTTCAAATGGTGGAGCACAGTATTATGCAGGAAAAGGACTTAAGAGTTTAAATTCGGCTCTCTTAGGTGCTGTTAGTGGTGCTATGCATGTTCATATGATGGCTAAGGCATATGGAATTCCTGTAATACTTCATACAGACCATGCCTCTAAAAAACTACTTCCTTGGATAGATGAATTAATGGAAGCTGGAAAGCTCCACTTTGAACAATATCAAAGACCCTTGTATACTTCGCATATGTTAGATTTATCAGAAGAACCATTAGATGAGAATATTTCAATTTGTGTTGATTATTTTACAAAAATGAATGAAATTGATATGATGATTGAAATTGAACTTGGAATTACAGGTGGAGAGGAAGATGGTGTTGATAATACAAGTATTGATAACTCTTTACTTTATACTCAACCTGAAGATGTAGCGTATGCTTTTGAAGAATTAGATAAGGTTAGTCCAAACTTTACAATTGCAGCATCTTTTGGAAATGTTCATGGTGTTTATAAACCAGGAAATGTGCAACTCTCCCCAATAATTTTAAAAAATTCTCAAGAGTTTTTAGAAAAAAAATTAAATAAAGAAAGCAATGTTATTGATTTTGTTTTTCACGGTGGCTCTGGTTCTTTAATTAAAGATATTCATGAAGCTATTGATTATGGTGTAATAAAAATGAATATTGATACAGATACACAATGGGCTACTTGGCTTGGTGTTAAAAATTATAATGAGAAATATAATAGTTATTTACAAAGTCAAATTGGCAATAAAGATGGAGATGATATTCCTAATAAATCATATTACGACCCAAGAAAATGGCTAAGAGCTGGTCAAGAGTCTTTAATAGCTAGGTTGGAACAAAGTTTTATTGATTTACTCTGTATTAATAAAAATTAAATTATTTATCTAAAAGTGTAATTTACAAATGTTTTGTTAAAATATACAAACTCACCAATAGAAAAAATCTCTTTTAATAAAAAACAAATTTATATCAAAAGAGATGATTTATTAGATATAGATTTTTCAGGAAATAAAGCTAGAAAACTATATTATTTTTTATCTAATGATTTTAAAAATAAAAGTAAAATCATTTCTTATGGATCTTCTCAATCAAATACTTTGTCTTCTTTAGCTATTTTAGCAAAATATAAAAATCTTAAATTAGATTTTTATGTTGAGCATATACCAACTTTTTTACAAAAAAATCCTCAAGGTAATTATAAAAAAGCTATAGAAAACAATGCAAATATTATTTCTTTACAAAACATAACTTACAATAAAGATATAAATACTTATATTCAAAATATAGTTTTAAAAAAAGAAGATGATTATATTTTTATTCCTGAAGGTGCTTCTTGTAAGGAAGCTGAATTTGGTATAAAAATTTTAGCAAATGAAATTAGACAATGGGCAAAAATAAATCTAATCAATAAATTAAAGATATTTTTACCAAGTGGCACGGGTACTAGTTCTTTATTTTTACAAAAAAATCTTAAAGAATTTGAAGTTTTAACTTGTGCTTGTGTCGGAGATGATGAATATTTAAAAAAACAATTTAAAATTTTAGAAGCAAATGAACTTTTACATCCTAAAATTCTAAATATAAATAAAGATAAAAAATATCATTTTGGAAAACTTTATAAAGATTTTTTTGATATACATAAGGAACTTTTAGAGCAAACAAAAATAGAATTTGATTTACTTTATGATTCTTTGGGATGGATTAATCTTCAAAATTATATGCACAAAAACCAAGATTTAGAATCTTATTGTATTTTGTATATACATCAAGGGGGACTATTGGGCAATGAAAGTATGAAAGCTAGATATTTACACAAATTTAACTCGAAACAAACCAATAAGTGTAATGCCCCATAATATTTTAGCTGTCCTGTAAGCCGTTAGTTATAGCCTTAGCACAAGTATATCCACTAGCCCATGCAAAATGTAAATTATATCCACCTCTATATCCTACTATATCTATAGCTTCACCTGAAAAATATAGATTTTTACATTTTTTACTTTCATAAGTTTTATTATTTATTTCATAAGTTTTAATACCTCCACCACTAACTTCTGCGTGTTTAAAACCTTGAGTTTCGATAATATTTATTCTCCAAGCTAATAGTTTACTTACAATAGTATTTATATCTTTGTCATATATATCTTTGGCTTTTATATTAATATCTAAATTACATTCTTGTAATAAAACAAGGGGTAGTTTATTTGATACTAAACCACCTAATAAAGTACTTAGTTTTTCATTCTTGTTTGATTTTACTAAAATTCTTATTTTTTTATCTAATTCTTCTTTTGATAAATTTGGAAAAAAATCAATATCAATTAACACATTTTTTTTTAAAGATAAATAATATGAAGCTTGTTGACTTATATCTAAAACGGCAAAACCAGAAACTCCATATTTAGTAAAAAGAAGATCGCCTTGTTGCTCATCTTTTATAATATTATTTATCAAAAGTGTAAGTTTAACTTCTTTTTTAAAACCAGCTAGTTTATGATGATAATTAGAATTCATACATAAACCAACAAGTGACGGATATGTAAGATTTATATTATGTCCAAATGTTTTAGCAATTATCAAGGCATCTTGTGTTGAATTTAATTGAGGAGCTGCACTTAAGCCTGAAGAAATTAAAACCTTATCATAATTAGCAAACTTTTTATCTTTGCTTTTTAAGCAAAATTTCTTTTTTTCTTTAATAACTTTTATAATTCTAGTTTCACAAATAACATTTATATTTAAATGCAAAACTTGACTTTGCAGTAAATTTACAACTGATTTTGCTTCATTTGATAAGGGATAAACTTTATTCGTATCTTTTATATCAAGTAATAATCCAATACTTATACAAAACTTTTCAAATTCTTTAAATGAAAATTTATCTAAAGCATACTCGCAAAATGCTATATCTTCTCCTCTGTAGTTTTTTGAACTAAGAGTCGTATTTGATATATTGCACCTTCCATTACCAGAAGCTAAAATCTTTTTACCTATACTTTTGTTAATATCAAATAAATCTATTTGTATATTTTTATTTATTCGTTTTATTTGTATAGCTGCCATTATTCCTGAAGCTCCTGCTCCAATAATTCCTATTTTCACTTTGTAATTTTATTTAAATACGACATTTTCATCATATCTTCCATTTGATTATTTGAAGCATATTCATATCCAAATACTTCTTTCCACAAACTTTGGTCTTCCATACAAAGATAAAAATACACATCATTATGCCAAGCTTTAAAGCTATTATAAGCATGTTTGAACATTTCTTTTTTAATATCTAAAGAATAAGATTGTTTTTTATTTGCGTCTACAAAAGGCATTTGTAAAATCTTACTTTTAAAACTTCTACTTCGTATTTTTGAGATTACTGGTTTTATAAAAGTTAATGTTCCAAAAGATATAAGAACTACATTGCAGGGCTTAAAAGTATTAATTAATGTTTCATATACTTTTGCATATTCATTTAAGTAGTTTTCATATTTAACTATTGGATGAAAGTGAAAACCAACTAAAACACCTTTTAAGCTTAATTGTTTTGCAGCATTTATTCGCTCGTCTAAACTAGCTGTTAAATGTTCTTCATTATTAATAATTGTTGTAGTATTTAGCGACCATGTGCAAATTATATTTGAAGGAACATCATTTTCTAAAAAATATTTTATATTCTTAGATTTTGTTTTAAATTCCAAAATGACATTTTTGTTTTTTTTAGCAAAAGCAAAAAGAGCCTCTAATATACCATTTTTATTTCCCCACATCAAAGAATCAGAACTCTGCCCTGTACCTATATGATAAGTTTCATTTGGATCTAAGTGTAAGTTTTCAAGGTTTTGTTTAAAATTGACATCAAAAGCTATTTTATCTTCATTATAAAAAGACTGTATCGAACAATATGAACAATCAAATCCACAAGACTGCACAGCATCTAGTGTTATTAAATTACAACATCTAGTGTTGCTACTTGCTACAGGACAGGCTCCTAAAGATATCTTATCACTTTTATAAGAAGTAAAAGAAAACTTTCTTAAATCATCTTTATATAAGTCTTTTGAAAAAGATTTATAAGAATTACTTGTATTTTTTAAATCATTCCAGATATTTCGTATATCGGCAAAAGCATTTTTTCTATTTGCATAATCTGTCTTAAAGACTTTTGTTATATCTGCTTCATTCCACATATTAAAATCAATAGCAAAATCAATTAATTGTTTTAACTCTTGAAATGTGAATTGGTATTTAAAAGAAATATCTTTCATAAATATTTTATTATTTGTACTTAAATTTTTAAAGTTTGTATTTAAAATATTTTTATCAAATTTTTGCTTATAACTCATATATATTTTTTCCATTTAGAAAAAGATTTTTTTACTTCTTGGATAACAAAAGATTTTTTAGGAATACTTAGGTTTAAATAATCTGAAACTATTTTAAAGATATAAAAGTCTTTTATATTATATTCTTTACAAAGAATAGTAAAATATTTAGCTTCCATATCAACTAATAATGTATCTAAATTATCTTTAAAATCTAATGCTTTATCTACACTTGTAATAGAAGCTAAAGGAATATTATCTAAAATTCTATTCGTACAAAACAATGTTCCTATATTTATACTTTTATCAGAAGTTCCTGCTATTCCAAAATTAATAGCTTTGTTTATTTTATAATATTCAAATATATAAGATATAGCTTTAGTAGTATTTTTTTCACCCATACCTGATACTATTAATAAAATATTATCATTAGTATAAAGTTTGTAAGAAGTAGACATCAGATTATCTTTTTTTAATTTAAAATAATCTATGATTATCTGAGCTTCACACAATAAAGCTGTGTGAATTAAAGTTTTTGACATTTAAAATTTAATATTTAAAAATAAACTAAGGTAAAAAACCTTAGTAAACTATTTTTTAAGTTCTTTAATTCTAGCTGCTTTTCCTTTTAACTCTCGTAAATAATGAAGCTTAGCTCTTCTTACTTTACCTTTTCTTAATACTTCAAACTTTTTTATAGAATCAGAATATAAAGGGAAAATTCTCTCAACACCAACTGAATTAGCACTAATTTTTCTTATTGTAAATGTAGAATCAACACCTTGACCATGTCTTGCTATAACAATACCTTCAAAAGTTTGAACTCTTTTTTTAGTACCTTCTTTAATTTCTATACCAAGTCTTACATTATCACCTGCTCTAAATTCAGGTATTTCTTTTTGCTCAACTTGACTTTCTTCAAAACTAGCTATATATCTATTTTTCATTTTTTTTCCTTATTTGGTCTATAATATTTTGTTTTACAACTTGACATCTTCGATTTTAAGTCGGATATTCTACTATGATTTCCCTTTAGAAATTCTTTTACTACACATAAATTTTGTATTTCATTGGGTTTTGCAAAAGATGGAGCTTCTAAAAGCTTATTTTCGTAACTTTCTATGTCTAAAGATTTTGCATTTCCAAGTACACCTTTTATATTTCTTGATATTGCATCGCACATAGTAAGTGATGGTAGCTCACCTCCTGTTAAAACAAACTCTCCAATACAAAATACTTCGTTAGCATATTTTTCTATAACTCTCTCATCAATTCCTTCATATCTCCCACTAACAAATACTAGATTTTCTTTTTTTGCTAAACGTTTTGCATCGTTTTGTGTAAATAATTTAGCACTAGCAAGTGGAAATATTATGTAAGCATTAGAGTTTTTTCTTTTTATTTCATCAATACAATCAAATAATGGCTGACAAGTCATCAACATACCAGCACCTCCACTTATAATTTGATTATCAACTTTTTTATGCCTATTTGTAGAGAATTCTCGTGGATTATAAAACTCATAAGATATAAGATTTGCATCAACTGCTCTTTTTAAAATAGAGTCTTTAAAATAAGGCTGTATTAAATTAGAAAATAGTGTAACAAAAATAAATTTCAAATTAAAACTTTATGATACTTACTTTTTTGTTTTATCATAAAAATAATTAGTAGCCTCAACAAAACCATCTATACTACCACAATCAAATCTTTTACCATCAAACTTATATGCTAATACCATATTATTTTTAGCTTGTGTTAAAAGTGCATCTGTGATTTGAATTTCACCTGCTTTTCCTGCTTTTGTAGTTTTTAAAATATCAAAAATATCAGGAGTTAATATATATCTTCCTATAATTGCTAAATTAGATGGTGCATCTTTTGGTTCTGGTTTTTCTATCATATTTGATATCATAAAAATACCATCTTCAATTTCATTGCCTTCAATTATTCCATATTTGCCAGTATCTTCTTTTGGTATTTCTTCAATTGCAACTATTGAGCATTTGTATTTTTGATATAGTTTTACCATTTGAGATAATACACCATCACCTTTAGCATGGCATAAATCATCTGCTAAAACCACAGCAAAAGCTTCATCTCCTATTAGACTTTGACCACATAAAATAGCATGTCCTAAACCTTTCATTTCAATTTGTCTGGTATATGAAAAAGTACACTGTCCTATGACGGCTCTAATTTCATCTAAATAATGCTCTTTTAGTGTGTTTTTAATTTGATGCTCTAACTCATAAGAAATATCAAAGTGATCTTCAATAGCTCTTTTCCCCCGTCCAGTTATAATAGCCATAGTATTCATACCTGCTTGTATAGCTTCTTCAACTCCATATTGTATTAAGGGTTTTGTTAAAATAGGCAACATTTCTTTTGGGGTAGCTTTAGTTGCTGGTAAAAATCTTGTACCATAACCAGCTGCTGGGAATAAGCATTTTTTTATCATTGTATCTCCACGGATTATTTTTGTTAATTATTTAATTCTTTAAAAATATGATTTTATCATAATTAACTTTATTTAAATAAAATTTTTATAAGATTTGCAAGTAACATAAAAACTAACACAATTATAAGTACTTTTTTTATAAAAGCCTCTCCACCCTTAATAGCATAATGGCTTCCAATATAAGATCCAAATACATTAGCTATTGCCATAGGAATAGCAATCATCCATATTATTTTTCCAGCAAATAAAAATGCAAGAGCTGAGCCTATATTTGTAGCTAGATTTAAAGGTTTAGTTGTAGCAGTTGCTATTATATAATCTAAATGTAAAAACTTTTTTAAACAAATAGTCATATAAGTTCCTGTTCCAGGTCCTAATAAGCCATCATAAAAACCAATTGGTGCAGTTGAAAGAATAATATTTTTTTTTGATAATTTTATATTCGTATCATCTTTTTTAGTACTTTTTTTAAGTAAAAAAAATAAAGCAAGTGGAATGGATAATAAAATAGCCCATTGTATTATATCGTCTGATAAATACATAACAAGACTTGAACCTATATATGAAGCTATCAAACAAGGAATAATTGCTATAAAAACTATTTTCCATAATATTTTTTTACTTAGTGCATATTTAAATGTTGCCACTAATGTACCTAATAAACTTGGAACTTTACTAGTAGCTAAAACAAAAACAGGAGGTATTCCACTGTATAATAAAATAGGCACTTGTATCATACCACCACCTCCTGCAATTGAGTCAATATAACCTGCAATAAAACCAGTAAGTATAAATATAATCATCCAAGTATTTGTAAGTTCAAAGGTAAATTCCATAAATATCCTTTAGTATAATGTTTATTATAGTGTAGTTTAATTTAAATCAAAAACTCAATTTGTGTTTAAATACCTCTATTGTACATTTTATTTTGTTTTTTATTTCTTCTTTGTATAAAAATTTAATATCAATATAAAATTTAAAAATTTCTATATCATTAGCTTTAAAAGAAGTCATAAGTGAAGCTGCTTTCATTGTATTGTTTTTGTCATTTTCTATTATATGATAATCTATTTTTAAAAACTTTGATATATTTTTTTTAGCTTTTATTCCAATAGCATTTTCATACATTGTTGAAAGTTCATCTATACTTACTATACTTTCAATATTTGATTTTTTATTTAAAGATTTTATATAAGAGCCTTCAACTTTGTAATAAGCTTTTTGTAATGCAGTTATTGCTTTATTTAAAAGTTTTTGCTTAAATACTTTTTCATACGAATAAATATTATCTTGACAAGGCAATTTTTGAAATTCTTGATTCTTTTTTATTGTAGTATCAGGAGCTATATATTTTACATAAACTATCAAAACACTCGTAACGATGACAATCGTTGCAAGTGAGAACAAGTTGTTTACAATTTGACTATCTCTTGCTCCTTGTCTTTTCAAAACTAATTATTGTAAAGCTTCTTTTATAACATCTTCAATTGTATCAACTGGTTTTAATTCTAATGCTTTTTTAACTTCATCAGGTATTTCATCTAAATCTCTTTTAAAATTTTTCCTTGGTATTAAAACTTTTGTCATTTTTGCTTTAAAAGCTGCTATTAGTTTTTCTTTTAAGCCACCAATTGGTAATACTTTTCCTGTTAAAGTAAGCTCACCTGTCATTGCAATATCTGAGTATACTTTTTTATTGCTCAATATTGATGCAATAGTTGTAGCCATAGAAATACCAGCACTAGGTCCATCTTTTGGTGTAGCACCCTCAGGAATATGTAAATGAATATCATATCTTTTGTATACTTCACTTATATCAACTATACTATTAGCCTCTTTTTCTTCAAGTGTTTTAGGAATAAGGTCTTTATTTATTATTAACTTTTTATTATCAATTAATAGTTTTACAACAGAAAAAGAAATAGCAGATGATTCTTTCATTACATCTCCAATATTTCCAGTTACTCTTAAGCCTCCCTTACCTTTGATTTTAACTGCTTCTATTTTTAATATATCACCACCAACAGAAGTCCATGCTAGACCATTAGTAACTCCGATTATATTTTTTTTATCAGCTAAATCTATTTCAAAAATTGGATTATCAAGATAAGTCTTTAAATTTTTTGTAGAAATTGATACTTTATTTATTTTTTCAGAAACTATTTTTTTAACAACTTTTCTACAAAGTTTAGCAAATACTCTTCTTAAATTTCTAACTCCTGATTCTCTTGTATAGTTTGCGATAATAGTTTCAAGAGTTGCCTTACTAAGACTTAATTCATTCTTATTTAATCCATGCTTATCTAATTCTTGGGGAAGTAAATAGTTTTTTGCTATATGATACTTTTCATTTGGAGTATATGAAGTTATTTCTATAAACTCCATTCTATCTCTTAGTGCGGGTGAGATAGTTCTTGCATCATTTGCTGTTGCTACGAATATACACTGAGATAAATCAATAGAAAAATTCAAATACAAATCTCTAAATTGATCATTTTGTTCAGGGTCTAAAATTTCAAGCATAACAGAACTTGGGTCGCCTCTATTGTTCGCTCCAATTTTATCAATCTCATCTAAAACAATAACGGGGTTCATTTTCTTTGCATTAATTAAACCATGAACTAATCTTCCAGGCATTGCCCCTACATAAGTTCGTCTATGTCCTCTTAGTTCATTAACATCTTCCATACCACCAAGTGCAATTCTTACAAGTGGTCTATGTAAAGCTTTTGCAATAGAGTTTGCAAGTGATGTTTTACCAATACCAGGAGGTCCTAAAAAACACAATACTGTACCTTTTGTTTTAATATTATCTATTTTTCTAAGCTCCAACAATTCTTTAACTGCAAAAAATTCAGCCACTCTCTCTTTAGCTTTTTCTAAAGAATAATGGTCTTTATTAAGCTGTTCTTCTACATTTTTAACAGATATTTTTTCATTAGCAAAATTGCCAAAAGGTATGTCTAAAACTTGTTCTATATATGTTTGAAGTAAAGAAGCATCAGGAGAGTCTTGGTGCATTCTTGATAGTTTATCAATTTGTTTTTTTGTTTCTTTATAACCATCTTTTGGCATAAAAGGCTTTAACTTTTTTAGTTGTTGTGCATAGGTCTTAATATCTTTATCTTGTTTATTATCAGTTCCTAATTCTTTCTGAATTGCTTTTATTTGTTCTTTTAAAAAATAGTCTTTATGAGTTTTTTCAATTTTTGAATTAACTTTTTGTGTTATTTCTTTTTTTATTTTAAAACTCTCAATTTCTTTTTTAATAATTTCAATCAAATCTAATAATCTTTTTTCAACATTTGTCTGAGAAAATAAAGCATATGCTTCATCTTTTTTTACTCTTAAAACAGATGAGATTAAATCAGCTATTCTTGAAGGCTCATCATTTTCTTCAACAGTTTTTATTAAATCAACTGGAAATTTAGAATTAATTCTTGATAGCTTTTTAATCTGTTCTATTAAAATCTCAATTACTGAAGAAATATTTGTTTTTGGAGATATTGTATCAACTAATATATCAACATCTGCAAATATAGGATTATTTTGTTCAAAGTTTAAAATTTTACCCTTAGTTAAACCTTGAAAAAGTACCTTTATTTTCCCATCAGGAAGAGATACTTTTCTCATAATATTTCCAATAACTCCTACATCATAAAAATCATCTTTGTTTCTTTCTTTTTTAGTACTTGATTTAGAAACACTAACAATGACCAATTTATTTTCGCTCATTGCATACTCAACTGCTTTGATATTATTTTCATCTTCTAAAAAAAGTGGTGCTATCATAAAAGGATATAAAAAAAGTTCTTCTTCTATAATTAAAGGTATGTTTTGGGGAAAAGTATCATAATTTTCTAATTGCATTTATATTCCTTAAATATTATTATTTATCAAATTATTCAAAAACTGCTCTATAAAAAGGCACTTTTGGTTTAATTATTTCTTTTGGATTAATCCAAGCATTTTGTGCTTTTTTTGTATATAAATCAGCTGCTTTAGGCTTGACTAATTTTTTGTACAAGTTTGCAATTTCATAGTCCATATATGCTTTTGCCATATGTAACCTTGCATTCATAGTATTTACTAAGTTTATATATTCAGAATTTGGAAACTTTAACTTAAACTTTTTAATTTCTATAATAGTACTTTCTATTAATTCTTGTTCTCTTAATTGGTATGAAAAACCTAAGAAATTTGCTTTTATTTTTAGAAATCTTACATAATCAATATTCTTACTTAAGGCATATTTTGTAATATACTCATCTAAATAAAAATTAGCTAAAGCATATTCTTCTTGATTAATATGTCCATTTGCTAATATAAGCAAAGCTGTTGGAAGTAAAGGTGAATTTCTATGTTCACTTTCTAAAGATGTATATAAATCATCAGCATCGTCTAAATAATTACCTGAAATTTGTATAATCATTTTATTGTACCAATAAGTTGCTGGTTTATTATATTCTTCAATAAATTCTTTTTTATTTGCACAAGATATTAAGATAAATACCAAACAAAACATTAGCAATATATTTTTAAAGTCTAAAAGTTTATTCATTTTTCTACATTCCTTTTTTAACAAAATCCTATTTTATCAAATGAAAGCTTGTTATTTTCTTGATTGTTATAATATCTAAAATTTTTTTTGCTAAGTTTAGCGCTTTACTTCTATGAGAAAAGGATTTTTTAAACTTTGGGTCTAATTGTGCTAATGTTTTTGTATGATTTTGAGGTATAAATAAAGGGTCATAACCAAATCCTAAACTTCCAAGTTCTTCATTTATAACATATCCATGCATCCAGCCATGAACAGTATATGTTATGTTTTTATAAATTATTGCAATACAGCAAGTATAATATGCAGGTGTGTTTTTTGTTTTTATAGTATTTAATTTATGGATTAACTTTTTATTATTATCCTTGGGTTTAGCTTCTTCTCCAGCGTACCTAGCACTATAAATTCCTGGTTCGTTATTTAATACAGGAACGCTAATACCTGAATCATCAGAAAGAACAAGTAAATCATCAATATCATAACAGTCTAATTCTTCTAACTTCTTATATATGCTATGTGCTTTTTTTATAGCATTTTTTTGAAAACTATCTTGGTCTTCTATAATTTCTATATCACCAAGAACAGTTTTATAAGCTATAATTTCATCATCTGGCATTAGTTCTTGAAATTCTTTTATTTTACCTTTATTACTAGAAGCTAAAATTATTTTCAAAAGTACTTCCTTTTAATATCTTATTAATATACTTAATATATAATCTATTTTTATTTAAATTAGTAGGATTATACATGATTAAATCTATTTTACCACTGAGTTTGATTATAGCATTTAGGTTTTTAGGCTTATTTTTAGTTTTACCTGTTTTGTCAATTTATGCTATAAATTTACAAGATGCTACAACAACCTTAGTTGGAATTGCAATTGGAGGCTATGCCTTAACTCAGATGATTTTTCAGATACCTTTTGGAATAATAAGTGATAAGTTAGGAAGAAAAAAAACTATAATAGCAGGTTTGATATTATTTGCATTTGGGTCTTTGGTATGCGCACTTTCAGATGATATAATGACTTTAATAATTGGGCGATTTTTACAAGGTGCTGGAGCAATTGCAGCAGTTGTAACTGCGATGATATCTGATATTGTAAGAGAAGAGCAAAGACCAAAAGCAATGGCAGTTATGGGTTCGTTTATTGGATTAAGTTTTGCTGTTTCTATGTTAGCTGGTCCTACTATTGGGTCTTCTTTTGGAGTTTCTACATTATTTTATATAACAATGTCTTTAGCTTTAGTCTCAATTTTTATTTTATTAAAAATGGTTCCAAATCCCCCTAAAATTACACATACTTACAATAAAAAAGCAAATTTTAAACTTATTATGCAAGATTCAAAGTTAATGAAAATGAATATAACAAATTTTTTACAAAAAGCCTTGATGACATTTGCTTTTATGATAATACCCATGGTATTAGTAAATGATTTTCAATGGGATTTAAATGAATTGTGGAAAGTATATCTTCCTGCTATGATATGTGGTCTTATTGCTATGGTACCTGCTGCTATTATTGCTGAAAAAAAAGGCAAATTTAAAGAAATATTAATAATAGGAATTGTGTTTTTTACTTTATCTTATTTAATAATTGCTTTAAGCTCAAGTGCAATTGGTTTTACTATTGGTGTGGTTGTTTTTTTTATTGGCTTTAATATGCACGAACCAATTATGCAATCTTTAGCATCTAAGTTTACAAAAGTACATCAAAGAGGTTTAATGCTAGGTATTTTTAATTCTTTTGGCTATTTAGGAACGTTCGTAGGTGGTTTAGCTGGAGGTGTATTTTTTGAAAAAGTTGATTTAAATACTATTGTAATGGTAATTGTGGCTATATGTATTTTATGGATATTTCTTGTTTTTACAATACCAAATCCAAATAAAAAACATTTATTATATTTAAGTTTAGATGAATATGCAAAAAACAAACTAAATGAATTAAATAATTTAGAATATATTGATGAATGGTATATTAATGATACTGAAAATATAGCGATTGTTAAATATAATAATGAACATTTAAGTGAAGAAACGATAAAAAATCTTTTAAAATAATTTTTTTTTAATAAATAATGATATAATGCTCTATTAAAATTAAAAAAGGCATATGATGAAAAATAAACTTCTACTTTCATTTTTAATCATACTATCTTTATCGATAAAGCCAACGGCAAAAAGTACTTTTTTTATATCAGAAAATAGATTAAATGATATTTCAAATAAATATGGAAGTAAAGCTTATAAAAGAGTAGTTCTTTGGGATAATTTATTAAATAAATCAAAAAAATTAAGTTCTTTGAAAAAACTAAAAAATATAAATGATTTTTTTAATAAAATAAAATACAAAAGAGATAAAGCACATTGGAAGAAAAAAGATTATTGGGCATCTCCTTTTGAATTTATGGGTACAGGTGCTGGTGATTGTGAAGATTATGCAATAGCAAAATATTTTTCTCTAATAAAACTGGGAATTCCTGAGAATAAACTTAGAATTACTTATGTAAAGTTATTAAGGCGTAGAACTAAATATGAAGAAGCTCATATGGTTTTGACATATTTTCATAAGCCAAATTCAACACCTATTGTGTTGGATAATGTTAATAAAAAATTAAAATTATCTACTAAAAGAAGAGATTTAAAGCCTGTTTATAGTTTTAATGCAAATGGCTTATGGCAGGCAAAAAATAAAGGAAGAAGTTCTTTAAAAGTAGGTAAGAATAATCTTAAAAATTGGAAATCTATGATGAGAAGAATTTAAAAGGAATACTTATGTCTTTATCAAAACAGTTATATATTATTATGTCATTTATATTTTTTATGATATTTATAGGAAATTTTGTTATTAGTGTGAAAAATACTAAAGAATACTTAGAAGTTGAATCAACAACAAAAGCACAAGATACGGCGCATGCTTTAGGTATGAGTTTAAAATCTATTATAAAAGATAAAAAAGATCCAGAAATAAAATCTATTATAAAAGCTATTGCAAATAGAGGTTTTTACAAAGAAATTAGATTAGAAGATACAACTTTGAGTATCTCAGATACTCAATTAATTACCTTATCTAAACTTTCCATTAGTAAAAAATGGGAAATATCTAAGCTTAGAATTAATAAAAAATTTGGTGAAATTAGAAAAAATGATGATGATGATAATTTAGATAGAGAATTGTCTTTTTTAGAAGATGACAATGAAGAACAAAAGAATGAAAATTATGAGAAAAAAGAAAGCACATATGAATTTATAACAAGTCCAAATTATAAGAATATTAAAACTATTTTAGTTCATTTTACAGCTAATAATAATGGACAAATAATACATACTTCAGCAGTAGTACCTATGAATAAAATTTTAGTTCAAGTAATAAGAAGTGAAAAATTTGATTATGTTCCTTCTTGGTTTATTGATATGATACCTATGGTTTTAAAAGAGCAAAAAAGTGAAATTACTGATGGATGGAAAACTACTGCTATATTATATGTAAGTGCAAATGCAGGTGATGCTTATGCAAAATTATATGAGCAGGCAAAAGGAGCAGTTACTTATGCTTTATTTGCATTTTTTATAGCTATGGTATTTTTATTTATTTTTATTAGATTTTTATTAAAACCACTCAAGGAAGTAGAAAATCTTGCCAAAAATATATCAAATGGAAAATTTGGAACTATTAAAACTCTATCTTGGACGACTGAAATTAAAAATGTTACTTTAGCTATGAATGAGATGTCTGATAAAATAGAAGCTATGATTTCAAAACTAAATGCAAATTTAGAAAATATGACAAAAAAATTATCCGTAGATACACTAACAAACTTACAACTTAAACAAAGTTTTGAAACAGATTTAAAATCTATGTTTATGAATAAAGATTCAGGTTATATTTTTACTATTAAGATAAATGATTTAGCACAATATGCAAAAACTCATACAAATACTGAAGTAAACGGTTTTATTAAAGGTATTGCATTAATTTTAACTAACATTCAAATTGAGCAAGTTCAAATTATGGCATATAGATTTTACGGTTCGGAATTTGCTTTAATTGCAAAAAATGCAGATGAAAATAATATAAATAATGTGCTTAAAATATTAAAGGATAATTTTACGAACTTTGGAAAAACAATTAAAATAAACGAAATAGCCCATATTGGAGGAACACCTTTTAATAAGTTAGGCACCATTCCTCAAATGTTATTAGCCTCAAATGAAGCATATGAAAAAGCTAAACAAATAGGTCCAAATGAGTTTCATATAGAAAAAGCAAATGATTTATTAAGACAAATGGAAGATTGGAAGGAATTAGTTTTTGATATTGTTGATAATAATAATTTTAATGTTGATTATATTGGAGATGCACATACTTTTGAAGAAGAAAATGCTCTTGTTATGCAAGAAGCATTTACAAGTACAAAAGACAAAGAAAACAATGATATTCCAATTGGTACTTTTGTATCAATTGCAGAGCAGTATAATAAAATTATAGATTTTGATAAAGCTGTTATTACAAAAGTCATATCTTATATCAAAGCTAATGATATAAAACATAGTATATCAATTAATTTATCATTAGAATCTATGATAAATAGTGACTTTACATCTTGGTTAAAATCTACAATTATTAAGAATAAAAGTATTTCTAGTCAATTTGTTTTTTCAATTACAGCTTATGCTGTTGCTAAAAATACAGTTAAATTTATAGAATTTTCAACACTAATACATAAACTTGATTCAAAAATTATTATAAAAAGATTTGAGACAAAATTTATTTCTTTGGATGATATACAAAATTTTAATCTTGATTACATTAGATTAGCAAGAGATTATACTAATAATATATCTGAAGATCCATCTAAAATAGCATTTGTAGAATCTATACACGAATTAACTAAACTTCTTAATATAAAAATATTTGCAGAAAATGTTAAAAATGAAAAAGACTTTGAAGTAATTAAGAAAATAAATATTTATGGTGCAAGTAGATAATGAAAATTCTTTTTTCACCAAGTGAAGCTAAAAACCCAACTAGCACTGGAGATATTTTTTCTAAAAATAGTTTTATTTTTCCCAACTTATTTGAAGCACGAAAAAATATACTTCTTCAGTATAAGGATTATATAGCTAATGCTTCGCAAGAAGATTTGATAAAACTATTTGGTACAAAAAAACAAAATGTAATTGATTATTATACAAATAATATATTTAAGCAAAATACTTCCAAAGTTATAAATAGATATAGTGGTGTAGCTTTTGAGTACTTGAAGTATTCAAACTTAAAAGAAAAAGAAAAAAAATATATTGATAAAAATGTTCTAATATTTTCAAATCTTTTTGGACCTATATTAGCAGGAGATTCTGGATTACCAGATTATAAGTTAAAACAAGGTGCAAAAATAAATAATTTAAATATTGAAAAATATTATAATGAAAATTTCTCAAAAGAATTAGATGAGTTTTTAAAAGATGATGATATCCTTGATTTAAGAGCAGGATTTTATGAAAAATTTTATAAAATAAATAAGCCATATATTACTATGAAATTTGTTAAAAATGATAAAGTTGTTTCACATTGGGCTAAGGCTTATAGAGGAATAATATTAAATTTACTTGCAAAAAATCATATTCAATCTTTTGATGAATTATTGAATTTACAAATAAACAATTTATCAATCATAGAAATAAAAGAACAAAAAAATAAAAAAGAAATACTATATGAAATCATATAGAAATATAAGTAGAATATTCTTTTATATTTTATGTATAAGGAGTGATAAAAGATGAAAGTAGTAAATTTAGCAGAAAAATTTGCTTTAATTAATGAGCATTGGTCACCCAAATTAGTAGGTGAGCTAAATAATCAAGCAATTAAAATTGTGAAATTTCAAGGTGAGTTTGTATGGCATCATCATGAAAATGAAGATGAAATGTTTTTTGTAATTGAAGGTACTATGATAATTAAATTAAGAGATAAAGACATAGTATTAAATAAAAATGAATTTTTTATTATTCCTAAAGGTGTCGAACATAAACCAGTTGCAAAAAATGAAGTTTTAGCTATGCTATTTGAACCAATAGGTACAATTAATACAGGTAATATAAAATCTGAAAAAACAATTAAATATCTTGAAAATATATAAAATTGCTTTATTTTATAAAACAAAAAATTTAATGAATAAACATAAGTAAAATTATTTTTATTAGACCTATTTTATATACATATTTATTTAATTTTTATTATTCAAAAATAATTGGTAGCACTGATAATACAAGTAAAAAAGCCATAATTATATTAAATCTTTGAACAATTTTTTCATTTTGAATGAATTTTTTAATTAAAACACCTCCTAATGTCCAAGCAGAAGTTGATATGAATGAAACTAAAAAATATATAAAAGCTATAATAAGAACTTGATATGTACTATTTTCATCTGATGAAACAAAAATAGATATAGCCGTAATAGCCATTATCCAAGCTTTTGGATTTACCCACTGAAACATTGCACTTTGTATTAATGTAAATGGCACAGAATTTGATTTTGTATCACATTCATAGGTACTTTTATTATTTGCTATTTTATAAGCCATCCAAATAAGATATAAAACGCCTATAATTTTTAGAGTTTTGAAAATACTAGGAAATGTTTCAAATAAACTTCCTAAGCCAAAACCAAGAATTAAAACCATAGAAGGAAATCCTAAAATAATACCAAACATATGTGCTAATGTTTTTTGAAAACCAAAAGTAAGACCAGAAGATAAAAGCATAATATTATTAGGTCCAGGTGTCATGGCTGTTGAGAATGCAAAGGTTATAATCGATATTATCATTGTTAGAGTATAAAAATTTTCTTGCATTATATACCTAGTTAAAGTTTATTATAGTAATTTTGTATTAAATAATGTCAAAATACCTATTTATTTCCCAATTTGTTACTGTATGATTTTTTATATCAAATTCATATTTTCTTGTAAAATAATAATAATCAATAAAAAAATTACCAAAAATAAATTTTATAGTTTTTGAAGTAATTAATGAATCAATTGCTTGTTCAAAGTTTGTTGGCAAATCAAACTTTTCATCTAATTCTATGCTTGTATCATCATTATTGTCTGTTTGAAGCATTTCAGTTGGTTCAATTTTATTTTTAATGCCCCATATACCTGTACCAATAATAGCAGATAAAGCAATATATGGGTTCATATCTGAAGCTAGCATTTTATATTCTATTTTATAGTTCCTTATATCTGAATTTATAATATTGATTGTTGCATCGTTATTTTGGATACCCCAAGAAGCTTGTGTTGCTTGTTTGCTATTTCTATCTTGTGTATATGAATTTGCTATTGGTAAAATCATCAAAGATATATCTTTCATCAATAATTGTTGACCTCCTATAAACCATCTCATTATATCTGACATACCATTTTTTTTATCTGGATCATAAAAAATAGATTTTCCAAATATATTATTAGCATTTATTGATATACTGCTTATTTGGCTTTTATGTTCGTGTGAATGCTGTTTCATAAATGTAGCAAATAATTTATTTTTTTGAACTAGAACTTTTGTAAAAGTTTTAAACAAAATTGCATTATCAGCAGACTCTAATATGTCTGCATCGCATAAAGTTGCTCTAAAACTACCATCTTCTATATTATTAAACAAGCTATTAATTGGTATATTCATTTGTTCATAAAAATTAATTAATTCATGGTAGAACTCATTATTAACCGAATTTTGTAAAATTGAATATCCTAAGGTATCTGACATAAAATATTCTAAATTTTCAAAATTTTTATCTTTGATACTTTGCATGGTTTCATTAAAAATAGTAAAATCAAATAAAAGTGAAGAATTAAAATGTATGTTTATTTTTGTAGCTTCTTTTAAGGTTTTTTTTAATAAAGATCGTGGACATAAATTTTTACAATTTTTATTTTTTTCAAAATCACATAAAAATAACATTGTATCTTTTTCCAAAGGAAGCATTCTACTAGAAGATAAATCTATAATTACATTTTCATTTTTTAAATATTTTTTAAATTTTAAGTTTCTTTGGCTTTCATATATTTTATTTTTATAATCTAAATTAAAAATATTATCACTAATAGTTAAACCGTTCTTAATAACAGAAAAGAAATAATTTATAGATATATATTGACCTCTTAATATACCATTTATATCAGTATATGCAATTTTTATTTTTTTTACCTTATGTTTGGAAATCAATTCCCTCATATCATCAACTGTTAATCCCTCATCTTCATCAAATATTGCTTGCACTATTGTTTCCTTAGATTTTATTACTATAAAATTAAATTTAAAAGCTTAAGATTTGTCTAATCAAACACTTTTTTTAAGTCTTCTACCCAGTTATTTATTCTTATCTCATTTAGGTGGTCTTTGTCCTCAACATCAATAGCTAAACCAACAAATTGTCCATTAATACATGCTTTTGAGTCAATAAAATCATATTTATCTGTTGATGTAAAACCAAGTATATTAGCTTTTGATTCTTCAAGATGCTTGTATAAAGGATACATAGAATCTACAAAATTATTCTTACTATTTTTTTGATTTCCTAAGCCAAAAATTGCTACATTTTTTTCTCTAAAATCAATTTGTAAAAAGTCATTCCAAATTTCATTCCAATGCTCTTGCATACTCAAATCTTCTTGATCAGATATACCAAAAATTATATTTGTATAATCATTTATATATTCTGGTCCCGTTATATTGATATCATAAATTTTAGAACCATCTAATTTATCTGATATTGTTTGTGCAAGTGTTTTTGTGTGTCCTGAAGTACTTGCGTAAAATATAGCAATAGATTTCATTCTTCCTCCTATATTAAAAATACTTCTTAAAGTATAACAGAAATTTATTGTTTTAACAATAAAATTATTTTATATTATTTAAAATTTATTTAAAATTTAGTATGTTTTAACACTAGCTTAACTGTAAAATAGATATAGTAAAATTTAAACTAATAATAAGAATATTAATAATGTATAAAAAAATAAACGAAATTATCAAAAACAAAGTCTTAATCATCGATGGTGCTATGGGAACACAGCTTCAAATTGCTAATATCACACAAGAACAATGGTTCTATAATGGAGTTGATTTAGAAGGTTGTAATGAACTTTTAAATGAAACTGCTCCTGATATTTTAAGATTCATTCATGATGAATATGCAAAAAGTGGTGCAAACCTTCTAACCACAAATACTTTTGGAACAATGCCTTGGGTATTAGATGAATATGATATAGGGGATAAGGCTTATGAATTATCACGCTTAGGTGCTGTTTTAGCTAAGCAAACTTGTGAGGAATTTAGTACACAAGAAAATCCTAAATTTGTTTTAGGTTCAATTGGACCAGGAACTAAACTTCCATCACTTGGACATATTACATATGATGAAATGTATGAAGGTTACAAAGAAGTTGCTAAGGGATTAGTTGATGGTGGTGTTGATATTTTTTTACTTGAAACTTGTCAAGATCCTCTTCAAATAAAAGCAGCCTTACATGCACTAAATGATCAAGCACCTGTTATTCCTATTATGGTATCTGTTACTATTGAGCTAACAGGAACTATGCTTATAGGTACAGATGCTGCTACCATCTCTGCAATTTTAGAGCCATTTAATATCTTAAGCCTTGGCTTTAATTGTGGAACTGGACCAAAACAAGTACATAAACATATTAAAACTTTATCTCAAAACTCAAAGTTTCCTATTTCTATTCATGCAAATGCTGGTTTACCACAAAATAGAGGTGGAGTTCCTTATTATCCAATGGATGCTAATGAATTTACAAAAATACAAAAAGAATTTTTAGACATTAATGGTGTTTGTTTTTTAGGTGGATGTTGTGGAACAACACCTGCACATATAGAAGCTTTAAGCAAGGCTATTAAAAATATAAAACCAAAAAAACCTTGTGGTTTTCAAGTAGCTTCCTTAGCATCACTTTTTGGAACAGTAGCATTAAAACAAGACCCAAGCCCTATGCTAATAGGTGAGAGATCAAATGCAACAGGTTCTAAAGCTTTTAAAAACTTATTAAAAGCAAATGATTATGAAGGAACACTTAGCGTTGGACAACAACAAGTAAGAGCAGGGGCTCATATAATTGATGTATCTGTTGGTTTTGCAGGTCGTGATGAAAAAAAAGATATGGATAAAGTAATCGCTTTATATTCACAAAAAATACCACTTCCTATTATGGTTGATTCTACTCAAATTTATGCACTTGAAGCTGGTCTTAAACAAATAGGTGGAAGGGCTATTATTAACTCCGTTAACTTAGAAGATGGAGAAGATAAATTTGATAAAGTTTGTGCTTTGGCAAAAAAACACGGAGCAGCTTTAGTGTGCTTAGTTATAGATGAAGTAGGAATGGCTAAAAGCAAAGAGGAAAAAATCAAAGTTGCACAAAGAATTTATGACTTGTGTATTAATAGGCATGGTTTTAAAGAAGAAGATTTAGTGTTTGATATGCTTACTTTTACAATAGGTTCAGGTGATGATGAGTATAGAACAGCAGGAGTACAGACACTTGAAGCTATAAGAGAATTTCAAATTATGCACCCAAATGTAGGTACCACCTTAGGCTTGTCTAATATCTCTTTTGGACTTGATATAAAAGCAAGGGCTTATCTTAACTCTATTTATTTAGATTATTGTGTCAAAGCTGGATTAAGTACGGCAATAGTAAATGTAAAGCATATTTTGCCCTTAAACAAAATATCAAAAGAAGATAAAAAAGCTTGTGATAATTTAATATTTAACAATCACGATGATGGTGACCCTTTGTTTGCTTTTATTGATCACTTTTCAAATGTGGAAGCTCAAGAAGAAGAAAGCGATGAAGAGTATCAAAAGCTAAGTCCAAAAGCAAAAGTAGAAAAGTTACTCTTAGATGGAGATAAAGATAGATTATTGCCTTTGGTTGATGAGTTAAGACTTGAAGTTAAACCTGAAGTTATTGTAAATGAATGGTTAATTGATGGTATGAAAATCATAGGTGAGCTTTTTGGCTCAGGTCAGATGCAACTTCCTTTTGTACTTCAAAGTGCTGAGACTATGAAAGCTACTGTTGATAAATTAAATCCATATTTACCAAAAGAGCAAAAAGCTAGTGAAACGGTACTAATACTTGGAACAGTAAAAGGTGATGTACATGATGTTGGAAAAAATTTAGTCGATATTATCTTAAGTAATAATGGTTTTAAAGTTATAAATATTGGAATAAAAGCAAACATAAACGACTTTATAATTGCAGTTAAAAAAAATAATGCCCAAGCTATTGGAATGAGTGGTTTATTGGTTAAAAGTACAGCTGTAATGAAAGATAATTTAGATGAGCTTAAAGCAGAAGGCATTGATATTCCTGTCTTATTAGGTGGGGCTGCATTAACAAAAGCTTTCGTGAATGATTTTTGTCGTCCAATTTATGATGGACCTATTTTTTATTGTAGGGATGCTTTTGATGGTGTTATTTCTATGCAAAGAATTGAAAAAGGTGATTTAAGTAATACTGCTTTGGCTGCTGATTTAATTGAAGATGAAGTAATAGAAATGAAAGAAGAAAAAGAGATAATAATCCCTCCTTATGAACAAATAAAATTACCAAAAAAACAAGCTCTGATTATTCCTCCTTTTTGGAATAAAGTTACATCAAATAAAGCTATTTTAAATAAAGATTTAATTTTTTCTTGGATAAATCATAGAGTATTATTTAGACAAAGATGGGGCTATAAAAGAGGGAAACAAGATAGTAAAAAGTTTTTAGCTCATGAAAAAAATGTAGTAATGGATATTTATGAACAATTAAAAGAAGAGTTAATAACAAAAGATATTTTTGCACCTATTGCTATTTATGCTTATTATTCTTGTATTTCTAATGATAATAAATTATATATTTTTGATAAAAAATATTTATATAATAATGATGAAGAGGCAAACAAAGTACCAAAACTAAGTGAAGCTATAAAAGTACTAGAATTTCCAAGACAAAAAAAACAACCACATAGATGCTTGGCTGATTATTTTGCAAATGATAGATTAGATGTAGTAGCTTTCACCTTGGCAAGTTCAGGTTTAAAAATAACTGATTATGAAAAAGCTATTTATGATGAGGGGAAATATACTAAATATTTTCAAGTTCATGGACTTGGAGTTGAGTTAGCTGAAGCACTAGCTGAAGTAATTCATAAGCAAGTAAGACTGGATTTAGATATTGTTTGTAAAGAAGGACATACTTTAAGAGATATTCAAATGAAACAATATACAGGTTGTAGATACTCACCTGGTTATGCAGCTTGTCCTGATTTGGAGATGAATAGAGATATTTTTGATTTATTAAATCCTGAAGAGTTTGGAATAGAGTTATCTGAAACTTTTCAAATGCACCCAGAACAAACTACATGTGCTATCATTGTAAGCCATAAAGAGGCTAAATATTACAATGTTTAAGTTTATTTTGTGGTTTTCATACACATAAATAAAGTATGAAGCTCACACTTATTTTACTTTTATTTCTTTGATTATTGATAAAACACAACTTTTATCTAATTTTTACTAAAGTTTTAATAAAATCAATTTTAAAAGGAGTTTGTGTTTGCAGTTTTTATATCAAAATGTTTTATTTTTATTAATATTTCCTATTTTATTTTTATTGTTTTTTAAATCAATAAATCAAGATGTGTTTCGTAAGTATTTTAGTGAAGATATTATTGAAAAACTATCTATTAATACTAATTGTATGAAAGAAAGAACTAGGTATATCTTATTGGTACTATCCTTGGTTTTTATGATTATATCTCTTGGAAGACCAGTTACAAATGAAAAAGAAACTTCTTTTACTCAAGAAGCTGTTTCTTTAATAGTAGCAATTGATGTATCAAAATCTATGTGGGCAAATGATATTTATCCAAATAGATTAGAATTTGCAAAGAAAAAGTTATTAGATATCATTGATTATGCTAAAAACAATGCCATAGGTATTATACTTTTTGCCAAGCATTCATTTATTTTATCTCCTATAACTCAAGATTTAGTATCCTTAAAAATGATGCTTAAAAACTTTGATACTGGAATAAATTTTGATAATGGTTCAAATATCTATTCTGCTTTAGAAACAACACAAAAACTATTAAAAAATCATCAAGCAAAAAATCTTTTAATACTTAGTGATGGTGGGAATAATGAAGATTTTTTAAAAGAAATAAAATATGCAAATACAAATAATATTAATGTATACACAATAGCTTTAGCAAATAAAGAGCAAAGTCCAATTAAACTAAAAGATGGTAGTTTTTTAAGCAATGAAGAAGGAAATATAGTAAGTGTTGCTTTAAATGAGAAAATAAAAGATTTGAGTTTAGCTACAAGTGCTTCATATATAAATTATTCATTAAACAATAGTGATGTAGAACAAATTATAGATGATATAAATAAAACATCAAAAACAAATAAATTAAAATCTCAAAAATTTAAAACTTATACAGAGCTTTTCATATATCCTTTATCTTTTTCTATATTTCTTTTATTTTTTGCTTTTTATTCACTGCCTATTTTAAGAGGGTCTTCTGTGCTAAAAAATATACTTCTTTGTTTTATTGTTTTTTTTACACCATCTATAAAGGCCTTTGATTTTCAAAGTATAAAAAATGCAAAAGAAGCATATGAAAATAAAAATTATGAAAAAGCTTCAAAAGAATTTACTAAAGTGCAAAATACACCTGAGGCTAAATATAACTTAGCAAATTCTTTATACAAAGAAAAAAAATATAAAAAAGCATTAGAAACTTACAAAAGTATAGATATAAAAAACAATAAAGATTTAGAATTTAATCAACTTCATAATATGGGAAATACTTCTGTAAGATTAAATGACTTAGAAGAGGCTAAAAAGTTTTATGAAAAAGCCTTGAAGATAAAAAAAGATAAGGAAAGTAAAAAAAACTTGGAGCTTGTTAAAAAAGAGCTAAAAAAGAAAAAAGATAAGAAAAATAAAGATAAGAAAAAGGATAAGAAAAAAGATAAAAATAAGAAAAATGACGATAAAAAAGATAAGAAAAAAGTCAATAAAAAAGACAAAGATAAGAAGAATGAGGGTAAAAAAGATAAAGAGAAGAAAAATCAAAAAGATAGGCAAAGTAAAAAAGAACAAAAGAGTAAAAAAATAATAAAAGATGAAATTTCAGATTTAGAAGAGGAAAAATGGCTTAAAAAATTAAATAAAGAAAAGACTCCTATTTTACTTCAAAGACAAAATACAAAAAATTATGACAATACTTTAAAACCTTGGTAAATATTAAATCAAGATAAAAGCTTAATTTTGTTAAATTATATAAATTAAAATAAGGAAATATTATGTCAACAAGTCAAGAAATAGGAACTATTAGCTTACATGGTACAAAAAAAGGAACAATTTCAATCTCAAATGTAAATGAACCATATGGTGAAGATTCACATGATATAGTAAGTATTGGTATTTCTTTAAATGGTAAAGAAATAGCATGGAAATCTCATATTCCATATGAAAATTTAGATGAGGTAATAGCTATTTTGCAAAAAGCAAGTAAAGATAAAAAGAATTCTTAAAAATAAAAATTTTAAGAATTTGACCTTAACAAAGCCTACACATATTTATTATAAACTAGGAAAATATAATTAGAAAATATTATGCAATAGAAATTATTTCTATTTTAATCATTGCTATATTCTTTGCTCAACATGAGTTGAAAAAGCCAAAATACCTTTCATACAGTGATTTTGATGAATATAAGGATTTTCAAAAAATATTAGATAATAAAAATATTATTGTAAATTTTTCTGCATCATGGTGTGCTCCTTGTCGTATAATGGATAAACATTTTAATGAATTGGTATATATTAAAGATGATGATATTTTTTTACATAAAGTAGAAGAAACACAAGAAAAAGCATTGATGAATAAGTTTCAAATAAAAGCATATCCTACTATTATATATTTTAAAAATGGAAAAATAGTAAATATTAAAGAAGGTGTTGTTAGTGTAAAAGAATTACAAACAAACATTAAAAAATATTTTAGGTGAATTTATTATGATGTAGGAAACAATTATGAGTTTAAGAGTAAAATTAATTTTTTTATATATAGGTATTATGATGATAAACAACTTACAAGCACAAAATAAATTTACAAATGACTTAGCTAATGAGGAATCACCTTATTTACAACAACACTCCTTAAATCCAGTTAACTGGAAAGCATGGAATAAGAGTTCAATACAAAAAGCTAAAAAAGAGAATAAACTAATATTTTTATCCATAGGTTACAGCACTTGCCATTGGTGTCATGTCATGGAAGAAGAATCTTTTGAGAATGAAGAAGTAGCAAAAATATTAAATAAGAATTATATATCTATAAAAGTTGATAGAGAAGAAATGCCCCACTTAGATAAATATTATCAAGATATTCACAATATTCTTAATAATAGAAGTGGAGGGTGGCCTTTGAATATTATTTTAACTCCACAGAATAAGGCTTTTTTTGCAGCAACTTATATACCCTTAGAAGATAAATACGGAAAAATTGGTATTAAAAACTTACTTAAAAAAATTCAAGATATATATAAAAATGACCCTAAAAAAGTAATACAAAGTGCAAATGAAATTGAAAAAGTTTTAAAAAATACAAACAACAAACAAAGTACAAAAGTAGACCTTAAAGATAATTTAATTGAAAAATTTGTAAAAGATATTGAAGAAAATTATGATGAAGACAATCACGGCATTGGAGTGCAACCTAAATTTCCCCATGCCTCAAGTATAATAGCACTTTTAGATATATATAATATTTCTAAAAATGAAAAAGCTTTTATGATGGCTAGTCAAATGTTAAAAGCTATGGCACAAGGTGGAATATACGATCAAATTGAAGGTGGCTTTTATAGATATAGTGTAGATGAAGAATGGATGATACCTCATTTTGAAAAGATGTTGTATACGAATGCTGAGTTATTAAGTGCGTATTCTAAGGCTTATTTATTAAGTAAAGATGACTTTTATAAAAATATTGTTGATGAGATTATTTCTTTTGTTGATACAAGATTTGATAATGAATTGTTATTATATAGTGCAAGTGATGCTGATAGTTTATTTCATGCTAAAAAAGAAGAAGGTGCTTATTTTGTATTTGATTATAAACAAACGCTTAAGTATTTAGAAGAATTAAATTATAGTAAAAAAGAAATAGACAATATTTTTGAATATTTTAATATAAGAGAAGATGGGAATTTTGAAAATAATTCAAATAACCCTTATATATCAGAGGATATAACTTTAAACAATCTAAAAAAAGTTAAAAGTGATTTAAAAAAATTACGCTCCAGTAAAGCATATCCTTTTATAGATGATAAGATTTTAACTTCTTGGAATGCCATGTATATATCATCTTTATTTGAAGCTGGAAAAATAAGAGCTAAGTATAATACAAAAGCATTAAAACATTTGGATGCTTTGGTAAAAAATTTATATACAAATGATATTTTATATCATCAAAAGCTTGGAGAAAATAAGCCTAAGGTTAAAGCTTTATTTGAAGACTATTCATTTTTAATTACAGCTTTATTAAAAGCTTATGATTATTCTTTAGATAAAATATATTTAAATTTAGCAAATAAACTAAATGATGAATTAATTAAAAAATTTTATAAAAATGAACAATGGTATATGAGTGATGATGAATTTCAAGTAAATGTTAGTATCTATGATAGTGCTTATAAAAGTTCTTTTGCAAATGCTTTAGATAACTTTTTAAAATTAGCATCTTTAAATGATGATTTAAAATTGCAAGATTTGGTGAAAAATACTTTAGAAAACAATTCTTTATCTTTAACAAGAAATACTACAAGCTCACCTTGGTTATTAAGAACTTATTTAGCATATACGCAAGAATATATAATATTAAAAGCACAAAAAAAGATTTTACTAGATAAAACTATGCCAAGTTATCCGTTTTTATTAAAAAAAGAATATGAAGAAAAACAATATTTAGCCTGTAAAATTGGTATTTGCTTTGCATATACTAAAGATTTTGATGAAATAATACTTAAAATAAACAAAGAAGTTAAGGCTAATAAATGAAAAATATTTTATTTATATTAGTTTTTATAATATCATCTTTTGCTATACAGCAAAAGTTTCTGGAGCCAGAAGATGCCTTAAAGCAAAGTTTTGAGAAAAAAGAAGATAAATTAATCATACATTTAAAATTAGGTGAGAAAATATATGCCTATCATGATAAATTAAAAGTTTTAATAAAAAAACCAAATAGTAAAAATAGTATAAATATAATTTCTAAACTTGATTTACCTAAAGCTATTTTTTATCAAGACACGAATGTTTATTTTAGTGATTTAAAAATTGAAGTTCCTTATTCTTTAATAAAGCAAACTTTAAAGTCTGATACTTATAATTTAGAATTCCAGTATCAAGGCTGTTCAACAAAAGGTTTATGTTATGCTCCAATGACTAGCAATATAAGCCTCGACCTTAGCAAATTTGGCATATCTAGTGCAACAAGCAAACTAAGCAATGAAGATTTACAAACAAAGGATAATAGCGATTTTAATGAAAGTGATCTAATTACAAATTCTTTAAAAGAAGGAAATTTTTTACTCATACTTGCTAGTTTTTTTGGCTTTGGGCTTTTATTATCTCTAACTCCTTGTGTATTTCCTATGATTCCTATTTTATCTTCAATTATAATAAGTGCTTCACAAAAAAAACAAATCACTGCAAGTAGAGGTTTTTTCTTATCTTTAGTATATGTTTTATCCATGTCTTTAGCTTATACGATGGCAGGTGTACTTGCAGGACTATTTGGAGCAAACTTACAAGTAGCACTTCAAAACCCTTATGTATTAATTTCCTTTGCTTTTATATTTGTGGTTCTTGCTTTTTCATTATTTGGTTATTTTAAAATTGAGATACCCTCATCTTGGCAAAATAAACTCAATAAAAATAATGGCAAAAAAGATAAGCAAGGTGTATTAGGAATTGCTATTATGGGCTTTCTTTCAGCTTTAATAGTAGGACCTTGTGTAGCTCCTCCACTTGCTGGTGCATTAATTTATATAGGTCAGACAGGAGATGCACTCTTAGGTGGTTTAGCTCTTTTTACTCTTAGCCTTGGTATGGGTGTTCCTTTATTGCTTATTGGTATTGGTGCTGGAAAATATATGCCAAGTGCAGGGGAGTGGATGAATAATATTTCAAAAATCTTTGGAATATTTATGTTAGCCATTGCTATATGGATGGTAGAAAGAGTAATTGATCCAAATCTAAGTATGTATTTGTGGTCTTTTTTATTAATAGCTAGTTCTTTACATTTAAATAGTTTTAAACATATTATGATTAAATTATTATCAATTTTACTTTTAATATATGGGATTATAAGTTTCATTGGAGCTATTAGTTTAGCTTCTAATATTTTTAATCCTTTGGAGCATTTTATACAAGGTGGGCAAGGAGCTTCTTTTAAATCAAATACTTTAATATGGACAAAAATTAAAAATATAAAAGAATTAGACTTGGCTATACAAAACTCTTCAAAACCTGTTATGCTTGATTTTTATGCAAGTTGGTGTGTTTCTTGTAAAGAATTAGATTTAATTACCTTTGCTAATAAAAAAGTTAAAAAGAAATTATCACAATTTACACTTTTAAAAGTTGATGTTAGTGATAATAATGCCCAAGATAAAGCACTACAAAAAAAATTTAATATAGTAGGTCCTCCTGCTTTAATATTTTGGGATACAAATAATAAAGAGATTAATCAAGCTAGAATAGTAGGCTATAAAAACCCAAAAGATTTTTTAGCTATTGTAAATAAGCATTTTAAATGATGATTATAAATCTAAGGTTAACTTTTTACTATGTAGTGTAGAAACAATATTGTATGTAGTTTCAATCATTTTTTCAATTTGTATTTTTGTAAAACAATAAGGAGGCATAAAGTATATAACATTACCCAATGGTCGTATATATACTCCTTGATTTAAAGCTTTTTGAAAAATTTCTAATCCTATTCTTCTTGATATATCATATCCCTTAAGCTCAACAGCACAAATCATTCCTCTTTGTCTAACTTCTAAAACATTGGTTAAATAATTAAATTTTGAAGTTAAATCTTGTATTTGTTTGATTTTAATTTGATTATTTTTTATAGTATTTTCTTTTTCAAATATATCTAAAACAGCATTTGCTACACTACAAGCAAGAGTATTACCTGTATAAGAGTGTGAGTCTAAAAAAGATTTACCTTCATTATAATCATGATAAAAAGCATTATAAATATCTTGTGTAAATAATACAACAGATAAAGGCATATAACCTCCTGTAATTCCTTTTGATAAGCATAAAAAATCAGGGCTAATATTAGCTTGTTCAATTGCAAACATAGTACCAGTTCTTCCAAAACCAACGGCTACTTCATCAGCTATTAAAAAAATACCAAATTCATCACATAAGCTTCTTAATTTTGTGATATAAGAAGCATCATACATTTTCATGGAACCTGCACATTGAACTAAAGGCTCAATAATCACACAACTAACTTGTGTCTTATATTTATTTAAAACCCTTCTCATATCATCAATGGCTTCATCTTCATTATGAAGGGCAGGAGATTTTGCTTGAACTGTTTTTAATAAAATATCTTCATATATATCTTTATAAAGTCCTGTATCACTAACAGCTAATGCGCCCATGGTTTCACCGTGATAAGAATTTTGTAAAGAAACAAAAAGGGGTCTTGATAAACCTTTGTTTTTAAAATACTGAAAAGACATTTTTAAGCTTATCTCAATTGCACTTGAACCATTGTCAGCAAAAAATACTTTTTTTAAAGGCTGTGGTGTTAAATGTACTAATCGTTTTGCTAAATTAATCGCAGGTTCGTGAGTAAAGCCAGCAAAAATAACATGTTCTAAGTCTTGAAGTTGTTCATTTATTTTTTTATTTATATAATCATTACTATGTCCAAAAATATTAACCCACCAAGAACTAATACAATCTAAATATTTATTACCATCAAAATCTTCTATATAAGAAGCTTTTGCTTTTTTAATAGGAATTAAAGGTAATGTTTCGTGGTCTTTCATTTGAGTGCAAGGATGAAATATATATTTTAAATCTTCTTGCATAAGTTCTTTATTTGTCATAGTTTTTCTTTTTATTAGTTTTATAGATTATACTTATTTAGATATTCTTATTTGATTAAAAGAAAAAAGTATTTTAGATATAAATGTAATTTAATAAGCTATAATATAGTATACCCCCTATGGTATATTATAAAAATAAAGGAAATACTTATGGCATATTGTTGTGAAGTTGAGAGAAAAAAATTACAAAATAGAATAAATAGAATTGCAGGACAAATTAATTCATTAAAAAATAAATTTACAGATGAAAATTTTAATCTTGATAGTGACCCTTATGAAACAATAAGACAGCTAACATCAGTAAAAGGTGCAGTAAATTCCATGATAGCATCATATGTAGAACATTATGCAAAAGGTCATTTAATTGATAAAATCAAAGATGGAAGTAGTGCAGATGCACAAGCACAAATGGATAATTTACTTGATATTATAAAAGTATTTGGTAAATAAAATGACAAATTGTGACTTTGGCTTAAATGAACATAAACCATTTTTAAATGTAAAAACAAAAAATACACATACACATAAAGATTCTTGTTCACATTCACATGAAGATGGACATACACACGACCATAGAAGTATAGATAAAAAAGTATTAAAAATAGCACTAGTTATAACTTTTATTACTATGCTAGCAGAGTTTTTTTATGGATTTTTGAGTAATTCACTTGCCTTGGTTTCTGATGCAATTCATATGTTTACTCACTCTTTTTCTTTAATTATTTCCTTACTAGCTATTGTCATTGCTAGTAAAAAAGCTCCAAGTAGTAAAACTTTTGGTTATTATAGGGCTGAAGTACTTGCTGCTTTTATAAATGGTATAACGATTATACTTTCTATTATTTGGATAGTATATGAGGCAGTTGAAAGATTTTTAAATCCTCAAAGCATAGATATACAAACAGCAATGATAGTTGCTATTATTGGTTTTATTGTTAATATTATTACAGGCATAATACTTATGCAAGGAGATAAAGAAAATATAAATCTAAAATCTTCTTTTATCCATATGTTAAGTGATGCCTTGTCTTCTCTTGCTATTATACTTGGCTATGTAATAATTTATTATACTTCGTGGTACTTTATAGATATGGTTTTGGCATTAATAGTTGCACTTGTTATTGGAAAATGGGCTATAGGAATATTAAAAAGTTCAGTTAATACTTTAATGGAAAGCTCACCTCTTGATATAAAAGAAGTTAAAATATTTATTGAAAAACATACAGAAATCATAGAACTGCACGATGTTCATATTTGGGAAATAACACAAGATATGTATAATATGACTGCTCATGTAAAGATATCCAAAAGTTCTTTGGTAAATTATGAACAACTTTTAAAAGATATAAATAGTGAACTTAAAAATAAGTATAAAATAGTTCATACAACTTTTCAGTTTGAATGGTAAAAGTCTTATCCCAAGCAACTAATAGAGTCTATAAAATAAGCCTTTCATAAAGTGTCAAAAAATCTTGCTTTATTATATGCAGTGACATTATAAATGTAACAATATATATAAATAAAAACCAAATAAGGATAAAAAAAGAGAGTGGGAGTGTTCAAAATCTATATCAATCCTTATGTATTTTATTATATAAGTCTGACGCAGATTTTTGAACACTCCCTCTAATGAAATTAGTTTTCTATTTTTTTCTATTTTGCATTGTCTTTTTTACACTTGCCAAGGCTTAGATTATTTTTATTTTTAGATATTGTTGCTTTTCCTATACCTTTTACTTTTCTTAGTTCATCTATTGATTTAAAGCATTGTATAGTTTTTCTATATTCTACAATTGTATTGGCTTTTTTATCACCAATTCCTTTTAGTGTTGTAAATTCTTTTGCTGTTGCATTGTTTATATCTACTGATGATAGTAAAAATGTAACACCTAAAAATAGTATTGTTAAAAGTTTCATATATAAGCCTTTATTAAAAATGTAGAATATTATATCTTAAATTTAATAAAGGTTATTTTAACTTGTGATTTTACTTTTAAAATATCAAATTTAACTTAAAATGAGGGAGTTTATAAAGTTTCATTAAGTCAGTTTTTTTGTAACTAATTTTATGATATCTTTTGAGTGTGCTTTGTATTTTGTTTCTATTATTGCTACATTTACTATTTATTAAAACCATATCAAATTCATCTTCAATACCAAATCTTTTTCTTGTGATATTTTTATCTGTAAAATTATAATTGATACTATTTAATGTAGGATTTGCTGAGATTTTTTTATAGAAAACTCTTCTGCTATATCTCTTTGATTATTTGATATATTTCCAACTAATTTTGCTACTTTTTCAACAGTAGATTCTGTTTTAGCATGTCTTTTATCCATACTTATACCTAATTCTAAAATTGTTTTTGCTAAATCTTCTTTTGTAAGCATAATTTGCTCTTTAAATTGTATTCTTCTTTATTTTTCGTTGTTATATGAAGCCTAACAGCAGGACTTAAAGCCTAAATATTCCCTTATAATTCCTAAAAAACATTATAATATGTCATATTTTCATAAAAATCATTATTTTCATATTATAATATTCTTATGTGTAAAATTGAACTTAAAAATGATGATAAACAAAATAAAAAACCTTATTATGAGATTCAAGATATTTTCAATAAATATGCTGATGAATATAAATTAAATCGAAAGTTTTATAGATAATATTACGAATAGGAAATGGGTCATATTTATTAAATTCCAATTTCCAACAAGTAAAAAGATAGCAGAGTATCTTAGTTTATATACACATAAAACTGCTATTTCGGCTTAAAGAAACTTTTGGGTGCCTAAAAACTTAAGTTAGATTAGGTACTATAAGGGTTTAAAAAGGTTTATTTATAAATGGCTGTAAAAAAATACTAAAACTTGTCCAAACTGCTCACAAAATAACACAAGAAAAAGAGGTATCAGAAGAGGAATAATTAGATATTATGGTGTAATTCAAAAGTTATCACAAATAAAAAATATAAAGATAATCACACAAGACAAAGACACAATAAATCAATCCAAACCTAAGTGTAAAAAATGTAAATGTACTAAAAGCCAAACGGTTTTAGTTGTAGATAGATATAATAAGGTAGTTCAAGGATTAATGACCCAAACTATACAAAATATAAAAAAAAGATGAATTTTAATGATAGTTTATAAGATTGATTTAGTTATTTTTTTACTAATTAAAATTTTAAAAAATAGTAAAAAGCTATACAATAAACTAATACTAAATATTGAAATATTACGACTTTTTATAAGTTCTATAAATAAATATATCTTAGATTCTAATATGAAAATATATAATGATATTTATCCTTTTATTGGAATGGTTCATATAACAAGGCGTAGAAGCAAACATTTTAGCATTTAAACTTACATAATATTTTAATATTATGTATGCTAAAATGTTGCTTAACTAAGAGTTATAATTTAATTTTAAGGATACGATATAAATGTCAAATAAGATTTTAAAAATAGCATTAGCAATATCAATAGGAACTTTTACACTTTTACAAGCTAAAAATGAATATGAAAGAAACTATAATAACAGTACGATAAATGTACCATCATCAAAAAATGATAAAATATTTATAAGAGAATATAAGTATAATGCAAGTGATACAGATAGTAAAGTAAGTTCAAGAAAAAAAGCAATAGCACAATTAAAAAGTATTTTAAGTGAAGAAGTTGGGGTACATATCCAAAGTAGCTTTGAAATAAAACAAAATTCACATAATAAATATGTTAAAAAAGAGATAAACCAACTTAGTGAAAGTATCACTAAATTGAAAATATTAGAAGAAAAATGGAATGGTGTTACATACTACATTAAAGCAATTGTAAAAATAAATGAAGAACAAACTATGTTTTTATTGCTGGAAGCAATAAAAACCAAAGCTTCTCAACAAGATATAAAAAGATTAAATAAAATTTTAAAAGAAAAGAAAACTAAAATTAGTAAAAAAAATGAAGAAATATTAAGTTTAAATCAAGAGCTAATATTACAAGATTTTATCAATGAGCAAAAAAAAGATAAATCTAGTTCTCATTTAAATATTGGATTTATGATAAATCAAAAATATATTTGTAAAAAAGAAAAAGATATGCTAAATAATAACTTTCAAAAGATATTAAAATTCTATATTAATAATAATATAGTTTTAAATATTAAAAATGGTGATAAATTAGTAAATATTGCACCACAGGTATATCAAAATAAAAATATGACAATTACTCTAAAACCTATCAACGGAAAGAGATTTATTTTTATAAAAAAGAATGATTATACTTTCATTATGAAATGTGCTGATACAAGTACATGGCGACAAAAGTACAAATAAAATTAAAAGGATACATAAATGACCAAAACAATCGGAATATTGATTATAATGTTTTCAATAAACCTAAATGCTCAAAGTTTAAAAAATGGAGATATTATACTAGAATCTGGTAGTAAAAAATTAATAGTAAACCAAAAATATGTATGTTTTAATATAGGAGATACTTGCAAATTCAATCACAATCAAATATATAATTCTTAATAGTAACTATTTTAAGCTTTAAAAAAATAGTTATTATTTCTAACTTGCATAATTTACAATATATTTATCAAATTTATTAAAAAATCACATTTTTTTCTCCATTCCTTATGGTTAAATTGTAAAATTCAGTATTTTTATATAAATTTCTATTAATGGTCATGTAATAAGTTTTAAACTTTGATGTATACAAATAGATAAAATTCCAAATGCTAAAACACAAGCTACCTTATTTGCCCCTTGATAGTATATTTTATCACATCCAAAGTCATCTTTTAAGTATTTATTTACTCGCTCTACCATACTTCTTTGCTTGTAGTGATGTTTATCTGATGCTTGAGTCAAATTTAAATATTCAAATTTTTCTTTTTCCTCTTTTGCTAAAGCTATTTTTTCTTTTAGCACTTTAGAGTTTTTAGGATTTATATCTATGATTGGTTTATGATTTAACTCTTCAGAATACTCTGCAATAATATCACTATCATATCCAGCATCAAGTAAATCATGAAGATACATTACTCTTTTGCTAGTTTCATTTATAAGTGGAAGTGCTACAGAACTATCATGAACATTTGCACCACTATAAAATGCAACTACTGGTATATCTCCATCAACAACACTAATATGAAGTTTACCACCTATCCAAACTTCTCTATTACCTTTTGAATTTTGTTTAATACCAACTCCACATGATGTTGATACAAGTGATAACATATCATTAGTAGTTTTCATATCTTTTTGAAGTTCAAGAATCTTTGGTTTTATAGCTTCTCTTTTCTCACCTTTTTTAGGTCTTCCAACCTTATTTTTTGCTTTCTCTTTTTTCTCAACTTTTACAGGTTTTTCCCTAAGTGGTATTTTAGTAGCATCACTTGCATTGTACATAAATATAGTATCTGACAAATATTCTTCTATGAATTTTTGATGAGTTTTCTCAGCTATTTTCATATCACTAAGTTGTTCAAACACTCTACTAAATTTAGATTCACTAGGAATATCTATTTTATATCTCCATCCACATAATACTCGCAATATTCTATCCCTATGCAGTCTATGAATTAAATCTCTTGTTGTTTGTATATTATTGTCCAGTTTCACCACGTTATGGTTGCCTAGTTTCATAAATAAGAAAGTGATAGATTAAACAACATAAGTGTAAAATCTTTACAACACATAAGGATTTAAAATATGTCACAAACCTATCACTCTAATGCTAGAACAAACCAGCACATAAGAGAAATAATACAGAAATCTAATTTAACAAATGTTGAATTAGCAAATAATTATAATCTAAATATTAAAACTATCTCTAAATGGAAAGATAGGGATTTTATTGAAGATAAAAGTTCAAGACCACATAATATAAAAACAACTTTAACATCTTTAGAAAAAGAGTTAATAAAAGTAGTTAGGACAATGACTTGGATGGAACTAGATGACCTAGTAGATACAATGGTTGATATTATCCCAAATGCAAATAGAAGTAATATCTATAGAACTCTAAAAGCCTTTGATATAAATAGAGTCCCACAAGAACAAAAAGAAAAAGCAAAGAAATTTAAAGAATACGAACCTGGATATTTGCATATAGATGTAACCTATTTACCAAAGTTTGATAAACAAAAGTTTTATCTATTTGTAGCAATAGACAGAGCTACAAGGCTACTATATTACAAAGTATATGAAAACAAATCATCTAATAATGCAGTTGAATTTCTAAAAGTTTGTAAAGAGTTTTTTCCTTTTTACTTAACTCATATTTTAACAGATAATGGATTGGAATTTACAGATAAATGGGCAAGAGGCAAAGGAATTGTAAGTGGTAATCACAAGTTTGATGTAGAATGTAAAGAAGATAGTATAGAACATAGACTAACAGCTCCATATACACCACAAACCAATGGAATGGTAGAAAGAGTAAACGGAACTATTAAAAATGCTACAATCAAAGCCCAAGACTATGAAAATATAGATGATGTTAAAAAAGATTTAAATAAATTTTTGATATACTACAACTTCAATAGAAGACATGGTTCTTTAAGAAAAGAATTAAAAGTCAGAACTCCATTTAATGCAGTTCAAAGTTGGTTTCAAACGAAGCCTGAAATATTTAAGATTTTACCAGATGTGTTTCAAGATATTGTTTTTGGAATGGTACAACGTCAGCAATTCTAAGTGAAAATTTATATAGCTAAAATCTTCCAAAATAATATCAAAAATCACTACTAAGCAAATTCACTAAAACCCTTTATTTAAAGGCTTTATCAAGCTTTTTAATACCTAATTTTAGCTATAATATATCCTATAAAAGCCCATAAACAGGAGTGTTTAAACAAATGAGACAGACAAATATTTTCGATTTTTTAATAGAATCATTTACAGATAATATATCAAATGTAGAAGATACTAGAAAACAAAGAACAAATCTAGTTTATAGTTTAAAAGATATTATATTATCAGCATTTAGTGTATTTTATTTTCAAAATAAATCTTGCTTAAGTTTTCAAAGGGATATTGATACAAGAAAAGGTATCAGTAATGCACAAACTATGTTTGGAATATCTGATATACCAAGTGATAATCATATACGAAACATGTTGGATAAAATAACACCCAATAGTTTCAAAAAAGTATATGAAATAATACTTGTTAAGTTAAGAGATATAGGAATATTAGATAAATTTTATTTTAAAGATGATTATATGCTTGTAGCATTAGATGGTACTCATTATCATTCAAGTAAAAATATATCTTGTAAATGTTGTCAAAGTAAAACTAATAGTGATACAGGTGAAGTACATTACTATCATAGTGTTATAACTCCAACAATAGTACATCCTGATATAAAAAAAGTTATACCATTGATGCAAGAGTTTATATCAAATGATGATGGTAAAGATAAACAAGATTGTGAAGTAAATGCTTCTAAAAGATGGCTAGATAGTTTTAATAATCCAACTAATAAAAAACTTATTATTTTAGGTGATGATTTATATTCAAGAGAACCTATGATAAAAAAAGTATTAGATAAGAGCCATTCATATATATTTGTAGCTAAACCAACATCACATAAATACTTATATGAACAAATAGAAATGATAAAAAATCTAAATACTATTGATACAAAAATAATATCCAAAATGATTAATGGTAAAAAGCAAATTTTTACATATAACTATATTAATAATTTAGCAATTAAAAATCCACAAGGAGATACACAACATCCACCACAAGAAGTAAACTGGTGTGAAGTTATAGTTACTAATGCTACGGGTAATAAACTATATCATAATAGCTTTGTTACTGATATATCTTTGAATGTAAATAATGTTATAGATATAGCAACAGCAGGACGAAGTAGATGGAAAATCGAAAATGAAAATAACAATACTTTAAAAACTAAAGGCTATCATTTAGATCACAACTTTGGTCATGGAAAAGAAAATCTATCTAAAACACTTTGTAGCCTTAATATATTAGCTTTCTTATTTCATACAGTACAAGAACTTGATGATGATTTATATATGGAACTTCGTGATAATATTGGTACCAGAGAAGAGTTCTTTGTAGGTATTAATTTTTTAACAACAATGTTTAATTTTAAAAGCTTTAATAAAATGTTGGAATATATACTTATTGCTCGCCAGACCGAAGAGAATGTAGATATGAAAGGATATATTATGTAGTTTTATTTTTGGGTTAGAATTGCTGGTACAACGTGGTGAAACTTGACACTTAGTGTTCCTAATTGTTCTTTTATCTCAGGAAATAAACAATTTTCATGGTTTATAATCCTAAGCCACATTTTTGAAAGATTTGAAGATAATTTTGGTATAATATTTTTCATAAGTTGAATCTCTTTTCTGTTAAATTTTAGGATATAAAATTATAACTTATTTGAAATTTGATTCAACTTTTTTTACAAATAAAAACCTAAATTATGAACTTATTTGCTAATTTGCAAGTGGCTCATAGGTATTAATGTAAATGATAATTTTACTCCAACTCCAAAAAAAGATCAATTGGAATACCCTAGTAGGTTTTTTATAGATAAAAATTTAGTGTTACATAAAGATAATGGTCAGATACACTATAAAGATCGTTTTAAAAATAATCGTATAATGTTTAAACATTCTAATAAAGTAGATTATATAGTTTAATCCACTAAAAACTAATTCCTAATAAAAGCGACAAAGTAGTATCTAAATCCCATCTATTTTCAAGTAGTTGATTTTTAATAGATTTTACTTTATTTAGATGTAAAATATTTATAACAAAGCTTCTTAAAATTGTCATTGTCATGGGGTTAATATTTGCAGTATGTAAATCTTCACAAAGTGATTTATCTTTATGAAAGTGCATAGTTTCAACTTTCCAATGTTTTAGTCCTAAATCATGAAAGAATTTTGCATTATCTTTAAAATTTGAAATTGCAAATGATATTGTGTTTATTTCTTTTGTCTCTCCTGTCTTTTTATCAGTTTTGTGAATAGTTTTATCAATTCTAATAATAGTTTTTATATGTGTCATTTTATTATGGTAAAAGCAACTATCATTTGTAAAAGTTGATATTTTTCTTTTAACTAAGTTTTTACCTTCTTGATTTAAAGGTGATATGTAGATATCTGTAAGTTCTTTTGTATTTGATATACTTATTGCTTTTTTTAAAAGTTTTTTCTGATTTCCTTTTAATTTAGCATAATATTTATTATTATTCTTATTCTCAATTTTATTTAATGTTTTTTTTTGAGTTCATGGCATCAAAGGTATAGATAAAGCTATCATCTAATTCATCAATAAGTTCTCTTAGTGCTGGTACTTCATTAGATTTATCAGCAATTTTTTTATGTGCTAGTATTATCCCACTATTAGCTAATACTGCATTTAATACTTCTGTTGACTTATTTGCATTAACACTACTTCCATTCATAACTTTACCATCAACTGCTAATTGTTCTAATTGAGATATATCAACAAGTTCATTTATCCATATTCTAAAAACTTTTTCTAATTCTATATATTTTACTTCTGCTAATATCTCAGCAACAGCACTTCTACTTGGTGTTCTTATAAATTCTACACCTAAAAGTTTTTTAATATTATCTTTTTGAATATGCTTTACTATCCATATCCAAATTTCTTTATAGTTTACTGCTCCCATTAATTGTGCAATTACTGATAAAAATAATATATGCTCTAATTTATGAAGTTTACCTTGCCCTTTTCTATGGTCAGGAATTTCACTTAATAATTGTAATAATCTATTTTTCTTCGCAAACTCTTCATAACCTTTTTTACTTCTTTTTCCTGCTAATTTCTCTCTAAATTTATTTGCCATAACATCTCCTTTTTATATAGATATTATAGCTAAAAAGTAGTGTAAATTTGATTGGGAGTTTTTAATAGATTCTGCTAGTTTTACTAGTACATTTGAAATAGTTTAATTGATATTAAAGTAAGATTTTGTTAAAACTTTATACGCTTTTTATTTGGACAAGTTGGTGAGTGGTTTAAACCAGTTGCTTGGAAGGCAGCCGTAGCAAAAACTACCGAGAGTTCGAATCTCTCCTTGTCCTCCATTTAATGTTTTTATATATTCTGAACAACATAATGTCCTCACATAAACAAACCAATTAAAGAACTATATTCTACCCCAATATCTACATACGACTATTTATAAAATCAAATTGTAATTACAAATCTAGCTCCATATTTTGTATTAGAAACTAAAATTTGACCATTCATTTTATCTTCTATGATTAATTTTGTCATATACAAACCAATACCTGTACCATACTCATATTTTGTAGTAAAATATGGGTCAAAAATTTTCATTAAGCCACATTTCTAGTAGAGGTATTGGTTGTAAGAGAAACTCTGTGTTTTTTGTTAGCAACTCTCTTTTTAAGATTTTCCATATCCAATTTATTCTACCCTTATCAAACATATTGAGATTTAGAATATTACATAAACTACTAAGTAAGGGTTTTCTATCACTTACTAATTTTTCATAACTATCATTTTGTTTAGGTTCTAGGATTGAAGTTATTTTTTCAATCTCACTACTATGCAAATCAAATCCATCTGTAAGTATATTAAGAGCATTTTCAACTCTTACAGTTTCATTTTTCTTAAAATCTACTATCTCATTACAGATACTTTGAATATGTGTTGATAACTCTGTTTGAGTTGATATAGTTAAATCTATTTTTTTCATAATTCAATCCTTAGTATGTTATTAATAAGGGTGTTATCCCTTATTCGTAGTTATATTTTACAGATATGATGGAACTGGTTTTGTTCCACACCAGTTCATCAGTTTTTTAACAAAATGAAGATAAAATGAAGTGAAATAATTTATAGGGTGCATTAATGGTAAAAGAGACTAAGAGTATAAATATAGTTTTATTAGGAGCCACTTGCAAATTAGCAAATAAGTTCATAATTTAGGTTTTTATTTGTAAAAAAAGTTGAATCAAATTTCAAATAAGTTATAATTTTATATCCTAAAATTTAACAGAAAAGAGATTCAACTTATGAAAAATATTATACCAAAATTATCTTCAAATCTTTCAAAAATGTGGCTTAGGATTATAAACCATGAAAATTGTTTATTTCCTGAGATAAAAGAACAACTAGGAACACTAAGCACTAAAGAAGAAAAATTAATAAAAATATTAGATTTTGCACAAATAGAAAAGCATGTTACAATTGTAACAATTACAAACACTCCAAAAGATAGAGAAGAAATAGCAAGGGCATTTATTGCTAAATACAGTTTATAATATACAAACAACAAGAGATTTAATTCATAGACTGCATAGGGATAGAATATTGCGAGTATTATGTGGATGGAGATATAAAATAGATATTCCTAGTGAATCTAAATTTAGTAGAGTGTTTGAACAACTTAGTGATATGAAAATAGCTGAGAAAACTCATCAAAAATTCATAGAAGAGTATTTGTCAGATACTATATTTATGTACAATGCAAGTGATGCTACTAAAATACCACTTAGGGAAAAACCTGTAAAAGTTGAGAAAAAAGAGAAAGCAAAAAATAAAGTTGGAAGACCTAAAAAAGGTGAGAAAAGAGAAGCTATAAAACCAAAGATTCTTGAACTTCAAAAAGATATGAAAACTACTAATGATATGTTATCACTTGTATCAACATCATGTGGAGTTGGTATTAAACAAAATTCAAAAGGTAATAGAGAAGTTTGGATAGGTGGTAAACTTCATATTAGTGTTGTTGATGGAGATATACCAGTAGTTGCATTTTATAGTGGTGCAAATGTTCATGATAGTTCTGTAGCACTTCCACTTATAAATGAAACTAGCAAAAGAGTAATGTATCTTCATGATTTACTTGATGCTGGATATGATAGTGATATTATTGCAGAGTATTCTGAAGAGTTAAATCATAAACCAATCATAGATATAAATCCTAAAAACTCTAAAGTGCTAAAAGAAAAAATAGCTTTAGCAAAAGAGGAAAAAGAAAAATTTGAATATTTAAATTTGACTCAAGCATCAGATAAACATCACTATAACCAAATAAGTATGGTAGAGCGAGTAAATAAATACTTAAAAGATGACTTTGGATGTGATAAAATATACTATCAAGGGGCAAATAAGGTAGCTTGCGTTTTAGCATTTGGAATTTTATCTATTTGTATACATCAAAGTTTAAAACTTATTACATGACCATTAATAGAAATTTATATAAAAATACTGAATTTTACAATTTAACCATAAGGAATGGAGAAAAAATGTGATTTTTTAATAAATTTGGTAAATATATTGTAAATTATGCAAGTTAGAAATAATAACTATTTTTTTAAAGCTTAAAATAGTTACTATTAAGAATTATATATTTGATTGTGATTGAATTTGCAAGTAGCTCTTAGATGTTACAGATAATGAAATTAAGAATTAAATCATCTCACATATGATTATTAATGGATACAACCCTTACCTAATTAGTAAATCTGAAAGAATTAAAATTCAAAGAACTTTTGAAAAGTTAGAAAAAGGTGGGATAGTAAAATCAACAACATTGAAAAAAGACTATAAAATATATCAACATGATAGTTATGAAGAATATGAAGTAACTGTTGGAAATAAAGTATTTAAGAATGAAAGAAAAGTTGAGAAAAAAGAGAAAAGAAAACCTAATACTAATAAATTTATTTTAGCTAAATCAATAAAATTAGATGATACAAAAAAATACTCTGAAAAAATAATTGATTCTATCTCATACTCTTTAGACTTATTATTATCATTAATCAAATTGAAGTCAAATATTAATTTATCAATTCAAACTAATTCATCAAAAATAGATTTAAGTAGTGTGAAAATAAAATCTATTATTTTTGATACAAACTATTTTACTATTAAATTCAATAACACTACTATAACTCTTACAGATATAAATCAAATAAAATTAATCCAAAGTTATGATAACTCTGGTTTAAGCGAAGATATAGAGAAGTTAAATGAGTACCCAACAGAAGTTACAGAACCAATTAGTAAGTTGATAAAAGATTTAGAAATTAAAGAAGAGATGTTTGTATTTTAGAAAAAACTTAATTGAATGAGGTTTACTAATTTTGAAAAATAATAATAGAATAAGCCGTATATCTGCGATACTTACACTTCTCTCTAAAGGGAATGGGCTATCAACACCTAGATTAGTAGATAGGTTTGAAATCTCAAAAAAAATCATTCAAACAGACTTTAAAGAATATATCTTGCCACTATTTTCTGATAGCAAAATTTACTATGATTACTCTTCAAAAACATATTGTGCTAAAAATAACTTCTTAACAAAAACATTATTTAGTGCTGATGAATTAGCTGTTATATCTATCCTAAAAGCAAAATCCAAAGACAAACATAGTGATAGTGATTTATTTGAAAAAACAGATATGCTTTTTCATATGTTTGAAGAACAGTTATCAAATCATATTTATCAAAAATCTTCTGTTGAGAGAATTGATGAATTTAAAGATGAAATTATACAAATCAAAAATGCTATTGAATCAAAAAATATAATCAAGTGTTTATATACTGGAAAGAATAGAGAAGTTTATCCACTTAAAATACTAAATCTTGAAGGATACTGGTATTTAATTATATATGAACCTAAAGATGAAAAAATCAAAACATTTCATTTAAATACCATAAAAGTAACCGAGATATTAGATGAAACATATATTTACAATACAGATATAGTTGATAGTTTTGATAATGCGATTACAGCATACTTTAAACCAGAGAATGAACCGATAATGGTACAACTTCTTTTAGATAAAAAGGTATCAAGATTTTTTAAGAGAAAAGCCTTATCTACTACTCAGAGAATAATAAAAGAGTATGATGATGCTTCAATGGAGATAGAATTTATAATAACCGATTTTATGGAAATAATACCTACGATACAGAGGTATATGCCTTACATACAAGTTATCGAACCTATCGAACTGAAACTTGAAGTAAAAATGAATATAGAGAAGTATCTTAAAAGTAGTGAATTCCTTGCTTAGGTAATTCAATTAAGCTAAAATTTGCTTAATGAAAAAAGATATAAATCAAACAAATTTAGGAACAAACAAATGGCAATCAAAAAAAACAGAATTATATAGCTCACTATGGGCAAGTGCTAATGAGCTTCGTGGTGGTATGGATGCTAGTGAGTATAAAAACTATGTATTGACACTACTCTTTATGAAATATGTATCTGATAAAGTTGATGACCCTAATAGTTTGATTGATATTCCTGAAGGGGCAAGTTTTTCTGATATGGTTGCTCTTGCTGGTGATGATGAAATAGGGGATAAGATAAATAAGATTATCTCTGCTCTTGCTGAGGCTAATGGTTTAAAGGGGATTATTGATACAGCTGATTTCAATGATAATACTAAACTTGGTTCTGATAAAGAGATGGTTGATAGACTCTCTAAACTTGTAAGAATATTTGACACTCTTGAGTTAGGTTCAAACAATGCAGATGATGATGATTTACTTGGAGATGCTTATGAGTATCTAATGAGACATTTTGCAACTGAATCAGGTAAAAGTAAAGGTCAATTTTATACACCATCAGAAGTTTCAACTATTATGCCAAAAGTGATAGGAATAGATAAAAATACAACTCAAGACCAAACAGTTTATGACCCAACTTGTGGTTCTGGTTCACTACTGTTAAAAGCTTCATCAGAAGCACCAAATGGATTAAGTATCTATGGACAAGAAAAAGAAGTGGCAACAACAGCACTTTGTAGAATGAATATGATACTTCATGACAATGCTACAGCAGAGATAGCAGTCGGTGGACAAAGCACATTAGCAAAACCATCATTTACGCATTCCGATGATATTAATAAACTTAAAACTTTTGATTTCGTTGTTGCAAATCCTCCCTTTTCTCTGAAGGCTTGGACTAATGGGGTGGAGTCTCCTGATAGATATGAAAGATTTGAGGGATTTGATGTACCACCTGAAAAAAATGGAGATTATGCTTTTTTACTTCACATGGTAAAGTCACTTAAAAGTACAGGAAAAGCTGCTGTTATTTTACCTCATGGTGTATTGTTTCGTGGAAATACGGAGGGAACTATCAGAACTAAACTTATCAAAAAAGGATATATCAAAGGTATCATAGGATTACCTGCTAATCTTTTTTATGGTACTGGAATACCTGCATGTATTATTATCATGGAAATTTTTAGGATTAGAAAAAAAAGGGCAAACAAACTGGAATACCTGCATGTATTATTATCATGGATAAAGAAAATGCGAGTGCAAGAACTGGTATATTTATAATAGATGGGCACCTCTAAAAATAGACAAAAAATCACATAATTTTCAAATACTTAGAAAATCATAAAATAAGTCTTTTATTTAATCCAAATAAATTTACAAATAACTCTCTATAAAGCTATTATTTAAAGCATTTGATACCACTATTTAGCTATAATTACAACATAAATTATTATAAAAAGTGAGTATATTATGGCAGGATTATTTGATTATGAGTTTCAGCTAGAAAAGATTAAAAAGCATCAACCACCTTTACAAAAGTTAAATGAAATTATTGATTGGGAATTATTTAGACAACCTATTGAAGAATCATTAATGAAAGAAGATAAAAAAAGTAATGCTGGTAGGAAACCATATGATAAACTCTTAATGTTCAAAATAATTATACTTCAAAGATACTACAATTTATCGGATGAACAAACAGAGTTTCAAATCAAAGATAGATTATCTTTTATGAATTTTCTAGGTCTCCAAATAGGTGATAATGTACCTGATAGAAATACAATTTGGCTATTTAAAGAAGAACTAAAAGAGAAAGATTTATCAAAAAAACTATTTGATATTTTTACTGCTAAACTTTTATCTAATGGTGTTATTGCTAAAGAGGGAACACTTGTAGACGCTAGCTTCATCAAAGTACCTAAACAAAGAAATAAAAGGCAAGATAATGCTGATATTAAAAAAGGTGCTATTCCTTTAGAGTTTGGAAAGAATAAAAATAAATTAGCTCAAAAAGATATAGATGCCAGATGGGTTACCAAGTATAAAACTAGAGAATTTGGATATAAAAATCATATATCAGTTGATCAAAAAACTAAAGTAATATCTACTTATACTGTAACACCCTCATCAACTCATGATTCACAAGTAATTAAAGAACTTATCAATGAAGATGATACTACATTGTATGCTGATTCAGCATACAAATCAAAAGAGATAGAAGACTATCTTCAAAAAAATAATGTAAACTCAAAAGTTATCAATCGAGCATATAGAAATAAACCACTTACTAATGCTCAACACAAACTCAATCATAAATATTCAAAAACTAGAGTAAGAGTAGAACATATATTTGGAACATTCACAACCTCTATGAATAAAGCTCTATCTTTAAAAGCTATTGGCATTGATAGGATTAAATCCCTAACAGGACTTTTAAATCTTACTTATAACTTTATACGATATGAACAATTAGTAAGGTTAAAAAATATACCAATTATGAAAAGTTGATAATATATCAACAAAATAGTGAATATTATCACTATTTCAAGAGTAAATTATAGATAATTTATAGTTGAAATTGTCATATTTTCTCAAATAAAATTTATATTCTGATATTTTTTAATAAATATTTGGAAAGTGGTTTTTAAATGCTATTTTTAGAGGTTCCCTAGATGCAAGTAAGGGGTTTAAAAAAGATGGTAATAAGAATAGACTAAGAGACCAAGATGTTCATAAGATAGTTGATACTTTTAACAACAGTAATGAAATATCAAAGTATTCAAGAATGGTAACATTAAGTGAAGTTGAGAACAATGAATACAACCTTAATATACCAAGGTATATAGATAGCAGTAAGGTAGAAGATTTACATGATTTAACTGCTCACTTAAATGGTGGAATACCTGCCTTTGATATAGAAAATTTAAACTCTTTTTGGGAAGTTTTTCCAACAGTTAAAAATGACCTTTTTAGACAAAGTCAAAAAAATGGATATAGTGATATAAAAGTAGAATCAAGTCAAATAAAACAAACGATTTTAGAATCAGATGAATTTAAAAAATTCAAAGATGAAACTATACAAAAATATATGTCATGGAAAAATAGACATGATGAAACTTTTTGTAATCTTGATATAGGAGTAAGTAGTAAATCTTTTATACATTCACTAGCAGAAGATTTACTAAATAGCTTCAATGATACAAAGCTAATAGAAAAATATGATATTTATCAGATACTTAGAAACTACTGGACTAATATACTTCAAGATGATATTTACCTTATATCTCAAGATGGATGGAGTGCTGGAAATAATGTTAGAGAATTAGTTCCAATAAAAGTAAAAGGTAAAAATGTTTATAAAGAGACTCATGATTTTGAGATAAACAAAAAAAGATATAAAGCTGACTTAATACCACCGTCATTAATCTAAAAAAGGGTTAATTCCCCGTACCCTTGGGTCGTTAACAAGTTAGCTATAATAGAGATATGAGAGATGAACATATATATAAAAGTCATAATAAGACTTTACTACTATATCATTTGGTATTTCCAGCTAAATATAGAAAAAAAGTATTTGATAATAAAATAGATAAAAAACTTAGAGAAGTATGTATTGATATATCTCAAAGATATGAAATTGTATTTGTAGAAATTGGTAATGATGAAGATCATGTACATTTTTTAGTTCAAAGTGTACCAACAATATCTGTAACTAAACTAGTAACTACAATAAAAAGTATAACAGCAAGAGAGATATTTAAACAATTTCCTCAATTAAAAAAAGAAATGTGGGGTTCAAGTCTTTGGACAAGTGGATATTATGTAAATACAGTTGGACTCTACGCAAGTAAAGATACAATTAAAAATTATATTAAAAATCAAGGCTCAAATGAAAAAGAATATGTCAAAATATATGATGGACAATTAAAGTTTGATTTATAGAAAAAGATACCCCGTACCCTTGGGTCGGTGGAGCATCATTAGTTGCTTCTTATTTTCAAGATGAACAAAATAAAATTAATGAATTACAAAATCAAGCAGAAGCAAAAGCTCAAGAGCTAGAAACTTTTATAGAAAAAAATACTGGTGATGATGGACTTCTTGAAGATGCACGAAATGAAAAAGACAATATCAATAAAGCAAGTATTGCTAAAAGATTAAAAGAATCAGATGATGAAGATGAAATAATAGTTTTAAAACAATGTAAAAAACTATTTGAAGATGATGCAAAAGCTAAAAAAGTTTTAAAAGAGATTCAATCAAAACTAGACTTAGAGGTATTTAAAAAGTATCCTGTTCTAAGTATTGATGAGATTAAAGTATTGGTGATAGATGATAAATGGCATATTTATTTATTAAACTCTATTGCAGATGAAATTGAAAGAGTAGCACAAACTTTAGCTAATCGTATTAAACAACTGACAGATAGATACACAGACACTTTACCAGAATTAGATAGTGAAGTGAAAATATTAACTACTAAAGTAGAAGAACACCTAAAAAGTATGGGCTTATCATGGTAAAAGATGGATATACACAAACTGATATTGGAATTCTTCCAAGTGATTGGGATATAAAAACTTATGATGAAATATTTAGTTTTTTAACAACTGCAACATACTCAAGAGCAGAATTAACTACTAATGATAATATTCAGTATTTACACTACGGAGATATTCATACAAAATACAATTTTGTTTTAGATTTTGATAAAGAAGAACTTCCTACTATTAAAAATAACCAATTAAAAAGATACCCATTATTAAAAGATGGAGATATTCTTATGGCGGATGCTTCAGAAGATTATGATGGTATTTGTAAAAGTATAGAAGTTAAAAATATTAGAAATAAAAAAGTCATTTCAGGATTACATACATTTTTGTTAAGAGATAAAAATGAACTTCTTGAACAAGGATTTAAAGGATATTTATCTTCAAATATTTTAATAAAAAAACAATTTGACAGATTAGCAACGGGAATGAAAGTATATGGAGTTTCTAAGGGTAATCTTAAAATAGTTCAGATACCAGTACCTCAAAAAGAAGAACAAAAAGCCATAGCCACAGCATTAAATGATACATATGAACTTATAAATTCATTTGAAAAATTAATATCTAAAAAAGAGGATATTAAAATAGCCACAATGCAACAACTTCTTACTGGTAAAAAACGACTTGATGGATTTAGTGGAGAATGGATATATAAGAAGCTTGGAGATATTAGTACCAATATCACAACTGGAAAATTGGATGCTAATGCAATGTGTAAAGATGGCAAGTATAGATTTTATACTTGTGCTAAAGAATTTTATAGAATTAATAACTATGTGTCCAGTTTCACCACGTTATGGTTGCCTAGTTTCATAAATAAGAAAGTGATAGATTAAACAACATAAGTGTAAAATCTTTACAACACATAAGGATTTAAAATATGTCACAAACCTATCACTCTAATGCTAGAACAAACCAGCACATAAGAGAAATAATACAGAAATCTAATTTAACAAATGTTGAATTAGCAAATAATTATAATCTAAATATTAAAACTATCTCTAAATGGAAAGATAGGGATTTTATTGAAGATAAAAGTTCAAGACCACATAATATAAAAACAACTTTAACATCTTTAGAAAAAGAGTTAATAAAAGTAGTGAGAACAATGACTTGGATGGAACTAGATGACCTAGTAGATACAATGGTTGATATTATCCCAAATGCAAATAGAAGTAATATCTATAGAACTCTAAAAGCATTTGATATAAATAGAGTCCCACAAGAACAAAAAGAAAAAGCAAAGAAATTTAAAGAATACGAACCTGGATATTTGCATATAGATGTAACATATTTACCAAAGTTTAATAAACAAAAGTTTTATCTATTTGTAGCAATAGACAGAGCTACAAGGCTACTATATTACAAAGTATATGAAAACAAATCATCTAATAATGCAGTTGAATTTCTAAAAGTTTGTAAAGAGTTTTTTCCTTTTTACTTAACTCATATTTTAACAGATAATGGATTGGAATTTACAGATAAATGGGCAAGAGGCAAAGGAATTGTAAGTGGTAATCACAAGTTTGATGTAGAATGTAAAGAAGATAGTATAGAACATAGACTAACAGCTCCATATACACCACAAACCAATGGAATGGTAGAAAGAGTAAACGGAACTATTAAAAATGCTACAATCAAAGCCCAAGACTATGAAAATATAGATGATGTTAAAAAAGATTTAAATAAATTTTTGATATACTACAACTTCAATAGAAGACATGGTTCTTTAAGAAAAGAATTGAAAGTCAGAACTCCATTTAATGCAGTTCATAGTTGGTTTCAAACGAAGCCTGAAATATTTAAGATTTTACCAGATGTGTTTCAAGATATTGTTTTTGGAATGGTACAACGTGGTGAAACTTGACACTTACTTCACTATCTATTTTATCTTGATGATTATAGCTATCTTCTTCATTCTTTATAATAATTTGAGAAGTCTTTATATCTTTAGTATCAATACCTTGTAGTGTATCAAGTTGTGCATTCTTGTATGTCTTGGAGTTATGGGCTTTAGCATTAAGAATTCTTTGAATCTTCTTTTTTGAAGGCTTTTTGGATTGAAGCTCTACTTCAAGTTTTATATTTAACTCAGCATTTATTGTTTGAATACCTTTCTTGTCTTCTTTGTATACTTCTTTAGTCTTATTTTTTATTTGCGTGTTATCACTTCTAATGAGAGTAGCATCAATTAAAACAGATTTTCCTTTTTTAGCTATCAGGTTTTTACTCTCTAATTGTTTATTTACAGAGTTAAATAATTTATCATAAAGTCGGTTCTTGAGTAGGGAATTTCTAAATCTACAGATTGTACTCTCGTCTGGTACACTATCCTCTAGGCTAAGTCCTACAAATCTAATAAAGAGTAGGTTTACATAGAGTGCATCTTGGGTGGCTTGATCAAAGAGATTGTAATACTTCTGGAGTAACAGTACTCTAAACATCAGTACATTATCATAAGCAGGTGCTCCAGCTACATTACTTTTAGCAATTCCATTTCTATTTAGTACTGGTCGTAATTTATCAAAGTCTATAATAGAGTCCAACTCTTTAAGAAATGAATTTACTTTTTCTAATCTTGATGTTACTGCTATATCTGAAAATGTATTGTTTGTATCTTTAAATGCCACTTTTTACCTCTTCTTAGTGAAGTTATTTTAGCTGAAAAGTGCTTTTAATGCCTTTAAATAGGTTGCTTTGTTGGATTATACTGTGCAGTGGTCTCCTAAAATTAAAATACTATCACATGAAAAAGTATAGGAGAATATTAAAACTTAGATATAATTACATCTAAGTACTAAAATATAGTTTAGGATAAATAAGAATATGATAAAAGATATGAAACTAAAAAAACTACCAATAGGAATATCTACTTTAAGAAAAATCATACAAAATGATTATTTGTATGTAGATAAGACTGAAATTGCACTTGATCTTATAAATGGTGATGGTGGTTATTATTTTCTCTCACGACCTCGAAGATTTGGTAAGTCTTTGTTTTTAGATACTTTAAGAACTATTTTTGAGGGTGATAAGGAAGTTTTTAAGGGTCTTTATATTTATGATAAATATGACTTTGTAAAGTATCCTATAATTAGAATTAGTTTTAATAATGGAGATTTTTCTTCTAAAGAAGCTTTTCATAGAAGAGTATATGCGATTTTAGATGATAATCAACAAGACTTAGGAATATCTTGCCCAAAAGAGTTTAATAGCTCGGATTGTTTTGCCAGACTTATAAAAGAAGCCCATAAAAAATATAAACAACAAGTAATTATTCTTGTAGATGAATACGATAAACCTATCTTAGATAATATAGAAAATCCTGATGTAGCAAGGATACTGCGAGATGAGTTAAAGAACTTTTATAGTGTTATTAAAGGAGCAGATGAGTACTTACGCTTCGTATTTATAACAGGAGTTTCTAAGTTCTCAAAAGTATCTTTATTTTCAGGACTTAATAATATAAATGATATAACTTTAGATAAAAGTTATTCTACTATTTGTGGATATACTCAAAACGATGTTGAGACATCTTTTAAGGAGCATTTAAAAGGTCAAGACTTTAATAAGATAAGAAAATGGTATAACGGATATAAGTTCTTAGGAGAAGGAGTTTATAATCCTTTTGATATATTACTTTTTATTCAAAAAGGTTTTGTGTACCATAACTACTGGTTTGCAACTGCCACTCCTACATTCTTACTTAAACTAATAGAAAAAAGTAATTATTTCTTACCAAACTTAGAGAACATAGTAAAAGATGAAAGAATGTTAAATAGTTTTGATGTAGATTATATAGAACTAGAAACTCTTATGTGGCAAACAGGGTATTTAACCATAACTCATACACAGACTGTGTTTGATAGCATACAGTATCATCTAGGTATTCCAAACCAAGAAGTAAGACAATCACTGCTTGGAAGTGTCGCTGATTTTATGACTAAAAATCACAATACTGTAGTAAATTCTAACCATATTAAAAAAGCATTATTCACTCAAGACTTTGATACACTGGTGTTACATCTAAAAGCCTTATATGCTTCGATTCCTTATAACTTATTTACTAAAAATGATATGCACACTAAAGAGGGATATTATGTAAGTGTATTTTACTCTTATATGAAAGCCTTAGGATTTGATTTAATAGGTGAGGATTGTACAAACAAAGGAAGAATTGACCTTACTATTAAACTTGATAATTCTATATATGTAATAGAATTTAAAGTAGATGGTACAAGTGCCTTAGCACAAATAAAAGAGAAAAATTATCATGAGAAGTATTTAGATAAAAATTTACCTATTTATCTCTTAGGTATAGAGTTTGATACAAAAAGTAGGAATATATCTAAAATGGTTTGGGAGAGGGTAGAAAAATATTCAAAATAATATTTCTGATAAGTAATACTTAAGATTATTTATAAATAGTACATATATCAACTAAACTTACAATAAATAAAAAGTAAAGCAATGGATTTTCAAACATATATTAGAGCTGTAGGAACTGGACCTAAACTAAATAGAGAACTTACAAAAGAAGAAGTATACGATGCAATTACACAAATATTAGAGAAAAAAGTTTTATCTGAGAGAATATGTGCATTTTTATTAGGTTGGAGGGTTAGGCTTGAAAGCAATGAAGAATTAAAAGCTACACTTGAAGTATTTGATAAATATATTATTAAAAAGAATATTCCAAACTCAATAGAGTTAGCTTATCCCTATGATGGTAAAGCAAAAACTCCTTATTTGTTTCCTTTATATGCAAAATATTTAAAACAATTTGATTTAAGTCTAATAATATCAGGGGATTATTTACAACCTGCAAAAAAAGGAATAACTACAAAAGATATATGCACTAATATCATTTTAGATGAGAATATAAAGTATTTTGATAGAAAAGATTATTTTATAGAATTAAGCAATTTAACAAAAATTAGAAATATTTTAGGATTAAGAACCATCTTTAATACTTGTGAAAAGCTTTTAAATCCTGCAAATTCCGATTTTGCTATTGTAAGTGCTTTTCATAAACCTTATGTAGAAAAATATAATACAATATTTGCAAATAGATATAAACAATTAAGCATTGTTAAAGGCAGTGAGGGAACGGCTGAAGTATTTGCTAAGTGTAGATATTGGATAAATAAAAATAATGTTTTAGAAGAGTACACAATAGACCCACAATATTTTGGTATAAAATATGAAAGTGTTGATAATAAAATATCTCTTGAACAATCATTAGATTTTATAAATAATCCATCGCCCACATTAGAAAAACTTGCCAAATTAAATGTAGCTTTATTACTACATAGTGCAAATAAAGTAAAAAGTATAAATGAAGCTTATGAGATGTTAAATTAATAAGTCCAAATAAAATGTTAAAAGATAAAAATGTGAAAGGATAACAAAATGAAAAAGAAATCATGGCATATAAGTGAAAACGAAGTAACTCCTGTAAATATCTTTAATAAAAGAAGAGATTTTTTAAAATTAGGAATTGCAAGTGTACTTACAAGCTCATATATATTTGAATCTTTTGCACAAGAAACTTCAAAAATACAAACTTCAAAAGTTAAAGGTGACATAAAAAAACTGCTATTTAAAAAAGATAAGAACTTAAAAAACTTAGATTTAAATACCTATAAACAAATTACTTCATATAACAACTTTTATGAGTTCACAACAAATAAAGAAAGAGTTAAAAAACTATCTCATACTTTAAACACAAATGATTGGAAAATACAAATTGATGGATTAGTAGAGAAACCTTTTAGTATAGATATTGAAAGTTTAATTAAAAAATTTACATTAGAAGAAAGAATTTATAGATTTAGATGTGTTGAGGGTTGGTCTATGGTTGTACCTTGGATTGGGTTTTCTTTATCACATTTAATAAAATTAGCAAAACCACTTTCAAAAGCAAAATATATAAGATTTGAAACAAAATTTGATGACGAAATGTTTCCAGATCAAGCAAGAGGAGTTTTTGCTACTATGGATTATCCTTATGTTGAAGCTTTACGAATGGATGAAGCTATGAATGACTTAAGCATTTTAGCTCTTGGATTATATGGCTCATTAATTCCAAATCAAAATGGAGCCCCATTAAGACTAATAGTGCCATGGAAATATGGTTTTAAGTCTATTAAATCTATTTCAAAAATAAGTTTTGTGGAAAAAGAACCTATAAATTCTTGGCAAAAAGCAAATTCAAAAGAATATGGATTTTATGCTAATGTTAATCCAAATGTTGATCACCCAAGATGGTCACAAAAAAAAGAAAGAGTTTTAGGAAAGTTTTTTAAACAAAAAACACAACTATTTAATTCTTACGAAAAAGAAGTAGCACATCTTTATAAAAATATGGATTTAACAAAATATATTTAATGAAATATTTTTTTATTTTTGCCCTCTTATTAGCTCCTTTAGTTTTTCTATTTATAAAACTTTTTATTATTGAAGTAAATGACCCTATAAAGTATATATTTAGTATAAGTGGTGCAACGGCTATTGTATTATTACTTATAAGTATTAGTATACCATTGATAAAAAAATGGATAAACTTATTAAAATACAGAAAAACTGTTGGTTTATTTGCTTTTTTTTATGCACTTTTGCATTTATTAAACTTTGTTATCTTAGATGCTCGATTTGATATAATGTTTATCATAGAAGAAAGTTTAGATAAACCTTTTGTATATTTAGGAATGATATCATTTTTTATATTATTATTTATGGCTCTAAGTTCAAGGGCAAAACTTTTTAAAAAATATAAAAAATATCATCAATTCGTATATTTAGCATTATTTTTAGCTTGTGTGCATTTTATTATGGCACAAAAGTCATTGTCAATTTTACAATATGTTTATATCTTTCTTATTGTTATAATCTTTACTTTTAAAATCAAACAAAAAATAAATAAAATTTATAAAATATACTAATATTTTTTACATTTTATTTTTCTTACATTTTTTTCATTAAGTCACTTTATTACAGAGATATATTAAAAGAATATAACCCAAGATTAAATAAAAAGCAAAAAAACAATTCAAAAATAAGAGGAAACAAAAATGAAATTAAGAGAATTATTAGTTAAAACAGACGAAAAAATGAAAGGACAAACAGAGGTGCCTTTAGCATTAAAGATGAAACAGTTTTATAGTGTAATTATTAGGTATGAAAGAAATGGTAAAATCCATAGAGACGATAGAAAAAAATAGAGACTTTAAAGCTTTTTATTACTGATATGGTAAAACAATCTGAGAGGAGAGAGGAATAACTAGATTTCAACTTCTGAACATTTTATATGAAAATAGTCAAAACATATGATAAAAAAATACATAATGAGATTAGGAGAGAGTTTGAAAAGAATTAATGCTTATCAATTCTTTTTTACGAAATAAAACAAGTTTTAATCCACATACTTTCATGTATATTACTATGATTTCCAATGATTAAAAAGATAATAAAATTAGTTTGAATTTTAGCTTTTTTTAATGTGATGTTATACGATATGTTGTCAACGAAGGATGGTGTTGGTTGTGGCTCTGGATGGGAATGCCAATCGCCTAAATAGTTCATTGTATATTTGGATTTTTTTCTAAGTTTATCTAGTTCTTTTTGCATCTCTTTTTTATCTATATTAATGCCAAAATAGCTTCTTTTCGCTTTTTTTGAAAAAATTACTTCTTTTACAATTACTTTGGAACTTTCTAAATATATTTCGCCAATCAAAATACCACCAGATTCATAACTTCCTTCTTTTTGCTGATATTTTTTTAACTCATTAATTGCATTTTCATCAAACTTTATATAAAATTTGTTTTCATCCAATTTAATCATCTGACAATCCTAATAAAGGTCTTTTTTTAATAGAAAATGCTGGGCTATCTTGATACTCTATCTCTATCTTATCTTTATTTAATTCATTGTCTCCAAATATTGTCCAAACTTCTTCTTTTAAATTACCTTTTTTTGATATAAAGTTTGTAATAAATCTTGCTACATGATTTACTGTATTTTCTGCATCTATAAAACTATAAGGTGTGTACATAGAGTTACAACCTATGTCATTTTTTGATAAATTACTTATATATTCTTCTTTTGTTACTCTTATTTTGGAAGTTAATTTATTAAAGTCTTCTATTTTTGATTTTGTAAAAATTATTTGACCAGCAATATCTGCTTCAAACCAAGTGAAAATCTTTGGTCGATCATTGAGTTGAGAGAAAAAATGTTCAAATATATTTCCTTCACTTCCTATTGCAGATACAATTAAATTTGCTTTATCTATGAGTTCTAGAGAATCAATAGCATCTTGATTTGATATTTCAATATTACAATCTGGAAAATGCTCTAAAATTAGCATCTTTACCGCTTCCACCTTACTTAATTTAAAATATTTCATACCACATATATGTCTAGCAATATTTCCAATATCTAAAAAATCTTTATCAATAAGTTGTCAAGTTTCACCACGTTGTACCATTCCAAAAACAATATCTTTCAAACACATCTGGTAAAATCTTAAATATTTCAGGCTTCGTTTGAAACCAACTTTGAACTGCATTAAATGGAGTTCTGACTTTTAATTCTTTTCTTAAAGAACCATGTCTTCTATTGAAGTTGTAGTATATCAAAAATTTATTTAAATCTTTTTTAACATCATCTATATTTTCATAGTCTTGGGCTTTGATTGTAGCATTTTTAATAGTTCCGTTTACTCTTTCTACCATTCCATTGGTTTGTGGTGTATATGGAGCTGTTAGTCTATGTTCTATACTATCTTCTTTACATTCTACATCAAACTTGTGATTACCACTTACAATTCCTTTGCCTCTTGCCCATTTATCTGTAAATTCCAATCCATTATCTGTTAAAATATGAGTTAAGTAAAAAGGAAAAAACTCTTTACAAACTTTTAGAAATTCAACTGCATTATTAGATGATTTGTTTTCATATACTTTGTAATATAGTAGCCTTGTAGCTCTGTCTATTGCTACAAATAGATAAAACTTTTGTTTATCAAACTTTGGTAAATAGGTTACATCTATATGCAAATATCCAGGTTCGTATTCTTTAAATTTCTTTGCTTTTTCTTTTTGTTCTTGTGGGACTCTATTTATATCAAATGCTTTTAAAGTTCTATAGATATTACTTCTATTTGCATTTGGGATAATATCAACTATTGTATCTGTTAAGTCATCTAGCTCCATCCAAGTCATTGTCCTAACTACTTTTATTAACTCTTTTTCTAAAGATGTTAAAGTTGTTTTTATATTATGTGGTCTTGAACTTTTATCTTCAATAAAATCCCTATCTTTCCATTTAGAGATAGTTTTAATATTTAGATTATAATTATTTGCTAATTCAACATTTGTTAAATTAGATTTCTGTATTATTTCTCTTATGTGCTGGTTTGTTCTAGCATTAGAGTGATAGGTTTGTGACATATTTTAAATCCTTATGTGTTGTAAAGATTTTACACTTATGTTGTTTAATCTATCACTTTCTTATTTATGAAACTAGGCAACCATAACGTGGTGAAACTGGACAAATAAGTATAAAGTTTTTTACTCCACTTTTTGCCAGTTTAAAAGCAAGTGAACCACACCCAATAATTCCAACTGTAATTTCATTCATTGAAATATATCTTGTTAAATTATTTCCACCTCTAGTAAATATTCTTTCTCTATCAATCCTCTTAACTCTCCCTTTTTTTATATCATAATTATGGATGAATTTCGTAACAATATTTTTTATACTATGTAAAGTAAAAGTTCCAAAATGAATTTCTTTACCGATAAAAAAAGAAAACAAAATAATCTTAGACATCTTGCATTTGTTGATATTACTTCTTAAAAAATCTTCATACCCTAATTCTCTGATAATATTCATTATTTTTGAATATGTAGTTGGTAAAGGATAGCTTATATAGTTCCTAAAAGGTAAAAATAATATATCTTCAGTTTTAGTTATTTCATGATTTAAAACAGTAAAATTATTTATAGTATTATCAATGTTAGTACTAATTACCCGACCAAACTTTTGAACATTAGATATTTTTAAAATCTGTGCTTCTTGAAGTTGATTATATAAATCTAAATAAATTATTTCATCACCCCAATATGAATCAAATTCTAGTAAGAAATCGTCTTTTTGAAAAGTATTATTATGATATTCATCAATTATAGATAGTATTCTTGTAAGCTCATTTTTTATGATAGTAGCACCATCCATAATAGGTACTTTATCCTCATCTTCTAAGTAGCATATAGATGAACCAAGAGAGGTTTTATATTCTTCTACATGTGGGTATGTAAGGTGCCAACTTTTATCATCAATATAAAATTTAGGATATTTTAATGGATATTCATTTGGAATTAAAACTTTTAAATCAATATTCTTTGAATTAAAAGTTATTTTTTTATAATATATATTTTGAGATTCACTAAATTTAAAATCTTGTGAATAGAGATAATCAAAAGTTTTTTTTTGCTCATTTTCTAGCCATTGATTAACATTATTATCCATACTCTTATGCCTGTCTTCCAGATGTTTTAGATATATCAGTAGTGCCTTTTATAACTAATGGAGTTTCAAAACTTTTTGCTTCATTCTCATCATCAGTAGGTTCTGGAAATCTATCACCAAATATTTTTGTCCACTTAGTATGCTTTTTACTACTATCTGTCTCTTCGTAAGCATCTTTTGCTTGCTCATACATTTTGGAAAACTCTTCTTTAAAAGTTTTTATTCTTGCTTCTGAATAATATTCAATGGTATCTTGCAGACTATTTATAGGATTGTCTAAACTAGGGTAAGCCCATGAGTTATCATTAATTTTATCAACAAGTTTAAAGTACATTTCTTCAAGGTTGTCATATGAGTCTGGAAAATAATCACTTGCTAAGATTGATAGTTGAAAACCACCAAATAATTCTAAATTACTATTATCATTTTCTCTTTTATCTTTCCATGCTTTTAAATATCTTACTGCTTTTCTAAAATCGTGACCTTTTGCTTTTCTCTCATCCTGAAACCATTTAGAGATTTTTTTTGGGTTATTTTCAATCCAGCCTTTCCCTTTAATTGCTAAGTAGTATATTCCATCTTCTTCTACATATATTGGTAAATCAACATGCTTTTCGTTATTTGCATAAATCACTCTTACACATTTAGATTTATCTTTTGTTTCTTTTGTATGACCATCTACAGCATCATATACCCATTTATGAGCTGTTTCAGGAGTAATACTTTGTCTATTAATATCTTGTAAATAAACACCATCATCTATATCATAGTCTTCATTTAAAGGATTTATACCAGTTGCAACCTCTGTATCCATAGAGCCTTGAATGAAAAACTTAGGTTTTGTTCTGTCTTTCTTTTCAAAGTTATTTTTTATTTTAGTTCTTAGAGCCTTTTTATTTGATAAAAGACTTATTCTCTTTTCTTTATCAATTCTAATGACTTTATAAAATGCTCCAAACTCTTTTCCAAAATCCATAATTAATCCTTTCTCTCAAGTAGTTTTTTGATTTTTTCAATCTGTTGTTGTTCTAAATCTGCTAAGTTTTTCAAACTATTTATTTTATCAACTGCATCAAGTTCAATAGGTATACTTAATTTTGGATTTATTCTAAGATAAGTATCTTTCAATAAAAATTGTGTTTGAAAATGAGCTAACTTTGATTGACTTTCCATTAATAGCTCAAGTATAGGTGAACCCTTTGAAGAAAACTGTTCATCATCACTTAAGAACCAATCTTTTGCAATTTTTAATTTTGATTTACCACATTTAATATTTTCTACGACTTTAGATGCTTTAGTATTTGTTCCAATATCAACTATCCAATCTTGTTTACCACCATTTTTTAGACTTTCTATATCATATGGCATATGACATTGTTCGCCAGTACCTATTGAAATCAATGATATATTTTTAAGATTATTATCTGTGAGTTCCATAGCATCAATGAGTGCCACCAAAGATGGATTGTTAGCAACCATACCACCATCTGTTAAGTTTGTCGAATGTAATGTATCAACAAGAGGAAAGTAAGTGGGAGCAGCAGATGTAGCTAATGCTAAATCGATTAATTTTTCATCTAGTCTTATTGTGTTTCTTCCAAAGTAACTACTCTTATGAAATCTTGGAGAACTATTTTCAACATCAACACTTGTGATACATAAATCTGTGATTACATCTGCTAATGTATTTCTACCTAATATATCATCAAGTTTTTCTTTTAGTATTTCACTAGAATATTTTGATTGAAAAATTCCATTATTCTGAGGAATAAAAACTTCTGGAATGAGAGTTTCATAAAGGTTGAAAATTTCTTTTGCTGATTTTCCTATTGATAATGCACATGCGATTATTCCACCAGTAGATGTACCAGCTATTAAATCAAATCTTTGTCCAATATTAATATTTTCATTATTAGCTTCATTTAGCAATTGTTCAATATTAGCTAAGATTTTAGCACTTAAATAGCCTCTGACACCACCACCATCAAGAGTTAGTACTTTTAGTTCTTTGTTCAAGAGAATCCTTTGCTTTTAATTTTACAAAGTATAGCATGAGTGAGTTACCTCTTTAAGGTATTCAATAAAGCAGAGATTAATATCGCCAATCCTAATACTCTAAAATTCCACTATTAAGTTCATCTCTTCGCTCTCTCCAATTAGGATTAAATTTATCCATAAGATTTTTAAAGTTTTCATTATGGTGTCTTTCTAATAGATGAACTAACTCATGAATAATAATATACTCAATACATTCAATAGGTTTTTTAGCAAGTTCAAGATTTAGTAATATTTTCTTATTTTCAATATTACAGCTTCCCCACTTAGTTCTCATTTTTTTAATTTCGTAACTTTCAATTTTTACATTAATAAGTTTTTCACATTTAGGAATTAATTTTGAAACTTCTTTTTTTAACTCTTGTCGATACCATTTATTTAAAACTTTTTGTTTATTTTCTACTGATGTATTATCTCTAACATATAGCTCTAATTTTGAATGGTTTTGTATTATTTTATATTTTGAATTTCCATGAATTACATTAAGCAAATATCTTTTACCTAAAAAATAATGACTTTCTCCAGATACCATTTCTCTTTTACTTTGTCGTGGTTGTTCTTCAAAGGATTTTTTTTGTTTTTTTATCCATGATAGTCTTGAAATGATAGCAAGTCGAACTGCTTCATCATCTATATGTAATGGCGATGCAACTCTAACTCTCCCATATGGAGGATATACCCCTACATGAAGATTCTTAATATCTTTTCTATCTATTTGTATTTCAATATTACTTACATTGATTATACTAGTATTAACGATATTCATCTTGATGTTTTATCAACTCCATTATTTCATCTAATTTATCTGCTTTATTACCTAATTCTAATTTAACTACTTTAGAGATTTTCCTCTCTTTCATCATATTACCTATCCAACTATCATCTTTATTATATCTAATCGCTGTATCCATTTTAATAGCTAAGACTTCATCATTATCAAGATTATCGTACAATGCTCTTTTTGCAGAAGTATCTAAAGAAGTTGGATAATCAGAGTTTTTACCTCTATTTGGCTTAGTTACTTTTGAAGCTAACTCTTTTATTTTTTCCAAATATTTTTTATACTCTAATGCGCCATCTTTTCTTTCTTTGATTAGCTCATCAAGAAGTTCTGACATCTTATCAAAGTATTTTGGATTTACTGGATTCTCATCAATGATAAGTTTTCTCATATTATTTTCAATAGCTTCTGCCCAGCAATTCTAAGTGAAAATTTATATAGCTAAAATCTTCCAAAATAATATCAAAAATCACTACTAAACAAATTCACTAATACCCTTTATTTAAAGGCTTTATCAAGCTTTTTAATACCTAATTTTAGCTATAATATATCCTATAAAAGCCCATAAACAGGAGTGTTTAAACAAATGAGACAGACAAATATTTTCGATTTTTTAATAGAATCATTTACAGATAATATATCAAATGTAGAAGATACTAGAAAACAAAGAACAAATCTAGTTTATAGTTTAAAAGATATTATATTATCAGCATTTAGTGTATTTTATTTTCAAAATAAATCTTGCTTAAGTTTTCAAAGGGATATTGATACAAGAAAAGGTATCAGTAATGCACAAACTATGTTTGGAATATCTGATATACCAAGTGATAATCATATACGAAACATGTTGGATAAAATAACACCCAATAGTTTTAAAAAAGTATATGAAATAATACTTGATAAGTTAAGAGATATAGGAATATTAGATAAATTTTATTTTAAAGATGATTATATGCTTGTAGCATTAGATGGTACTCATTATCATTCAAGTAAAAATATATCTTGTAAATGTTGTCAAAGTAAAACTAATAGTGATACAGGTGAAGTACATTACTATCATAGTGTTATAACTCCAACAATAGTACATCCTGATATAAAAAAAGTTATACCATTGATGCAAGAGTTTATATCAAATAATGATGGTAAAGATAAACAAGATTGTGAAGTAAATGCTTCTAAAAGATGGCTAGATAGTTTTAATAATCCAACTAATAAAAAACTTATTATTTTAGGTGATGATTTATATTCAAGAGAACCTATGATAAAAAAAGTATTAGATAAGAGCCATTCATATATATTTGTAGCTAAACCAACATCACATAAATACTTATATGAACAAATAGAAATGATAAAAAATCTAAATACTATTGATACAAAAATAATATCCAAAATGATTAATGGTAAAAAGCAAATTTTTACATATAACTATATTAATAATTTAGCAATTAAAAATCCACAAGGAGATACACAACATCCACCACAAGAAGTAAACTGGTGTGAAGTTATAGTTACTAATGCTACGGGTAAGAAACTATATCATAATAGCTTTGTTACTGATATATCTTTGAATGTAAATAATGTTATAGATATAGCAACAGCAGGACGAAGTAGATGGAAAATCGAAAATGAAAATAACAATACTTTAAAAACTAAAGGCTATCATTTAGATCACAACTTTGGTCATGGAAAAGAAAATCTATCTAAAACACTTTGTAGCCTTAATATATTAGCTTTCTTATTTCATACAGTACAAGAACTTGATGATGATTTATATATGGAACTTCGTGATAATATTGGTAACAGAGAAGAGTTCTTTGTAGGTATTAATTTTTTAACAACAATGTTTAATTTTAAAAGCTTTAATAAAATGTTGGAATATATACTTATTGCTCGCCAGACCGAAGAGAATGTAGATATGAAAGTGTCAAGTTTCACCACGTTGTACCATTCCAAAAACAATATCTTGAAACACATCTGGTAAAATCTTAAATATTTCAGGCTTCGTTTGAAACCAACTTTGAACTGCATTAAATGGAGTTCTGACTTTTAATTCTTTTCTTAAAGAACCATGTCTTCTATTGAAGTTGTAGTATATCAAAAATTTATTTAAATCTTTTTTAACATCATCTATATTTTCATAGTCTTGGGCTTTGATTGTAGCATTTTTAATAGTTCCGTTTACTCTTTCTACCATTCCATTGGTTTGTGGTGTATATGGAGCTGTTAGTCTATGTTCTATACTATCTTCTTTACATTCTACATCAAACTTGTGATTACCACTTACAATTCCTTTGCCTCTTGCCCATTTATCTGTAAATTCCAATCCATTATCTGTTAAAATATGAGTTAAGTAAAAAGGAAAAAACTCTTTACAAACTTTTAGAAATTCAACTGCATTATTAGATGATTTGTTTTCATATACTTTGTAATATAGTAGCCTTGTAGCTCTGTCTATTGCTACAAATAGATAAAACTTTTGTTTATTAAACTTTGGTAAATATGTTACATCTATATGCAAATATCCAGGTTCGTATTCTTTAAATTTCTTTGCTTTTTCTTTTTGTTCTTGTGGGACTCTATTTATATCAAATGCTTTTAGAGTTCTATAGATATTACTTCTATTTGCATTTGGGATAATATCAACCATTGTATCTACTAGGTCATCTAGTTCCATCCAAGTCATTGTTCTCACTACTTTTATTAACTCTTTTTCTAAAGATGTTAAAGTTGTTTTTATATTATGTGGTCTTGAACTTTTATCTTCAATAAAATCCCTATCTTTCCATTTAGAGATAGTTTTAATATTTAGAGCCACTTGCAAATTAGCAAATAAGTTCATAATTTAGGTTTTTATTTGTAAAAAAAGTTGAATCAAATTTCAAATAAGTTATAATTTTATATCCTAAAATTTAACAGAAAAGAGATTCAACTTATGAAAAATATTATACCAAAATTATCTTCAAATCTTTCAAAAATGTGGCTTAGGATTATAAACCATGAAAATTGTTTATTTCCTGAGATAAAAGAACAACTAGGAACACTAAGCACTAAAGAAGAAAAATTAATAAAAATATTAGATTTTGCCCAAATAGAAAAGCATGTTACAATTGTAACAATTACAAACACTCCAAAAGATAGAGAAGAAATAGCAAGGGCATTTATTGCTAAATCAGTTTATAATATACAAACAACAAGAGATTTAATTCATAGACTGCATAGGGATAGAATATTGCGAGTATTATGTGGATGGAGATATAAAATAGATATTCCTAGTGAATCTAAATTTAGTAGAGTGTTTGAACAACTTAGTGATATGAAAATAGCTGAGAAAACTCATCAAAAATTCATAGAAGAATATTTGTCAGATACTATATTTATGTATAATGCAAGTGATGCTACTAAAATACCACTTAGGGAAAAACCTGTAAAAGTTGAGAAAAAAGAGAAAGTAAAAAATAAAGTTGGAAGACCTAAAAAAGGTGAGAAAAGAGAAGCTATAAAACCAAAGATTCTTGAACTTCAAAAAGATATGAAAACTACTAATGATATGTTATCACTTGTATCAACATCATGTGGAGTTGGTATTAAACAAAATTCAAAAGGTAATAGAGAAGTTTGGATAGGTGGTAAACTTCATATTAGTGTTGTTGATGGAGATATACCAGTAGTTGCATTTTATAGTGGTGCAAATGTTCATGATAGTTCTGTAGCACTTCCACTTATAAATGAAACTAGCAAAAGAGTAATGTATCTTCATGATTTACTTGATGCTGGATATGATAGTGATATTATTGCAGAGTATTCTGAAGAGTTAAATCATAAACCAATCATAGATATAAATCCTAAAAACTCTAAAGTGCTAAAAGAAAAAATAGCTTTAGCAAAAGAGAAAAAAGAAAAATTTGAATATTTAAATTTGACTCAAGCATCAGATAAACATCACTACAAGCAAAGAAGTATGGTAGAGCGAGTAAATAAATACTTAAAAGATGACTTTGGATGTGATAAAATATACTATCAAGGGGCAAATAAGGTAGCTTGCGTTTTAGCATTTGGAATTTTATCTATTTGTATACATCAAAGTTTAAAACTTATTACATGACCATTGATAGAAATTTATATAAAAATACTGAATTTTACAATTTAACCATAAGGAATGGAGAAAAAAATGTGATTTTTTAATAAATTTGGTAAATATATTGTAAATTATGCAAGTTAGAAATAATAACTATTTTTTTAAAGCTTAAAATAGTTACTATTAAGAATTATATATTTGATTGTGATTGAATTTGCAAGTAGCTCTTTAGATTATAATTATTTGCTAATTCAACATTTGTTAAATTAGATTTCTGTATTATTTCTCTTATGTGCTGGTTTGTTCTAGCATTAGAGTGATAGGTTTGTGACATATTTTAAATCCTTATGTGTTGTAAAGATTTTACACTTATGTTGTTTAATCTATCACTTTCTTATTTATGAAACTAGGCAACCATAACGTGGTGAAACTGGACAATTAAATACTAAAGTAGTAGATCTACTTCCTCTATCATCACTTATAGTACTTGAGTTATGTATTTGAGTATTTGTATTACTTAAATCAATACTTGTAACTTTTGTATCAAGTTTTACCATATTTACACTTGCTACAATTGTCCAATCATTTGGTAAGGCATATACTTTTCTATGTACAGATATATATCCATTCTTAGAATAAACTACATTTATATCTTTTCCACCTTCAATACCTAAAGTATAAGTACCATTACTTTTACTTAAAAGCCAACCATAATCATCATTATCTAATACAGATACTTTTACATCTTCTAAAGGTTCATCATTAATATCATATATATTTCCTCTTATCATAGAAAAAAGTTTTTCATCATAGGTAGTTTTTGAGGCATTTACAGGAATAGAGTCTAAATATAAAGATGCAAAATTTAAAGCAGAAATATTACTTGTATTTAAAGCAGGATAAATAGTGATATTTATAATATTAGAAGTAATACCATCTTTAGTAAAACTAATTGTTGTACTACCTTGTTTTAAAGCTTTTAATATATTTGTAGAACTATCATATGAAACAATACTTGAATCTTGTATGTCATAGTTTATAGCACTTTGTAATATTTCCCTTGTATTATCTTTATATATAGCTTCTATACTTAAAGTTTTTACTTGATGTACTCTTAGGTTTATTTGTGTAGGAGATACTATAAGTTCTTTTAACTTTTTTGTATTAGTATCATTTGAACTATTACAAGATATGAGAATAAAAGGAAGGATTAGGATTAGAAGGGTTTTAAGAAAAGGTTTTAAAAAGCTTTGTAAGAAATTCTTTATTGGGGTTTTAGGTTTAAATGGTTTAAAAATTTGATACTCCACTTAGATTAATTAACAATAATTTCATTTTAAACTTTAATTTGTTTAGTTGCTATTTGATGAATTATAGAAGCTATAAAAGTTTGATAAGGTAAACCTTTTTCAAGTGCCATTCCTTTAATACTTTCTACATCATTTTCAATTAACTTCATAGTATAAGTTTTCTTTTTAGTTAATCTTTCAATAGTATTTTTAGCTGCTATTTTTGCTATTACCATTTCTTTTTTAAACTCTTTAGAATTAGTTTCTTTTAGTGAAACATAATTACCATTTTCTATATCTTCTAAAATTTTTAATTCTTCTTCATCTAGTTTATAATTTAAATCATTACTCATAATAAATCCTTTACTTAGTAAAATAAATTTTTTGGTGTTTTCTGCTTTGAAATGCAGTTTTTAAAAACCTTTCTTTCTTTTTTTGGATAAAAGGAACAACCCAAGCATAATTATTGATATTAATAATATAGCATTTTTGATTATCAAAATTAGAACTAGGATTATCAACAATATCAATAACTCTATCATTAGTTGTCCAGTTTCACCACGTTATGGTTGCCTAGTTTCATAAATAAGAAAGTGATAGATTAAACAACATAAGTGTAAAATCTTTACAACACATAAGGATTTAAAATATGTCACAAACCTATCACTCTAATGCTAGAACAAACCAGCACATAAGAGAAATAATACAGAAATCTAATTTAACAAATGTTGAATTAGCAAATAATTATAATCTAAATATTAAAACTATCTCTAAATGGAAAGATAGGGATTTTATTGAAGATAAAAGTTCAAGACCACATAATATAAAAACAACTTTAACATCTTTAGAAAAAGAGTTAATCTAAAAAAGGGTTAATTCCCCGTACCCTTGGGTCGTTAACAAGTTAGCTATAATAGAGATATGAGAGATGAACATATATATAAAAGTCATAATAAGACTTTACTACTATATCATTTGGTATTTCCAGCTAAATATAGAAAAAAAGTATTTGATAATAAAATAGATAAAAAACTTAGAGAAGTATGTATTGATATATCTCAAAGATATGAAATTGTATTTGTAGAAATTGGTAATGATGAAGATCATGTACATTTTTTAGTTCAAAGTGTACCAACAATATCTGTAACTAAACTAGTAACTACAATAAAAAGTATAACAGCAAGAGAGATATTTAAACAATTTCCTCAATTAAAAAAAGAAATGTGGGGTTCAAGTCTTTGGACAAGTGGATATTATGTAAATACAGTTGGACTCTACGCAAGTAAAGATACAATTAAAAATTATATTAAAAATCAAGGCTCAAATGAAAAAGAATATGTCAAAATATATGATGGACAATTAAAGTTTGATTTATAGAAAAAGATACCCCGTACCCTTGGGTCGGTGGAGCATCATTAAAAGTAGTTAGGACAATGACTTGGATGGAGCTAGATGACTTAACAGATACAATAGTTGATATTATCCCAAATGCAAATAGAAGTAATATCTATAGAACTTTAAAAGCATTTGATATAAATAGAGTCCCACAAGAACAAAAAGAAAAAGCAAAGAAATTTAAAGAATACGAACCTGGATATTTGCATATAGATGTAACCTATTTACCAAAGTTTGATAAACAAAAGTTTTATCTATTTGTAGCAATAGACAGAGCTACAAGGCTACTATATTACAAAGTATATGAAAACAAATCATCTAATAATGCAGTTGAATTTCTAAAAGTTTGTAAAGAGTTTTTTCCTTTTTACTTAACTCATATTTTAACAGATAATGGATTGGAATTTACAGATAAATGGGCAAGAGGCAAAGGAATTGTAAGTGGTAATCACAAGTTTGATGTAGAATGTAAAGAAGATAGTATAGAACATAGACTAACAGCTCCATATACACCACAAACCAATGGAATGGTAGAAAGAGTAAACGGAACTATTAAAAATGCTACAATCAAAGCCCAAGACTATGAAAATATAGATGATGTTAAAAAAGATTTAAATAAATTTTTGATATACTACAACTTCAATAGAAGACATGGTTCTTTAAGAAAAGAATTAAAAGTCAGAACTCCATTTAATGCAGTTCAAAGTTGGTTTCAAACGAAACCTGAAATATTTAAGATTTTACCAGATGTGTTTCAAGATATTGTTTTTGGAATGGTACAACGTGGTGAAACTTGACAATTAGTGATATAATTCACTATTTCTTCAAAAGATATCTTTCTTTCTTTTTTTAATTGCTTGTTTTTTTCTTCATTCCATTTATAGTAATACAATCAAAAATCCTTTTTCTCTTCCATCTTTTATATAAAAATTACTATATATTGCTATTATATTTATTTTGTAAATAAAAGTCAAATTTTTTGAGAAACAACTTAAATCAAAAAAATATTTGATTGTTGATTTTATTCTCATTTTTATTTAGAAAAGTTAATGCAATTTTTATTTGTACATACTTTATTTAAACCTTTTTTATATAATCTATAACTTATATAAATTCCAATTATTAATAAAGCAAAATCAAAAGCATTAAGCCCATTTATTCATATATCTATACTTATTATAAATATAGTAAAAATAACAAACATTTTACTTCTTATTTTAAATCTATCACTTTGAAACTACTTTTATAATATCAATAGTTTTTATATCACGATATAAAAATAGATTAAAGACAAATTATATCATGTTCTATATTTGCTTCAAATTCATGTATATCAGCTATAGTTTTGTAATCATAACAAATACCTGGCATTAAATCATATGTGTATACAACAACTACGAAAGTTTTTTCTACATTTATTAATGACTTAATCTGTTTCTTTTTATTTGATAATTTTTCTAAAAGTTTTTTGAAAAGAATATCAACTTGTGTAATATTATTTTCTTCCACTGATAAAATCCAACCATTCTTTTCATATTTTACAATACTTTTTTTTGTTCTTTTATCTCCTTTTTTATAAGTTTTTGTGGGATTAATCCCAATAATATCAGTAATTTCATTAGGCTCAATTTTAAAACCACTTAATAAAAAATAAACTTTAACTTCATTGTTATTCATAATTATCCTTATTATTAAAAATCATTTATATTTAATCCCGTGGGTTCTCCTGGTCCTTTCCCACCTTTTGGTTTTATAACTATATTTCCTGATTTATCTTTGTATAAGTCTCTATGTGCTGCATGTCCATTAGTTTTAAGATCAAGAATGTCTACTCCACCTTTTTCAAATTTTCTTATTTCCCCAGGAGTTAGCATTTTATCTTGTTTCGAATACATATAATTATCAATAGGATTATCTACATAACAAAAATCACCGTTAACCTTAGGAATAATATACTTTTGCCAAAGATATACAAAAAAACCAGTTCCTGCTACTATAGCACCAGTTTTTATTACAATAAGGGTTGTTACAGTAATAGCAAACTCACAGAACTACACCCCTGTGATTGAATATCCACTCTTGATAATCTTACTAATCATTGAGGTTGATAATTTCAGATGTATTGTTATCTTGACTTGAGTATATCCATCTTTATAAACACTTAGTATAGCTAAATCTTTTTTTATCTTAGTATCGGTTTCATAAAGTCGAAGTATATCATAAAGGTGGATATTCAATCACAGGGGTGTTTCTTTTTTTTAACATATCATTATTATGTATGAAACAGCACATATTATTAATATAATAGTCAATAAAGTGAAGATATTCATTAAAAAAAATACTTTTTGTAATGAACCTACAGTTTGTTTAATATTATCAGAATTTAAGAACAATATTTTATATAATTTTATTTGGGTACTAATATTCATATTGCCAAATTCCTTATTTGGAAAACAAAATTTGGATTTTGGAAATAGTATCAAAAATTCTTCTTTAGTCAATTTATTTTTTATTTCTAATATACTCATTCTAGCCACCATAACTGACACAAACTGAAAAATCAATGTTAAAAATACAAATATTCCAGAACTATTAAAAATAACTTCACACATATTATTTCTTTGAAACAGACACAGTATTAGTTCCATAAAATCCAAAGCCACCAGGAGTTAATCCTGCACCAATACCACCTCCAGCATAATATCCTTTATATCCCGAACCTCCAAAAGTACCTGCTTCATAGAAGATACCAGTACCATAATTAGCTCCATACTGATAACCATATCCTTTTAATTGTTCTATACAATCAGCATTAGACCATTCTCCGTTCATTGATACTCCAAAACCAGCTCCAGCATAACCACCAACTCCCCTGATTGCTTGTATATCAACATTACCATGTCCATCAAATACAAAATTTATACCAGTTGTCCCACCAACTCCAGTACCAGCACTTATATTAAAAGATATTCCAAATGTCCATAATCCATTAGCATCAAAGCCATTAATAGGGTTATTCATCACATAAGAATAAAGGTTAGAATCACCTCCACTAAAATCTATAGGATCTTTAGCAGTCCATTTAGCTGTATATGAGTCATAATCTCTATATCCAAATCTACTAAGCTTAGTATCTTCATCATATAAACCACCAGCATATCTAAATGCTATATAAAAACTAGAATTTGAATCACTTAATATATTACCAAAACTATCATATGTAATCTCTTTAACTATATCATGACTACTATTAGATACTATTCTTAATGAACCTACTTGATCATAATGTAAATAATACTTATCTCCATTATAAAGCATAGATACAGGCATTCTTAAAGAAGCATAATCATATCTTTGTATTAACTTATCATCTTTATCATATATGGCTAATAATTGTGTTAAGTTCTTCCAAAGATATTTGTGTGTTATTACACCATTTACTAGTTTTGCTATTCTTTGATTTGAAGCATTATGTTTATATGTAATAGTCTTATTTTCTGTAGCATTATTAGTATTACTTAATATACTAACTTCTTTTAATTCTCCTAATTCTAAGTAAGTATAATTTGTAGTATTTATTGGAGTAACTTTTTGTTTTAAATATCCATCTTCATCATAAGTATAGGTATTATTAGCATATACTTCTATTTGATCATCTAAGGTATAAGAAGAAGAGGCTTGTATATTATTTACAATAGAATTAATTCTATTTGAATTATCATCATAAGTATATTGTTCTATAGTAGTATTATTTCTTTTAACTTCTATTAATCTTTGTTTATCATCATAAGTATAATCATATATTATACTTATGTTATTTACTATTTCTTCTTTTTTAAGTATTAAAGAGTTTTTATCTCTTTGAAGTATTTCATAAGAAAAACTATTAGTTGATACTTTTCTTATATCACCATAAGAATCATAAGTCATATCTTGTATAAAAGAAGTATCACTTATTCTAAGAGGATATGCATTTAAAGTATCTCTGCTTATATTATAATGTTTTGGTGCTTTTGACATTAGTTATTTTTAATTAAATAAATGTCATGGTCAATAGTCGCATTTATATCATTTAAAAAAGAAATAATTTCTAAATCATAAAAAATGCTAGGTACACTTTTCGTGTAGTATATAACGACTTTAAATTCTTTTTTTATTTTATTAATCTTATTAATTTTATTTTTTATTTTATTTAGATCTGATATTAATTTTTTTAACAAAGTATCTATATCTATAATATTAGATTTTTTTAATGATAGTTCCCAACCATTACTTTTATGTTTAATCAAACAATTTTTGATTTTTAAATCACCTTTCATCCAAGTCTTTGATGGTATAACACCTAATATATCCGTTAAATTATTAGGCTTATCATATCCTGTGATTATAAAACTTATTAAAACTTCATTGTTACTCATAATTATCCTTATTATTAGAAATTATTTATATTTAACCCCGTGGGTTCTCCTGGCCCTTTCCCACCTTTTCTTTTTACTAGGATACAGCAATTCTAACCCAAAAATAAAACTACATAATATATCCTTTCATATCTACATTCTCTTCGGTCTGGCGAGCAATAAGTATATATTCCAACATTTTATTAAAGCTTTTAAAATTAAACATTGTTGTTAAAAAATTAATACCTACAAAGAACTCTTCTCTGGTACCAATATTATCACGAAGTTCCATATATAAATCATCATCAAGTTCTTGTACTGTATGAAATAAGAAAGCTAATATATTAAGGCTACAAAGTGTTTTAGATAGATTTTCTTTTCCATGACCAAAGTTGTGATCTAAATGATAGCCTTTAGTTTTTAAAGTATTGTTATTTTCATTTTCGATTTTCCATCTACTTCGTCCTGCTGTTGCTATATCTATAACATTATTTACATTCAAAGATATATCAGTAACAAAGCTATTATGATATAGTTTATTACCCGTAGCATTAGTAACTATAACTTCACACCAGTTTACTTCTTGTGGTGGATGTTGTGTATCTCCTTGTGGATTTTTAATTGCTAAATTATTAATATAGTTATATGTAAAAATTTGCTTTTTACCATTAATCATTTTGGATATTATTTTTGTATCAATAGTATTTAGATTTTTTATCATTTCTATTTGTTCATATAAGTATTTATGTGATGTTGGTTTAGCTACAAATATATATGAATGGCTCTTATCTAATACTTTTTTTATCATAGGTTCTCTTGAATATAAATCATCACCTAAAATAATAAGTTTTTTATTAGTTGGATTATTAAAACTATCTAGCCATCTTTTAGAAGCATTTACTTCACAATCTTGTTTATCTTTACCATCATTATTTGATATAAACTCTTGCATCAATGGTATAACTTTTTTTATATCAGGATGTACTATTGTTGGAGTTATAACACTATGATAGTAATGTACTTCACCTGTATCACTATTAGTTTTACTTTGACAACATTTACAAGATATATTTTTACTTGAATGATAATGAGTACCATCTAATGCTACAAGCATATAATCATCTTTAAAATAAAATTTATCTAATATTCCTATATCTCTTAACTTATCAAGTATTATTTCATATACTTTTTTAAAACTATTGGGTGTTATTTTATCCAACATGTTTCGTATATGATTATCACTTGGTATATCAGATATTCCAAACATAGTTTGTGCATTACTGATACCTTTTCTTGTATCAATATCCCTTTGAAAACTTAAGCAAGATTTATTTTGAAAATAAAATACACTAAATGCTGATAATATAATATCTTTTAAACTATAAACTAGATTTGTTCTTTGTTTTCTAGTATCTTCTACATTTGATATATTATCTGTAAATGATTCTATTAAAAAATCGAAAATATTTGTCTGTCTCATTTGTTTAAACACTCCTGTTTATGGGCTTTTATAGGATATATTATAGCTAAAGTTAGGTATTAAAAAGCTTGATAAAGCCTTTAAATAAAGGGTATTAGTGAATTTGTTTAGTAGTGATTTTTGATATTATTTTGGAAGATTTTAGCTATATAAATTTTCACTTAGAATTGCTGACTAGGATATTACCATATTGATCTTTATATAAATCTTGTTTTGAATTTTCTTTTAAATCATGTGGATGTATATTCTTATCTTTAAGCTTTTTTATCTCCCCAGGAGTTAGCATTTTATCTTGTTTCGAATACATATAATTATCAATAGGATTATCTACATAACAAAAATCACCGTTAACCTTAGGAATAATATACTTTTGCCAAAGATATACAAAAAAACCAGTTCCTGCTACTATAGCACCAGTTTTTATTACAATAAGGGTTGTTACAGTAATAGCAAACTCACAGAACTACACCCCTGTGATTGAATATCCACTCTTGATAATCTTACTAATCATTGAGGTTGATAATTTCAGATGTATTGTTATCTTGACTTGAGTATATCCATCTTTATAAACACTTAGTATAGCTAAATCTTTTTTTATCTTAGTATCGGTTTCATAAAGTCGAAGTATATCATAAAGGTGGATATTCAATCACAGGGGTGTTTATTTATATTTCTATGTATTTGTCTTATTTTGTAACAAATAATAATATATTTATTTATATTTCTTCTTATTCATGAAGATTATTTTCTATCTTATCTATTTAAATCTAACTTGTAAATTTAATGCAAAGTAATATTGATTATTTTCTTTATAAATTTTAAACATTTTATATCTAGTCGAACTTGGACTTTCTAGTTTTATATTGTCAATTAAATATTTATCTACAATACTTTTAAAATAGATTAAATCTAATAAATATATTTCACCAGTTTTTGTCACTATGATAGTTCCACCATTTACTTCATTTGTCCCATTCCAAGTTTCACTTGCTCTCATACCAAATGTTACAGCATTTGCAAAATCTCCAATTTTCTTTCTGTAATATAATTCAGATGTTTCATCTTTAATTATTGATGATAATAATTTTTTAATATCTTTTTGGTTATTTTCATAAGATAAAATAAGCATTTTTGCTAATATTTCATCTAATTTAGAATCTATAAGTTTTAAATTATTACCAAATACATTACTTTCTGTTTTAATAAAATTAAATATTGCTCCATTTGATTTTAATAAATTACACTTATCTATTAATTTTGTTCGTGTATTAATATTATTACTTTGGGTCATTATTGAATCATTTATATTTGTTACTTCATATATGAAATTTGTATGACTTGAAGCATTTAATAAAGTAGCCCCAGCTCCTAAGTTTGATTTTATATTATATGAAATATTAAAATCATTGTTACTCATACTATCAAATACAATAACTTCTAAATCACCTTTGACTTTGGAACTTCCTTTTAATTTATTACCATCTAATAAATCATTAATTAATGGTTGTATTTCATTAATATCAAATGTCCCCTTTGCACTTTTATGTGCCATTATTTTTTGAAGTAATAATTTATGTTGGCTACTAATATAGTTAATATCATATTCTTTATTAATTCCATTGGGTAATATTTTAATAACTTTATTTTTATCAAATAATTTATATTTAGTTTTATTTGCTAAAAATAATTCTAATATTTTAAATGTTGTATTGTTCTTTTGTTGTAAATTTTCATCTACTACAACTAAATTTGGATTATCAATTAAATATAAAAAAGTATATAATTCTGACCACTCACCTTTATTAAATCCCATATTTTGTTCCTTTGCATCAAATTCTTCTAAATGATTATTCATATATTTTGCTAATTCTTCGATAACTGGTATTGATACACTATTACCTAATTGTTTATATTGTTGTGTTTCACTAACTGTATCAGGAAAAGAAAAAGTGTCTTTTTTATTTTCAATAAAAGCATAATCTTTAAATCCTTGTAATCTTGCCCATTCTCTAGGTGTCATTACTCTGATGCCTTTATCATTGATTGGTGTTTTTTTACTTCCAAACATAATTCCATAATATTCTGGTTTTTCTTGTATTACTAAATTTCTTTCTTTTCCAGAACCACCTGTTGCTAAAATTGTATTTGATATTGGATTTTCTCCAATATTTACAATTTTATATCCAAAACCATTACCTTTGGCTTTATGTGTAGCTTTGTGCTTTTCAAGTGTTTTAATGTATTGTTCCGACAAATAGTATTTCGCAGATACATTATCTTCTAATAAATCGTATAAATTATTAAAAATACTTTTGTTTTTTTTAGTTGGTAGGCCATCAAATTTATAGTTATTTGGAACTAAATCATTTCTAAATCCCATAATATAAGTTCTTGTTCTTTTTTGTGGTAGCCCAAAATTTATAGTTTTTCTCAAAAATGATTTTGAATCATACTCTAAAATACCATTAATTTCATTTACTCCAACAATTTTATATCCCAATTCATTAACTAATGTATCTATAATTATTTTAAATGTTTTACCCTTATCGTGTCTTAAAAGTCCTTCAACATTTTCTAATAAAAATGCCTTTGGTTTAGTTCTTTTTAGTATATCAGCAACATCAAAAAACAATGTTCCTCTTGTTGTATCTTTGAAACCTTTTTTTGCACCTGCAATAGAGAATGATTGACAAGGGAATCCAGCTAATAAAACATCATAATTTAAATTTTCTACTTTTTCTTTAAATTCTTCACTTGTTACATCATTTAATGGGTTTTCATTGAATAAATGTTCATAAGTCATACAGGCATACTTGTCAATTTCTGCTGATAATAAATTAGAAAATTGATTTGTAAGTTCAAATCCTTTTCTAACTCCACCTATTCCACAGAATAGGTCTATTGTTTTATATTTTGATTTATTTAAAGTATTTATATACAGTGTTTGTGTCAACAGTATTCCTTTTAGCCTATATCTCTTCTTTGATTTTTTCCAAAGATAATATTTTTTCAAGATATTGGTTTTTTTTATCTGATATAAATATTATTCTATCTTCATTTATATTTGTATATTGTTCTTTTGAGTATTTTATGATTTTATACAAATAATTTCTTTTAGAAGTTAAAAAGTCTTCTATTTTCTCAAAAGAAAAATTAGCTTTTAGTTTTGTGATAATCTCATCTTCTTTTGGATGATGAACTGTAAACTTGGTAGGTTCTTTTTCATATAATTCAATAGATTCTTTGATTTGTTGTTCAAAGTGTGAGATAGTTGCTTGTGTGGTTTGAATATAGCTATAACTTAATGCACCGTTAAAATATGCGAATTTTTTTCTTAAAGCTGAAATATTTTCTAATATTGCTTTATGATAATTTACTAATATATTTTCATATACTTTTGCAGCAAAATGCCTTGTGGCTGAAAACTCTAAATCAGAAGCTATATCTCTATTTTTTCTTATTAGCTCATATGGTTCTTGCCATCTTGTTATTTTATTTTTAAGTACTTTGTACACACTTCTATATGCTTCATTGCTTGATGTTTCCACTTCCTTTAAATGCTTTATAACTTTTTTGAACATATTATCAACACTTTGATCATCATAAAAAAGATTTTTATAAATATTGTCACTATTTATCCAGTATGTATCGTATTGTATTTGCTCAAACTTATCTTTACTTAAAAAAGAATTTTTTTCTTCATATCTTGTTGCTTTTATAGTTTGTATATTTTTATATGTTTCGTTTGCTATTTTTTCCATAATATTTTCTAATTCATTATAAATTAGAAATAACTCTTTTGAATATTTGATTTGTATATCATCAAAAAGTTCCAATATCTCATCTTTTGAATTTTTTAAAATATCAATTAAACTATCATATGTACCTAAGATTGTTTTATACTCTTTTATTAAAATATCACAAATATTTTTAAGGTCTTTTTTAATAGAAAATTCTTTTGCTTCATTTGCTTGTGGTCGTATGGTATTTTCTATAAATTCTAATACTTCATTTATATTAGATTCTTTTAGCAGTTTATGATCTTCTTTTTTATCTTTTGATTTTATAATATCAATTTCTTTTTTAAATTTAGTAAAGTTTTCTTGAAAAAAGTCTAAATTTTTTAAATCCATATTATTATTTACTTCTAATTTAAAGTCTTTTATAAGTAAATCGTATTTATCTTGAATAAGTATTTTTTGTTGTTTCTCTCGTGAATCAAGGGCTAATTTAGCTGATATTGGTGTGACTTGGGAGAAGTATTTCCCAAATTTTTCACTTATATATGCTTGACTTGTTTTAACTTGTTCTTTGGTAAATTTATCTTTTTGATTTAATACACAAAGAGATTTATTTTTAAATTGTAAGATATATTCTTCTAATATCTCTGCTTCACTCATTTTTCCTGCATTATCAATTAAACTTAACCATATAATACCCCCTACATCTCTTAGAACTTTTTTAGTAGTATTTGTATCACTTTGACTTTGTGAGTTTAATCCAGGGGTATCTACAAAAGAAATGTCTTTTAATATATCCATTGGTGCATATATTGTTAGATATTTAATATCGTCTATGTCTTTTTTTCTTTGGTCTGTAAATTTAGCTATATTTTCAATACTATGATATTCTTGAGCTCCTGATTTGTATGTAATTTTTAATTTATACTCGTCCCCATAATTAATAAAATTCACTTTTGAAGTAACAGGTGTTATTCCTGTTGGCAAAATATTTTTTGACAATAAGGCATTTAAAAAAGTTGATTTTCCAGATGAAAACTGCCCTATGATAGCTACTTCCATAGGATATCTTGCCCGTCTTAATTGTTTATTTAAAATTGATTTTAGTTGAAAAGATGGTAAAAATTTATCATCAATTAATTTATCAATTATTCTTTTTATATCTCCTATTAGACCTTTTTCATAAGTAGTTTGTTTTAAAGAATATTCTTTATGATATTCTTTTATAAAATCATTTAATATTTTCATAAAAGAAGACCTTTGTTTATTAATTCTAGTTTTTTTATTTTTTTATGCACTTCTAATTTTAATGTTTCTTTATTTATTTCATTATCATCAAATAAACTTATTTGTTTTTGTAATATTTTCTCATCATTTAATACTTGTTCTTCAAAAGTTTTTAAAGGTTCTGCAAGTTTAGTAAAGAATTTTTTTATTAAAAGCATAGATAAGGTATTTGCTTTTGTTTTTACATTAGAATCTATATTTAAAAATTCATCTTGTATGCAAACTTGAATTTTTAAATCAAATTCATTCAATGTCTTACTTTTACTTTTTGAAACTTCATTTATAATCTTAGATATTAATATCTCATTAGAAGATGTTAAAAAACCATTTTTAAAATCATCTTTAAAAAAAGTAAGTGCATCAAAGTTATCATTTTTATGTCCAAGAGTAAAACCATATTCTTGGTACTTTTGCTCACAAATTTCACCTATACTTTGTGATTTTTTAATAAATTTATATCTAAAATCTCTTATAATATCAATGATACCATCATTAATAGCTGTTTGTATAATGATTTTAATTCTTGAAGATTTTGGTTTTTGTTTTGTTTTTTCAAAGCTATAACGAACATCGCTAAAAACTCTTTGTTTTATAATATTTTGTAAATCAAGAAGTTCATTGTCTAAAAATGTTTGAAGTTTTATTATATAGTTTTCACAATCTAGTTTGTATGCTTTAATATCTTCATTCATATTATAAAATATTTTATTTTTTTTATTTTTTTCTTCCTCAAAGTCAATTAAGTTTTGTTTTAATTCTTCTTTATTCTTTGCTAATAAAATAAGTTCATAATGCAATGAATCTAATTCTTTTTGAATTATTTTTGATATTTTTGTTTTTGAACTTTGAATGATAAGGTCACATTTTGATGAATTATTACTAAACAATGTTTCATTTAAATACTCTTCAATATCTAAAATACCAGTTTTTTCTAAAGGATAGCCTAAATTAATAGCTTCTTTGCTTTTACCTATTCTATGATAAAGTGCCATTTTCCCAGATATTGGAATAAATTTTATACTTTGTAAAATAAAATCTAGTTTATTATCTTTATTACTTGCTTCTAGCTGTGCTTTTATTGAAGATTTTGTATAAGAAATTACTTCTTCTAATTGCTCTTTTGACACAGTATCGGCTCTTGTAATTACTATTAATAGTTTTGTAATATTTTGATACAGTATTGCATCAATTATAAATTCAATATCTTTTAGTGTTGCACTTTGGCTTACATTCATTAAATGAAGCAATAAATCACATTGTGCTATATACTCTTTTGTTATTTCTTCTCTTTGAATTACGGGGTCATCAAGTCCTGGAGTATCTACTATTTCTATACCATTACTTAAAAAAGCTAGGTTTGATTTTAATTCTATATATTTAACTAAATTACATTTTTTATTACTATTTTTAGCTGATGTATATGATGATAAATTATAAATATCAATATCTTCAAAATAAGAGTCTTCTTTTATAATAGAGTCTAAATTATCTTTAAATATTTCTTTTGTTTCTTTTACAAATTCTTTAATAGAAGAAATGTCTTTAGCACTTTTTTCTATTTTTGCCCATTGCTCTTTATTCCAATAAAATACTTTAGCACTTTGCTTTTTTGCATATTTAATAATAGTTAGATTTGCAGTTTCAGGAACTACTGAACTTCCTAAAAGTTCTTGCCCCATTAAAGCATTTAATAAAGTAGATTTTCCAGCATTCATAACACCAGTTATTCCTATGGAAAATTTTTGATTATTTAAATATTCATATGTTTTGGTTAAGTCATCAATATAAGATTTTGAAGAAAATAAATCTTTTAATTCTAATATTAGATATTCAAGTTCTTTTTTTGTGTCTTTAAAGCCTAAGGTATTTTCTATATTTGGCTCTTCTTTAAAATCAATTTCTTTATAAATATTTAACTCTTTTGGATCAAATAAAGACAATAGTTTATGATAGTTATTTTCTGATAAAATCTTTTCACTTTTTAAATACTCAAAGGCATTATGTAGTTTACTTATTTCATCTTCTTGTATTTGTGAAGTTATATCTTCTATTAAACAATATTGTAAGATATTTAAATCTTCTAAATTTTTAATATCTTGATTTATGATTTTTTTTAATAAAATTTTAAAAGAATTTAAAGTAAGAATTTTGTCATAATTTTTTCTTGTAATACTTAATATTAATGAAAGAATAGAAAAAAAATCATCCAAATCTTGATTATCTTTTAATATAGTAAACTTTATATCATTTTTAAATTCTTTACCATGATATAATAAAAAATAATCATTTGCTAAACTCAAATATAATCTCCAATGTAAAAATACAAAAAGTTAATTACACGAGTAATTAACTTTTTTGTTACTTAACTTATATATTATTTAAGTGCTACTAGTTTTCTTCGTAAATATGCAATTTTATTTTGTAATGGTAAATGTTTTGGACAATGATCTTCACAAGCAAGTAAAGACATACAACCAAAAATTCCGTCATCATCACCAACTAATTCATAAAAATCATCAGCCGTTCTTTCATCATGAGGATCTATCTCAAATCGTGCAACTCTATTAAGTCCAACTGCACCTACAAAATCAGGACGCATAAGTTTAGTTCCACAAGATGCTACACAAATACCACACTCAATACAACGATCAAGTTCAAAAGTTTGATCTGCAATATCAGGATCTACTTTTTCTTCTATTTTACTTATATCAACTTCTTTATTTGTAACAATCCAAGATTCAACTTTTTTACTCATATCGTCCATCCAGCGGCCAGTATTTACTGATAAATCTTTTATAAGTTCAAATGCAGGCATTGGCATTAAAGTTAATTTACCATCAGGATAATTTGCTATTAAAGTTCTACAAGCAAGTGCTGGTTTACCATTTACAACCATACCACAGGAACCACAAATTCCAGCACGACAAACAAAATCAAAAGATAAATCAGGATCAAAGTTTTCTCTTATATGCGTTAAAGCTATAAATAATGTCATACCTGGTGTTTCTTCTAGTTTATAATCTACAAAATGAGGTTTTGAAATTTTTGATCTTGGATTAAACTTAAGTACTGATACAGTTACTTCTCTACCTTTTGCAATACTCATGATTTATCTCCTACTCTTTCATTTAGTTGCTTATAATTCATAGGTAAATCAAAAGACATTAAAGCATCTTGAATTTCATGTCTATTTTTACCATCATTTTTCATCTTTTCTGTTAGTTCATCAACTGCTTCTTGTCTTTTCGCACTTAAGTCATTTTCAATTATCATGCCTTTTGCACCATATCCTCTAAATGCAGGAGGCATTTCCATACTCATAATATCAATATCTTCATATATAATACTAGGAAGTGTATCTGTTGGTTTTGCCCAATAAGTTAGTGTTCGTTTTAACCAAGAAGCATCATCTCTTTTTAAGAAATCTTCTCTATAGTGAGCTCCTCTTGATTCTGTTCTCTCTTTTGCACCTTTTGCTACACAAAGAGCAATTTTAAGCATTTTAGGAACTCTATATGCTTCTTCAAGTTCGGGGTTTCCAGATCTTTGCTTGGATTTAATAGAAATTTCTTTTGTTTTTTTCAATAAATCTTCAAGTTCATTAACAGCTTGTTCTAATTTAATACCATCTCTAAAAATACCAACTTTTTCATCCATTAATTTTTGCATAGTATTTTTAATTTTAAAGATATCTTCTTTTCCATTATAAGCTAAAATTTCATTAAGGTAATTATCTTGAGTATCAAGAGCTTTTTGAACGCTATTAGTTACTATTGTGATATCATTTTCTAAACAATAATCGGCAAAATAATTTCCTATAATCATACCAGCAACCACAGTTTCAGAAACACTATTTCCTCCAAGTCTATTAAACCCGTGCATATCCCAACAAGACACTTCACCACAGGCAAAAAGACCAGATAGTTTTTGAGATTCCCCTGTTTTTTTAGTACGAATTCCACCCATTGAATAATGTTGCATTGGTAAAACAGGAGCCCATCCTTTTTTACCCTCATCAGCTGGATCTATTCCATTAAAAATTTGACAAATTTCTTGTACATCTCTTAGATTTTTTTCAATATGTTCTCTTCCTAAAATAGAAATATCTAACCATATATGATCACCATAAGGAGAGGGTACTCCTTTACCATTTCTAATATGCTCAATCATTCTTCTTGAAACAACATCTCTTGATGCTAACTCTTTTTTCTCAGGCTCATAATCTGGCATAAATCTATGTCCATCAACATCTCTTAAAATACCACCATCACCTCTACAACCTTCAGTTAATAAAATACCAGATGGTACTATTGGTGTTGGATGAAATTGAACGGCTTCCATATTTCCTAAAGTTGCTATTCCAGTTTCAAGGGCAATTGCTGCTCCAATTCCCTCACAAATAACTGCATTTGTAGTTTGTTTATAAACTCTTCCATAACCACCTGTAGCAATACAAGTACCTTTTGAAACATAAGCTTCAAGCTCACCTGTAATTAAATCTCGCACAATTGCACCATAACAACGGTTATTTTCATGAATAAGTGAAATAGCTTCTTTTCTATCTCTTATATCAACATTTATTTTTAAAGCCTCATTAGCAACTCCAAACAACATAGTATGTCCTGTTGCATCAGCAGTATAACAAGTTCTCCATTTTTTAGTCCCTCCAAAATCTCTTGAAGTTATTAAACCATGAACATCAGCATCTTCAGTTATAGTTGTTTTTTTTGCATTTATAACAGCTTCTCTTGAACCTTCACGTATTCTACTCCAAGGAACACCCCAAGAAGCTAACTCTCGTATTGCTTTAGGAGCAGTATGAACAAACATACGTGCTACTTCTTGATCACAACCCCAGTCGCTTCCTTTTACTGTATCAGCAAAGTGTAAATCTTCATTATCCCCTTGGGACATCTTAGAATTTCCTAAAGATGCTTGCATTCCCCCTTGTGCTGCTGCACTATGGGATCTTTTAACAGGAACTAAAGATAATACAATAGTATTTAAGCCTTTTGTTTGGGCAGCAACTGCAGCTCTTAAACCAGCTAGTCCTCCACCAATAACTAAAGCATCACAATAAGTAATTTTCATTATGCTAATCTCCCTTGCGTTATTTTCATCTGAATAACTTTTGCACTTGGTTGATATCTTTCACCTACTTTTCCAGCATTAGCATGATCCATTCCTATTTTCATATAAGCTGCTAATGTTGTAAAACCTAAAATAAGGAAAAACCAAGTAAGACCTTTTTTTATTTTCTTAAGTCTAATTCTATTTGCTTTTGGGTCTTTGCCATCAAACCAACCCCACTTAATACAGAGTCTATAAAGTCCAATTGTTCCATGGAATTCAACTGCTAATAATAAAAGAATATATAAAGGCCACATCCAATTTGACCATACTCTATCTGCACTTGCATACGGACCTATTGCATCTGAATTTGTCATCATGATATATAAATGAATAGAACCTAAAAAAAACATAGCAAAACCTGTAAAGGCTTGAATAAACCACAATTTTGTGTCTTCATGGTTCATATAATTTGCATGAGCTTTCATAACTTGGTATTGTTTATAATTTGCAGGTAATTTTCGCAAACCCATGGCTGCGTGTACAATAAATATTACAAATATTACAAAAGCTGAAATACTAACTAATAAAGGGCTTCCTCCATCAAAAATAAAACTAGCTTCTAATAGTTTAGTTATTGTATACATAAAGTCTTTAGATATTAAAATTGATGACACTAATAACATATGTCCCCACATAAATAAGCCTAAAATTAACCCTGTTGCACTTTGTATATAATCAAGCTTAGCAGGTGTTCTGCTTTTCTTTCGTTCAACTGTTTCACCCAAATAACCCTCAAGTAGGTCACTCATTTTACATCCTTTTTTATAAGATAATTTGCTGTATTTTAACTAAAACATACTTACATGTTTATTTGACAAAACAAGCACTACGTACAATAATTAGGCATTATTTTAATTTTTAATAAATAAAGATTGTACTGATATTTTTGTAATATCTATAAGTGTATCTATATTTAAAATAGGCACAAAAAATACAACAGCTGAACCAATTCCACCTAAAATAGTCAAAATTGCTAAAAATGCTATAGCATAAGTTGAAATTCTTTTATCATTAAAACCTTCAATACTACAATACAAAGGAGCAGGATAAAAGTACATAACAGCAATTAATTTAAAATAATAATAAATTGATATAAAAGTTGCAAAAATAGCTAAAATAGCTAAACTAGCATATCCTGCATTAATTGCTTCAGTAAATACATAAAATTTTCCCATAAAACCAATGGTTGATGGAATTCCTGCTAAAGAGAATAAAAAGATTGTCATCATAGCAGCTAAAAAAGGTCTTTCATGTCCTAAACCTTTAAAGTCATCATAAGTAATTCTAACCTTTGTCTCAGAAATAATATGAGAAATAATTCCAAAAGAACCAAGTGCTGAAAATAAGTATGCAATTAAATAAAACATAATAGAATAAGCACTAGCTATATTTTGCCCAAGTGAAATGAAAGCTATTAATACATAACCTGTATGCACTATTGAAGAAGCTGCTAACATTCTTTTTACAATATTTTGATTTATTGCTAACCAAGTACCATAAAGTAAAGTACATATAATTATAAAATAAAAAACATTATCCCAAAAATCAATTATGGGTATAAAGTCTTGAAGTATTGCTCTTAAGAAAAATGAAAAAATAGCTATTTTAAATGTAGATGCCATATAAGCTGTAATAATCATAGGTGCACCTCGATAAACATCAAGTACCCATGACTGGAAAGGAAAAGCAGCAATTTTGAATAAGAAAATAAATAAAATCAATGTAATTCCAATATAAACCAAGCTTAATTCGCTTGCCTCATGAGAAGATATAAATAAAGCAATCTCACTTAAATTTGTACTTTGTGTTGCTCCATATATTAAAACTACACCTAATAAATAAAATGCACCTATAAATGCACCTAAAACAAGATATTTAAATACTGCTTCAATTCTAAGATTATCTTCTGTATTAAATGCCACCATTATATAAACGGCAAATGAGGCTATTTCTAATGCTATATATGCTGTTATTAGTTCATTTGAATTGGCTAATACCATCATACCAAATAAAGCAAACATTAAAATAGAAAAAAATTCACCTTTAAAATAAGCTCTTTTTTGATAATAATGCTCACCAATTAATAAAGTAAGCAGTGTTCCCAAAATTAATAAAATATGGAAAAAATTTGAAAAAGTATCAAATATTAATACATCATTAAATATATCATTAAATGGTTTTACAGAATATGAACCAGTAAATGTATAAAATGAAAATCCTAATGCAAGTATTAAAGTTAAAGAAGAAACTATTATATAATCTTTAGTTGAATATTTATCATACATGCTCATTAGCATCATAATAACAGCTAAACTTAGTATTAATAAAGTAGGTACTAAGTATAAAAAATCACTCATTTATTAGCTCCAATTTGTAATATGTCATTTAAAAAATGCGTTACTGTTGGTTCAAATTTATTGATAAATACATCAGGATAAATTCCCATTAAAAAAATTAAAATAATCCATGGAGTAATTCCTAGGATTTCTTTCATTTTTAAATCTCTAATTTTTAATACTCCTTGTGGTCTTTCTTGTAAAATTGCTCTTTGAAACATCCACAACATATATGAAGCTCCAATAACAACAGTTGACACAGCAATGTATCCTAAGTTATTATTAAATTCAAATATACCAAAAATAATTAGTAATTCAGATACAAAGCCATTAGTTCCAGGTAAACCTATATTTGAAAATAGCATTATTGCAAAAACAAAAGTTAAAATTGGAGCACTTTTTGCAATACCGCCTAAATCTTTTATTGTCTTATATCCTGTTTCTCTTTGAATTAGGCCAATTAATAAAAACAATCCACCTGTTGCAATTGCATGAGCTATCATCAGATACAATGCCCCATTAATTCCATAAGCATTAAGTGAAAATATTCCAGCAGCTATAAAAGACAAATGTGAAGCTGAAGAATAAGCAAACATTCTTTTAATATCATCTTGCATAAGTGCAGCAATTCCAAAATATATTAAACCAAATAAACCAATAAATACAAACCAAGTAGAAAACTCAACATAAATATCAGGAAAAAATGGAATCATAAATCGAACAATTGCATAAATTCCTAATTTTGCCATAATAGAAGATAGTAAAAATACTGCTCCCGTTGGTGCATTTTTATATGTATCCATAATCCAAGTATGCAAAGGAAATAATGGTATTTTTATAGCAAATGCACTTACAAAAGCAAAAAACATAAGCAGTTTTTCGGTGTATGTAAATATTGTTATTTGCATTAAATTAGTATATTGAAAAGACCAAACACCAAATTCGTTTTTATACCCAACACCTAAATACAAAATAGCAATAAACATAAGCAAGGATCCTGCCATTGTAAACACTGTTACTTTTATAGTTGTAAATATTTTATTTCCATAACCAAAAATACCTATTAGTATAAAAACTGGTAATAACATCATTTCCCAAAAAAAGTAAAACAATATAATATCAAGAGATAGAAGTGTTCCAGTTACTCCTGTTTGAACTAAAAGAAGATTTAACCAATAACCTTTTGTTCTTCCTTCCCACAAATATAAATACAAAGTAGGTATTAATATAGCTATCATCATCAAAATTGTAAGTGAGAAACCATCAACTCCAATATAATAGTTTATACCATATGAATCAATCCATGGAATATTTGTAACAAACTGCATTCTTGCACTTGGTTCAAATTCAATATAAATTTTTAATACAAGTGATAAGATAATTAAAGTAGTAATAAAAGAAATATTTCTTACTGTTTCCACATGTTTTGTACTTATCATAAGTATAAAAGCTACAATAGCTGGTAAAAAGATTATAAAAGATAAAGAATCAGCACTCATGTTATAGTCCTAAAGAAAAATATAAATAAATAAACATACAACTCATTCCTGCAAGCATAAATAAAGCGTAAAATCGAACATTAGCATTTTGTAAAAGTGCTATTTTTTCTCCTAAAAATATAAAATTAGAAGATACACTCATTATAAATTTATCAATGATTTTTGTATCAAGTACATTAGCAATAAAACTAGATAAGTGTTTGCTTTTTTGAACAAAATATTTATCAAAAAATTCATCAACATAAAATTTGTTTTCAATTAAACCATCTTCTTTTTCAGGTTTAAATACATCATAATTTGCATATTTTTTATAAGCAGTATAAATACCAGCACTTGCTACACAAACAGATAAAATCATTAATATCCATTCGCTTGTATGGGACATATGAATTTTTTTAGAATTTAATTGTTCCAACCAAGTATCAATAAAATGCTCACCACCAAATATAGCAGGGAAGTTTAAAAATCCAGCTCCAAAAGCACCAATGGCTAATACAAGCAAAGGAATAGTAATAGTTTTTGATGTATAAACATATTGATTTATTTTTTTATTTGGTGCAACAAAAAGAATAAAATATAATCTAAACATATAAAAAGCCGTTAAAAATGCAGTAAATAATCCTATAGACCAAATAACATATTCACCTTCTTGAAAAGCTGATGCTAAAATTGCATCTTTAGAAAAGAATCCAGAAAATGGAGGAATACCAGATATTGCGATAACTCCTATTAAAAATGTAAATGCAATAATAGGTAACTGAACTCTTTTTTGTGCAATTTTAAAAATATTTTGTTCATGATGTAGTGCAATAATAATTCCACCAGCACCCATAAATAACATAGCTTTAAAAAAAGCATGAGTAAATACATGAAATAAGCCTGAACTATAAAAACCTAAACCAACAGCTATGAACATATAACCTAACTGGCTCATTGTTGAATAAGCCAGTATTTTTTTTATATCATGTTGCCTTGTAGCAATAATAGCAGCAAAAAGAGCAGTAAATGCACCAAGATAAGCTATAAATAATCCGACTTCTTCAATACTTGAGTAAAGAAAATGAAATCTTGCTACCATATAAACACCAGCTGTTACCATAGTTGCTGCATGTATTAAAGCAGAAATTGGTGTAGGCCCTGCCATTGCATCTGGTAACCAGATATATAAAGGTATTTGTGCTGATTTACCCATAGCTCCAATAAATAATAAAATACCTGATATTACTAATAAATCATGACTTGCATTATTTATATTTTCTTGAAGTGATGTAAAATTTAAATCAACTTCTCCTAAAGCAAAGAATAAAGTAACAATACCTAGTAAAAAACCAAAATCTCCTATTCTATTTACAATAAAAGCTTTATTTCCAGCAATTACATTGTCTTTATTTGAATAATAAAATGAAATTAATAAATAAGAACATAAACCAACACCTTCCCAACCAATAAATAAAATGATTGGATTATCTGCAAGTACTAAAATTAACATAGAGGCTAAAAATAAATTAAAATAAGCAAAAAACTTACCAAAACCTTTATCACCTTTCATATAACCAATGGCATAAATATGAATTAATAAACCCACAAAACTTATGAACATTGACATAAAAATAGATAATTTATCTGCTAAGAAACCCATTGAAATATGTAATTTGTCTATATCTAACCAAGTAAATAAAGTTTGAGTATAAATTGTATTCGTTTCATTCATATCTAAAAAAATACTTAAAGTAATTAAAAATGCAAGTAGGGGGCTTCCTATCCCAATGATTGAAAATGTTAATTGTGAGACAGCTTTTTGCTTGATATGGTAAAAATAAAAACCTGCATTTAAAATAGCTCCAAATAATGGTGCTAATATAATCCATACGATTAAAGAATTATTCACTTTTACCCCTTTGTGTTTGTGATAAAGAGGTAAAAAGATCAGTATCAAGTGATTTTTTAGAACGATATAAAAGTATTATAATAGATAAAAATATTGCAGCTTCAGCTGCTGCTAGTGCAATTACCATGACTGTTATAATTTGAGGATCCATATTAAAATGATATCTTGCAAATGTAACTAAAAATAAATTAACACCGTTTAACATCAACTCAATAGACATATATATAACAAAAATATTTCTTCTTGAAATAACTCCAATAGTCCCAATTGAAAAAAGTATCATAGAAACAAAAGCAAATGAGCTTAAAGAAATCATAAAGTTTTCCTTTTAGTTTTTCTTCTTTTTGCTAAAATAACTGCACCAATTAAAGCCACAAGTAATAAAATTGAAATTAGCTCAAAAGCTACAATCCAATTATTATAAAGTTGCATACCAAGTGGTTTTATATCTCCAAATGTTCCTTCAATAATACTCATATCAGAATTTGGTAATTGTGATACAGCTTTTAAAATTACAAAGTTAAAAGGTATCATAATAATAGCACCAATAAAAATAAAAATATTTTTTTGTGGTTCTTTTGGTAATTTATCTTCTTGTATGTTTAAAAACATTAAAATAAATAAAATCAAAGTTAAGACAGCTCCTGCATAAACAATAATTTGAACCATAAATAAAAAAGTCGCATTAAGAAGGGCAAATAATCCAGCCACACTTAACATAGAAACTAATAAACCCAAAGCACTAAACATTGGGTTTTTATAAAACAACATAATAATAGCACCAATTATTGCAAATGTACTAAGACCTACAAATATAATATCAATCATTATTAGTATCCTTTGAAAAATCTTTTGATCTCTCATTTGCCATAAGTTGTTTTTTATCTAAAACAAACTCTTCTCTTGAAGAACCAGTTAAGGAAAAAATACCTGTATCCATCCTAATTGCATCACAAGGACAAGCTTGTACACAATAACTACAATATACACATTCTAATAAATCAATTTTAAATTCTTTTGGTCTTTTTTCTGCTTTACCATCAAATCTTTCTTGGGCTTCAATGAAAATACAATCAGCAGGACATGCAGTTGCACACATATAACAAGCAACACATTTTTCACTTTCATCTTCCCATTTTGTAAGTCTGTGAACACCCCTATATCTTTCAGTGATATCATCTGGTTGAACTTCTGGATATTGCATTGTTTTTACATTATCCATATTTCTTAAATTCTTGCTAAAGTGAGAGAATGTTGTTTTCATACCTCCAAATATAGCAGGAAGATATAATTTATCTTTTAAAGATTGACCATGTCGTGGAACAATTTTTATTCCCATCTTATGCTCCTTTTACAACAATAAATGTTGCAGTTACAATAATGTTTAAAAGAGATAAAGGCAATAATACTTTCCAACCTAACATTTGAAGTTGGTCATATCTAAATCTTAATAAAGTCCATCTAATCCAAATAAATACAAAATTCATCATAAAAAATTTAATTAAAAAAGTTGAAATTTGTATTACAGCAGTAATAATATTTGTCTCATTTTCACCTAAACCTAAGAATAAGTATAAAGATAGAATAGACATAATAAGTATAGTGATACTCCAAAAAGCTATGATTAAAATCTTTCCTTCTTTAAATCTTAAATCATTTTTATCTTTCCATATATAATTTTTTTTCATCCATTTATTTAGAAAAAATACACTTATTGGTAGTATTGCTAAAATAGCATAAATAATATAAGTGATATTATTTTGTAAACTTTGCGTATCAAGCCACGGTATTTGAAATCCACCAAAGAATAAAGTCACGATAATTGCTGATGATGCACTCATCGCAGCATATTCACCAACTTGGAACAAACCAAATCTCATAGCTGAATATTCTGTATGGTAACCTGCAACTATTTCACTCTCCCCTTCAGCTATATCAAAAGGGGCTCTATTTGTTTCAGCAAAAGCGCAGACTATAAATATAAGAGCTGCTAAAGGTTGAATAAAAATTCCCCAAGCAGGAATAAAACCAAATACAACACCTCCTTGAGCTTGAACCATATGTGTTAAATGTATAGAACCATAAGATAATAACATAGATACAACTGCTAATGCCATGGCTGCTTCATAAGATATAACTTGAGCAGCTGCTCTAATTGATCCTAAAAGCCCATATTTACTCTGAGATGCATAACCACCTAAAATAATACCATAAGTAGCAAGTCCAGCATAAGCTAAAAACCACATTATTCCTAAGTGTGTTGGTATTGCTTGCATTATATATGAAACATCATTTATAATTAAAACATCTGCAAAAGGAATGACTGCAAAAGTTAAAAATGAACACATAAATACAATAGCAGGTGCAATAGTAAAGAAAAATTTATATTTAATATGTGAAGAAGTAAAATCTTCTTTAAATATAAGTTTAAACATATCAGCAAAACTTTGGATTAATCCACCTAAGCGAATGCCTCCTACAGAAGCTCTATTTGGTCCCATTCTATCTTGAATTAATCCAGCAATTCTTCGCTCCCACCAAACCATAATAGGTGTTGTTCCAACTGCTAATATAACAGCTAAAAGTATATTCACGATAATAATAATTATAGAAACAAAACTCATAAAGTACCTTTTTCAATAATTGTTTTTAAAGACTCAATTATAGAATTTATAGAATATGATGGAGTATTTTTCTTCATTTTAGAAACCACCTTTTGCTTAATACCTAAAGAATTTATATATGTACCACTTTTTTCATGAAAAGAAGCAATAGGTATAGAAATATCTGATTGTGTAATACTGGGGCATTTGTGTGCAAAAAATGAAATGACTTTTTTGTTTTTTAATTTATGAATATTTGTATCAAAATAATTATTATCAAGAATAATTAATAAAGTAGAATAGTTTAAAAAATAAGTAAAAGAATTTTTATCTTGACTAATACCTAATTCCTTGAATGAAGCTTGATTTGATGACTTATCGTTTGTTCGTAAAAAATCATCTTTAAAACTTTCATCAATATATGTAGGTACATAGCCTGAAATATTTGCATTTAATATTTTAGATACATTTTTAATATTGTACATTTCTTCATATGATAAATTTGGTCCTAAAAGAAATAATATTTTACTATTGTGTTGTATTAAGTCATATATTTGAGACATAGCTGTATCTAATGTATTTATTTCTAAATTTGATTTAATATCTAAAAATCTATTTTCATTTTGTAATTTATAAGATAATCTTCCCTCATCACATATAAAATGCCCATTAACTTCATCATTTCTTCTTGGTCTGAATCTAAAAACTTGGTCATCTTTATATTTCTCTTTTCTATGATCAACTATAATATTACATCCTTTTGAACATAAATTACAAATAGCATTAAAAGATTCTAAAAACCAAACTCTTTGTTTAAATCTAAAATCTTTACTAGTTAATGCTCCAACAGGACATAAATCAACTACGTTCATAGCATAAGGATTATTTAGTGGCATTCCAGGAAAAGTACCTATTACGGAATGATCTGTTCTATTTAGTACAACTAATTCATTTGTTTTAGTAATATCAGAACAAAACCTTGTACATCTTGTACAAAGAACACATCTTTCTTGATCTAACATAACATTAGAACCTAAATCAATTCTTTTTTTCTCATTATTTTTAAGTTCTACATTTATACGTGATTCATAAAATCCACTTTGCATATAATAATCTTGTAATTTACACTCACCTGCTTGATCACAAGTAGGACAATCAATTGGGTGGTTTAAAAGTTCAAGTTCTAAAATATCTCGTCTTACTTTTTCAATTTTTTCACCAACTGTTCTTACAATCATATCATTTTTCACTAAGGTATTGCATGAAATTTGTGGTCTTTTTTGACCTTCAATTTCAACCATACACATTCTACAATTTCCATCTTTTCCTAAAGCTTGATGATAACAAAAATGAGGAATATTAATATCTTTATTTATCAAAACATCTATTAATAAAGAATTTTCTAATGCTTCAATTTGAACATTGTTTACTGATATCTTAACCATTTCACTCATTTGTTATAAACTCCTTTTTATACAAGTAAGTATTTTTATTTACCTGTATATAATTGTCTAGGTCGTGCTATTTTCGTTGTAGGGTCTTGCTTTAATTCTGACCATTGTGTAATCCAACCAACAGTTCTTCCTATTACAAAAACTGGTGTAAACATTTCAACTGGAATTCTAAGTGCTGTTAATATAACACCTGAATAAAAATCAATATTTGGATATAAACCTCTTTTTATAAAATATTCATCATTTAAAGCAGCTTTTTCAACAGCAGCAGCAATATCTAATAACTTAGAGTCAAGATTTAATTCATCTTTTAACTTATCTTGTAAGCCTTTTAATGCTTCAGCTCTAGGATCTCTATTTTTATAAACTCTATGACCAAAGCCCATTAATCTAAATGGATCGTTTTTATCTTTTGCTTTAGATATATATGTATCAACATTTTTAATATCACCAATTAATCTTAATTGATCCATTACTTTCTCATTTGCCCCACCATGAGCAGAACCCCATAAAGCTGCAATTCCTGAAGCAATTGCCACATAAGGGTGAGCTTCTGTTGATGCTACATTTCGCACTGTTGTTGTTGAAGCATTTTGTTCATGATCTGCATGAAGTGTAAAAATTGCATCTAGTGCATCTACTTCAACTTGTTTTATTTCTTCATTAAGTCCATCGCCTATATTTTTCATCTTTCCACCTGGATAAGCTCTTAACATATATAAGAAGTTTTCAGTAAAATATCTATCTACATCTGGATAAATTAGTGGAACACCTATTGAATTTCTATAAGCCATAGCTGCAATTGTAGGCATCTTTGCTATGATTCTTCTTCTCATTTCTTTAAACTGATTTTCATCTTCTAAATTTAAATGTTCTTTATAAAATGTAGCAAGAGCCATAACAGCAGATCCTAATGTTGCCATTGGGTGAGCGTGATCTGGAAAAGCATCAAATAATCTAATTAAACCTTCATGAACAAAAGATCTGTGTCTAATTTCTAAATCAAAACCTTTTGATTCTGTAGCAGAAGGAAGTCTACCTCTCATTAACATATAACAAACATCTAAAAAAGAATGTTTACCAGCTAAATCAGCTATATCATGACCTCTATATTTTAATTCTGATTTTTCACCATCTATAAAAGTAATTTTTGAGTTACAAGCTGCTGTTGAAGTATAACCAGGATCAAATGTAAACATTCCTGTATCTTTATAAAATGTACGAATGTCAACTACACTTGGACCTCTTGTTCCATCTAATATTGGATATTCGTAGGATTTTCCACTTCTATTGTCTGTTAGAGTAAATGTGTCTTTTTTCATATTATTCCTTTAAATTTAATTTATTTTTAATTCTTTTACAAATTCATTCCTAAATTTTTCTACAATACTTTTTATAATATCTTTAACAGCTGGTGCAAAAACACAAATTGTTTTACCATTTAGTGTTTCACAAACATCTAAAATAGTATCTAAAGATTTTTCATCTCCTTTGCCTTCAATAATATCTTTTAAAATCTTATTAATCCAAGATGTTCCTTCTCTACAAGGTGTACATTGTCCACAAGATTCATGATGATAAAATTCAATTAAATTTTTAGCAACATCAAGCATGGAAGTATCTTCATCAATTACTATCATGCCTCCTGTTCCTAAAGTTGAGCCAATGTCCCACATTGACTCATAGTCCAATACAGCTTCATTAACTTCTTTGGCAGTTAAAATAGGGCAAGATGAACCTCCAGGAATAATAGCTTTTAACTTTTTACCTTCTTGCATACCTCCACCAATATCATTTAAAAAGTTTATCATTTTATTCCCAAAAGCTAGTTCATAAATTCCAGGGTTTTTAACAGCACCACTAATACCAAATAACATAGTTCCAGGTGAGTTTTTTGTTCCATAAGCTCTATATGCTTCATATCCTTGATCAATAATAAAAGGAACAGTAGCAATTGTTTCTACATTATTAACAGTAGCGGGATTATCAAAAAACCATTCACATTCTTTTTTATGAGGTTTCAATCTAGGATGTCCACGTTTGCCTTCAAGAGATTCAATAAGAGCAGATTTTTCACCACAAATATATGCACCTCCACCCCTATGAACTCTTATATCAATTCTATAATCATTACCTAAAACTTTTTGCCCAATAATACCAGCTTTATAAGCTTCATTTATAGCATCATTTACTCTATCGATGAAAAACTTATACTCACCTCTTATATAAATATAAGCGTCATGAGAATTAATAGCATAACACGAACAAATGATACCTTCAATTAATAAATGAGGATCGTATTGGAAAATTTGTCTATCTTTAAAAGTACCTGGTTCACTCTCATCTCCATTTACTATTAAATAAGCAGGATTTGGATTGTCTTTTGGCATTAAAAGCCATTTTGAACCACAAGGAGCTCCACCTCCACCTTTACCTCTTAATCCTGATTTTACAACTTCATCAATAATATCTTCAGGTTTTTGTGAAAAAAGTTTTTTAAGTGAAGAATACCTACCATTTTTTTGTGCAACTTCTAAAGTATGAGAGTTTGGAATGTCAAAATTTTTACTAACAACTTTTACTAGCATGATTTACATTCCTTTATAAGTTTATCTAGCAAATCTATACTCTGATTTTCATGATAAACTCCATTTAATGCAAACATAGGTGCACCTCCACAAGCTCCTAAACATTCTACTTCACTTAAATGAAACTTTCCATCTTTGCTAGTTTGCCCAGGATTTATACCAATGGTATCTTTAATAAACTTTTTAAGTTCCCTTGAACCTCTTAACATGCAAGATAAAGTTTTGCATAATTCTATATGATAAGTTCCAATTGGTTTTAAATTAAACATAGTATAAAATGTAGCAAAACTATAAACTTCAGCAGGTGATTTGTCTAGTTTTTTTGCAACATAAATCATAGCTTCGGGACTAATCCAATTTATCTGTTCTTGCACTAACCATAAAGCAGGTAATAAGGCACAATTTGAATTTGGGTATTTTTTTAAATGTTCTTGAAACTTTTCTTCATTTTCTCTAGTATATTCAAATGTATTCATTATCTGTCAAACTCCCCTGCAATAAAGTTCATACTAGCCATAGTAACAACACTATCTGCTAACATTGAATTTGTAACTATTTTAGAATAAGCAGCAAGTGCATAAAAACATGGTGGTCGACATTTAATCTTATATGGTTTTCCAGAACCATCACTAATAACATAAAAACCAAGTTCTCCATTGCCAGCTTCAGTGGCACTATAATGTTCACCTTTTGGAACTTTAATACCTTCAAATGTAAGTTTAAATTGATTCATTAAACCTTCAATATTACCATATACATCTTTTTTGTGGTAATATGATATCAGGTCTATCTACATTTATAGCTCCACTTGGTAATTCTTTCATAGCTTGTCTAATAATTCTTATACTTTGTCTCATTTCTTCAAATCTAAGCATAACTCTATCATATACATCACCACAAGAACCAACAACAACATCAAAATCAAAATTTTCATAACCATAATATGGCTTATCTTTTCTAATATCATAAGCAATTCCAGATGCTCTTAAATTAGGGCCAGTTATTCCTGCTTCAAGTGCAAATGTAGAATCAATGACACCCACATTTTGAGTTCTATCTAAAAAGATTTTATTATGCTCTATTAAAGATAAAGAATCATGTATTGCTATTTCAACTTCTTTTAAAACTTCACTTAAATCATAAGCAAAACCATCATATAAATCAAACTGTAAACCACCAATTTTTGTATAAGTATTTGTAAGTCTTGCACCTGTTAATTTTGAAAGTAAATCATAAGCTTTATCTCTTGGTGCAAATAAATACCAAAAATTTGTAAGTCCTCCTAAATCAACTAAATTAGCACCATTGCATACTAAATGATCCATAATTCTATTTAATTCACCTATGATTATTCTAATAAATTTAGCTCGTGGAGTTATATCAATATCTAACATTTCTTCAATTGCTTTACAATAACCAATGTTATTTAAAATAGCAGAACAATAATTAAGCCTGTCTGTATAAGGCACTATTTGTGAATAAGTATGAGTTTCACAGGATTTTTCAAAACCTCTATGTAAGTATCCTATTTCTGTTACACATGCTTTTATACTTTCACCTTCCATAGCAACAAAGTTTCTTATAGTTCCATGTGAAGCTGGATGTGAAGGACCTACATTTAAGAACATTAATTCGTCAAGTTCTTCATCATCATATCCATAAGATTTTAATAAAGGAGTCATTTCATCCATCAAATCTTCAGTATGTGTACATAGTTGACCTTTAGTAATTTCGTAATCTTTTCTTAAAGGATAACCTATAAATTGATGATGATTTAAAACTCTTTTTAAATTTGGATGATTTAAAAAACAAATACCGTATTGATCAAAAGCTTCTCTTTCACCCCAATTAGCTGAATAAAATAAATCGCTTATTGAAGCAATTTCTAACTTATCATCATCTATAAATGCTTTTATTACTAAATGCTTTTTAAAATCTTTATGTCTTAATATATATATTATTGCAAATCTACTTTGTGTTACATCTGGATATTCTAAATAATCAATTACTGTTATATCTAATAAAAGAGTATATTCATCTTCATTTTTAAGTTTTGTAATAGTATTTCTTAGTTCACATGGCTTAATAAGCATATCACTTTTAAGCATCCAAAATTCCTTTATATTTTTTGACTCTATCAACTAATATTGAATCATTTTGTGCTTTTTTCTGTATATTCATAATCGCATCTAAGACAGCTTCAGGTCTTGGAGGACAGCCTGATACATATTCATCAACGGGAATAAGTTCATCAATTCCTTGTAAGGTAGTATAATTATCATAAAAACCACCACTACAAGCACATGCTCCCATAGATATAACCCACTTTGGTTCACACATTTGATCGTATATTTTCTTTAAAATAGGAGCTTGTTTATAAGATATTGTTCCTGCAACTATTAACAAGTCTGCTTGTCTTGGTGAAAATCTTACAACTTCTGCACCAAATCTTGATATATCATATTTAGCAGCTGCAACACTCATAAATTCAATTCCACAACAAGCCGTTCCAAATACCATAGGCCATAAAGAATAAGACCTTGACCAGTTAACTGCTTCATCAAGTCTAGTCGTAACTATTGTGTCACTTAATCCAGCTTCTACTCCTAATCCCATGATAACGCCTTTTTTTTGTAAATATATATCAAGCCTGAAAATAATAATCCCATAAACATAAACATTTCAAATAAACCAAAATACCAAGTTCTTTTATATTAACAGCCCAAGGAAACATAAAAATAATTTCTACATCAAATAAAACAAATAAAATTGCTACTAAATAAAATTTAACAGAAAATCTAATATTTGTATTTCCAATTGGATTAGAAACTCCACTTTCATAAACAGTATTTTTTAGTTCATTATCCATATTGTTTGGTCCTACAAATTTTGATAATAAGAATAAGGCTACAAGAGAGATACCAATTATAACAAATATAATAGAAGATAATACTAGTTGTGTTGACATAAAAAATCCAAATGTTAAATTAAAACGATTATACTATAAGTTTGCTACATTAATATAGCGAAATGTAATTTTAGCATAAGTAGTATTGTAAAGTGTGAAGAAATGTAATATATTTAAATAAAATTTGTTTTAATAAACTTTTTTATAACTTAATAACACAAGTAATATATTCTTATCATTCAATCAAATATTCAAATATTTAGTATAAAGAATTGTATTTTAGTTGTTTTTGACAAAATAAATGAATATTTGATATACTTTACTTAACTAAAAAAATAAAGGAATTTTATGAAATATAATATTTTAACTTATGCTGAAAAATTAATTATTGAAGATAAACATACAGAAAAACCTTTTTCAGGAATTTATAATGATTTTAAAGAAGAAGGCATTTATAAGTGTAAAAAATGTAATAGTCTTTTATATAAATCTACTGATAAATTTGATTCAAAATGTGGCTGGCCTAGCTTTGATGACGAAATTACTAATGCAGTAAAAAAAGTAGTAGATATTGATGGTATGAGAACAGAAATAGTTTGTAATACTTGCTTGGCACATTTAGGACATATTTTTAAAGGTGAATACTTAACATCTAAAAACACACGACATTGTGTTAATTCACTTTCTTTATCATTTCAAAGTTCTCAAATAAAAGAGGAAACATTAAGTTTTGCTTATTTTGCTGGTGGATGTTTTTGGGGAGTTGAGTATTATTTTAAAAAATCTAAAGGTGTTAATAGTGTTGTTTCTGGATATATGGGAGGTCATATAACTAATCCAACTTATTCTTTAATTTGTTCTGGTAATTCTGGACATTTAGAAGCAGTAAAGATTGAATTTGATGAAAATGAAATATCTTTTAAAAGCTTGGCAAAACTTTTTTTTGAAATTCATGACTTTACTCAAATAAATGGACAAGGACCAGATATAGGCAGTCAGTATTTATCAGCAATATTTTATACGAATGAAGAACAAAAAAATAGTACTTTAGAACTAATAAGCAATCTTAAAGCAAAAAATTATAAAGTGGCAACTTCCTTATATGAATTTGAAACTTTCTATGAAGCTGAAGATGAACACCAAAATTATTATGAGAAACATAATCAAGTGCCTTATTGTCATAAATACAATAAAATATTTTAAATAGATAGTTTTTACATTCTAAATAGCTAGACTATTTTTTATATTTATTTTTAAAGTTTAAAAACGATATAATTATGTTTAAAATTTATATTAAGGACAAATATGCCAATAGCTACAATTAATATCTTAGAAGGTAGAAGTGATGAACAAAAAGAAAACTTAATCATAAGTGTGACTGATGCTATAAGTAAATCTATTGATTCACCTAAAGAAAATGTTAGAATTATAATTAATGAAATGCAAAAACAGCACTTTGCAATTGCAGGAACAAGTGTAAAAAAATCTCAAAGTAAAAAATAATTTGCAAAATATTATCATAAATAATGAATATGATGATGAGATATTTGAAAATATAAGTATAAAAAATTTAAATTCTAATATATTTGAAAATTGTACTTTTAAGAGATGTATTTTCAATCATTGTGTAGTTAGTTCTTGTAAGTTTGTTGAATGTACATTTGATACTTGTGATTTATCTTTAATAAAAATTAAAGATTCTGTTTTTAATGATGTTTCTTTACATGGATGTAAAGCTATTGGAATTAATTGGTCAAATTGTAATAGTCCATTTAATATGAATTTTTATTCATCAAATTTATCACAAGGTTCATTTTATAAACTTGATTTAAGATTAGCAGAGTTTATTTCTTGTACCTTAATAGAAGTTGACTTTGAAGACAGTAATTTAGAAAAAGCAAAGTTTAAAAAAAGTGATTTAAGAAAAGCAAGTTTTGTAAATACAAACTTAAAAGAAAGTAATTTTATAGATGCAAAAAATTATCTAATAAATCCTAATACGAATTACATAAAAAATGCAAAGTTTTCACAAGAAGAAGCTTTGTCTTTTCTAAATTTTCTAGATATTAAAATCATTTAAAATTTAGGGAACCTCTAAAAATAAACTCTAAAAATAAGATATCTATACTTTTTTAAAATTTAATTTATAATAAGCTAAATCACTAAAAATTATAAAAAATAAAAAAAATATATCCATATATTTACAATTATAAACTATAAAATAGCTATAAATTCAATTGTTTTATATCTATTTTAACTTTTCATTATTGGTATCTTTTTTAATCTAACTAACTGTTCATATCTTAGAAAGTTATATGTTAGATTTATAAGTCCTGTAATAGATTTAATTCTATCTAATCCAATTGCTTTTAAATTTAGAGCAGAGTTCATAGATGTTTTGAAAGTTCCAAATATATGTTCAACTCTTACTCTTGTTTTTGAGTATTTATAATTTTCTTTATGTTGTTTATTTGTAAGTGGTGTATTTCTATATGCTCTTTGTATAACTTTACTTTTTACATTAGTATCTTTTAGGTATGTTTCTATTTTATTAGATTTATATGCAGAATCTGCATATAAAATATTATCATTTTTATCTATTAAATCTTTTATAGCTTGAGAGTCATGAGTTGATGATGGTGTTACTGTATAGTTTATAATTACTTTAGTCTTTTGATCTACTGAAATATGATCTTTATATCCAAACTCTCTAGTTTTATATTTTGTTACCCATCTTGCATTACAATCTTTTTGAGATAAGATATTTTTATTCTTAGCAAATTCTAAAGGAATGGCACCTTTTTTAATATCTGCATTATCACTTCTTTTATTTCTTTGTTTTGGTACTCTTATAAATGAAGCATCAACAAGTGTACCTTCTTTAGCTACTACACCACTAGTTGTTAAATTTTTTGTAAATATATCAAATAACTTTTTAGATAAATCTTTCTCTTTCAAGCTTTCTTTAAATAAGCATATAGTCTTTTCATCAGGTACATTATCACCTATTTGAAGTCCTAAAAAGTCTAAAAATGACAATCTATCTTTTATTTGAAATTCTGTTTGTTCATCTGATAAGTTATAATATCTTTGAAGAATTATTATTTTAAAGATTAATAGTTTATCATATGGTTTTCTACCAGCATTACTTTTTCTATCATACTTTATTAAAGCTTCTTCAATAGGTTGTCGAAATAGTTCCCAGTCAATAATTTTATTTAACTTTTGTAAAGGTGGTTGATGCTTTTTAATCTTATCTAGTTGAAATTCATAGTCAAATAATCCAGCCATAATATACTCTCTTTTTATAGTAATTTATATTCTAATTATAGCGAAATAGTAGTTGTATATGCTTTAAATTATAGCTTTATGGATAGTTTATTGGGATTGAATAAATACTTTATTTTATGATTCTTTAAGTGTTTGAAAATTATTTGATTTTTGGTTTATTTTTAGAGGTGCCCTTTATTATTTATAAGTTTTATATTTAGATAAAAAATAAAGAATTACTGAGATATCTCTACTTGTCCAAATAAACTCTTTAGATAAAATATCTCTTGAGTGTAGGATATGAACTTGAAGTTTGTATTTTTTTAAAATACCTTTCATCATCGTTTTAACTTGTTCTTCACTTGAATTTAATAAAAACTTATGGAAAATAAACTTAGGGTTTGGAATAAATAAATCTTTATGATGCTTATACATCATAAGTAAAATAGATACTTGCCAAGTATGCCATTCTTTTGTATCTAATTTAGCTAATTCAAAATCTTTGTACTTGAATTTTAGAAAAATATCATATATTTTTTTTGCTATATTAGTTATCTCTAGTTTTTTAATTTTCATTATTTGTTTAGGGAGATCAAGTTTATAAGCATTTGGTAAAGATTCTGAAATATCTTCTTTAATTTTTTGTTTTATTATTTTCTTTTTAGGTTTTGAAATAATAAATATTATAGCAACAACTACAAAAATTATTAAAATAATAACTAAAGGTATATTCATAGTAACTCTTCCTTAAATTCATTATTGTGTAATACAAAATATTTTTTATCGCAACATAAAGACGGTACATTTACATAAAGTTTATCTTTTGTTTTATATACTTGCCCTTGGTGAAAATGACCTTCAACTATTATATCACTAGAATAATGCAATAATCTTTTTTTAGCAAACTCCTGAAAGTTTGGTATTTTTACACATATATTTTTTTTCATTAAATTATAGCTAATTTTCTTAGAAATACTATTGTTAAAATCTAAAATTTCTAAAAGCTTTAAAAAAAATCTATTTCTTATTATCATACAAAAAATATCATATATAAAATTTTCAAATTTATCACCATGAGATATAGACATAATTTTATTATTAAATGATATATTTAAAGGTTGATCTTGTCTTTTAATTACTAAGATATTTGGAAATAAATTTTGTATATTAAAATCGTGATTTCCTTCTAAATAAATTATATCAATAGTTTTGGATAATTTATTTAAAATATCAATAACACTTTTATTGATATTTATAAAGTATTTATTTTCAGCACTTAAAAAATCAAACATATCTCCCATGAGAAATATTTGTTTTGTAATAATGCTTTTATCTTCTATTTGTCTTAAAAAAATTAAAAGTTCAATATTTTTATCATTATAATGTGCATCGGCAACAAAAATAGCATTTGTTTGTATTTTAAGGGACATAAGCTATTTTAGGTATTCCTATGTTTTCTTCAAATCCAGACATTAAATTTGCGTTAACTAAGGCTTGTGAGGATGCTCCTCTTAATAAATTATCAATTGAAGAAGAAATAAATAAAGCATTATTATTTTTTGCCACAAATATATCACAATAGTTTGTACCAGAAGTTGATTTAATATCAACAGGATTTTTTCGTATTCTAATAAATTCATTATCTTTATAAGTGTTTTCTAGTATTTGTGTAAAATTAGTATCAAGTTTATCATTTTTTAATGTAGCATATATAGACACTAGCATTCCTCTAGTTATTGGTAATAAATGTGGTACAAAATTAATAAGTACATTTTTATTTTTAAGTACTTTTATTTTTTCTTGTATTTCTGGCATATGCCTATGTTTAAATGGATTATATGAAAAACAATTTTCATTTATATGCCCATAGTGTGTAAGTTTGCTTAAATTTTTACCTGCTCCACTAACTCCTGATTTTGCATCTATAAAAATAGGTGAATTTGTATCTATGTAGTCAATTAATGGTAAAAGTGCCAATAATGATGCACTTGGGTAACAGCCAGGGTTTGCAATTAAATTTGCTTTTTTAATATCTTCTTTAAAGTATTCAGGCAAACCATAAATTGCTTTATCGATATTGTTTTTATCTTCATGTTTGCAGTAAAATTTTTCATAAGTATCTAAGTTTAATCTATAATCAGCCGATAAATCTACAACTTTTACACCTAGGCTTAGTAATTGTTTTGCAAAAGACATAGACGTTTTATGTGGAAGTGCCAAAAATGCCAACTTTGCATTTAAAGCCACTTCTTTAGCATCTGCTTTTGATACATCTATATTAATAATATCTTTTAAACAAGGATGCAATTCTTGAACATTTATGTTTCCCGTAGAATTTGCTATATATTTTATTATAAACTTTGGATGATTTATTAAAAGTTTAATTAATTCTAAACCAGTATAACCACTAGCCCCAATAATTGCTACATTCATTATAATTCTAAATCTTTATAAAAAACATCCAAAATTTCATAATGTCTTTTTCCGTTTGGTAGGTTTGCAATTAGTTCATCACCTTCTTCTTTTCCTAAAACCTCTTTAGCTAAGGGTGAATTAAAAGATATCAATCCTTTTTCTACATTTGCTTCTACCCCACCAACAATAGAATAAGTAAACTCTTCTTCAGACTTAGTGTCAAGTAAGTGTACTGTTGAACCAAAACTAACTCTTGTATGAGAAAAAACTGTAGGGTCTACTATAATAGCTTTTGAAATAATAAACCCAATTTCTGAAATTTGAATATCAATTAAAGCTAACTTTTCTTTTGCTGCATGATATTCTGCATTTTCTTTTAAATCACCTAATTGTCTAGCTTCTTCAAGAGCAATAACAGTTTCAGGTCTTTGCTGTTTTTTTAAATTCACTAATTCTGATGTAATTTTTTTATAACCTGCATTTGTCATAGGTTCTTTTTCCATTTTGCCCTCCCTTATTAATTAAATTTAATTATGTATGATATAATACCAAAAAATAGTAAAAGAGTAACTAAATATGCAATATGATAGAGTAAAAAAATTATTTGGTGATGATGAATTTAAAATATTTCAAAAAACAAAATTAATTTTATTAGGTATTGGAGGAGTAGGGAGTTTCGCCCTTGATACTTTATATAATACAGGAATTACAAATATTACTATTGTAGATTTTGATACTTATGAAGAATCTAATATGAATAGACAATTAGGAAGTCATGGGAACATTGGAAGAATAAAAGTAGAGGTTTTAAAAGAAAAATATCCTAAAATAGAAATTATTAATCAAAAAATTACAGATATTTGGATTGATAATTTTGATTTTTCTTCTTATGCTTATATATTAGATGCAATTGATGATATTAATCCAAAAGTGCATTTAATAGAAAAATATTTTGAAAAAGTTATCACAACTAGTGGAAGTGCCAAACGAATGGATCCAAGTTTAATAGAATACAAATCTATTTGGGATACATATAATGATCCATTTATTAAAAAAATTAGAAAAAAATTAAAGGAAAAAAACTTTCATAAAAAATTTAAAGTAATTTTTTCATCTGAATTGGCTTTATGTGCCGAAAAAGGCAGTTTTCAAGGAGTTACAGGCACTTTTGGTTTTATGATGGCATCAATTACCATTCAAAATTTATTAAAAATAAAAAAATAACTTAAAGTTACTTAAAGTCAAATAAATATATAATAATTACTTATGAAAAAGAAAGGATGCTAAATGAATGGAATTAATAGTGTTGAACAAATGACTCAAGGACATTTGAGGAATGTTCAACAACTGGCTGTTTTTTATACAGGGCATAATAATATTTATGCGATTAATATAGCAAAAGTAAAAGCATTTATTATAACAGAAGAGGTAACGATAAATGAGACACCTACAAATACTAATGTAATTGCAGGAATTGCTACTATTAGGAAAGAGCCTGTTACTTTAATAAACTTAGATGCTTGGTTAGGTCATCAAACATTAAAAACAAATGAATATAAATTAATTATTTATAGTGAATTTAACAATAAAAAAATTGGTTTTTTAATTAAAGATATGCTTGATATTGTAGAAAAAACAACTGATGAATTAAGACACTCAGAAGAAACAAATTCAAAGATTACTTATACCACTTATGTTACAGTCGATAATAAAGAAGAGTTGTGTACAGTATTTAATGCTGAGCAATTATTGAAAGATTTGAACTGGACAGATGATGGGGAAGCTACTTTTGATAAATATATTGATGAACCATTTCAAAATTCTAAACTCATTTTAGCTGCTGAAGATTCAGGAGTTGCAAGAGAAGTATTGACTAAATTTTTTGAAAAAACTAAAGCAAAATATGAGATATACAATAATGGAGCTGAATTAATAAAACGTATTGAAGAATTAAATACAGATGATATTGCTTTGATTATAACTGATATTGAGATGCCCATAACTGATGGCTATCAAGTTGCACAGTATATAAAATCTAGTGTAAAATATCAACATATTCCAATTATTGTAAACTCTTCTATGACAACACAAGCAGTTAAGAGCAAAATGGAAACAATAGGAGTTGATGGTTTTATTGGCAAAACTGATATTGAAGCTTTGTATAATGCGACTAAAGAATTTTTAAATTAATTTTATAATCACAAAAGATTTTTTTAGAGTGTAACCTTTAGTATTAAAATACATCAAGTATCCTCCAATAACTTTGTATATTTTTTATAATAAAACATAAAAATATATAAAGTTTAAGATGAAATATATACAAAATCCTAAGTTTGAACTTTTTATTTTATGATAATTTTCAATGAGTCTTAAATTTACTTGTTTTAAACTCAAGTGTTCCCCAAATAGAAATTGTATTAATATTTCATTAATATTTGTAGGATAAAATTTTGAAATAAAATAAGAATAGGAAAATAAATATGGGTGGAATTATTAGTTTTGGAGAAAATGTAGAAGAATATAATTTTAAAGTTATAAATGAAAATGATGCAAGAGCTAGTGCTGGCATTATGTTTTTATTGGGAATTATTAGTTTGTTTTCAGTTTTTATGACAAAAAATCTATTTTGGGCAGAATTATTTTCAATTACATTTATTATTGAATTTTTTATAAGAGTTTTTGTTAACCCAAAATATGCACCATATATATTATTAGGTTCATTAATTGTTTCTAATCAAGCACCAAATTGGGTAGAAGCAAAACCTAAAAAATTCGCATGGTTTCTTGGTGTACTTTTAGGTATCATAATGACATATTTTATAGTTTTTGATGTTATGTCACCTATTAGATTATTAACTTGTGTATTATGCTTAGTGTTACTTTTTCTTGAAGCGTCCTTTGGAATATGTCTTGGATGTATACTTTATAATAAATTAAATATTAAATTAAACAAATGTGCTGGAGATGTTTGTCAAGTACAAGATAAGAAAAACAATAAAAATAAAATATTGCTTCTATTTGTTTTTATACTTTTATTTTCAAGTATCTATTATTATTTAAATAATTATAAATATAATATGAACAAAGAGCTGGTCACAGTAAATAAAACCTATACGCCAATAAAAGAATCAATTGATAAACCAGATTGTAAAGCTCCACAATGGGCTATAGATATGGGACATAAAGATATGTGGAAAGAACATAATTGTAAATAAAGACTTATGAATGCAGTTTTAAAACATTTATTTAGATCTAAAAAAAAGTGAGTTTAGATTGAATAACAAATATAATAATATTATATGTTTAAAAGTAAATTTTACTCCAAGTTTCTTAGTTATCTAGGAGAGGTCTTATTGTTAAAACAATAGTTCTAACTTTTCCTTGATATAATCAAGATGTACTTTTTCTTGCTCTAGCCTAAAGTTTTTTGCATAGTGGTCATCTACTAATCTATCATATATAATTAATTCTTGCTCATTTAAATTAGGCAATATTTTTTTTATTTTTTTAAGATTAGTATCTTTAGTAGCATATATTGAAAATCTCTTTATAACTTCTTCATCCATAAAAATCGAATGAATATGTCCATAATAAGCTCTTACTTGTGAGAGTATCGCAAAACCATCTCTATCTATATCACCCCAATAAAAAAGTTTCTTAAAATGTAAACACTCTACATCTTTTAAAATCTCAATTCCATATCCACTTCCAAAAATAACCATAGAGTTTTTAACTTGAGGAAATGATAGTGTCGTTATCTTATTTTCAACTATAAAAATATTTTCACACTCAAAGTTTAGTTTTTTAAACTCATCTATAGGTACAGAAATATCACTAAGTCCAAAAAGTTTTTGATTTTCATCTAAAATTCTAAATCGTACAATTGGCATGGGGTATTTTATAAAATATTTTTTTTCAAAACCAAAGTTACTAAGAGTTTTAATCTCTTCTATCTTATTGTTAATACTAAGTAAAACTGAAAAAAGAATATCTAAAACTTTTTGATTTTTTTGTATAAATTTAGTATCAACACCTATTATACTAAGCTCTCTTGTGTATATATTTGGTCTTGGATTATTTATAAAAAAATCACATACTAAAAGAAGTTTATCCCATATCTTTGCATAATCTAAAAGTAAAAAAGGTTTTTGAAGTAGGAGCTTTTTTAAATCAGGGTATCTAAAAATAACTTTTTTATACTCTTGCTTAAACAACTTACATTCTTCACTTTTAGATATAAAATTTAAAAAGCTATTTTCATCTTTAAAATGAACTGCAATTGGAAGTTTTTGGAAACCTATGCTTTTAAAATTAAACTCTCTATATTCTAACTCAAAATTTTCTTTTTTTAAACTATTTAACTCATTTATGAAAGTGCTATAATTATCTCTTAAATCACTTTGTTTTAATTTTTTTAGTTTTATCTCTAATGGAAATAAATCAGATTTTTCTATATAGTTTATATAAAATTTACCACTTGTATAAATTTTGAGTACTTTATCAAAAATCTCTTTTTTATTGTAGATTTTAGCCTTCATTATTTCGTTTATTTTTTATATATTCTTCAATACTCATGCTTAATAAAGTAGAATTCATCCCATCTTGATTATGTACAAAATGCACACTTTTTACAAAAGGTTCTATAATATTTATCTTTTGTTTTGGAGTAATTACCAATAGTTGAAGATTTAGCTTTTCAAATAATCGTAGAGCATATTTACTACTCTCATCACTTCCTCTACCAAATGCTTCATCAATCATTACAAATCTAAATGAGCGAGAGCGAACTTTATCATGTTCTAAACCAAACTGAAAAGCTAAAGATGAAGCTAAAACTGTATAGGCTAATTTTTCTTTTTGACCACCAGATTTTCCACCACTGTGAGGATAATACTCTTTGTCACTTCCATCACTAAGGTATCTCTCCATTGCTGAGAAATCAAACCAGTTTCTTACATCTGTTACAAGTTTTCTCCACTTTTTATCAACATCACTAAAGTTCTCTCTTCCTTTTAATCTCTCTATTATCTCTTTAATTTGTAAAAATTTCTGTTCATCATAAATATTATCATCACCAATTGAACCAGATATCGCAAGTTTTAAACTTTGAATAAACTCTCTAATCTCCAAATTATCCGATTTTTGAGCCATTAGCTCTATATATGTACCATCGTTATATTCTATATCACTTAAAGAATTATTTATTTTTTGTATTTTTGATTTTATCTCACCTGCTAGGTGTTCTAGTTCTGTTTGGACTATGACTATATTTTGTATAGTTTTTTCACGAAACAACTCTTTAAACCGCTTCTCCCATTTTGGCAAATCATCTTTTTTTAACTCTTTTAGCTTTGCTCTAAATTCATTGAGTGATTCTATAGAGGCATCAAAATCTTTAGAATCAGCCTGAAACTCATTTACAAAAGCACTCATATCTTTTATGATTTTTTGTGTACATCTTGTAATTATACCAGCTAAAGAATCTATTTTACTTTGAGTAAATGTTCTTAGTTTAGACTCGTTTGTTTTAATATTGCTTAAATTAAGAGTATCTATAATTATCTCTTTTGCATACTGCTTAATCTCTTCTTTTAGCTCTTGTAAATCATCTGCATTTTGTACTTTTAAAGTAGCTTCATTTAAGTCTAGTTCTCTTTGTTCTATGTTTGCTTTTAAACCTCCAAATTTTTGACTTAATTTATCCAAAACTTCTTTTTGTACTAAAATATCTTTTTGTGTATAATTTATTTTATCTTGAATTGCTCCAATTTTATCAGAACTTTCTTGTAGTATATTTTTTTCACTTTGAAGTTCATCTATCTTTTTAGAGAAGATGTACCAATCAATTTGTTCAAAAAATTTAAAATTAAGTATATCTCTTAAATCATCTCTTGTACTTTTTATCTCTATTATTTCTTTGTCTATGTTCTTAATCTTAGTATTTAAAAACTCTACTTTTTCAAGCTCTTTTTCATAATCATCTTGTACTTTTTGAAGTTTAGCTACATTATCCCAACCCAAAACCCATCTTCTACTATCATTTATATCAAATCTATCATCTTTTTCATGTCTTGAAATATTTGTTTTAAACTGTCCCTCAATTGTAAGTGCTTTTTTGAATCTTCTAAAATCATTCATATTATCAACACAAGGTATGTTAAATCTATCATCAAGCATCACTTTAAGTACTTCAAAAAGAGTAGATGTAGATTTTATACTTATCTTATTTAAAACAGAGGAGGGGCTTATATCTACAAATGTATCTTTGATTTTATCTTTATTTACTTTTAAATAAACTAGCTTTCCTTTTAAGTTAGTTTTTTCAACATATTCACTCACCTCATCATAGTACTTATTCTCCACAAGTAAAGAAAGAGCAAAACCATTCAAAATTCTCTCTATTGCTCCCTCCCATTTAAGATCTTGAACTTCTATTAGTTCCCCTACAAAAGGCAAGGAATCCTCATCTAATTCTAAGGCATTTATCATCTCATCTCTTATTTTAGAGATTTTATGGGGAATATTTGATTTATTATTTTTAAGATAAACAAGTTCAGTCTCTAACTCTTTTGCATTGTCTGTATATCTTCTAAGTGCTACACTATCTATCGTTTTGTCGTTTTGAAGTTTATCTGACTTTTCTTCTATGTTTTCAAAATTTCCTTGCGCATCTTGGAGATTATTTAAAAATCTATGCTCGTTAGAAACGCTAGGCAATTCTAAATTTTTAGCTAAATCATTATAGAGTAAATTTTGTGCCTTTTTTTGCATCATCTCTTTTTCATGATGCCCTATCTCTTTGTCAATTGAGTTTAGCCTATCTCCACCATTTTCTTTAAGCTCCATCTTTAGCTCAATCAAAGTTTTCGTTAAAGCATCTTGCAGTGAATCTGCTTTTATTTTTTGTGAAATATTTTTACTTAGTTCAATATCTAACTCACTTAGTTTAATTTTTAAAAGTTCCATTTTAAAAGAAGAAAAGTAAGCACTAAAGTTTTCTCTATAAAGTTCTAATGATACTTTTTGCTCCAAACTTTGTTCATACTTCTTGCCCTCTTTATCTATGGGAGAGAGAAGCAGTATTTGCCTTTTTGCACGAAGCACTAAATTGTGCATATGATTTAACTCACTAAAGTTTTGACAAAGTTCATCTATCTTTGCATCCATTGTAGTAGGTTCTAACATATGAGTTCGTATAAACTGAGTTAAATTTCCTATAGATTTTAATGAAACTGTTTGATAAAAAAGGTTGAGTGCTTGCTCATTTTTTATACCCATCAACCTTCTAAAATCTTTTGAATAATCTTTAAAACTATCATATATATTCAAATTTGGAAGTTTGCGAAGGTTTTTTTTTAAATCTCTAATATCTTTAAAGTTAAAAAAATCTTTTTTTATACTTAGCAAGTTTTTAGCTACTACAAAAAATTTATGCACTTGATTGTTTGAGATATGAAAAAATTGAGCAATGCTCACTTCTTCTTCAAAACCATCATTTTTAAAGTTTGCAAGAAGTACAGAAAATGTACTAGTGCTATCTCTAAGAGTTATAGCCTTAGCTTGAGAAAAATTTTCATCTTTTGAACTTTTGTATTCACCTAAAATATATGAAGTAAGAGAACGCTCTTTAGTCTGGGCTCCAGCAGCTTTATTATAAATAATTTTTTGATGAGGAACAAGGAGAGTAGTTAGAGCATCTACAATTGTTGATTTACCAGAACCTATATCACCAGTTAAGAGACCATTGTGTTTATCAAGGGATAGTGTAACTACAGATTTATTATAAGTTCCCCAATTATAAAGTTCAAAAAAGGAGAGCCTAAAACCTGCTAATGTATCATCACTTGCAAAATCAAATCTTTCATTTATATGTTTCATATTTTTACCTCTTTATACTCATCCAACCTATCATTAAAATCACTTAGCCATTTAGCATCTACAAAAGCTTTTATAGATCTTTTTATCTCATAAACATCGTCTTGATTTTTAAGAGGTCTTAAAAATCCTAACTCTACTACTTTTTTTATATTGCTCTCTATGTCTTTGAATATTTTAATCTCATTTGTTTTACTTGGTAAAAACAGTAATATTTTTTCTTTTATCTCTTGAGCTGTTATTACTGCTTTTGTATTTTCATTTTGTATATCAAAGTCGGCTATCTCTTTTCTAAGCAACACACATAAAAGCGACACTTTGTAACTTAGTTCTCTACTTCTTATAAGCTTTGGCACACTCAATTGTTCCTCTTTGTACTCTATATTTTGCAAATAAGCATAGCCCTCATTTTCATCGCAAATAACCTCAAGTCCTATAACTTCAAAATAATCTTTAATAGCCCCATAACTATTTTCAATCAGTTGCGCCCATGCTTTTTCGTTATCATTTTTATAAAACAGACCTTTTGTGAGTAATATAATGGCTACTCTTGCATCTAAATTCACTTTTTTATCCCTTTTGTAAAAATTATCTTTGGTAAGCATACCATTTTTTTATTTCCATCAAAATCAAGTACTTCTATCTGTATTTTTATACTCTCATCTACTATCGCCTCATCAGAATTTTTTGCAATTGAGATATAACTTACTAACTCACTTAGTCCTTTTTTAACTTCAAATTTTTTACAAAGTTCTACTAATGTACATTGAGGTTGAGTAAATAGCATCTGAGATATATTTCTCTTTAAGCTCTCTTCATCAACAAAAAAGAGATTATAAAAACTATCCATATCTATCTCTATATCTTGCACCACATCCTCTTTTTTGAACTCTTGTGGTTTTTTGATGCTATAGAGTGATTTTTCAAATATAGAGTCGATTTTGATTTTATTCCCTTTCATATAAAAAAAGTTTTTTTTCATCGGTATAGTATCTCTTATCTCTATGGATGATTTTTCTACCTTTTTACATAACTCTATTACTCTCTTATTTTCTATTCTAACTCTATCGTCTATAAATCTTCTAAGTTGTTCTATAAGTTTTGCCGAAACTTGATAGATTTTTTCGCCACTCTTTAGAAGGGTATATTTTACATCTCCTAGTTTCCTATCATCATACATCTCTTTAATTACATCTATTTCGTAAAGATTATTAAGTAGTTTTGTGAGTTTATCACTTTTTTTTGCATCTGTTAGAAGTTGCCAAAAAGCAAAAAAGCTTTTACCTTGATCACTATCTCTTATACTATCTTCAATTTCAAATATAGAATCAAGCACACTGCTTTTATCATCATCTCTAATGGTAATCTCTTGCATCGCAAGTTTATTTAAGTCCCTAAAATTATACTCCATCTGACTAAAATCATATTTTAATTTTCTAACAATCTCTTGTATTTGCATATAATGCTCTTTTATTCTAGCAGAATCAAACCTTAAATCTTTCTTTGCTCTTATCGCATTTATCTGAGTATCTATATCTTTTTTTTGTGCTTGGAGCTTTTTTACTCTCTCTTCATCATCCATATTTGTTTCAAACTCTAAATCTTCTAAAAGTTCAAATATGATGTTAAATTTAGACCTACTTGCTACAAATTCACTTTGTTGAAGTGACTCTACAAATTCTAAAGCCTTATTTGTATGGGGTGTTAGTTCATAAAGAGGTTCATCAGAATCTCCATGATATTTTCTAAGATAGCCATTTTTATCATTTGCAAAATCATCTAAATACTCTTTTGGCGACTTTGGAAATAAATTATCATAAGAGCTGTTTATATCAAATAAATAATCATCAAGATATAATAATAATTCAGAATGATTGAGAGTTAGGTGTCTGTTTTTCACAAAAACAAAATAAAAAAAGCTAAGCATAAATGCAAAATTGTCACTGTTGAGAAGTTTTATAGTTTGATTTGTATTTTTGAGATGTTTTAAATAATCAAATGTCAATTTTTATTTCCCAATTTTATGTTATATAAGTGATTATATCAAATTTAAACTTTGAGTTTCTAGCTTACAAATGGAATTAAGTAATCAACTTAACTTTCGCACCTAAAACAATCAATAAAACATCAAATAACAAGCAGATTATCAATACTTAATCCAAGATTTTCATGTCTATTGACAATATTATTTTAAGTGTAAATAATTAAAATAATATTCTAAAAATAAGCTATAAAATAGTATCAAAGAAGCTTTTATACAGTGCTTATTAGCTATAATATGGATATTAAAAAAGAGGTTTATTGATGAATATTCAAGAGAAAATAACTAATATTATAAATGGCAAGCTAAAAAATCCAATTTTCAAGACAATGCAAGTACTAAATATAAAAACAATTTTATCTCAAAGTAAATTCACTAAGAAAGATGGTGTTAGTGTTTATATGGTAGTTATTCATTTTGTCTATATGTTGGTTATGAATAAAAAGATATCAACATTTTCAAATCAAAGTGATGATAGTTTAAAGAAAGATGTTTACTATAGATTACTTAGCAATAGTAACTACAACTGGAGAAAACTACTATCTTTATCAACATTAAAGATACTAAAATTACTTCATAAAGTACAAGATAAAAAAGCTGTAAGAGTTTTAATTATTGATGATACAGTTGAGGGAAAAGTTGGTAAAGATATAGAGGGTAGTAGTGACTACTTATGGAGTAATAAAGAGAAACGAACTATTAGAGGTATCAATGTTGTATCTTTAAATTATAGTGATGGTTTCTCTAACTTGATGTTAGACTTTGAAATTGCTACAAATAAATATGCAAGAGTAGCACTAGAAAATTTTACTAATATTGTAGATTATAGAAGTAATGCTCACATAAGAAGACTAGAGACACTAAAAGGCAAATCACAAATAGCAATAGCTATGGTTAAAAGAGCTGTAAATAGTGGTATATATGCTGATTATTTACTTGTTGATAGTTGGTATAGTAAACCTTCATTCATTAAAGAGATGAATGAACTAGGATTAAAAGTTATTACAAGAGTAGCAAATAACAATAAAATATGGAACTTTTTAGGAGATAGAAAAACACTAACAGGTATCTATGATAAATATAAAAAACTAAAAGATATAAAGTTTGGAACCTATGGCAAAAAAGTTAAATATAAATATTTTTCAGTTGTAGTTGAACATAAAAAAGCTGGTAAAATAAAAATAGTATTTTTAAAGACATCAGATAAATTAATACCAATTGTATCAACAGATTTAGATATCTCAGACGAAACAATTATTGAGACTTATAGAAGAAGATGGGATATAGAACAAGGTTATAAAGAGCTTCGTGAACACTTTGGATTTAGTACAGAAGAAAATAGAATATATGAAGCTCTTATTGCTAGAATTACACTATCATTTTTTACATATAATATAGTTAGTTATATCAATCGTATTAGTCATGAACCTAAAACTATAGGTGGATTGTTTAAAGATTTAGAATGTGAGCTTCATACTTTAGCAATTGCTATGCAAACCTTTATATTAATACTCAATGAAATAGCACAAATAGAAGAGATTGTAAATAGAAATGATGATTTTACTACTATCCTTGATATATTAAAGGATGTGACACAAAAGTTGCTTGGTTTTAGGTGCGAAAGTTAAGTTAATAATTAAAATAATATTCTAAAGAGCCACTTGCAAATCAGCAAATAAGTTCATAATTTAGGTTTTTATTTGTAAAAAAAGTTGAAATCAAATTTCAAATAAGTTATAATTTTATATCCTAAAATTTAACAGAAAAGAGATTCAACTTATGAAAAATATTATACCAAAATTATCTTCAAATCTTTCAAAAATGTGGCTTAGGATTATAAACCATGAAAATTGTTTATTTCCTGAGATAAAAGAACAACTAGGAACACTAAGCACTAAAGAAGAAAAATTAATAAAAATATTAGATTTTGCCCAAATAGAAAAGCATGTTACAATTGTAACAATTACAAACACTCCAAAAGATAGAGAAGAAATAGCAAGGGCATTTATTGCTAAATCAGTTTATAATATACAAACAACAAGAGATTTAATTCATAGACTGCATAGGGATAGAATATTGCGAGTATTATGTGGATGGAGATATAAAATAGATATTCCTAGTGAATCTAAATTTAGTAGAGTGTTTGAACAACTTAGTGATATGAAAATAGCTGAGAAAACTCATCAAAAATTCATAGAAGAATATTTGTCAGATACTATATTTATGTATAATGCAAGTGATGCTACAAAAATACCACTTAGGGAAAAACCTGTAAAAGTTGAGAAAAAAGAGAAAGCAAAAAATAAGGTTGGAAGACCTAAAAAAGGTGAGAAAAGAGAAGCTATAAAACCAAAGATTCTTGAACTTCAAAAAGATATGAAAACTACTAATGATATGTTATCACTTGTATCAACATCATGTGGAGTTGGTATTAAACAAAATTCAAAAGGTAATAGAGAAGTTTGGATAGGTGGTAAACTTCATATTAGTGTTGTTGATGGAGATATACCAGTAGTTGCATTTTATAGTGGTGCAAATGTTCATGATAGTTCTGTAGCACCTCCACTTATAAATGAAACTAGCAAAAGAGTAATGTATCTTCATGATTTACTTGATGCTGGATATGATAGTGATATTATTGCAGAGTATTCTGAAGAGTTAAATCATAAACCAATCATAGATATAAATCCTAAAAACTCTAAAGTGCTAAAAGAAAAAATAGCTTTAGCAAAAGAGAAAAAAGAAAAATTTGAATATTTAAATTTGACTCAAGCATCAGATAAACATCACTACAAGCAAAGAAGTATGGTAGAGCGAGTAAATAAATACTTAAAAGATGACTTTGGATGTGATAAAATATACTATCAAGGGGCAAATAAGGTAGCTTGCGTTTTAGCATTTGGAATTTTATCTATTTGTATACATCAAAGTTTAAAACTTATTACATGACCATTGATAGAAATTTATATAAAAATACTGAATTTTACAATTTAACCATAAGGAATGGAGAAAAAATGTGATTTTTTAATAAATTTGGTAAATATATTGTAAATTATGCAAGTTAGAAATAATAACTATTTTTTTAAAGCTTAAAATAGTTACTATTAAGAATTATATATTTGATTGTGATTGAATTTGCAAGTGGCTCTAAAAATAAGCTATAAAATAGTATCAAAGAAGCTTTTATACAGTGCTTATTAGCTATAATATGGATATTAAAAAAGAGGTTTATTGATGAATATTCAAGAGAAAATAACTAATATTATAAATGACAAGCTAAAAAATCCAATTTTCAAGACAATGCAAGTACTAAATATAAAAACAATTTTATCTCAAAGTAAATTCACTAAGAAAGATGGTGTTAGTGTTTATATGGTAGTTATTCATTTTGTCTATATGTTGGTTATGAATAAAAAGATATCAACATTTTCAAATCAAAGTGATGATAGTTTAAAGAAAGATGTTTATTATAGATTACTTAGTAATAGTAACTACAACTGGAGAAAACTACTATCTTTATCAACATTAAAGATACTAAAATTACTTCATAAAGTACAAGATAAAAAAGCTGTAAGAGTTTTAATTATTGATGATACAGTTGAGGGAAAAGTTGGTAAAAATATAGAGGGTAGTAGTGACTACTTATGGAGTAATAAAGAAAAACGAACTATTAGAGGAATTAATGTTGTATCTTTAAACTATAGTGATGGTTTCTCTAACTTGATGTTAGACTTTGCAATTGCTACAAATAAATATGCAAGAGTAGCACTAGAAAATTTTACTAATATTGTAGATTATAGAAGTAATGCTCACATAAGAAGACTAGAGACACTAAAAGGCAAATCACAAATAGCAATTGATATGGTTAAAAGAGCTGTAAATAGTGGTATATATGCTGATTATTTACTTGTTGATAGTTGGTATAGTAAACCTTCATTCATTAAAGAGATGAATGAACTAGGATTAAAAGTTATTACAAGAGTAGCAAATAACAATAAAATATGGAACTTTTTAGGAGATAGAAAAACACTAACAGGTATCTATGATAAATATAAAAAACTAAAAGATATAAAGTCTGGAACCTATGGCAAAAAAGTTAAATATAAATATTTTTCAGTTGTAGTTGAACATAAAAAAGCTGGTAAAATAAAAATAGTATTTTTAAAAACATCAGATAAATTAATACCAATTGTATCAACAGATTTAGATATCTCAGACGAAACAATTATTGAGACTTATAGAAGAAGATGGGATATAGAACAAGGCTATAAAGAGCTTCGTGAACACTTTGGATTTAGTACAGAAGAAAATAGAATATATGAAGCTCTTATTGCTAGAATAACACTATCATTTTTTACATATAATATAGTTAGTTATATCAATCGTATTAGTCATGAACCTAAAACTATAGGTGGATTGTTTAAAGATTTAGAATGTGAACTACATACTTTAGCAATTGCTATGCAAACATTTATATTAATACTCAATGAAATAGCACAAATAGAAGAGATTGTAAATAGAAATGATGATTTTACTACTATTATTGATATATTAAAGGATGTGACACAGAAGTTACTTGGTTTTAGGTGCGATAGTTAAGTAAGTTAAGTAAATATATTTTAGATTCTAATATGAAAATATATAATGATATTTATCCTTTTATTGTAATGATTCAAATAATTATAAATAATTCACAAAAAGACCATACATCTCTTAATGGTTCATATAACAAGGCGTAGAAGCAAACATTTTAGCATTTAAACTTACATAAAATTTTAATATTATGTATGCTAAAATGTTGATTAACTAAGAGTTATCAAAGGAAGAAAATGAGATTATTTATTATTTTAGTTTTTCTAGTATTATTTTCTGGATGTTCATCAACTACAAAAAATATAAGTTCAGAAGGGAAATTTCCAGTTTATGGAAATTGGTGTGGCCCATCACACCCTATTGACGGTACAAACCCTATACCTATAGATGAAGTTGATGCTGTGTGTATGAGACATGATAAATGTTATGCAAAAAAAGGGTATTTTTCTTGTGCATGTGACAACAACCTTCTTAAAGAATTGTTTGTCATCAAAGAAAACAAATGGAAAGGTCGAAAAGTAGTTGCTGGTGAAGAGTATAAAACATTTGAGAAACCAATAGTATCAACTATTCGTTTATACTTTGCTGTTACAGGGTGTAATATGGCAGGTACTGAAGCTAGTATCCCAAGCCTACCCATTAAAGCTATGACAGCAGTAGATACAGGTACAAGTTTTGTTGGAGAATCTTTAGCATATGCGATAGATAAGGCATATTATGTAATTCAATTACCTTTTTTATTTGTTGCCAAAGGTTTGTGTTCCATAGTTGAAACTCCTTCATGTTATAAAGTTGATGGAAGGATTAAATCAGGTCGTGGTACAAAGGTTATTTTTCAACGGAAATAATTAATATTGAAATATAAATCTACTAACAAATTGCTGTACTCTGAAAAATTTTACGCTTCACTCCAAATTTTCAGGTAAGCAAAGCGTTATCCATCGTAAAATTTAACTAATATTTAATAGTACAAAAAAAATTGAAAGAAAAAAATGGTTGATGATTACCTAGTTAATTATAAGGTAAAGTTATTATTCTGGCACCCGAAAGTTTCATTAAGTCTAAAAATGGAAAAAGATTTAATCTAATTCAAATATACAAATTTCTAAAGCATTGGATGTACCTATATTGTCATTTTTTGATCCTATGAAGTAATAGTAAAACTTATTACATACGAACTTTTATATGATATAATGATATCCATAAATATATAGGATAAAATTTTGGAATTAGTTTATTTATGGGTAGGGAAGTATAACAATATAGAAAATGAAGGTTTTAATTTTAGTCCTAAGTTTGATTGTAATTATGATACGAGTATCCATAAATTACTTGTAAAAAAAAATAATGATTGCATAAGTATTTTTCCTAAAAATATTAATATTACTGCTATAGTTGGCGAGAATGGAAGTGGAAAAAGTAGTATATTAGATTTATTATTTAATAATCCATTTAATGAAAATTGCTTTATAATTATAAAAATTGACAATGAATTAGAATGCTATGGTGTAAAGTTAAAAGAATGTCATAATAACAAAATAAGTATAGGTAGTCTAAAGACAAAGAATACTTTTCAAATAGCCATTACCAAAACTCCAAAACTTGATAATATATTAGCTTTTTACACACCGATTTTAGATAATACCTTTACCAATAATAAACATAATTATAATAATAAATATAACTTTTCACCTGTAGAAACATTATCTAATGATATGTTAAATAATGTAATTTATAAAGATATAAATATTAAAAATTTATTTAAGATTTTTCAAAGTGGTTTAATAGAAAACACTATAAAATTATTAAAAAATGGTAAAAAATTTAAAATTCCATTTAATACTCCAACATCATTAACTATAAATATTGCTATATTAAGAGATGATGAAAAAAAAGAATATAAAGGTAAATTGAGATTTTTAAAAGATATTAAAAGAGATGGAGATAACTTTTTTGAATATCTACAAGAAAGAGTTATATTTACTTTTTTTATCGCAAATTATAAATCCTTAAAAGATGAACTCCTCAAATCTATAAATCAAGTTGAAACGAAGATGACTAATAACTACGATATAGATATATTAAATGAAATATTTAAAGAAACTATATTTAGTAGCAACATAAACACTATTAAAATATTTTTAGAAACTCAGAAAAAACAGTTTCAGAAGACTGATAATTATACAATAAAATTAAAAATAAGTGATATTGAAAATGATTTCATCAAGAATTATGAAAAAGTACAAAAAATATTATCTTCTTTTTTAGACTTTGATTGGACACCTATTTTAAGTAGTGGACAAAATACTTTTTTATTACAATTCTCAAATTTTTATAAACTTGAAAGAGAAGATAATATATTTCTATTTATTGACGAGGGTGAAACAACACTTCATCCAAAATGGCAAAAGAATTATATAGAGTATTTGGTTGATTTTTTTACAAGTAATTTTAAAAATAAAAATATTCATATTATTTTATCTTCTCATTCTCCCTTTTTACTATCTGATTTACCAAAAGAAAATATAATATTCCTAAAAGATGGAAAAAATGTAAGTAAAACAACAAAAATAAATCCATTTGGTGCAAATATACATACTCTTTTATCTCACGGTTTTTTTATGGAGGATGGACTTATGGGTGAGTTTGCTAAGGGGAAGATTAATGATGTTTATAATTTTATTGTTAATAATGATACATCTCAAATAACAAGTAAAAATGAAGCTCTAAATATTATAAATTTAATAGGAGAGCCAGTAATCAAAAGACAATTATTAGAATTATATAATGAAAAATATACTAATTATTCTATGCTATTGTCGTTAGATGATGAAATCAATATATTAGAAAAGAAGTTAAATGCTTTAAAAAAGTCAAAAAATGATTAAAATTAATATATCAAATATAAATAAATTAGAAACAGATTATTTTGATGGTGTTGAATCACTGGTTAGACTAAAGCTTATTACTCCAAAGAGTAAAAGACTGTTTGTAACGAATAATTTAAAAAGAATAATATTAGCAAAAAATAATGAATTTGAATGTATTATTAAGGAAACTAAAAATATTGATAAAAGACAGTTAGAGCTTGCATTTATTGGTTCGCAAAAAGAAGAAGAGACTAAATCAGGTTCATCAAATGGTTATAAAAAATTTATTATTAAATCTAACAAACACTATGATGCTTATAATTTAGCAAAAGAGTTAAATCTAAATGTTTGTCCTTATTGCAATAGAAACTATACATTTACAATTAAATCAGTTACTAATAAAGCAACAAGACCAGAGTTTGATCACTTTTTATGTAAAAAAGAACATCCTATATTTGCTTTATCTTTATATAATTTAATTCCATCTTGTCATATATGTAATTCAGTTATAAAAGGTCAATCACAATTTAACTATAACACTCATATCCACCCATATTTTGATGACTTTAATAAAATAAAAAAATTCAATACAGATAAAAAATTATTATCATTAATTACAAAAAAAGATGAGTTTAATATTGTCTTGAAAGATAGACAAAATATAAGTAAAAATGATAAATTAAAAGCAGATAATCATGTCAAAGATTTTGTATTAGAAACTTTATATAATTCTCATAAAGATAAAGTATTGGAGTTAGTTGATTTTTCAAGAGCATATAATAAAGATGCCCTAGATAATATTGTTAATGAATTTAAAGAATCTACTAAAATATTTAAAGATACTAATGAGATTAAAAGATTACTTTTAGGGCATCATATTGAAAATGAAAACATTGATAAGAGACCTTTGAATAAACTCATAAAAGACATCTCCGAAGAATTAGGACTGATATGAAAATATATCATATAACAAAAGGTGAAAACTGATGCAAAAAAATCTACAGATAAAAACAAGAGCTCAATTTCTAATCTACAAATCAGATAATCAAGATATAAAAGTAGATGCATTAGTACACAATGAAAATATTTGGCTCACACAAGAACAAATGGCACAATTATTTGGTAAGGCAAAATCAACAATCAATGAGCATATTAAAAATATTTTTAAAGATGAAGAGCTTATAGAATCAGAGGTTATACAGAAATTCGGGAATTCCGAATTCCAGCAAAAAGCACCAAATTATTATAATCTTGATACTATTATTTCCGTTGGATATAGAGTAAAATCAATACAAGGTGTGAGATTTAGACAATGGGCAACTAAAAGACTTCAAGAGTACATCATCAAAGGTTTTACAATGGATGATGAAAGACTTAAAAATCCTGAACAACCATTTGGAAAAGATTATTTTAAAGAACAATTAGAACGAATAAAAGATATTCGTTCTAGTGAAAGAAGATTTTATCAGCAAATAACAGATATTTATTCCGAATGTAGTATTGATTATGATAAAAACTCACAATATACAAAAGATTTTTTTGCTACAGTTCAAAATAAATTACATTGGGCGATAACAAAACAAACAGCATCAGAAATAATATATTCAAGAGCAAATCACGAAAAAGATAATATGGGATTAAGCACTTGGAAAACTGCCCCAACAGGAAGAATTAGAAAAACTGATGTTATAGTAGCTAAAAATTATTTAGAAGAAAAAGAGTTAAAAACCTTAAATAGAATTGTAACTATGTATCTTGATTATGCAGAACATCAAGCAGAAAAACAAATTCCTATGACTATAAATGATTGGAGTAAAAAACTAAATACTTTTTTAGAATTTAATGAACATGATATTTTACAAAATTCTGGAAAAGTTACAGCCCAAATTGCAAAAGAGTTTGCCATAAATGAATTTGAAAAATATAAAGTAATACAAAATAAATCATATCAGAGTGATTTTGATATATTACTAGGTAAGATTAACATTTAGTAGTTGATACACACAACAAAACAGAGGAAGAGAACAAGATTACCTTGCGAAAATACCGAGCTTTTATCGTATCAAATTAGATACTTTAAAGACTAAATATTTCTTGCATAAATCCATCTTGTCCTTCACTTTATGCGTTAGGCATCACTTAAAGGATGAATTTTTATGACAATTCAAAATTTAATAGAAGAATATAAAAAAACCAATCGATATGGGATATTTGAATTAAAAAAAGATGAAATCATAAATGATATTATGAGAAAAAATAAAGTTCCAAATAGTTATGGAATATATATAATTTATTCCATAAAAAATTTATCTAAAGATATAGTTTATATTGGAAAATCAGGAACAATGGTAAATGATGGAACATTTAGAAGTCAAGGTATTGCAGAAAGATTAACTAAAAAACAAGATGGTATTATAAGAAAAAAATATTTTCAAAATCAAATCAAAAAATATGAATTTGACAAATTAGAATTTTTATGGATTACAACATTTGACAAAGAATATCAAGAGATACCTTCATTTAGTGAAGCAAAAATGATACAAGCACATTTTAGTCAATATAAAAAACTACCATTACTGAACAAAGAGGCTTAAATGCCTAACAAAACACACAGACTGTGAAAATAGCCCCAGATAAGCTAATTTTATAGTCATATTAAAAACTATTTTTTTAAATATATCGACTTTTCAGAAGAAATTTGAAAATACAATACATATCTTAAAAAATAAACTAAATAAAGCCCAAACACCAAGATATATTCTTCTATAGGGAACCTCTAAAAATAGCATTTAAAAACCACTTTCCAAATATTTATTAAAAAATATCAGAATGAGACCACTGCACAGTATAATCCAAC
>JAKZMJ010000020.1 GCA_030491005.1 Sulfurospirillum sp. | reverse complement strand
CCAAGTACATAACCAGCTGGTTTACATATACTAGTAGTATCTTCAGTTGCATAAAGTGTATTTGATGTTAGCATTAAACATAGACCTAAACTTAAAACTAAACCTAAAGTACTTATAATTTGTTTTTTCATTTTATATAATATTTTATTTTTCACAAGTATCTCCTGAAGATAATCTTGAAACTGATCCAGATAAAGCATTACTATATAAGATATACTTCATTGCTCTTTGTTTTGTATTTGCTGTTTTACTTTCTATTGAAGTTATCATATTTCCTTTATCTGGAAAAGTAAATGTTAAAGATAAACAATTAATTGCTAACATAGCTTTTCTAGAAACTCTTCTTAATTCTCTATCATTAGTCACATCAACTAGTAAAGTATCTTGCATATTTCTTGCAAGTTGTTCTACTGCTTTTTTTTGTTCTAAATTGATATTTAAAGAACTGATATATTTATCTATATCATCTCTTATATTATTATTGTTGGTATCTGGTCCTTTAATACTTGTTGACCTATCTAATACGGCTATTTGCCCTTTATCTTCTAATTCTTGAATAGTTTTTGCTTTTGTATCTTCTTTTGAACTAGAAGAATCATTAACACAAGCACTAAAAAAAATTGCACATAAGCTAGTAAGGATTATCTTACTTATTTTATTTTTCATTGGTTTCCTTTTTGTGTTAAATATTTTACAACAATAATCCTAACCTTTTATACCATCAGCTCTTACATCTAATAAATATTGATAATATTTTTTCATTAAGTCTCAAATTTTTAAGCATAAATTAGCTAAAATATAATGGTAATAAAAAGAAGTTGGCAAACAGACTGAGGGTCACTTGTTCTTTGCTTCAGCCGTTATAGTTACCTGACACTTGAATATCTAATTTAATAATACACCCACTTTCTGTCAAATTTTAATGTTAAGAAAAGATTATTGTGATATTATTCATATAAATTTTATTAAAGGCATATTAATGATACTAGAATTTGGAGCAAAAAATTTTTTCTCTTTTAAAGAAGGTTTTGAAATATTATTTCAGAAATCAAGAAACTCAACATCTGAAATATCAAATATAATAGCATTGAATGGTGCTAATGCATCTGGAAAAACAAATGTGATAAAGACATTGTCTTTTTTACAATCATTTGTAACGGATTCATTCAGTAATTTAAAGCCAGATGAAAATATAAGATTCTCTTCTTATTTTGATAATAATGAACCTACTGAAATATATATAGTATTTTTACAAAATAATTTAGAATATAGATATGAATTAACTCTTACAAATAAAGAAGTCATTAATGAAAAAATATACAGAACCCAAGAACGTAAAACACTACTAATTGAACGAGATTATCGTAAAATTAAAACCATTAAAGAATATAAGGAATTAGAATATATAAATATTACAAGAGATAATGCTTCAATAGTTAGTATATCAAAACAATATGGAATAGAGGTCATTAATGAAATATTTGATTTGTTTAACTTTATTACAAATGTTGATGAACTTGGAAAATTAGAAAATAAAGAAAGATTTTTAGATTATAGAATAGTGTCGAAAGATTATTATAAAAATAAAAAATTTTTAGATTTTGTAATTTCTTTTCTTAAAAAGGCAGATATAGGTATCTCTAATATTGAAATTTTAAAAGAAAAAGAACCAGAAACTGATGAAATAATTTATATACCGATTTTTCATTATGATATTAATGGTGAAGATAAATTTTTAACATACCATGATCAATCTAGTGGTACACAAACATTATACTCTCAATTGCATTTGTATATAACTGTAATAAGTATGGGAAGACTATTAGCATTAGATGAATTTGATATTAATTTACATCCAGACTTACTACCAATATTATTAGACTTTTTTGAAGATAAAAGCTTTAATGATACTAATGCACAATTTATATTAACAACTCATAATTACGATATTATGGACAAACTTGGAAAATATAAAACTGTATTAGTGAATAAAGAAGATAATCAAAGTTTTTTATATAGACTGGATGAAATACCAGGGGATTTAGTAAGAAATGATAGAAAAATAAGTCCAATTTATAATGCAAATAAAATTGGTGGAAAACCTAAGATAAAGGTTTAATATGGTGAAACTTGACAGCTAATAGTGGTATAAATAGTAAAACATCAGCTTTATTTGCTAATATTCCTGCTGCATCAATTGAATTAACAACTGATATATTAGCAACAAAATGTAAATTTAATTTTGCTTATTTTATTAATGATAATAGTGGACAAGACTTTAGAGATTGGACTAAAAAACAGCTTTATGAATTACTTGATAAATTAAAAGAATATTCAAAATTCCCATTAAGTCATTGGAAAACAGAAAAGTTAGGAAATCATCCATTATTTGTATCATATGATAGTTTTCCTATCAATACAGATTTTAATAGACCAAAATCTGTACCACATCAAGCAATTTGGAGTAGATTTAGACTAGAAGGTGATTCAAGATTAATTGGTTTTGTGTTACCTGTCGATTATAGAGATACAGAACAAAATACAAGTGGCTTCAGGTTTGATATAAATACATTTTATGTTGTATTTTTAGATGAACACCATAAATTTTATAAAACTAAATAAACTATAACAAATCGTACAGACTGTGAAAATAGCCCCAGATAAGCTAATTTTATAGTCATATTAAAAACTATTTTTTTAAATATAT
>JAKZMJ010000019.1 GCA_030491005.1 Sulfurospirillum sp. | reverse complement strand
TTATGGTTAAATCATTTTTTTCGTCTAAAATATTAATTTTGGTTTCAATAATGAGTATTTGTTTTTCGATTTCAGCTATTTTTAATTCAAAGTCAATGCCCTCCCCATTTATTAATTGTTCTTTTTTAATGATTTTTGAAGGATTTGTTTGGTTTGAAGTATTTTCTAAAGCATTAATTAAATCAAAATCAGCTTTAATTCAGTCTTTTGTATGTCTTTTTTGGGCTATATTTGAAATTTGTTTAGAATTATCAATATTTTCAGCAGTTTTAAAAATATCCTCATTGCTAGGGGATTGTTTTTGAGTTGTATTTTGCTCTATATTATTAATCTTTTCTAACATAGCTTTTAAATATAAGTATTTATATTATTATTTTAACATACTTAAAAAGTAAAATCAAAAAAAGCCATATAAATATGACTTTTATTGTGATAGTGATGTGATTATATCATCTATTTTAGCTTTAATTTGAGCATTTATTATAGCTAATTTTTTATCTTCTATAGCAACATTATTTTTTTCTGTAGCTAAATTTTCATCTTCTATAGCTACTTTTTCTTTTCTCGTAGCTAAATTTACATCTTCTATAGCTAAATTTACATCTTCTGTAGCTACTTCTTCTTTTCTTATAGCTAAATTTTTATCTGTTAGTTGTGTATCATTATTTATTATAATACTTTTATTTTGTTTAGCATTGTTAATTTTATCTCTTATTACATCTCTTTCAGCTGTTAGTTTATCAATACTATTGATAAAACTTAACCAATTCAGTTGGTCGGCTTCATTTAAATTCTTTTTTTCTTGAATAAAATTAATTTTTTCTTGAATATTCTGAATTTGAGAGTTAATTGTTGCTATTTTTGACTTAAAGTCAATGCCCTCCCCATTTATTGCTACGGTAGTAGCAAAAGTAGATTTTTGATTATCTGCACTTACGGGGCTAACTGTAAGAGCACTTGCTAATATAACTGATTTAAAAAGATTATTCATAAAAATATTTTTTAAAAAATAAGATTTCATATTACTCCTTAATTATAATTTAATTTGATAGTTTTGTCAAAAGATTTATTTTTGGTTCTTTTTCTATTTTTAGTTATTAATTATTGTATCTGAATAAAGGTTAATATTTAACTGATATAGCAGGATATATTGATTTTACTCCAGTAACTTTAGTCATTTGCAAATTCTTTAAACAAATTTCTAATAGGTCTTGCTTGTTTTATTGATATTACTGTTAAAGTAGATTTGCTTGTAATTTAATCAATTCTTCATAATCCATATTATCAGCTTTTTTTAAAGCATTTATATAATCATCTCTATGTGGATTTTCTTTTGATAATAGATTTTCATTCCATTTTGTAGGTTCTAATCCATTTTGTTTTAGATAGATATTTGCTAACATTCTTGACCATCTGCCATTACCATTTTTAAAGGGGTGGATTTGTACAGCTCTATGATGTAATCTTGAAGCTATTTCTATAATATCAAAACTTTTGTTTTGCTCCCAATATATTAAATCATCTGTAAGCTTTTTTAGTTCTGTACTTACAAGATAGGCTTTAACACCTATGCTAAGTTCTACAGTTCTAATTTTTCCTGCCCAATCCCAAATATCTCCAAACATTTCAAAATGAAGTTTTAGAAACCATTCATAAGTAAATGCAGCTATTTTTTTATCAGGTTTTATTGATAAATATTTTAAAGTAGCTTTAGTTATATTTTTTGCTTCGTAAAAATATATATCTTGTAAAGTATATTGTTTAGATGTATCAAGTTTTAAACCTGATATATCATCTGTATATGTTGCATCTTTGATTTTAGTTGCATCTTTCATATTTTATACTAACTTGCCCATAAATTTTTTTTATAATCTCCTGTTAAAAACTGATTTTTTGTATCTTCTATTAAAATGTTTAGATTATCTTTTTCTAAACCTTGCATTTCTAAAGATGATGTATCTTGAACTAATGAAACTATATATAATGCTTTTTGTTTAGCTCTTTTATTTTTCAAAGTCTCTATATCAACAACTTCATTACCTGCAAAATCTAACCCTAAAATATTTGTAATTTTCTCAACTGTACTAAGCTTAACATCATCGCCAGAAAAAAACCTCGATATAGTTCTATACCCAAGATTTGAAAGTTGTGAGAGATTATCAAATGTAATTCCTATCTCTTCTTTTCTGATTCTTACTTTTTGTAATAAATGTAATCTAGTCATAATATCTACCTTAATATTAAATATATAAGCATTATGCCATAAGTGGCTATAAAAATCAAGAAAAAAAATATTTTATTTTCAAATATATAAGTTTTTTAAATGTCTTGTAGCTTAATTAACTAAGAGTGATGATAGAATGATTAAAGTTTTTCATTTTACTAAAAGCAAAAACCTTTTTGCCTAAATCTTTTAAACTAGCTCCTATATGATAGACTTCTTTATTGTCTAAAATCAAAAATCTATCGTGAAAATCTTTAGTTGTTTTAAGTGCTATTTTTTTATATTGTTTATTGTATTTTTCTAAATCAAGTTTTAGAGTTTTTGAAATATTATTTGTATAAATTACTACATCTATATTTTGGTTTTTTGTAAATAGTGTTAGATTAATGAATCATTAACATAATTATCAATAAGTATTATATCTTTATTGGCACTTCTAATTAAATCAGATACAAAATTATGAGCATCAAATATTTGCCCGTTATAAAATATACCTTGTGCTTGTATTGGTTCATTATAATGTCCCCAGATAAAACAAGCAATTAATAAAATATTTTTATTACAATAGATACAATATAAAGATAAGA
>JAKZMJ010000018.1 GCA_030491005.1 Sulfurospirillum sp. | reverse complement strand
TCTTTATTACTCCATAAGTAGTCACTACTACCCTCTATATCTTTACCAACTTTTCCCTCAACTGTATCATCAATAATTAAAACTCTTACAGCTTTTTTATCTTGTACTTTATGAAGTAATTTTAGTATCTTTAATGTTGATAAAGATAGTAGTTTTCTCCAGTTGTAGTTACTATTGCTAAGTAATCTATAGTAAACATCTTTCTTTAAACTATCATCACTTTGATTTGAAAATGTTGATATCTTTTTATTCATAACCAACATATAGACAAAATGAATAACTACCATATAAACACTAACACCATCTTTCTTAGTGAATTTACTTTGAGATAAAATTGTTTTTATATTTAGTACTTGCATTGTCTTGAAAATTGGATTTTTTAGCTTGTCATTTATAATATTAGTTATTTTCTCTTGAATATTCATCAATAAACCTCTTTTTTAATATCCATATTATAGCTAATAAGCACTGTATAAAAGCTTCTTTGATACTATTTTATAGTTTATTTTTAGAATATTATTTTAATTATTTACACTTAAAATAATATTGTCAATAGACATGAAAATTTTGGATTAAGTATTAATAACATGCTTGTTATTTGATGTTTTATTGATTGTTTTAGGTGCGAAAGTTAAGTTATTAACTCTTTAAATTTAAAAGTTTACAAAATTTCATAATATTATGTCATCATAATGATTAAAGAAATATTAAGTTTATATTCATTATAATGACATAACAATATATCAAATTATAAACATAAGGAAAGCTATTATGAAAAATATAAAACAAGACGAATTATTAAATTTTAAATTTATGGAATCTCTTAAAAATGAGCCAATGAAAAATCTTATAAGTGGTCAATGGCTTAGTACAGAAGAAGTTGCTCCAAACATTAATCCATCAGATACATCTGATATTGTTTGTACTTTTTATAAAGGAACATTTAATCATATATTTGACACTATTAATTTTGCATCAAATATTCAAAAAAGCTGGGCTAAATCATCTATTTCTTTAAGACAAGAGATATTAGATGATATTGCACAAAAATTACTTTTAAATAAAGATTATTATGGTGAAATTATTGCAAGAGAAGCTGGAAAACCAATAAAAGAAGCTATAGATGAAGTTGTAAAATCTGCTGAATTTTTTACTTATTTTGCAGCAGAAGCTATTAGATCAAAAGGTGTTTTTATGGATTCACCAAGACATAGTGTAGATATTGAAATTATAAATGAACCAGTTGGTGTAATAGGAGTTATTACTCCTTGGAATTATCCTTTGGCAATTCCTGCATGGAAAATTGCACCTGCTCTTGCATTTGGTAATTCTGTGATTTTTAAACCATCAAGTAAGACACCAGCGATTGCTTATATTTTAGCAAAAATCATTGACTCAAGTAAATTACCTAAGGGTGTATTTTCACTTATATATGGAAAAGGTACAGTTATAGGAAAAGCACTTGCACAATCAAAAAAAGTACAAGCTATTACATTTACAGGTTCACTTGAAGTAGGAAAGGATTTAGCACAAAAAGCAATTAGCTCAATGACAAAATTACAATTAGAAATGGGAAGTAAAAACTCACTTATTATTTTAGATGATGCCAATATTGATTTAGCAGTTGAGTCTGCGATTAAAGGTGCTTATAATGCAAATGGTCAAAAATGTACATCTTGTTCAAAACTAATTGTAACGCAAGGCATTTATGATAAATTTTTAGAAGCTTTTAAATCTAAAATGAAATCATTAGTTGTTGGAAATGCTATGAATAGCTTAAGTCAAATTGGACCTTGCATTGATAAAAAACAACTTGATTCAAATCTTGCATATATTAAATTAGGAATTAAAGAAGGTGCAACATTAGTGTGTGGTGGTGAAGCTATTAAATCTGAAACAAATGGTTATTATTTTTCACCTGCACTTTTTGTTGATGGAACATCTAATATGAGAATAAATCAAGAAGAAATGTTTGGAGCTATTGCTTGTGTTATTAAAGTAAAAGATTATGATGAAGCAATTGATATTTTAAATGACACACAGTTTGGCTTATCAGGTGGAATTATTACAAATAATCTTAAAAAAGCAATGCAATTTAAACACGATGCACAAATTGGCAATGTTATGATAAATCTTCCAACAGCTGGAATGGATAATCATGTTCCTTTTGGTGGAAGTAAAAACTCATCTTATGGTTCAAAAGAAAAATCTTATGCAGCAAGTAGTTTTTATACTACAAGTAAAACAGCTTATATTAAATATTAGTATTCGTCTAAATTAGAATTAATGCTTATTTTTAGTGTGATATTAGTGATTTCTGAACTTGCACCCAATCGCATAGGTGGTCCCCAAAAACCTGTGCCTTTATTTACATATATTTGTGTATTGGAACTATGTTGATGAAGACCTCTAATATAAGGCTGAACAAGACGAACTAATAAGTTAAAAGGTGCTATTTGACCACCATGTGTATGTCCACTTAAAACTAACTCTACATTATTTGGTACTTCTTTTATATATCTTGGTTGATGGGCTAAAAGAATATTTGGACTATTTTTTTGTATATTTTTTAAGGCTTGTTTTATATCAGGTTCGTGAGAATTTATTTTATAACCAAAGACATCATAAACTCCTAATAAATTAAAACCTTCATTTTCTTCACCTATATAAACACTTTCATTTTCTAAAACTTTTATGCCTAATGAACTTATATATTTGATTATATTTTGAACACCATAAAAATATTCATGATTTCCTACTATGTAATATGTTCCATATTTTGATTTTAAATGTATAAGCTCATTTAATATTTTTTGTGCTTTGTGTAATGGTGTGTCAATTAAATCACCAGTAATTACAATAATATCAGGATTTAAATCATTTACTTTTTTAATCATTTTTGATATAAAGTTTTTTTCAATAAGCCCTCCAATATGTATATCAGATATTTGAGCGATTTTATATTCTTTTTTTAAGTTCTTAATTTTGATATCTACACTTTCTATATCAATATTTCTTACATTATAAATAGCTTTTGCATTTAGAGTTCCTGCTAATATTAAAGAAGAATTATCTA
>JAKZMJ010000017.1 GCA_030491005.1 Sulfurospirillum sp. | reverse complement strand
TGGATTTACCAACACTTGCATCTGTAACTAACCTTTTTAAGTTTAGAGTTAAAAGGCATTTAAAAGCAGATATTTTTAAAAAATTAAATGACAAATTATTAAATAAATATGCTTTAGCTTTTAATATTACAATAGAAGATTTAAAGGAATTTGTAAATGAATAACGAGTTTAAACATACCCAATTCGCACATTGTGAAAGTGGCGTAGTTTCTACACTTTTAACAAATTATGGTCTAAAAATGTCCGAACCTATGGTTTTTGGAATTACTAGTACTTTATCTTTTGTATATTTGCCCATAATTAAATTAAATAATATGCCTTTAATTGCATATAGAGAATTACCAAAAAATATTATAAAAAAAATACAAAGTGTATTAGGTATTAGTATTTATAAAAAGCAGTATAAAAATATGCTTGAGGCAAATATTGATTTAACAAGACTTGTTGAAGAAAAAAAGATTGTAGGTTTACAAACTTCTGTTTATTATCTTCCTTATATGCCTGAAGATATGAGATTTCATTTTAATGCACATAATCTTTTAGTATATGCAAAAGATGGTAAAAATTATCAAATATCTGATCCAGTTTTTGAAGAAGTAGTTCAATGTAGTGAAAAAGATTTAAGTATAGCAAGATTTGCAAAAGGTATATTTGCACCTAAGGGTTTTTTATATTACCCAACTAATATTCCAAAAGATATAGATTTTACTAAAGTTTTAAAAAAAGCTATTAAAAAAAATGCAAAAGCTATGACGACTCCTTTTCCTTTTGCTGGAATTAAAGGCATGAGAAGATTAGCTAAAAAAATTATAACTTTAAAAGATAATAAAGATGAACGTTATGTTAAAAACTATTTAACCAATATTGTAAGAATGCAAGAAGAAATAGGAACAGGTGGTGGAGGTTTTAGGTTTTTATATTCAGCTTTTTTACAAGAAGCAAAAGATTATAATTTAGATGAAAATAAATTAGATGAGGCTAGTGAATTATTAACTTCATCAGGAGACACTTTAAGAGATTTTGCACTGGAATGTGTACAAGCTTCTAAAAATTTTGAAAATTTTGATTCAAAAAAAGTATCTGATGTTTTATTAAAAGCATCAGAATATGAAGAAAAAGCTTATAAAATTTTAAAAACTATTTGATATTTTATGAAAGTAAAAAAGATAAGCTTTTTTTCTTTCATCTAAACTAATATGTAAAAGTTTAGATTCTTTTTTTAATAAATTTATTATATATCCTGCACTATATGTACCATAAAATTCATCTTCTTGTTTTATAATTTTTTCTTTTTTTATTAAAAGTTCTTCTATAAATTTTTGTGCATATAAATTTAAACTTAGCTTGTCATAGCTAATATCTTTAAGATACATATTTAACTCTTTTATACTTGGAAAAGATTCAATACTTATAATTTTAGCAATTGCATTAGTTTTATTATTAGATAAATGAATCCATGAAGTACCATCTTTATATTCTTTATGTTCTATATCATGATGTCTAATATTATTTAAAGACTCATCAACTCCTCCTATTAAAGCTTCTATTGACTCATCATAAAGTAAATCATAATATGCTAACTCAAAAGCTTTTTCAAAAGATAAATTTTTAGATGTTATATTTATATTTTTACCAAATGTATTTAATGCTTTGGAAATAAAAAAACCAACATTATTTGTATTAACATTTAAAAAATCATAAGGCATAACAAATTCTTCTTTTATGTTACTTTGTAATAAAACTTTTAACATATCACTAGTACAAGAATATTCACTTGCTATATAAATTGATAAATATTTAGAACAAGTAGTATTTTCTAGACATTTTAAAGCACCATATATTGCTAAAATATTAAACTTTGAACTTCTTCTTAAGTTTATAGACGAAAGTTCTTTTATTTTATTTTTATATTGTTTTATATCTTCTATATTTAAAATTTCTTTATATGTAGAATGAATATACATATTATTTTTCATTACTTAAAATTATAGATGTATTGCTTCCACCAAAACCTATAAAATTAAAAAGAACAGTTGCTTTATTTATTTTTGTATTTGTTTTTGAAAATATAAATGAAGTTTTATTATCATGTTTTTCACATATCATATGATTTGGTAAAAAACCTTTATTAATACACTCACATAATAATGCAATTTCATTTGTTCCACAAGCACCAAGGGTATGTCCTATAAATTGTTTTAAAACAACAATTTTTGTATTGTGATTATAGTATTCAAACAACTGATTTATTGCATTTATTTCAGATAAATTTGATATCTTACTTCCTGTAGCATGTGCTTTAATACATGTTATATCTTTTAAGTTTATTTTTGCTTTTAGTATAACATCTTTCATACATTCAAAACTTACATTTCCATTAGGATTAGAATTTGTAAGACTATGATTATCAAAACTACTATTTGTTGATAAACATAAAAAATCATTATGTGATTTTTTATTAGAATCAAGTATTAATGCAGAACATGCCTCTCCTAATATTAAACCATTACTGTTTTCATCAAAAGGTATAAAATGTTTGTTAGAACTTAGTAATAATAAGGACTTAAAACCTAAATATGAAGCCTTATTGAATAATTCTAAGCCTATAACTATTGCTCTTTTTATTTTATTGTTTTTTATTAAAGTATTAGCAAAACAAAAAGCATTAGCACTTGAAGTACAAGCACTTTGCATAATTGTAGATGGATATTTTGATTTTATTAAATCTTCTACAAAAACTCCAATATCACCATATCCTATTTCTTCTAATTCATTAGTGCTTTTTTTATTTAAAAAATCAAGATGTTTTTCTTCATTAACTGAAATTGACATTGATGTAGAAGCAATAAAAATGTGTAATTCTTTTATTTCTTCTGTATTTAGTTTTGCATCACTAATTGCATTGTTTACTACTTGTTTTAATATTGAGTAAAATTTATCATGTGCAGTTTTAAATTTTTTATTGATAAAAAAAAAGTTTGTTGATTTAGGATTATTTTGTAAATAAGAAGTATCATTTAATGAAATTTTACTAATAGCCTCACTTTTATTAGTGCCTAATGCACTAATTATAGATGAACCTCTAATATAAA
>JAKZMJ010000016.1 GCA_030491005.1 Sulfurospirillum sp. | reverse complement strand
AGCAAATAAGTTCATAATTTAGGTTTTTATTTGTAAAAAAAGTTGAATCAAATTTCAAATAAGTTATAATTTTATATCCTAAAATTTAACAGAAAAGAGATTCAACTTATGAAAAATATTATACCAAAATTATCTTCAAATCTTTCAAAAATGTGGACTAAGATTTTAAACCTTGAAAATTGTTTATTTCCTGAATTAAAAGAGCAATTTGGAACATTAAGTACTAAAGAAGAAAAACTAATAAGAATTTTAGATTTTGCACAAATAGAAAAGAATGTAACAGTGGTAACTATTACAAATACACCTAAAGATAGAATAGAGATAGCAAGAGCAATGATTGCTAAATCTGTTTACAACATGCAAACAACAAGAGATCTTATCGATAGACTTCATAGCGATAGAGTTTTACGAGTATTATGTGGATGGAGATATAAAATTGATATTCCAAATGAATGTAAATTTAGTCGAGTATTTAAAGAGTTAAGTGATTTGAGAATTGCTGAAAAAACTCACGAAAGATTTGTTAAAGAGTATCTGTCCAATACCATATTTATGTACAATGCAAGTGATGCTACAAAAATACCACTTAGAGAAAAACCTGTAAAAATAGCAAAAGAAGAGAAAGCTAAAAATAAAGTAGGACGACCTAAAAAAGGTGTAAAAAGAGACCAGATAAAACCAAAGATTCTTGAACTTCAAAAAGATATGGAAACAGCAGATGATATGTTATCTTTATTATCTACAAAATGTGGTGTCGGTGTTAAGCAAAATTCAAAAGGTAATAGAGAAGTTTGGATAGGTGGTAAACTTCATATTAGTGCAGTTGATGGGGATATACCAATAACTGCATTTTATAGTGGTGCTAATGTTCATGATAGTTCTGTAGCACTTCCACTCATGAAAGAAACTAGCAAAAGAGTAATATACCTTTATGATTTAAAAGATGCAGGATATTACAGTAAGATTATTGAAGAATATTCTAAAAAATTAAATCATAGACCAATAATTGATATAAATCCTGCTAATTCAAAAGAACTAAAAGCAAAAATAGCTTTAGAAAAACAGGAGAAAGAAAAGTTTAAATATTTTAATTTAACACAATCCTCTGATATTCATCACTATAATCAACGAAGTATGGTTGAGCGAGTAAATAAATATCTTAAAGATGACTTTGGATGTAATACAATTTATTATCAAGGAGCTACAAAAGTAGCTTCTGTTTTAGCATTTGGAATTTTATCTATTTGTATTCATCAAAGCTTGAAGCTTATTACATGACTTATATAAAAAGTTATAAAAAAGATTAGATTTTATTGTTTAAATTATAAAGTATGGAGAAAAAATGACTATTTATTAGAAAATAGGCAAAATTATTGTAAATTATTTAGATAACTATTTTTTATGCTTAAAATGGTTATATTTTAAAACTAGCTACTTGTGTGGATTTGAATTTGCAAGTGGTTCCTATGAAAAAACTAATTAAAATACATAATGGTTTTACTAAAAGTTTAAAGATAAAAATGGTGGATGATTATCTAGTTAATTATAAGGTAAAGTGATTATTCTGGCACCCGAAAGTTTCATTAAGTCAGTTATATCAGGTTTTATTCTTTAGGCTTAAAAATATGTCAAATTGTCATGAAATGGATGGATTTCTTGCTGTTAGGCTTCATATAACGGTTGAAGATAGCCGATAAATTTCTAATTTATTGGCTACTCTGTTTTGTTGTATCTGACTTACTGTGTCGGTTTATTTCTGTTGAATATTCTTAAAATTTCTATTTCATTTTTTCTTGGCTTTACCCTATAGATAATAGTGTACTTTTTATATGTCATATCTCTTATATTTTCATTATCGAAATAGATTGATTTTCTATATTTTAATGGATGGTCAGAAAGTAGGTTTATAGTTTCTTTTAATTCATTTTTAAACTTCATACTTGCACTAGGTTTATCTAGTGCTATGCGTTCAATGATTTCTTTCAATTGCCTTGAAAAAGTAGGCTTGTGTATGATTGTCATTTTTGTAATGATTGAGTGAAAGTATCTATGTCATCCCAAAAATCTTTATTATTAATCATTTGGGTTTTGCCACTATCAATTTCATCTATGTCTTGTTGTAATTGCTTTTGTCTTTCATAAAAATATGGGTCGGCTACTAGATTTTCATCTTTTTGTAATTGAACCTTGTCTTTATAGTGTTCAATAATAGTTAAAAAATCTTGTACAAAATTATCTTGAATATTTACAGTTAATGTTTGCATAATCAAATCCTTTCTGTAGTATTATATCAAAAATGTATCTAATATATTATAAATCTATATTTGATGCTTTTTCTTTATTTAAATATTTCTTATATTCCATATTATCCCAATCTTTTTCTATAAGTAATATGAAATGACTTTTTTTGAGTCCAAATTTCATTACCATTCCAATAAGTGGCATTTTCAACAGTACAATTCCCCCAACAAAGTTCATATTTAAAATCACCCTTATTATTTTTAGATTTTGCTACTTTATCTGGGTTCCCATATTTTTTTATTAATTGCTTTTTAATTTTCCTGAAACTCGGTTCATATTTAAAAATAATTTCTCTGCCAATATTCAATAATTTTTCGTTATGGTTTAAATTTATAACATATTCTGCACCTAACGAAAATCCATCCCTTTTACTTTTAATAATTTGATGAGTCCATGATTTGTCATAACTGTTTCTATTTTTTGAAATGACATCTTCCAATTTATTTATAATTTCTTTTTTACTCATTCCTAATTTAATACCCTTTATATCAAAATTAGAAACATCTACAGCATAAAGTGAAGAAGTAAAAATTCCAATGAATAAAAAAATTAAAACCCTATTTGCACTTAACATAGTCAACCTTCATCTTAAGTTCATTTTTGTATTTATTGTAAGCTTTTTTCTCTGCTTCATCTTTGTTGTTTGCAACAACTTTTATAAAACCTTTATAGTCACCACCTACATATCTTGAACACTCGTATTTAATTGAAGCATTTACTACACTTGAAAAAGTCACTAATGCAACTAAACCTAAAATTATTTTTTTCATTTGAAAACTCCTAATTGTAAATTTTAAAACAGCTAAGTACTACCATATAATCAAACATAACTTATATGCTCTGCAAACAAAGTAATTCAG